>CASFYV010000031.1 GCA_949298985.1 uncultured bacterium | reverse complement strand
TTTCTATTCAAAAATCTCACTTTTTGGAAAAAGAAAGTGAGGTGTTTTTGTGTCATTAACAATTAATACAAATCTTTCAAGTTTTATAGCACAGTCTTCATTAAAAAGTTCAACCTCATCATTAAATCAAGCGATAGAGCGTATGAGTACTGGTTTTAAAATAAATCATGCAAAAGACAACGCTGCGGGGTATTCTATAAAAACAAATTTATTTACAAAAATAAATGCCTATAGTGTCGCAGAAGAGAATGCAAGCTTAGGATTAGAAATGGTATTGACTGCATCAAGCTCATTGTCTATGATGTCAAATTTAACATCTCGTTTAAGAAGTTTAGCAGAACAAGCACATAATGGCACGTATGGTGCAAATTCTATGAATGCTATTGATTTAGAGGCTCAGTCTATCATAACAGAATTATATAGAATAAAGGAAACCGCTTCATATAATGGTATAAAATTGTTTAACGATTTTAATAATACTGTTCCGACTTTTGCTGACGGTAGTCAATTAGTACCAAATGCTCAAGGATTTTTGAAAGATATAGCTGTTAAAGATACTAGTACAATGGACAAGTTATCTGATGTAGATCCTAATATTGAATTAACAGGAGGAACATATTCAATATCAACAGAAGCGGAGTTGGTGAAATTAGCTCAAATGGCAAATGCAGGTAAAATAACAGGTAGTTGTGAGTTTGTTTTAGCAAACGATATTGATATAAGTAATTATTGTAAATCAAACCTTGATTCTAATGAAGAAGGAGGCTGGAAACCGATAAATGGAGCAAGAAATAGTATTTTAGACGGGAATGGATATATAATTTCGGGGTTATATATAAATAGACCAAACAGTGATACTCAAGCTTTAATTGGAACTCAAGAAGCTATAAAAGTTATGAATTTAGGATTAATAAAACCAGAAGTAGTAGGCCGAAATCTTGTTGGAGCATTGAGAGCACAAGGATATTATAGGGGTACAGAGAATTGCTATGTTGAGGGAGGGTTTGTAAAAGGTGAAAGAACTGTTGGCGGTTTGGTTGGTTATTTGAATTATGACACCGCTTCTTATTGTTATACGACATGCGATGTTATAGGAGTTGAGAATGTTGGTGGGATTGCCGGATTAGTAAACCAAACTCTTAGGGTAAATAATTATGCAACAGGAAATATTTCTGGAGACCTTAATGTGGGCGGTATTGTTGGATATTCAGGTTCTACAATTGAGAAAGCAGCTTTTTATGGCACAGTAAATGGTGTAAGTGATGTTGGAATAATAGCAGGTAAAGCTTCAGTTGTAAAAGATTGTTTTTATAATATTAATGTAAATAAAGATTATGGAATTGTAGGAGAAAATTCTCAATCAGCTCAAATAACAAATGTTATTGGAGTGAATTTCGGTAAAAAAATTAATTTACAAGTAGGAATAGATTCTTCTGAGAATAGTAGACTAAGTTTTGAAGCGTGGTTTGCTTTAGATGACTTAGCTCGTTTAAAAAATAGCAGTATGTCTGATTTAAATGTTTTTAGGTATATAGATAATATTTTGACTCAGATAAATGCTAAACAAACAGAGTATGGTACAGTGCAAAATCGTTTAGAGAGTGTAATAGAGCAGATTTCTATTTCTTATGAAAATTTATTATCAACACGTTCTACAATAAGTGATGCAGATATAGCAGAAGAAAGCAGTGCGTATATAAGAAATCAGATATTGCAGCAGGCAAGTGCGACTTTATTATCAACAGCCAACCAAAACCCGAGTATAGCGTTACAGTTGTTGTAAGTTGGTGATTAGTAAGTAGGGTGCAATTTTTTGCACCTTATAGTTATTACTACTCACTCTTCACTAATTTAGCTAATTCATTATTTAATTAAAAATTTCTCCGTGAAAATCGGTTCCTCCGGTTTTTATTAATTGTGGATATTTATTTGCAATTTTCATAACTTCTTTTGATGAATGAAATTTTACTATTTTTCTAAATCTTGGGTAAGGATAATATACTTCAATACCATCTAAACCGTATTTTATTAATTTTTTGACCAAACGCTCAAGGCTTATTGCCCAATAGCAGGCCGGATGAGCTAATACTGCAATACCTCCAGCGTTATGAATTGCTTTTATAAGCTTTGGAATATTTCTATTCGAAAACAATCTAATAAAATCTCCTTCAGTTTCTGCTTTTGTTTTTGCCATAAATTGTTGTAATTCTTCATTATTTACATCAATGTTATACGCAAGTATGTGTATAAATATATGGTTTATCCAACAATCAAATTCTACTCCTGGAATTAAAATATCATCTTTAAAATTTTTATGACCTTCTATTGTATTATGATCTGTTATTGAAATTAGTTTATATCCTTTTTCTTTTGCCTGGATTAAAATTTCTTCAAAAGAAGCTTTTCCGTCTGAATAGGTGGAATGTATATGAAGATTTATTTTTCCGGATAAAAAGTCCGCTTCTTTTAATTCTCGTAAGTTTTTCATAATAATATCTTTATACTACAATTATTTATAAAAAAGAAGTGGAGAAAATATGGTAAAAAAAAGTCAAACACCTTTAGGAATTTTTATAGAATCAATCGGATTATATTTTTCTAATTTTGATAAATTTTTCAAGTATATGTCATTTCCTGTTTTAGGACAAATCATAGGGTTAGTTTTAATATTTACTATATCTTATTTTTATACTCAACATATTCCGACTCTAATTGATAAATTTCCTATTTTTAATGACTTTTTGATATTAACATTATTTTCTATTTTAATTACATTACCTGGGTTAATGATTTTTTTGAAAGCATTTTGGGAATTTTTAATTGCATATGGAGCGATTAATTCAATGCTTGATAACATGCTTAAATCAGGAAAAGTTTATGATTTTGACGCTCATACAGAATTAATAAAAAGAAGAACTCTTGCTTTTGTTGGACTTTGGTTTTTAGTCGGAATTTTTTCTTTAATAGCTTTTGTTCCATTATTTTGGGTTATTTGTGGAATTTTAGCAGTGTATTTTGTATTAATATTTCAAATTTTCACATATGAACCTGAATTATCACCAATTGCTTGTGTCAAAAGAAGTTTAGCTATTATTAAAGGACATTTTGCATCAACTTTTTTATTAATCTGTTTAATTGGAGGTTTAACTTATGTTGTTTTACCTCAGGTTTTTAGTAAAATTTTTGATATATCAGGAATTAATAAATTTTTCTCTGGTTTAATAATGCCTTTTATAAATCTTTTTCCCGATTTAGACTTATCAAAATTTGGAGGAAAATTTATTGATAAATCAGAAATTTCATTATTTATAATTCAATCTTTAATTGCTCAAATTATTATTCAATATACTTTGCCAATAAGATCTATTATGTGGGGATTATGGTATAAAGAATTAACTAAAAATGAGTTTAACAAAGAATATTCTAAAAAATCTAAAAAAAGAAAACCCAGTGAAAAATTAATGGAAGAATCTCATAAAAAATATGGTAATAAAAAGAAAATTGATAGAAATCTTTTAAGACGAGCAATGGAAAAAGATGATGATTAATATTTGTTTTCAAAAATAGTGAAAACAAAATTATCTCCGATTTTCGTTTTGAGTTTATAATTATTATTTATAAAATTTAAAATATTTTGAGCGTAATCTATTCCAAACAAAGAATAATAATAGTTTGAAGTATCATAGTTATTTATAATTATGTACTCAGGTTTAGTTAAAGATAATCGTTTTGTTATAATATCTTCACCAAAAGTCTCTACATAAAGAGGTATTAAAGAGTAGAATTTATTATCTGATTTTCGGTCAGTTAAATAATTTATACTTAAACATTCTGGGTAGATGATTACTTTATCTGTAGTTTTTGTCTTATTCTTTAAAAATTTAATAGTAAAATCTGTAGATTTTCCATAATAAGGGAAAGTATATATTACCCCTTTTTTAGTTACAATTTTATAATTTTTTTGATTTAACTGTTTAATATTATTTATTCCAAAGATTATAGAAAGTGCTAAAAATGTTATAAATAAACTTTTTTGTATTTTTTGCGGACATAGTATGAATATTGAAATAAAAGCAAATGGAAGAAAAAAAGTTCCATATGATTGTAAAGTTACTGCAAAAAAGACTTTTGATGAAATTAAAAGAGATGCAAAAATAAAAAATCGTTCATTTTTACTTAAATTTTTAAATTTTATAATAAATAATATTAATGTTAGGGGAAATATATAAAGGAAAATTTCAGGTGATACAAGAAAATAAAAGTAAACAAAAATAATAATTATTGAGTAAGCATTATAAAATTTGTATAAAAATAAAATCGGAATCAATAATTTGACAAAATTAATTAAGTATATAGGTATTAATTCTATTCTAAAAGTAAGTCCCATAATTGAATAAAACCAATATAAAGTTTTAGTTGTAGTCATATTCATAATTATTTGAAATGACGCAAAAATATTACTAAGACCTACATTTTGAATAAAAAGAGGTGTAAATATTACTCCAAAAGTTAAAAATAAATATAAAATGTTTTTTAAAATATTTTGCTTTCTTGTATAAAAAATAAGTAATGGAAGAAATAGTAAGAATTCGTATTTTGAACATATTGCTAATGCACAAAATATAAATGCTAGTGATATTTTATTTTTTAATAAAAAGTAAATTGATAATAATATAAAGAAAAGTCCATAAAGAATTCCATAAGAGTATGGGAAAATATAGTTAAAAACATTTGGAGAAAGAATTGCTCCTGATATTATTATTAAAATTATACTTAGAGAGTAGTTTTTCTTTAAAAATAAATTAGAAATTAAATATGTAGTATTTATGATACCGAGAGAAAATAGTAATCCTAAAATGTATAAAACTTTCAAATTTGAATCAAATATTTTAAATATTAAAGCATTAAATAAGTATGCAAACGGTGCATAAATAGAAAAAATATTTTTGTATAAAATCTGTCCCTTAGAAATTTGTTCAGAAATATATGCTTCTCTAAAAGAGTCAACCATAATATCTCCAAATTTTCCGTAAAATATCGTAAATATTAATAATATTATTGTATTAAACAAAAAATATTGCCAATTATTTTTAAAAAATTGTTTTATAACCATAAAAATTATCTTAACAAAGCTTTACAAATAAAGCAATTTTGTTAAGAAAAAAAACTTTATATAAATGTGTGGTTAGTGAAAGGTATTAGATATGTCAGTAAGTCCTTATACATTAAATAATTTGTATAATCAAGGGATTTTAGATTATGCACCATATGATTTAGCAGGTGGAGTTAATGTTTCAGCTCTAAATGGAATGCCTAATCCTTATATGAATATGGCAATGAGTGGTGCTATGTATCAAAATTATGGAATCTATGGAGATGCATTTACCCCAATGAATTATGGAGTTGGGCAATTTTCTAATGCAGGTATGAATTCATATGGACAAAATGGAATTGGGGATTTTTCTCAAGCAGGCATGAACGCTTTTGGATTACAAGGGATTGGAACACATTCTAATGCCGGCATGAATGCTTACGGTGGAGGTTTTAAGGAGTTTGGAATTAGAACTATGAATTTCTTTCAAAGTATACCAAATACTATTAAAGGATTATTTGCAGGTGCTTTAATTATTGGAACAACCATCCATTGTTTAAAAAGAGGTAAAAAACCTGTTCTTCAACAAAATCAAACTTTATGGAATAAATTTACAAACTTATTTACTAAGAAAAAATAAATAAAATTATATAATTAACCTTAAAAAATACCTTATTAATTAACCAAATTTTTACGCCCTTGGGCGTTTTTTTTATGCTAAAATATTTATTGTATGAAGAGATTTTTATTAACACTAACCATAATAGCAATATTACAATTATCTGCTTTTGCTCAAGTCGTTAATGTCGATTTAGACAAGATGATAGAAATTGGACTTGAACATAATTGTGATTTAAAAATAAAAAAGTTGGAATTAGAGGCCGCTAAAAAAGATATCAAAATAGCAAATCGCCTACAAAATCCTGAAATTCAATCTAATATTGTAATGGGTAATGTAGCATTAGGCAATTCTTCTCAAGCAGGCGTAGCTTTACCTATTGAAATTCTAAAAAGAGGAGTAAGAAAAAAAGCTGCAATTGAAGCTTATTCCATTAAAGAAACTGAATTAAAACAAGCTGAACATAATTTTAAATTACAGATTATGCAAGCTTATTTTGATGTGTTACATGCTAAATCTGTTTATGATATTCAAGAACAACGTCTAAAATTATTTAAAGATTTAGTTCAAATAACTACAGATAAACCTAAATATCCTGCTTATGAAATAGATAATTTGAAGGCAGATATTCAATATGCACAACAAAAAATTGAAGTGAATAGAGCTAAAGCTAATATGTTAGCTAAGCAATTTGAACTTAATAAAATTTTAAATACAGGAGATGATTCTGTAATGTATGATACTAAAGAAGCATCTTTATTAGGGAATTGGGCTTTTTTAAATATAAAACTACCGGAATATGACTTTTTAGAAAATGTAGCTTTACAATATAGTTACATGATAAAAATTTCTGAAAAAACAATAATACAATCAGAATATGAGGTTACGTTAGCAAAGAGAAATAGAATTCCGGATATAACTATAGGTGGTGGTTATGCTTGGCAAGTTCATCCAAATGTTCCTAATAAGTTAGGCGGTGCATATGTAGGTGGAGGAATGAATCTCCCGATTTTATATAATTTTACTCCTGAAATCCAAAAAGCTGAAATATTTTTAGAAAGAAGTAAAGCTTCTAAAAAAGCTTATGAACATCAATTAAAATATGAATTAAAGAAAGATTATAATATATTTAAATATTCTGCAGAAAATATGGAGTATTCTAAGAAAATATTAGAAGAATCAAATCGCATTGTAAAACTTTCTACAGATGGATATATTTCAGGGAAAAATAGTTATACCGATTTGGTTATTAATGAAAACGGACATCAAGAAGTTTTAAGTCAATATTTGAATGCAATGTCAAGACATTTTTATTCTTATTTAGAATTAATGCAAGATATCGGTCATGATATTTTGATAGAAGAGGATTTATTATGATTAAACTTATTGCAACAGACATTGATGGAACAATTATTATTCCGGAAAAAACTTTTACAGATGAAGTAAAAAATTGCATAAGAAAACTTGATGAAAATGGTATAAAGGTTGTTTTAGTAACAGGAAGAATGCATGCTGCAGCAAGTTTAATAGCAAAAGATTTAGGGTTAGATACTCCAGTTATTTCCTATCAAGGAGGTTTAGTAAAAGATGGTGAAAAAACTCTTTATGAAAAATATTTAACTGAAGAACAAGCAAATAAAATTATAGAGTGGGGAAAAGCTGAAAATATTCATTTGAATTTGTACAATGATGATATTTTATTTTCTGAAAATGATTGTTATGAAGTTCAAAGATATTGTCAAAATTTACATACAAAATATACGAAAAAATCTTTTAATGATGTAAAAAAAGACAGAGTTAATAAAATGTTAGCGATTGATTATAAATCGCCAGAAAGATTAACCAAACTGGAAAAAGAGTTACCTCAAATTTTTCCTGAATTATATATTGTAAGATCAACTCCATATTTTATAGAATTTTCAAATAAAGAGGCTTCAAAATATTGTGCGGTTAAATTTTTACAAAAATATTGGAATATTTCTCAAGAAGAAACTTTAACGATAGGAGATCATAATAATGATTTAGCACTATTGCAAGCCGGGGGTATAAAAATTGCCATGGGTAATGCTACAGAAGAGTTAAAAGAAGCAGCTGATTATATAACTGATTCTGTTTTTAATAATGGTTTTGTAAAAGCTATTGAAAAGTTTTGTAATATATAAAATTAATAAAACTCCGCATATCCGTTTTTCTCAGCTTCATTCAATTTTGAAACAAATGAACTAAAAAGTATTTTTATATTCTTACTATCGTGTGTTGGAATTCTAAATGTCTCTTTAAATTTTGTAATTATTTCAACACCAATGTTTCTTGTATCTTCAACTTTTAATGGAGTAATTCTATATATTTCAGAAGTATTTAATACTAATTTTGAAATTTCTTTATACGACTTTTTTTCAACTTTTTGAACATTATTAATAGCTAAAAAACCTTTAAAATTTACATTTGTAGAATTGATTTGAGATACTTTCATTACATTCCCTTAAAATAAAAAATTATAATAAAACCGTACCACTACCTATCGAAATAATGTCAAATTGATTTTGTTTATAAAATCTACTTTTTAGAAAAATAACACCCGCAAGGGTTATCTTAGTGCTGCTATGTTTCCATCCTGACACGGTTCGATATCTTACGCCATTATTATCTAAATTATCAACAACCCTATAAACATAGGCAATTTACCAATATCCCTCACAGTAGGCTCTGCACCTCGCTAAGCGTTCGAGTCAAGAGATCCGCTAAGTCCCCGTGGAGTACGGCAGTTGTGATTGTAGCATAAACAAATCTTTATTACAAGGTTATTTTAATACTGTGGAGTAAGTACTTTCAACCTTTTTATAATTTCATTTGTAAATTTAGAACAGGTTGAGTTACCACCAATATCAGCAGTTTTGATATTAGCATTTAATGTATCAAAAAGAGCTATTTTTATTTGTTTAGCAGCATCTTTTTCTCCAATATAATTAAGCATTTCTATAGCAGACATAAGCATTGCTGTCGGATTTGCTTTATCTTGCCCAGCAATATCAGGAGCTGAACCATGTACTGGCTCAAATACAGCATAATCTTTACCAATATTTGCTCCTTGAGCAATGCCAAGTCCTCCAACTAATCCAGCACATAAATCTGATACTATATCTCCATATAAATTTGGCAAAAGCAGTATATCAAATTGATTTGGATTTTGTACAAGTTGCATACAGCAATTATCAACAAGAATTTCTTTAAACTTTATTTGTGGATAATTTTTGGCAATTTCTCTTGCACTATTTAAAAATAACCCATCTGATAATTTACAAATATTAGCTTTTGTAACTACGCAGATTTCTTTTCTATTATTTTTTACTGCATAATCAAACGCAAATTTTGCGATTCTTTCAGATGCGTTTTTAGTTATTATTTTAATGCTTTCAGCCGTATTTTCATCAACTTGTCTTTCTATTCCTGCATATAAATCTTCTGTATTTTCTCTTACAACTACAATATCTACATTGTCATAGCGTGTTTTAATATTTGGTAAATTATAACAAGGTCGAAGATTAGCATACAAATCTAATTCTTTTCTTAATTGTACATTTACAGATCTAAAACCTTTTCCAATAGGAGTTGTAACCGGTGATTTTAAAGCTATTTTATTTGCTTTTACAGAATCTATAACTCTTTGAGGTAATGGAGTTCCTTCTTTTTCTATAATATCAGCACCTGCAGTTTGAATGTCCCAATTTATTTCAACCCCACTTGCTTCAATTATTTTTACCACAGATTCTGTAATTTCAGGGCCAATTCCATCACCTTTTATTAAAGTTATATTTCTCATTTTTCACCTTTTAAAACTATACTGCAACAGATTTTTTAGCTTCAATATAAGCTTGAATACCTTGTGTTAATTGATCAGGGCAACTTGTTGGTCTTGCTCCACAAGGAATACCACTTAATTTTGGAATTATATCATTAATATTCATTCCTTTTACTAAAATGCTTATTCCTTTAAGATTACCATTACAGCCTCCGATAAATTCAACATCCTCTATAATGTCATCTTTTATTCGCATATTCATCATCTTACAACACACGCCTTTTGGCTGAAATTGAACTAAATCAACACCATTTACATTTTTTATTTGTATATTATCGCTCATATTTTATACTCCTTTTCTTCTTTTTTACAGTATATCATATGATTTTTTAATCTTTCAAATTTCTGAATATTTTTTTAATATTTTATCTTTACGATGAAAAAAATTTATGCTACCTTAAGACTATGAAGAAGTTTATAATAGGTTTTTGGGGATATCCGCACCCTGATATTATAGAAAAGACTAAGAAAAATTATCCTAACGCAGAATGGATTGATTTAGATATAGATTTTTATTATCCTAAAACGAACATTTTGCCTGAATCATATTGTAAAATTATTCGAAATATCATAGATAATGCGATGTATTTGAAACCGGATTTAATCCTTGCTCCAATTGGTAAAGATAAATGTGATAGTGGTTGGTTCGCTTCAAAAATTCTTATGGATTTGGGGTTTAATGTAATTCAGTCTATTTACGAGGATTTGGAACCTAAAAGAGATGTGATAATATGCGATAGTAATATGCCTCTTTATGACAAAATAACAACAATTACTGCTGGTATAATAGACTCAACAATTTTAGACACAGCTTGCAACCTTATCAAATCTGGTGAGAAGTTTAAAAATAATCCTTATACATTTACCCCTACCCCCGGATTTTGGGGAGTTCCGCCTAATGATTTGGAAATTCTTAAATTATTCCCAGATAATACTAGAGTATATGGCTGGACTCGTTGTGTTGAGGCTGGTTGCCCTGCAAATTTAGACTTAGAAATGTATGTAGATCCAAATATTCCTACAGTATTTTATGCCCAAGCTTTTTGTGCTAAATCACAACTTGCAAAGTATTTAGCAGACAAATACAACGGACTTTATATTGATATTGATGATTATGCTTCTAATTCAATAAAAGCAAAAATAGAAGCTTTTTTAACCCTCAGATAATTTTCTTTTAACAACCGTATCTATTAAACCTTTAAATAATGGATGCGGTCTTTCAGGTCTTGATTTAAATTCGGGATGGAATTGACAAGCTACAAACCAATCTAAATTTGGGATTTCAACAATTTCTGATAACATATTATCAGGTGACATTCCTGAAAAAACTAGTCCTGCTTTTTTTAGAGTTTCAATAAAATCAGTATTTACTTCATATCTATGTCTGTGACGTTCTGAAATTTTGCTTGTTCCATAAACTTCTTGGGCTTTTGTACCTTTTTTAAGGTGACAATCATATGCACCTAATCTCATTGTACCGCCATATCCTTTAACATTTTTTTGTTCTAACATTAAATCTATTACAGGAGTTGAACTGTTTTCATCAAATTCTGTGGAATTTGCATTTTTAAGTCCTGCAACATTTCTTGCATATTCAATTACTGCACATTGCATTCCTAAGCAAATTCCTAAAAATGGAAGATTATTTTCTCTTGCATATTTTATAACATTTAATTTCCCTTCTATCCCCCTTGCTCCAAATCCGCCAGGAACAATTACACCATCTATATCAGACATTAATTCTTTACATTTATTACTATCAATACATTCTTCTGAATTTATCCATTTGATTTCAGTTTTAACATTGTTTGAATATCCGGCATGTTTTATTGATTCAACTACTGAAATGTAAGCATCAGATAATTTGGTATATTTACCTGCAATTGCAATTTTAATAGTGTCTTTAGGATGATTGATTCTTTCTACCAAATCTTTCCAACCATCTAAATTCACTTTTTTATCTTCTACATGTAATAATTTAAGCACTACTTCTGCAAATTTTTGTTCTTCTAAAGCAAGTGGTACTTCATAAATGCTCTTCATATCTCTACATTCAATAACAGCTTCTTTAGAAACTGAACAAAATAAAGCTAATTTGTCCTTCTCTGTTTTAGGAATAGGTTTTGAAGTTCTGCAGACTAAAATTTCAGGTTGAAGACCATAACTTCTAAGTTGACTTACACTGTGTTGAGAAGGTTTTGTTTTTAATTCCCCAGAGGTTGGAAGGTATGGTAATAAAGTACAGTGAATGTTTATAGCATTTCCTATTCCAACTTCTGTTTTGAATTGTCTTACAGATTCAATAAAAGGTAACCCTTCAATATCACCAATAGTTCCTCCAATTTCAATAATTTGAAAATCGGGTTTAAATGATTTTTGAGCTTTTATAATTCTTGATTTGATTTCATTTGTAATATGCGGAATTACTTGGACAGTACCGCCTAAATAATCCCCTCTACGTTCTTTATTTATTACTGTTTGATAAACACTACCGGATGTAACACTACTAAGTTGTGAAAAATTAGTATCTATAAATCTTTCATAATGACCTAAATCTAAATCTGTTTCTGCACCATCATCAGTAACAAAGACTTCTCCATGTTGAAAAGGACTCATTGTTCCTGGATCGACATTTATATAGGGATCAAATTTTTGGATTGCAACAGAAAAACCTCTTGCTCTAAGTAATTTTCCTAAAGATGCTCCAATTATACCTTTCCCTAAAGAACTAACTACCCCACCTGTTATAAAAATATATTTAGTCATAAAAACTCCTTAAAAGATTATTTTTAAAATTTATTTAATAAAAAAAAGGGGCTAAAAAGCCCTTTTTTTTAATTGATTTTTGGAACTCTGAAAAATCCGTCTTCTTCATCCGGAGCATTTTTCAGAAGTTCTTCTTTCGTTTGTTCATAATAAACTTTATCTTCTCTCATTACATTTACAAAATCAATAGCATGAGCCATTGGCTCAACATTCGAAGTATCAACTTCATTCATAGCATCCACGTGTTTTAAAACATCACCCAATTGTTTTGTAAATTTTTCTTTTTCTTCTTCTGATAATTCTAAACGTGCTAACTTTGCAACGTGTTCAACATCTTTTACAGTAATCATAATTTTATCTCCAATATTTAACTATAGTAGCATAAAAATTAGACGTGTAAATATTTTTATTTTTTAAATATAAATACAACCGCTAATACTATAAAAATAAATCCTATTAAATAATTCCACTTAAACTGTTCTTTTAAATAAAATACTGAAAAAAATGAAAAAACGATTAAAGTAATAACTTCTTGAATTGTTTTTAATTGAACAGCATTATAACAGTTATATCCTATCCGATTTGCAGGAACTTGAAAACAGTATTCAAAAAAAGCAATTCCCCAACTTACAAGTATTACTAAAATTAATGCTTGAGAACGAAATCTTAGATGACCATACCAAGCAAAAGTCATAAATATATTAGAAATTAATAGTAATAAAATTGGAGCTATATATCTAATCATAAATCCTACGCTTTATTTTTTATATTATCTTTTGTCAATACAACATTCTTTAATGTATTAAATTCTCCGCTATCAAGTATAACATTAATATAATTTCTTGTTAAACCTTTATATTTTCCATTTTTATCGAGTTTTTTTTCTATCAAAACCTCTTGTTCACTTCCAATACATTCATTTAAAAAATCTTTATACTTATCTTTTGAAATCTCTTTTATAACATCAGCTCTATGTGCTTTTATTTTTTCATCTAAATGTCCGTCCATTTTTTCTGCAATAGTTCCTTTTCTTATTGAATAAGGAAAAGTATGTATTTGACTTAATTTAGATTTTTTTAAATTTTCAACTGTAGTTTCAAAGTCTTTTTCTGTTTCTCCAACAAAACCTGCAATGATATCACTCCCTAAAAATGCATTTTTAAATCTTGATTTAATGTCTTCAATTTGGTCCAAATAAAATTCTACACTATAATGTCTATTCATTCTTTTTAAGGTATTATTACACGCAGATTGTAATGACAAATGAAAATGAGGACAGAATTTTTCACTTGTCTCTAAAAAATCTAACATTTTAGGTGTTATTTCTAGTGGATTTAATGATCCTAAACGATAACGATTGATACTAGTTTTATTCTCTATATCAATTAATAAATCTAATAATTCTTTGTTAAAATCTTTACCCCAAAGTCCAATATGAATTCCTGTTAAAACAACTTCTTTATACCCTTGTTGAGCATATCTGTTAATTTCATTTATTATAAAATCAGAATCAGCACTTCGAGACTTGCCTCTCCCGTAAGGAATTATGCAGTATGAACATCTATTATCACATCCATCTTGTATTTTTAAACTAATCCTTGTTTTAGTAGTATCATTTAAAATTTCTTTACAGAAATCTGTTTTTTTCATTAAATCTCTAACGACAAAATTATTATTTTCTTCTAAATAAACTGCAATATTGAATTTATCTTCATTTCCGTAAATAAAATCAATATATTGTTCTTTTAACAGATTTTCTTTTTCAATTTGTGCAACGCAACCTGTTAAAACGGTTTTTAGTCCAATGCTATGAGCATGTCTTAATAAATACATTGCCTCATTATCACTTTTTTGAGTAACTGAACAAGAATTTAAAATATAATAATCTGCATCTTCAAGTTTATTTACTTGTTGAAAACCTGAATCAATAAGTTTTTGAGCTACAATTTGCCCTTCAAATTGATTAGATTTACATCCCATAGATTTAAGATAAAACTTTTTCATAACTATAAAATTTTAGCATGAAAATTATTTGTTATCTTTATTGTTATTATCTTCATCATCTTTATCGACTTTATCTAATTGATGTCCAATAGAAGCGCCAATTCCTGCACTAACAGCTCCATATCCTGCGATAAAAGGTAAAGCAGCAGCTCCTAAACCACCCGTCATAATTAACATACCACCAATTGCTGCAAGTGTACCAGCGGTGCCGAAAACACCTGCAAAACCTTTTGCAAATGTATGTTTACTGGTGAATGAGACTGTGTCGTTTTGCGATTGAGTATATGTATAATTTTGATTCACTTTTTTGTGTTTGATATAGTTGTTAGATTTTATTTGATAGCTACTTATTGATTGAATTCTCATACACACCTCTTATTTGTTATACTCTACCATACATATCTTCATATCTTATGATATCTTCTTCAATTAATAAATCCCCTTTCTGGACTTCTATTATTTTTAATACATCTTTATAAGGGTTTTGCAGTGAATGAATTTCTTTAATATCAATATCAATACTATGTCCAGGACTTAAAATATGCTCTTTTCCTTCAAGTAAAACTTTTGCCATACCTTCCAAAACAACCCAATGTTCACTTCTATGATTATGTGATTGTACAGATAATTTTTGCCCAGGATTTACTTGTATCATTTTTGTAAGAAAACCTTTACCTTCAGCTAAAACTGTATAATATCCCCAAGGTCTGTAAACAGTTTTATGAGAAAGATGTGTATTATCATTTTGTTTTTTTAAAGTTTCAAAAATTTTCTTTACATCTTGAGTTTTATCTTTTTTACAAGCTAAAATAGCATCTTCTGTTTCTACAATGACCGCATCTTCTAAGCCAATAGTCGCAACAAGTTTTGATGATGAATATATTAGAGAATTTTTTGATCCTTCATCTAAAACGTGTCCTACTATAACATTACCATTCTCATCTTTTTTACTAACATCATAAATGGATTGCCAACTTCCTAAATCATTCCAATCACTTTCTAATTTTAAAAGAGCTATTTTATCAGATTTTTCCATTACAGCATAATCTATAGATATTGAAGGCATTTTTTCAAATTCTACAAAAGGAATCTCTTTTGATTCTGAAAAATCAAAATTCGAAAGTTTTGAATATATATCAGGAGAACATTTTGCAAGTTCTTCTAATAGTACAGATGCTTTAAACATAAATATTCCACTATTCCAGAAGTAATTTCCTTCTGCTAAATATTTTTTAGCTAATTCTTCGTTAGGTTTTTCTACAAATTTATTTACCTTAAACCCGCTTTCCACATGTTTATCAGTTATATTAATGTAACCATAACCTGTTTCAGGGTAAGAAGGTTTTATACCGAATGTTACAATATAACCCATTTCAGCAATTTTTTCACCATTTTTTACTGTGGATACAAATTTATCAATATTTGTAATTTTATGATCAGATGGAACAACAATTACAACAGGATCTTCGTTAAATTTTTCAATGATAAATTTTGAAGCAAGAGCAATTGCAGGAGCTGTATTTCTTCCAATAGGTTCAGATAAAATTAAGGGATTATCACATAATGCTGAAAGTTGATATCTGACATTTGAAACATGTTTTACACCTGTCATACTTATAATATTAGATGCAGGCATACACTCCATTAATCTTTCAAAAGTTGCCTGAAGTAAACTTTCAGAATCTTGAATATTTAATAATTGTTTTGGATAAAGTTCTCTTGATAAAGGCCAAAGTCTACTTCCAGAACCTCCTGCTAGAATCAAACCATACATTATTATTGTCCTCCAAATTGCATTTCATATAAATGTTTATATCTACCATCTTTTTTATTCATTAACTCATTATGTGTACCAAGTTCTGTTAACTCTCCTTCATTTAAAACAGCGATTCTATCTGCATTATTAATGGTAGATAATCTATGAGCAATAACAAAAACTGTTCTATTTTTCATTAAATTGTCCAGAGCTTTTTGAACAATAGCTTCTGATTCATTGTCTAAGGCAGAAGTTGCCTCATCTAAAATTACAATAGGAGCATTTTTTATTAAAGCTCTTGCAATTGCAACTCTCTGACGTTGTCCGCCAGATAAAGAAGCTCCTCTTTCACCAACTACTGTATTAATACCTTCAGGTAAAGTTCCTAAAAATTCATCTAAATGAGATAATCTTACAGCCTCTGCAATTTCTGCTTCTGTTGCATTAGGTTTACCCATTAAAATATTTTCCTTTATTGATCCTGTGAACAAGTAATTATCTTGGAAAACAAAAGCAATATTATTTCTAAGTGATTTTAATTCAATATCACGAATATCAATTCCATCTATCGTAATTGAACCTGATTTTATATCATAAAATCTTGGCAAAAGATTGACAACAGTAGATTTGCCTCCACCAGAGTTTCCAACTAAAGCAATTGTCTCATTAGGTTTAATTTGCAAAGAAAAATCTTTTAAAACAGGCTGATTTTCTTCATATTCAAACCAAACATGGTTGAATTCTATTCCTGATTTTATAGGTTTCATTTCTTGAGCATTAGAAGAATCTTTTATTTCTGGCATTAAATCAAACAATTCAAAAACTCTTGCTATAGAAACAAAAGTTGATTGTAAACTTGTCAAAGTTAAACCTAGAGATTTTGTAGGTTTATATAAAAGAAGTAATGAAGTAACAAAAGATGCAAAACTTCCAGCAGACATCTCTCCTGATAAAATTAAACTGTTACCATAATTCATTACTATTGCAATACCTATAGAACATACAAAATACATAATTGGGGACATCCACCCCACTCTTTTTGTTAAAGATATTGTTAAATCAAATTGTTTATGTACTTGATCCTCAAATTTATAATTTTGATGCTCTTGAAGATTATAAGCAGTAATAATTCTGTTTCCTGCAAAAGTTTCATTAAAATTAGTTGTCATATCACCACCAACAACCATAGTTGCATTAGAAACATTTTTTATCTTCTTTTTTATAAAAATTACAGGAGTAATCGCTATTCCCATAACTCCAATACCGATAAGAGCAAGTTTCCACGAATTAAATAACAATACAAAAACCAATGCTACAAATTCAAATATTGCAAGAATAAATCCCTTCAAAGTATTTATCAAATTCTTTGAAGCAGCATCAGGATCTGAAAAAAATCTACTTAAGACAATTCCAGAAGAATTAACATCAAAAAATTTAGTATCCATTGATGTTAACTTTCTAAATAGATCTATTTTCAGAGCATTTGACATTTTATTACCAGTCCAATCTGAAAGGTAATTACAAATATATTTTAAAACTCCTTGAATTAAAGCAAATAAAACAATAGCTATTGGAATAAGTTTTATAAAAAATGCTTGTAATTTAAAAGTATGTCCCCATAGTTCAAATGTTTGCAGTTCATTTCCGTTTACTACAAAATCCATATAAGGTCTTAATGAAAAAGCTACAACCCCATCTAATAAACCTAATGGTATCGCAAGCACAAAAAGTAATATTGAACGAGTTAAAACCAATTTTATGTATGGATACATTTTATTAAGTAAATATCCATAGCGAAAGGCATCTTTCGTTGTTGTATTTTTTAATTTTAACATATATAACTCCCTTAAAAATACTCCCGTATATTTTAGTTTAACATAAATAAGAAAATGTATGTAAAATTTTTTAATTGTGGTAAAATACAACATAAGGTGAAAATATATTATAAGGCTACATACACATATAAGATATTTAAAATGCTACAAGCGGAGCTTATAACGTTTGTTTCTACGCTTGGAAACATTGCTTTTATGTGTTTAGAATTTTTAAAAGGTTTAAAATCTTTTCCAACTTCATTAAAATCTATAATGGAACAGTCTGCCAGATATGGAGTTTCATCTTTACCTATAACTTTATCTATTGTAGGCATGACATCAATAATTATCGCTATGCAAGTAGCAGGGGAAATGGTTAAGCAAGGTGGTGGAAATTATGTTGGGATGCTAGTAGCAATTTTAATGATAAGAGAAGAAGGTGTTATTATGGCAGGGTTTGCTATAATTTCAATGATTGGGTCTTCTATGGCTTCAGAAATTGCTACTATGAAAGTTACTGAACAAATTGATGCAATAAAGGTTTTAAAAGTAAATCCTATTCATTATTTATTTACACCAAGAATTATTGCAGGAACTATAATGATGCCTCTTGTAGTAATTGTTGCATCATTATTTGGAGTTGTAGGCGGTGCCGTTGCGTCGAATTTAGTTTCTGGTTTAACATACAAAGCTTATTTTGATTCAGTTTGGTTTGGATTAAATATGCATGATTTGAACGTTTGTTTATTAAAGTCATTGTTTTTTGGATTCACTATAACACTTGTTAGTTGTTGTTGTGGGATGGAAGCAAAAGATGGAGCAAAAGGAGTTGGGATTGCGACGACTAAAGCTGTTGTTTGGTCTTTTGTTTCTATTGTAATTTTAGATTTAATTTTTGCGGCTATTTTCTTCTATTAATAGTTGAAGTAATATAAAATAAAAAAGGCATAAAATGGGTATAGAAGTTAAAAATTTAGTAAAAACATTTGATAAAAAAGTAATATTAAATGATATTTCTTTCAAAGTTGATGATGGAAAAATTCTTTCTATAGTAGGTTTTAGTGGCTCAGGAAAAAGTACTGTTTTAAAACTTATAAGCGGTTTGATAGAAAAAGATTCAGGAGAGATTATAACAACTGGTGGTGATGTAGCTATGGTTTTCCAGTATTCAGCCTTGTTTGATTCTTTAAATGTTTTTGATAATATCTCATTTGCACTTCAAGAAAGAAAAGATTTAAGGGGCAAATATTCTAAAAAAGAATTAGAAAAAATAGTTGCAGAAAAGCTAGATTTAGTAGGTCTTTCAGGGATTGAAAAGAAATACCCTTCCGAACTTTCAGGTGGTATGCAAAAACGTGTCAGTTTCGCAAGAGCAATAGTTACAGAACCAAAAATTATTTTATATGATGAACCAACCGCCGGGTTAGATCCAATTTCATCAACTTTAATTGAGGATTATATTGTAAGACTAAAGAATGAAACAAATGCTGCATCAATTGTTGTCACTCACCAAATGTCAACAATTAAGAGGACTGCAGATTCTGTCTTAATGTTATATAATGGTCATGCAGTTTTTGAAGGAACTCCTGAAGATTTATTAAAAGCTGACAATCCTTACACTAAACAATTTGTGAATGCCTCAATAGAAGGGCCTATGACAATGAAGGGATAGTAATAAAGGAAATTTATAATAAAAAATAAAAAGAAGAGGATAATATATAAAATGAAGATGTCATCATCAGTAAAAGTAGGAATTTTAACACTTGTAGCACTTACGATATTATTGTTTACAATACTATGGGTAAAAGGGCGTTCTTTTTCTTCAGCAGAAAGAATAGAAGTACAATTTAAAGATGTAAACGGAATGCGTCCAGGTTCAGGAGTTCAGATGATGGGGCTTCGTGTTGGGCAAGTTGAAGAAATTATTCCTGTTGTCAGTGGTGAATCGAGTTATGTAAAACTAAGATTTGTTATTACTGAGCCTGGAATTACTATTCCAAAAGCTTCAATGCTTTCTATACAACAATCAGGGCTCATAGGAGAACAATTTTTAGAAATTACTCCGCCTAGAATAAGAAGTGTTTATATTCCTGTTCTAAATAATAATTTATTATCTAATGATGCTGATGTTGAAATTAAACTTGATGATAAATATTATGATGTTGGTAAAGTAAAAAAATCTCAAATAATGTCTTCCAAATTAGTTCCTGAAGAAGTTAGAGATTATATAAAAACAAATTACGCTTATAGGGTAGAATACTTTGTAAATCTACCTGGTTTAATTTTACCAAGATTTATGACAGGGGAAATTGTTAATGTAAATGGTGAAAAGAAATTAAGAATAAAACCATTGGACAATACTCCACTTCCTTATCCAAATCAAACATCTCCTTATACAGTGGTTGAACCTATGAGGATAGCTGATTTTATGGATTTACAATATAAAGCTGCTGAATCTTTAACAGAAACAAATCGTATAATAAACGAATTATTAAATGATGCTATGATTTCAGAAATTAGACAATCTGTTACTAATTTCAAATCATTAACAGCACAAGCTACAACAACTTTAGCTAAAACAGAAAAATTAATTGATACTTCAAGAAACGATATTGATACAATTCTTTGGATGTTAAGTGATGTATCTACAAACTTTAATAAATTAGCAATAAATATTAATGGAATTATTGGAGATGAAAAATTCAAACCAATGATGTATGATGCAGCAGAAGCTATTTCTAATTTATCAAAACAATTAACTCCTATTCTTGGATCAATTGAAGCAGAAGAATTTGGAGAAGATTTAAATGCGGTAATGAATAATTTAAACGAAATTTCAACTTCTGTTAATAATATGACTAAAGATGAAAACTTAAAAACAAAAATAGAAACATCAATTGATAATTTAAATGTTACAATGTGCGAAGTTGCAACAGCATTGGAAACAATAAACGGAGAAAATGGGGATAAAGAAGGTTTAAAACAAATAGTTGAAGATACTTCTGCGACAGTTGCTAATCTTAAGAAATTCTCTGAAAAACTAAATAAACGTTTCTTACTGTTTAGATTAATGTTTTAATTAGAAAATTCAAAATACGAAAGTCCTTTCTAACAAGATAGAAAGGGCTTTTTTATTAAAAAAAAATATTGTAAATTTTTGTAAAAATTTGTATTTATTTATTAAAGATTTTCATCAATCTAACCGTTAAAAATCCTAAGGAATGTATTTGCGTTGATGAAAGGAGCAATATAATGGGCTATGAATTAAATGTTAATGGGAAAACTTATGTGATTAATGAAGGTGACAGCTATAAGGATTTAATTAATAAACATAAGGACTTAAAAAGTCTAGCACTGTTATTTGATTTAATTGATAGCAAAACAGAAGGTGGAGATGGTAAAGTCGATAAATATGAATTAGATTTATTACAAAAAGCTTTAAGTAATTTTAATGGTGGCAATTTAAAAGATTATGATGTTGATAAATACACTAATGATTATTTTAAATCAGGTCAAGATAAAACAACATTTTTTAGTTCCAATAAAATAGAAAAGAAAGAAAAATTATCTGATGATGGAAAAACTTCTCAAAGAGCTTTTAATCAATATATTCAAAATTTGACTAAAAAATATGATAAAGAAGTTTTTACAAATCAATTTAATGGAAAGACCGTAAAAATTGATACGGGAATGACATTATATAAAATTGCCAAAGAAGCTTTAGAAAATGAAGGAAAAAAGCCAAGACCTCAAGATATTAATGAAAGAATGGCTCAAATAGTTTTGGTTAATAATATTAAAGACGTAAACAATATAAAATTAGGAACTGAATTAAAGGTTCAATCCGCAAATGGAGCAGCTCCTGTGGAAGAAGTAGAGACAACTCCAGAAAAAGAAGTTACAAAACCTACTACAGATAAAGGTAAAAACCCGAATGTAGATAAAGGAACTTCTGTATATTCTAATGCTGGATATCAAGGCTTAAGCGAAGAAGCTGTAAAAAAATTAAATACACCATCCAGTATAAATATTAAAACTAATACTTTAGTAGGTACAGAAGAAGCTCTTGCAGATGGTTATACTAAAGTAACTAATGATGGAAAAGAAGTTTTTGTTAAAAAATACGCTGATGATGATAGTTTATCTGCCGGAGTAAATTTATCTGCAGAAACATTAGAAGAAGTAAAAAATAAAACAAAAGCTTTTGATGAAGCTGTTCAAAAAATAAAAGAGGCTGTTCAAGGTGAAACAGAAGAAGCTGCTAAAACAAGAAAAGAGGCAAACTTACAAGCGTTAAAAGAACTTGTTAGTATTACAAATGGGAATCTTCAGGTAATTAAAAATGTTGCCAATAAACTCCGTGATGATAATTATGTAGATAGAACATCAGATGAGTATAAAGCATTTGTACAAGATTTGTTACTTACAAGAAATGCTGATGTTATAAATTTCTTATTTAATAATGAAAATGGTGCTGTTACAACAGTGCTTGAAAAAGATAAGACTGCACATGAGATTTTAGCAGGTATTTATCAAGAAATTCGAGCAAAAGAAAAAGACGGTAAAAAACTAACTGATGAAGAAATCAAGTTAAAAGAAGAAGTATCTAATTTAAAATCAGTTAATGGCTATAAAATTGAATCCGATAGTACAAACGGGGTTCATGAAAAATATATGGACTTCTATAATATAGATGGTATTCTAAGATACTATAGCATTGGCGGCTACGCTACTAGAGATCCTAAGTTGTTAGATACATTCTTAACAGAACTGGATGCTGCTGATACAGATGAAAAGAAAGCAGCTTTGTTTAAAAAATATATTGATACTAAAGACCCGGAATTAGCTAAATCACTTGCTTTTAAAGCTACTGAATTAAAAGCAAAAGATGAAGATATCATAGCTCTTATTAATAACAATGGCTTAGAAGTTATTGATTATCTTAATATTAATATTGATATTAATAGCAAAGATGTAGTTGATGCCGTAGTAGCTAAAGCTAAAGAAATTTATACCTTAGATAAAGGTAATCTGGGAAATGCTGTTTATTTAGATTTTGTAATGAATTGGATAAATGAAACTGATTTGTCTGATGAAGATAAGAAAAAAGCAAAGATAGAAATTCTTGAAACTTATTTTGAGGTCACAACAGATAATGATGGTAATAAAACATACACATTCAAGCCATTAAGAAGACCTACTTATGAAGAAATGGAGAACTTGTCTAGATATTATTATGAATTTAATAAAGCATTAGTAAAATATGTAAATAAGGATGACATGGGCAAAGGTCAATATAATGAAGCTTTGGAAAAGAATTTAAGTGGACCATATACTGTACCACACTACGCTGAAATGGTTGATAAAATGAATACCAAAAAAGATGTAATTGATTTTATAGATAATAAAGTTGCTACAGATAAAAATTATCATTTGCCATTTGATAAAATAGTAGAAAAATATCCTAATGATAAAGATATTGTAGATAGATTGGTAAAATTTATTGATGAAAGTAGTACAATATCTGATGAGACAAAAACAAAACTTGTGAAACAATATATGAAAATTGATGGTAATAATGTTACCTTCGATAAATCTAATCTTCCTCAAGGGGTTGATGTAACACAATTTGTAAACAATATTTTACCATCTAATTGTACAAAAAGTGATGCTGAAAAATATTTTAATGCAGTACTAAAAACATTAGGGAAAAATGATTTAGATTTAATTGCTGGAGCTAAATCAAAAAATCCAACAGCTGTAAAAAATAAAATTGCTGAATTAGTAAAATCTAATCAAAATGATAAAGATTTTATCCAAAAAGTTGCAAAATTAGATAAAGAACTTATACCATTTGGTGAACTATATAATATAGATGCTCAAAAAGCTCAATGGGACGATGCAACAAAATCTGCCGTATTTGAATTACTTGATAATGGTGTAAAATATAATGAACGAAATAAATATTTAAATAATGCAGTAAATAAACATTGGGTAACCAAAGTAGCTCAAGATAGATATGCTATAGGTGATACAATTTATAGAACTGACGGTTATTCCCGTGGGGAAGATAAACAATTCGGAACAAAAGATGATACACTTATACTTATAAAACTTTCAAAAACCGGCTATGAACATGGACAAGCTATGTTTAAAGAGCTTGAAGGTGCAGGATCAGGTAATATTGCAAAAATGTTAAGAGGTACAGAAAAAGGTTTTGAAAATTATGTAACTCCTGATAACGTAACAGGTATAATAGATGGATTCTATTCAAAATCTCCTAATGAAGGAATTATGCAATATATCGCTAATGAATGGATTATTTCAAGTGGTGCTAAACCAGGAAAAGCATTGTGTAATAGAATACCAAAAGCTTTGATGAGAAAAGCCGCATCTTTGAAGTTACAAAATACAGAAGAATATAAAAAATTAGCTGATTTCTTTGGCTGTTCTAATGATGGTAAATTTAACTTCTCTAAAAATTATGAGGCTGGAGAGCGATATGATGAAACAACAGCAAAACAGTTAGACCTACTTATATTGGAATTATATGCAAAAATATTATACAAATCTAATGTATAAGTAAAATTATAACAAAAGTCTTGAATATAAATTATTCGAGACTTTTTTACAATTTCTATTTTGCTTATTATTCCATTCCCTATTGGTATTTTATTTTGTTTATTATAAAATACCGTTTGGGAGATTTAGTGTTATGTTAGATAAGGCTTGTGAGTATATTAAAAATGTTATAGAGGATTTTAAACCTGAAATCGGGATTATTCTAGGTTCAGGTCTTGGAGATTTAGCTGATGAATATTGCGAAAAAGCGATTTCTTATTCAGAAATCCCTGGATTTGAAGCATCAACTGTTTCAGGACACAAAGGAAGGTTAGTTTTTGCAAAAATAAACGATAAAAAAGTTGTTATGATGCAAGGAAGATTCCATTTTTATGAAGGACATTCTATTCAAAAAGTTGTTTTCCCTATAAAAGTTATGAAAAAATTAGGAGTAGAAACTCTTATTGTAACTAACGCTGCTGGTGGAGTAAACGCTAAATTCAAACCTTCTGATTTAATGATAATAACAGACCACATTAACCATATGGGAGTAAATCCTTTAATTGGTCCAAATGATGATTCAATGGGTGAAAGATTCCCTGATATGAGTAATATCTATACAGCAGAGTATGTTGAGCTTGCAAGAAAAATTTCTAAAAAACTTGGAATAGATCTTCAAGAAGGTGTTTATATGGCATTCACAGGTCCGTCTTATGAAACTCCTGCAGAAGTTAAAATGGCTCGTGTTATCGGTGCAGATGCTGTTGGTATGTCAACTGTACCGGAAGCGGTTGTTGCTTCTTGGGCAAAGATGAAAGTAATCGGCTTAAGCTGTATTTGTAATTCTGCAGCAGGAGTAAGTACTGTTGGACTTTCTCACGAGGATGTTATTCAAGCTGCCAATGTGGCTAAAGAAAAATTTAAAAGTTTAGTTAAAGAAATTATAAAAGAATTATGAGATTAGATAAGTTTTTAAAAGTATCAAGACTTATAAAAAGAAGAACTGTTGCTAATACTGTTTCAGAAATGGGAAGAGTATTAGTTAACGGTAATTCTGCAAAACCGGCAAAGCAATTAAAAGTTGGTGATATTATTGAAATTGAGTACTCTAATAGAGTAGAAAAAGTAGAAGTGCTTGTTATTCCTACAGGCAATGTGAGTATACAAGAGGCTTCAAGTTTATATAAGGAAATTGAATAAGCTATGCACGAAATATTTGTAACGATGAATAATTGGTTTCAGGCTATGGGAGTACAAGGACTTGCTATAAATTCTTGTGTAGAAAGTTTCTTTTTAGTGCCTCCGCCTGATATTTTACTTATTGCTATGGATTTAGCTAAGCCTGAAAAAGCTTTATATTACGCAACTGTATGTACAATAGCTTCTGCTGTAGGAGGTGCTATTGGTTATTTAATAGGGAAATTCGGAGGACGTCCTGTTTTTAATTTTCTATTCAGAAAAAATCACGATAAATTTGATGCCGTAGAGAAAATGTATAAAGAATATGGTTCTTTTGCAGTGTTTTTCTCAGCCTTTACTCCTATTCCTTATAAAATTTTTACTATCGCAAGTGGAATCTTGGATATGAATTTTATAAAATTCTTCCTTGCAAGTTTTGTAGGACGTGGTGCTAGATTTTTTCTTGTAAGTATTGTTTTAATGTTCTTTGGTGAAACTGTAAAAAAATACTTAGAACTTGTAATTTTAGCTGTTACTGTTCTTATAGTTTTGTTTTGCGTCGTTATATATAAAAAACGACATTCTTTAATAAGAGTAAAGGAAGAGGTTGATAATGCCGATAATTAATGATCAATTTACAATTCATACACAAGGGAACAATGATATTATTGATATAACAAAACATGTGCAAAACTGTGTTTATCAAAAAGAATTAAAAGATGCTCTTGTTTGTATATCAGTTCAAGGGAGTACCTCTGCTGTTACTACTATAGAGTTTGAAAGAGGTTTAGTGCAAGATTTAAAAGAAGCTCTTGAAAGAATCGCACCTACAGGTATAGAATATCATCACGATGAAATATGGCACGATGGAAATGGTTATGCTCATGTTAGAGCCGCTCTTGTTGGTAACTCTGTTAATATTGCTCTAAAAGATGGACTTCTAAATTTAGGAACTTGGCAACAAGTTGTATTACTGGACTTTGATAACAAACCTCGTTCGAGAAATATTACAGTACAAATAATTTATTAATAAAAGGATTCTATGTTAAATTTATATATATCATCAGCAAATAATAAAGAAGGCAAAACATTTCTAACAGCTGGCATTGCAGGAACTATGCAGTCTTTAGGATATTCTACTTGTGTTTATAAACCTATTCAAACTTCAGGTATTGAACACAATGGTTTTATGCAATCTCCGGATTTAACTTTTATAAAAACTGTTGATCCTTACATTGATACACATTTTTCGTATTTATATAAATCAAATTTAGAACCTTTAATTGCTTCTGAATTAGAAAACGAACCAATTGATATAGATTTAATAAATAGTGAATATTCAAGATTATTAACAATTTCAGATTGTACCCTTTTAGATGGTGATAGCGGACTTTTAAGCCCACTTGCTCCTAATATTCAAACTATAGATTTAATAAAAAAACTTCAAATACCTGTGTTATTTGTTTTAACTCCAAGAGAGGATTCTATAAATGATACATTATTGTCAATATATGCTGCTCAAGAAAAAGGTGTTGAAATTAGAGGTGTTGTTATAAATAATATTTATGAAGATTGCTCTAAATCTCTATTAAATGCTATTCCAAGAGTTATAGAAGAGTATACCAATGTCAAAATTTTAGGACTTATTCCTCATTTGGAACAAAAATTTTCTCCTGAAGATTTAATAACAACAGTATTAAACGGAGTTGATATTGAAAGTGTATTTAATGTAAAAATAGAAAAATTGGATCAGGGTTAATATGATTATTACTGCGGGGATTTATAAAGGAAGAAAAATAATTGCTCCTGATGAAAAAATAACTCGTCCGACACTTTCTAAAGTTAGAATGGGAGTATTTAATACTTTATTTTCTATAATTGGTGATTTTGAAAACAAAACCTTTCTTGATGTTTTTGCAGGTTCAGGAATTATGGGGTTAGAAGCTCTTTCAAGAGGTTTTAAGCTCGTAAAAGGGTTTGAAAAAAATCCGAAAGTATTCGAAATATTAAAGAAAAATTACTCTAATCTCAATATAAAACCTAATATTATTTTAGGAGATAGTTTAAAATTAATAAAAAAAGAATCTAATTTCGATGTTATCTATATAGATCCACCTTATAGTAGCGGTATTTACTATGATGTTATTAATTTAATCAATAATGGATTAATTATTTTAGAACATGATGAAGTATTAAATTTATCTGATTTTAATTTAATAAAACAAAAAAAATATGGCGGGAAATTTGTATCTTTTCTGTATAAATAAATGAAATTATTATTGTAAATAATAATGTATTTATACTATAATATTCTAAAGTATTGGAGAGGTAATGGGAAAATATCATTTTATTGCAATAGGTGGAATTGGGATGAGCGGACTTGCTAAATATTTGCTTGAAGATGGCAATATTGTTTCCGGCTCTGACATTTCTGATTCAAAATATGTTGAAAAATTAAGACATTTAGGTGCTAAAATTTTTATCGGTCACAATAAAGAAAATGTACCTAATGATGCTATTGTTATAAAAAGTACTGCAATAAGAGATAATAATCCTGAAGTTATTAAAGCTAAAGAATTAGGTTTAGAAATTTATCATAGATCTGATTTATTAGCGGAAATTGCAACCAAAGCTCAACAAGAAAACAAAATCTTTATCGGTTTTTCAGGAACTCATGGAAAAACAACAACAAGCGGCTTAGCTTCTTTTGTTCTTGAAAAAGCAAAGTTAAAACCTTCTTTTGTAGATGGTGGTATTATTCCTGAAATAAATACTAATGCACAACATAAAGGTGGTAAACATTTTATTGCAGAACTTGATGAAAGTGATGGAACGATTACTAAATACAACCCTGATATTTTAGTAATAAACAATTTAGAAGAAGATCATTTAGATTTTTATAAAAATGGAATGAATGACTTAGTTAAAACATTTAATCAAGCAATATCCCAATCTAAAAAAATCATTGTTAATAATGATAATGAAGGTGTAAATTTATTATCCGGTGATTTTATTACTTTTGGTTTAAATAATGCCGACTATATAGCAAAAAATATAGTTTATGAAAAAACTGGCACAAGTTTTGATATTTTTTACAAAAACGAATACCTTATTTCAATAGAAATCATATTATCTGGTGTTCATAATGTTTATAATTCATTAGCAGTAGTTGCTGCATTAAATGAAGCAGGTGTCGATTTAATAAATGTAAAAAAATATTTTAAAGAATTTACAGGGATGGGAAGAAGATTTGAAAAGGTTTGTGAATTTACAGGAATAGAAGTATATGATGACTATGCTCATCATCCTACAGAAATTAAAGCTACTCTTGATGCTGCAGCACAAAGATTTGGAAAAGAAAACGTTGTAGCAGTTTTTCAACCTCATCGATATACACGTTTGCAGAGTTTATGGAATGAATTTAAAACATCTTTTAATCAAGCTGGTAGAATTATTATAACAGATGTTTATGCAGCTTCCGAAGATGAAATAACAGGCATTACCGGAGAAAATTTTGCTAAAGAAATCGCTAATAGTGAATATATTGGAGGTAGTATTTCCGAGGTTGCTAAAAAGTTATTACCGACACTAAAATCTAAAAATGTTGTTATAGGTCTTGGAGCTGGTACTATAACTAACTTAGGAAAAGAATTAGAAAAGGCGGTTTGTGTTGCTAATTAAAGAAAATTTCGAAATCAAAAATTTAACAACATATAAAATTGGTGGAATAGTTAAAAAAGTATTTTTCCCACAAACACAAGAAGAATTTGCTGAACTTTTAAGAAATTTAGATAATTATATTGTTTTAGGCAGCTGTTCTAATGTTTTATTTTCTTCTAATGGCTATAGCGGAAATATCATAATTACTTCTGAAATGAAAAATTTTGAAATAAAAGGGACTCGGGTTTATGCTGATTGCGGAGTTAAAGGGCCTCTTTTGGCTCAAAAAACCTGTGAAGCTTCTTTAAGCGGTTTTGAATTTATGATAGGATTTCCAGGCTCCGTTGGTGGAGATTTATACATGAATGCTGGAGCTCATGGACAATGTATTTCCGATGTTTTAATTTCTTGTTGTTTATTTGATAGAGAAAATAAAGAAATCATTTTTATGCAAAAACAAGAAATGGATTTTTCTTATAGACATTCTATTTTACAGACAGGCAGGTATGTTTTACTTTCTGCAGAATTTGAATTAAAAAAACTTCCTAAAGAAGACATAAAATCTCTATTAGACAGAAATTTAAATTTTAGAAAATCAATACAACCTACTCTTGCGACTCCAAATGCCGGAAGCGTTTTTAAAAATCCTGAAAACGATTCTGCTGGTAGACTGTTGGACAAAGCTGGTGTTAAAGCTTTTGAAACAGATAAAGTTAAAGTTTGGGATAAACATGCAAATTTCCTAATAAATAAAGGTAATGCCACTTCTATAGATATATTAGAGATGATGGTAAAAATGCAAAAAGCTGTAAAAGATACTTATACTATAGATTTAACTCCAGAAATTATTTTTATAGGGGATAAAACAGAAAAAGAGGAAGAATTATGCAATATACTATACAAGATAAAAATGCTAAGATAGCAGTACTTTGTGGCGGAATGTCATCTGAAAGAGAAATATCTCTTCGTTCAGGTAAAAATTGTTTAGACGCATTAAAAAGATTAGGTTATCAAAATGCGCAGATTGTTGATGTTACAGAAAATATAATGAATGATTTAAAAGGTTTTGACTATGCTTACAACACTTTACACGGCAAATTTGGTGAAGACGGTTGTATTCAAGGGGTTTTAGAAATTCTAAAAATACCTTATACAGGTTGTGGTGTTATGTCCAGTGCAATTTGTATGAATAAAGAATACACAAAAAAAGTTCTTAAAACCGCAAATTTACCTCTTATCAAATCTGTTTATTTATTAAAAGGTGAAAATCCTGTAAAAAAAATATTAGAAGCAGACTTATCTTATCCATTAATGGTAAAACCCGTAAGTGAAGGTTCTAGCTTTGGAATGAGCAAGGTAAATTGTGATGGAGAATTATATGATGCGATTGCTGAAGCTAGAAAATATAATTCAGAAATTTTAATAGAAGAATATTTGGAAGGAATTTGTGCAACAGTAGGCATTCTAGAAAAAGATGGAAAACCTTTTGCTACAGAAATTTTAGAATTAAGACCAAAAAATGAATGGTACGATTATGAAGCTAAATATACTAAAGGTATGACTGAGTTTATTTTGCCAGCTGAAATTTCTGAAGATATGACAAACAAAGTTAAGGAATGTGCTATTGAAACATTCAAAGTTTGTAATTGTTCAGGAGTTTCAAGAGTCGACTTTTTAATAGTTAATAATATACCATACATCTTAGAAATCAATACTAATCCTGGTATGACAGATACAAGTGATTTACCGGCTCAAGCTAAAGTTTGTGGTATTGATTATGATAATTTAGTGTTACTAATATTAAATAGTGTAGGTTTGAATAAATAATGTCAAATGAAGATACTCCAAGATATAATCAAAAACGACGTTTACAACAAGCCCAAATGCAAAGAAGAATTCGCCAATCTCAAAAGAGATTAACGAAAATAAGAGCTCTTTGTAAGTTTTTTATTGTTGTTTTTATTATATTATTAGCATTTTTTATATTAAAACTTCCTCAATGGAGATTGCATAAAAATGCATTTGATAGCTTGGAAAATTCAGCATTAGAAATTGTTAATAACAGAATAGTACCTTCTCAAAAGATTTTATCGGCTTTAAGAAGAAACCAAGTTTCTACAAAACCTATTTTTTTAGTAGAAACAGATAACTTAAAAAATAGCATAAAGCAGTTAGAACCTATACGAGATGTTTATATTAGAAGGTTTTGGTTTCCGGCAAGATTACAAATTATTGTTATAGAAAGAACCCCTGCTATAACGATTTCTCCAGACATTGATATCGAACCAATAGCTTTTTTCTCTACTGACGGCAAGTTAATTGGACGTGATTATATGCCATTAAGTGAAGATTATTCTGTTGTTAAGGTTATTACATATGGACGTGGAGATGATTATAGAAATTGGGATAAATCAAAAGTTTTAAGTTTCAAAAAATTAGCTGCTGTAGTGGAGGCTGATACAGGAGAAGCTGTTGAATATATTGATTACAGAAATCCACAAGATGTCTATGTTAAAATTCCGACTGTAAATATTCGCCTAGGCAGTTTTAATGCAGGAACTTATGAAAAAATACACAGAATTCCATCTCTTTTACCACAAGTACAAATGCTCAATAAAAAAGTTAAATATATTGATTTGAGATGGGATACAAATTATATAAAGTTGGATGAATGATGCCTAAAAGTGTTTATATCCATATTCCATTTTGTAAATCTAAATGCAAATATTGCTCTTTTGTTTCATTTCCTAATTTAGATTTAATTCCAATTTATATTAATAATTTAATTCAAGAAATTACATCTACATATTCTGGAGAAAAAATTAAAACATTATATTTAGGAGGTGGGACTCCTTCTTTATTAAATTTAAAAACTATAGAATCTTTAATAAGAATTTTTAATTTTGATTCTGAATATGAATTAACTATAGAATTAAATCCTGACGATATAAATTATAATTATTTATACGGTTTAAAAACTTTAGGTGTAAATCGTTTAAGTATTGGCTCACAAACTTTTAATGATAAAATTCTAAATTTTATCGGAAGAAGACACGATTCTAAAAACATTTTAAAAACTATAGAATTGGCAAAAAAATGTGATTTTAATAATTTAAGTTTAGATTTGATATATGGATTACCTTATCAAGATATTAATAGTTTAAAATTTGATTTAAAAGAATTTTTAAAACTAGATATTCAACATATTTCAACTTATGGTCTTAAAGTTGAAGACAATTCTTATTGGGGTAAATTTTTTGATAATGAAAATTATCAATTGAAATTTCAAAATTCAACTATTAATATTCCGGATAATGATATTCAAGCAGAAATGTATGAATTAATAAATGAAATTTTATCTAAAAATGATTTTTATAGATACGAAATAAGTAATTTTGCTAAAAAAGGTTTCGAATCTAAACATAATTTAAATTATTGGAATAATGATGAATATTATGGTTTTGGAATTGCAGCACATGGCTATATTAATGGTTTTCGTTATTCTAATTATGAAAATTTTTCAGATTATGTTAAAAATATAAATAAAAAAAACTTTAGCCATAAAGTTACAAAAACTGAAAAAATAGAAGAAGAAATTTTTTTAGGACTTAGAAAAACAGAAGGAATTAATATTTTAAATTTCAATAAAAAATTTGGAATTGATTTTTATGATAAATATGAAAACGTTTTAAGCAAATATTCTGATTTTATCCACAAAACTCCTTCTAATGTTAGTTTAAATTTAAAAGGAGTTTTATTGAGTAATATAATTATTTCAGAGTTTTTATAAATTATTGATATTAAAAATACTTTTCAAATTTTCCAGTTTACCTTTATCATCAGCTTCAAAATAAATCCTCAATAAAGGTTCCGTACCACTTGGACGAATTAATATCTTTGTACTATCACCAAGCATAAGTTTTACACCATCTTTTGTACCAATGGACGTTATTTTATATTCTCCAACAGTTTTTATATTTCTAACTTTTTCTAATATAGGTAGAATTTCTTCTTGACTGTGAAGTTCTAAATCTATTCTATCTGTATAAAATCTAGTACCAGCAATATTATATAGCTCTTGTTGTAATTCCACCAACGTTTTATTGGATATTGCCATTGCTTCTAATATAAGTAAATTTGCTAAAATACCGTCTTTTTCTGGAATATGACCTTTTATACTTAATCCGCCAGACTCTTCTCCGCCGATAATTACATCGTATTTCCTCATTGCTTCTCCAACATGTTTAAAACCTACTGGAGTTTCTATAACATCAATGCCAAGCTTTTTAGCAACAATGTCGATTAGAATGCTTGAACCTACTGTTTTTACAACTGACCCCGTATATCCTTTTTTTACTAAATGTTTTAATAAAATTAATATGATTTCATTTGGAGAAACATATTCACCCTTTTCATTAATCACTCCAAATCTGTCAGCATCCCCATCATTCGCAAGACCTATTGAATTAGGAATAGATTTGACTTTTTCAACCAACTCCTTTAAATATTTTGGTTTTGGATCTGGCATCCCCCCCCCAAAATTGATATCACGCACCATGTGTAATGAATCAAATTTAATATCTTTAGATTTTAAAATTTTATCAAAATAACCTATAGATGCAGAATATAGGCCATCAAATATAATTTTAGTTTTAAGTTTTTTTATACTTTCAAAATCTATTATAGAATCAAGATGTTGAAAATATTCTATTGAAAAATCAATAGTTTTTATATTCCCATCTTTTTCTGAATTTTTAATGGGCTTGTCAATATTATTAACTATTTCATTAGTAATTTCACTAGTAGCAGGACCTGCATAATCTGGGATAAATTTCATTCCTAAGTATTCAGGTGGATTATGTGATGCTGTGAACATAATCGCAGCAGCATTTTTTATTTTCGCATTATATGCAAGAATTGGTGTTGGTATAATTTTTTCGGAGTATTCGATTGAAAAGCCAAGCTCTTTAAGTATTTGAGCACAATAAAAAGAATATTCCTCCGCTTTGTTTCTAGGGTCATATCCAATTAGGATCTTTTTTTCGAATCCGAAATTCTCAGCAACATATTTTCCAATAGCAAGTGTTGTTCTTTTTACATTGTCTTTAGTAAAATCTTTGTCAACAATTGCTCTCCATCCGTCAGTTCCAAACTTAATGCTCAAATTATTACTCCTTTTTTGTAATTTTATAATAAAACTTTTAATTTAAATACTACCAAGAACCTCCGCCACCGCCACCGGAGCCGCCACCGGAAAATCCTCCACCTCCTGAACTTGAAGTTTTAATTCCTCCATTTGCAAGTGAAGGAGTTGTTGTTGAATTAAAAGCTCTTGTAAAATTATTGAAAGTATGTCCACAAAAACGTTCTCCTTGATACCAAGCTGGAGATTCTGAAATTATACTTTCAAATTTATTAATCCATTTATCTGAAACATCTAAAACATAGGCAAATGGCAATATATCATAGAAATAAGAAGGGTTTTCTTTTACAAGGGATTCTAACCTATTTTTTTCAGCAACTTCTATGAACTTTTTTAATCCAAGTAATTCACTTTTTATTTCTTCACCGAAATGATTTCTTTTAGGTAATTCTTTTAAACAAATTGAACACACTGTAATTGCAAATAAACATATTATGATCTCTGGCATTGATAATGTTATTGGTAAAATTGTTGATATAAATATTAAAAGAGGAATACCACTAAAGCCAATTGCCCAAATAAAAACTTTAAAATTAAATTTTGTTAACGCAATAACCAATATTCCTATGAAAAAAATTATTAATAACCACAAATTTGTAAGTATATAATTAAAATCAAAATTTACCACTAGACATATTGTGGTCATTATGACACTTAGTAAGCAAAATAAAGAAAAAACTATATTTTTAAAACTTATTGAATTATGTTCAAAAATTTTTGTTTTATTTTGATCGATTTCTATCAAAAGGTCTTGTATTTTGTTGTAAAAAAAGGAAGATGTTTTTAAATCTTTTTCTGTTACGATATCTTTAGAATTAAATAAATTTTTTATAAATTTTTTTTCTATAGGATTTACTCCATCATAATTTTTTAATTTTTTTAAAGTAAAAGAATTTTTATTATCAATAATATTGATATAGCCTTGACTTGCTAAAAATACAATCAAAGATGTAATACCTTTTTCAGAAGAAGTTCCTTTATAATATAATTCTGCCTCTGCACTATTGATTCCTTTGGGTTGATAAAAAGTTACTTTTGGAATAATGAACCTATCCCTTCCAACATTATACCAAAGTACAAAAGAACCAATTGTTAGTAATAAAATTATACCAAACGCTTTATATCTTGTTTTATCAAAAGACTTCATAAAATAGTCTTTGGGAAGCTCAATTCTTATTGTTATACCTTCATATGGATTAAGCTTCATGTTTGTTTGACCAATTATAGTATTATTTTGAATATTGTATCGAGCATTATTATCAAAACCTCTTGTGCCATATTTACCTATTGAAATTCCAACTTTTTGAGTATCAAAATTTTCTGGCATTTTAATTTTGAAATTTACATGATTTATTTGAACAGGCCATTCTGTTCCTATAATATTATAGTAAAATTCATTTTTGTCATCAAACAACTGATGCTTATAGTTTATACGATATTTTTTAGCACCAATTACATATTTATTCGGATTGCCTAACTTTAAAACTATATTATTATTCTGGTTTGTTTTAGTGTATAGTTGAGAAGAAAAAATGTCACTTATGTATCCATCATTTTGTGGAATAGTTCTAAATATGCCATGAGATGGTTTGTTGAAAAACACATCAATAACTTCTGTAACATTGACAGATTTATCTTTGTTTACATTCATTTCCATATCATAGTTTTGAATATAAAAATTTTCTGCAAAAGCAGGATTAATAAATATTAATCCTGCTAAAAATAATAAAATCTTTTTCATTTAAAAATCAACCTTTATGTTTTCTCTTTCCATATTATCTATTTCAAACATTTTCTCTTTTTTTATACTGAAAATATTTGCAATTATATTTGAAGGAAACATCTCTATGAAAGTATTAAGTTCTCTTACAGAACCATTGTAATATTTTCTTGAATTTGCAATATCATTCTCTATTTCATTTAATTGCTCCATAAGTTTAGCAAATTGCTCACTGGCTTTTAAATTAGGGTAGTTTTCAGCAACAGCAAGAAGTTTATTTAAAACACCACTTAATTCAGTATTCAAATCTATTTTTTCAGAATTTGAAAGCCCTGAATAGTTTTGGGTTCTTAACTTAGTCACATTAGAAAACGTTTCTTGTTCATATTCAGAATATCCTTTAACCGTTTCTACAAGATTTGGAACTAAATCCCAACGTTTTTTTAGATATACATCCATCGTTGCAAAAGCTTCCTTTACAAAATTTTTTAAAACAACAATTCTGTTATATGTAAATGCAACATATATTAATATTGCTATTGTAACTATTATACTAATATTTGCAATATTCATTAAAATATCCTTTATTTATTAACTTTAACATTCATATAATCAATAGCGTAGCCAGTACCTTCTGCTGTTTGAGTAAAGTTTATAGGAATTTTAACTGTCGTCGAACAGGCTTTTACAGTCCAAATTTCACTCCACATATTATTAGCTTTTGCTTTTGAAATTTCAGTATTTGTAATTTTATAATCTTGACAATTTGGACTTGTAACTCTTTGAGTATAATAATAAATTGGCATCATTACTTCTGATTGTAACTTTGAATCTGTTATCGATTTTCCAGGTAATGGCAACGTTTCATCAAAATTATACGCAAATACTGAAATTACTGATATAATCATTAAAGTAAATAGTATTTTTATCTTATTCATACAAAACCTCTTTCTTTTACTTACTAGTATCAAACATCTGTTTAATACCATCTACAGAACTTAAAATACCTGTTGCTTCATACGGCATATAAACAATCTTATTATCCTTTCCACTTGTGATTGTTTTCATTGTTTCTAAATATTTCATAGCAATAAGATATTTATCAGGTTGACCTTTATCTGCTAGAGCATTTATAATTCTTTGAATAGCTTCCTTCTCTCCATCTGCTTCAAGAATTCTAGCTTGAGCAACACCTTCTGCTCTTAAAATATTAGCTTGTTTTTCACCTTCGGCTCTATTAATAGCAGCTTCTTTTTCCCCTTCTGCTTTCAATACGGCAGATTTCTTTAAACCTTCAGCTTCTAAAATGGCAGCACGTCTGTCACGTTCAGCTTTCATTTGTTTTTCCATAGCAGATTGGATGTCAGCAGGAGGAATAATATCTTGAAGTTCTACTCTATTAACTTTTACACCCCATTTATTTGTTGCATCATCTAATATAGCTCTTAGTTCATGATTAATTTTATCTCTTGAAACTAAACTCTCATCTAAATCAAGTTGACCAACTAAATTTCTTAAATTTGTTTGAGTCAATTTCTCAATCGCATCAGGCAAGTTTTGAATTTCATATACTGCGGATTTTGGATCAATTATTTGAAAATACAAAAGTGCATTAATACTAATTGATACATTATCTTTAGTAATAACATTTTGTCTTGGAAAATCATATACCGCTTCTCTTAAGTCTATTTTTGTTCTTTTTTGAATCATTGAATAAGTGGATCCATCAAATCCTTTTTGTGTAACTTTCCAATCAATGGCTCTAGGAGCTTCAATTACAGGTATTATAAAATTGAAACCTGATTGTAAGACTCTGTCAAATTTACCTAGACGTTCAACAATAACAACTTCTGCCTGTTGAACTATTATAACTCCTTTAGCTACTGCAACTAAAGCTAATACAATTAAAAAAATTGATAAAGAAATCATAAAACTCTCCTAATTATTTAATTTTTCTACATACATAACTATACTTTCATTTTTAATAATTTTTACTTCCTCTCCTGTAGGAATAATTGTCTTATCAGAACTTCTAGCTTCCCAACGTTCTCCATAAATAGCAATTACACCTTTAGATTCAGAGATTTCTTCTATAACTTTCGCAACTTTTCCTATATATTTATCATTTACACCTGTTTCAGTTTCTTTTCTTGAGCGTTTTAAAATTATTGGTCTTAAAAACGCAAAAGATAAAAATGATAATATAAAGAATATAAGAGTTAAAAAGATAATCTTATCTATAAATAAAGATGCAATTGCTGTTATAAAAGATGCTAATGCAAAATTCAGAAAAAACATGCTCGGAGTAAAAATTTCCAATATTATGAAAAAAATACCCACAATACATAATACTTGCCAATTCAACATGCCAATTTATCCTTCTATAATAGCATTTATTTCATCAACCATTTCATCAGGGTTAAAACCATGAACTTTTGCACCTGCTTCTAAATTTTCAAATCTTGCAGCAGCACAACCAATACATCCCATTCCATATTTTTGAAAAACAGCGATTGCTTCAGGATGATTTTGTACAATATCTAAAATTCCCATGTCTTTTGTTACTTTTGCCATAATTAATACTCCTATCTTTGACTTTTAGTAATTCCTTATTAAACCAATAAAAGAATTATAGCACATATATGAAAGGATTAAAATATGCAATTTTTAAAAAAATTTTTCAAACATGATTCTATAATTGGTTTATGTGGATTAAAAAAACAAACTCAATATGTAGAAATTAATATACCTAGATCTTATAAAACTGGAACTATTCAAAATATTAAAAATAACTACCTAATAATATAGCTCTTACAAGACATTTTTTACAATAAATTATATCTTTACATTTTGTTTTAATAATTGTATTATTAAAATAGAATGGAGGAATTTTGGTAGAGAAATTCAAAATACAAGGTGGTGAGACCTTAAAAGGCGAAGTTTCTGTCGGTGGTGCTAAAAATTCAGTATTGAAGCTTTTAGCAGCGGCTGTTTTGGTTAAAGGCTCTACCAAAATTTATAATGTACCTAATTTAACAGATGTAGAAATAATGTTAAATGTTATTTCAGAGTTAGGTGCGAAATGTATCTATGATAAAAAAGAAAAATCTGTCGTGATTGATTCGACTAATTTATCTTCAATAACAGCAAGATATGAGCTTGTAAGTAAAATGAGAGCTTCTTTCATAGTACTTGGAGCTTTGATATCACGTTGTAAAGAAGCAATAGTAGCACTACCTGGAGGTTGTGCTATCGGTGAAAGACGTGTAGATTTCCATATAAAAGGTTTAGAGGCTCTAGGTGCTAAAATTAAAATAGAAAATGGGTATGTTCATGCTAAAGCTTCAAAATTGACAGGAACAGATATTTATTTGGATATTCCATCAGTTGGAGCTACTGAAAATTTAATGTTAGCAGCAGTTTTAGCTGAAGGTTCTACCAGAATTCAAAATGCTGCACAAGAACCCGAAATTGTTGATTTAGCTAATTTTTTAAATACCATTGGTGCAGATGTAACCGGAGCTGGAACTTCTGAAATTATTATTAATGGAGTCACTCAAGATAAATTGCATTCGGCTGAATATACTACAATTCCAGATAGAATAGAAGCTGGAACTTTTATGGCTGCTGTTGTTGCTACTAAAGGTAAAGCTATTATTAAGAATGTTTATCCTGCTCATTTAACTTTCTTTAATGATAAATTAATTAAAATGGGAGCAAGTATAAAATTAGTCGAACCAACTACAATAGAAGTAAGTTGTAAAAACAGACTTTCGTCTATTAATTTTGTAACACAACCATATCCGGGATTCCCGACTGATTTACAAGCCATTGCTATGACCTTATTAACAACAGCAAATGGGGTGGGAATTATAACAGAAAGTCTTTATGAAAATAGATTTATGCAGGTTCCCGATTTAAGAAGAATGGGTGCTGATATTCATCAAGATAGAAACCACGCTATTGTTAAAGGGGTTAAAAATTTAACTGGTGCAATTGTTGCTGCTAGTGATTTAAGAGCTGGAGCTGCTCTTGTAATTGCAGGTTTAATGGCTAATGGCGAAACTATTGTTGAAAAATTACATCATATTGATAGAGGTTATGAAGATTTTGAAGCTAAGTTGAGAAGTTTAGGTGGAAAAATTTATCGTTACGATGAAAGTAATACTAATGAAGATAAAATAAACGATAATTTTAATTCAATACAGTCTTCTCAGATAATTAAAGGAGGATTTTAATGAGTCCGGCATATAAAAGATGGTATGATCACGATCCTAAACTTCTGGAAGTTATCGAATTATTAAAGAATTATCAGGAAGAATTGAAAGCACACGCAGTTGTTTTTCTAGATAAATTAGAAGAAAAGGTTTCAAAGGAAGCTCTTGATAGATTTTATGATTTAGTAAAACCAGTAAATGGTTGTCGTTGGTACGATAAAGATCCTATTATATCTAAGACTGTTGAAATTTTACGTGTAGTACCTCCTGAAGTTCAACATTCTTGTGCTGAGAGGTTTATTGCGGCTTTAAAAGAAATGGGTATTGAATACGAAAGTCCTAATCATAATTAATGAATATTTTAAAAGCTTCATTTTACGATAAATTAAGATTTAATATTACTAAGTTCAAAAGTTTTACTTTAACTGGGTTAACAACTTTTAGTAAGCTTTTGTTACTGTATAATATTTCTGAAATCTCTAATAGAAAAGTTTTATTTATAACTTCAACAGAACAATCTGCTTTAAAATATGCATCTGATATTAAAACAATTTTTGGTAAAAAAGCAGAAACTATTCCATATCAAAATGTTTCTTTATATGAAACAGTAAATCCTAATTTTTATGATTATGAAAAACAAATAAGAATATTATTTTCAAAACCTGATATTGTTATTTCTCCTGTTAAAGTGCTTTTAGAAAAATTTCCTAATGAAAAATTTTTTGTTGAACAAGTTTTAAATTTAAAAATAGGTGATTCAATTTCTCAAAAAGAACTTTTGAATAAACTTATAATGTTAGGTTATAAACGCTCAACTATGGTTTCTGATATTGGAGAATTTAGTATAAGAGGAGATATAACAGATATTTTTTCTCTTAACGAAATGCCTATAAGAATTGAATTTTGGGGAGATGAAATCGTTGATATAAGATTTTTTGATAATGAAACTCAAAAATCTGTGGAAAAAATTAAACAAATTGAGATTTTACCTGTTTATAAATTTGTATTACCTGAGAAAAATATTAGCGAACTTTCTAAAGAATTGAATGAGCAAATAAAAAATGAAGGATATTTTGAAGGAATCAATGTTTATCAAGCATTTTTTAATCCTGATTTAATAAGTATTTTAGATTATTTTAAAGATTATATAATTATTTTTGACGAATATGAAGAAATCGAAGCTAAATATCAACAAATTGATGATAATTATATAAATTTATATAACGAAGCTTTAAAAACTGAAATGCTTCAACCTTTAAAAGAAATTAATCATTTTACATTTAAAGAAATTATACAAAAAATAGCTTCTATGCAAAAAATTTGTATGAATAATTTTATTTCAGATGAAGCAAATGAAATTATAGATATAGATGCAAGAAATATTCAAATTTTTGATGCAGATATGCAAAGTGTTGCAAATTATATAAAAGATCATAATAATTATCAAATTACCATTGCAACTGATTATCAAGAAAGAGTAAAAAATGTTTTACAAGAGTTTGGAATTTTTTCAAATATTAATTTTATAAAAAGTATTACATCTCAAGGTACAGAACTCCCTGATGGTAAAATTATTTTATTAACTGATAGAGAACTTTTTAATAAAAGACAGAAAGATATTTCAACAAACAGAAGAAGACATTACAAAGAAAAAGCAGAATATATCGAAAATATTAATGATATAAAAGAAGGAGAATATGTTGTTCATAATATTCATGGGGTAGGAATTTACATTGGATTAACAAAACAAGAATTTGATGGACAACTTAAAGATTACTTAACAATAGAATATGCGAACAAAGATAGATTACATATTCCAGCAGAGCAAATCAATATGCTCTGTCGTTATCGAGGTTCCGGTCAGATTAAGCCTAAACTTTCAAGAATGGGTGGTAGTGATTGGGAAAATACAAAAACTAGAGTAAAAAAAGAAGTTGAAACAATTGCTTATGATTTATTAAGATTATATGCAAGAAGGAAAATGAAAACAGGAATTGAGTTTGCTCCGGATTCACCATTACAATTAGAAATGGAAGATGCTTTTGAATATATAGAAACTCCTGATCAATTAAAATCTATCGAGCAAATAAAATCCGACATGGAAAGTCCTAATCCAATGGATAGATTAGTTTGTGGTGATGTCGGTTTTGGGAAAACAGAGGTTGCAATGAGAGCAATGTTTAAAGCTGTTACATCTTTAAAACAAGTTGCAGTAATTGTTCCAACTACTGTTTTAGCTTTACAACATTATCAAACCGTTTTAGAACGTTTTAAACCTTTTGGTATTGATGTTGAATTATTATGTAGATTTAGAAGTGCAAAAGAAAAGAAAGAAACTTTAAAAAATTTAGCAACAGGAAAATGTGATGTTGTAATCGCTACTCATAGTCTATTACAAGATAATGTTTTATTTAAAGATTTAGGATTATTGGTAATAGATGAAGAACATAGATTTGGAGTTCGACATAAAGAAAAATTAAAAGAATTTAGAGAAAATATAGATATTATTTCAATGTCTGCGACTCCTATTCCTAGAACTTTATATATGTCACTTTCGGGTATTAAAGATATTTCTGTTATAAATACACCTCCTCAAAATAGACTACCTATTAAAACATTCGTCGGAGAATATAATGAACAATTAGTTAAAAATGCTATAACAAATGAATTAGATAGAGATGGACAAGTTTTTTATCTGTATAATAGAGTTGAAACAATTGAAGAATTTAAGTTAGAACTTCAAAAACTAGTTCCCAATGCCAGAATTGCAATTGGTCATGGTCAATTAAGTGAGAAACAATTAGAAGATGTTATTATAGGTTTTGATAATCATGATTATGATATTTTACTCTGTACAACCATTATAGAAAACGGTATTGATATTCCAAATGCCAATACAATGATTATTCATGAGGCTGATAAATTAGGATTAGCACAATTATATCAATTAAGAGGACGAGTTGGAAGAAGTGAAAAGCAAGCTTATTGTTATTGCTTATATAAAAAATCAAAAGAACTTTCAAAAGAAGCTTCTGAAAGATTAAAAGCAATAAAAGAATTTACAACTCTTGGAAGTGGGTATAGAATTGCAATGCGAGATGTTGAAATTAGAGGTGTTGGGAATATTCTTGGAACAAAACAACACGGGCATATGGTTAATGTTGGTTTTGATACTTATTGTCAATTATTAGAAGAAACTGTTAATGAATTAAAAGGTGAAACTGTTAATGAAAACAAACCTGCTATTATTGATATTAATATAACTGCATATATTCCTGATGAATGGGTAGGTTCTAGTGAACAAAAAATGATTGAATATAAACGTCTTTCAGATGTTAAAAATGAAGTTGAATTAAATTATATAGTTTCAGAATGGAAAGATAGATTTTCTCGTATACCGGAAGAAGTAGAAAATCTCATAAAACTTATTAAAATAAGATTATTAGCGACAGATTGTAATATATCAATGGTTAGAGAAGCAGGAAATGAAATCAGAATCTATACTCAATTTACTCCATATGAATGGAATATTTTAAAACAAGGCTTAGATAAAAATATCTTGAGAAAAATGAAATTTACAATTGCTCCTAAATCTTGTAATGATGCAAAATCTATTATTCTTTTAAATATAAATAATCTAACTTTTAATGAAATATATGAATTATTACTAGATTTTTATTACTACATAAAAGATACTGTCAATAATTTTAATAATAAATAGCACTTGTAAATATTTGTAAAAAAATCAAAAATAATACTGTAAATTTTATTAGTATGTTCTATAATGTTTGTATACGAGGGTATGTGTTAATATATAGTTAGTTAATAAATTAAAACAAACTTTCCGTTTGATTAGGGCTTTATAATTAAATATTTAAATTTTATATTAAGTATTTTTATAAAAGGTAGAAATATTTTAATGTAGATAATAAAAGTATAAAATGTTGATTGGGATATGTACTTATATGTGAGCTTGATAAATCAAGCTCTTTTTATTATCCGTAAAGTTTTATTGATTTCATATCATTTTTTTGTTACTCTAATATAGTATTTAAGATAAAGAGGAGTTTAATTATGGATTTAATGAAAGGGAAAAAAGGGGTAATCTTCGGTGTTTCCAATACCCACGGAATAGCTTATGCAATAGCAAAACAATTATATGAAGCAGGCGCTGATATTGCTTTTACTTATGCTGGAGAAGCAATGGAAAAAAGAGTTCGTCCTATTGCTGAAGATATGAATTCTAAGTTAATTATGTCTTGTGATGTAACTAAAGAAGAAGAAGTTGAGGCAGTTTTTAAAGAATGTGAAAAAATATATGGTAAATTAGATTTTGTTGTTCATGCTGTAGCATTTGCACCAAAAGAAGATTTAATGGGAAGATTTGTTGACACTTCTAAAGAAGGTTGGGATATAGCATTAGGTGTTAGTGCTTACTCTTTAGTTTCAGTATGTCGCCATGCTGAACCTATTATGAATGAAGGAAGTTCAATATTCGCTTTAACTTATTTAGGTTCTGTGCTTTCTGTACCAAGTTATAATGTAATGGGAGTTGCAAAAGCAGCTTTAGAATCTGCAATGAGATTCTTGGCAGTTGATTTAGGTCCTAAAGGAATAAGAGTTAATTGTCTATCATCAGGTCCTGTTAAAACACTTGCTTCAATGGGTATTAGCGGTTTTTCTAAAATGTTAAAAGCAGCTGTAATGAGAGCACCGATGAAAAAGAATGTTTCTTTGGATGATGTTGGAAGAGCTGGGCTTTATTTAGCTTCTGATTTATCAAGCGGAACTACTGGTGAAGTTATCTATTGTGATTGTGGTTGCCATTCTGCTTACGCTTCTGCTGAAGAAATGGATGTTTTATCAAAAGCTGAATAATATTTGATTTATTGCCGGATTTATAAAAATAAATCCGGCTCTTTTATGTAATTTTAATAAGGATTTAATTTATGAAAAAATTATTTATATCATTATTGTTATTATTAACTGTATCAACCGGTATTGTAAAAGCTTTAACTTACGAACAAGCTCTTTCTGATTCTAAACCAATGGCTCTTTTAATTTATGCTAATTGGGCAGATAATTTAGCGAATGTTAATTCTGTTTTTAATAATATGGAACAAAATTATTCTGATAAATATAATTTTGTAAAATTAGATATCGCTTCAAATGATGCAAAAGTTTTTAATAAACGTTACCATATTTATCCAAATTTACCATATGTTTTATTGTTTAAAGATGGTGGAAAAGTTTCCAGATATCTTCAATACAATTGTATAATTGATTCTGCTTGTTTTTCAGAAAAGTTAAATATGTTTGCGAACTAAAGATTTTCCTCTTTAGTATAATCAATTCCACCAACAGCGTTATATAAAGATATTGTTGATATAACGCTGTTGATTTTATATGTTATATTTTTTTGTTCTATCAATAATAATGCAAGTTGAGATTTCAATTCTTGAAGTTTTGAAATATCGCCGACGTTAAATTGCTTTTCAGTATTTTGATGTTTCTCATTTTCCAAAGCCAATTCTTCATTTGATTTTAAAAGATTTGCTTTTGCTGTTTTTGTTTCAATAAGTGCATCATTTATTTCTTGAATAGATGTAAGAACTGTTTTTTCATATTTTTCAACAGCTTTTTTATATTCATATTTATTTATTCTAAATCTAGCTAATTTAGCCCCACCAGTAAAAATATCCCAACTAGGAGCTATACCTATATTGGATAAAAAAGTTTCATTTGCAAACATTCTATTCCAGCGATAAGCATTAAACCCAATATTTCCGTATAAAAAGAATTTTGGTAAAAAATCTCTTTTAGCAACTTTTACATCCAAACCCGCCTTTTGTGCGTACTTTTCTGAACTTATTAAATCCGGACGATATTTAATTATTGTCATAGATAGACTATCTGGAGTATTTGGATATGAAATAGTATTATAATCAGAATGTTCTATTTCTTTATCAGTTTTTAAAGCAAGTAATGTCACTAGTTCATTATTTATAATTTTTCTATTTTCTTTTATCTTATTTAAATCTTGTTCAAATTTTACCAAAATTTGTTTTTCATTTAATAGTTCATTTATTGGAGCTAGGCCTGCATTATATTTTTTTTCGGTCATTTTTACTATTTCTGTTTCAATAGAAACAATTTCTTTTAAGATTTTTTCAGTTTCATCGGCTTTAATTAGATTGTAATAATTAGCACAAAAACTTGATGTTAAATATATATAAGTTGCTCGTTCTTGTTCAGCAATCATTTCTTTTTGTTTTTTGGCACTTTTTCTATTTAAATAATTTTGTCCCCAAATATCAATTTCATAAGCAGCTCTAAGAGGCATAAAAAGCTCATTTTGTGAATATTCAGGAATTATTACTGAACCAAATTCTGTCTGAGGGCCGCTCATTACTCTTGAAAAACGTCCGTCAAAACCTACTTGCGGAAGTTGATTAGATCCAATCAATCTAATATTTTCTTCAGCTTGTTTTGTATTATATGCTGCAATTTTTAAATCATGATTATTATTATAAAGTGTTTGTAAATGGTTAATTAATATTTCATCATTATAATTTTTCCACCAATTTAAATTGATATAATCAAGTTTATTTATAGTAGCTTCTTTAGCTATTACTGAATTCATGCCAGCTAGTATAATTAATATAGTTAAAAATTTTTTAAATGTCATCTTTACACTTATCCTTCTTGTGTTATTATAATAACACAAGAAAAATTATGAAACAAGAAATTTTATTAAAACAAAAAATAGGAATGCGAATTTCAAGAGCAGGACTTTTGTCTAAAGTTTTTGCGATACAAAGTTTTGTAAAAGACGGTTGCGAACTTCGACCGGAGCAATTTACGGTTTTAAATGCATTAAAGGAAAATAATGGAATGTATTTAAGGCAACTTGCGAATATTACTTATAAAGACAGACCTAATATTACAAGAATTGTTTCTATATTGGAAGAAAAAGGATATTTGAAATCTTCATTAGAAACAGAAGGCAGACAAGTAAAAAAATTATATATAACTCAAGAAGGTAAAGATGTTTGTGAAAAATTGTTACCAACTATTTTAAAAATTTGGGATACATCTGTAGATGGGTTAACAGAACAAGAAGTTGATAATTTTTTAAAAGTGTTAGATAAAATTGAAGAAAATTTAAAAGAAAAGACAATATTACAGATTTAGGTGAGATTATGGCTAAGAGGCATGAAGATAAACATGATGAAGAATTTATAAAAGAAGCGAAGAAAAGATTAAAAAAAAGACGTCCGGAATATAAAAAGAAACGTGTAATAGTTCCTACAATAACAGCAATTATATTAACGTTATTAGGAATATATGCAGCTATTCATTCCACATATTTTCAATCAACAGATGATGCTTTTGTTGAAGGACGTTTAGTATCAGTTGCTCCAAGAGTTTCGGCTCCTGTTATAAATTTATTGGTAGATGATAACCAAGAAGTTAAAGCAGGACAATTATTGTTAGAATTAGATCCTAAAGATTTTGAAGTTGCATTGGCTCAAGCAGAAGCAAAATTAGCGGAGGCAAAAGCTGGTTTAAATATTTCTGAAAAACAAGTTGATGAAAGTGCTTCAAGAGTTAATAAGTCATTTGAAGATATTTCTTCTGCATCTTCTTCTTTAGATTTTGCAGAAAAAGATTTTGCAAGATATCAGGAATTGTACAAAGATGGAATTGTTTCAAAACAGGATTTTGAAAAGAGTAAAACAGCTTTAGAGGTAGCTCAAGCTAATTATAATGCTTCTCAAGAGAGTTCTAAAGCATATATGCATGCACTTGATTCCGGAAAAGCTAAAACTCAAGCTGATGAAGCGTTAATAAAAAGATTAGAGGCAGAAGTTGAAAGAGCAAAGTTAGATTTAGAATATACAAAAATATATGCTCCTCAAGGAGGTAAGATTTCTGCAAGAAGCGTTGAGAAGGGTAATTATGTAAAAGTTGGACAACCGTTAATGAGTATTGTACCAAATCAAGTCTGGGTTGTTGCTAATTTTAAAGAAATACAAATTACTAATATGAAAGAGGGGCAACCTGTAAGTATAAAAATTGATACTTTTTCAAGTAAACGTTTTAAAGGACATGTTGAAAGTATCCAAAGAGCAACAGGGGCAAAATCAAGCTTATTTCCTCCCGAAAATGCAGTTGGAAGTTATGTAAAGATTGTTCAAAGAGTCCCTGTAAAAATTGTATTTGACGAAGATATTTCAAGTTATAATATCGTACCTGGCATGTCTGTTGTTCCAAAGGTTAAAATAAAATAATGTTAAGATTTACACTAGTCTAAAACATGGTTGGAGATATGTAAATGTCTGATGAAGTTGCTTTGTTAGAAGATAAAGTTGAAAATGAGAAGAAAATAAATCCTTATATAATAGCAATTGCTGTTTTGCTACCTTCATTTTTAGCGTTAGCAGCTTCTTCAGGAACAAACGTAAGTCAACCTCATATTGCTGGGTTTTATGGTGCTACTCAATATGAATCAAATACTGTTATTACTTGTTATATTATATCAGGTGGGTTAATGTTACCTGTTACAGGTTATTTAGTTAAACTTATAGGGAAAAAACTTTTATTTTTGTATAGTATTGCGGTTTTTGCCCTTGGATGTTTGATGTGTGTGTTAGCTCCTAATTTGCAAGCATTAATACTAGCAAGACTGGTTCAAGGTATTGGAAGCGGCTGTATATTACCTTTGTGTCAAGCAGTTTTATTAGAAGTTTTTCCTACTGAGCAGAGAGGTGTTGCAATGGGTTTGTTTGGAGTTGCTGCGATGTTTTCGCCTCTTGCAGGACCTTTTATTGGAGGGTATTTGACTGATAATTATTCTTGGCAATGGATTTTTATTGTTAACATACCTCTTTCTATTTTATCTATGATTTTGGTTAAATTCTTAGTTCCGAATGAAAAACCTGTTAAGCAAAAGTATAATAAAAAGTTTGATATTATAGGATATGTTTCTATAGTTATAGCAATGGCTTGTATGCAAATTGTTTTAGACAAAGGTCAACAACATAATTGGTTTGATGAAACTTGGATTTGTTGGCTTACAGGAATTTGTATATTTTCATTTGTTTTCTTTTATGTTTGGGAGCTTGAATATAAATATCCTGTTATTGATATTAGAGTTTTTAAAGATAGAAATTTTTTGTTTGGAACGATTGCGAGTTCTTTTATTAATATTATGATTTATTCGACTTTGCTTTTAGTTCCTATGTTTGTACAAAGTCTTTTAGGTTATAGTCCATCTATGTCGGGTTTGGCAATGTTTCCAAGAGCTATTATTTGTTTTATTGGATTACTTGTTGTTGGAGAAGTTTCTAAATATGTAGAAAGTCGTGTTCTTGCGACAATTGGTTTTTTAATCATGGCAGTATCAGTTTTAATGCTTACACAAATGAACCCAACATCTTCTATGGAAAGCATAGTTTTACCTAATATTCTTTTATGTATAGGAGTTCCTACTGCTTTTGTACCAATTACTGCTTTGTCATTTAATACTCTACCTGCAACTAAAAATGCTGATGCTGCTGCTTTACATGCTTTATTTAAAAATATTATAACAGCTGTTGCAACTTCTATTTCAGCAACTTTTATTGCAAGAGTTTCGCAAGTGAGACAAAATTATTTAGTAGAGCATTTGTCCCCACATAATCCTATGTTTCAATATAAATTATCTGTTTTAAATGATAAATTTTTAAGATATTATTCTGTTCCGACTGCTGAAAGAAAGGCTGCAGGAAGTTTATATAATAGTTTACTTCAACAGGCTAGATTGAGTGCTTTTTTTGATGTGTTTACAGTATTAGCACTTTTAATGATTTTAGTTATACCTTTTATCTTTTTACTAAAGAATAAGCAAAATAAGTCTAAATCTTAATATTACTTTTTTTGTGCTAGTATTAATTTATGAATTGTTTTTTTAGAGATCAGTATGAAGCTTTATATAAAGCGACTAAGCCATACCAGTATGTAGGAGGCGAGTTTTTATCTTTTAATAAGGATTTTGACTCTGCAAAGGTAAGATTTGCGTTTGTATTTCCTGACAAGTATGAAATAGGAATAAGTAATTTAGGTGTAAGAATTATTTATGATAGGGTTAATTCTTACAAAAGAAAGTTGAATAATACAGAAGATATTTCTCCATTTATGGCAGATAGGGCTTATGCGCCTGAACCGGATTTTAAACCTGAATTTTTATATGGTGTAGAGTCAAAAAGAGCTTTAAAAGATTTTGATGGTGTTGGTTTTTCTCTGCAGTACGAATTATCTTATCCGACTGTTTTAAAGATGCTTGAAATGTCAGGTATTTCTGTTAAAAATCTTGATAGAAGTGACGAAGAACCAATAGTTTTTGCTGGTGGTCCTTGTGTCTTTAATCCTTTGCCACTAGCTGATTTTATTGATGTTTTTTGTATTGGTGATGGTGAAGAAATGATGGTGGAAGTTTGTGAAGTTTTAGAAAAAACTAAAGGACTTTCTAGAAAAGAACGTATAAAAGAATTATGTAAGATTAAAGGGTGTTGGAATGTAGAATTAGGAGGTAGTGTTGAAAAGAGAATTTCTCAATTAACATTAGAGAATGCTTCAACTTCTTATCCTATACCATTTTCTAGCTCAGTTCATGATAGGGCTATTGTTGAAATAAGACGCGGCTGTGGTAGAATGTGCAGATTTTGTCAGCCAGGGCATGTTACATTGCCTGTTAGAGAGCGTTCTGCTGAAGATATTATTCAAATTACTAAAGAGCTTGTTAAAAATACAGGATATGATGAATATTCTTTACTTTCGTTGTCTTCTAATGATTATTCTAATATTAAAGAAGTTATAAAAGAGTTATCTTTAGATTTTAATAAAAAGAAGATATCGGTCTCTCTTCCAAGTCAACGTATTGATGGCTTTAGCTTGGAATTAGCTAATTTAGTTCAGTCAGTAAGAAAATCTGCGATGACTTTGGCTCCAGAAGCCGGTAGTCAAAGACTTAGAAATGTTATTAAAAAAAATATTTCAGAGGAACAAATTATAAATGCAGCATTGACTCTTTATGAAAATGGTTGGTCTAGAATAAAATTCTATTTCATATCAGGTCTTCCAACTGAAACTTTAGAAGATATGGATGAAATGGCAGAACTTTTAAGCAAAATTAAATATCGTGCAAAACTTCTAAAAAAGGAAAAAGATTTAAAACACGGTTTTGAAATAACTTGTACGCTCTCAATTTTTGTACCAAAGCCATTTACTCCGTTTCAGTGGTGTCCACAAATGGATTTGGATAAAGTAAGTGAGCATATTAAATATTTAAAAGAAAAAACAAAACATATAAAAGGGCTTAAAATTAATTATCATGAAAAATTTGTTTCTCAAATTGAGGCAGCTTTAACTAGAGGCGATAGAAATCTTTGTAAGTATATTGAAGCTCTTTATAAAAAAGGTTGTTATTTAGATGCTTGGGGAGAGTTTTTTGACAAAAATGTATGGGCAGAAACGGCTAAAGAATGTGGGCTTGATTTAGCTCAATTAGCGATGAAAGAGTATTCTTTAGATGACAATTTACCTTGGGATTTTATAAATATTGGAATTAATAAAGATTGGCTCAAAGATGAATATAAGCAAGCTTTTTCTCAAAGTTGCGAATTTAATCACCAACCAACGTGTGAAAATAAGTGTGTAAGTTGTGGAGTTTGTCCTAATTTAAAAACTAAAAAGGTTATGGCAAAACCTTATATAGCATCAGATGAAGCTCAGAAAATTATAAATATTGAACCCGCTGATCCTACAACCGCACATAGAGATCCAAATGTTCCAGTTTATAGATATCGTTTAAAAGTTACTAAAAAAGGACTTTTAAGATATTTTTCTCACTTGGATTGGCAAAACACTTTCCATAAAGTTTTGGCTCGAAGTGAATTGAATATGGTATATACATTAGGGTTTAATCCTACAATGAAAGTTTCTATGGGGATAGCATTGCCTTTGTTTGTTCAAAGTGAAGGTGAACTTGTTGATATAGAAATATATGATAACCTGCAAGAAGATGAAGTGAAAGAAATTTTGAATAAAAATTTACCTCAAGGAGCTGAAATAGTTGATGTTAAGCAAATAGAGCGATATTCTACAGCTGTAGATATCGCTGCTCATTGGGCAGAATATAAAATTTCTTTATATAAGAAATCTAATGAGAATAATCTTTACAATTTTGAAAAATTCAAGTATGATGTAGAAAGAGTTTTGTCTTCGAGTGAGATTTTAATAACGAAGAAAAACAAAAAAGGTTTTGAAAAAACAATAGATTTTAAAAATTCAATAAGAGCTTATAGGTTCGAAGAAGAAAATCTATTCATATGTCTGAAAACCGGTCAAGGCTCTGATATTCCTCCATTGAGAGCGGATGACTTGATTAAACTTTTTAATCAAAATCAGATCTTTGAGATAACCAGAATTAAATTTTTTGATGAAAATCTGGTAGAGATGTAGTTTTAATAAAAAGGATTTAGAGAAGATGAAAGAAGCAGTAGCTAATAAAATTATTATAGCTGAGCGTGATAATATTGCTGCAGTTATGGAAAATGGAAAAGTAGCAGAGTTTTTTGTGCATAGAGGTGAAATAATTTTAGGTGATGTTTATTTAGCACAAGTAGAAAATATTTTACCTTCTATAGAAGCAGCTTTTGTTAATGTTGGTTCTGATAAAATGGGCTTTTTACACGCTCAAGATGTTATTGGAAAAGGTGCTTTGCAAGATAAATTAAAGCCAAAACAAAAATTAGTAGTTCAGGTTGTTAAAGAGCCAACAGGACATAAAGGTCCTCGTGTTACTACAGAAATTTCTCTTCCTGGACGTTTCTTGGTATTAATGCCTTATGAAGCTGGAATTAATGTTAGCAAAAAGATTACATCTGCAAAAGAAAGAGCTAGATTAAAATCTATAGTAAATCTTTTAAAACCGGTTGGAATAGGAGTTATAGTTAGAACAGAAGCAGAAGGACAGTCTGAAAGTGATATTCAAGAAGATTTAGAAATCCTTTTAGAAAAATGGAATAATATTATAACTTCTGCTGAAAGTTTAACACCTCCAAGCTTACTTTATAGAGATCAAGATTTGTTGTATAGAGTTATAAGAGAAGCTTGTAACGAAAACACTCAAGAAATCATTGTAGATACTGCATTTGCTCTTAATAGAGTTCAAAATATTTTACAAAATTGGCATATAAATAAAAATATTAATGTGTCTTTATATAAAGGTTCAGAACCGCTTTTAGTTGCAATGGATATTCATAAAGAAATCAAAGCAGCTTTACAAATGAAAGTTAATTTACCTTCTGGTGGATATTTATTTATTCAAACCACAGAAGCTCTAACTGTTATAGACGTTAACAGTGGTAAGTTTACAAATTCTGCAACTCAAGATGAAACAATTTTGAAAACAAATATAGAAGCTGTTCATGAAATCGCTCGTCAATTAAGATTAAGAAATATCGGCGGTATGATTATCATTGATTTTATTGATATGACATCCCGCGTTGATAAATTAACTATGATGGAAGAATTAGAGCTTGCGATGGAAGCTGACAAAGCAAAACCTCAAGTTGGACAATTATCAGATTTAGGACTTGTAGAAATGACAAGACACAGACAAGGTCAAGCAATTAGTGAAATATTTGCAAAACGTTGTCCTCATTGTCAAGGTAATGGCTATATCATGGAAGATATTAAGTTTGCATCTGCTACTTCCGAAGGTGAATACAGAGCAAAAGCTGCTAAAATCAAGCTTCCTATAGGAAATAACAAAAAGAAATTTAATAACAATAATAAGTTCAATAACAAAAATGAACAAAATAAAGTAGATGAAATTAAAGAAATTCAACCGGTTCAAGAAGAAAAACTTGAAATTATTGAAGAGAGTCCTTCTGTAATCGCTCAAGAAGCTGTAATAGAAGTTCAAGAAGAAAAAACTGAAAAAGTTGAGAAAAAGAAAACACGTTCAAGAAGTCGTAAAAAAGTTAAAGAAGCTGATGTTGTATCAGAAGATTTAGCTAAAACTGTTATTAATGAAAATTCAGAAATTTCACCAATGATAGCAGATGATGCAGATAAAACTTCTAAAGAAGCCGAAACTAAACAAGATGGGGTAAAAGAAGGGGTAGAAAATCAAGAGATTAAAGAAGAGCAAGAAAAGAAAGAAGATAAAACTGCAAAAAGAAGTCGAAGACCTAATAGAAATTCTCAAAAAGGTCAAAAAAGAACAAGAAAGACTACTAAAAAAGATGCTGAAGAATAAATTTATTTTATTATGTATGATGATATTATTGATATCTCCTGTTTATTCTGAACAGGAGGTATCAACTGATATACCGCCTCAAACTGTTACAGAGCAATCTGAAGTTGTTGACAATATCACTTATAAACAACCTGTTAGTAAAAGAAAAATAGCTAAGAAGTTTTTAGCTGCTATGGGTGGAGTGTTAATATCTTCATTAGCTTTATACTTTATATTATCTCTTTATAACAAAGTAAGAGAAAGTTTTTTAAATCAAGAAGTTTTTACCAAAGACGTAGAAACATCCTTAGAAACTCCTGATAATTTAAATGATGCTGTTAGAATTTTTTTAGAAAAAACAAAGTGGGATAAATAAATATGGCTCGAGAATTTCAGTTTTACATTGTGCCGACTCCGATTGGTAATATACAAGATATAACTTTAAGAGCTATTGAAATTTTAAAAGAAGTTGATTTAATTGCATGTGAAGATACAAGAGTTACTCAAAAGCTTTTAAACCATTATCAAATTCAGACAAAATGTGTTTCTTATCACAAATATAATGAAAAAGAACGCGTAGATTTTTTTATAAATGAACTTAATAATGGGAAAAAAATAGCACTTGTTTCAGATGCTGGAACTCCTATGATATGCGATCCAGGTTCTGTTTTATTAGAAAAATTGTTAAAGCAAGGTTTTTCTGTATCTTCTCTTCCGGGAGCTTGTGCTGTGACAACTTTTTTATCTCAAGTTCCAAGAGATAATGAAAAATTTGCGTTTATAGGTTTTATACCAAGAACAGAAGCTCAAATAAAAGATATTGTTAAGAATTACTCAAATATTAATATGATATTTTATGATTCGCCTGAGAGAATTTTGAAAACTTTAAAAGTTATAAAAGATATTAGGCCAAATGTAAGAGTAGCATTAGGAAGGGAATTGTCAAAATTATTTGAAGAAATCGTAGTTGATGAAATAGACAATGTAATAGAACATTTTAAAGATGGTATAAAAGGTGAAATTGTTTGTATGATCTATGAAGAATCTGAATCTCGGGAATTAGATTTGGAGTATAAAATATCAGATTTAAAGAAATTAGGTTTTAAAGATAAAGAGATAGCTTCAATACTATCATGCTTATATAAATTAAACAAAAATCAGGTCTATAAAAAGTCAATATCAACCGAAAAATAGTAAAATATTAACTTTTGTAACGATAAAATTGCAAGCTGTAATTCAGTGGATATAATAGTTTTAGAAAATAATATAAAAAATAAAGGAAAAAATAGTTTTTATAAATAGCAATTTTTAATTTGTTTGTGCGTTTAGATATATAAGATGTATTAAATCAATGGGATTATGGTACGAAAATAACAGACTGAATAGTAAAGTAAGTTGTAAAATATAGGAGTAATTAGTTATGACAGATGAATTAACAATTCAAGGGGTAAATCCAGGGGTAACACCACAGGTACAAAAGAAAAACAATACTGTACCATATACATTAGGTGGTGCTGCAGTTGGTGCTGCTGCAGGTTGGGGAGCAACAGCATTGTACAAAGGAAGTGGTTCCGCTAAATCTTATGAAGAGCTTGTAAAAGAAGCTAACGATAATGACAAGTTGGAATTGACATCTAAAAAGAATGCTGTAGAAAAAGCTGAACAAGAATTAGCAGAAGCAAGCAAGCCTCAAATTGATAAAAATGCAGTTGAGCAGCAAAACTATGACAAGGCTTTAAAAGCAAAAGAAGATGCTTATAATAAATTATTTGAACAAAAGAAAACTGCTTTAGAAAAAAGTAATACAAGCACTGGAAAAGCTAAATTATTAACCTTTGATCAATTAGGCGAATATCCTGAAATAAACGTAAAAACAGGTAAACCTTTTACTAAATCAGATAGAAGCGATATAAAAAAGGTTTATGATGACTTGATTCGAGACTATAATAATGCAGAAGCAAGATTAAATACATCAATATCAACTGGTATTGGAGCAGAACGCTCTAATAAACATCTACAAATTAAAAATTACCTTGATTCTCAATACCATCGTTATTCTTCTACTTCTGTGGAAGATATTAATGATATCTTTGGAAAACGTACAGAATTGAAAGGTTTACCAGGATTCAAACATGAAGTTCCAACAGCTCAATATCAAGCTGCATTAAATATTGCTAATGTAGAATATCCAGAATTTACATCTGCAAAAATAAAACCAGAACAATATCTAGAATTTGCTTCAGAGGTTGACTCCAAAACTCCTATTGCAAAAGGATATACAAGAAAACCTATTAATCTAATAGACCCTGCAACAGGAAGACCTTCTCCAAAAACAACATATGTTGAATATAAAATAGAAGATTTAAATAAATTTGTGGAAGAACAAGAAAAATTAGTTTCTGAAAAACGTCTAGCTTATGCTGATGAATTATTTACTAATGCACATGAATCAGTACTATTACAAAAGAAAAAGTATACATTCTTGAATGACTTTGGAGCTAATGTAGAAAAAGGTTTGGCAACTCAATCTGGCTATTATGATGCAACAACTAATGTGTTAAATATGAACGATATAGTAAGTGAATCAAAAAGAACTAGATTGACTGTTGGTACAGGTAGAAAAATGAAAACAGGATTTGCAGCAGATATAAAAGTCTTAAACGATACAATAAAAGCTGCTGAAAAAGCAGGAACAACTCCAACAATGCCTACTTTATTAAATGGTGACTATGCTGGAATTACTGATCCTAAAAAAGCATTAGAGATGGCAGGTGCACGTAATAAAATCATAGAATCATATAATAAAGAATTGAAGAATTTAAATGAACAAATTGATAATTGCGTAAAAAATAATACCGTAATTCAAACATTAGATGATAAAATTGCTGATATTAAAGCTAATGATAAAGGTTTAGCAAAAGCAAAGGCAAAATTAACAGAACAATTCCCTAATGTATTCAAAGAAAAAGGGGGAAACTTAACAGCAGAACAAATTGAAGCACAAGCTAAAGAATTTGCAGATAAGAATTTAAATAAATCATTTACAGAAGCTGTTGAAAGAACAAAAGGTGATTTAGATAAAGTTATTGCTGAAAAAGGTAAAGTTAATGAAACAGCTAAAAAGACTGCTCAAGAAGCTGTAGAAAAAGCTAAAGGTGAATTAGAAAAACTTGTTACTGATTTGAACGGTAAAGTAAAAGGTATGAGCGGTACTACAAAAGCTTTAGTAATTGCTGGTGTAGCTGCAGCAGGAGCATTAATCGGACACTCAATGTCTAATAAATCTAAAAATGTATAACATTTTTAAATACTAATGAAACTTATTTTACAACAACATAAAAGGTAAGCTATTAAAGCTTACCTTTTTTACCTTCCAAAATTGAGACGATAATAATATTATTATTTTCTGAGCTTTATTAAGTTTTTAACAAGTCAAAAATAACAATAAAGCCTATCTTGATATATTGTACAGATGCCTATGTCTTAAATTTCTATAAGAAACATCTTATTTTACTTCAAGAATTTTCTTTTTATATTATTACATCCTTTCAGGTGCAGATACTGCCAAAATATCCAAAGCATTCTTTAATGTAGTCTTGATTGCTACCATTAAAGCTAATCTAGATTTCATTAAATCTTTATCATCACAAATAACGCGATTTGAATTATAGAATGAATGAAATTCTGCAGCAAGCTCTTGAACATAACGACAAATTGTATATACTGTTCTATTTTGAGCAGATAAAACAATTACAGATTTAAATTCTTCCAATTTTAAAATCAATGATTTAGCTGTATCTGCGGTTTTTAAAATTAAATTCTTATTAAAATTCTTTATTAAATCATCTATTTCACTTTCACTCATCGGTGCAGGGGATTTTTCACCAGTTTCAGGATTCAATTTTTCAGAAATTGCATTTCTTAGAATTGAACAAACTCTTGCATAAGCGTATTGAACATAAAATACAGGATTTTCATCTGTAGAACGTTTAGCAAGCTCAATATCAAAATCAAGCGTCATATCAATATTTCTCATCTCCATCCAATATCTTGTAGCATCAATTCCTACTTCTTCGATTAAGTCGTCTAAAGTAACCATATTCTTACGTTTACCCATTCTAACTTCTTCACCATTGATTACAAGATTAACCAGTTGTCCTAATAAAACTTCTAACTTATTAGGATCATAGCCTAATGCTTCTATAGATGCTTTAACACGTGCAACATAACCGTGATGGTCAGCTCCCCAAATATTAATTAATCTATCATATCCACGTCTTAATTTATCAATATGATATGCAATATCTGCAGTTAAATAAGTATTTGAACCATCAGCTTTTTTAATTACTCTATCCTGATCATCTCCAAATTCAGAAGATTTAAACCACATAGCTCCATCTTGTTCATAAAGCATACTCTTTGACATAAGTTCTTTGTAGCTTTCTTCAACTTTACCAGAGTTATGTAAATCTAGTTCTGAATAGAATCTGTCGAAATGTACTCTAAAATCTTCTAAAAGAGCTTTTTGACAAGCTTCCATTTCAGCCTTTGCGAAGTCACAATATACACGCAAATCAATTGCATCAACATCTTGAGCAGACTTAACTTCTTTATGATTTTCTAAGAATTTTTTCGCAACAGGAATTAAATAATCTCCTGGGTAATAATTTTTTCTTTCAATTTCATCCGTAGGAAAATCAATATTTTCACCTAATTCTTGTTTTACTCTTATTTTTAAAGAATTTCCTAATTTTTGAATTTGGCTTCCTGCATCATTAATATAAAATTCTTGATATACTTCATGACCATAAAATTTAAGTAAATTAGCTAAAGCACTTCCCATAGCAGCCCAACGACCGTGCCCTATGTGAAAAGGACCTGTAGGGTTAGCTGATACATATTCAAGAAGGATTTTTTCAGTCGCAACTCCTTCTGGCTTACCATAATTCTCTCCTTTTTCTATAATTTCTGCAATTGCATTTGCTAAAAGAGAATTTTCTATTTTAAAATTAATAAATCCCCCTACTACAGATACTGAATAATTTTCTTTAGAAATATTTTCTACAATAGTGTTAGCTATCATTGGAGGAGCCATTTTGGCAACTCTTGCTAGAGATGACACATTAACTGCAAAATCTCCAAAATCAGGATTTTTAGGTTTTTCTATCATTAAATTATAAGAATCATTTTCGCCCATTTGTCCTAATTTATTATCTGCAATAGCTTTCGAAATAGCATTTTTAACTTCATTTAGAAAAAAATCTTTTAACATTATTTATAACCTCACAATTATTCTTTTATAATTAAGAATTATAGAATAAACAGGGGTAAATGTATATATTATTCTATTACTTGTAACTCTTTTTTTAAATTTATTAAGATATTTTCGATAGAATCTTTATTTAATAATGCCGATTGCACTGCTGAATTTATTGTAGTATTAATTTCTTTTTGGTCTCGCCTTTGAATAAGTTGAGGAGTTATCTTATTGATTTGAGAAGCACTAATTGAGCGAGCTTTACTTTCTAAAGAAGAATAATCATTATAAAAACTATTTTCTAAAGCTTTGGAATTTGTAGCAATAACATTCGTTTTTTTAGCTAATTCTAATTGATTTTCAGCATTTGTTAAGTACAAACAAAAATCTAAAGCTTCTTTTTTATATTTTGCTCTCAAAGGTATAACAAAATTCATAACCGAAAAATCATTTTGTCCAACCGGACCTTTTATTTGCTCTGTTACATCAGTCTTTTCATAAACAGAAGGAGCATTTTCTTTTATCATAGTAAGAAAATTTGCACCTCCTTGAAAAAATACAATTTTCCCTGCCATATACTGTTCCAAAGCTTCTCTATGAGTAAATGTTATACTTTCTTTAGGAATCAAATCTTTATCATAGAGATTCTTAAACATTTGAAAAACTTTTTGAGCTTCTGTTGAGTCAAAATTATCTATGTTTGAAATACCATACTTATTTAATATTTTTATCATTGTGTCATTTTCAGTAATTGTTGGTAAATAAGCATAAGCCCCTGTATTTAATTTTATTTTATCAGAAATCGTTGCCAATTCTTTATAAGTTTTAGGTAATCTTATAATACCAGATTTTTCAAACAACTCCTTATTATAAATTGTAATTGCACTTGTCGCATACCAAGGTATTGAATACAATTTATCTTTATACATTAAAGCATTAATTATTTCAGAATTAAAATCACTAACAGCATCTTGCGGAATTTCTTCCAAAGTACCTTTTTGAGCTAAAAGTGCTGAAAAATCAGGGTTTAAATTAATTAAATCAGGAGGATTATCACTCATAACTGCTGCTAACGTTCTTTTTTCACCTTCTGAAAAAGGAACATCTATCCATTTTATTTGAATATTGGGATGACTAGATTCATATTCTCTAATTATTTTATACATATAATCCGAAAAATCACCCATTTGTAAAGTCCATAAAGTAATTTCTTTGGTATTGTTTTCTTTTCTTACAGATAAAAATACAAAAGATATAAGAATAATAAATAATAGTAAAATTATAAAAATAAATCTCTTTTTCAAACCAATATCCCTTCTTATAAATTCCTGCAAATATTATACAAAATTTTTTATTTAAAATAAAGCTTTAAATCCTAATCCTATAAGTAATAAACCTGCTAATATTTCTAAATATTTAGTAGGTAAATGCTTTAATTTATTACCTAAAAAGAACCCTAAATTAGAATTTATAAACGTTACAAATGCAATTAACAAAGATGGTTTTAAAATTCTATTACCAAATAGAGATAAAGTAATGCCTGCAGAAAAAGCATCAATACTTGTTGCAATACCAACTAAAATTAAACATTTTATATCAATACAGAGAGTTTTTTCTTTTTCTTTATCAAAAGCTTCTTTAATAAATTTTATCCCTAAATAGGTAAAAATTAAAAATACAATTATACCCGCAAATGGTTGTATATAAACTTTAACACAATCTGTTAAAAAATACCCGATAATAGGCATAATACCTTGAAAAATACAGGTTGAAAGAGCTAAAGATAACGAATTTTTCAATCGATTAGAATTAAAAGCCAATCCATACGAAAAAGATACGATACAGGCATCAATAGATAAAGCTATTGCTAAAAGTATAATTGATACATACGACATAAAACAAATTTCCTTTATCAAATATCTATATAATTTTAACAAAAAATAATATAAAAATAATCACACTAAGGGTACAAAATTATACAAATAGCTCCAAAGATCATGATTAAAGAGCCAACGATTTTATTTTTTAAATCTTTTTCTTTAAAAATATTAACTCCTAAAAATACACTCAAAATAGTTGATAATTGAAAAAAGGCAAGAGCATAAGAAACATTAATTTTTGAAAATACAAAATTTGTTGAATATTGCATAATTGCAACAGCAATAATTAATAAAATTTGATACTTATATGATTTAATAATCGGTTTATTTTTCGAAAGCAAAAGAAAAACTAAAGAAAAAATAAAACCAGATAATGCCCACAAAATAAAAGAATTAAAAACATTAGTCATTAGAATTATTCTTTTTATAAATATAGCTTCAGTTCCTGAAAAAATCAAAGCTAATATTCGATAAAAAATAGCAAGCTTATTTATTGAAGTTTTATTCTTCCCTAAAATAAAATATGTCCCTAAAATAATAAAAAATATCCCAAATAATGCACTTAAAGAAGGTATTTCTTTTAAGAAAATAATTCCAAAAATTAAACTTACAACAGGTTTATACGAATTAATAGGAGCAAGAGAAGATAATTCTCCTATAGATAAAGCCTTAATAATAAAATAATTACCTAAGCCTCCTAATAATCCCATTATTAAAAAATTTAAAAATAAATCGAAATTAAAAGATATTTGATTTATAAAAAATAAACTTATTAAAAATAAACCAAAATAAGTGTAAAAATTTACAACCGAAGATTTTTGCCCGTAATTAGTCAAAAATTTTTGAAAAACATTTAAATAAGAATTAGATACTATTCGTATTAAAATTCCAATAGAAGTAAATAACATAGTTATATTTTACTATAAAATATAGTCTAATAATTATTTAATTCATAACGCAAAAAAAAACCACTCGGTGTGTGAAGCGAGTGGATTTTGTTTTCTGCATCCTAATGGTCTTTTTTAGTGTTTATTATCTAGGAGTTTATATGATTTTGGGGTATATTATATTTTTGCTATTTAGTGTTTCGGCTACACTTAAAGTGTGTATTTATATTATTGCACATAAGAATTTTAAGTCAAGTGGGTAAATTAATATTATATACAGAATTTTATATAATAGGTCATCTTGCTTAAATTAAAAGGCTTTTAGCAGTTTACATTTCTTAATATTATGCCTAAAAAATAAAGGATATTAATAATTGTAATTAATACCCTTTATCAAACATGCTTTACTTTTTTATTTACTCAAGAGATTGATAACCGCTTTTATGTGATTTTAATAAAACTCCCCTTTTAGAAGTTTGGATGAAATCAATCATTTTTTCAATATATTCATTCATCGGAATTTCAGCTTTTATTTTTTCAATAGCTTGAGAAGTATTATAGTCTTCTGAAATTAAAAGTTTAAAAGCTTCATTAGTAGCAGTTCTAACTTCTTGAGAAACCCCTCTACGTTTCATTGCTATAACATTTAATCCACGTGGAACAGGTGGACGACCTTCGCCTTTTGAATATGGTAAAATATCCTGACGAGAAGCAGAGAAACCACTAATAATTGCCATATCACCTATTCTAATATTTTGATGGAATACGCTCATTCCACCAACGAAAGCACCGAAACCAACGTGAACATGACCGCCTAAAGTAACTAAATTAGCTAAAATCACTTGATCCTCTAATACACAGTTATGAGCAACATGAGCTCCAACCATGATTAAACATTTATTCCCAATTCTTGTAGTAAAATCGCCACAAGCAGCGCCTCTATGAATTGTAACATTTTCTTTTATTATTGTTTCATTTCCAATAACAACTTTAGTAGGCTCTCCTTTATATCCTAAATCTTGAGGTTCTGAACCTATTGTTGAGAAAGGAGAAATTGTACAATTTTCACCGATTTCTGCAAATTCAATATACGCATTTGCAATAATTCTTGTACCATTGCCTATCTTTACATTTTCACCAATTACTACATTTGGCCCTATACTTACATTTTCACCAATTTCTGCGGAAGGATGTATTACTGCAGATGGGTGAATTGAATTTGTTTTTTCTAAAACATTATTTGTCATTCTCTTTCTCCATTTTTTATACCATACTAGACAAGTATAGTATAAAAAATGGTTTTTTCTTAAAATATTAATATAATCTTTATCTAGACCTTAGTTAGCAAAGCTTTATTGAACATCTGCTTGTAATAATCCATATTAATATTCAAGTCTTCACCAATTTCAAATAACATTATGAGTAAATCTTTATCTGCTTGGCAAGAAATTTTCTTTATCAATTCACTAATATTTGTTACTATTTTTGAAAAATAATAACTTTGAGCTTCTGCAATATCGACTTTTATTTCTAACCTTGCAATACTATTTAATAATTCTAAAGTTGCTTCAACTTGTTGTAAATCTAAGGCGTATGATAAACGATTAATATTTTGAGCGACTTTTTTACTGAATATTTTTGAAGTAGGTGTTTTATCTATTTCTATACCAATTCTTTTTGCTTCAAAATTAATATCAGAAGCTTGTTGTATTATATCATTATCTAAAAATCCTCTAGAATCTTTAAATAATTCGTTAAATTGTTTTGCAAGAACATAACGAGCTGAAATTTTAAACTCTTCCGGAATTTGCAATCCAAGTTCTTGCATTTGATAAATAGAACCTTTACCTTCGTTATACATTGATTCGTAAGTACTTGCAAATAATTGTAATTTATCTTTTAACATTGTGTCTAATATACGACGTCTTTCTTCTATGAAGATATCTTTTAGTGTAAAGTACTCCGCACCAAATAAATTATCTATATTTCTAATAATTTCAGTTAAAGGTGCCACTAAATATGTTCTTACAAGTTCTTTTTGCATATCTTCGAATATTTCTGAATATTCTTTAATAGCACAATGAAAATCTCCATCAGAGAATTGAAGTAAAGCAAATACCATATTAGATTTTTCCATTGTTATTTTCGATTCGACTTCAATATGCCCAATGACAAGTCTTGAATTACCTTTTGTAACTTTTTTATAAGAATGTTTTTTTATTTTATAACAATAAACGCTTTCTTCATCTTCTATATCTCTATATAAAGAAGTAATCGCCCATAGACTAACTAATTGCTTAGAAGTTACAACAGAAGGTTTAACAAATCTTTCAAAAACGTCTTTTCCTGTTCCGAACTCAGGGATATTACTCTTAGCCTCTTTTAAAATGTCTAAAAAAGGTGTTTCTAAATCTTTTTTTGTAAACGATTTAGCTAATTGCATAACTCTTGCAGCGTACTTCATTATTTGAACTGTTTCAATACCTGAAATTTCAGAGAAAAACCATCCGCAACTTGTATACATAAGCATAGCTTGTCTTTGAATTTCAAGAAGTTCCATTGCACGAATTTTTTGTTCATCATCTAAATCCGGAAGGAAATATTCTTCTTGATAATTTTTAACACTTATATCGCTTCTGTCTAATATAACATTAATATAATTATTTCTTGCTTCAAGAGGATTTTTAAAATATTTTCTTCCTTGTTTTTGACATAAAGATATCATTTCATCTCTTAAATAATCAAGAGCTTGTCTTAAAGGTTTTCTCCATTTTTGATTCCATCCAGGGTGCCCACCAGTAGAGCATCCGCAATCTTCACTCCAACGACCTACACCGTGAGAACAACTCCAAGAAGAAACAGGTTTTATTTCTACTTCCCAATCACTACGGTATTTTTCTAAGTATTCTCCATAATTAGTAATTGTAAATCCTGAATCTTTAACTTTTATTTTTAAGGCATAAGCTAATGCCATATCTCCAAATTTAGTATGATGACCATAACTTTCGCCATCAGTTGCTATATTAACTAATTGATTGTAATTTCTTGCGGTAGAAATTCCGTCTTTTAGTCTGTTAACAAATTTAACACCGTCTTTTAACAATTCATCAAAAGCGACAGAACGAGATATAGCTCCGTCATAAAAGAATAAATCAATGTATTTACCTGGTGCCGATTTTATATAATACCTATAAGATCTTGCAGGGTCGATGTTACCCCAACTCACATCTTGCCAAGTTTTTTCACCTTCTTTTCTGATTTTTTGAGCTTGATATGGAGATAGAATAGTAAATTTGATATCATTTTCAACTAAAACTCTTAGTGTATCATCATCAACGGCTGTTTCAGCTAGCCATATACCTTCAGGTTTTCTACCAAAACGATACTCAAAATCTTTAATTCCCCATTTTACTTGAGTCTGTTTATCTTGTTCATTAGCGAGAGGCATAATCATGTGATTATAAACTTGTGCGATTGCATTACCATGGCCTGAATGTAATTTTCTTGAATTAACATCAGCTCTTATAACTCTTTCGTAAGCTAATGGTGCAAATTCTTCCATCCAAGATAATAAAGTCGGACCAAAGTTGTAACTTATATATTCATAATTATTAACAACATCTAGAATTTGGTTTTTTGAATCTACAATTTTTGAAACAGAATTAGGGTTATAACATTCTGAATTGATACGCTCATTCCAATCGTGAAAGGGCATTGCGCTATCTTGTTGTTCAATAGCTTCTAACCATGGGTTTTCTCTGGGAGGTTGGTAAAAATGCCCGTGTATAGTTAAAAAAACTTTATTTTTTTCTTTTGATTTATCTTTTTTATTACTTTCTGTTGTTGGCATAATTACTTAACTCCATTTGTTTTGTCTTCCGGTGCTTTTTTTAGAATTTTAAGCTCTGAAACATCTATCCAAGTGTCTCCTAAAGCATCAGAAAATACTTTTCCTTTTATTTCTATTTCATCGTCTGTTTTTAAATCTATAAATTTTTCAGCCATATCACGTTTTAAAAATAATTTCATTTCTGATAGCGGAATATCATGGGTGGTATCATCCCTTTTTATTAAAAAAGAAATGAAATCATCAGAAGATTTAAAAGCTGGTTTGTAATCAAGTCCTAAAGTAGAGAACTTATCAAATTTTGCTTTCATTAAAACTGTTTTATTTAGATATATTTTGGGATTTTTTATTAAGTTTAAAGGCTCAATATTTATAATTTGAGTTTCGTTTACAGATGTTTGAGCTTTATTTTGTGAAACAGGTTCTGCAGAAACTTTTTCAAAATAAGTGGAACTTGTTGTGAAAACAAATGCTGATAAAATAACTAACGTTAATGTTCTTATATATTTTTTCATTGAAATTACCCTCTTCTTTTCAATAGTGTAACACATTTTAATATTATTGTAAATTTTATATTTACCTTGCATTTATATATAACTTTCTGATATATTATTATTGTATGAACGATTTAAATGCAATAAACAGAGAGAGAGAACAAAGAGCTAATCTTTCTCAATATAAAGATTTAATAGAAACTGTAGCGAAAGTTGAATTTAAAAAATTTTCTAATATGGGACTTATAGAGTTTTCTGAAGTTTTAAATCTTGCAAATTATACGGTGTATTATCTTACAAGTGCTGCTAATAATTGTAAGAATAAAGATTTATATAATTCAGCATATTTGACAAAAGCTATAAAATGGGCGATAAGGAATGAAATTCGTCGACGTTATAAATGGTCTTCGATGAAAAATATTGAAACTGAGCCTGAAAAAGAACAAATTAAGGATGCTGTGTATAAGACAATTTTGTCAATAGAAGAAATGGCTGAAGCAGAAAATCCTACTATAATAAAAGATAATAAAAGAACGCCAGAAGAAAAAGCTGAGATTATAGAGTTGAAACATCGAATTTGTGATGAAATGAAAAGGTTATCACAAAGAGAGCAGGATTTAATAGAAGCTAAATATTTTTATGATAAAAAACTTAAAGATATTTCGCTAGAGTTTGGGATTTCTCAATCAAGAATTTCTAGAATTATACAAAATGCTTTGGATAAGATAAAAAAAGAATTGTTAAAGCAGGAAGAAATTAATGAAAACAATATTTGAAAAGAGTAGTGGGGTTGATGGGATTTGTATAGGGGAAAGTAATAGTTGTATTTCTCTAGGGGACTATCTTCCAAAGAATTTGTTAAGAACGGAGAGTATCGGACTTCCTCAATTAAGTGAATTAGAAGTAATGCGTCATTATAAAGAGCTAAGTGATCGTAATTTTTGTATTGAAAAAGGGTTTTATCCATTAGGTTCTTGTACAATGAAATATAACCCTAAAATTAATGAATATTTAGCTTCATTGGAAGATTTTGTACAGTTGCATCCTTTTCAAGATGATGAAGATTGTCAAGGTGCATTAGAATTAATGTATAATTTACAAGAATCCTTAAAAACAATAACAGGAATGGATGCAATAACATTACAACCATCTGCCGGGGCTCAAGGTGAACTTACTGGCATGATGATTGTTAAGAAGTATTTTGAAAATAAAGGTGAAATAAATAGGAAAAAAGTCATTATACCAGATAATGCTCATGGTACAAATCCTGCAAGTGCTAAGATGTGTGGTTTTGAAATTATTGAAGTAAAATCTAATTCTAAGGGACAAGTAGATTTAGAGGAACTAAAAGTATTAATTGATAAAGATGTTGCTGCAATAATGATGACAAATCCTAATACATTAGGAATTTTTGAAGAGAATGTATTAGAAATATCAGAATTAATGCATAATAATGGTTCGCTTTTGTATTATGATGGGGCAAATTTCAATGCTATAATGGGATGGACGAATCCGGCTCTTATGGGATTTGATATTGTTCATTTAAATTTGCATAAAACTTTTGCAACACCACACGGCGGAGGTGGTCCTGGTGCCGGTCCGGTAGGAGTTGTAGATAAGTTAAAAGATTTCTTACCGATTCCTACAATAGAATATGACGGTAATAAATTTTATAAAAATTTTGATATAAGACATTCTATAGGTAAAGTTAGAAGTTTTTATGGAAATTTTGGAGTATTAATTAAAGCATATGCTTATATATTGATGATGGGTAAAAATTTAAAACTTGCTTCTAGTGACGCAGTTTTGAATGCGAATTATATAAAAGAAAAATTAAAACAAAAATATGAGTTACCATATGATGTACCTTGTATGCACGAATTTGTTTTATCAGGTGAAAAACAATTGGAAAAGGGTGTTTCTACTCTTGGAATAGCAAAACGTTTAATGGATTCTAATTGTCATCCCCCAACAATTTATTTTCCTCTTATTGTTCATGAGGCCATAATGATAGAGCCTACAGAGTCAGAATCGAAAGAAACTATAGATAATTTTATAAATAATATGCTTGAGATTGCAAATGAAATAGAAACAAATCCAAGTGAAGTTTTGAAATCACCACAAAAAACACCAGTAAAACGAGTTGATGAGACTCTTGCTGCAAGGCAGCCAGATTTGGTTTTTAAAATGTAAACAAATGTAAATATTTTATTTAAAACTTAAAGTTTTAATAAAAAGCTGCCGTAAACCATAGTAAAGGGACAAAAAAAGGACTAAAAACAATGGGAATGGCAGCATCACAAGCTAGACTGCTAACGATAACGGCAAGGATACATGATGTTGAGTATCAAGCACAATCAATCCAAAATGCCAAAGTACAGTTAGCAACACAGTC
>CASFYV010000030.1 GCA_949298985.1 uncultured bacterium | reverse complement strand
TTTCTATTCAAAAATCTCACTTTTTGGAAAAAGAAAGTGAGGTGTTTTTGTGTCATTAACAATTAATACAAATCTTTCAAGTTTTATAGCACAGTCTTCATTAAAAAGTTCAACCTCATCATTAAATCAAGCGATAGAGCGGATGAGTACAGGGTTTAAGATAAATCATGCAAAAGATAATGCAGCAGGGTATTCAATAGCAAATAGCATGTCCTCTAAGTTGTCATCCTATGAAGTAACAACAGATAATACATCATATGGCTTGGAGTTAATAAGTACCGCCACAAGTAACTTGGATTTAATAACCTCTCATTTGCAACGAATACGAGATTTAGCAGAGCAAGCATCAAACGGGACATATGGAGCAGATTCTCTGGCTGCTCTTCAATCAGAAGTAGAAGTTAGGATGAAAGAAGTGGATAGAATAATATCAAATACCGAGTACAATGGTATTAGCTTATATAAAGGTGAAAAAAAGTTAAATATTGATGTAGATGAAAGTAAAAGGGTTGTAAATCAAACAACTTTTCAATCAGGAAAAACGTATTATTTAACAGAATCCGAAGATCTTGTAAAACTTCAAGATTTAGTAAATAGCGGCGTTGATACTACAAATGTAACTTTTGAACTTGTTAGTGATATAGACATGAAAGGTGTTGTATTTAGAGGTATCGGTATCGATTTTATAAAATCATTTAAAGGAACATTTAATGGTAATCAATGTGTAATAAAGAATTTGACAATAGATACAACAGGAGATAAAGTCGGTTTGTTTGGATGTGTTATTGGAGGGAAAATAGACTCTGTAGGTTTGGAAAATGCTGATATAAAAGGAAAATCTTATGTCGGTGGACTTGTGGGTGATGCAACGGGAAGTATAACAAATTCTTATGTCACAGGTAGTGTGAGTGGAACTGATTCTATAGGCGGGCTTGTGGGAAATGCAAGTGGTAGTATAACAAATTCTTACGCATCAGGAAGTGTAATTGGTGTGGGTTCTATAGGTGGGCTTGTGGGGCGTGCAAGTGGTGGTATAACAAATTCCTACGCAACAGGTAGTGTAGAAGGAAGTCAAGATACCGGGGGACTCGTAGGTGGTCAATATGGTGGTAGTATTATGAATTCCTATGCAGCAAGCAGTGTGAATGGACGTCAAGATTCCGGTGGATTAGTCGGAGGACAATACACTGGTAGTATTATAAATTCTTTTTCTCTTGGTAATGTGAGTGGAACTAATCGTGTTGGAGGACTCTCGGGAAATGCTAGTGGTAGTATTACTAATTCATATGCTATAGGTAATGTAACTGGAAGTTTTAATGTAGCTGGGTTTGTAGGATATGCGGTTTCTAATCCAAAAATTGATGGTTATTTTGATACGCAGAAAACAGGTAAGCTCATAGGGGTAGGTACAGGTAGTTATACCGGAATTGTAACAGGTGTTACTTCATCAGAATTACAGGATTTGATAAATAGTGGAATTTTGCCGGGATATGGCAATCAAGATGATATTGGTGTTGGAGCTGTCGGTGGAGGGAGAGAGTTTGTTTTGCAAGTAGGTATAGATTCCAGTGAATATTCTCAAATAAAGTTTGATACAATGTTTGAGCTTGATTTGAGCGTGGATTTAACAACGCAAGCCGGAGCACTGCAGGCAATAACTGATATAGATAATGCATTAAAATCAATAGAAAGTAAACAAACAGAACTTGGGGCAACCGAGAATAAATTAATGTCCGTTTTGGATGCATTGAGTATAAATATAGAGAATTTGACTTCATCTTTGTCAACGATACGAGATGCTGATATAGCAGAGGAAAGCAGCGAATATATAAGGAATCAGATATTGCAGCAGGCAAGTGCGACATTATTATCAACAGCCAACCAAAACCCGAGTATAGCGTTACAGTTGTTGTAAGTTAGTGACTATTCACTAGTCACTAATTATAAGATTTTGGTGCAAATAATTGCACCCTACTAGTTCAAAAGAACTCGTCACCCTGAATTTATTTCAGGGTCTTACAAATTGAGAAATAAAGCTTCTTGTAGGTAAGATTCCGAAATAAATTTGGAATGACAAAATAGATAATTAAAAAGTAGGTTGGGTGAAGCCCAACAAAAACTTCTATTCACTACTCACTCTTCACTATTCACTCTTCACTAATTTAGTAAGTAGGGTGCAATTTTTTGCACCTTATAGTTATTACTACTCACTCTTCACTCTTCACTCTTCACTAATTTAGCAAGTAGGGTGCAATTTTTTGCACCATGTTTTCATACCCCACCCCGAAATCAAAGATTTCGACCTTCCCTCTATGGGGTGGGTATAAAAAACTTTACCCTCTAACGTCTCCCCAAAACAGGTCCCTAAAATATATACATTTACCTCTGACCCTCTCTCAAAGTGTGAGTAGTTCTTTAAGCTAAAAAAAAGAGTCTTATCGACTCTAAAAACTTTTAATGTGTGAAGTGTAGTATATATGTGTATGTTTTTATTCTATCCTCATATATATAAAGTATTTTTTCTTTGAATAATTGATACATTATCCTTCTATTCTTTACATAACTTTACATATCAATGACAAATTAAAATTTCACATTAATAAATATTTGAGGTGATAAAATGTTTTTAACGGAGTTCTTTAAGATTAAGAAAAAGTGTCAACATGTAAGTGTCATGCCAAATTTAGAAAAATCATATTGCCCAGATTGTGGAAAATTAATAAAAAACGATTGGTATATAACAAGATGTGCTTGTTGTGGAGTTAAGCTAAAAACAATGACAAGAAATGGAAAAATAGTACCCCAAAATCATTATTGTACTAATTGTGGTTCTTCTGAATACGTAGAAGAAAAGTTAGAGGGTATTAATTTTATAGATATAAATTTTGCAGTATTGGTAAAAACAGAGATTGAAGAAGATTTTTCACGTCCACTAACAACTATGTGTTGGGAAGAAAAAATAAACGAGCCACCCAAATTGCTAGTACAATACCTGTAAAGTCTGCAATCAATCCTGTTAATATTGCATAGCGATATTTTTTTATTCCTATAGAACCAAAATAAACTGCTAAAACATAGAATGTAGTTTCGGAGCTTCCTACCATAATTGCAGCAAGTTTTGTTGTAAAATTGTCAGGGCCCAATTGATTAGCTATGTCTGAAAAAATTCCTAAAGTTGCCGAGCCTGACAAGGATCTTGTGAATATAATAGGGATTATTTCTGCGGGTATTATATTATTTGTAAAATTTTTTAAAAATTCCAGAATCCCGGAAGCATTAAACATTGAAATTGCAACAATTATAGCTACAAGATAAGGAATAATTTTTATAGATACTTCAAATCCGTCTTTTGCACCATTTATGAATTCTTCATAAATGGGAACTTTTTTTATAAAAGCAAAAGTTAATATTGTTAATATTAATAGTGGAAGAATTAAAACTGATATTTTTTCAATCATATTTCCTCCATATCTTTTTAAAAATTAATGCAAATACTATTGCTGTTAAAAATGATAATGAAGTTACAATTAGAGTAGGTAGAATTATTTCAGTAGGATTTTTTGCTCCAATTCCTACTAATATCGCAATTACTGTTGTAGGAATAATTTGAAACCCAGCGGTATTCATGCTTAAAAACATACACATAGAATCAGATGCGATATCTTTATTTGGGTTTTCAGACTGTAATTCTTGCATAACTTTTATTCCTATAGGTGTGGCTGCATTAGTTAATCCTAAAGCATTTGCTGAAAGGCTCATTGCAATATTTCCTGTAGCAGGATTTTTTTTATCGATATCTTTGAATAGTATTTGTGTAATTGGGGTAATTAGTTTTGCAATTAATATTATTAGTCCTGATTTTTCTGCTATTCGCATTATTCCTAGCCAAAAAGCCATTATTCCTATTAAAGAAAAGGAAATTTTAACAGCTAAGTTACAAGCATTTAACATTGCATTTGTAACATTATTTAAAGTATTATTATATATCCCTATGATAATAGAAATAGCTATTAATGTAAAAAATATGTAATTCATATTTAAATTTTAAAAAAAAAATTAGTATTTGTCACTATTTTTGTATTAGTATATAATAGGTAGAGAATGTAGAGGTTGGGATAAAGTAGGTATATGGCAGATATAAATAATTTTTCACAAATTACAGAGAATTTTGATACTATTAAAACTTTATTAAATTCTATTAGAGCTCAAGGTATTTTGAATACTTCTGATGTTGATAGATTGCTTTCCGGTATAAATTCTAAATTGGAAAAGTTAAACACCGGAGAAGATATTGATTTGATAAAAATATTTCTATCTGAATTAAAACAAAATTTAGATGAACGCCATAGTGTTTTAATATCAAAATTCGGGGCTATAGAATCTCTGTTTTCTAATCTCTTAAAAAATAGTGCAGATTCATTAAAATCAAGTGAAATCAAAGAATTATTTGATATTGTTGCAACTAATCTTTCTGTGTTTTCTAGGGAAGTTGTTTCTCAAAAAGAAACTTTAACAGATATAATTTTACGTCTTGATTCAATGCGTTCTGATGATTCTTTGAAAAAAGATGTTATAAAAAATATTGCTGTTTTAAAAAATGATTTGGAACATTTGAATAATGGGTTTGATTCAATCGTTTTAAGTTTGAATGAAAATTTTAAAACATTAATAAAAACTATTTCTAATGTTGATCAATCTGAGGCGATAAATAAATTTGGTGATGAAATTGCTGATGTTGTTGCTACTTCAAATTCTATTTTATCAGCGATTCAATTATTAGATAAGAAAAATTTGCAAATAGAAGATGCTATAAAAGTATTAGCAACTCAAGATGATTTATCAAGTACTAAAAAATGGCTTAGTGATTTAGCAGTGCAGCAAAATAATTTAAATAGTGCTATTGATGCTTTGTCTGATAAATTTTATAAAGTTGATAATTTAGCAGAAAAAATTGATGCTTCAGTTAATATAGTTGCGAGTTTAAAATCTTTAATTTCTGATAATAATGATGATTCCGCTAAATTAATATTGTCAAATTTAGATAAAATAGAAAATTCTATAAAAGATGATATAACAGCTTTGAATATTGATGAATTTAAAGATTTGATAAGTCAAGCTTTAAATAAGTTAATGGACGGAACTTTAAAGCAAGATATTTCTATAGATAATTTAAAAACCGAAATTGATAAATTAGAGTCATCTGTAAATATATTAGCTTCGAGTGTTAATGTTCAAGAAATAGTTTTATTATTAAAAAATTTAAAAGATTTTATATCTGAACAATTTGGTTTAAATATCGATAAAGTTATTAAGAAGATTGATATTAATACTGATAAAACTATTGCAGAAATCGTTTCAAATACACAAAATTTAGAAGAAAAATTTAAGGAAGTTTCTGCTGAAGTTTCTAATTTATGTTTAACTAATTTTGTTGAAATAGCTGAAGGCGTTAAAGCTTTGAGAACAGTCCTTTCACAATTAGATGAAAATTACGTTTCAGGTAATAATGCAATTTTTTCTAATATTACCGACAGATTGGCAATTTTTGAAAATAGTTTGAAGTTATCATTGGATAAACAAGAAGATTTTGTGTCTAATTCTGCTACAAAACTTGTAGAACAATTAAATGAAGTAAAAAATGTTTCAGGTGTTTTGGATTATAAATTAGATGCTTCTGTGATAGAGCTAAATAATGCAAAAAGAGAATTTACGGAGTTAAAAACTTCTGTAAATGAAGTTTTAGGGTTGGATTTTGTTAATGTTGTTAAAGATTTAAGAGTAGATCTTTATGCTTCAAAACAAGATTTAACAAATGCTGTTGAAAATTCAACAACTGAAATTTCTGAAAAGTTTACAAATGATTTATTTAGTAAATATGAGCTTTTAATTAGTAAGTTAGATAGTGTTGAAGATTCTTTTAAAGGTCTTCAAAAATCTTCTTTAGCTGAAATAAAACATTTATTGGATGGTTTATCTTCGTCTTTGTTTGATATTTTATCTTATGTAAGTAATCAAAAAGATTTTGATGTGACTTCGATTGATAATAAATTATCAGATGTAATTGAGTCTATAAAAGACAACAATTTGAATTATATTGAAGATGTTAGGGATATTGTTGAGATAATTAGAGCACAAGTTGAACAGAATTTGGTGCAAATTCAACAAGAGACAATTGAAAAAGTTAATCAGTTGAATTCTTCGATATTAAAGTCAGAAGTTAGTATTAGAGATGAAATTAAGTATTCATATAATAAGTTATTAGAAATTCAGGATAAATTTTCTGGTATAGAACAGTCAATATTTGATAACAATGAAAAATTATCAACTAATATTACTGATATTTTGAATTCGTCGACTGAATTTCGCAATGATTTTGAACAAAAATTGTTGAATTTAAAGAATATATTTATAGAAAAAATCGCCGAATTTAAAAATGAAATATCTTGTGAAAATACTGATAATTTAAGCGAAGTTAAGTTTGTCTCTGAGAATTTACATACAAAAGTTCTGCAAAATAACGAAGCTTTAAACTTTGAGTTAAAAGGTGAAATTACAAAGCTTATTGGTAATTTAAAATTAAGTATTGAAGAATTAGCAGAGCAAATAGTTGCTACTACTGTAAAGTTTGATTCTGGTAATAAAGATGTTTTAAATAATATAAGATTAAATTTATCAGAAAATTTAAAAATTTTCGTTGATTCATTGATTTCTAAAATGGAAATATTAGATACTGATGTTAATGTAAAATCAACAAAAGTTGAAAATGATATAAATGATTTAGCAAATAATATCAATTCTTCCTTTAATTCAGTAGAAAATATTTTATCAAATTTAAAAAATGATTTTGTTAGATCGGTTAGTGATTTGACAGAAAATTTACAACAAGATAATTTATCTATTAAGCAAATTGTCAGTGATGTAAATGTAAGTGTTCAAAATATTGAGTCGGGAATAGAGATTCTATCTGAAAATACTACAAAATCTTTTTCTTCTGCTTTAGCACAAATCCTTGATAATTTTGTTGCTTTGAAGAGTTTAATTATTTCATTAGATGAGAATTCTTCTAAAAGTTTTAATAATATTTTTAAGGATTTAATAAATGAATTTAAAAAGTTAGAGCAAGTTATTAAAGATTTTGATTCTAATATAGATGAAGATATTACAAGACAAATATCTATAATAGAAGATAAATTTGATATATTAGAAAAAAGATTAAACGATTCTTTTATACAAACACAAGAATTATTGTTTGATACAATAAAAAGTGAGTTAAATATAGTAAATAAAGATTTACAAGAAAGTTTAATGTTAAAATTAGATGATTATGTGATTAGATTTGATAGTTTATTTACTAATTTACTCGAAAGTAATAAAAAACAAGCAGAAGTGATAAATCTAAGCATACGTTCATTGAATAAAATTATAGATGATGTTTTACAGAAACAAAATCAGGATATAGCATCTAGATTGTTAAATGTTGTTGATACGTTTAAGTCCATTATGAATGAAAATTTTGAAAATTCATATGAAAAATATGAAGATTTAAAATCTATATTAGCTGATTTATTTAATGGAATCGATCAGTCAAATAAGAATATGATGTTGGACTTAAAAGCTCAATTTGATGATATTGTTAAGTTTATTGATTCTGGTTTAGAAATTCATTCTCAAGAGGTAGAAGGTAGAATTTCTGATGTATTTTTACAAATAAATGATGTTAAAGATTGTGTATCCGATTTAAATAGTTTAACAAAAGAAAAATACGATGATTTATTAAGGTCAATAGAAGTTGTAAGAAACGTTTTAGCTAATGAATTAGAGGCAACAAAAACTTCTTTGTTAGAATTTGACTCTTCTATTGTGAATAATTTGAATAATGATTTGAGTTATAAATTAGATGGTTTGTCAACAAAGATTGCGGATTTTGTTGCAGAAGAAGCTCTAAAAATAGAGAGTTCAAATAATGAATGTATTTTAAAATCTAATAAAGAATTTCTTATTGCAATTAAGGCATTAGAGGATAAGTGTTCAGCGTATTCTGAAAAAATAAAAAATGGTATTGAAATAAATTCTTCTGAATTAAAGTCTGATATAGATAAAACATATAATTTATTAGATGATATTAGAAATTCTTTTGAAAAAGATATTTTGAATCAGACAGAATCAATAAAAATTAATATTAATAATTTGATTACAACTATTACAAATTCTTGGGCAGAAGTTGAACAATCTTTGGATGAAAAAGTTAATAGTTTGTTGGTGACATATACTGATTTGTCAGCAGGAGAATTACAGTCATTGGAAGCTTTTGTTGATAAAATAATGCAACAAATTTTGAGTGTTAAAGAAAATTCAAATCTTTGCACAAATTTGGTAAAAGATTTTGTTAAGCAGGAGGTTGCTGCTGTTGTAACAGAGTTAGAGAAAGAATCTGATTTGATAATTTCTGATGTGGTTGCTCAGTTTAATTTATTTAAAGACATCCAAAAAGATGAGTTGTCAAAACTTACACTTCACCTTGAGTCTTCAATTGAAGATTACGTTTATAATCATATTAATGATTTGAAGTCTTATTTGGATATTAAAACAGATAATTCTGTATTAAATCATAAGTTAGATAGTTTAAAAGGAGATATAGATTCTTCAGTAGATTCTGTGTTAAACAATTTAAATAAATTATTAGAGACAAATCTTTTTGTAACTACAATTTCAGATTTAAAGAAAGCGAATGAAGTGTTGGTTACAACAATGTCTGAGAATATAAATGCAAAAATAGAGAAATTTATATTAGAAAATGTAAAAAAAGATATAGAAGATAAGTTTGCATTTTTTGATAAAAAGTTTATTGATGCTATTGTTGAAAATTATGAAGAAATAAAGTTGATATCAACAAATTATAATTCATCTTTTAACAGTTTAAAAGATTTTTTTGAAAATTTTGTTGAACAATTTAATCAAACTAAGAATGATTTAAATAATAATATTTCAGGTATAATAAATGGAATTTATGCTTCAATAGGAGAATTAAATAAGAGTTTTGTAGATTTAAAAACTCAAATTTTAAATAAATCTTTTGATGAAGCCTTGCAAGCTTCAATTAATTCTCAAATATGTAGTATAGAAGAATTGATTTCACGTCAGTTTGGATATTTAGAAGATATTAGTACTTTGTGTTGTGATAATCTTCCTGAATTGACAGAAATGAATGCTATTATAAAACATAGTATTGTTACTTCAATAGATTCTATTAAAAATCAATTTGAGAATAGTTCTAGGGATGTAGATTTATTGTTAAAAGATTTAAAAACTGATATAATAACTCAGTTTATAAATGTTTTTAACCAAATATCTTTTGTCGCAGAACAAGAAGAAATAGTTGATTTTATTCAAGAAAAACATTCTGAATTAATAACAATTTTGAGTCATATAGTAACGAATTTGGATACTGTTGAAGATGTTAAAGATTCGGTAGCTATAGTAGACACAAAAATTGAAAATTTAAAGGAAGATATAAATTTAATAAATGAGAAAATAACATCTATTATGTCATCAGAAGGTGATATTGATTATGTTTATAGTTTACAAGATTTAGAAGTTGATATTGCCAATTTAAGATTAATTTTAGATGATATAAAAAAATCTCATACTTCCGAAGAATTAAATGAGCTTTTAAAATCTACTAGTGATATTTACAATTTAGTAGAAACTTTAAAAGGAAGTTTGCCAAAGTTTGAATATGAAGAATTTAAACAAGATTTTGAAGCCTTGACGGAGGATATAGAAAGTATAAGTACTAGAACAAATAAATTAATATTAGCATCAGATGAATCATATAAAACCTTACAAGAGAATTTACAAGATTTTAAGCTTGTTATTAACGATTTAGATGAAAGAACTAGAAATTTTGTTCAAGAGGCTGGAATTGATAAAATAGACAATAAATTGCATTCAATTAATCTTATGATACAGAATGGTGCAAAAACAAATCAAGTGTTTAACCAAGTATTTGAATACTTAGCAGAGTGGGTTGATAAAGCTGGAGAAAAAATAAATACAATTTCAGATAAAGTAGAAACTTTAGATGATATAAGTCAAATTAAACAAATGCTAGAAGATTTGAAGTTTAACTCTGAAGATAGTTCTGAAAGTGCTGAATTGATTGAAGCTTTAGGAAATATTTTTGATAAACAAGTAAAGAAAATTTCTTCATTAGAGGCGAAATTAGATAGAGTTATAGTGGAAACAACAATAAACAATAGAATTGATATGTCTCCAATGGAGGCTACATTAAATAAATTTTTAGTTGCAATAGATGAAAAATTTTCTTCTCAGCAGAATAAAATCAATACTTTAGAATCAAAATTGGAAGAAGTACTTTCGATAGTAGATTCAAAAGATACGATTCAGCTTACTAAAAAAGTTGGCGGTATGGACAGACAAATTGCGAAATTAAATAAAAGTATCGAAAAAATAGCATCACATGTTGTTGAAAAATAAAATAAATTCAATAAAATCAATATTAGGGAATAGTAAAGTTTTAACCTCAAGAGAAGAATTGTATTGCTATGCACAAGATTCTACAAATCTTAGAGAGAATTGTGTATTGCCAGATTGTGTAGTTTACGTAGAAACTATTGAAGAAGTTCAAGAAATATTAAAATTTGCGAATAAAAATAAAATTCCAGTGGTATCAAGAGGGGCTGGTACTAATATGGTTGCAGCTTGTACTTGTCCATCAGGAGGTATTATTTTAAATTTCTCAAGAATGAATAAAATTCTAGATTTTAATCCAATAAATATGACTATGCGAGTTCAGCCTGGAGTTGTATTAAAAGATATTAAAGAGCTTGCTTTAGAAGAGGGGCTGTTTTATCCACCGGATCCATCAAATTATAAGGTTTCAACAATAGGAGGAAGTATTGCTCAATCTTCCAGTGGTGCTAGGGCTTTGAAATATGGAACTACTAAAGATTATATATTAAGTTTAAAGGTTGTTTTAGCAGATGGAACTTTAGTGAAATTAGGTGCTGATACAATAAAAGATGCAGTAGGTTATCATTTAAATCAACTCATTGTAGGTAGTGAAGGGACTTTGGCTGTAGTTGTAGAAGCTGATTTAAAATTGATTCCTAAACCTGAAACAAGACAAGTTATAACTGCTTATTTTGAGTCTATACAAGATTCAATAATTGCATCTACATCAATATTAAAATCCAAAATTTTACCATCAACAATAGATTTTATGGATAATAATTCAATAAGAACTGTTGAAGAGTTTAGCTGTGTTGGTTTAGATGTAACTAAAGAAGCTTTGTTAATAATAGAGTTAGATGGTTTTATTTCGTCAATGGAATATCAAATTGAAACAGTTTTGAATATTTTACAAAATAATAATGCAAAAGATATTCAAGTAGCAAAAGAAGAAAATGAAATAGAAAAAATTTGGGGTTCAAGAAGAGCAAGTTTTGCAGCTACTACTAGATTAGCTCCTGACGTAGTTTCTGATGATATTATTGTTCCAAGAGAAAATCTTGTAAAATTGGTTTTAGGATGCAAAAATATTTGTAATGAAAACAATTTACAAGTATGTATAGTTGGACATATTGGAGATGGTAATATTCATCCTCAAATTGCTTTAGATTTAGATGATGACAATCAATTTAAACAATATTTAGATGCTAAATCTAGAATGTATGATTTAGCGATAAATTTAGGAGGGACAATATCAGCGGAGCATGGTGTCGGTAAAGAGAAGATTTCTTATTTAGATGCAACTTTAGATATAAATTCAATTAAATTGATGAAACAAATAAAAAAAATATTTGATCCAAATAATATATTGAATCCTGGTAAAGTTTTTAAATAAAGTAAAAGAAGGGAGTTAAGATGGATATAATTGTAATTTATTGTACAGTTCCAGATAAAAAATTAGCCAAGGAAATCGCAAAACTTTTGATGAAACATAAATTGGCAGCTTGTGTAAGTATGATAGAAAATGTCAAATCTGTTTTTTCTTGGGATGGAGAAATTTGCGAAGAAAAAGAGATTTTGTTGATGATCAAAACTAGACGTTCAAATTATGCAAAAATTAAGCTTATAATAGAGGATATTCATTCTTACAATGTACCAGAAATAATTGCATTACCTATTGTTGACTGTAGTGAAGAATATTTAAAATGGTTAGTGAAAGAGACAGAATAAATAAAATTATTGATTATTTAAAATCTGAAGGGGTCTTAGTTAATATTTCAAAAAATAAAGCCCAGGGAAATAAAGGTTTTTTTAGAATAAATAGAAATTCAAATTATAGAATTGATATTTCTAAAGGTCTTACTGATAATGAAATATTAACAACATTGATTCATGAATTTGTGCATTATGTACATTATAAATATGTTAAGGATTTAACTTCATTAGATTTTATATTTCCAGATTTTAATGAAAATTTAGAACAAGAATTGTTAGATATAACTGTTAGTTATATTTCGAGAGATTTTGCAAGTTTTTTATTTAAAAGTAAGGAATGTTATAAAAAAGAGATTGCTTTTTTATTAAATCAATTGAAAGTTAATAATCAAAATTTTAATTTGCGAACTAAAAGACTATATCCAGAACCTATTATATATTTTACAAAATATGAAAAATTTTCATATAATGATAAAATGTACAATTTAGAAAATATTTCTCAAGATTTTAAGTTTTTATCTGAGGATGATATTATGTATATAAAGCTAAAATTGAATCAAAATAAACTAAAAAGAATAAATTCAAAAATTTCTAAATTAAATAAATATTATAATAATAAATCAGAATTATTTGCGAGATTTTGTGAATTATTTTTTTTACAAAGACAAAAAGCTATAAAGATTGCACCTTACACTTCAAAAAATTTTATTGAAAATGTAATTAAATTTAATATTAAAGAGTTTATTAGATTAAATGAAATGTTAAGTTAATATAAAAATACTTTATTTATTTTTTAATTTTTAGTAAAATGAAATTGGAGAGAGAAAATGATAACAAGAATAAATAAAAGAAGTAAAGTAGAAGATATAAAATTCTATTCGTCTGTAGTGATAGTTTTTTCTATAGTTGTATGGTTGTGTACGACTCCAGGAAATAAGTTTTTTCAGTTATGTTTATGGGGAAATAATACGAAATATTTTATAGAAAAATACATAAATCAATCTGATACAAAAGAATATATTTTTCATAGAAACAATGCTATATATTTAGCCAAAATGTATAAAGATAAGAGTAAAGCTATTGAAGAAATGAATTTAGCAATCAAAACATTGCCATCTTTTGCATCAGATAGAGAGTTGAGAAGTCTATATAAAGAAAGAGCACAGATACGTTTGTTGGCAAAAGATTATAGCGGAGCATTAAATGATTATATAAATTCTGAATCTATTTCAATAAATGATTGTTTGACGGTTGCAATGCTTTTTAAACTTAATGGAAATTATAGAGAGGCAATGTCGTATTGTAACCAAATTTTAGATAAAGATAATACTGCTTATGCAGGATATGCTTGTTTGGCTGATTTGTATGATTCATATGGCAGACCAGATTATGCAGTAAAAGTTTGGGACTTAGCGATTGATAGAAGACCTTCAAATGCAAAATTTTATGTTGATAGAGCAAAAATTAAGAAAAAATTGGGTGATATAATGGGCTATGAGGCTGACATCGCTAAAGCTAAAGAGTATTCTCCTATAATAAATTTAGACGATTCGATAATTGATGAGGTAATCTCTCCAAAAATATTAACCTTAACTATAAGATAGAGTTCTGAGTGTAAAAGAGTATAAAAATAAAACAAACTTTTATGTTTGTTTTAATATATAAGTATGACTTGGAAAGAGGAAATATCTTATGAAATATTCTGAATATTCTGTTGTAATAATAGGTAGTGGAGTTGCAGGACTTTATTCTGCTATAAAGATATTGAAGCAGATGGCATTGCCAGAGGGTTTATTAATCATAACTAAGGCTCAATTAGGTGAAAGTAATTCAATGTACGCACAAGGTGGTATTGTTGGAGTAGTTCATCAAAATAAAGAGGATAGTGTACAATTACATATTAAAGATACATTACAAGCGGGTGCAGGGTTATGTGATGAGGATGTTGTTAAAGGTATCTCTGAGGCGTCTGATGAGGTTATTAATGATCTGATTGACATAGGAGTTGAGTTTGATAGGAATGAACAAGGGGGTATAAATTTTACTTTAGAAGCAGCACATTCAGTAAGACGAATTTTACATTCTGGTGGAGATGCTACAGGAGCAGGAATTACGAATGCTCTAAAAAAATTGGTTATTGAAAATGATAATATAACAATACAAGAAAATTCTATAGCGACAGAACTTTTAATAGATTCAGATAATGTGTGTAAAGGTGTAATTATTTATAATGAACTTACAGGAGAACATGAAATTGTTTACACATCCGCTCTTATTTTGGCAACCGGTGGAGTTGGACAAGTTTATAAATATACAACCAATCCAGATTGTGCAACAGGAGATGGTGTTGCTTTAGCATATAATGCAGGTGCAATTGTTCAAGATATGGAATTTATACAGTTTCATCCAACAGCACTAGCATTGTCAGAAAATGATAAAAATAGATTTTTAATTTCAGAAGCTGTAAGAGGTGAAGGGGCAAAATTATTAAATAGTAAGGGTGTTGAATTTATGTCAAATTATCATGATAAGCGTGAATTAGCACCTAGAGATATTGTAGCAAGAGCTATATTTTCTGAAATGAAGAATGAAAATTCAAGTAATGTGTATCTCAATGCTTCAATAATAGATCATGCAAAATTATGGAATAGATTCCCCACAATATCTAAAAGATGTAGGGAAAAAGGTTTAGATATCTCGAAGAAACCGATTCCTGTTGCTCCTGCGGCTCATTACACAATGGGTGGGATAAAAGCTACTATTGAAGGTAAAACTTCGATTAGAGGTTTGTATGCAATTGGAGAGGTTGCTTCTACAGGATTACATGGTGCAAACAGATTAGCAAGTAATTCTTTATTAGAATGTGTTGTTTGTGCATATCTTTTAGCTGATTATTTATCTTTTGCAAATTTGACAGTACCAAAAAAAATTGATGAGTCAATAAAGTTAATAATTGAAAAATATTCTGAACCGTTGAGTGATGAAGAGTATAATATTACGTTATTAAAGCAAAATTTAAAAAATATAATGTGGAATAATGTAGGTATAATTCGTTCAGAGGATTCTTTAAATATAGCTAAGAATGAAGTTTTAAAATTAATTAATAATTTTAAAAGAGATAGAAAATGTTTTAATATAGAAGAATACGAATATAGAAATATGTTAACCATAGCTTTGTTAATTATTGAGGGAGCTTTGAATCGTAAGGAATCAAGAGGGGCTCATACTCGTATAGATTATAAACAAACAAATGATAAGGTTTTACATACCGAGTTATTAAATAGAAGTGAAAGGATGTTAGTAAATGTTAAATAATTTTTTTATAGAAGAACATGTAAAGATGGCTTTACAAGAAGATATAGGATTTGGAGATATAACAACAGATTATTTGACAAATGAAGAAGATGAATTATTTTGTGTTTTAAATACACGAGTAGATGGTATTTTTTGTGGAAAAAGTGTTTTCGAGGTGGTTTTTAAAGTCCTTTCTCCTAAAATAGAAATAAAATTTTATTTTAAAGATGGTGATGTGATAAAAAAGGGTGATAAAATTGCTGAAATAAGTGGTCCGGCTAGATATATTTTGATGGGAGAGAGAACAGCTTTAAATTATATTCAAAGAATGAGTGGTATAGCTACAGAAACAAATAAATATCAGTCAGCTATTGGGAATTTAAAAGCAAAAATTGTTGATACACGAAAAACTACTCCTGGATTTAGAGCATTTGAAAAATATTCAGTAAAAGTTGGTGGTGGTAGTTTGCATAGATTTAATTTATCAGATTGTGCAATGATAAAGGATAATCATATAAAATATGCAGGGTCATTAACAAAAGCTGTAGAAATTTTAAAAAAGCATATTTCTCATGCGCATAAAATTGAAGTAGAATGTGATACTATTGAACAAGTTGAAGAGGCTGTAGCTTGTGGAGCTGATATTATAATGCTTGATAATATGTCATTAGAACAGATGAAAAATTGTGTAGAATTAATATCAGGTAAAGCAATTGTAGAAGCAAGTGGTAATGTTAACTTATCAAGTATTAGAAGTATTGCTGAAACAGGAGTAGATATAATTTCATCAAGTGCGATTGTTGCTAAAGCTCCTACGTTAGATTTAGGTTTGGATATGTAAGTTTTTAAAACTCCTTGTAGCTCAGATGGATAGAGCGTAGGTCTCCGAAGCCTAAGGTCATGGGTTCAATTCCCATCAAGGAGGTTTTAAGCTCTTGTATTAGTATTTTCAAATACTACTCGACTTTGGCTTAAGGCTAACATTTTTAAAGAACATTCTCCTTTTGTTCGCTCAATAACACCAATAGAAGATAGTTTTGCTACAACAAATTCATTTAAATCATCTGGAGATATAAATAGAGGACACTTTTCATTACATTCTCTATTATCATTGAATGGGCAAGTTTTTATCATAATGTTCTCCTTAAATTGCATTTATTTCATCAAGAGCAATTTTTAATTGTTCGTCATTTGGAGCTTTCCCATGCCACTCAGCTTTATTTTCCATAAAAGAACAACCTTTACCCTTTGTTGTATTTGCAATTATTGCACAAGGTTTTAGAGATTTTTTTGCTTTTTCTACTGAAGCATAGATTTCATTATAGTCATGTCCGTCAATTTCGATAACATCCCAATTGAAGGCTTTTATTTTATCACTTAAATTGTCCAAAGCCATTACATTTTCAGTACAACCGTCTATTTGTAATCGATTTCTGTCAATTATAGCTATTAAATTATTTAGATTTCTATGAGCAGCTTGCATAAAAGCTTCCCAGCAAGAACCTTCTTGTAATTCACCATCTCCTGTGTATACAACTACATTTGCCGGATTATTTTTTAGTTTAAGTCCAAGAGCTATTCCGCAAGCAATGGATAGTCCTTGTCCTAAAGAACCTGTAGATGTTTCAATTCCAGGTAAATAATTTTTAGCAGGATGTCCTTGTAAACGTGATTTAAATTTTCTGAAAGTCATTAGTTCATCTTCTGGAATAATTCCTTTTAACGCAAGAATTGAATATAAAAGAGGTGATGCGTGCCCTTTAGATAGAATAAAACGATCTCTATTATCGTAATTAGAGTCATTTTCCCATTTTATAGGGATGTTTAGTGATTTAGTAAAAAGAACTGTTAATATGTCCGCTCCAGATAAAGATCCCCCAGGGTGACCAGATTTGGAGTTATGAACCATTTTTACTATATTGGCTCTTACTTTTTGAGCATTTTGTTTTAGTTCTAGGATTTCATTATCTGTTAACATAACTAATACCTCATAATATTTTATTTTTATACGTTAAAACTTTAATTAAAAACATTGGTAGAGTCGGGAATATTCTTTTAAATCTTGAGGGCTGTGAAATTGTTCTATAGAGCCATTCAAGTCCAAGTATTTGAAATATTTTAGGAGCTCGTTTAACGTATCCCGACCAAACGTCTAAACTTCCACCAATTCCAATCATTAAAGCTGGATTTATAATATTTTTTGCATTATAAATAAATTCTTCTTGTTTTGGAGAACCTAAAGCCACTAATATAAGTTTTGGTGATTTTTGTTTTAATTCTGCATAAATTTTGTTATCATCAGAAAAATATCCATTATGATAATAAACAATGTTTAACCCATTAATTTCTTTTTTTAAATTTTCAATAGCTTTGACAATTACTTCTTCTTTTGCTCCAATAATTGCTACAGGTATACTACTTATAGCAGATTCTTTTAAAAGTTTTTTTGAAAAATCAACTCCAGGAATTCGTTTTACTTTATAACCTGAAAGTTTTAGACCAATCTCAACTCCAATCCCATCAGGAATAACCATTTCAGCGTTATTAATTATATTTGCAAAATTAGAGTCTTTTTCCGCATTTTGAAGCATTTCTGGATTTATGGTGATTACTTGAGAGACCTTCGCACTATCAATAAGTAATTTTGCTTTTTCAATCCCTTTGTCGAAAGTTAAGTCATCAATATTAAAACCTAATAATTCTACACTCATTCTTAAAACCCTTATAATAACGAATTATATAATTTCATTATACTTGAAAAATCAAAAAAAGTAAGCTAAAATTTCAAATAAGTTGTATTTTACAACTAAATAAGAAAGGAGTTTATATGAAAAAGTTTTTATTAGTTTTAACAATTGTTTCTTTATCATCTATTGTTATGGTAAATGCAGCAGAATCACGATTAGAAAATTATGTGAACAAAAAGTTATCACCAATAACACAAAAAGAAAAAGATTTTAATGCGAAAGTAGAAGCTCAACAAAAAGCAAATGAAGCAAAGAAAGAAGAATATAAAAAACAACAAGAAGCAAGGCAAGCTGCATTAGAAAAACAAAAGCAAGAAGCTGCCGCAAGAAGACAAGCTACAAAGGATGCTGTTCAGGCAGAAAAAGATTATTGGAATTCTATACTTAAGAGATAAGAAGGATTATATAAAATGAAAAAGTTTTTAACCACATTAATGTTACTTATTTTTACATCATCACTTGTTGTAAATGCCGCAGAATCAAGATTTCAGAATTTTGTTGATAAGATGATATCTCCAATTACAACAAGAGAAAAGAAATTAAATTCTCAAGCAGAAGCTCAAAGAAAAGCTAGAGAAGCTCGTCAAGCTCAGTATGAGAAACAGAAAAAAGAACGAGAAAAAGCTATAAAAAAACAACAACACGAAAGACAAAAAGCTTTAAAGAAACGTCAAAAAGAAGCTGAAAAAAGACAAAAAGAAGCTGAAAAAAGACAAAAAGAAGCTCAAAAGAGAAGAGATGATACTAAAAGAGCTGTGGATTCAGAAGTTCATTTTTGGAAGACAATATTTAAGAAGTAATAGTTAGAAAATAAAGGAGGGTTTAAAACCTCCTTTATTTATTATATAATAGGTTATTATGATAGATAGATATACACGAGAAGAAATAAAAAAGATTTGGGAATTAGAGAGTAAGTTTCAATATTATTTAGATGTTGAACTTGCAGTTTGTGAAGCTTATAGTAAGCTAGGTCTTGTACCAAAAGAGAATTTAGAAATAATAAAAAAAACAGCATTTTTTACAATAGAGAAAATAGACGAAGTTGAGAGAGAAGTAAGACATGACGTTATAGCTTTTTTAACTGTAATTAATGAGTCTGTTGGTAAGGATAATGCAAAATTTATTCATATGGGATTAACAAGTTCTGATGTTATAGATACTGCGTTTGCTTTACAAATTAAAGATAGCTCTAGTATTATATTAAAAGATTTAGATGAATTAATTTCTATAGTTAAAGAAAAAGCTTTTGAATATAAAAATACCATTTGTATTGGTCGATCTCATGGCGTTCATGCTGAAGTTATGACTTTTGGATTTAAACTTCTTAATTGGTTGGATGAATTGGAGCGAGCTAAGAAAAGCTTTGAATTATCATTAGAGGAATTATTGGTTGGTCAAATTTCTGGACCGGTTGGAACATATAGTAATCTACCAATAGAAGTAGAAACTTTAACTTGTGAAATTTTAGGTTTAAAACCTGCTCGGATTTCTACACAAATTATTTCGAGAGATAGACATGCTAAATTTATGTCAGAGTTAGCTTTAATAGCGTCATTAATAGAAAAATATGCGACAGAAATTAGACATTTACAAAAAACAGAAGTAAGAGAGGTTGAAGAAGGATTTGGAAAAAATCAAAAAGGATCGTCAGCTATGCCACATAAAAAGAATCCTGTTTTATGCGAGAATTTGTGTGGGTTATCAAGAGTTGTCAGATCTAATATGATTACGGCATTTGAAAATATAAATTTATGGCATGAAAGAGATATTTCTCATAGTTCAGCCGAACGTATTATATTCCCTGATTCTTTAATTCTTGTAGATTTTATGCTTAGTAGATTTACTGGGGTAATAAAGGATTTAGTTGTGCATGACGACAACATGCTTAAAAATGCTGAATTATATGGTGGAATTGTTTTTTCTCAAAAAGTTTTGTTAAAGTTAATTGAGAAAGGTTATACAAGAGAAGATGCTTATAGAATTGTTCAAAAACATGCTCTTAACGCTTTAAATGGTGGTAATTTTAAACAAGGGTTAATATCTGAGCAAATTCTAAATAATGAAGAAATAGACGAATGTTTTAGTTCAAAAGATTATTTGCATAATATAGAAAAAATATTTGAAAGATTTTAAGAGGTTTTTATGAAAAAGATTTTTACGATTTTGTTTTTAATATTGAGTATAACAGCTGCTATAGCACTAGAAAAACCTCGTTGGGTAGGACAACCTATTTATGTGTATATACCAGAGTATGGCAACATGAGTGTTTTAATGAAACAAGCTTTTGAAGCATGGCAAAATACATCTAAAAATTTGGTTAGATTTAAATTTGTATCTTCTCCAAATGATGCGAATATAGAAGTAGAATTTGTAGATTTTGTAGCTAATTGTAATGATGCAGGGGCAGTAGGTTGCACTGAGATGATGACAAGAGGCGGACAATATTACAAATCATATGTAACAATAGGTACAAAAGAATACATGAGAAAAGTTGAAGGTGGACGTTATGTAAGAAAAATCGTAACACGTTCAAAAGAACATATATACGGGGTTATGCTGCATGAAGTAGGGCATGCTATAGGTTTAGGTCATTCTGCAAATAGTGGCAGCATTATGTATCCATATGATCTGGATTCTATGCAATATTTAACTGATGAAGATATGAAGCTTTTGTATAAAAAGTATCATTAATAAGTCAATAAGTATAAGTTATAAAAGCGATAAAGCCTTAAAATTTATAAGGCTTTTTTGATAAAAATATAAATTGTAAATTTTTGTAAAGAAGAGGGTTGAAAAATTGTACAATATACGCTTATTAACTTGACGTATTGTTTTGATGTTGTACGATATATAACATGCGATAAATGGGATAATTATGTCCGAAATTATAAAATAGAAAAAAAAGAAATTATTTATATAGTACATCATTAGAATAGATGAGGTGAATTAATGTCGACAGAATATGCAAAAAGAGTAACGCCAATGGGTATTCCTAATACACGTTTGGACGATTTACCAGATTTAATTGACGTGCAAAAAAAATCATTTGAATGGTTTTTAAAAGAGGGGCTAAAAGAAGAATTATTAGCATTTTCTCCTGTAAAAGATTATACAGGCAGATTAGAATTGCACTTCTTACCAAATTACACATTTGATAACGCAAAATATACTGTAGAAGAAGCTAGAATTCATGATACAACATATGCAAAACAGCTTCGTGTAATGGTTAGATTAGTAAACCGTGACAGTGGTGAAATCAAAGAACAAGAAGTTTACATTGGTGATATTCCTACAATGACAGATAAGGGTACATTTATTGTAAACGGTGCAGAACGTGTAATTGTATCACAAATTGTACGTTCACCTGGTGTATATTTCAAAAGAGAAATCTCTCCAACAGGTAAGAGATTATATAATGCGACTATGATTCCAAATAGAGGTGCATGGTTAAAAATTGAAACAGATTCTAACGATATTATCCACGTTAAGATTGATAAAAACAGAAAAATCTTAGCAACAACTTTATTAAAGGCAATGGGTATTACCGTTTCTGAAATGGAATCTTTATTTACACACTTTGAATTCTTGAAAAAGACATTAGATAAAGATACAACAGAAACTACTGATGATGCTTTAATTGATTTATATAAAAAATTAAGACCGGGCGATCCAGCTTCTGCTCAAGGTGGACGTCAAATTTTAGAATCAAGATTCTTTGATGATAAAAAATATGACATTGGTCGTGTAGGTCGTTATAAGTTAAATAAAAAATTGAACTTAAATATTTCTAAAAACCAAAGAACATTAACAGTTCAAGATATTGTTGCTTCAATTGAATATTTGATTAATTTAACATATGATGAAGGTTCATTAGATGATATTGACCATTTAGGAAACAGAAGAATTCGTTCAGTTGGTGAATTGTTACAAAACCAATTCCGAGTTGGTTTATCAAGAATTGAAAGAATCGTAAAAGAAAGAATGACTCTTCAAGATTCTGAAACTTTGACTCCATTGAACTTATTGAACACTAAGCCATTAGTTGCTTCATTAAAAGAATTCTTTGGTTCATCACAATTATCACAGTTCATGGATCAAATCAATCCATTGGCTGAATTAACACATAAAAGACGTATTTCAGCATTAGGACCTGGTGGTTTACAAAGAGAAAGAGCTGGATTTGCTGTACGTGATATTCACCCTTCTCACTATGGTCGGATTTGTCCGATAGAAACACCGGAAGGACCTAACGCTGGTTTGATTGGTTCATTAGCTACTCACGCTAGAGTTAATGAATATGGGTTTATTGAATCGCCATTCTTCGTTGTAAAAGATGGAAAAGTAACGGATGAAGTTGTATATATGACAGCCGATGAGGATGAAAATTATCGTTGTGCTCCTGCTGACGTACAATTAAATCCGGATAATACATTTAAAGCAGCACAAATTCCTGTAAGATATAGATCAGAATTTATCATGAGTGATTCTTCAAAAGTTGACTATATGGGGGTTTGTCCTATCCAAATTATTTCAGTTGCGACATCTATGATTCCGTTCATTGAACACGATGATGCTAACCGTGCATTAATGGGATCAAACATGCAACGTCAATCAGTACCTCTTCTAATAACAGAAAGACCTGTAGTTGGAACCGGTATGGAAAGAAGAGTTGCAAAAGACTCTGGAATGGTTGTATGTGCTAAAGTTGATGGTGTTGTTGAAAGAGTAGTTGGTGAAGAAATTATCATTAGAGATGTTAATGGTAAGCAACATTTGCATACATTAATGAAGTATGTACGTTCTAACCAAGATACTTGTATAAATCAAAAGCCAATTGTTAATGAAGGTGATAAAGTTCAAGCAGGTGATGTTATCGCAGATGGTGCATCAACAAGTTGCGGAGAATTATCGATTGGTAAAAATATATTAGTAGCATATATGCCTTGGGAAGGATATAACTTCGAGGATGCTATTTTATTATCAGAAAGATGTGTACATGATGATATATTTACGTCAGTTCACATTGAAAAATTAGAAATAGATGCAAGACAAACAAAACTTGGACCAGAAGAAATTACTCGTGAAATTCCAAATGTTTCAGAAGAAGCTTTAAGACACTTAGATGAACGTGGTATTGTTCGTATCGGTGCAAGAGTTTATGCAGATGATATTTTGGTTGGTAAAGTTACTCCAAAGGGCGAAAGTGAACATCCACCTGAAGAAAAATTATTAAGAGCAATCTTTGCTGAAAAGGCTAGAGATGTTAAGGATAATTCATTAAGAGTTCCACACGGTGAAGGTGGTAGAGTTCTTGATGTAAAAGTATTTGATAGAGAAAAAGGTGATGAATTGCCACCAGGAGCAAATACTGTAATCAGAGTATATATAGCTCAAAAACGTAAAGTATCTGTAGGTGATAAATTATCAGGACGTCACGGAAACAAAGGTATCGTATCTAGAATTCTTCCAAAAGAAGATATGCCATTCTTACCAGACGGTACTCCTGTAGATATAGTATTGAACCCTCTAGGTGTTCCTTCTCGTATGAACGTAGGACAAACTTATGAATGTTTACTTGGGTTAGCAGCATACTTGACGAAAGAACACTATGAAGCTCCTTCTTTCGATGAAAGATATGGTGATAATCAATCTGAGATTGCAACTAAAGCTGAATTATTAAGAGGTATAAAAGAATCTGGTTGTGATTGGGTAAGAGAAGATGGAAAAGTTTACTTGATTGATGGTAGAACTGGTGAACCATTTGATGAGCCAATTGCAGTAGGTCTTTCATATATCTTGAAATTAGTTCACTTGGTAGATGATAAGATTCACGCACGTTCAACAGGTCCTTACTCATTAGTAACACAACAACCTTTAGGTGGTAAGGCTCAGTTTGGTGGTCAAAGATTTGGGGAAATGGAAGTTTGGGCACTTGAAGCGTATGGTGCAGCTTACACTCTTCAAGAAATGTTGACTATCAAATCAGATGATGTTAACGGACGTAACAGAGCTTATGAAGCTATTGTTAAAGGTGATAATATTCCAAGACCAGGAATACCTGAGTCATTTAAGGTACTTGTAAGAGAATTGCAAAGTATCGGTTTAGATATTACTGTAGCTAAGAAAAACGGTATGGAAGTCGATTTAATGTCTGATATGGACGATTTGCGTAAAGCAGCTCCAAAAAGAACTTTATCAGATATTGATTCAGAGTTATTAAATATTAATTTCTTTGAGACTTCAACAACGTTAGGCGAAATATAAGGAGATAGGAAATTGTCTACAAGTATTGATTATTTTGATTATATACGTATAAGTATCGCTTCACCTGAGAGAATATTGAAGTGGTCTTACGGAGAGGTTACAAAACCTGAAACTATAAACTATAGAACTTTAAAACCAGAAAGAGATGGTTTATTCTGTGAAAGAATTTTTGGACCAACTAAAGACTGGGAATGTTATTGTGGAAAATATAAAAGGGTTCGTCATAAAGGTATTATATGTGAACGTTGTGGCGTAGAGGTTACTGATTCAAAAGTAAGACGTCACAGAATGGGACATATTAAATTAGCAGCTCCTGTTTCTCACATATGGTTTTTGAAAGGTATTCCTTCTTATTTAGGTTTGCTTTTAGATATGACGTTAAAGGATTTGGAACAAGTTATATATTTCAATAATTATGTTGTTTTAGATCCAGCTGATAGTCCATTTAAAAAATTACAACTTTTAACAGAAGAAGAATATGAAGATTTCGTTATGGAAAATGAAGAATCTAAGTTAGAAGTTGGAATTGGTGCCGAAGCTATTAAGAAACTTTTAAGTGAAATAAATGTTAAAGAATTAGCAGAAGAAATTAGAACTGAATTGGCAGGTCATGTTACTTCTGTTCAAAGAAAAGGTAAATTAATAAAGAGATTAAGATTGTTAGATTCTTTAATTTCATCTGAAACTGATCCTACTTGGATGGTAATGGATGTATTACCTGTAACACCTCCAGATTTAAGACCAATGGTTCAGTTAGATGGTGGAAGATTTGCTACTTCTGATTTAAATGATTTATACAGACGTGTAATTAATAGAAACAATCGTTTACAAAGATTATTAGAAATGGGAGCTCCAGAAATTATTGTAAGAAACGAAAAACGTATGTTACAAGAAGCTGTTGATGCTCTTATTGATAATGGTAGAAGAGGTAGAACTGTTGTTGGACCAAATAATAGAGCATTAAAATCATTATCTAATATTATAGAAGGTAAACAAGGTCGTTTCCGTCAAAACTTATTAGGTAAACGTGTTGATTATTCTGGTCGTTCTGTTATTGTTGTTGGTCCTACATTGAAATTAAATCAATGTGGTTTGCCAAAAGAAATGGCTATTGAATTATTCAAACCATTTGTTGTTAATAAATTAATTGAAAGAGGATTTGTTCAAAATATCAAGTCTGCTAAGAAAATGATTGAAAGATCAGATGCAAGAGTTTGGGATATTTTAGAAGAAATTATCGACGGTCATCCGGTTATGTTAAACCGTGCACCGACCCTTCACAGATTGGGTATTCAAGCTTTTGAACCTAAATTAGTAGAAGGTCGTGCAATCCAATTACATCCGTTAGTATGTACTGCTTTTAACGCAGACTTCGACGGTGACCAAATGGCTGTTCACGTTCCACTTTCAATTGAGGCTCAAACAGAAGCAAGAATGCTTATGTTAGCAACTAATAATATATTAGCTCCAGCGAATGGAAAACCTATTATCACGCCTTCTCAAGATATGGTTTTAGGTATGTATTACTTAACTATTATGAAGGATCCGGAACAAGATGTTCAAGGTTATTTCTATAGTTTCCAAGATGCAATCTCTGCGTTAGAAGCTAAGGTTATAACTCTTCATGACAAAATTGTTGTTCGTGATGAAAAAGGTAAAAGAATTGAAACTACCGTTGGTAGAATAATATTTAATGAAGCTGTTAGAAAAGCATTAGCTTAGAAATTTAAAGGAATAATTGAGGAAAATATAATATGGAAAATACTTATACACACAAAACTCATACTCCTGATTTCATAAACAAACAAATGGATAAAAAGGGGTTGAATAAGTTACTAGCTCAAATGTATTTAGAATATGGTGGTGCTAAAACTGCTGAATTAGCTAATACATTGAAGAATTTAGGATATAAATATGCAACAAAATCTGGTGTAACTATTTCAATAGCAGATTTATCTGTTCCAGAATCAAAGAAAGATTTGTTAAAAGAAGCTGAAGCTGAAATAGAAAAATCAACACACAGATATTTAAAAGGTGAAATTACTGAGGTAGAAAGATATACAAAAGTTATTGACACTTGGTCTGAAACTACAGCTAAATTAACAGAACAAGTTGTTGAAAATTTTGATAAATTAAATCCTGTTTATATGATGGCTTTCTCAGGTGCGAGAGGTAATTTATCACAGGTTTCACAATTAGTAGGTATGAGAGGTTTGATGGCTGATGCACAAGGACAAATTATCGACTTACCTATTACATCAAACTTTAAAGAAGGTTTGTCTGTTACAGAATACATTATTTCATCATATGGTGCTCGTAAAGGTCTTGTAGATACGGCGTTAAAAACTGCTGACTCAGGATATTTAACCAGACGTTTAGTTGATGTTGCTCAAGATGTTATTATTAGAGCTGAAGATTGTGGTGGGGATAAATATATTAATATGAAATCTATCTGTGATGGAGATAATGTTATTGTTCCATTGATTGATAGATTGTTAGGTAGAACTGTTGCTCAAGATATTTTTGATGAAGACGGTAAAACTTTATTAGTAGCAAAAAATACTACACTAGACAGAAAAGATATTAAGAAAATTTCACACTTAAATTTACAGGAACTAAAAGTTAGATCAGGTTTAACTTGTTCTTTGGAATACGGTGTATGCCAAAAATGTTATGGTTGGGCATTAACTACTCAAAAATTAGTTGATGTAGGTGAAGCAATTGGTATTATTGCAGCTCAGTCAATTGGTGAACCTGGTACTCAGTTAACAATGAGAACATTCCACACTGGTGGTGCAGTAGGTGTAAAAGAAGCTACAAGAGAAATTCATGTGACAGAAGCTGGTGTTGTTGATTCCAAAATTAAAACTAGAGAATTAAGAACTCGTCACGGGGATGTTGTAAAAGTTTCTATTTATGAAGCTGATATTGAGGTTAAAGGTAAGAAATCCATAAAATATCATATTCCAGCAGGTGCAGTTGTTTTCTTTGAAAATGGAATGGAAGTTGATAAAAACTTTAAGTTAGCTGAATATAAGCCAAATTCAAATGATGCAAGTCGTTTAACAGAAAAAGCAACGAAAGATATTAACGCTGATATGTCTGGAGAAGTTTTATTTGAAGACTTTATTGCTGATGAAAAGAAAGATAGACAAGGTAACATCTCTAGAACTGCCAATAAAAACGGTATAGTTTGGATTATTGGTGGAGATGTTTATAATTTACCAGGTGGTTCAAAAGTTTTAGTTGCGGATGAACAAAAAGTAAAAGCTGGTGATAAGCTTGCTGAAACAATTATGATTTCTGAACATGGTGGTGAAGTTAGATATGCTGAAGATTTAGTTGTTGAAGAAATTAAATCAGGTAAGAATAAAATCAATAAGATTGTTCAAGGGAAAGAAATTACAATTGTTATTGCATCTTTAAATCCTGCTAATGCTAAATTTGAACAAACTAAAAAAGAACAATTATGGACTGTAGATAAAACAGGTGAAAAATTCATTGTTAAAGCTCCTATAGATACTACTGTTGAAAATGGTATGATTATCGCAGAATTAATTGATGATGAATGTGCTGTTACATCTTCTGGTGAAATCAAATATTTAGATATAGAAGTAGATGAAAATCAGATAGTAACAAAACCTGGTAACATTGTATTTATACCAGAAGAAGTTCATCAAATAAATAAAGATTCTTCTTTAAAAATGGTTGATAATGGAACTTTTGTTACTGCTGGAACCGAAATTGTAAAAGATATTTACTGTCATATAGATGGTATCGTTGAGTTTAAAGAATTTAACGACGTTATTCACGAAGTGACTATCAGACCGGGTGAAGTTCATACTTTACCTAGTGTTTCTGAATTGAAAGTAGAAGAAGGTGCTGTAGTAGAAGAAGGTACTATTATTGCAAAAGGTATTAAAGCTAAAGAAACTTCTATTGTTACTATAATGGAAATGGATTTTGATGATTTAGATATAGATGATTTGGATGAAGATATTGATACTTCTTCTTTAGAAGAAGATTCTATTGAAGATAAACCTATTCAAATATTAGTTCGTCCTGTTCAACCTATGTTTATTGAACAAAAAGATGTTTCTATAAAATTTGAAACAACTGATGAATTGATAAATATAGTACCAGTTACTCAATTACAATATAAAGATGGTGCTAGAGTAAGAAACTTAGATGGTGCAACTTTGACTAGAACAAGTTTAGTTCTTCAAATGCAAGGCTATTTATCTCATTTAAAAGGTTTAGTTGAACTAGATGCTAGTGGTGAATTAAAAATCGTTGTATTAGAAACTTTAATTGTTCGTCGTGAATTGGAAGGTAATTCTAAGATGAACAGCTCTCTACAAACAGAGTTATTAGTTGATAATGGACAAGTTATTGATCCTAAGACTCCAATTGCTAAAACTGAAGTATTAGCAATTAATGATGGTGTTGCTTCAATAAAAGGTGACGTTACTGAATCAAGAAGACTGTTATTAAATTGTAGTAATTTTGAAACAGTTATTAATACTAAATCTAAACCTTTAGTTAAAAAAGGTGATTTTATAAAAATAGATTCAGAATTAGCATCTTCTGGAGAATTGGCAACTGTTTCAGGTCAAATAATAGATGTAACTGATAAGTCAGTAACAATCAGAAATGGTAGACCTTATTTGATTAGTCCTGGTACAATGTTACAAGTTGAAGCAGGTGCTTTAGTATTACGTGGTGATATGCTTGCAACATTGGTATTTGAAAGAGAAAAAACTGGCGATATCGTTCAAGGTCTTCCAAGGGTAGAAGAATTACTAGAAGCAAGAAAACCTAAAGATTGTGCTATTTTAGCGGAATATGATGGTGTAGCAGAAATTGAAATTGAAGATGATGTACCTAGACTATTCTTAGCAGCTGAAGGCGGTAGTAGAACTGAAATTAAATTCGCTATAGATGCTAGTATTGTTGTTCAAAATAAACAAAAAATTAAAAAAGGACAACCTTTAACAAGTGGACCTCTAAATCCTCATGATGTTATTAGATTATGTGGACCGGAAGAAGCTCAACAATATTTAGTAGACGAAGTTCAAAGAGTTTATCGCTCTCAAGGTGTAGAAATTGCAGATAAACATATTGAAATTATTGTTCGTCAAATGACTAAAAAAGTTAGAGTAGTTGACTCTGGAGATACTAATCTATTACCGGGAGAATTAGTTGAGGTTCAAACTTTTGAAAATGAAAATAAAGCTGTTAGAGAACATGATGGTCAAGAAGCAACTTGTGAATATATGTTATTAGGTATTACAAAAGCTTCTTTGAATACTGAAAGCTTTATTTCAGCAGCATCTTTCCAAGAAACAACAAGAATTCTTACAGAAGCAGCTGTTGAAGGTAAGAAAGACTTATTAAGAGGTTTAAAAGAAAACGTTATTATAGGTCGTTTAATTCCTGCCGGTACTGGTTTCCATCACTTGTCATTTGCTAGTGAAGAACGTGATAAAGAAGCTCAAAAAAGAGCAGCCCAAAGAAATCAAGCAAGAAAACCTTCTGCGATTTTAGAAGAAATTGAAGGTATGTTTGGAACTCCTGATTTACTTGTTGGTGATGATAATAATAATAAATAGTTAGATTATCTTATAATTAAAAGACGATGATATTACATCATCGTCTTTTTTATGTTAAAATTAAAAAGAGGTGATATTTTGACAATAAAAATAGCAATTACAGGTAAAAGTGGCAGTGGTAAAACTACACTTACAAAAGCTTTTTATAATGTAATACAAGAGATGTTTCCAAATAAATCTATTCTTTTATTTGATAATGATTTATCTAGTGAATTAGCTCATTCTTTTGGTTTTGATATTAGAAATACTATTTATGGTATTAGAAGCGGTAAACACGAATATAAGACGGGTATTCCTCAAGGAATGACAAAACAAGAATATGTTGAATGGGCTCTTGAAGATATTCTAGTACAATTAAATGATAATACTGATATTATTGTATCTTGGCTTTCTGGAGCTAAAGATTGTAGATGCCCAATTACAGAACAAATTAATAATTCTTGTCAAAAATTAATTGAAAGATATGATTTTGTTATTTTTGACTGTGAATTTGATTTAAAATATTTAAATCAGCTTGTAGATGTCGATATGGATTTATCTATTATTGTTTCAAATCCAACAATTGATTCTTTACATTTAGCTAATAGAATAAATGAATATTCTATGAAGTATGCTGTTGGAGGGCAATTAGGGATTATTATTAATAAAGTTAATAATCAAGATTTAAGTTTTATAAATCAACAACTTTCCGATTCAGATTTGGATATTTTAGGAACTATTCCTTATGATGAAAATTTAAGTCCTGGAAATTTGAATAGAAAGTCTCTAATTGTTGAAGATGCTGTGAAACAATTTTATTATCGTTTAAACTTACCTCAGGAGAATAATTAATGATTTTAGATGGCAAAAATGTTTCATCAAAAATTTTAATAAAAGTTAAAGAAAGGGTTGATAAATTAAAAATTAAACCTCATTTAGTTGTTATTTTAGTCGGAAATAACCCCCCTAGCAAAATTTATGTTAATAACAAGAAACTAGCAGCTGAGAAAGTGGGTATAAAATCTTCTATTATTGAATTCCCTGATAATGTTACTGAGAAAGAACTCCTTGATAAAATTGTTGAGTTGAATGATAATTCAGAAGTTACAGGAATTTTAGTGCAATTGCCATTACCTCAACATATAGATAAGAATAAGGTAATAATGGCAATTTCTCCTAAAAAAGATGTAGATGGCTTTACGCCAGAAAATGTTGGTAAACTTGTTATTGGAATGAAACCTTATTTTTATCCAGCTACTCCACAAGGAATTTTAATGTTATTAGATGAATATAATATAAAAGTTGAAGGTGCTAATGTTGTTATAATTGGCCGTTCTAATATTGTAGGAAAACCTATGACACAAATGTTTATTAACAGAAATGCAACAGTTACTTTATGTCATTCTTATACTAAAAATTTAGAAGAAAAAATAAAAACCGCTGATATTGTTGTATCTGCGGTTGGTAAAAAGATTGTAAGATGTAAGATGGTTAATAAAAATTCTGTTATCATTGACGTTGGTATTTTTAAAGATGTCAATGGTAAAATTACAGGTGATGTTGATTTTAAACTTGTTGAACCAACTGTAAAATATATTTCACCTGTCCCCGGTGGGGTTGGTCCTATGACTATTGCTTCATTAATGTATAATGCTTCAATTATATATTCATAAGACCTTAGTTTATTAATTATGATTGTAATAAACCTGTATCTTGAGCAGCAGTAGAAGTTGCTGTTTTTTCTGATTCTTGTTGTGCTCTTAATTCTTCTAACATTGTGTCATACATTGTTTTCATTGTGTCATATTCGATATCTAAATCGGCTAATTCTAATGATAATTCTTCACTATATTGTTTCACTTTTGCGTGAGCATAAGCATCTGCTATCATTTCATTTTGGTTGTTTTCGCTTACTCTAATGCCACCAACATTTAATTCTTTTGTATTATCTATTGCTGAATCAAATGCACTTTGCCATTTTTCTTCATACTTAACTTGTTTTTGAAGTTTTTCACTGTTTGCTTCATATTTTGCATTCCAAAAAATAGATTGTTGTGTATAATAATTGATATCTGCATTTGTATTTAATAAATTTCCTAATAAAGCTGCTGTATTTGCCATTTTCTTTCACCTTATGTTTTACATCTTACATATATATAAAGTGTATAAAAAATATGCAATTTCAAACTTGTTTTTATTTGTTACAAAACTTAACAAAGGGTAAACGAAATTTATCGTTTACCCTTTGTTTAAAATTTTTATATAATAATTAGTTGTTACTTAATACTAATTTAAATGTAGCTAAATTTTTTATTGAAAGCATTCTATGTTTATTTCCTTGCTTTTCAGAAATTGCGAAAATTCTGCAAATTCTTTGTATTTCTTCAACATCTTTTCTAGAATTAAGTTTATAAACGTTTTCTATTGGGTCTGCTATTACTGACATTGATGCATATAATTCTTGTTCTGTCATATATCTTTCCTTTATATTAACTTCTTATGTATATATAAAGTATTTCATATTTTTAAAATTGCTTTTTTATAGTATTTTTGTAAAGATATGTAAACAAAATTTAATTTTAAAATGTGAAAAAAAGCGTTATAATTGCAAAATAGAATTTTTTATAGTATCTTAATTTTGTGGTTAATATGTCAATAGATTTTAATGGTATTCTTAGTGATTGTGGTGTTGGTAATTGTTCCGATGATGTTGTAATTAATAAAATTGCTAATTTGGAAGAATTTTATCAAGAAGAGGATTTAATAAGTATATATAATTACTTGTTAAAAAATATTGATAATCCAGATTTATTGATAGGCATTATTAAGTTAGCTGATAAACATAAAAATAATGATACTTTATCTGTTTTATTAGATATATTATTATTGAAAAATATTGATATAGATGGTAGTGATAATCTAATTAATTTGCGTGTTGTATGTGCCAAAGCAATTTCTAATTATAAAGATACTTCTACCGTAGGAGTCTTTTTATACTGTTTAAATAATAAAAATGAACATTATAAAATCCGTTTAGCCTGTGCTGATGCATTAGGTAGAATAGGTGATAAACTTGCAGTTAATTCTTTGATTCATGTAGTTGAAGATGAAGAAGAAAAATCAATGTATGTAAAAGAGTCAGCAACTTTTGCATTAGGATTATTAGGTGATTCCAGTGCGATAGATCCTTTAATTGCTGTTATGGATGCGAAACAAGGTCTTTGGGATAAATTTTCATTTTTAAAAGAAAAAATCATAGAGGCGTTGGGGAAACTAAATATTAATAACAGAAAAGTTCTAAAAGTATTAAAAAATTCATTAATGGATACTTCTCCTATGGTAAGAATTAATGCAATTGAAGCTTTGATGAATAGTGATTTTGAAGAAGCTAGTGATTTAATTAGAATAAGTTTAAAAGATGAAGATTTTGAAGTAAGAAGAAATGCTTTAATTGCATTATATAATTTAATAGGTAGAGATATATTAGATGAAGTAATTTCTTTGCCATCTTATGATAAAGAGCTTAAAGATGAAGCTAAAGATTTACTTAATGAATATGAGACATCAGAAGAGGATTTATGACAAAATCTATAATTTTATTGTCAGCAGGTTTAGATTCTTTAGTAGCTTTAGGCTATTGTAAAGAACAATATGGGATTGATTTAGCTTTAACCTTTGATTATGGACAAAAAGCTGTTAAACAAGAAATAGAATATTCTAAAAAGATTTGTGAATATTATAATATTAATCATAGAATTATAACACTAGATTGGCTTAAAGAGATAACAAAAACTTCTTTAGTTGCTGAAGATGATGTTCCTATAGATAATTTGGGGACTAATAAGAGTGCTCAGGCGGTATGGGTTCCTAATAGGAATTCATTATTTTTAAATATAGCAGCTTCTTTTGCTGATTCATATGGTTATAATTATATTTTATTCGGTGCAAATAAAGACGAAGCAGAAACATTCCCTGATAATACAGAATTTTTTAGAGAAAAAATTTCTGATTTATTTCAGTATTCAACGCTTGTTAAACCAAAAGTTATAGCACCCTTGATAAATTTGACCAAGAATGATATAGTTAGAATTGCAATGGATAATTTGATTCCATTAGAATTAGTTAAAAGTTGTTATAATGCAGGAGAGAAGCATTGTGGAAAATGTGAATCTTGTAAACATTTAAAAAATGCTTTATTAAAAAATAATGGGGAAAAATACTTAAGTATTTTATTTTGAGGATTATGAAAACTAAATTTATAGAAGAAGAAGTTAAATATATAGGATCACAATTAGCTCCTCATTGGATTTATAAGAATTATAAAATTCAAGGTGATGCTATTGTTGCATTTTGTGGAGAATGTGAAGTAAAACTTTCTGAAATGGTTGATATTGAAGATGTAATTAATAATGAACCAATTTATAGTAAATATATGCTAAGTTTTATAACAGAACAATTTGGTATAAATTTAATGGAAGGTGTATTAAGACAACGTCTTTTGATAACAATTATAAAAGAATTACTTGAACAAAAAGGAATTTTTGTTGTTAGAAATGGCGATGATTTAATGATTCAAGGCAAAAAATTATCAGTTTCAATAGCAACAAAATCAATAAATTCTATTTTAATACATACAGGATTAAATATAATTTCAGAGGGTGCTCCAGTTGAAGCATCAGGTTTAACAAGTGAATTAGGTATTAAGGATATAAAAACATTCGCAAGGGATGTAATGTCAAGATATGTTGATGAAATTGAAGATATTAAGCTTGCGTGTGCAAAAGTCCGTGGAGTATATGAATAATGGGAAAGCAGTTTGGGTATAAAAAATATATGAAAAAAGATGTTCAAGGAAATGATAGTTCTTTGATTAAAATTTTTATAATTTCTTTTTTTGGTATGTTGTTAATTTTTACTTTTTTGATTAAGTCTTTTTCTCCAACTGTTGACACATCTATTGGTGATTATAAATCTGATGAGCAAAGTAATGATAGTTATAGCGAGAAGGTTGTTAATGTAGATAACCGATTAGAGTTTATTCAAAATGAAGATCAAGGGAAGAATTTTTCTGAATTGATGAAAGAAACGGAATCAAATTCTGTGAGTGATGTTTCTGTAAAAAATAATGTAGTTAATTTAGAAACAAACAATAATGTTGTTATTAATCAGGATACATCTCTTAAAGAGTCTCAAAATCAACTTTCTACATCAATTAATTCTACAGTAGAGCCTATCTATAAAGTTTTTGTGGGTTCTTATACATCCGCAGAACAAGCAAAAGTTGCAAAAGATATTATTTTGGAGTCAGGAAGCTCCTTAAATCCTATTGTAAAATGTATTGGTTCTAATAATTATACATTGCAAGTTGGTATTTTTAAAAATAAAAAAAGTGCTGAAACACTGTTGTATACAGTACAACAAAATAATTTGCCAGGGCGAATTGTTCAAGAATATTAATATAATAACAAAAAACTTTACATCGTGAAATATTTTAATCAATTTTAAGTATTTTATGTTAAAGTATAATAAGAAATCCGTTATGGGGAATAAGGTTAGCTATCATAAGTTAGTATAGGAGATTTTTAATGTCTAATTATTTGACAAAAGAAGAGATCAGACAATGGCGTAGTTCATTAGAAAAAATTACATTAGAAGAGTTTGCAGCTCGTTTAGGTAAAGAAGTTGAAGAAAAGAAAAATACTAATGATTTAATTGATATAGTTATGTCTAAAGGTGCAGCTTCTACAAGAGTCAATAATACTGCAAGTAATGATTTTTCTAAAATAGCTGAAAGAGCTTTTAAACGCGAAAGACAAATTTCTCATACACCTTTTTCTATTAATAAAAAAGATTTAATAGAACAGCAAAATAAAACTAAGTTAGACAACAATCTAGAAATAGAAAGTAAGTCTAAATCTTTTAATACTAAAATAAATACAATAAATAAATCTTTAAAATCAGAAAAAGATGAAGAATCAATGATAAAAAAAGATTGTCAAATAGTATTGAAAAAGTCTTTAACAGATAGAGAACAACTTGTTTTTGATTATTTTATGAATAATGTAGGAAAGACTGTATATGCTAAAGATTTAGCAATTTTATTAGATTTACCAAGAGATTATGTTTATAAGTATATAAAAAATTTAAGAGCTAAAATTGATGGTGAGAAATTAAAAAATGTTGCCAGCGGCGGGTATATGTTAATGGAATAATATGAAAGTAGTTAATTTACTTGATTTTTTATATAAAACAAGAGATTTATATGTTCTTGATTATTTAACTATTAGCGAGGATTTAGTTAATTTTTTAGAGCTTATAATTAATGATGATCAATTTATACAAAAAATTGATTTAGGTCTAGTATATTTGAAAAAAAAATCTTCTGATCAATATGTGATAGTAGATGGTGTAAATAGAATTTTATCCTTATCATTATTATTGCATGCAATATGTGAATGTTATAAAAAAACGTCTACTCAAAATACAAAAGCGATTAAAATCATAAGAGATAAATATATAATAAAAAATTCAAAATATAAATTACATCTAAAAGACGCTGATGATATATTATATAAAAAAATAATAAGCGGAGAGCGTTTGTCAGGTAAAGAGAAACAAAAATCTTTATTTAAAATATTACATAAATATTGGACTTTAATAAAAACAGATAGTATAAAAGCTGCCAGTATTTTTAATACTTTAAAAAAAGTAAGTGTTACCATCGTAGATGTAGATTTGACCTCGGAACGAGATTTATATTATAAGCTTAATTTACATAGAAAAATTAATCAGATACTTTTAATAGATGATTATTTAAAAGAAATAGGTGTTATTCAAGAATGGGCTTATATAAAAAATACGTATTTAAAAACAGAAAATGATATATTTTTATTTATAAAAGATTATCTTATAACAAAATTTAATTATAGAAACTTTAAATCGGAAAATGTATATGAAAATTTTGTAAATTATTTCGAAACAATGCTACAATATGTTTCAGAGGAAATAATAATTAATAAATTAAAAAAAGCAGCAGAACTTTATGCTAACATGTTAAATATAAAATTTGAGAATAATAATATTAAATCAGCTTTTGTTAAAATAAAAGAATATGCCGGATATGATACATTTCCTTATTTATTAGATGTTTATCAAGATTTTAATGAAAATAATATTTCATATGAAACTTTTACGGAAATTTTAAAAACAATAGTTGAATATTTATATAATAGAAAAGAATCTAATAATAATATAGATTTTAATGAGCTTGTCGAATATTTAAATGCTTTTATTACTTGTAAATAATATAATTGGAAAATATATTAACAATATTTAATTTTATCAATATATACTATATATAGTATATGGAATTAAGATATTTTGTAATGGAGGTTGTTATGGATAAAAGCCATAATAGTAATAGGCTTATGAAATTTTGTAACCAAGCTTTTTGTGAATTATATATATTAGATACATTAGTAAAAATGACTAAGGAGTCTTGCGAAGATAGAGAATATAATGGACAATATTATGGTATTCCTCCTGAGAAAATAAAAAAACTCAGCGTTGAAAGAAATAATTACATAAACATGTTAACTCTTTTATCTGAAAAAATTACTAGTATTATGAATATTAATTTACAAATAGAAGAAGAATTGACTTTAGAGCAAAACCCCGACAATTGCAGCCGACAAATAACAACTTAATGTGCCGCAAATTAGTGCTCTTAAACCAAGTCTTGCTAAATTTTTCTTTTGATTTGGAGCTAATTCACCAATACCACCTATTTGTATAGCAATAGAACCAAAATTACCAAAACTGCAAAGAGCAAAACTTGCTATCATAAAGCTCTTAGGATCTATATTATTAGCGACATGAGTTAGGCTCACATATGCTACCATTTCATTTAATACAATTTTAGTACCCATTAAAGCTCCAACAATAGAAGCATCTTTTAAAGGTACTCCAATTATTATGGCAAAAATTGCAAATAACTTACCAAGAATAAGTTTTAATGATAGATGTGTTAAAAACGTCAAATTAGAGCAACCTGGAAGAAATTTAAAAGCAAATAATCCCACTAGTCCTAGAATCCAATCAATAAAAGCTACCAAGGCAACTAAAGCAAGTATCATTGCCGTAACATTAATAGCAACTTTCATACCCTCAGAAGCACCGTTAGAAATAGCTTCGAAAACATTAGCAAAAGTTCTTCTTTTAGATATTCTAATATGATCTCTTGTTTCAGGCTCCCCTGTTTCAGGATAAACTATTTTAGCTAATATCATAGCCCCTGGAGCTGCCATTATTGATGAAGCTAAAATATAGTGTGCTGGAATTCCCATTCCTATGTATATAGGCATTATTGCTCCAGAAATACAAGCCATACTTCCAGCCATAGAAGCTAGTAATTCTGAACGTGTTAATTTTTCTAAATAAGGTTTTATCATTATTTGGGCAAGAATTTGTCCAACAAAAGAACTTGCGACATTAGAAAGAGCTTCTGCACCGGATACATTCATAATTTTATTCATTGCTTTTCCTAAAACGGCTACAATTCTTTGCATTATTCCATAATAATAAAGAATATTAACCAAAACCATCATAAAAATATTTGTACAAATTAATTGAACTGCAAAAATACTACTACTTTTACCAAATAATTCCGTTAATTTTGCATTATTAAGCAATGGTCCAAATACAAATAGTCCACCTTCCGTTGCAAATTCAAGAATTTTTTGTATGAAAAGACCAATCATCAAAAATATTTTTTGTCCAATAGGAACTTTAAATATAAATATTGCAAAAACTATTTGTAGTAAAAAACCTGTAATTATTGTTTTGTAGTTTATAGCTTTTCTATTATTTGAAAGAGCAAATACTATTAAAAAAATAACGACTATTCCTATTAAACCGACAAATCTTTCCATACAACTCCTAATAACTGTAATATCATTAAAAATATTATATCAAAAAATTTTTTTAACTTATTAGACTGCTTCAATATAATTTACAATCTCTTCTTCTGTATTCATTTCAGTAGTACATACTAAAACTTTATTCTCATCAATTTTTATACCGCCTAAAATACCTTTATTTTTAAGATTAGATAAAAATTTATCAGAATCATCCACTTGAATTAGAAATTCATTAAAAAAGTTTTTAGATAAAGTTTTTATACCTTTTCCATTTAACATTTTAGATAATGCATGAGCTAAATTAGCAGATAATATTCCAGTTTGTTTAAACCCTTTTTCTCCTAATAAAGTTAAATATAGTGTAGCCATAAGTGCAATTAATGATTGATTAGAGCAAATATTGCTAGTTGCTTTTTCTCGTTTTATATGTTGTTCTCTGGTTTGAATAGTTAGTGTAAAAGCTTGAGCTCCATCTTTATCAACGGTTCTTCCAACAAGCCTTCCAGGTAATTGTCTCATATATTGCTGTTTACAAGCCATATAACCAGCGTGTGGTCCTCCATAACTCATAGGTATTCCTAAAGGTTGAACATCGCCAATCACAATATCAGCATTTGTTGGTGGTGTGATTATTGATAAAGCTGATAAATTTGTACAAACTATCAAAATAGTATCTATACTTTTTATTTCCTCTATTTCACCATAATAATCAGGATATTGTAATAGCACACAACAATAATCAGAATTATTATTTGGTATATCATCAAAGAATTCTATTTCTATATTTTCTGCCCATAAATAAGTTTTTATAACTTCAATATATTCCGGATTAAGTTTGTTAGAAATTAAAGCTTTATTTTTCTTACCTTTATTTATTCTATACGACATAAGGACAGCTTCAGCACAGGCACTTGCAGCATCATACATTGAAGCATTCGCAATATCCATACCGGTTATTCTTGATATCATTGTCTGAAATTCATATATTACCTGAAGTGTTCCTTGTGAAATTTCAGGTTGATATGGAGTATATGCTGTTAAGAATTCAAAACGTTTGGCTATATAATCAATACAAGCTGGTATAAACTTATTATATATACCACCACCCATAAAATAAGAATATTTAGTTTTATTTTTACTGGCTAATGTTTTAAAAAATCTTTGTGATTCCAGTTCACTTAATGGGTTATTAAGCTGTAATTCTTTCATTTTAATCGGAATTTGAGTAAATAAGTCTTCAACTGTTGATGCATATGAAATTGTCTCAAGCATCTCATTTCTTATTTTATCATTATGTGCTATAAAATTTTTCATTATTCTATTTCTTCTTTATAATCAGAGTAATCTAGTAAATCTGCAAATTCTATTTGATTTGCATCAGATTGTATTTTTATAAACCATTTATTTTCATAATTTTCATCATTTAATAATTCCGGATTATTAACAATTTCTTCATTAATTTCCAAAACTTTTCCAGATATTGGCATATAAATTTCTGATGCGGCTTTTACGGATTCAATTGTTGCAAAAGCTTCATTTTTAGAAAATTCAGTATCTATATCCGGTAATTCTATAAATACAATATCTCCTAATTGTTCAATAGCATAGTCTGTAATTCCAACTAAATATTTATCATCTTGTTCGAGTATATACTCGTGAGTTTTAGTACATAACATGCTTTCGTTCATTCGAAAAATCTCCTTTAATTATTTACTTTATTTCTTTTTGTAACAAATGGACGTTTTATTATTTCAGCTTCGTGTAATTTATCTCTTATCATAATTTGAATTGTAGAGCCTACAGATAAATTGTCAAGATTTTTTATATATGCTAAACCAATATTGTCGCCTCTTGATGGCGAAAACCCTCCACTAGTAACTATTCCTATTTTATTATTATCGTAATAAATATCATAACCATGACGAGCTATCGATTTATCTAGCATTTTAAAGCCTATGAGTTTTTTATTAATTCCATTTTTAAGTTGATTTTCTATTACAAGTTTACCATTGTATTCTTCTTTTTTGTCCTTTGGAATGGACCAGCTAAGAGCAGCTTCTATAGGTGTAGTATTTTCATCTAAATCATTTCCATATAAATGTAATGCTGCTTCTAATCTTAAAGTATCTCTTGCTCCTAAACCTATTGGTTTTATATTAAAATCTTTCCCTAATTCAAGTAATTTATCCCATAAATATTCAGAGAATTCATTTTTTACTAATATTTCAACTCCGTCTTCTCCTGTATAACCAGTTCTCGAAATCCAAATATTAATATTAAATAATTCATCTCTTTTTATTGAGAAAAAAGGCGGCAAACTCGTTATCCCGATGTGATTTAAAAGTTCACAGGCTTTTGGACCTTGTACTGCTAATAGAGAATAATTATGAGATTCATTTATGATATCAACGTTAAATCCTAACTTATTACGCACCATCCAATTTAAATCTTCATCTATTCTTGAAGCATTAGCAATAATTAAATATTCATTTTCTTTAAGCTTATATATAATTAAATCATCAATAATACCGGCATTTTTATTCGTTAATTGACAATAAATTGCCTTAAAAGTTGGTAAATCAGCTATATTTTGCGGAACTATTTTATTTAAAAAAGGAAGAGAATCTTCTCCCCTAATAATTATTTCCCCCATATGAGATACATCAAATATTCCCACACTATTTCGCACAGCTTTATGTTCTTCTATAATTGAAGTATATTGCACAGGCATTTCCCAACCTGCAAAATCTACCATTCTAGCTCCCAATTCGACATGCTTATCATGAAGAAAAGTTTGTTTTGTCATATCCCCTCCGATTATCTACATTTAATTTTCTTAATAAATGTAAATATTGTCAAGTAGGGTTAACTTAATTTTTGTATTTGTTTATATAAGTCTTTAACTTCATTTGACATATTTTTAGGTACTATAATTTTAATTTTTATTTTTAAATCGCTATATCCACTTTTAGTTGGAAGTCCCATTTGTTTCAAACGTAATGATTGCCCACTTGAAACTTCTCTAGGAATTTTTATATTTATTTTCCCATGTAATGTTTGAACATCTTTTTCACAACCTAAAACAGCTTCTGGGGGAGTTATTTCTATTTCCTTAATAAGATCTACTCCATCAAATTCATATTCACTATCCTTAAAATGAATTATTAAGAATAAATCGCCTTTATTACCATATTTATCAGTTTTTCCTTCACCTTTTAAGCGAACTTTTTGTCCTTCTTCTATACCCTTTGGAAGTTTTACTTTTACTGTTTTATTATTTGAAACAATACCAGTACCTCCACAATTAGGACAATATCCTGTTCCATTACATTGAGTACATTTTTCTACCTCTTTAAAAGAAACACTTATTGGTTTCCCATCGAATATTTCTTTTGCTGTAACATTTAGATACTTTGTTATATTTAAATCTTCAGTTTGTGTAGCCTTTTTTTGCTTAGTTTGAGTATGATTTCTAGTAGCATTAGAAAAATCAAAACCTCCAAAATTTGAATTATTCATATTGCCACCCATCATATCTCCAAATAAAGAACTAAAAAAGTCTGAAAAACCACCTTGTCCGCCAAAATCGAAGCTTTGAGCACCTCCTTGGTTGAAATTAAAACTAAAATTTTCGAAACCAGGAGGAGGTGTGTAATCAGCGCCTCCTTGCCAATTAGCTCCTAAGCTGTCATATCTTTGACGTTTAGTTTTATCTGATAAAACCTCATATGCTTCATTTATATCTTTAAATTTTTCTTCTGCTTCTTTTGTTTTATTTACATCAGGATGATATTTTCTTGCTAATTTTCGATATGCAGATTTTATTGCTGCACTATCAGCATCTCTGGTAACACCTAATATTTCATAATAATCTTTATATTTCATATAATATCCTTTACTTTTCTTTTATATATTAATACAAAAATTTATAATTCTTAATAATTTTAATCTTTTTTTAATAGTATTATTTTGTGATAGAATACAATCAAAGAAGGAAGTAAGAGTATGGATATAAAGAAAATTTTATTTAGAACTAATTCTATAGACGTAGAAAAAGCTTTACCAGATGCCGTTATAATGTGTACAAAAGATGGAAAAATCGAATGGGTTAATGATGTTGCTGCAGAAATTTTTGAAACATCTAAAATGCATTTATTGACGTCTAATATTTCTGATTTTATAGAAACTCCAATGAATTTAATATTAAATTCAGTAGTTTCTCAAGCTCCTGTTATAACTAAATTTGTTAATAGAGAAGTTTATTTTGATATGACAGCTAAAGAAATTTCTGAAGGATATGTTCTTGATTTTAGAGATTCTGTAGCAACTAATCTAACTACTAATGTTGATAATACGAATGATGAAGATATTAATAGAGATAAAAATAATTTTTTATTAAAATTAACAAATGATTTAAAATCACCTATACAATCTATTGTTGGTTTTTCTCAAGCAATGGCTGATGGATTAGGGGGAGAACTTAACGAACAACAAGAAAAATATATTAGAATAATAAATAAAAATTCTACAGATTTAATGTATTTTATAGCAAAAATGCTTCAATTGTCTCAAACAGAAGTAGAATTAACTCAAATAGAAAATAAGATTTTTGATATTCAAAGTTTGGTAAATACTATAGTTAAATATAACGAACAATTATATAAAGATAAAGATTTAAAATTTTCAATTTATACAGAAGAAGATTTAAAAAAGACTATTGTCGCAGATGAAAATTTAGTTAAAAATATTATACAAAATATTTTAGAAGTTATTTTAAAATCTGTAGATTTAGGAGAAATTCATATCGAACTTTCTAATCCTTTATCTGAAATTTTATTTGAAAAGGGACTTGCTGACGGACAGTATATTCAAATTACTATATCGTCAACATCAATGTTATTATCAGAAAATGAATTAGATTTTATGTTTGATCCATACAAAATACTTGATTCTTCAAATAGAAAAAATGTTTTGAGAGCTATAGTTTTGGCTAGTGTAAAAAATTGGATACAACAATTAAATGGAACGATTTGGGTTGAATCTCAAATATTAAAAAATACTTGTTTTAATGTTATTATTCCATCAAATTAAGGTGAAAGAATGAGCAGTGTTGTATTAAAAAATCTTATTAAATCGTATGATGGTAAAAAAAATATAATAGATGATATTAACTTAGAGATAAAAGATAAAGAATTTATTGTATTAGTCGGTTCATCTGGTTGTGGTAAATCTACTATTCTAAGATTAATTTCTGGGCTAGAAGATATAACTTCAGGTGATATCTTAATTGATAATACCGTTGTGAATAATATACATCCAAAAGATAGAGATATAGCTTTTGTATTTCAAAGTTATGCCTTATATCCACATATGACAGTTTTTGATAATATTGCTTTTGGTTTAAAAATGCGTAAATGTGATAAAAATTATATAAAAAACAAAGTTTTATCTGTTGCAAAAGCTTTAAATTTAGAAGATTTATTAGAGAGAAAACCTAAGCAACTTTCAGGTGGTCAACGCCAAAGAGTTGCTTTAGGTCGTGCTATAGTAAGAAATCCAAAAGTTTTTTTAATGGATGAACCTCTTTCTAACTTAGATGCAAATTTAAGAGTACAGATGAGATCTGAAATAAAAAAATTACACAAAGATTTAAAAACAACTTTTATATATGTAACGCACGATCAAACGGAAGCATTAACTATGGGAGATCGAATTGTTGTTTTAGATAAAGGAAAGATTCAACAAGTAGATACTCCTGAAAATATATATAATAATCCTAAAAACAAGTTTGTTGCTGGGTTTATAGGGCAAATGAATTTTATTGATGTTTATATAGAAAATAATCAGTTTAAAATTAATGGATCTATTTTTAATACTTCTTTAAATAGAAATGGTAAATTTACAATTGGCATTAGACCTGAAAAGATGCTTCAAGGTAGTATCGATATTTTTGTAAAACCCGAAATAGTAGAAATGACCGGAGGCGAAAGAATTGCATATTTTTATTTGAATAATAGTAAATGTTCTGCTCGTTTACCTTTAGAGTATGATATAACAAATAGTATAAATTTAAAAATATCTATTAATGACATGTATTTTTTTGATGTAAATACTGGAGATGTGATTGAAAATGAAAAAGAAATATAAAAACTTATCAATAATCATATTACTAATATTAATCATATGTGTATCTATATGTTTTATACCAATAAATGCTACAAGATTTGTCCCTATAATTGAAAAACAAATAACACAAGAATTGGGAGTCAATGTTCATATAGAAAAACTTATTTTTAGATTTGGTCCCTCCTTAAAAGTTAAAGCTCCTGTCATGCATGTAATGTATAAAGATGGGCAAAAGTTTAGTCAATTCGATAATGTAAAATTTTTTATTCCTTGGTCAACTATATTTAAAGATGAAGTTAATATAAAAAGAATTTATGCTGATAAGTTTATTCTAAAAGCATCCTCTTCAGATAAATATTTATCTGAATTAATATCCAAGCTCAATAACAAAGATTTTGATGAAACCCCTAATATATCTTTTAAAGTCTATAGTATAAGTTATTATGATAAAGATCTTGATAAAAATTTAAAATTTTCAGGTTCAAATTTTGAGCTTATAAAACTAATAAACGTAAAAAATTATAAATTATCTACAATTGGTGAATTTTATATAAATAACAAAAAATATATAACATACGATCTTTCAATTACACCAAATGTAAAAATTCCGGATAAAATTTGTAAAAATATTACTTATAAAGACATTATTGAACAACTAGTAACTTTAGATTTCCATTCTGATATAATAGCAGATTTAAAAATATATAATACTTTAGAAGGTTTAAATCAAATTTCTGGACTAGTAAATATTGATAATATAACAGTTCTTGATCCGGTACAAAAATCCCCTAAAAGTTTTATTTATCTCACATTCTTAGGAGATAAAATTGGAGTTCTTTCAAATTTATATGCTTCAAATGATAAAAAAGTTTATATTGATGGAATTATCAACAATTCTAAAAAATTCGGTATTGATTTAAAAGTTAAATCAGATGAAATTCAGCTATCAGATTTATATAAAAAATTAAAATTAATTGCAAATTTTTCAAATTTAAAAAATATTGATAAATTTTCAGGAACGCTTAAAGCTGATTTTAATATTAAAGGAGATTTTAATAAACTAAAGTCATCAGGATATTTAAAAATTAACAATGCCTCAATAGAATCAAATGGTATAGAAATCAATAAAATAAATTCTGATATTGATTTTTCAAATAACATAATAACTATAACAAATATGGTTGGCTATGTTAACAATGCACCTATTTTGATAAAAGGAAAAATTGATAAAAATATTGATATAGAAGTTTTAATGAATAAGGTTCCTCTAGAGCATATCATACCAAGTAACATTGGAATAAAAAAAGGTGTAATATCTTTAGCTGCCAAAATAACAGGTACATTTAATGATATAGTTCATAAAGAAAATATTCAATTAGAAAATTTTGTTGCTCAAACTAAAATTGGAGAAATTAAATTTAATTCCTTAAAAATAGATACAAATAAAAACAATGTAGCTTACATAACTAATATTCTAATTAAAAATAATTCTTTGGAATTAATAAAATTACCAATTTTAAAATTAAATATAAATAGAGATACTATAAAAATTCCTGATACAAATATATTTATGTCCAATTCTAAGCTAACAACAAAAGCTGAAATCACAAATTACAATACGAAAGATATAACTTTTAATGTAAATCTGGATGGTTTTATCAATTCAAGGGATATAAAGAATTTAAACGCGGTATCTTGTATCTATCCGATAAAAGCTAACTTAAATGGAAATAAAAATATACAAAACATTGCGTTACAAATACTTTTTGAAAAATCTTTATTTTTTGATGAACCTTCTTTGATTAATCTTATTTCAAAATTTGAAAATAATTCATTAAAAATAGAAGAATTGAGTGTATTATCTTATAATGGGAAGTTTTTTGGAGATATAAAATCAAATTTAAAAGGTCAAAGAAAACTTATAATAAATGGTAATATTGATAATATTTATAAGAATCCAACGTTAAAAAATGTGCGTTTATTTATACCACAGCAGCTTAATGTTACAATTGCAGATACAATTGCACAATTAAAAGGCGATATATTTTTAACAGGAGAAATAAAAAAACCTGACATTGTTGGTCAAATAACAATACAAAATTTAATAAATCAATTTTTACAGTTAAATATTAGTAATATAACAGTTGATTTTAATAAAAATGTTGCGATATTAAATGTTCCATCATTAAAAATAGCAGATTCATTTATGGGATTAAATTCAACTATTTCTACAGATTTTTCTAAAGGCATAACAATTAAAAGTATTACATTAAAATCAAAATATATAAATACAGATACTATTTTAATGTACAAAGATAATCCTGTAATGAAATCTATACCATTAACAATACAAAGTGGTAAATTTTACTCAGAAAAAGCTATAATATCTATTTATAATTCTCCATTATATCTATCAGCTTTAAATACAGATTTTGAATTAAAAGATAATCTTTTAATTTTGAGAAATTTATCATCAGAAATTTTTAATGGAAAATTTATAGGAAGTATAGATTTTAATTTAAAAGATGAAAATTTCAAAACAAAACTTCAAGCAAGAGGAATAAGTGCAGCTCCTATTTTTGATATTATCGCCATAAAAAAAGATACAGTAAGTGGCATTATGGATTTTGATACAATAATGGAAGGTAATATTGCATCAAAAGAATCTTTGAATGGAAATATAAAATTCATAGTACATAATGGTCGAATGGGAACATTAGGAAAACTTGAACATTTATTATATGCACAAAATGTAATTGCTGATAATATGCTTAGGACATCTTTAAGTGTTGTTACTAAAGCTTTAGTTTTAAAAGATACTGGGCTATTTAAATATTTAAGAGGTGATATAAGATTAAAATCAGGTATAGCATATATAGATTTATTACAATCACAAGGACCTTTGATGAGTTTATTTATAAAAGGAACATATAATACGTTAAATGATTATGGTCGTCTTCAAGTTTTAGGAAGACTCTCTGATGAAATTATTTCAGGCTTAGGAGCATTCGGAGAATTCTCTTGGAATAAACTATTAGTGATGTTAACAGGAGAAGATACAAAAAATAATATTATTCCTGAAGATTTTGATAATTTACCACAACTACCAATGAAAAATACAAAAGAATTTAGAAGTATTATTAATGGTCCTGTTGAAAGCCCTAATTCAGTTATATTATTTAATTGGGTATCTTATTCTCAAAAATCTATGAGACAAAAAGATGTTCCGATGTCTAATATAAAAATTCCTGAATTTATTAATAACTTACCTTATTAGTACATGAATAGATTGATTAAATTAATCTATATATATGATTCATAATTCTTGTATTTTAATTGTATATTATTTATAATAGGTATTATGGATTTAATAAAATCAGGTCAAAGAGCTAGTATTTTTTTTCAAAAAGAAGAAAATATCGTAGAAATATCATGTATAATTGATAAAATATATGATGATAGAATAGTGTTAGAATTACCTCAATATTTTATGCGATATATTGAGTTTTTAAATGTAGGTAAACGTTTAACCGTTAAAATTTTTTCAAAACTTGGAACTATAGATTTTAATACTATCGTTATATCATCACCTTTAGAAGATGAGTTTTCAATAGAATTAGATCCTAATGCTTTAAAACTTACTCCTAATTCTGAAATTCCTTCTATTGATGCAATTGAAAAATTTAATATATATATTTATGAACATGAGGTTCTTAATGAAAGAACTTTTCAAATATCTACAAGTTATATAAAATTTTATTGTGATAACTTATTAGAGGTAGGTTCTTTATATAAGTGTGAGTTAATTTTACCGGAGGATTATGGTAAAATAGAACTAGAAATAATAATTTCAGAAATTGATCCTGTCTATGATAATGAATACACTGCAAAGTATTCTAGGATGACAGAAGAGGATAGACAGAATCTGCTTTATTATATGTATGTTTATAGTAATAATATTGATTAGGATACAAATATGAAAAAGACGATAGATAGTAATTTACAAAAAAAGAATAAAAATAAAATGTTTGATCAAATTGAAAGATGTCGTTTAGATTTACAAAAGGATCCTACAAATCCTAATTTGCATGTAAGATTAGGGGATTTATATTTAAAGTGGCATCTTGATATATTTAATGCTTGTCAATATATTGATGAGGCAATTACCGAATATCAATTAGCAATGGAATCTTTAATAGATTCTCATGAAATTTTATATAAACTAGGAGTAGCTTTTTATCACAAAGGTGATTTAGATAAAGCCATAAATTACTTTACGTTAGCATTAGAAAAGAAAAATAATTATTACCAAGCATATTATATGTTAGCGGAAACCTTTGTTAAAAAAGCACATTTTACAGATGCTATTGACGCTGCAGAAGCCGCAATAATATGTTCGAAATTAAAATCTTCTAGCTCACACTATCTATTATATAAATTGTTTGATGCGTCTTCATTCAAAAATTCAAAAACAAAATTCAAAGCTTTGTATGAAAGGTTTTTAGCATTATTACTGCTACCATTTGATAAAGTAGCAAAAGAAAATATTTTAAGAAATTTATTCTATTTGAGATTTTTACCATTATTTTTAAAAGGGTTCTATGCAATTCAAATTAAAGATTATGGCAAAGCAATAGAATTATACAAAAATGCTATAGAAACCGCTCCGGGATTTGCTCCATTATACTGTGTTCTAGGTGATATTTATTTATCAACCGGTTATTTTGAAGATGCAATCACTGAATATAAAATGGCAATTTGGCTAGATTCTTTTAATATTGCTGCTTATAGACATTTATGCAGAGCTTATGAAGAACAAGGTGATTATAATCAAGCGATAGAAATATATAATAAGTTAATAGCAATGGCTCCAAATATTCCAGATTTATACTCTAATTTAGCAAATATTTATTATATAAAGGGGGATTTTGATTCAGCCATATCTAATTATCAGACTGCTATAACACTAAATCCTAATAAGACTTGGACTAGTGTAATAGCTCAAACAATGGGTTTTGTATATCAAGAGAATAAATCTGACCCTGATGCTGCTATTTCAGCTTATCAAACCGCATATGTATTAACTCCAGAAGATATTGATATATATGTTAATTTAGGTAGTGCCTTTTATGATAAAGAGGATTATGCAAATGCTCTTTCGGTATATAGACAAGCTCTGGAATTACAGCCTCATAATCCAAAAATTCACTGTAATTTAGGTTTTCTATACTGGGGTAAAGGTGATACAGAAGAAGCTATTAAATCTTATGAATTAGCTATAAAATTTAATTCTAAATATGATATAGCTTATAATAACTTGGGAGTTATATATTTAGATGATTTAGGCAGGGTTAATAAATCAATAGAATTGTTTAAAAAGGCTGTAGAATCAAATCCTAATTATGCATTAGCTCATTTTAATTTAGCGCGTGCTACATCAATAGTAGGTGACAAAGTTGAAGCAGCTAAATTATATCAGATGGCTCAAGATATAAATAAAATAACACAAGAAATTGATCCAAGAGATATTGCAGATAAAATTAGTGAATTATTTGAGTCTTAATTTTTTTCATATTATAATGTTAGAATATCGGAATTAAAAATATGTTAGAAGATGATATAAACGGGATTTCCCACTTAATAAAAAAGGAATTAAGTTCCTCAGATAAGATATTAAAGCCTGATTTCAACCAAAAAACAGGAAGAGAATTGCTTGTGTTTTACTTGCAATCGAAGTTTAAACAAGTATTAGCGTATGATGCAAAGGCCGAAGAACCTATATTTATAGATGTTAGATATGATTTTATACAAAAATTTTCAAGAAGATTAATTCAAAATCCTGCCAAAAGAATTATGATTGGAATTACAGGAGAATCTGCTTCTGGCAAATCAACAATTTGTAAGGAAATTCAAAATGTTATTACAAAATTTAATATGCCTGTAACAATATTGACTACTGATAATTATTTTAATGACATTTCTGAATTAATTAAAGAATATGGAACTTTTGATAATTTGAGAGATAATGGATATGACGTAGACTCTCCAAATAGTTTCCAATTAGATGTTTTAAAAGAAGATTTAGATAAAATTTCGAATGGCGAAGATATTTATTCTCCTGAATATCTTTTAAATGGTACAGGAGTTTCTGTTCCTAAAGCAAAATTTGTTCCTTCAAATAAAATTATAGTTGTTGAAGGAATGGCTTCAATGTTTGGTGAAAATAAAGATATTTTTGATATTAAAGTTTATGTTGAAACTGATATAGAATTAAGAAAACAAAGATTTTTAACAAGAGCTTATACAGAAAGAAATCAAGATCTTGAGAACGCTAAAAAACATTGGGAATACATTTTAGGTGCCGGAGAAAAATATGTTAAACCTTATAGAAATGATGCAGATATAATTATTAATGGTGATACGAATTTAGCATATTTCTCTCAAATTTTAGAGTACATTCATACTATTACCAATAATTTTACTTAAATACTTTGCAAGTCCTTCCCCCATAGAAAAACAAGATGGAATTATTCTAAGTGCTGCTTGAGCTTCAAAGTCTGCAGAAATACATCGACCTATTACAAATAAATTGTCTTTTACTATTAAAGATTCAATAGGTAGCTGATACTCTTGATAGACTTTTTCTAGTGTAGAGTCATCTTTTTTACTTGAATGAACATCTATTGGATAATTTGAAACAACAACTGGATTTTTAAATTTCTTACCGCTTTTTAAATCTTCAGCAGTGTATACATATTTCCCCTTAACCCTATTTGAAACCCTTATCCCTAAAGTGTTTGCGATAGATGAAATATAAGAGTTTTCAAACCCTTTTAAGTATTTTTTACAAAAATTTGAAAGTCTAAAGATACTTGCCCGACCTTCTATATAAGGATTTTGTGGGTTATTAATAAGTCTTGGACAGTTAAATGCAATAGAATCAGTAGTTCCAGCTACTGAAAATATTTGAAAATAGTTAGAATCCTTTTCTGTAATAACACCATCCTCTATAGCACGTTTAAATAAAGGCTTTAAGGCCCAATTGACATTACTATCCCAAGTATAAGCAGTAGACAAATAAATATTTCCTTCAATATCACAACTTGTAGTAACATTTCTATCTTTATCTAAATCCATAATCCAATCTGAAAAATCTTTTACATTTATTCCTGACATTATAAATCTTAAATTTGTAGGTTGTAATTTTTTTTCTAAAAATTTACAATTTAAAATTTCACAAATTTTTGCATCACCTGTTGCATCTACAAGATACTTCGTTTCGATATGTATCAATAAATTATCATTATCTACACAAAGATTATTACTACATATCGTAACGATATATGATAATAAATTTTCTTCTACTTTTTCTATAGTAGATTCAAATAAAATCTCTACATTTACATCACACAACATTTTATCTAAAACAATTTTGGTTAATTCCGGGTTAAACCAACCTTTATTACCATCTATATAAGTAATCGCACCATTTATGTTAACTAATTCTTCATATAACTTATTAAAAAAATCATTATTGATTGAATTATCAGAAGTTTTCATTGCAGGAACAACAAGAGAGGAAGTAATTGAACCTCCCAAAAAAGAGTTTTTTTCTACTAATAAAACTTTTAAACCTAATTTACCGGCTATATAAGCACACGCACAACCAGCAGTACCTCCACCAACAATAACTAAATCATATTTATTCATCTATCACCCCTTGTTTACCCCTATTTACCCCTTGTTTTTATGTATTTAGAAGAACTTATTAAATTACTATGTTTATATTCATACTCTCTCAATTCTAAAATATCTTTATTACTAAAAGATAAATTTGGATCGTGATATGAAATACCCGCTTTAGTATTACATAATCCAATTTCATAAGAATTAAGCGGATATTTAATTTTTGATTTATCCTTTGAAGCTATCGTACCCATAAATTTATTTAATTTTTCATTATAAATTTTTCCAACATAAAATTTATTTTCTAATAAAGTATTTCTTACCTGAACCGAATTTGAATAAGTTAAAAGTACACCTGTTGGAGAAAGTCGTTTGTATAATTCAGCAATAAATTCAACAGACCAAAGCTGAGGTGCTTTTGTATAAGTAAAAGCGTCTAAGAATATACAGTCATATTGCTCATTTAAATTAAGAATAGCCTTTCGAGCATCATTTATATGAAAATTAACGTTAAACAAGCTCTCAGCAGTCTTAAAATTGATATTTTTATCTCGAAACGATAAATAGTAATAATATATATTATGTAAGAAGACGGATAAAATCGTATAGATGGATAAATCATATCCCCAAAATTGATTAAAATTTGCATATTTAATCAGAGTCTTATCAAAAAAACGTCTATTTTTATTTTCCGAAAGTATTTTTTTTAGATTTTTAGATGGATAGTTTTCTGATAAATATTCAGAAAGAGAATTTATTAATATATAATTTACATATGGATGCAACTTATATTCCTTATCGATTTTCATTTCATTAAATTTTATATCCAAAAGCTCATTAATTTCTTTTCTATTTTTTAAGCGTATATTTGTATAAAATCTATTAAAGCTTATTTTTAAATTATTATAAAATTCAAAACAGTCGAATATTGAAGGTATAAATTTATCAAAAATTTCATCAGCGGTTTTAATTGTTTTAAAAAAAGGAGATAGTTCTACTAACTCAGAATTAATTTCTAAACAATCGATAAATATTTTTTTATTATCATCTATCGTATCGTTAGATATTAATAACTTTTTTTGTTTTTTTCTAATTAATTTATTGATACATATCGAAGCGATATTATACATTTTTATAAAAATTCTTTTTAAAAATTTTTTTTTCTTATTTTTATAATTTTGAATATAAAAACTCATCAAAGCTTTTGTATTATATCCAATGCCATAACAAATATCTAGAACTCTAATGTTATTTTTATCAATATCGCTTAACCCTGATGGAATAACAAATTTTTCCCAAGCTTCAGTTAAAGCTCCAAACTTAGAATGAAAAACATCCTTATCAGAGTAAGAATAGAGCCCAATAGACCCATCTTGTGTAAAATATGGTTCATAATCCCTCATAAGCCCTATTATATCAGTATTTAAGCCATATTGCAAGGATATTTTGACTTTTAACTTTTAAAAAGTATATAATACTATAATAAGAGGATAGAGGGATGAAAAAACAATTATTATTAGCTTTAATACTACTATTATTCGGACTTTCAGCTAATGCTAAGAGCTATATTGAAGTTCCTTCAAATGTTGAGTTGCCTAAAAAATATACACAAGAATACATTGATAGTATTTCAGATGAATATAAAGAAGTTTCTGATGAGCAAATTTTTCACGTTGCATTAGACATGTTAAAGGATACTTCAGGGGAATTTTCTAGAAAAGCTCTATTAGGTTATAACATCACTCAAAAACCGGTAAAAGTAATGTTTAAAGATTTATCCGAAATAAATGAAGCTTATTCATCATTTGATGCTGTAGGGTGGAAAAAAAGAGGAAGATTATATGTTTATATAAACCCTAAACATGAATATGCTCCTCCTGGAGCTTTAGCTGCATTGCTTGCTCATGAAGCATTACACCAAGATGAATACAACTCATTAAGTGAAGAAACTTATGCTTGGACAATGGAAGCTGTTGTATGGACTGAAATATTAAAACAATATCCGGAATCTAATAATTTAGAATCAGCTCTTGTTACCAGAGAAAATATACTAAAACAATTATTAGAAAAAGGAAATCACACTAATAAATACATAAAAAAGACAGTTTATGCAAATGAAGGGTACAAAAACTTACCATTAACATCTCCAGGGTTTAGTAATCAATAACAAATTATAATAACCTAATTGATATATTAAAGGATATTGATAATGCAATATTCTTGATGTTAAATATTTGTATGAAGAAGAAGTCTTTATTAATATTTATACTGTCAATTTTAATTTTAGTAATTTTTAACAAGATATTTTTATCAACATTTACTAAGACAAATGCTTTTTTCGCTAATCAAGCATTTATAAATAGTGAAGAAGTTTCTTCTCAAAAGTTGTTTGATAAAACTTGGAGAATCATTAGCAAAGAATATTATGAACCATCTTTAAATCATCAAGATTGGCTAAGATGGAAAAATAGATATCAAGGTAAAATTAAAACAGATGAAGATGCAAAAGTAGCAATAGATACGATGATTGCTAGTTTGGATGAACCGTATACCAGATTTATGAATAAAAAAGAGTTTGAAGATTTAACTTCATCAATAACTTCTAAAATTTACGGAATAGGTGTTAATATATACTCAAATGCCGGTAAAATTGAGGTTTTTAATGTAATACCAGCAACCCCTGCTGATATTGCACAACTTAAACAAGGTGATATAATTACAGCAGTTAATGGTAAAGATATAAGTGGTATGAACGTTTCAGAAGTTGCTGCTTTGGTCCGAGGCCCAGAAAATAGTGTTGTTGAATTAACTATTCTTAGAAAAGACAAAAAAATAACTAAAAAAATCAAGAGAAAAGAAATTAAAATAAAAACAGTAAAGAGTTCAATCATAGATAATCACATAGGTTACATACAAATTTTGAGTTTTATGAGCGGAACTACTCCTAATGAATTTGTAGAAGCCTTAGAAAATACTCAAAAAGCGGATTCGCTTATATTGGATTTAAGAGGTAATACAGGTGGATTACTTGATAACGCAGTTTTTATAGCAGATATGTTTATTAATGAAGGCACAATTGTTGATATAATTTATAGAAATGGCTATAGAAAATCAATTAAAGCTCAAGATGAACATTTATTATTAAATAAACCGGTTGTTGTATTAGTTAACGGAGCTAGTGCTAGTGCTAGTGAAATATTATCAGGAGCTCTCAAAGATTATCATAAAGCAACTTTAGTCGGAAGAAAGACTTTTGGTAAAGGTTTAGTTCAAAAAGTTGTTCCACTACCAAATCAAACTGGAGTAAACATAACGATTGCACGCTATTTAACACCTAATGGTACAGATATTAATAAATTAGGCATAAAACCTGATATTGAAATTGGTAATGAATTTGATTTCTTTATTGATAATAAAAAAGATGTACAGTTGGAAAAGGCAAAAGATATTTTAAACAATGAAACAAGAATTAAAAAAGCTGAAAGATAAAGGACAATTTAGACAAATCCCAAATATAGAAGCAAAATCTGACGGTAAGATTGTAATTGACGGGAAAGAATATATAAATTTTGCTTCAAATGATTATTTAGGAATAAGTACAAAATATGATTTAGAAAAAGAATTTTTAAGTCAAACAAAATCGGCTTTATCAACGGCTTCAGCAAGACTTTTAACAGGATCTTCGCCTGAATATAAAAATTTAGAAAAGACTATTGCAAATATTTTTAATAAAGAATCTGCATTAATATTTAATACAGGATATCAATGTAATTTAGGAGTAATTTCAGCAATTATAAATAAAGGAGATGTAGTTTTTTCTGATAAATTAAATCACGCAAGTATAATAGATGGCATGCAACTTGCAAAAGGAGATTTTTACAGATACAAGCATTTTGATTATGAAAATCTGGAAAAATTATTAGAAGAAAAAAGGGGAGAATATAATAGAGCCTTAATAGTTTCAGAATCAATATTTAGTATGGACGGCGATATTGCTGATATTGATAAATTAATAGAACTTAAGAAAAAATATAATTGTTTATTAATGATAGATGAAGCTCACGCTTTTGCTTGTATGGGTGAAACTTTAGCAGGTATTTCATACAATAAAGATGTTGATATTATTACAGCAACATTTGGTAAAGCTATAGGCTCTTTTGGAGCATTTTGCGTTTCTTCTAAAGAAATAATTGATTATCTTATTAATAAAGCTCGTTCATTTATTTTTTCAACATCTATTCCACCATTAAATATTGCTTGGTCAAATTGGCTTTTAACCGAAAAACGTGATTTTTTAATTTCACAGAAAAATAAGTTAAATAATTTAATAAAAAACGTGCATAATCTTTTAAATAATAAAGGAATTCATACTGTATCAAATTCCCAAATAATTCCAATAATAATAGGTACAAATGATGATACAATAAAAATTTCAGAAAAATTAAAATCAGAAGGTTATTATATCCCTGCAATACGTCCTCCAACAGTGCCGGAAGGTTCTTCTAGACTAAGAATTTCTCTAACTGCTGATTGTAAGATAGAAGATTTTGAAAAAATTTTAGATATTATCTAAAACAATTCTCTTGTTTTAGTTCTAATTTCGTTATCAATTTCAAAAATTTCATCTAATGTTGGATTAATAACAACTTTATGAGTTTTCATCATTTTTTCAACAGAATCAATAATGTCGAATAATTTAATTTTACCCTTTAAAAAGGCAAAGACAGCTTCTTCATTTGCAGCATTTAAACAAACAGTAGCAGAACCGCCAATTCTACCAGCTTCATATGCCATAGATAAAGCTTTAAACTTATTCCAATCAGGTTCTTGAAAATCCAAACGAGCAATTTGAGAAAAACTAAAACTTTTTGATTTAATACCTTCCATTCTATTAGGATATGTAATTGCATATTGAATAGGAATATGCATACTAGGTAAACCTAATTGTGCAATAACACTTCCATCTTTATACTCAACGGCAGAATGAACAATACTTTGAGGATGAACAACGACTTCTATATTGTCATAACTCATATTAAATAAATGATGAGCCTCAATAACTTCTAAGCCTTTATTCATAAGAGTTGCACTATCCACAGTAATTTTCTTTCCCATATTCCAACGAGGATGAGCTAAAGCTTGTTCAACAGTCGCGTTTTTCATATCCTCTATTGATTTATTTAGAAATGGGCCACCTGAAGCTGTAATGATAAGCTTATCAAGCATAGATAAATCTTTAATACATTGATGAATTGCCGAGTGCTCACTATCAACAGGTAAAATATTTACTCCCTTAGCTTTTGCTAAATTCATAACAATATCACCTGCCATAACAAGAGTTTCTTTATTTGCTAAAGCAATATCAATTCCATTATTAATTGCGGTAATAGTTGGTTTTAAACCAATTCTTCCTGATACAGCAACTAAAATAATATCATTTTCAGTATTAGAGCAAATTTCTTCCATTGTTACATAATTCGCACCAACAATGGCATTTTTATCAGAAGCATAAGCATATTTCGGTCTAAACTTTTTAATTTGCTCATTCAAAAGCTGAACATTTGAACCTGCTGCTAATGATATGATTTCAAATTTATCTTGTAATTTTTCAATAACTTCTAAAGCTTGTTTACCAATTGAACCGGTTGAACCCAATATACTTATTTTTTTGCACATTATTACTAACTTCTCCCTTAAAAATTCTATTATAATTATACATAAAATATTACTAGTTTAAAACTTTTTCTGTATATGTTATACTTATAAGGTATTCAGCTTTAGAGGTTTATAATTTGGGCTTTTTCGATAATTTAAAAAATTTTAAAAATAAATTAGATCAAGTAGAATCTACCGTATATGGAAAGCAATCTTTATTAGAAGTTTACGAAAGAAATGCTAAACTGGAAGCTGAAATTATTAAGAGAACAAATGAACTTGATAGAGCAAATAAGCAAATGCTTACATTGCAACATATCTGGGATATGATGAACTCTTCTAAGCCTCTATCTAGTGTTTTAAATGCTATTGTAAATAGTATTCAAGGTGAATTAGGTTATTTGTATAGTTTTATAGTAAAGCAGAATACTGATGAAAACGGAAAATTTTTACAAATAGTTGCCTCTTCTAGAGAGGATTTAAGCATTAAATTTAATGATTATTTTAAATGTAATGTAGTTGACTATAAAATGTGTTTTCCTGAATTTGAAGAAATAAAAAACGCAGTAAAAAATAATCAAATTTATCAATCAAATGATTTAATTAAATTGATAACAGGTTTTATACCTTCTATAAATGAAGAAAATTTAAAAAACTTTCTAAAAGAAGCCAAAATGAAATCATATATTTTAGTTCCTTTAAGATCAAAACAAATACATTTCGGCTCCCTAATAGTGTTCTCGTCAAGAGAAAATATAAGTAAAAGTGAATTAAATTTCTTAAATTTATTTGCTAAACAAATAGAACTTGCCATAACTATTGCGGATTTATTCCAAGCAGTTAAGGAGCAAGCAATAACAGATCCTATGACAGGACTATATAATAGAAGATACTTCGAAGAATTTATAAAAAAAGAAGCTATTCGTTCTAACAGACAAAATCAAAAATTCACAGTAATAAGTTTAGATCTAGATCACTTAAAACAAATCAATGATGTATATGGCCATAATTATGGTGATATTGCAATAAAAGCAATAGCTGAAGTCTTAAAAAACAATGCTCGTTCAATTGATATTGCAGCAAGAATGGGTGGAGAAGAATTTAATCTTATTTTACCAGGAGTAGATTCTCAAGGAGGTTTGATTGCTGCAGAGCGTATAAGAAGAGCTATAGAATCAGTCGAACTTGAAAAAATAGAGCATATTACAGCTAGTATCGGAGTAGCTACTTATTTAGAACATTCTGACGATATAGATGAACTTCTAGAATTAGCCGACCAAGCAATGTATGAATCTAAAAGAAATGGAAGAAACAGAGTAACTTTAGCAAAAATTTCTAATATATCTTCTTGGCAAGAAGTTGCAGTGAATACATTTATAGATATATTATCTAAACATCGTATTCCATTAGACACGCAGACTTCTGAATTACTAAACAGCAGATTAAATCAAATAAATAAAAGCAATGATAAATTATACCAGGTAGCAGATAATTTAGTAGAAATTTACAATCCAGAACATAAAGATGGAATTATGAAATCCAAAGTAGAATTTGCATCTTTACTTGCTAAACGTTTTGATTTAACAAAAGAAGCTATTGATAAATTAAAAATAGCAATACTTCTTTATGATATTGGAAATACTATGCTGCCTAAAGATTTGTTACAAAAAAAAGAACCGCTAAATCAAGAAGATAAAGATTACATAAAAAAACACCCAATAATTGCTGCTAGAGAAATTTTAGAACCAATCTCTAATATCGTAGACATTGTTCCCATTATAGAGAAACATCATGAAAATTGGGATGGTTCTGGTTATCCAAACAAATTATCAGGAGAGCAAATTCCAATTGAATCGCAAATAATATTAATTATAGATTCTTACTTTGCATTATTGGAAAAAAGACCATATAGAGAAGCTTTATCTAAAGATGACGCAATTAAACTGATAGAAGAAGATATAAATATAAAATGGAGTGAACGATTAGCAAAAGAGTTTATATCAATTGTTAATGATAGTATTATTTAAGTATGATAGAATTATTAATTTTGTTCGAATTAGAAAATAAAGTATTAACAATGTATGGCATTTCAAAGGAAATTCGCTCAACTTTTTCTGTTTTAACAACACCAAGTTATGGAACAATAAAGCCCGCTCTAAATCGCTTAGAAAAATCTGGCTATGTTAAAACTCAGAAAAACATGTCATCAGGAGGCAGACCTTCTGTATATTATTCTATAACACCAGAAGGAAAAAAAGAATTAGTAAAGCTTATTATTACACCACCTCAAGAAAATCCTATACAATTTTTAACTACGGCAAGAATTAAATTAGCCTGTGCTGATTTACTAAATGAATCAGAATTAAAAATAATGTTAAATCAACTTAAATTTAAAGCTGAAAGCATTTTATCAGATATTAAAGTTTTACAAACAAATAAGGATTTATCTTTTTACCCAAGAATGGTATTTGATAATTTAATGTGTGAATATAAAAATTTCATATCTTTAATAGAAGGTTTTAAATATGCCGGCAATAATTAGTGGAGTAGAAACAAACTCAATAGCTGAAGAGTTAGATATTAAATCAGGAGACATTTTATTAAGTATCGATGGTAATCAACTTGAAGATATGATTGATTATCAATATTATATGAAATCAGAAATCTTAACAATTGAAATTCAGAAGAAAACTGGTGAAATAGAAGAAATCGAACTTGAAAAAGATTATGAAGAAGATTTAGGGATTATATTTGAAAGTGCTGTTTTTGATAAAATTAAACCCTGCTTAAATAATTGCATATTTTGCTTTGTAGCGCAACAACCCAAAGGACTAAGGAATACTTTATACATAAAAGATGATGACTATAGATTATCATATTTACAAGGCACCTATATTACAACAACTAATTTAACGGAAAAAGATAAAGAAAGAATTTCCCGATTAAAACTAGGACCTTTTTATATATCAGTTCATACAACAAACCCAAAATTAAGAACAGAGATGTTAAGAAATCCTAATGCATCTAAAATTATGGAAAATTTGAAATGGTTTAATGATAATGAAATACCATTTCATACCCAAATTGTTTTATGTCCCGGATATAATGATGGAAAAGAATTAGAAAGAACTCTAAAAGACTTATCACAATTCAAAAATTCTCTATTATCGGTTGCAATAGTTCCTGTTGGAATAACACAATACAGAAATTCTCCACTAAAAACAGTAAATAAAGAAATTGCAAAACAAACAATTAAAATTGCTTCTAAATACGATAAAGTTTGTTGTTCAGATGAATTTTTCTTGTTAGCAGAAGAAAATCTTCCTAAATCTGAATATTATGGAAATTTTTCTCAACTTGATGATGGAGTAGGTTCTTTAAGAATGCTTATTGATGATTTTAACGAATTTGAATTACCTAAACAACTATCAAAAAAACTAAAAATAGCATTTGCATGTTCAACAGCCGCAAAACTTGCATTTGAATATATTTCAAACAAATTAAATAAAATAAAAAACTTAGAGACTTCTTTTTATCCGGTAAAATCAACATATTGGGGAGAAAAAATCACAGTTGCAGGTTTAATTACTTCAGAAGATTTAATAAATACAATTAAGAATATTGAAGCAGATTTTATTTTTATACCTTCAATAATGTTAAAACCTTATACAGACTTATTTTTAGATGGAGTTTCATTAAAAGAAGTTATAGAAAAAACTAAAAAAAATCTTTGTATTGTAGAAAATAACTATTCTTTAGCTGAAGTTATCGACCTTATTAATGACTATACCTAAAATATTAGATGGTTGGGTAATGTACTACGCATTATGACTATTATTTAATAGAGTGGTAATAATCATTAGGAGGATTTGAAATGACCACAGCAGTTAGTACAGAAAAGAAAACTATTAGCGTAATTATAATAGAAGATTTTAAACTAACACGAGTTGGATTAAGATGTGCTCTTAATTCCAATGAAGATATCAACGTAGTTGCAGAAAGTGATAATGCAATAGACGGTTTACGCTTAATAGAAAGTAAATCTCCAAATATTGTACTAATGGATTTAGGGCTAGCAGGCATGAATGGGATAGAGGCAACAATAAAAGTAAAAGAAATGAATAAAGATATAAAAGTAATAGCTCTAACTTCACACGACAGAGAAGAAGAAGTAATAGCAGCATTATCTTCAGGAGCAATGGCATATTGTCTAAAAGATATTGATCCTACAAAATTGGCAGATGTAATACGAGATGTAAATAACGGAGTTTGTTGGTTAGATCCCGTAATCGCAAGAAAAGTTTTGGATTCATTTCCAAAACAAGAAACTTTGGGAATATTAAAGGATAAATATTCAGAAGAAGGTCGCGTCCCATTAACAGAAAGAGAATTTGAAGTCTTAAAACATTTAGTTGAAGGTAAAAGTAATACAGAAATAGCAAAAGAATTAATAGTAAGCGTACACACAGCGAAAGCACACGTTTGTTCTATACTACAAAAAATGTGTGTAAATGATAGAGTACAAGCAGCTGTAAAAGCTGTTAAAGAAGGTCTTGTTTAAATAGTGTTTTTATCCGAAAAAGTCCCTTAATAGGGACTTTTTGTTTTTTAAGCTTCGCTACTTGTGTTTAACCTCTGTTTATAGTATTTTTAAATTAGTTGGTTAGTATAAATGAGGATAAATAAATGAACACAACTATTGAAAAACAACCTGAAAATATCGTAAAAGTCGATATTGAAATACCTGCGAAGGAAGCTGTTGAATATTATAATAATGCAGCAAAAAAACTTGCACAATATGTAAATATTCCTGGGTTTAGAAAAGGAAAAGCTCCTAGAAATATTTTAGAACAAAATATCGGAGAAGATAGAATAAAACATGAAGCTTTAGAAAATGCTTTACCAAAAATTTTCTCTCAAGTTATTAAAGAAAACGAATTTGATGTAGTCGCTCAACCATATGTTGAATCTTATGATTATAAAATAGGAGAAGATTTAAAAATTACTGCAAAAATAGAACTAAGACCAGAAGTTACTTTAGGAGAATATAAAGGTTTAAAAATTGATGTAGAATCATATAAAACTCCAGAAGATGCTATGCAAAAATCTATAGATGGTTTACTACAACAACACGCTTCAACAATAGTTGTTACAGATAGAAAAACTATTGCAACTGACACTGTAGTTTTTGATTTTGACGGATATTCAAATGGTGAAAAAATCGAACACGGAGATGCTAAAAATTATTCACTTGATTTAGCTCATTCAAGCTTTATTCCGGGATTTGCCGAGCAGTTAGTTGATAGAACTCTTGGAGAAGAATTTGAAATTAATGTAACTTTCCCTGAAGAATATCATGAGAAAAAATTAGCAGGTCAACCTGCAACTTTTAAATGTAAAATTAATGAAATTAAAGCAAAAGTATTACCTGAATTAAATGATGAATTTGTACAAAAAGTTGGACCATTTAAAACAGTGGATGACTTAAAAGCTGATATTCAAAAATATTTGGATACTCAAAAGGAAGATATCAATAGAACAAATTCTGAAAAAGCTATCTTTGAAAAAGTAACTAATAACGCTAAAGTTGATATTCAACAATCTATGATTGATAGAGAAGCAGATCAATTAGTTGAAGATTATAAACAAAAACTTTCAATGCAAGGTTTTACTTGGGAGCAAGCAGTTGAAGCTCAAGGATACGATTCTATAATGAACAGCTTAAAAGAAGATGCCGCTGTAAGAGTTAAAAATTCTTTAGTTATTGATAAAATAGCAAAAGAAGAAAAGATCACAGTTTCCCAAGAAGATTTTACTGAAAAATTAACAGAACTAAGTAAAATGTACCAAATGGATACTACAACTATGATAAGACAATTATCTCAAACGCCTGGTGTATTTAATGCTTTATCTCAACAAGCATTAAACGAAAAAGTTACTAAATTCTTAGTTGAAAATAATACTGTTAATTTAAAGTAGAAAAATAATAAGAATCAAAAAGAAGTGCAGAAAATTAAATCTGCACTTCTTTTTTACACATAAAATAGATATTATCTAGCTTTTCTTGGATCTCTAACCTTTAACACGCCCTCTTTAGCGGATGGTTTTCCAGTAACTCCAGTACAAGAAATTACAGAATCTATAGATTTATTAGAGGTCATCGCACAATAAGCTTGTTTATAGTTATAATAAGCGATTGCTCTTACTTGCCCATTTGCATCAGCTCTCCCAACAATACCATCATCAATATAAGCAGGAAGCAAATCTCTACGTTCTTGCAACTTAACATCGTTCATTGTATCAACTGGTATTAAGTAACTAATATCGTCTACTTTTGTGTACATCAAGACAACACTAGCTTTACCATTATTTGTACGAGTCTTAGGTTGAGGAACTTCCATAGTTAAATATATATATGAATTATCATCTAAGCCTGTAGAACGAAAATAAAACTGTATACCATTTGAAGTTTTTATATATTTATCATTTCCATTAATAGGACTTGGTAGAGTTTTGACATTCGAATCTAAATACCTAGCAACACCAGCTAAAATATCCGTATTACTTTGACCTTCCTTTTGAGCCTCTGCCTCTAACAATGAATTATAAAGACTTATATATCCAGAATAATAAAACAAGTTATACGCCTTCTCCGTCGAATACTTTGAAACCATAAGTCCCATTGCAGAAACAATACCTATAATACCTACAGATAAAATTATCTCAGCTAAAGTAAATCCTCGTTGTATATTTTTCATACTTAAAATCTCCATTCATATTTTATTATATCATATTTATTTATAATGTGAATATTATAAATAGCTTAATAAATCTTCATAAGAATTTAAATTGATTAAATTAAAACTCTCAATAAAATTTGAGCAACTTACGTTTAAAACTGAAGAATTTTCTAGAATCGCAAAAACTTTTTTATTATTTTTTAACATTTCCAAAACAGGAATTGAACCTAAAGCATTATGTGGAACAGTAAGAAAATCTAAATCATTAATATTTATTCCTTCAGAAATTTTTGAAAACATAGGAGCTTTATCAAGTCCTAATAAAATACAAGGTAAAAATGTTGGAGTTATATATTCTGCTGCACACTTCGGAGAAACTATATTAGTAGAAACGTTAATATCAGAAAAAGCTGGTGCATGAGCACAAGGTAGATTAAATTCTTTAGAAATATAATGGGAAATAATAGCTTCAACACCACCTACAGGATCAACACCAATTCCATTTTCATAATCACAACTTTCGTCTTCAGGGAAATGACAAACAACAGCAATAGCTTCAGCACCTTTTTGAATTAATTTATTAGCCGCTTTTTTTAAGGTTAGTAAATTATCTACATTCCCCACAGAAACACCTGATTCATTAACAAAAAATGAAACCCCCACAGGTAAATCTGTTATTTCATAAGAAACAATATCAATACCATAAATGGTTTTAACTGCATTTATAGTATTTATATGTACATTTAAAACATCTTCTGGAATTGATTTATCAAAAACAACTCCAATTCTATTATTACAAGTTTCAACTAAATTAAGATTTCCTTTAAAAAATTCATCTAAAGAATATCCTTCAACATAAAGCATATTATCTGTAATACCTGAAAAACAAGCAGCATTTACAACATTTGGATTAACAATCAACTTACACTTTTGACTCAATTTTCTAGCCCAAAAACTAGCATCTCCAGCATAACCTCCTATAGATGCACCAATTCCTGTTGGTATAATAAATGCTCCTAATTTCATTTTACAATTATATAATATATTACATATTATTGCAAAAATTAATTATATATTGTAAAATTACAAATATTATGAGGATAATAAGATTAAATGAGTCTTACAGACATATTTATTAATATATTTATAATAATTTTCTTACTATTTGTAAATGGATTTTTCGTAGCTGCAGAATTTTCTCTTGTAAAAGTTCGAAAAACGAGATTAGAACAATTATGCAATGAAGGAAATTCAAATGCAAAAAAAGCCTTAAAATTGATAAATGATGTAAATAGAATGCTTGCAGCGGCTCAATTAGGAGTAACTATTGCAAGTATAGCTTTAGGTTGGGTTGCAGAGGCGACTATTGTACAATTAATTGAACCTATTATTAATTTACTGCCAATACTCAATAAGACAATTACAGCTCATGTCATTGCAGTTCCGGTAGCTTTTATTTTAGTAACATATTTTCATGTATTATTGGGAGAACAATTACCAAAATGCTTGTCATTAAAGCATCCAGAGAGTTTGTCATTATTAATTGCACAACCTATGGATATATTTATAACAATTTTTAAACCTTTTGTACTGTTATTAGAAATATCAGGAAACAATTTATTAAAAGTCCTTAAAGCAGATACAGAGGATACTTCATTAGTTCATTCAACAGAAGAATTAGATATGCTTGTAGATGCCAGTTATAATGAAGGTGTTTTAAACGAAACAGAAGCTGAAATGCTTCATAATATGTTTAAATTCTCTGATCTTATGGCAAAGCAAGTAATGGTTCCAAGAACAGATATGGTTTGTATATCAAAAGACATTTCCTATGATGAATTAAATAGTGTTGCACTTAACAATCAATATACTAGATATCCTGTTTTTGAAGATAATATAGATAAGATTTTAGGATTTATTCATGTTAAAGACTTATACTCATTAGCAATGACAAAAGAGCATTATGATATTAAAAAATTAATTCGTCCTTTAATGCTAGTACCTGAAACAATGACTTTAGATAATATGATTATTGATTTCAAGAAGCTCCATTGCCAAATGGCTGTAGTTATTGATGAATTTGGAGGTACTGCTGGTCTAATAACACTAGAAGATGTTTTAGAAGAAATTATTGGTGATGTTCAAGACGAATTTGATGAAGAAACAGAAGCTGATATTAAACAAATTGGTGATAACTTATATATTGCAAATGCAATGCTTCGTATTGATGAATTAGTCGAATTTTTTGATTTAAAAGAAGCTTTATTTGAAGAAGATGATGTAGATACGATTGCCGGACTTGTTGTTAAATTACTGGGAAGAATTGCTAATATAGGTGATTCTGTATCATTTAACGGCTTGACTTTTACAGTAAAAGAAGTTGACGGAGCAAGAATTACAAAATTAGAAATATACAAAGAACCTAAAATAGAAGAAGAATTTATAGAAGAAGCTTAAGCAGCATTATTCATCAAATATAATTTGTAACTTGTAAAGATTTGTAAATATATTTAAAAATTTTGCAATTGATTTTTACAAAAATACTTAATATTAATATAGTGTGTATACAGGTGTTGATAAAGGTTCAAAAGAATGTCATCAGGTATAGCAATAACAGCATTTATGCCTTCAATAGTATCAAGCGGAATATTTAGTACCAGACGTGCTAATTCAAGTATAGACGCATTAAATAATAATAATCCATTTGTTGGAGCAATGAACTTGGATATCGCAGCTGGACAAGTTACTAATGCGGCAAAAGGAATAGCTGACATTGCAAAAGAGCAAAAAAATTCTATTTATAACGGAGTTGTAAGTGCTGAAAAAATGATTAAAACTGCACAGACTTCAAATAAATTTTTAAATGGTATCGGAAAAATTGTTAACTATACAGCAGATCACATAAACCCAATTATAGTTGCAACAGGTGCATTAAAAGTAGCAACAGCAAAAGAAAAAGATGATGCTTTAATCCAAGAAGGAATTGCACTTCCAATAATGTTTTTATTTGAATCCGGAGCAAAAAAATTAATAGGAATGCCTATTAACAAAAAATATGATTCCAAAACTATGGAAATAACAAAAGAAGGTTTATATCAACTCATTGACGGAAAAAAAGAATTAATCGCTAAGGATGGAATGTATAAAATTATAAATAATAAAAAGATTTCAATTAGTAGAGATGGCATTTACAAATCAAACCCTTTCCTAAAAAAACAAAGTCAAGCAATTAAAGATTATTGTAATACTAAAAAAATAATGAACAAATCTTTAAAATCTATTCCGGGTATAATGAAGGGGAGTGCATTTGTATGTGCATCAATAGCAGGATACAAATTAGGATCAATTATAGCAGATGGAATAATTGATTCTTGCAAAGCACAATCAAACTCTTAATACCTCTTATACTGAGTAATTTTACCATTTTCTTTATAAAGAGTTTGAAAAATTGATTGAGACCGTCTATAATTATTTATTGTAGTTTCCAAAGATGCATTTATTGTTATATATATAACGGGAATAGAAACAGCAATAGTTAAAATAGCAACAATCGCGTGACGAATTATAGTTTGAATAATTTTAAATCTTTGTTTAGTAATTGCAATATCATCTTGTTCTCTTAAAATTTTGTTAATTAAATTTTTTCTTTCTTTTACAGTTAAATGTTCAATAAAATCTACATTTTGTGGATCAATATAAATAACGTATTTAGAATACTTCACGTTTCCATCAAGAAAATCCAAACTATCGTTATAATTTTTTTGTTCAGGAGAAATAAATCTTTCTGTTATATTACCATTAGAAACTTGCTCTATATTATCCGAAGTTATAGAATCAACTTGAAAAACTTCATTAGATATTGAAGGTTTCTCTAATTTATCATTCCCTTTATCTTTATCATCTTTTTGTTTAGACAATTTCGCCTTATATTTCTTTAAAAAATTATCATCAAAATTCTGATTTAATGAAACGTGATGAGCTTCTATATTTTTTGTTTCATCATTATTCACGACTTCGTCAGTTTGACTAACATTATTTTGTTCAACATTAGCTTCTTCAAAAAGATGTTCATCATTAAGATTTAAATCACTTTTAGCATTCAAATCATTAGCTTTGCCTGTAAATTCTATAGCATCTTGTTGAATTTTCTGCTGTAATTGTTCTATTAATTCCGGCGAAATATCATCATTTAAAGATGCTAATTCAGTTATATCCATTGAATCTTTAGAATTAAAAATATTATTATTCGCCATGTATCTCTCTTATAAATTTTGTAGTATGATAAAGATATTATATATTATATTATACATTTAAGCAATGATAAGAGAGAATTTAAATGAACAAAGAAAAATTAGAAAAAATAATAAACAGATTAGAAGATATCAAAATATTAGTAATTGGTGATTTAGCATTAGATGAAATGATCTATGGAGCCACCGAAAGGATATCAAGAGAAGCTCCCGTATTAATATTACAACATACACATACAAAATTTATACTTGGAGGAGCCTCTAATGCAGCACACAATGTTTCAAAAATTAATAACGGAAAAGTTAGTGTTATTGGAATAATCGGAGAAGATTACCAAGCACAAGATTTAAAAAACGCATTCGAAGATGCAAATATTAATTGTGCTTCTTTAATTATTGACAAAAATAGAAAAACCATAACCAAAACAAGAATATCAGGTTCTTGTTCTCATTCAATAACTCAACAAATTGTAAGAATTGATAGACAAACAAATGCTCCTATTTCAAAAGAAACTGAAACAAAAATGCTTAAAGCTATCGAAGAATTAATTCCAAAACATGATGCTATAATTTTGTCAGACTATCATATTGGAACAATAACTGACACAATTATAGACAAAGTTGTCGAAATATCAAAGAAATTAGATAAAATTGTTATAGTAGATGCTCAAAAAAACTTAGAAAGATATAAAGATGTTACATCCATGACGCCTAATCTACCAGATACTCAAAAACATGTTGGATTTTTCTTAAAAAATAAAGAAGATTTCCAAAAAGCAGGGGAAGTCATTACCACACAAACAAATGCAAAATCAGTATTAATAACATGTGGTTCAGAAGGAATGGTTGTATTAGAAGACTATGGTAAAAAATACACTCATATTCCGGTTTTTAATAAAGCAGAAGTTTTCGATGTCACAGGTGCTGGAGATACTGTAACAGCTTTATATACACTATCACTTGCTGCCGGTGCTACCCCAGTAGAAGCAGCTATTATAGGCAATATAGCTGCGGGAATAGTCATAAAACAATTTGGTTGTGCGACAACCTCAATAGAAGAAATTTTAAAATTTATACCTAAAGAAATAGAATTAGAATACTAAAAGGAGCTTATATGAAAAAAATAAATGTAGTTGACATTATTATTTTAATTGGAGTTATTATAGCACTTTTTGTTGGCATAATTACAACAAAACACTTTAGACAAACAGCTGATAAACAAATAGAAGCTACGTCTAAAATAACATTTCAAGTCTTTTTAAGAGGAGTGACAGTAACAGGAGAAGAATTTCCAATAAAAAACAATGATAAAACTTTTATTACAATAAGAAATGTACCATATACAGAATTAAAAGTTTTGTCAGTTAAATCAGAATCCAGAATGACAGCTCTTCCAACAACAAAAGTAAAAGAGCAATATATACTAATTAAAGATCCAACGCAACCAGCTATTTATGATGCAGTAGTAACAATAACAGATATTGCAAAAATAACCAAAGATGGAGCAGTAGTGGGTGGAAATAAAATAAAAATGGGACTTCCTGTGACTTTAGAAGGTGAAAATTATAAATTTAATGGAACAATTTCTGATGTAAAAGTTATTTCAAATGTTAAAGTAGAAGATGCTGGTGAAAATAATCAAATAGGTTAAAGTTTAATGTTAATAAATTTGTTTTTAAATAATACTCAAAAACTACTTAAACCAATATATGATAAAAGTATTTTTTTAAAGAATATTGATATTATTATTTTTTATTCAATATTAGGTGTAATAATCAGTTCTCAATTTATGTCTTCAGACTATATTGGTTATTTTGCAATTATCTCCATCCTTTTGACTATTATAAAATTATTGACAAAAACTAATGAAAAATTTAATCTAGAACTTTCTGACAAATTTTTATTAATATATTTTATATTTGTAATTATTAGTTTAGCAGGCTCTACTCTATTTATGTTAAGCTTAAAAGGTTTTTTTAAAACATTAACATATTTAGGCTTTTATATATCACTAATACACTTTTTTAAAGACAATAAAGATAAAATAAAATACATATTTTTATCAATAATTCTATGTATATCATTTGAGAGCATAATAGCTTTTTTACAAAACTTTACCTCAATAGGAGAGATTTCAGGCTGGCAAGATACATCAAGACTAAATCCAGAAGAAGTAATGACAAGAGTATATGGAACATTAAAACCATATAATCCAAACTTATTTGGAGGTTATTTATTAGCTTGTATACCTGCTGTAATACCATTTTCAAAAAAGATTTCTATACCTATAGGAATATTCTCATCTATAGCCTTAATACTAACAGGTTGCAGAGGTTCTTACATTGGATATTTTTTTGAATTAATTATATTAGGAATTATTACATATCAATCATTAAAACCAAAATTAAAAGAAAAATTTATCATAATTTCTTCTGGTATTGTGGTAATTTTAACAACTATTATTTTATCAGTATCAGCATTAAGAGCAAGAATATTATCAATATTTGCAATGAGAAATGATAGTTCAAATTCTTTTAGATTCAATGTTTATAATTCATGTCTAGATATGTTTAAAGATAATTGGCTATTAGGAATAGGTATTGGAAATCAAAACTTTAGAGAAATTTATGGTTTATATATGAAAACAGGTTTTGATGCTTTAAGTGCTTATAATATATATTTGGAAACTGCAGTAGAAAGCGGAATATTTGCATTAATATCTTTTTTGTGTTTCTTAATTTTTACAATAAAAAAAGCTATAACAAAACTCTCTAATAAATATGTTTTAGCTAGTCTCATATCAATTACCGGAATATTGGTACATGGAATGGTTGATACAGTATTTTTTAGACCCCAAATACAATTTATATTTTGGATAATGATTGCGACAATACGGAGTAATAATGATTAAAGATAAAATTGAGCATTTAAAAGAAGAATTAAATAAATATTCATACCAATATTATGTATTGGATAATCCACTAATAAGTGACTATGAATACGATAAAATATATTCTGAATTAAAAAATTTAGAAAATGAACACCCTGAATACATCACACCAGATAGTCCAACCCAAAGAGTCGGAGGACTAAGTTCAAGTTTCACGGAAATAAAACATAAATATCGCTTATATAGCTTAGATAATACATATAACTACGAAGAGCTAAAGAAATGGTATGAAAAAATAACTAAAGAATTTAACGATAATGTAGACTTAGTATGTGAATTAAAAATTGATGGTCTAGCAATTGCTTTAACATACGAAAATGGCTATTTCAAACAAGGTGCAACAAGAGGAGACGGTATTATCGGAGAAGAAATAACTCAAAATTTAAAAACAATAAAAGCAATTCCTTTAAAATTATTTAAAGAAGCCGATGTAGAAGTAAGAGGCGAAATTTATATGCCTATAACTTCATTTAAAAAATTAAATAAAAACATGGAAAAACCATTTGCAAACCCAAGAAATGCCGCAGCAGGTTCTTTAAGACAATTAGACAGTTCAATTACTGCCCAAAGAGATTTATCAATGTTTAGCTATACAGCAATAATCGAAAAAGCAGAGTATAATCCTAAAACACATTTTGAAAGCATAGAATACCTAAAAAGACTTGGTTTTAAAACAAATCCAAATATAAGACTGGTAAAAAATATAGAAGACGCAATAGAATTCTGTAAAGAATGGGAAAATAAACGTTTTGAATTAGATTATGCAACAGATGGAGTTGTAATAAAAGTAAATAATTTAGCATACCAAAAAGAATTAGGTTTTACCTCAAGGGCACCTAAATGGGCAACAGCATTTAAATTTCCACCTGAAGAAATCTCAACAAAGTTAATAGATATTGAAATTGGAGTTGGTAAGACAGGAGCTATCACACCTGTTGCGATATTAGAACCAGTTCATATAGGTGGTAGCATTGTATCTAGAGCTAGCTTACATAATTTCGACGAAATTAATAGATTAGATATAAGAATAGGTGACAGAGTATTAATAAAAAAAGCTGCAGAAATAATACCTAAAGTAATAAAAGTTATAGACACTCCAGAACATAATAATTTAAAAAAATATCAAATACCAGAAAAATGTCCGGAATGTTCAGCAAATTTAGAAGAACGCGAAGGAGAGGTTAATTTATATTGTTCAAATGAACAATGTCCATCGGTAATGAAAGCAAAGTTAGAATATTGGGTTTCAAAAGAAGCTATGGACATAGATAATATAGGACCTTCAATAATCTCTCAACTATATTCAAAGGGACTAGTAAAAACTCCTGCAGATTTTTATAAACTAAAAGAATCTGATTTATTAAATTTAGATTTAATAAAAGAAAAATCAGCATCTAACATCTACAATTCAATTCAAAATAGTAAAAATAGACCTCTATCGAGGTTTATAACAGGTTTATCAATAAGACATGTAGGAAAAGAAACTGCAGACATTTTAACAGCAGAGTATCCAACAATAGAAACATTAAAAAATGCATCGATAGAAGATTTATCAAATATTGAAGGAATTGGTGAAAAAATAGCTGAAAGTATTTATAAATACTTTAAAAATGAAGAAAATATAAAAATGTTAAATGAATTCAAAGAAGTTGGATTTGAAATTACAAATAATTCTATCCAAAATAAATCGACAGAATTATCAGGAAAAACTTTTGTTTTAACAGGAACAATGAATTCAATGACAAGAGACGAGGCTTCTGATATAATAAAACAAAAAGGTGGTAAAGTATCGTCTTCAGTCTCCAAAAAAACATCTTATGTAATAGTAGGAGAAAATCCAGGTTCAAAATTAGAGAAAGCTAAAAATTTAGGTGTTATAATATTAAATAAGGATGAATTTTTAAATTTAATAGGGGAACTTAATGAAAAAGAATTGTAATATAATTCAAATAAAGGGAATTAGAGGACTAATAATCATAGGCTTAATTGCTTGCTGTTTATTTGCTGGCTTTATAGTATTTCCTGGCCATGTATTAATGTATATATGGAATTATCTAGCAAAATATACAACACAAATTCCTGGCATAAATATAATTCAAGGGACGTTACTTTGGGGAATAATAATAGTTTCATATTTTACATTTAGAAAAGAAAAATTAGTCGTTTGTGTAAAATCACCACAAGGATTAAATGAAGAAGAACTAAAGGCTGTTTTTGCAGATATAAAAAAACAAGCAAATGAAGACAAAATAATACAAACAATGCTAAAAGCAAGAGAAACAGAATTAAAAATAAAAGAAGAAAAAGAAAATCAAGAAAACGTTAATACAAAATAAAAAAAATAAATGATGGTAATATTAATAAAAACACCTCTAAATTACTTGAAGATGTTTTTGTATTATATAGATATAATTTACTAATAATAAGAAATCATTACACTTTTAGATTAACCACATTCAATTATAATATTTGTATATCGCAAAAAGCTCCTTCATTAATGATATTGCAATAACTAATAGTAATATCACCTTTAAAATCGTTACCAAAAAAACGAAAACCTAAATTCTATTAGATTCTCGATTTTATTTAAAATAGATGCTGGCAACGTGCTATCTTCCCAGGCGGTGGCCCGCCAAGTATTTTCACCTCAGTAGATTTTTACGAGCGTGTTCGGGATGACTCAGCCGAAGCAAAGGTGACTAAATGTCACGTTTGCTGAGAGGCGGGTAGTTTAACAAGCGAGAATTCTTTCAACAAAAAAACGAGAACCTAAACTCTATTAGA
>CASFYV010000029.1 GCA_949298985.1 uncultured bacterium | reverse complement strand
TCTAATAGAGTTTAGGTTCTCGTTTTTTTGTTGAAAGAATTCTCGCTTGTTAAACTACCCGCCTCTCAGCAAACGTGACATTTAGTCACCTTTGCTTCGGCTGAGTCATCCCGAACACGCTCGTAAAAATCTACTGAGGTGGTGTTAAATATTTATTAATTTAATGTTATGAGCTTATAAAAAAATATTGTTGATATTTTGTAAAGATTTATGAAATTAACCTAAAGATTTCCCCCTAAAATGCCGTAAAAAAACTATGGTAAATTTTAATCCAGATGGAAAGTTTCAAATAATAACAGGTCAAGGCATTACACAAGGTATTGCTAATGAATTAGGTTTGGATGAAAATCAATGTAAACAAATTAACAGTAGTATTTGGAATCAAATTATTACAGAGATAGATAAAGAAGGTAGTTTAATAACAACTAGAAATGGACAAGTTGTTGAAAATCCTAAACAGTCTAACAAATTTTTAGTACATCCAGAAGATATAATCCAAATATCTAAAGATTGTTGGAATAAAATTGTAGGTTGGGTAAATGAAGCCTTAAAATTAAATATAAACAAATTAGAAAAAAATCAAAAAACACAAAATAACGAAAATGTAACACAAAAAGAAAATGAAAAACAAAAAATTTGTAAAAAAGCATATTTGGCTATTTTAGAAAACATTGATAATTTAGAATTACCACAGAATTTTGATAAAACAAACATTAAAGCAAAGCTAGAACAAGTTTATCAAAATCATTTAAAAGATTTACCTGATAATGTTGAACAACGAGATATGACACAAAGTATTTTGTGTGAATTATTAGAAGAAACAGGCTTATCTTTAATGGAACGATATAAAATCGCAGGTAATAATGTGAATAAAGTATATCCTAATGATTTAATCGCTGATAATAAATTAAAATTAAGTACAGTCTCAAATAATCCAGATTTACAAAAGAATATTGATACTGCAAGAAATAAAGCTATAGAATTATTAAAAACATTTTCAAATGAAGATTTAGAAAAAATAGGAATAGACTCAGATAAAAGAAATAGATTAATTGGCTATTTAGAAACAATTTATTATGATAATAGTGAAACATCAAATACAATGCAACAATTAACAATTGGAGGAAAACCTTTTATTTCAGTTAATGAAAATTTAACTGATTACGACAATATGGCAAATATGATTACAATGCTTTTACATGAGGCAAATCACTGTGATAAAGAATTTTTAGGTAGAAAAGCAGGCAATAACAAAGAAGAAGAAAAAGAATGTGAAAGAATTGGTTGTATGACAACGGCTTTATTAATACAACGTAATGCATTACCTAATAGTGATAAATATGGAAATTATGAAACATATGGAAGGTATCCAATGAACAAAAATAACAAAAATTCATTTGTTTCTTACATAACAAATCCTAATTTATTAGAAAATGATTTAAATAATTGGGTAAGTGGTTATACAAATTATCCTGATAATGACAGTTGTGCAATCACATTGGAACATAGTGATAAAAATGCAGGAGAATCTTCTTATAAAATTGAATCAGGAGATATTATAAAAATAGGCAATCGAGAACTTGAAATCGGTAAAGAATGCGTGTTAGATGGAATGAATAGTCAACCAATATTTCAAATAAATTGTTTTAATGGTGAAGAAGGTCTAAGTAAGATTGTTTTTGATGGTCTAGAGCCTACTCAACTTGAAAAGCAAAAATGTGGTATGGAATCTTTAGATGAAAATAATCATCTGGAAAAAGTTGTAATTATAAGGAAACAACCAGATGGAAGTAAAAAAATAGTTTGTACTGGATATGTCTGTGAATAAAAGCAACTAAAATCTGAATATTAAAACATTACGTTTTAATATTCTTCATATTTTCTCAATCTTTACTAACTTCAGATCGTACGTTCGCAAATCCGCAGAACTTCTTTGAATATGTTTCGCATATTGGAAGTTCTCGCTATCAAAACACTCAAAATAAAAGAGATGATAACTAATGTCATCATCTCTTTTATGGTGGGCGTTAGAAGACTCGAACTTCTGACCCTCTCCTTGTAAGGGAGACGCTCTACCAACTGAGCTAAACGCCCTCAACACAATCTATAGTAAAACAAACATTTTTTATTGTCAAATATTTTATTTTATAATCCGATTAAAGTATTTAAAAACCTTTCTTTATTAGCTAAAATACACTTAAAAAGAAAGGAGATTCTATATGGAAATTAAGGTTGTAGAGAATTCTAAAAACATAGAATCAGATATCTTAGTTGTTAGCATGTTCGAAGGAGAAAAAACTTCTAGTGAGTTAGCAAATACTTATGCTATAGACCAAGATAATTTTAAAGGAAAGTTTGGAGAAACATATCTTCTTCCTACCTATGGAAAAGAAATCTATAGAAAAGTTCTTATCCTTGGACTTGGTAAAAAAGAAGAACTTAATCCCAATAAGCTAAGAGAAGCAGTTGCTAAAGCTATAAAAAAAGCAATGCAGATGGAAGCAAAAACTGTTGCATTCTCATTAGATGGAATTGAATTTGACTATTCAGAACAATTTGCGATGGGAGCTTTTATTGCAGATTATACATTTGATAAATACAAATCAGAAAAAAAAGATAACAAAGTAAAAGAAATCTATGTACAAGCAAATCAAGATTTAGTAAATAAAGCTGAAAAAATAGCTTCAGCTATGGCATTTACAAGAAATCTTGCAAATGAACCTGCTCAATATGCAACACCAAGTGAACTTGCTGCAATTGCTTGTGATTTTGGATTAGAAACAAAAATTTATGATAAAGAAGAGTGCGAAAAAATGGGAATGGGAGCATTCCTAGCAGTAGCTAAAGGTAGCATTCAAGAACCTAAATTCATTCATATGAAATATTCAGTAGCTAATCCTAAAAAGAGAATCGCTATAATCGGTAAAGGTATAACATTTGATAGTGGTGGACTTGATATCAAACCACCTTCATCAATGCTTACAATGAAAGATGATATGTCAGGGGCAGCTTGTGTTTTAGGCATTATGAGTATTTTAAAAGAATTCCACCCACAAGTAGAAGTCCATGGAATTATCGCAGCTTGTGAAAATATGCCTGGATGTAGTGCCTACAAGCCTGGTGATATTTTAACAGCTAAAAACGGCAAAACTATAGAAGTAGATAATACTGATGCGGAAGGAAGACTTACTCTTGCAGATGCTCTTTGCTACGCTTGTGAATTAGGAGTTGATGAAGTAATTGATATTGCAACTCTTACAGGTGCTTGTATGGTAGCACTTGGATCTAATGCTGCAGGTATTATGGGTAATGATGATTCTATGATAAACGAATTAATTACTACAGCAGAAAAAAGTGGTGAAAGATATTGGAAATTACCTCTTTGGGAAGAATACTTTGATAGCTTAAAAAGTGACATTGCAGATATGAAAAATACAGGCTCTCGCTGGGGTGGAGCTTCTACTGCCGGCGTATTTTTACAAAAATTTGTAAAAGATGTGAAATGGGCTCATATTGATATTGCAGGAGTCGCTTTCCTTGAGAAACCTCAAAAAGAATTAATTAAAGGTGCAACAGGCGCAGGAGTAAGAACTCTTTTAAATTACATTTTAGCCCAAGGCTAGTCTTTTTTATATGGAACATAAGGCGGATTTTGTATTCTACAAAATCCGCCTTACTTATTTTATGAACAATTTTATATTCAAATCGTTATACAAATAAGAAACATAAAAAGTCTTTTAGTAAAGTGTAAAATAGGAGGGTTTTTGTATGAAAAAAGTTTTATCAATTTTTTGTTTATTATCTGCTCTCAATCTAGCAATTCCAGCTTTTGCAGCCCCGCCTCCACATGCAAAAGGACATAGAGTAGTTGCAGGTCCTGGATATCATCATCCGCCACATATTAAACATCATCCCAAATACTATTCCAGAAATGCCGTAATAGGCGGGGTGTTAGCCAGGCGCTGCTGTTGGAATCATCCTTACCAATATTGTGAAATAGGTTATTACAGCTATCCTTATTATGGAGCATCCTTTAACATTATCCTTCCTTAAAACATTCTCCCAAATCATTTTAAAATTTGATTTGGGAGCTCTTTATAAAAATTAATCAAGAATTTTTACCCCAGCACCTGATGAAGTTCCATAATCATTTATAAAATAACCACTCCTTAAAGGACCTGAAACTTGGTCATAAGAACGATTACCATAACTTGTGGGATAAGGGAACCTCGAAAAACTTGAGTCAGAAAAGAAAGGATCATTAGAAAAAGAAGGAGTAAACCCCGTCATCTGTCCTGAAAAATAATTACCGATATTTCTCAATAAAGAAGTTTTATAATTTTGTTTTGGCCTTGATAGTATAGCATTTCTCACATTATCATATCTGGTACTTATATCACCACTTTGTACAGCACCAAAAGCTTGCATCTCTAATCTTTGCAGTCTTTGCAAATCACTTTCTCTTGAATACGTTTTATTCAAAGAATATTTTTCTAAGGCATTTAAATCAGAAAAAGATTTATTATAATAAGGTTTATAAGCATAATTATTATGATTTCTATATAAACGATGCCTTGGATTATAATAAGAATTTCTCAATGAATTTGTTCGAGCAATATTATTATAATTATTGTAATAACTATTATAATGCGGATAAACCGGAGTTTGAGTCACAACAGTTCTTGCAAATACCGATACATTTAAAAACTGAAATATAAAAAGAAATACTAAAAATCTAATTTTTAAACTACACATAAAAATCCTCCAATTTTATTAAAAAACAAATTCTCAATTTACACATAAGCCAATTCGGCATAATTAGAGGCTATTCAAATATTTAACAAATTTTAACAATTTCATCTATATATATGATAGCTATTTCTTAATAAAACGTTACAATAGAATGAGACATGTTTTTATTGGGACACGAGAGGGATGGAACAGGATACATCTTATAAAAATATTAAAAGAGTTTCAAATGAAGAATTAGCCGAAATGTGGGCTAAGTATTTTGATGACCATGAAAACAAAGCTCTTAGAGATGCTCTCATCCTTCAATACATTTACCTAACAAGATATGTTGTCGGACGTGTTAAAGTAGCCCTACCTCCAACATTTTCATACGAAGATATTTCAAGTTACGGAGTAGAAGGCTTAATTGATGCAATTGAAAAATACACTCCTAAAATGGGTGCGAGATTTGAAACATACGCTCTTGTAAGAATTAGAGGAAATATTATTGACAAAATCAGATCTCAAGATTTCTTACCTAGAAGCGTAAGAAAAAAAATTAAAGACGTCAAAGAAGCACAAGAATTATTAAAAAAACAATATGGTAGATCTGCAACAAACTCTGAAATTGCAACTTACTTAGGTATAGAACGAGAAAAAGTAGAACAATTATTAGCAGAAGATACAACAGTCACTTCAATATATGAAAAAAAAGGTTCTTCAGACGGAGATTTAGAAATTATTGACACGATTCAAGATTCTCATACACTAGCTCCGCATGAACAAATGGAAGAAAAAGATGTAAAAAAAGAATTGGAGAATGCTTTGAAGAGACTGCCTGAAAGAGAAAGAACTATCATGGTTCTTTATTATCACGAAAACATGACTTTAAAAGAAATTGGAGAAACTATAAACGTTTCTGAATCCAGAATTTCACAACTTCATGCTCAAGCTATTATGAAATTGAAAAATTTACTTAGTGAAAATCGTTCTGAAAGACTTAAAAAAAGTATTATTTAATTTTGTGATTTTAAATAATTAATAACCTTTGTAAATTTTTCATCTTCTGAAATTTCAAAAGACAATATTTCTCCATTAAAAGGTTTTGAAAATGTCAACTTATATGATTGCAAAACTTGTTCTTGCGTTTTTATTTTCATTTTTCCAAAACCATAAAGAGTATCATTATAGACAGGATGTCCTATACTTGATAAATGAACCCTAATTTGATGAGTTCTTCCTGTTATTAAATGCACTTCAATTAAAGTAGCCTCTTTAAAACGTTCCAGAACTTTAACTTTTGAAATACTTTCTTTCCCATTTTCAATTATAGCCATTTTATGAGGTTGATTAGGATTTCTTCCTAGTGGCTTATTGATAACAAATTCATCTTCATTAATTACTCCGGCAACAATCGCCCTATATTTTTTTTCTATCCTTCCAGCTTTCATTTCACTTACTAGATATTCATGAGCTAAATTATTTTTTGCAATCATTAACAAACCTGAAGTATTTCTATCTAGTCTATGTAATACACCTCTGCGAAATACCCCATTTATATCTGATAAATTATTACCACAATAATTCAATAATGCATTTACTAAAGTACCCGACGTTTCTATATTAGTTGGATGAGTTAACATACCGGAAGGTTTATTAACAACAAGCATATTCTCATCTTCCCAAACAATGTCCAAAGGAATATCCTCCGGTAAAATTTTATTTACATCATCTTGTATATTTAATTCAACAACATCCTCCGGTTTTATAATACACGAAGGTTTAACATTTTTTGAATTTAATAATACATTTCCTTTTTTTATTTCAGCCTGAATTCTTGAACGCGAAAAATCTTGCAAATACTCTGCAAGATATACATCTAAACGTTTTTCTTCATTTAATTCATCAATTACTATCTTCATTAATTTTATTAGAATAATTATTCTTTATAATAATTATAACTATAGCAAAAACACCAATATTAATAAAAACATCAGAGATATTAAAAACAGGAAAATTAACAAAATTTAACTTTATAAAATCTCTAACATAACCGAAAATTATTCTTTCATAAACATTACAAAAAATACCTGCAATCAATATGGCTGTCCAAAAAACTGCTAAACTCGAAGCTTTTCTAATATTTTTAAGTACCGAAATTACTATCATCAAAATAGCTAAAACAGCAAAAATTATTAAAAACCATTTATAATTATCCAAAATACTAAAAGCAGCACCTGTATTTTCCACATAAAAAAAATCAAAAAATGGATTTTGAGGTAAATTCTTTAAATTATCCAAAATCAAGTTTGTCACATATTTATCAAACAACACAAAAAATATTGTCGAAATAAAAAAATATACTATTTTTGCATTACTTGACATTGTTTTCCGCATCTCTATCCTCTTTAACAGGAATTACATTGACTCTTGTTATTTGATACCCAAATCCAGTTAAGCTTAACTTTATACTCAAATCTGTAATATCAGCCTTAGTTAAGCCAATAGAAGCCACTACGTACTCATTCATATTATCAGAATTTGAAACAAATAATCTTTCTAAAATATTATCCTCCGGAAGCTTTCTAAAAACTTCTTTTGCTTGTTTTTGTGGATATTCAACCTTATCATTAGCAATTGAAGCGATTGCAATAACTCCCTCTGGAGGAACAAATTCTAAAGATGCTGTATATTCTGTATTAGCTTCTATTTCATTTGGAGCAGTCAATGAAATATCTAAAAATCTTGCATCACCATATAACATAGAAGTATTTTCAGTTTTAACTTTATCGGAATAAACCTTCCACTTTCCATCAACCTTTTTTAAATAATAAATGCTATTTGAAATACTATTTAAAGTTCCTTCCATTTTTGCTTCTGCAGGAATTACAGCATTAGAAGTTTCGACAACTTCCACAATAGCTTTATCATCATTGATAGCTATATTTTTTATCTCTAATCTATATTCAATATTATGATAACTATTCCAAACATCTTTTACCAAGTTTGAATATTTTTCAAGATCTAAGCCATCAGCATTTAAATAACTTTCATCGTACGTTGAAATAAATTTTTTAAAATTAGTTCTATTAGCATATTTAACTTGAGCTTTTAATAATGATCTGATTTCCTTTGAATCATTATTAAAAAAATTATAAAAATAATTTTTATTACCGTCATCAGCAAAAACCGGATTAAGTAAACAAATAAATAATGTAATAATAGATAAAATTTTCTTCATAACCAAATTATAACGCAATTAAAAAAAAAGAAAATAATTTAAACAAAGGAGTAAAGATATTTACAATATTAAAAACAACATGTTATAATTTAAATAGCTTATTACTAGGAGAAGATATGACAACAATAGATTTAGACGATGAATTTTTGGAATTATTTTTTAATATTACCAACGCTAAATGTCCAAAAAACTTTGATTTGATAGATTTAAAAAAACAATTATTAAATATTGTTGACACTTTAAAAGAATTAAATGCGAATGCAAAAAAACCGATACAAAGTAAAGCACTATCTCCTATTGTAGAGGAAGAGAATGTCCCAACAGGTCCAGCTATTTTAATAGTAGATGATTTGGGAGTTATAACATATCAATTAAAAGTTTTGTTGTCAGAGTTTGATTATGATATAGATTGTTCACAAGAAATTTATGATGCTGTGAACAAGTTCAAAAAAAGAAATTATGAATATGTTGTTATGGATTTATTCATTCCGACGGAAAGAGAAGGGTTTATATTACTAACAGAGTTAAAAAAAATAGCTGCAAATGCCGGTAAAAAAACAATTGTAGGTGTTATAACAGCATCTCCTAGAAAAGAAATAGAACAACAATGCAAAAATAGAGGTGCAGATTTTTTCCTTGAAAAAAATAGTGACTGGCAAAATTCATTATTCAATATAATGTCGAATTATATAAATGATAAAAAAAATGAAGACGAGGATGATTATTAAAAATGGAACAAAAATCTATTTTTTCAGTAATTTCTCCTATAATGGTTGGTCCTTCGAGTTCTCATACAGCAGGAGCTGTTCGACTAGGTTTAATGGCAAGAAATATATACAATGCTCCTTTTTCAAAAGTAAAATTTGTACTTTATAATTCATTTGCAACGACAGGTTTTGGACACGGAACTGATAAAGGCCTTTTAGCTGGAATTCTTGGCTATCAAGTTGACGATAGCTCAATAAAAAATATATTTGAAACAGTCAATAATGTGGATTATTCCTTTAGTTATATTCAAGATATCTCCAGACACCCTAATTCTGTAGACATAATTATTGATGACAAAATGACAATTTCCGGAGACTCTGTTGGAGCTGGAGAAATTAGAATTAATAACATAAATGGATTTAGCACAGATATAAACGGTTCATACGACACACTCTTGCTTATGTACAAAGATAAGCCTGGAATGATTTCGACAGTCAGTGATATTATACAAAAACAAAAAGTTAATATAGCATCTCTTCATTGCGGAAGAAGTTCAAAAGGTGGTCAAGCAAGTATGTACATAGCTCTCGACATACCTATTGGAGAGGATGTTGTTGAAAAAGTTAAAAACATAAAAGATGTATATTTTGTGACAAATATAAGAAAGTTAAAATAATGACAATATTATCCTTTGAAGAATTAATTAACAAATGTAATACTGAAAATAAAAAAATTTATGAGATAGCTTTAGAAGAAGAATCTTTTATACAAGATGAGAATTTTGATGTTATAAAGATAAAAACACTAGAAACTCTTTTAGCAATGAAAGAAGCTGTAAAAAACGGCTTAAAATCAACAGAAAAATCTATCAGTGAATGGTGTGGAGATGATTGTGAAAAGCTTCAAAAAAGGTACTACACAACAGCTTCTATTTTGGGAAAAACATTTGAAAAAATCATAACATATGCACTCGCAACAGCAGAAGAGAATCTAAGAATGGGAAGAATAGTAGCTTGTCCAACAGCAGGTTCTTGCGGAATTGTCCCATCTGTAATAATTGCAGTAGCAGAAGAAAAAAAGATTCCAGAAATAGAACAAATTAATGGACTAATGACTGCCGGTCTTATTGGACTTATTATTTCAAATAAAGTACAACTTGCAGGTGCCGTCGCGGGATGCCAAGCAGAATGCGGAGTTGCTTCCGCAATGGCAGCTGCAGCTCTAACTCAAATGCTTGGTGGAAATATTCTTGAAATTTTACAAGCAACAGCGCTTGCTTTAAAAAACATACTCGGCCTAACTTGTGATCCTGTTTGTGGGTTAGTAGAAGTTCCATGTATCAAAAGAAATGCATTTTTGGCTATCCATGCTGTAACAGCTTCGGAACTTGCATTATGTGGAGTTGAAAGTAAAATTCCGTTAGATGAAATAGTAGATACTCTTAAAATTACAGGACAATTAATGTCACCATTGCTTAAAGAAACTTCTCAAGGCGGACTTGCAAAAACTAAAACCGCAATAGAATTAGAAAAAAAATTATTTAATAATAAACAGTGAAGACTTCATTTTGATTAATCTTAGCATGCCCGCCTCTTATAAATAACAAAAAAGCTCCTGCTCCAAAGAAAAAAGTCCCGATATAAGATATTGGTTTAACCCATAAAGCTCTATTGGCTCCTGTTTTTGAAATTTCTCCACGCAAAGCCTCACCTTCTATCTGAAAATTACCAATAACAATATCTGCTGGAGTTCCAATAGTATAATTAGGTGAAACATTTTCAACTCTTGCTTTTATTACTGTACCTTCAGGGTATATTTTATTTTTTATTTTAAACTCTTTTACAGCTTCAAACTCTATTATTTCACCCTCTTGAGGCTTTTGTTTTGTAGTTATATTATTTTTAATTTTTATAAAAATCGGGGTAGAATTATCAAATTCTCTAATTTGAAATATTTTTCTATTGAAACTTGAACTATGAGTGGGAAGCTCCTCTTGTATTACAACTTTCTTTTTCTTAAACAATTTATTTTTACCAATTTCTACAAAATCATCTTCTATAAAATAATAAACTCTCGGTGTTATTTTCAAATTCTTATCTAAAGTAGAATTTACAAAATCATCTTCTATAAAATAATAAACTCTCGGTGTTATTTTCAAATTCTTATCTAAAGTAGAATTTACAAAATTATCTTCTATAAAAGCAAAAACTTGTGAAGAAAACATTGAAAATAAAATAAATAATGAAATAAATTTTTTACTTATACTTAACTTTTTTCTTTGAATCATTTTTTATTTTTTCTTGAAGCTTAGCACGATTTTCTTTAGAAGTTAATAAAAAATTTTGATAATAAATATTTTTCTTATAAGGATTATTTACTAAAAATTCAGGATATTTTTTATAAATATATTCATACACTTCCATCATTCTTCTGGAAGTTAAAGGATGAGAGCTACACCAATCATATCTATACTGAGGGAAAATTTTATTCATCACAATAATCATTGCAACAGGATGATACCCTGCATTAACCATATAATCTATAGCACGCTTATCAGACTTATATTCATATTTATGAGGAGACAAAATGTAATTAAAATGATTAAAAGCCCCTCTAAAAATACCATTATACGAATCTACATTATGAGAAATCTCATGAGCTAAAACCGCAGCTAATTCATCATCACTAGTTAATAAAGTATACATTCCTCTACATATAACAATTTGTCTGGAACTATTTATAGAAAAAGCGTTTACTCTATTTGAACTATCTAAAAAGAATACAGCCCTATTTTCTATATCATTTGAATTTAACAAATTAAATCCAACTGTACTAACATAAGCTTGTTCCTTATTAATTTGATTAGGATCGAAAAGGTAATTTTCAGAACCTGCTAAAACTAATGATGTAATAGAACTCGCTAAAAACAAACATAAAATTAAACAAAGCTTTTTCATTAGAACTGCTCTAAAAATCTCTTATCATTGTTAAAGAACAATCTTATATCATCAATAGCGTATTTAAGCATTGCAAGTCTTTCAACTCCCATACCGAATGCAAACCCAGAATATACATCAGGATCAATACCAACGCCTCTAAGAACATTAACATCAACCATACCACAGCCAAGTACTTCTAACCAACCTGTACCGGAACAAGTTCTACAACCTTTTCCTTGACACATGATACATTGAACATCAACTTCGGCAGAAGGTTCTGTAAATGGGAAAAAACTACTTCTAAAACGTGTAGGACGCGCAGCTCCAAAATATAATCTTATAAATTCATTCAGAACACCTTTCAAATCCCCAAATGTAATATCCTTATCTACGTACAAACCTTCTATTTGATGAAAGAAATTATTCTTTCTCGCATTAATATTTTCATTTCTATAAACTCGACCAGGAGCAATTACCTTTATCGGAGGTTTTTGATTTTCCATAACATGAATTTGTGCTCCAGAAGTCTGACTTCTTAAAACAACATTCGGCATACCTTTTACGTAAAAAGTATCTTGAACATCCCTTGCTGGATGATCTTTTGGAACGTTTAACATATCAAAATTATAATATTCTGTCTCAACTTCCGGAGATAATTCAGGAGATACAACTGAAAATCCTAAATTTTGAAATATTGATACAATTTCATTTGTAGTGGAAGTAAGTGGATGAACCTTTCCTTCCGGAATATATTTACCACTTAAAGTTATATCAATTCTCTCTTTTTGTAATTTCTCATTCAATTCTTTTTGATAAAACAACTCGTGTTTCTCTTTTAGCAAATTTTCTAAATCTTGAGTAATTTGGTTAGCTAAAGCTCCGACAACTCTTTTATCTTCATCCGATAAATCCTTTAAACCTTTTTTTATAGAATTAAATTCACCTTTTCTACTTAGGTATTTAAGTCTTATTTCATCAAGATTAGTAATATTTTGAGCTTTTTCTATATCAGCTTTAGCTGATGAATAAATATTTTCAAGTTGTTCTTTCATACTTTTTCTCCCTTAACTAGATGATACAGTGCTAAAGGTTAAATGTAAAGTTTTAATACTTGATTTTCTAAAAAGATACATTAAAATATTTGTATGTCAAAAAAGCTTATAACACTTATAATATTAAGTTTAACAATTTTATCTGTAAAAGCTATCCCTCCAAGTGATTTAGGAGGACATGCAGGAACACCGCCAGGATTTTATGATGATATTGATCCAAATTCTTTGGATCAAGAAGATGAAAACGAAGAAACTCAACAATCTGATAATGTACAGACAAATTCTGAAGAAATAATAATTCCACATAATTACGAAAAAGCAAAACCTACCAAAAATTACTCTGAAATTTATAACGGTTTAGAAGTCCCTGATTTTTCATACTTACATAATATTGATCCTGAACAATACTATGATATGAAAGATACAACTTGGTCAGTATATCCCCTTTTTCGACTAAATTCACCTATCTATTTTAAAACTATAACTATTGAACCTGGATACTATTTATTAACCCCAAGAGAACAAGACGGCAAATGGTATATGTTATTTAAACAAAATGGTGTTGTTAAATATATTATTCCAGTTTATGAAAGAGATTATACTCCAGAAATGTTCTACGATAAGCATATTCCAAAACCCAAATTAACAACCGCTCAAAAAATTCATATGGGATTTCTCGATTTTATAGGAAAATTTAAAAGTACCAAAAGAAAATCTCCTATTCAAACTTATCTGGAAGTAAATGATTTAGAAAATTACTTTGTTTCAATTGTTGTTTATTATGGAACACACAAATATTCAACAATATTCAGAACAATAAAACTTTAACAAAATAAATGCTATGTACAGAATTGCACATAGCATTTATTGTATAAAATATTTCTATACATTCGTCATTTCTATAGATTTATGCTTAGAAACAGAATATCTTGATTTATAATCTTCGTACTTACTTATAAATTGCAAATCTTCATCTTTATTTCTATGATTATATTCATGCTTATCCAAAGTATTATCATGTAACTGAATAACACTTGTTGCAATATTTCCGCAGTGAGCTGCAATTCTTCTTAAATCATTTAACAAATCAGAAAACATAAAACTAACTTCCGCAGTACAAAGCCCTTCTTTAAGCCTTTGAATGTGACGGTTTTTAACCTTACGAATAATTTTCTTAATAACAGCTTCCAAAGGCTCTACTTCTAATGCCAATTTCAAATTATCCGTTTTATAGGCTTCAAACGAAACCATAAAAATTTCAGACACCGCATGAACAATAACTTTTAATTCCTCAATTGCTTCAGGAGAGAGCTTTCTATTACTTTCTTTCAATTTTTCGGCTATTTGTAAAATATAAGATGCATGATCGCCAATTCTCTCATAATCACCTATAGTTAAAAGTAATTGAGAGATTTTATTATTATCTTCTTCTGATAATTCTTTTCCGGACAATTTAATCAAGAACGAATCTATTTTATCTTCATAAGTATCAATTTTTATCTCATTATTTTTGATTTGTTCTGCTTTTTTATAATGAAAACTTTTCAACATTTTTGTAGAATTAATAAAATTAAATTCAACCATATCTGCCATTTTAATAGTTTGTCTATTGCATTCTGCAATCGCAAAAGAAGGTGCAAGTAATAATCTTTCGTCCAAAAGTACACTCTTATCTTTAACTTTTTTATCTTTAACAACAAACATTGCAGATCTTTCCAAAAACTTAGTGAATGGAAATAACAATATTGTCGTAACGATATTAAAAATAGAATGAACCATAGCTATACCAAACGGAGATATGCTACTTGTAACAAAATCAAATTTAAAAATAAGATTTCCTAATTCAAAGGCTGATAGACAAATTATCACCCCAAAAACATTAAATAAAACGTGAACAGCAGCAACTCTTTTCGCATTAGTATTAACACCAATACTAGAAAGCATTGCAGAAATACACGTACCAATATTTTGTCCCATAACTATTGGAATCGCCATTCCATAAGTAATTCCACCAACCATTGATAAAGCTTGCAAAATACCAATTGAAGCTGCGGAGCTTTGAATAATAGCAGTTACAACAGTACCTACCACAACTCCTAAAATAGGATTAGTAAACGCGGTCAAAATATGAGTAAACTGAGGCATATCCGCTAATGGAGACATCGCATCAGTCATTACTTCCATACCAAACATTAATATCGCAAATCCAATTAAAACCGCTCCTACATTTTTTCTCTTATTAGACTTAGCAGCCATTATCATTACTACACCCACTATAGCCATAATAGGAGAAAAGGATTCAGGTTTTAATAATCTTACAAAGAAATTAGAACTCTGAATCCCTGCTAAACTTAATATCCAAGCTGTTACTGTTGTTCCGATATTAGATCCCATTATAACACCTATCGCTTGAGATAATTTCATAATTCCCGAATTAACAAGACCTACCAACATTACAGTTACAGCTGAAGAAGATTGTACCGCTGCAGTAACTCCTACTCCGAAAATTAAACTCTTTATCGGATTAGAAGTCATCTTCTTTAAAATTCGCTCCAGCCTTCCACCTGCAATTTTTTCCAAACCAGAAGACATGATTGTTATCCCATAAAGGAAAAACGCTAGTCCTCCGCATAATGTGAATATAGAAAATATATCCATATAATCCTTTCCTTCCAATACTAGAAATCTTTCTAATGACATATATCACCAGTGTATCAAAAGGTTTTTATTTTTTCGAGTGGTAACTCTTATTTTGTTTCGAAATATTTACAAATTTGAAAAAATCTTAGCATTTTGTTACAATTCTTAATAATACGATAAAAATTTAGCAATTTTTTATTTATTAAATACTTTATATATACATAAGAGATATTTAATATAGAGGTATAAAATGAATAAAGATTTCAAAAAGAGATTTACTTTAATTAGTAATGAAGATATGATTAATAAAGAGAATAAACGAGAAGTTGATAAAAATAATCCCTATCAAACAAATCCTCTAACAGAAAAATTGGTAAAATTTGTAAATACGCCACCTAGTAAAAAGTTTTCTGTTGAAGATTTGATAAAATGGTAAAATAAAAAACCAAGCGGAAAACGGAAAAGAATGTACCAAATAAAAAATCGAATATACCTTGGTTTTGATAAAACACAAAAAAGCGGTATATGTAATTATTTAAGAGCGTTAGTGAAACAAAATTTAGGAAAAACTTGTTCAGAGATTATGGACAAGTTTCTTGATGATGAAAAATATTATTTAGAACAAAAAGCATCAAGATTTCCTTTTTTAGAAAACATAATAGATGATAGAGCTTTTTTAAACGATACAGAATCTTATATAAAAGAATGCATAAAGTATTATGAATATAAAGAAAAACAGCGTCCTATTATTGAAGCAAATAAAGAATTTGAAAAAAGAAAACGCAAATTTTTACAAGAAGTAAAAATGTCAAAAGAAAAACCTACAAAAAAGCAATTATATTATTATAATAGGTTATGTAAAAAATACTCTATAGAAAGAAAAGATACAGAAAATTTGTCAAAATTAGATTTAAGAGATGAAATAGAAAGAATTTTAAATGAACACTCAAACGATTACAAAATTATTGACTGATAACGGAATTGAAGCTAATGAAGCAAAAAAAGAAGTGTGTATGCTGCTTGAGCACTTTTGTAACTATACTGAAAAAGATAGATTAATGGGTAAAAAGCTTTCAGAAAAAGATTTAAACCTAATTTATGAAAAAGTATTGTACCGAGTAAAAACAAAAAATCCTATTCAATACATTATTGGTGAAGCCTATTTTATGGGAGAATATTTTAAAGTCAATTCAGATGTTTTAATACCGAGAGACGAAACTGAAATATTAGTAAAAAAAGCTATTGATATTATAAAAGCAAACGATTTAGTTGATGTTTTAGATATAGGAACAGGGAGCGGTTGCATAGCTTGTACAATTGCAAAACAAACAAATGCAACAGTTTTAGGAGTTGATATATCATCCGATGCCTTAAGAATAGCACTTGATAATGTGACAAAACTGGGAATTAATAATAGAGCAGTTTTTAGAAAATCAGATTTGTTTTCAAAAGTAAGAGAAGAAGAACAATTTGATATGATAATATCAAATCCACCGTATATTCCAATAGGAACAAATTTGGATGCAGAAGTTGAAAAAGAACCGGAAATAGCACTTTTTGCAGAGGATAATGGGCTATATTTTTACAAAGAAATAATAAAACAAGCTCCTCAATATCTAAAAAAAGGTGGTTGGTTATTATTTGAACTCGGAATAAATGAATCTGAAGAAGTAAAAAAACACATGGCTGAATATTTTGAAGATATAAAAATCGAAAAAGACCTTGTAGGTATTGACAGAATCATATATGGAAGGGTAATTTAATACTTTTTATATTAATTACCCCTAGATTTACCCCCTTGCAAAAAAGTTTAAATTCTATTAAGATATATGTATAAATATTAAGTTTATAAATTTTTGTAAATACAAGTATTAAAGGTGGTAGCATGGCAGAGAATGAAGAATTACAAGAGATGAGCGAAGGCGAAACTCGTCAAAAGATATTAGTTGCGGATGATGAAGCAAGTATCAGAAGAATCTTAGAAACTCGTCTTAAGATGGTCGGTTACGACGTTGTAGTTGCAGAAGATGGTGAAGAAGCTGTCGAAGTTTTCAATAAAACAAATCCTGATTTGGTAGTATTAGATGTCATGATGCCAAAGATGGATGGTTACGGTGTAACTAGAGAAATTAGAAGAACATCAGATGTTCCAATCATTATATTAACAGCATTGGGAGATGTTTCAGAAAGAATTACAGGCTTAGAGCTTGGAGCAGATGATTATGTAATAAAACCATTCTCTCCAAAAGAACTTGAAGCAAGAGTAAAAGCAGTATTAAGAAGAACTATCAGTAAAGATGTTATTATTCCTGCGTCTTCTTCATCAGGTTCAACATCTGGTAGTGGTAAAAATGCTAAAAACATAATTACAACCGGAGCTATAAAAATTGATACAGCTAGAAGACAAGTATTCAGAAAAAATGAAAGAATACGTTTAACAGGTATGGAATTCAGTTTATTAGAATTGTTGGTAAACAATTCAGGTCAAGCATATTCAAGAAACGAAATCTTACAACATGTTTGGTCATATCCAGCAGATCATAGAATTGATACAAGAGTAGTAGATGTTCATATTTCAAGATTACGTTCTAAGCTAGAAGCTGACCCTACAAATCCTGAATTAATATTGACTGCTCGAGGAATCGGCTATATGTTCCAAAGAATTAACTAGTAAGATAAATATTTTGAAAATAGCAAGAGGCTTGAAAAAAAATTCAAGCCTCTTGCTTTATAATATTTATTTGATATACTAGAATTTGCAAAGGTTATGGCGCCTGTCGTCAAGCGGTTAAGACCTCGGATTGTGGTTCCGATATGCATGGGTTCGAATCCCATCAGGCGCCCCATTTATCAAATTAGGAGCTTCGGCTCCTTTTTTGTTAGGGACAATAAGGGTTTTCGGAAGTCAAACTTAACTATTTATGTAGCTCAGTAAATCTGTTACAATTTGTTTGAGTAATGTGATTAGCTCAACTTGAGTAATTATTTTGGACAATCGGCATATGGCGTGGGTTTGAGGGGTGGGAAGCAGTCAAACCATTTGACCCCGCAACCGGTCAAATTACTCTTGTGTTTATCCATATAGATGTATAAAAGGTCGGTTTAGTAAAACCGACCTACATACTAAAAATTACACACTACAAACTTTTACTAACAAAGACAATATACAATAATTTAAAATACTAAAGATTCCCCATCTTCTGGTATCAATAAATTATTTAAATAAAATTCTTTTTTAAATTCTTTTAAATCTTTTCTTGTTAAAGTTAAATGACTCACTGTATCCATATGACTTGCGATAATAATTGAATTTGGAGCTTTATTTAACACATTTTTTATATCATCAATATTCATAATTAAACGTTCACCATTTAAAACAGTTGCAGCACATGCATTTAAAACTATAACATCTGGCTTATATTTATTTAAAGCATTTTCTACTTCGTCACACCAAATTGTATCTCCTGCAATATATAAATTCTTTTCTCCTTCTGCTTCAAATACTATACCCATAGCATCATAAGGCATTCCTATAGAATCACACAAAGGCTTTATTATCTCTCTTTTTCCATGTTGAGTAGCTGTTTTATAGAGAGTTATATTTTTATATTTAGTACCTTCAACTGCTAATACTTCAATATTAGTAAACCCTTTAGACTTAATATATTCTTTATCAAATTCTGATTGTACAAATATTTTAAGATTCTTATCAATAGCTTTTTCGGCACATTCATCCCAATGATCAGGATGAATATGAGTAATGATAACTGCATCCACATTAACAATATCTTTTATTTCAAAAGGTAATTCAACTCTTGGTTGACGAATATCTGAATTCACTGCAGTATCAAATCCTTGCATGCTATCTTTCGGCATTAACCAAGGATCAATCAAAAATGTTGTATTTTTATATTCTAATTTTATTGTTGCATTTCTTATTTGTGTTATTTTCATATTATTCTCCTTTTTTCAACTATATTTTAAATAATTATTCACTTTTTGACAAGAATATACTTTTATGTATAATACTTACCAAAAAGTAAATTAGAGGATTTAATATGACAAAATTAAAAAAAGAAAAATATCAATGCCCGCTAGAAGTTACTATGGACATTATTGGCGGGAAATATAAAGGTGTTATTATTGGACACCTTATTGATAAAACTTTAAGATACAGCGAACTAAAAAAACTTATACCGCATGCTACTCCTAAAATGTTGATTCAGCAGCTAAAAGAATTAGAAAGGGATGGTATTATTAATAGAAAACTATACCCGACAGTACCTCCTAAAACAGAATATTCACTTACACAAAGAGGTGAATCTCTCATTCCTGCGATAATAGAACTAAATAAGTGGGGAATACAATATCTTAGAGAAGAAAATATTCCTTGTGCATATTTAGATAAAACATAAAAACTTTATCCTGCCTCGAATAGGTCACCATCATAATTAAGGCTTTTAGCTTCTTTTAATATCGGATAATCTTCAATATTATAGTTTTTAACAAAATTAATCGCTTCACTCCTTGCTAATTCAAGAACTTTTGCATCATTCACTATATCAGCAATAATCATATCAGGAAGCCCGCTTTGTCTTGTGCCTAAAAATTCTCCAGGACCTCTAAGCTGCAAATCTTTTTCGGCAATTACAAACCCGTCATTTGTTTGAGTCATAATATTTAAACGAGCCTTTGTTTCTTGTGATTTTGTATTAGAAGATAAAATACAATAAGATTGCAAATCACTTCTACCTACTCTACCCCTTAGCTGATGAAGCTGAGATAAGCCAAATCGTTCAGCATTTTCTATTACTATTACTGTTGCATTAGGGACATCTACCCCAACTTCTACTACTGTAGTAGAAACTAAGACATCATATTCTTTGTTTTTAAATTTTTCCATCACATCATCTTTTTCATCATTTTTCAATTTCCCGTGTAAAAGTCCGATTTTATATTCTGGAAAAATTTCATTCTGCCATTTTTCTTTTTCAATCGTGGCTGCCTTAGCAGATAATGTTTCACTTTCTTCTATCAAAGGATAAACAATATAAGCTTGACGTCCGGCATCTACCTCTTTTCTTATAAGATCAGAAATTTGTCGTCTTGAATTAGCAAGCGTTGTAATAATTGGCTTTCTACCCTTTGGAAGTTCATCAATTATTGTTAAATCCAAATCCCCATTCATTGTAATCGCAAGCGTTCTTGGAATAGGAGTAGCTGTCATTGTTAAAATTTGCGGATTTTGAGATTTTTTTCTTAAAGCTAGCCTTTGTTTTACCCCAAATCTATGCTGTTCATCAATTACAACTGCCCCCAAATTAGCAAACTCAACTCCATCCTGTATTAAAGCGTGTGTCCCTACTGCAATATTTGCTTGCCCATTCCTTAGATTTGTTTCAGATTCTCTTCGTTGTTTTTTACCAATACTTCCTATCAGTAATTCTACCTTAAGTCCTAGAGGCGTAAGCCATTTTATAAGATTATTATAATGCTGCTGAGCAAGTATTTCTGTAGGTGCCATAATCGCAGCTTGATAACCATTTTCTACGGCCGCAAGCAACATAATAGTTGCAACGACAGTTTTTCCACTTCCTACATCTCCTTGTAAAAGTCTTTGCATAGGTTTATCAGAATGCAAATCATTCAATATTTCATTTACTGCACGTTTTTGGGCTTGTGTAAGTTCAAACGGTAACGAATTGATAAAATTCATTACAAGCCCGTCTTTTTTTATTTCAAGCGGAATAGATAAAATATTTTTACTATTTTCTTCTCTTAAAATTGCAAGCCTTAGCTGAATCAAAAAGAATTCTTCAAATACAAGACTAAACCTCGCTTTTTGCAAAGATTCATTGTCTTTTGGAAAATGAATTTGCTCTAGAGCCTCTTTTTTTTCAAATAAATTATATTTATCAACAATATATTTAGGTAAAACTGTTTCAATATCATTTTTAAAAAGCTGAATTACATTAAAAATAGCTTTTCTAAGTGTTTTAATATTCAAATTTTCACTTAAAGAATAAATAGGAACAATTCTTGCAAGATTTAGATTTGATGGATTTAAAATATCCTCATCCATAATAGAATAAGTTGGTTTATCTAATGTAAGCATCCCATCATAAGAATTTAATTTTACAGTTCCTGAAACCATAATGCCAGAACCTTTAGGAAATTGTGATTTCATTCTTTCTAAAATATGCTTGCTACTCCTTGCTGAAAAAAAGTTCAACCCGATATTACCTGTACCATCATTTATTTTAACCTTTACAACACCTAAATTATTTTTTGTTGTAAAAGCTTCAACAGAGCGAATAACACCAAAAATTGTAGTATTTTCTCCAACCTCTAAATCTCGAATTTTTGTCCTTGTTGAATAATCAACATGTTTTCTTGGAAAATAATATAATAAATCCGATACCGTATAAATACCAAGTTTATTCAATATATAAGCAATCTTAGGACCAATCCCTTTAAGATACATTACATCAGATTTTAAATTTAAATTGTTATCTTTTTCAATTTCTTTTTGTGGATTAAGTTCAGATTTTATTACATTTATAAGTCTTTCTAACGATTTTTTTCTTTGAGGAAGTGTATCCATCTGATAGCGTTCAAAATGTTCTAAAAGGACTTTCCACTTAGGATTTTTAGAACATTTTATTTCTCTTCTTAATTCTGAACATATAAACGAAGAAAAACTCCTACTTTTACCATTTATATTGATATATTTATACTTTACTTCAATTTCAATAGCTTTTTTTATCTGTTCAAGATTTTCCATGAAAAAATTATACTATAAATCTTTAGTTTACCAAAAGTAATAAATAACGCAATTTTTTCTACTTATGATACTTTATTAATATATGAAAGTTTTATTTAGATTAGGGGATCAAAATTTTATAACAAAAGCTTATGAAGAATTTAGCGAACGTTGCTTGGCTAAAACTCAAGATATTGTTTCTACAAAATCTGATTTTAAAACTATTGGAGATTTATTTATTAGAGAAAAAAAAGTTGATGATTTTTGTGAAAAAACTTTAAACTTATCAAAACAATTAAGCGAAAACGGCCAATTCGGTTTAAGTGATTTATTTATAAATGAACTAAGTAAAATTTGCGTTAATTTAAATTTTCCAAAAGCCGAAGATTTCCTAAAAATTGCCCTGGAAAATAGTCGAAAAAATAAAGATGGTTTTCACGAACTTGCAAGACTAACTGATTTAGAATATTTATATAGGAATAATAATGATAGAAAAGCTCTTTTTAGTATACTTAGACAAAAAAAAGCTTGTTGTAAAAATGTTATAGAGAATTATGATGAAAATTTAAAAAATTACGTAAGTATTCATCGAGCTCCTACATCCAAAAAAAGCGTAAAAACACAACTTGCATTTACATACTCTGACATAGCTGGAATGTTAGAGAGAAAAAAACCTGAAGATGCTATAAATCTTTATGAAAAATCTAAAAACATTTATATTGAATTAGGACAACAAAGAGAAAGTGATTATTTAAAAGAAAGAATCAGAAGAATTACTGCCAGATTAAATAAAACTCAAATATGAAAATTTATTTTTGATATTTAACTTTTTGTCCTTCTTTTAAAACATCCTTTATGTTTGTAATAAGAAGTTCATCACCCTTCAGCCATTCTAATATTTCTATTCTATCATCTAAGTCTCTTCCATGTTTTATTTTTAAGAAATGTATTGTAGAATCATCTTTTACTTGTATTACATGCTGTTCAGGAGAATTTAAAGTAACTAAACAAGAAGGATTTATTGTTAAAATCTTTTCTTTGCCTTTAATATTAATTTTGGTTTTAACATAAAGCCCATTATATAAAACTGATTTTTCATCATTTGGAATAATAAGAGCGACTTCCATTGAACGCGATATATTGTCCAGCTTACCTGAAATTTGAGAAATATATCCTTTAAATTTTTGCGGAGGTTTTTCTGGGATATAAACATCTACTGCTTGACCATCATAAATATTATAAAGAAACACCAGAAATGATTATTTATAACAGTTAAAATGACTATTAGAATATTTTTGAGTAAGTTTAAATTATTAATAAAAAAAATTGCTTAGCTTTTGATAAATCAAACGTTTGTTTTATATATAATAATATGAAGCAGAAATTTGATCAAAATTCTAAAGAAAAAATTTTAAATGTAGCAATTAAACTTTTTGCTCAAAAAGGATATGATGGTATAAGTATAAGAGAAATTTGCAAGAGTGCAGATATTAATATTTGTATGATTTCTTATTATTTTGGTGGCAAACAAGAATTGTATCAAGTAATAATTAATAACTTAATTGAATCCAAAAAAATTTATATGGATAGTTTTTTAGATATTAACGAAGATTTTCACCTGAATTCGGAAATAATGGACTGAGTGATAATGCTTTTGTACTTCCTTTTGTCGCAAGTTATGAAGCCATTTTGAAAAATAGAGATAAAACTAAAAGTTATAAAAAATACTATTAAGCTGCAACTTATGAACAAAAAGCTGTGTATTTATAACTCCTCAGTGATTTAGCTGCTGTTTATACAAATATTTTGCAGTATAAAATCTTATTTCAAACTAAAGAAAAATTTTGTCTAATAATGAAAAGATTTTATTACATAACCAAAAATTAATTAAAAATTTTGATTTAGGGATTTATTGTCGCAATAAAAAATGCACCCCTATTGGGAAATATCGATTTGATGTTATTCCAGTTATGAATGAAGATACGGTATCTATAGCAGCTGTTCAAAATATTTATAAATTAAATGATGAAAAACTGAATATGGAACTTCTTTTGGATGAAGAAAGTATTTTTTGTATTTTAAATGATTATGTTAAAGAAAGCGTAGGAGGTTAAAATGTCAAATAAAGATTATACAAAATATGATTTAATTTTTACTAAATAAAATAAAAAACTTTTTGGTTTAGCCAAAACAAAACTTCCCCTTGAAACATTAATAGGGATGAACGATTTAAAAATGGCGCTTGCAGCAATTTTTTCAACGAGAGAGGCTCTAAAAGCTTTGCTTATACTTATATATTCGTCCATACATACAGATTAACTCTGAAGTCGGAAATGTGTTCCTTTTTTCCTTCTTTTATATCATTAGGACATAATTTTATTCAATATACGAACCGGACTTTATTTGCTTAAAATGTAAAATAATCGTTTTATCCGTACAAGTAAAATTATGAGGACGAAATAGGCTATAACATTGGTTTTAAAATAGAAAATTTAAGACAATTCTTGGACAGTAATCGGATAATCAAGACCAGTAAAAGACCGTTTTGTAACATATAAAACGATTACTTCCGACCGTCAAAGTTCAAACACAAAGCCAACTTTGCCGAATAATCTTTTTATGCGTTCAGATAAAATGTCCCGTTAAATTACAACATGATTTGAGCAAGATTAACACAAAGATTGATTATTCAAAATCTAAATTTATGATATTTTCAACATCTTTTGAACTTCCCCAATTAATATCATACAAATTTTGTTTGACATACTTGTGAAAAGATGAATATTCCCAATCCTTAACATTATTTACAAGATTATGTTTTATAGGATTGTAGTGAATATAGTCAATTTGATTGTTTAATTCTTCTTCTGAAAGAATTGTATGTTCAAAATATCTGCGTTGAAAGATACCTTTTTCACCCTTATTTAAATAACCGTAGGTTGGGGTTTCTACCCCAACATTATAATTTTTAGAAAAATAATATTTTATAGAAGTAATAATTTTAGGATATTCTTTAATATTGTCAGGATTTAATATTATGTGAATATGATTAGGCAGAATACATATTGCTACAAGCTCAAATTTAAAAAATTGTTTTGCATTTCTAAATGATAGACGTAAAAGTTCTATATTTTCAATAAATATATTTTTACGATTGTACGAAACAATAATTATATGAACGAAACTATTTTTGATAAAAATACGTTTATAATTCATATTTTAATTTTATATCAAAGATTTTTGTTGGGGTAGAAACCCCAACCTACTGCTAAATGTCAAGTTTTGCGAGAGGGAGCCGTGTGCTCCAAAAGAAGCGGACGAAAACTTGAGTCCGATTCGATTGGGATTGAAAATCTGCGGACGGTGAATAACCCGTGAAAAAGACAAAATAAAATAGCAAGGGAGAGATTCGAACTCTCGACCTCACGGGTATGAGCCGTGCGCTCTCACCAACTGAGCTACCTTGCCATAAGTCTTTTTTTTATTATCATTGGCTCAGTTGCTTCGAGCGTTGCTCTCACAAAATCTATAATCTCGTTCGTTACACTCACTCAGGGAGCTACCTTGCCATAAGTCTTTTTTATTAAACTGTCACAAGTTTATTCTCTCATAAACATTTTTAAATAGCAAGCAAAAAGAAGAAGTTTTTTTACTTCTTCTTTTTACGATTTTATATCTTGATATTATGGGAATTTGCAGACTTTTAAAATTTTTATTAATCGTCAATTTCAGGAGCCGGTCTATCTTCTCTTGGGGGGATTGGTCTATCTGCTCTATCTGCACGATGTTTTTTTATCATTTTTTTATGAAAATCCCCTCGGTCTTGTCTATCAAAATGATGATGAGGACAGGGTCTTGGCATTTGATATCCATAAGGACAAGGTGCGATTGGAGGAGTTGGAGGCATTGGAGGTTTGTGTAGTGCTGCAAAAAGGCTTAATGCTAGAAATACTCCGACAAAACTTCCGCCCGCTATTGTTACGAAATGTCTGAATTCTTTGTTTTGGCATAAACAAGTTGTTTTTTCTTCTATAATTTTGTTTTCGTCTGTCATATTAAACTCTCCTTTCAAGTTCTACAATTATATAACGAGTTTTATTTTTTATTTGTTCATTTTATTGTACAATATTTTTATGGGTATTTATTCAAAAAAAGCTTGTAATAATTTTAGAGAAGGATATAATTGTGCTCAGTCAGTTTTGTTGGCTTTTGCTGATTTAGTCGGGTTGGATGACAAAACTGCGTTAAAGCTTTCTTCCTCTTTTGGTGGAGGCATGGGGAGGCTTAGAGAAGTTTGTGGTGCAGTTTCTGCAATGTTTATGATTGCTGGTTTTTTAAAAGGGTATACTTCTCCTAATAATGATATTGCTAAAGCGGAACATTATAAGCTTATTCAAGAACTTGCAGAAGAGTTTAAATCTAAATGTGGGACTATAATTTGTAGAGAAATTTTAGGTCTTGAAGAAGGTTCTGATTCTTATATTCCATCTGCGAGAACAGAACAATACTATGAAGAAAGACCTTGTGAAAATTGTATTAAAATAGCTTCTGAAATTATTGAGAGAAGATTTTTAAATTAGTGGACTAAACACTTTGTAATATAGATAAATCCCAACTAGAATAAGAAGTATTCCACTTATTTTTGTTACTACGTTTGTTATATTAGAATGTTGTTTTATATTTTTAAGGCTAGATGTAAATAACCCTGCGATAATTAATATAATTCCTTGTCCTAAAGCAAATAAGAACAACATTAAAACAGCTGCCAAAAGAGATTTTCCCATAGCTGCAAATGCCATAATTCCTGCTAAAATAGGAGTAGAACAAGGAGTTCCAGCAAGGGCAAATGCTATACCTAGTAATATTGGATATAAAAATAAAGAATTCGTATTATTAACTGGCATAGATTTTATTATTACAGGCATTTCAAAGTCTAAGATTTCTGTAATTTTAAGTCCCATAACTATAAGTAATGATGCAATTATTAGAGTAAAATACCCTCCTAATGCGGATGCAAATACACTACCTGTTATGGCACAAATAATTCCTATTACAGAAAAAACAATAGCAGTTCCGAGTATAAAGCAACATAGTTGAATAAAAGTTCTTATTGGAGTTTCTTTTGAATACCCGCCAACATATCCTACTATTAAAGGAAGCATTGCCAATGAACAAGGTGAAATTGATGCTATTATTCCACCTGCAAAAGAAGCTAGGAACATTAACATCCAAATATGTATTCCTGTTATTTCTGTTGAAAAAATTTGTACTAAATTATCCATCTATGATCTCTTTCAAATAATTTTCTAAAATTTTTGGTTGCATTGTTCCTTCAATGCGTCTTGTTGTTAAACCTTTTGAATTCTTAAATACAGTTGTTGGAACTAATTTTACTTCATATTTTTTTATTAATTCTGCTGTTTGTTTATCTTTTTGAGTAACATCTATTTTTTTTAGTGTAATATCTCGATTGTAATTAGGGAATACTTCTTCAAAAACCTTTTCTAATTCTTGACATTCATAACACATTGGTGAAGAAAATTTTATAATTTCAGCACCAGTTGAGGCAATTGATGGAGGTGTTGTTAATTTGTCTTTTGTTAGTCCCCAGTATATAACAAGCGGAACGATAAAAATTGATAAAATAATAATTACATTTTTATTCATTTTGTTACTCCTTATTTCTAATTTACCATAGAATATAACTAAAATGAAAATTATTATATTGTATAATTGGGTAGTTGTTTAGAAAAAAAAATCACCTTAAAAAAGGTGATTTTTTAGTTAGTTTTAAATTTTTAGTTTTCAAAAACTTCTATACCGTCATCTGAAACAAATTGTATTCCAAATTTAGCTCTAAACAGGTATTTTACAGTGTTGCTTTGGATTTCAAACATCATTTTATTGAAAAGGTCATAAGCTTCTTTTTTGTATTCAATTAACGGATCTTTTTGTCCATAAGCACGAAGTCCAATACCATCTTTTAGCATGTCAATATTATGTAAGTGATCAATCCATTGATTATCAACAACTCTTAATAAAATATCTCTTTCTAAAGATCTCATTATATTATTTTCTGCAAATAATTCTTGTTTTTCAAAATCTGGATTGTATTGCTCTGAAATAGAGTTATAGAAATTAATAATTTCTTCTTCGTGTTCTTTATAAGCTTTTAGCGCAGCATCACGTAATGAATCATAAATCTTTGAATATCTATAGTTTCCGATATCATCAATAGTTATATATGATAATTGAGGAATTGTTGAATGTAATTCTTTTATTAATGTTTCTAAGTCTTCTTGGATATATTCTTCAGGATTCATTTCCGGAGTAATATAACTTTTTAGTAATCTGTCAATTTCTTTATCTATCATATATTCAATATCAGATCTCAAATCTTTACCTTCAAGGACTTTACGTCTTTGAGCATAGAATTTTTCTCTTTGAATATTCATAACATCGTCATATTGAAGAACACTTTTTCTTATATCAAAATGATAAGTTTCAACTTTCTTTTGAGCAGATTGAATTTGTCTTGTAATAAGTGATGATTCAATAGCCATATCTTCTTCTACATTAAGCATAGTCATAAGAGTAGTAATTTTATCTCCTCCGAAAATTCTCATTAAATTATCTTCTAGAGACAAGAAAAATCTTGTAGAACCCGGATCTCCCTGACGAGCAGCACGTCCTCTTAGTTGGTTATCAATTCTTCTGGATTCGTGTCTTTCAGTTCCGATAACGTGTAATCCTCCAAGTTCAACAACTTTTGCGTGTTCTTTTTCTGTAATTTCTCTTGCTTTTTGTAAAGCTTTCTCTTTTAATTCATCATAATTTGGATTATCAGGTGTTATATTTTGTTTTTCCAAATCTTCTTTTGCTAAAAATTCGGCATTACCTCCTAAAAGAATATCAGTTCCACGTCCCGCCATATTAGTCGCAATTGTAACTGCTCCAATTCTGCCGGCTTGTGCGATTATATACGCTTCTCTTTCGTGCTGTTTTGCGTTTAAAACGTTGTGTTTTATTCCTTTTTTAGATAATAAAGCTGAAATGTATTCAGATTTTTCAATGCTTACTGTACCTACAAGAACTGGTCTTCCTAATTTGTTTTGTTCAATGATATCATTAACAACAGCATTATATTTTGCTCTTTCTGTTTTATAAATTACATCAGGATGATTAATTCTGATATCAGGTTTGTTAGTAGGAATAGCAGTAACTTCAAGGTTGTAAATTTTACCGAATTCAGCTTCTTCTGTCATTGCGGTTCCTGTCATTCCAGAAAGTTTAGGATATAATCTGAATAAGTTTTGGAAAGTTATACTTGCTAAAGTTTGAGTTTCATCTTGGATTTCGACACCTTCTTTAGCTTCAATAGCTTGGTGTAAACCATCAGACCAACGTCTTCCCGGCATTAAACGTCCGGTGAATTCATCTACTATCATGATTTCACCTTCTTTAACTACATAATCAGTATCTTTTATAAATAGCTCTTTTGCTTTTAAGGCGTTTAATAAATCGTGTGCATACTGATTATTTATGTCAAATAAATCTTTGCAGCCAATAATTTCTTGTGCTTTATCAATGCCATCTTCTGTGAGGATAACATTTTTATTTTTTTCATCAACTTCGTAGTCGATATTTTTTTGAAGTTGTGGTGCTACCTTTGCCATTAAAGTATATGTATCAGCAGATTTTTCAACACGTCCACTTATGATTAAAGGAGTTCTAGCCTCATCAATTAAAATACTGTCAACTTCGTCTATAATCGCATAATTAAAAGGTCTTTGGACAAGCATTTCTTTTGAAGAAGCCATATTGTCTCTAAGGTAGTCAAATCCAAATTCATTATTGGTACCATATGTGATATCGCAGTTGTAAGCGTTTCTTTTTCGTTCAAATTCTTCTGCATCGTGTTGATTTGAAAGAATTACCCCAACAGAGAGTCCGAGGAATTTGTAAATTTTTCCCATCCATTCACTGTCACGTTTTGCAAGATAATCGTTAACAGTTACAACATGAACCCCTTTTCCTGTAAGAGCATTAAGATAAGCCGCTAATGTTGCAACAAGGGTTTTACCTTCACCTGTTCTCATTTCTGCAATATGTCCATTATGTAAAAAATATGCTCCAATTAATTGGACATCAAAATGTCGCATATTTAAAACTCTTTTTCCTGCTTCTCTTACTGTTGCAAATGCCGCAGGTAAGATTTTATCCAGAGTTTCTTTTTCTAAAATTCTATCAGCTTTTTCGTTATCTGATGTTGGTCGTTTTGATAGAATTTCTTTAAACTCTTTAGTTTTTGCTCTAAGTTCATCATCTGTTAATTTTTCAAACTCCGGTTCTAAAGCATTTATATGGTCAATTATACCTAATATTTTTTTTACTTTTTTCTCATTAGGATCGCCTAATAGTTTTAACAAAAAATTTATCATAATAATCCTCTCCAATTATAGTAATGATAACATAAATATACTAAAGAATAAATAATTTGTTAAATAAATAGCCGAATTAGATAAATATAAACGTCGAGTTTGTTAATAAAACTCGACGTTAGAAATTCTAAATTATTTTCTTATGCTTGTTGTAAATATTCATAAGCGATTTCAGTAGCCTTTTTAAATGTTGAACTTTGTTCTTCTACCGATAATCTTTTATACATATCAACTAAAGTTTGAGCTTTTTCTTTTTTATCTGAAGACTCTACGGCCTTTCTAAAATTGCGAATTGCTGTTTGAAAATCGTTTTTTGTATAAGTAGTATTATCATCAAGTTTGCCATCAATAACTTTTTTAGAATACTCTTCGTCTGATGTTCGTGTTAATCTTAGACCATCAGCTTTGTTTAATAAGTTGTCATTAATCGTATCTTGATGTTCTTTTAATTCTATTTTTAATTGAGCTATTTCATTATCTAATGTGGTGATTTGTTCAGTGCATTTTGTTACTTTTTCAGTGTTTTCTTCTACGATTTTTTCTTGTTTTGTTTTTTCTTCTTGTAGTTTTTTTAGTTTTTCATTAGCTTCTCGTATTTGAGTGTTTAATTCACTTGCTTTATTCGTTTCATTATTTTTTGTTGCAGCATCGTATTCTGCTTTAAGTTTGTCTATGTTATTTTCTGTTGTTTTAATTTCTCTATCTAAACGTTCTACTTCTGCACTTGCTGTAGAAACTTTTTCATCTGCTGCTTTTTTATCATTAGCTAAGTCAACTTTTTTAGCTTCTTTTTCAGAAATAGCACCTTTAACATTTTTTGCTTCTTCTTGGTGATCTACTTTTGCAGGTCTTTGTGATAAATAACTGTTTACAGCTTGAGTTGCGACTCCCATTAATGCATTTGCTACTCCAAATCCAGCCATAGCATCATAATCTACTTGACCATAGCAATTAGCGAAATAATTACTTCCCATTGAGAAAATGCTACTACTAAAGCCGCCAACTCCAAAACTTGAGTATCCGCCAAAAGAGCTAAGACCATTTTGGAATAGTCCCATTAAACCATTATTCATATTGTATCCGTTTAGATTTAATACCATTTTTATACTTCCATCTTAGTCTTACATATATAAAAAGTATCTAAAATTTACCTAATTTCATTGTTGTTATTAATCGTTACAAAACTTAATATATTTAATTTATCAAAAATCAAAATATAGCCCTATGGATTAAGCAAAAATTTATAAAATATGGTATCCTTTTATTTATGAAGAGAATTTGGGGAATAATTTTTTTAATACTAATTGTCGGGTTATTTTTAAAAGCTTGTATAATGGCTGATATTCCTGAACAATATTCTGATAATGTTATTAATGCAGATATAAAAGAGATAGTTTATCCTGCAAAAGAAAGAAATGTAGCGATAAATGGTATAGATTACTTACAATCACAAGCTCCTCTCGGAAAATTTGGAGGAGAACTTGTAGTTTCTACGATAGGAGAAGGGCCTAAGACTTTTAATCCGTGTAATACTAAAGATGCTACATCATCATCTATGGCAGGCATGTTGTATGATGGTTTAGTAACTACTAATCCCAGAACTGGAGAGGTCCAACCACTTTTAGCTAAGAGTTTTGAAGTTAATGGGAATGACTATATAATTCATTTACGAAAAGGTATAAAATGGACTGATGGAAAGTTAATTACAGCAGAAGATGTAATTTATACGTATAAAGAAATTGTATTTAAAGGATTAGGAAATCCTTCTACTATGGATGCGATGATAGTTGATGGTAAGTTACCAAGTCTTGTTCAAATTGATGATTATACAGTTAAGTTTACAACTCCAAGACCTTTTGCACCATTTTTAAGACAATTGAGTTATCCTATTGTTCCTAAACATTATTTTAAACCTTATTCTGATAATGGAGAATCTGTATTTAATGCTTTTTTATCACCAAATACTAATCCAAAAGATATTGTATCAAGTGGTGCTTTTAAATTAAAAGAATATGTAGCCGCTCAAAGAGTTGTTTTTGTAAGAAATCCAAATTATTACAAGATAAATTTAGAAAATAAACAGTTACCATATTTGGATAAAGTTGTATATTTAATTGTTGGCGATACAAATAATGAAATTTTAAAATTTGAAGCAAAAGAGCTTGATGTTTTATCTATTAGAGGTTCAAATGTAGCTCAATATAAATTGAATGAAGCTAAATCAGATTATTCAGTATATAATTTAGGAGCTGATACTGGAACTTTATTTTTAGTTATAAATTTAAATAATAGAAAAGATAAAAATGGAAAGTTTTATGTAAATCCTATTAAGCAAAGATGGTTTGGAAATAGAGATTTTCGTGCTGCTATAGATTGGGCGATTGATAGAAAAAATATGGTACAAAATATAGCATCAGGAGTTGCAGAACCTTTATTTACTGCAGAGAGTTTGAATTCAATATATTTAAATAAATACATAAAAGGTCATCCTTCTGATATTGAAGTTGCAAGAAAGAGCCTTCAAAAAGCAGGTTTTGTATTAAGAAATGGAAAGCTATATGATAATAAAGGTAACCGAGTTGAATTTGACTTATACACTAATGCAGGAAATCTTGAACGAGAAGCATTGGGTGTGATGATAAAACAGGATTTGGAAGAATTGGGGATGAAAGTTAATTTCAAACCAGTAGAATTTAATTCTTTGGTAAATAAGCTTACAAATACATATGATTGGGATATGGCAATAATGGGGTTAACAGGATCTCCTCTTGAACCGCATGATGGAAAAAATGTTTGGACTTCTAAAGGCAGTCTGCATATGTTTAATCAAAGACCTGCGAATTATTCTGTTGATGATAGATTATCTTGGGAAAAGGATTTGGATGAAATTTTTAAAGAAGGGGCTTTAAAATTATTATTTGATGAAAGAAAACCTTTATATGATAAATACCAAACAATTATTTATAATCAAAAACCTATTATTTATTTATATTCGCCAATAAGAATTACGGCTATTAGAAAGAAATTTAAGAATATCTATCCGACACCTTTAAGCGGATTAATTTACAATTTAGATGAAATTTATGTGGAGTAAAAATGGAGTTTTTTAAGTATATATCAAAAAGAATACTGCAAGTGATACCTCTTTTAATAATAGTATCAATTATTAGTTTTTTTATAATTCGTCTTGCTCCAATTGATCCATTGGCAGAATTAAGGTTAAATCCTTCAATTTCTCAAGAAACTTTAGATAAGGAAATTAAGCGTTTAAAATTGGATAAACCTATTTATATTCAGTATATTTCTTGGGCGAAGTCTTTTCTAAAAGGAGATTTGGGTTATACCTCTGCTGGTGAAAAAGTTTCAACTAAATTAAAAGAGAGAATTCCTAATACGCTCTTACTAACTTCAATTGTAGTTTTTATGACATGGATAGTAGGAATTCCACTTGGTATTTTTGCAGCAGTGAAAAAAGAAACAGTTTTTGATAGAACTTTAACAGTTGTTTCAAGTGTTGGAATGGCAATCCCGTCTTTTTTCTTTGCAATATTATTGTTAATTTTTGCAGTAAAGACAGGTTGGTTTCCTGTTGGAGGGCTTACTAGTTATAATTTTAATGAATTTTCTTTAATAGGAAAATTTTTCGATTTAGCAAAACATTTAGTATTACCAACTGTGGTTTTGTTTACGATATCTTTAAGCGGATTACAAAGACAGATGAGAGCGAATATGCTTGAAGTTTGGGATAGCGATTATGTAAAATTTGCAAGAGCAAAAGGGCTAAGTGAATTTAAGGTTATTTTTAAGCACGCTCTTAGAAATGCCATAAATCCTATGATAACTCTATTAGGCTTTGAATTTGCAGGATTGTTAAGCGGAGCTGCTCTTACTGAATACGTATTTCAATATCCCGGGTTAGGAAGGTTAATTCTAGAAGCCGTTATGAAATCAGATATAAATCTTGTTATGGCTTCTTTGATGATGGGGACAATTATGCTTATTTTAGGAAACCTTATTGCTGATATTTTATTAATGCTTACTGATCCTAGAGTTAGGGGGACAAAATGAGGGAATTTTTTGCTAAATTATTTCAAGATAAATTTGCGAGAATATCATTTTTTACTCTTGTAGTGTTGTATTTGATAATTCTTTTTGCAAATTTTATTGCCCCTTATTCAAGTAGTTATTCAAATAGGGATAAAGCTTATGCTCCACCTTCAAAAGTCTATACAATAGATGAAAAAGGTAAATTATCAAGACCTTATACATATAATTATATACGAGAATTTGAGCCGACTCTTATGCAGACAATTTATAAACAAGATAGGAGTCAAAAATATTACTTGAAATTATTACCAAAAGTTGGAGGTAAAAGACATTTGTTTGGAGTACAAGACGGTGGAGAATTATATCTATTAGGTACTGATATTAATGGTAGAGATGTTTTTTCAAGGCTGTTATTTGGTGGAAGAATATCTATGACAGTTGGTTTTTTAGCACTTTTAATAGTATTTCCGATAGGTCTTTTATATGGTGGAATTTCAGGATACTTTGGTGGAATAGTAGATACTCTTATGATGAGATTTGCAGAAGCTGTTATGGCAATACCTAGTTTCTATCTTTTAATAATTCTTGCTGCTATTCTTCCTACAGGCATGACAAGTGTTCAAAGATTTGGATTGATTGTAGTAATTTTAGCTCTTATTGGTTGGGCAGGCTTTGCAAGAGTTGTTAGAGGTATGGTGCTGTCAATTAAAAATGAGGATTTTGTATCTGCTGCTAAAACTATTGGAGCTTCTAATTTAAGAATTATTCTAAAACATATTTTGCCTCAAACTACAAGTTATGTAATTATTGCTATGACTTTGAGTATTCCTTCTTATATTTTGGCAGAATCAGGTTTAAGCTTTTTAGGTTTAGGGATTCAGCAGCCTGATGCAAGCTGGGGAAATATGTTAAAAGAAGCTCAAGAATTTACTAATATTTTTTATAGACCTTGGCTTTTAACTCCTGGGATATTAATTTTTATTGCTGTCCTTTCATTTAATTTACTTGGTGATGTAATTAGAGATATTCTTGATCCTAAATCTCAAAAAAGAATATAAAAAAAGAGCGAATTAATTTAATTCGCTCCTAAATTTTGGATATGTCTAATATATTATCCTAAAGCATCTTCTAAGTCACCTAGAATACCTTCGTGAGGTTTCCCGCAATCACATTCGCAAGTGACTTTTCCTGTTACATCAACTGTTACATGAACATCATGATCTTTGATTGCATTTAGAATTTCTTCAAGTTTGGTGTTTAACATATTACTTAATTTACTTAATACTTCTAGAATTTTACTATTATCATATCCTGGAGCTGACGACAATTTATCTAGGACTTCTTTCATAAATGCATCAACTTTTTTAAATCGTTCATCGTTTTTGTTTGCCTCAATATCTATTTTATCGCCTATTTTATTGATAGCATCTACAATTTTAGATGTGTTACTATCCATTTTTTCGAGTACTTTATTAAGTAATGCTTCAATATTTCCAGCTTCAAATTTTTCAATAGCATTCAAGACATTCTTTTGGAATTCTAAATCTTGATTTTGCATTTTACCAAGCAATTTAGTAATATCATCTAGTTTAGCGTTGCCATTGTTTACTGCATCTAATATTTTGTTAAGAACATCTGTATAATCAGCTCCGACATTTGCTAGTAATTTTAAGACTTGAGCTTGGAATTTTTCATCCTGATCTTGCATTTTTGCTAACAATTGATTTGTTGCATCAATTTTTTCACCATTTTCTTTAATAGCATCAATAATAGCATTTATATCTTCTTTACTAATACCACCTGTTCCAGATAATGAATCTAATTTATCTTTGATTTCATCCAGTTTTTTACTGATATCTTGAGTTGTAGAATCTATGTTTTTCAATAATTCTAACATTGCAGCTAATTTTTCACCATCTGATTTATTAGAGTTTTGAATTTCTTCAAGTTTTGCTAAGATATCAACTTGTGTATCTCCATTCTTAACAACTTCGTTAAATAAATTATTTAACATTGCTATAATATCTTGGGTACTACTATTTCCTTTTTCAATGGCGTTTTTAATTTCTTCTAATTGTTTGCTATAATCTGGTTGCGAAACAACTAAATCTGAAATTACTTTTATACTTGATTTAATATCGATTAAGGTTTCTAATATCGCTTCGTTTCCGGAATCAATAGAATTTCTTATTTCTGTTAATAGATTGTTTCCTTCAGTTATTGCATTAAGAATTGCATCCAAGACAAATGTATTATTTCCTACCAAATTTTTTATATCTTCCAGAGTTGCTCCGTTACTTATTTCTTTTTCTAAAATAGCTGCTAGAATTTGATTTGTAACTTCTTGACCTGTTAACAATGCATTTATAGCTTCTTCTAATGAACTATTTTGATTTATTGGAATCATTACATTTTGAGAAATCTCATTCGTACAACTTGCAAAAGCTGCTCCAGCGGCTCCAAGTGCTACTGCATATTTAGCAATAGTTCCAAATCCTGCATCTTGTCTCATAGCTTCGCTCATATTTTCTGGCGTTGTTTCTTTTCTATAGGCGGCTAAAAGTCCTTTGCCGAATGATAAAGCTGCATCTAAATAATTTCCATTATTCCAAGCTTCTTTCATCTTTTCTTTTGCTTGGACAGCTTCATTGTTGTATTTTATTCTTTCATTTTGATAATAGGTATCGTCTTTGACTAAATACAAAACTTTTTCGTTTTTAGGTTTATTTTTTGCTTCAAACCCATCAATAGGAGCTCCTGGGTCACCTCCTAATTTTCTTAATTCTGCATTGATTTCTTCTTCTTTTATACCCTTATAGGTATTGAGAGCTTCAAAATAACTGATTTTTCCTTCGCTAATAGCTTTTGCTACGCTTTGTGCATTAATTTCCATATAATACTCCTTTCATTATTTTCGTTTTAATATTTGACAGTACAATCCTACTTTTTCATCTTTAACGGCATTTTTTTTTCTAAACTTTAGTAAATTTGAAATTTTTGTTACAAAACTTTAAATATGTAAATTTCTTAAATATAAAAATACAGTTATATAAGCTTTTGGAGAGTGAATTGTAAAGTTTTGTAAAACTTATTAAAAAAAAGCTAAAGTTTTTAGAAAAAATGACGATATACGTTATATATCATATATGAGGTGTGTATCATGTCAAACTTCACAGTAAACGGAGTATATTCTTACACTAGTGCGAATTTGTATTCGTATCTAGGTCGTGTACCTTTTAATTCAGCTGCTCTTGAACGAGCTTTTGATGATTTTAATATTACTCCTACTGGTAAAACTGATGATTTGAAGAAATTAGATGCTGCAATGTATGCTGAATATTCGAAACAGGTACAAGAGCAGATTGATAATCAAAATAACCAAAAAGTTATACCTTGGGCAAGTTTATGTGCTCAAATAGGAGTTCAAGCTACTGGTGATTATGAAAAAGATTATGCTGCGTTTAATAACGCAATTCAACTATTGAGTCAAAGTGCAATTGATGGTCAAGCTATGACTTATTTTGCAGGGTTAAAAACAGAAGCTCAAAGCGTGTTTGGTTTATCAAACAAACCTAGTGAGCAAAATGCAACGATGACGTACTACAATTATCAAGCACAGTTTTTAACTTAATTTTGACTTAACATTCCTTCTCCTTATGATATAATTTTCATAGGGAGTATTTTTTTATGAATATACTTATTACTGGTGCTAGTCGAGGAATTGGAAAAGTTATTGCACAAACTTTAAATGGCGAGATTTTTGTTTCTGCAAGGAATGAAAATTTATTTAAAGATTATAAAAATTATTTTGTGTGTGATTTAGCATCTGAATATGAGAAATTAGGTGAATATATAGAACAAAATAATATAGATATTTTAATTAATAATGCAGGAGAGTATATTTATTCGCCTATAGAAAATATTAATAAAAATGATCTTTCTCACATTGTAAAAACTAATTTAGAAGCGCCTTTGTATCTTATATCTAAAGCCGTTCCATATATGAAACAAAATAAATGGGGACGTATTATAAATATAGGTTCAATTAGTGGAGTTATGGGAGAAGCTAATGCAAGTTTGTATTCTGCGACAAAAGCCGGACTTATTGGTGCAACAAAAGCTTTAGGGTTAGAACTTGCTGAATTTGGTATAACTGTAAATACTATTAATCCTGGTTGGGTTGATACAGATTTAGGAAACGAATCAATTTCGGATAGCGAATTTTCAAGAGATGAAATTTTAGAAACTGTACCACAAAAAAGATTTGTTCATCCTTCTGAAATTGCAGGCATGGTTAAGTATTTGATTTCAGATGATGCAAAAGGGGTTACAGGACAATCTATAAATTTATGTGCAGGATTAAGCGTTGGTTATTAAGGAGAAATTTATGTATACAAAAGAAGAATTATTAAACTTATATAACTCAGATTTAGAAACGTTATTAAATAAAGCAAAAAATTATTTAAAAGATGAATTTGAGTTTTGTTCAATTATTAGTGCAAGAACGGGTAAGTGTTCACAAAATTGTAAATATTGTGCACAGAGTTCTCATTACAATACTAATATTGAAACAAATCCTTTGTTATCAGTAGAAACTGTTGTTGATGTTGCAAAAGATAGTGTAAAAAACGGGGCTGATAGGGTAGCAATAGTAACTTCAGGAAAAACTCCTGATGAAAGTGATTTTGATACAATGCTTGAAATGATTAAGGCTCTTAATAAAGAAGGTATTAAAAGTTGTGCAAGTATAGGTATTTTAAATGAAGATCAAGCTAAACAACTTGCAGAAGTAGGTTTGGTAAGATTTCATCATAATATAAACACTTGTAAGTCTTATCATTCTGAAATTTGTACAACACATACTTATGAAGATAGAATAAATACAGTAAATTTGGTAAAAAAATACGGAATTGAGCTTTGTTGTGGTGTCATTATTGGAATGGGTGAATCTGTTGAACAAAGAGTTGAAATGGCTTTAGAGCTTGCTGAAATTAATCCGGATAGTATTCCTGTTAACATATTAACGCCGATAAAAAATACTCCATTTGAAAATTATGGAAATAAAATTGATGAAGAAAATGTTTTAAGAACATTGGCAATATTTAAGATAGCTTGTCCTAATTCGTCTATAAGATTAGCAGGTGGAAAAAAGGCAAGATTGTCTGAAAGAAATATTGAAAAAGCATTTAAATATTGTGTAGATTCTACAATTGTGGGAAATTATTTAACTACAACAGGTTTTTCTCCTAAAGAAGATGAAGAATTGATTAATAAATTAGGTCGTAAGTTAGTAAAATGTCATTAATAGAATTGTTTTTAATATTTACTAAAATTGGAGCATTATTGCTTGGAGGTGGGTATGTAATCTTGCCTCTTTTGACGAGTGAATTTGTTGAAAAACGTGCGTTAATATCTCATGATGATTTAATAGATTATTTTGCGATAAGTCAATCTTTACCGGGTTTAATAGCCGCTAATATTTCTATGTTTATAGGATATAAGCTTAAAGGTAAATGGGGTGCAGTTGTTGCAATGTTTGGTATTACATCTGTCCCATTTTTGTGCATTGTTTTATTAGCATCTATTTTGGGTACTCTAACCGAAAACTCATATGTTCAAGGCGCTTTATGGGGGGTAGGAGTCGCTGTTATTGCTTTAATAATGTTAACAGTTAGAGAAATGTGGCAAAAATCTATAAGAGATTTCTTTTTCTATGTTATTTTTGCTTTTGCTCTTTTAGGATTGATTTTTATAAAATTATCACCAATTCAAACAATTTTAATATTTACTGTTTTTGGTGTTTTTTATAAAAGATTTTTTGAAAAAACAAGAAAAGGAGAAAAAGAATGATTTTTCTTCATCTTTGTTTAGAATTCTTTAAGATAGGTTTGTTTTCTTTTGGTGGTGGGTATGCAACAATTCCTTTTTTATACCATATTTCTCAGGTTTATAATTGGTATTCTTTAGAAGAGTTAACCCAAATGGTTGCGGTGGCATCTATCACTCCTGGACCTGTTGGTATAAATGTAGCAACTTATGCTGGACTTAAAACAGCTGGTGTTTTGGGTTCTGCTCTTGCTACAACTTCAGAGATGTTACCCTCTTTATTTCTTGTAATAATTGTTTCGAAACTTTTAAGAAAATTTAGTGATAATTTTTATGTGAAATCAATTATAGCAACCTTAAAACCAATAAGTTGTGCACTCTTAACTTCTGTAGCTTTAGGACTTTTAAAACCTGAAATCAAAGATTTAAAAGCTATGGTTTTGTTGGGGGTTCTTTTGATAATGAGCTGGAATTCTAAAAAAGATCCAATAATTTATATTATTATTTCTGCTCTTGTTGGGTTATTTCTTGTTGCTTTTTCTCATTTTTCATAACAAGTTTTAATTCAACCCTTCTGCTCTTTGCAAAATCTTCTTTCCCATTAATAAGTATTGGTGAAGAATAACTTGCACCTTCCACTATTATCATTTTTCTTAATTTGTTTCCGTTATCTTTGTTATATTGGGTACTTATCATATAATTTGCAACAGAATATGCTCTTTTTAAGCTTAATTCCATATTTTTCATATATTGTTCGTCTTCGGAAAATTTTCCTTTATATGTTTGTGAATCAGTATGACCTTGTATTATGATTTTTGCAATATTTTTATTAAGATAATCGTTTGTGAATAATGAATTAAAATAAGCAGGAGCAAATTTATTGAGATATTTTTTCCCTTTTTCTGATAATTCGTAACTGTTTATTTCAAATAATTCTAAATCAGATATTTTTACAATACCTTTGTTTCCGTCAATTGTAGCTTCTATATTTTGTTCTTTTAAAGATTTCTCTAAATTTTCTGCGGCTTTTTGTTGTTCAATACCACTCTCTAACCGTTCATACGTACTAGTCATATATGTATAAAAAAATAAAACCATAAAAACAAGCACCAGTGCCGTCATTAAATCTGTCATTGTTACCCAAAATATATTATCTTGGCTATTATCTTCTTTTTTTAGTTTTAATCTCACATTTTATCCTTTTTGAATTCTAAAATAGTTTGTCAACAATATCTCCACCAGAGTTTTTAGAGTTTTGCTCGTTTAATTTATTTAAGCTGTATAATATGTTTTCTAAATATGGTGTAGTGGTTTCATTAATACTTTTAGAAACGGCTTTTGCAAAGTCTTCAGGTAATGATTTTAGGATTTTTTCATTAGTAATATTTTGAAGTTTCGATTCTTTTACTAGATCGATTAAGAATTTTTCACTAGTTACAACATCAAATAAACGTATCAATTCTTTTTGAATAAGTAAATAATATTTCTTACACATTTTATTGTATAGAATTTTTTCAATAAACATAAAAGCAAGAGAATATCCTACTGCAAAAACAGAACAAAGTGCTGCTATTTGAATGTTGGCAATAAGCCCGTTTAGGGAATTTCCTACATTAGATTCTATAGCAAAGTTTACTTCGGTAAATGCAATTGCCATTTTTAAAAATGTAAAAAATGGACCTAAACCTGTTAATAGGGTTGGCATTGTTTGTATGAATTTGTGATTAATCTTTGAATAAATAAGAGATTCTTCATTGAAAAAATAAGAAGCATCAAGGGTTAAATAAATCTCAGGTCTGTAATTATCATTATTAGCATTTTGTGATGCTACATATAGTTTTTCCGGGAATATCAGTGCTTTTTTGAAATCTTCCCAAGCAGTGCTTGTAAAGTCGTTTGAACTCATAAATTTATCTAATTCTTGATATCTGTATGATAATTCATTTTTATTTAAAGTTTTTAAGTATTCATATATTGAACACAAATTTAATTTAACTTTTCTATAATTTTTTAGTATTGTCATTATGAATAACAGAAAAAATACTGTTATTATAAGAATTGCAGGTTCTATTAATATTGATATAATTGTCATTATTTTCTCTTCCATTTTAAAATTACATTTCCTTAAGTATAGCATAAATCCAAACTTTAGGCTATAATCAAAACTATGAAATGTCCAAAATGTAAAAGAGAAATTCCTGATAAATCTACAGAATGTCCGTTTTGTAAAAAAGTTATATCTTTAAAATGTCCAAATTGTGGTAGTATGAATCACTCTTCTGTTTGTGAGGACTGTGGGTATATAATTTTGACAAAATGTGCCAAATGCGGTAAGACTGTTTCAACTTCTCAAGATAAATGTAAGTGTGGTTTTTTAATAAAATCAAGTCTAGCTCTTCAAGAATGTGAATCTGATGAATTTGCATCACTTGTAATAAAATTTGCTGCCCTTAAAAATATTAGAAAAATACTCGCTTCTCAAGATTTATTTTCAAAGTTTTATTTCAAATTAAATAATATTTTAACGGCTCAATTTAAAGATATAGATGCTACTATAATTAGATATAATGATGTTTTTGTAGTTAATTATAATAGAGATTTGTCGTTTCCGACTTCTGTAAACAAAGCAGTGAGGTTTGCTTTAAAAATAGTTAATTCGTTGTCTCTTATAAATCAAAAAATTATTGATGAATTAGGAACTTCTTTAAAATTGAATATTTCAATAATAAAAAAGAATTCTTCAGATTTATTGATATTACCAACTTTACAGAATGATATAAAACTTTTAAATACAAAAAAACAAGATAAAAAATATTTGAAAGGAATACAAGTTATTCTAGATCAGTTTTCTTATGATTGTGTAAGTAAGGATTATAAAACGGATTCTTTATATACAGTAGAAAGTAATGGGCAAAATATTTCGTATTATGAAATTTTGTTAGATAATTATGTTTTACCTCCGGATGAATTTAAACAAGAGGATTTTGTTACTGATGTAAAAAGGACTGAAATTAATAAAAATGTTCAGATAAAATCTGATGATGTTTATTCTTTTAAGGTGTTTGATATTAATGCGAAGTCTAATTTTTATAAAACTAACTCAACTTCTTTATTGGATAAATTGGATGATAATAAGATAATTTCTATAAGAGCAGATATTGAGAATAGAATTTCAACTTCAGAATTGGTAAAGTATTTTGAAAATAAAAATAAAAAAGTTTTAAGAGTTGTTTGTTCAGAAGAATTAAATTTTAAACCTTGGGGTGTATTTGAGAAGATATTTAAGGATTTTAATGAGTGGTCTTTTTGTAATTCGTTAGCTCCTCAAAATTCTAAACTAAAAACTTTTAATTCTATAGTTGAATTGATAAATGGAATTTCAAGAAAAGCTTCAACTCCCGAAGATGCAAGATTTGCTTATATGGAGGATTTTTCCGGCTTTTTGAGTTTACTTAAGGATTATGTGATAATATTTGAAGAGTTTCAATATTTAGATGATACAACGATCCAAACTTTGGAACTATATTTTGATAAATATAAAAATATTGTTCCATTTTTTGTTTTTATAACATCTTTGGAATTTCCTGTTCATTATAAAATTAGGAATTTGTTAAGAACGGAACTTTATTCTGAATATATTATAGAAAAAACAGATATAGATTCTATTTTATCCAATATAAAAGAGGAAGCCAGTGATTTTATTCAATCTTTTTATTATGAAAAAATCATTGAGAATTTTAATGGTTCTTTGTTATATTTTAACAATGCTATTAAGTACCTTATGGAAAAGGGGATTTTAGTAAATTTTGAAAATCGCTTATTGGTAAAAGATAATTTATCTTTGATTTTACCAATTAAATTACCGGAACTTATCAAGGCAAGATTAAAAAATCTTTCAAAAAATCAGGATGCTTCTATGATATTAGCCTATTTTTATTATTTGGGCGAAAGAATTGATTTTCTTACATTGGAAGCTTTAGGGGTAAAAGATATAAAAAAGAATATTTCTTTATTGGAAAATTTAGGTTTTGTATATGAAAGAAATGGTATTGTATATTTAAATGACTATCATATTATGAAATCAGCATTAGAACTTTCCTTGAAACGAGAAGCAGAAGTTTTTATTTGTAAAAATATTTTAGCCAAAATAGGTTCTAAATTAGACGATACAACTACTTTGTTGATATTAGGTAAGTTAGAAATCTTTAAAGAAGAGTATTTAATTTTATGGAAAAATTCAAAGTTTTCTATGGCAGTTGGAGATTTTGATGCGTATTTAAAAAATTGTTTAGGCTTTTTGTCTTTAATAGAAAATATAAAATCTAATATTACCAAAGAGGAATTAGAAGAAAATAAGAAGGAAGTGTATGAAAATATTTTGTTAAATTTATATAATTACTCACCTTCAAAAATTTATTCTATAGAAAATATTCTTTTAGTCGATGCTTTTGAAAAGAATGATGATGAAAAAATTTCTAAATTATCTAATTTAATGCTTCAAGGAGCTTTGATTTCTTCAAATTACACGGATGCATTGACTTTGTTACATAATATTTATACAAGAATGGAAAATCCTGTTTTATTGGTTAATGGGGTTTTAAATGTTAAGTTTTTCTTATTATCATTAGTTAATATAGAGATTCTTTATAATATAGGAGATTATGTTCAGTGTGTAGAAGTTGCTAATGATATTCTGAATGTTTTGCAGCCTGAAATCCTTGACAAGATAAAACCTAATAGTTTTTCAATAAATTTATTTATGGAACATTTATTTGAAACTTTCAGATTGGTTGGTTTAGCAAAAGTTTTAATTATGGATGATGATTTGGAAGAATATTTTGATAATGTAAAAAATGCATTAGGTGATGAATTAGAAGATAAAGATTGTATTCTTGCTATAAGAGATTATTTAAATGGAAAAGATTTTGTTCCGACAAATATTGAAAATTCTTCTGCTTTTGCCAAAATAGTATATTTATTGTTACAAGAGTTTAGTGAGCATAAGAATGATTACAAAGTATTTGCTCAAAATATCTATCAAGCAAAACTTTTAGCTGAGAATATAAATCAAAAACAATTGGAATTGTTTTGTGATTTACTGATTGCTTATTCTTATGCCAATATTGGTATTATACAAAAAGCACAAGCAATATATGATGATATATTAAAATTTTCCAAAAATAGTGCAATTTTTAATATTAATATTCTTACTAAATATTTTGATTCATTATTAAAATTAAAAAATAATAAAACAGAAGAAGCACTATTGCAGGTGAATGATACTTTGGCATTATTACAGAAGTATGATAATCAAGCAAAAATCTTTTATGTACTTTTTGAAAAACTCTTTATTGACATCATAAAAGCACAGAATATTACATCCCTAAATATTGAATCAGAAGAACAAAAACTCCAAATCGCAATATCTGGTGATAAATTATCTCGTTTGATGAATTAATGTTTTTTTTCGCAAAGAGTTGGTATTCCAATTAATGCTATATAAAAAATACATCCGAATAATATTAAATTTAAAATTTCCATTTTTAATACTCCTTTCCTACATTAATTCCGTTCCACATTTTTAAAAATTTATAACATAATTTGGTAAAAAATTTACAAAAGTTAACATATCATGTTTACATACTTATCATTTTGCGTGTACAATTATATAAGGAGGCTTTATAAACTTGAGTAAAGGCTACGAAAATTTTAATAATATGGAAACATCTTTTCGAAAATCCTCGCTAATCCAAGAAAGAATAGGGCTTGTTTCAAGTCATATGTATAAGCAGTTTTTGGATTACCAGCGTGCGACTTTGAATACTACAGAGATTTTTTCAGAAATGATTGACAACTTAAAGGCTATCGCAGATTCTTTGAAGCAGTCTTTTTCAGCTAGAGGAATAACTACTGAAAATATTTATGTCGAATATGATAAAGAAAAAAGCGTGGTTGTAATAAATATTTTGTGGCATACAATAAGTTTAACCACAAGGTGTAATTATGAGCCTCAAGCATTGTTTAGAGAGGGTGCTGCTCCAATGTTTTCCGGTCGTATAATGGCTATAAACGGAAATTATAATGAGCTTATGGAAGGTATTAAATCAAGAAATGAGATGATGGAAGTCTTGTTGGATAAGGAGGTTGCATCTCTTTTTGTTCCTGCTGATAAAGCTCAAAATTCAATATTTAAAATTAGGCATTTGTCAAATAGAGAATTCTTTTTGAATAGCTCGGATGCTTCAAGAGAGTTTGTTTTAAAGGTTATAGAAACAATTTGTGGTGGTGGTTTGTATCACGAAGAGGGTTCTAGAAAAAGTTTTAATATTTAAAGATAGAGGATGTGGAAAATCTCAAAAATTGACTGGCGAGAGCAGGAGCATTGTACAAAGAACAAAAGCTCATTCTCGCAAATTTTGGAGATTTTTCACATCCGATTTTAGGTGTGTGAGCATCTGGTAGTGTGTGGGATAGCACACACTACCAGATGCGAAACCATTCCAAGAAGTTTGCGAGAAAAATGTCAATTTTTCCGCAAACTCGAAACGTAAAAATTTCTTAATAAATAACTTTTTCTATTGATTATGAACTGTTTTTGTGGTTATCTATAGTTGGACAGATTATATCCTCTTGAATCTGTTTGATATAAGAATAAGCGGCTATATTCTTATGGTAGTATGTGAAATATAAAATCAGCAGTCAAATTTTGTATTTCTAAAATAAAAGAAGGAAAAAGAAATGTTAAAAATCAGATTAAAAAGATTAGGTGCAAAAAAAGCTCCAACATACAGAATTATTGTAATTAATTCAACAACAAAAAGAGAAGGTAAACCTGTAGAAGAATTAGGTTATTACAATCCAAAAACAAAAGAAATGAAATTGAATATTGTATCTGCTAATGAATGGGTAAAAAAAGGTGCACAACCTACAGATACTGTTAAATATTTGATGGCAAATTGTAATGAAGATGGTTCTTTAAATTACAAAAAATCTGAAAAAGTTAAATTGTCAAAGAAAGCTTTAGCTAAGAAAGCTGAAGAAGAAGCTCGTGCTGCAGAAGAAGCAGCAAAAGCTGCTGAAGAAGCTGAAGCTCCTGCTTCAGAAGAAGCTCAAGCATAGTTTAAGTTACAAAAAAATAGGAGGTTTTAAAAACCTCCTATTTTTGTTTATTAATTATTTATTATCTTACTTTATTTTCGCATCCTTGTATTAATCTTTTTATATTTTCTCTATGCAAATATACAATATAAATGGCACCTAAAGAACAATATATAATATATGCAACTGGAGCATGTAAAAAGTACATTATAAAAGGTGAAAGTGATAACGCAATTATAGATCCGACTGAAACATATTTAGTTGAATATGTAATAATTCCCCATACAATGGCTATTATTAACCCTGCTATCCAATTAAGAGCAAGAATAGTTCCAACGCCTGATGCAACAGATTTTCCACCTTTAAATTGTAAAAATATAGATTTACTATGTCCAATTATTACTGCAATTGCTGCAATTATAGGAGCTATTCCAATGGAAGTTCCTACGGTTGCAAATATTTTAGCCAAAATTACTGGTAAAGCTCCTTTTAAGGCATCAAGAAACATTACTAAGAAAAAGTAATTTTTCCCTAGTACTCTTTTTACATTTGTTGCACCGGTAGAGCCTGAACCAATTTTTCTAATGTCTTCTCCGGTTTTTGCTTTAACAATTAGATAGCCGGTTGGAATTGATCCGATAAGGTATGCTATTAATCCAATAATTCCTAATTCTATAAGTTTAAATATCATAAAATCCTCCTTTTTGAATTATATCAAAATATTTGCAAATTGTCTTTAAATCATTTAAAATCTTTGTATGAAATATGAGTTCTTAAATAAAGATATTGATATTGAAAATATAAAGTTACCTGTTTCAGAAAAGATTAATCCTAGTTTATTAAAGAATAGTTATGCTGAACTTATAAAAGCTGTAGATTTTTTATCTACAGATGAGAAGTTATTGTATATTCATGGTTTTTTGGGTACTGGAAAAAGGCAATTTATTAATTATTTAATGGATTTTGTAAATAGTGATGTTATAAAATTAGAGTATTATTGTAAAGAATCTACTGTTTGTGATGATATTTTGCTATTTTTTAATAGTGTTATTGAAAAAAATTCAATGTCAAATATTGTGAGTTTTAATGCAAAAATAATGACATTAAATTTAAAATTTAGTCAGTACATTTCTTCAATAAAACAACCTTTTATTATAGTTTTATATTCTTTCGATGATATTTTAGAAGAAAATAAAAGTTTGATTTCAGATTATTTTGAAGAGTTATTAAATCAAAATGATAATATAAAGTTTTTGTTTTCAACAAGGGGGTTGTTGCAAAATGTTTTTTCTGGAATTCCTGTTGGAAGAAATATTTTTTTAAAAGGTTTTTCAAAAGATATTTTTAAAGAATTTTTGGAAATAAATGGTATAACTTGTAGTGAGATTACTTTGAATGATTTTTATAAGTATACGAGAGGTTATTATTATTACACTGCTTTGGCTTGTAAGATTGTTCAGGCAATGAAAATTTCTTTAAATGAATTTTTGGAAAAATATGTAAAGTCGGGTATATCTTGGGACTCATATTTAGGAATGACTTATATAAATCTTATTCCGACAACGATTAGAAATTTCTTTTGGTTTTTGTGCTTGATAAGACATGGAATTTCTTATAATGCTTTAGCTGTTTTTGAACTTTTTGATGATTTTTCTATTGAATATTTAAAAGCTAATTTAATGATATTTGTTGTTAATGAAGTTATATATGTGCAGGATTATTTTTTACAAAATATAGATATTTCAATCCCTGTTAAAACAGAAATAAAATTACGTAAATATATTATTAGTATTTATGAAAAGCAACTAAAGGAGCCTATTCAGTCTAGAGAAATTCTTATTTCAAGACAAGCTTTAAGAGCAGAGATAGAGTTCCATAATAATAGAATTTATGATATAGAAAATAATAAAGTTAAGCTTAGTAAAGTGGATGAAAAAAAAGAAGAGTTTTCTTGTGTAAATAATAATCAAAACGTTAAAAATATTGTTGAAGATAATAACTTAACTTCTATATTGGAAAAAGCTAAAAAATTACAAGAAGACAAAAAATATACAGAGGCAATTGAAGAATTTTTAAAAGTTATAGATTTAGATAATATTGGTTTAATGACTGTTGTCGAAGCAAGGTTGGATTTAGCTAGATTATATAAAGAAATAGAGGAATATTCTAAATCTCAACATTACTATGAGCTTGTAGAAGTTTATTATAAGCAGAATAATGAAGTAATAAATTTAAATTATTTGTATTATGAACTTACTGTTTTATACTATTTGATGTATAAGTTAGAGAGAGCTGTAGAAACTATAAAAAAAGTTATTTATTCAGTAGATACTCCTCAATCTTTAATGGTTCAATCTTGTACTTTGTTGGGAAATATATATTCGGCAAAAAATTCTCCGGAGGAGGCTTATTCTTATTATGAAAAGGCTTTAACTTCATTAGATGAGAATACGCAGGATGAAACACTAGCGGAACTCTATTTTAAGTATGCATTGGCAAATGATGATAAAGGTGATGAGCAAAGAGCTTTAGAATACTATGTAAAATGTATTTCTATAAATTCAAATAATCAATATAAGGCTTTAGCTTATTCTAATATGGGCTCTTGTTATTTTGATAATGAAAATTTTTCAGATGCGAGGGATTGTTTTGAAAAAGCGTATAAAATAGAAAAAAGTAATAATAATTATGACGGGATTTATTACACGTCATCTTATTTGGCAAAAATAGCTATAGAAGAAAATGATAAAAAAGCGTTAAATTATTTATTAGAGGCTCAACAGTGTGCAGAATTTATAAATGAAGATTTTTATTTAGTTGAATCATCATTGGCTCTTGGGGATTATTACTATGATAATATATCTTTAAACAAAAAAGCTTTGATAGAATATTTAAAAGCAAGAAAATATGCGATTAATTTAGGAACAACTGTTGATGTTAATAAAATAGAACAACGAATTAAAGATATGAAATTGAGGATGAAATCTTCTGACTTTGAGGAACTTGAGAAAAAATATGAGTAATTATAATATAAAATCCGATTTTACGAATTATATGAAAGCTTTTTTAGAAGAAAATAAGAAGTTAAATTTGATTTCTAAAAATGATGAAAAGTATTTATATGAAAAGCATATTTATGATTCTTTGAGTATAAAAATGTTTTTCGAAAAATATAAAATAGAAAAAGCTGAAATTCTTGATATAGGATGTGGGGGAGGATTTCCTTGTGTTCCGATAGCTATTGAATATCCTCAATTTAAAATAGTGGGAATAGATAGTATTAGAAAGAAAATTAATTCTATAGAAAATTTAAAAGAAAAATTGAGTCTTAAAAATTTATCAACAATATGCGATAGGGTTGAAAATATTAAAAATAAAAAGTTTGATATTATAACAAGTAGAGCTGTTGCTGATTTAGCAAAAATTTGTGAATATGCACTTCCACTTTTGAAAAAAAATGGGTATTTTATTGCATACAAATCAAAAAAAGCGTTAATAGAATTAGAAAATGCTCAGGATGTTTTAAAAAAATATAATGCAAAAGTTTCTGAAATTATTGAATATACTCTTCCTTTGGATGAAGTTTATAAAAGAAATCTTGTAATTATAACTCTTTTATAAAAGGAATTTTGCTTTTAATATATTTGAGTACAACTCCTGAATAAGTTGAAATAAGCATCGTAAGTACAAAATATAAATATGTATTTTGTACCGGATTATAAATCCAATAAATGTTGTGCAGATTTCTTTCTTCATATGGAATTCCATTTATTTTAAAAATAATGGCAGTTATTATGAACATAACAAAAAGGTGGTTTGCCATAATATGATATGTGTTTTCACCAATTGTTTTAATGAATTTTATATCTTTTAAATAGTCATATGTAACGTGTATGAAAAATAGCGAAAACCAAATTCCTGTAATGCTTGTTAAAACTGGAACAATAATTTGAGAATCAAATCTTGCCCAAACAAGTACATAGCTTAGACCGATACCATGTGTTGGATTAAAATCTCTATTAAAATGCCATAAAATTGCTTGAATACAAATTACCCAAGCTAAAATTTTAGGAGTGAAAATATTGTATTTCCCTTCAATTTTAGTTGTATAGAAGTGTCCTAAATATACGAAAAATAATGAAAATAATGTTCTTACTATTATTAAAGCAACTGGATTAATTGTAGTTAAGGTATTAGAGTTATTTATTGAAAATAAAATAGGAGTGAATATTTTAGATAGTGGAATTGCAGAAAATCCCATTAATGTATAAATAGCAAATTTTATTTTTTCAGGTAAGTTTCTGAACTGTCTTTGCAAGAATAGAAAAGTTACCATAGTAATAAATAATTGCATTACAAACCACATAGGACAAGAAAGATCAAATTGATGTCCATTTAGAAAAGGGGTTATAAAGAAGTTTTTGAAACTTAATTCCATTCCCCAAAATTTTCCGGTAAGTTTCTCAATTATTATTGTAACAATGCAATAGAAAGCTGAATATAGAAAATATAAAACAAGCAGGCTTTTTATTCTGCGTTTAATAAATTCTCCTACATTATTTAAGTATTTGTCTTTAAAAAGCATTCCTGAAATAAAGAAAAATAATGTTAACTGAAAAGAATAAGGCGGGAACATGTCAAAAAATCTAAATTCTAAGTGCCCTGATACAACAAGTATTATTGCTAATGCTTTAAGTATATTAATTTTATCTGAAAAAAGTTTATCCATAATGTAATGATTTTAACATGAAATTTTTATAAAATCTTTACTGGAAATAGATTTTTTGCTGTGATAAAATTGTCACAAATCGAGGGGGACTGCAAATGAAAGTAGCCGAATATTTAGTAAAAAAGTTAGAAGAGTTGGGTGTTAATCATATATTTGGGCTTCCAGGTGATTATAATTTTAATATGTTATATGCAGTAGAAAATAATCCAAATACAAAATGGGTGGGCTGTATTAATGAATTAAATGCTGGATATGCCGCGGATGGATATGCTAGAATAAAAGGTTTTGGGGCAGTTGTCACTACATATGGTGTAGGAGAATTAAGTGTTATAAATGCTATTGCAGGTAGTATGGCTGAAAATATTCCTGTTATGAGCATTGTTGGAGTTCCTGCTACAAAATTAATTGAAAATAAAACCAGAGTTCATCATAATTTTCAGGATGTGAATTATTTTGCTTTTGCAGAAGCTTTTAAAAATGTTACAGCAACAACTGCATTTTTAAATAAAGCGAATGCAAAAATAGAAATAGATAGGATTTTTAAAGTTTTTGTAAAAGAGAGAAAACCTGTATATATTGCAATCCCTGTTGATATTGCAGAAATGGAAATTCAAGATAGAGATGTTTCATATGAATGGTTTAGTGATGAAGATATTTTAAAAACAGTTTCGGAAAAAATTGCTAAAAAGATTAATGAATCAAAAAATCCTGTAATTTTAGGTGATTCTTTGATTAAGAGGTTTGATGCAAAGATTGAATATAGAGAATTTGTTGAAAAATCTGCTATACCTGTTACAAATTTCTTGATGGGTACAAATCTTATTGATATGGATTATGATAAGTATTTGGGTAGTTATTACTCAAAATTTAAAAATCCGATTGCTGAAAAAGCTGTCAATGATACGGATTGTTTAATAGCAGTAGGTCCTGTTTATACAGATTTAAATTCTTACGGATTTAATCTTCCTTATAAATTAGATAATCATATTGCAATTTATGGTACATATACTTATGTTGACGGAATTAGATATGATAATGTAAAAATGTCAGATGTTTTAGATTCTGTTACAAAGTTAGTTAAAACAAGAGAAATCGAAATAGAAAAACCAATTATTGGATACGAAAAAGTTGAAGCTTCTAATAAGGAATTAACATCTGAATATATTTATCCAAGGTTACAGGAATTTATTAAGGAAAATGATATAGTGGTAGCTGAGACAGGAATTATTCCACAAGGGGTGGTACAAATAAAATTCCCGCAAAATGTTGATATACAGACTCAAACTCTTTGGGGCTCAATTGGTTGGGCAACGCCTGCAACTTTGGGGGTAGCTTTAGCTAAACCTAATTCAAGAGTTGTTTTGATAACGGGTGAAGGTTCTCATCAGTTGACAGCTATGGAAATTGGTAATATGTTAAGATTTGGTATAAAACCAATCGTGATTGTTCTTAATAATAAAGGTTATACGATAGAGCGAGTATTATCAAATGATGTTGATGATGAGTTTAATAATATTGTTCAAATGAATTATTCAAAGTTTGCAAGAGTTTTTGAAGGAGAAGTTTGGTCAACAAAGGTTACTACTGAAGAAGATTTTGATAAGGCTTTGAAAGTAACACAAATTATGAACAAAATGTGCTATTTAGAAATATGTACTTCTAAATTAGACATGCCGGTTTTAATAAAAGATTTGATAGCGAATTTTAAAAATAAGAATTCTGATAAAAAGGTGATGGAAGAAGATTTTATTATAAAAAAAGAAGAAGAAAAAGTTCAAGTTGTAGAAGAAGAAAAAAAAGAAGAAAATATAGTAGTTAAACCATCAGAAAAGGTTCTTTTTGAAACAGTAGTTCACAAATCTTTATTGGAGGATTCATGAAGAAGTTTTATGTAATATCAGGTTCATCTGGTGTGGGTAAAGGTACCGTTATAAAAGAATTTTTACGCAGAAATTCAGATTTTAGACTTTCAATTTCTTGCACAACGAGAGGCAAGAGAGATGGAGAAATTGATGGGGTAAATTATTTCTTTTTGAGTAAGGATGAGTTTCAAAACTGTATCAATAATAATGAATTTTTAGAATGGGAAGAATTTTCAGGCAATTTTTACGGCACGAAACGTGAATTTGTAGAAAAATGCTTAGAAAATGACGAGAATCTTATTCTAGAAATTGATACAAAAGGTGCTTTACAAGTTAAATCGCTGATGGATAATGCGGTATTAATATTTATAGCACCACCTTCTATCGAAGAATTAGAAAAACGTTTAAGAGGTCGACATACTGAAACAGAAGAAGCAATTCAAAGAAGGCTAAATTCAATAAAACTGGAAATAGAAAACTCTAGACAGTTTGATTATATGGTGGTAAATGATACAGTGGAAAATGCTGTAAAAGAATTAGAAAAAATAATCTTGGAAAAAGTATAAAAAAATCCGGAGGGTGAATTAAATTCCTCCGGAAATTTGTTTTAAATACCTATCTTACATCTGTTTTAATTTAATTTGCATTGTTTATTTTTTTGCATAAACTATTCATTAATTCATCAATTCTTTCATTGTAAGTATTATGGTCAAAGAATCCTGTAATTGCTCCTCCAATTCCACCAATAATTGCACCTGTAGTAGCTGTTGCCCAACTAAAAAATCCAGCACCCAAGAACCCTCCGATAGTTCCACAACTAGCCGCTCCTGAGGCAGAATATTTACATATATTTTCCCAGTTACTATTCATTTTTTGGTTAAATTTTTCTTGTCCTGCAAATGCTCCGTCTGAATTATACATTTCTAAAATTGTTTGTAATTCCATGTAATCACCATCTTGTTCTAAACCTTTTTCTTTTGCAGCTTCTAGAAGTGATGTGATGATATTCTTTTTATTTTCCATTTTAATTGGATTTACTGAATCGTGTTCATCGTCCAAATATTCTAATAAACCTTCTGGGCTAGCTCCATTAGCGACATTAAAACCTTGAATAAAATCTACAACATTGTTTTTATTAATTTTTTCTAAGATTTTATTTACAGTTGTATAGTTGTGATCAGGAGTGTCGCCATTAATAAGTCTATATACAGCAGCACCATTTGCAGCTCCTAACTCTTTAATTTTTTCTGCTTCTTCAGGCGTTACATATGTTGATGAAAAATCATTTTCAGGTAACTTACTGTCTTCTATGAAACTCATTTCATAAGCAATGTTTTCAATTTCATTTTTTAGTTGCTCTTTTGAAATAGAAGTTTTTGTATCTAGCCCAAAAGCTTCTTTATAAAAATCATTCATTCCATCTTTTTCACTAAGTTTTCCATCTTTATCAGTATCAAGTTTTTCAAAGATACTATCAACTAAAGAATCTCTTTCTTTAACTGTTGGAAGTTCGTTCTGAGCGTATTTAAAAATTTCTTCATAAATATGATTTATCGTTGTCATAATATTCTCCTCTTTTAAGCTTTTTTAGTTACGCCGTTTAGTTGAACTGGGTTTCCTTCTCTATCTAGTTTATATATTTTGCCTTGATATTCGTAGAATTTGCCAACTAATTCTTCACCATCTTTGTATGCTTTGATTTTATTTTCATTTTTTACTATGTCTTCTTTTTTAGGTTCATTATTTTCATTCCCTTTTGTTGTTGCTGTAGATGAAGCTTCTGTTACATCTGTAATTTCTTTTGCTTTACCATCTTCAATTTTGTAATACTTATTATCATATTTGTAATAATCTCCTCTTAAAGTAACTCTTCTTGCATTTTTAAGAGTAACTTTTGAACCTTTTTCTTCTAAGAATTCTGGAGTAATTTTAGGATCAACAGGTGTATTAGCCTTTTTAAGTTTAAAGCTGTCAAATTTTAAGTCGTCACCATTGAACCCTTCTTTTTTTAAATCTTCAATAGTTGCCTTTTTGAATAATTCATCTGTAAATACGTCGTCTTCTCTTCCTGTTTCGATTTTATCAACAAAGCTATATTTGTTTGCTACTGCTTTTTGAGCACTCATAGCAGAGATTTTTCTTGCTGATAAATAAACTGATTCAAATTTATCTGCTAAATCATTTAAGTTTGTTTCATTTGCTTCGTCTTTTGCTTTATTTAAAGCATCTGTTAAATCTTTAATTTGTTTTTCAACAGCTTCTTTTACAGATTTTTCAAAGTTTTTACTATTACTATTTAATATAGAAGTTGTTTGTTGCATTAAAGCTGTTGCAAGCGGGCTAATTACTCCGGTTACAACATCTTTCTTTTCATCTGTGGCTGTAATACCTTTGATTTGTTTATTTATAGCACGTATGATTGATCTTTCATTATCTGATTTATGTTGATCATTCCAAGCACTTAATATTCTTAAAACTTCGTGCTTTTGAATACCTGAAACTTCTTTACAAGTTCTATTTGCACTTCTAATATCATTTATTGCACTAGAAATTGCAATAACTTTATCAGAAGTATTATCTACTTGATCTTTATCTGGTACAAATTCGTAGCTATTGTCAGAATTGCTAAAGTCAAATCCTGATTCATATAAATCACCTTTAACTTCTACTAATGTAGGAGTTACTTTTTTTACGATGTCTTTATCAATAGATTTGTAAGCTTCTTGTAAGCTTGCTAAAATTTCTTTGTTTCTTTCTAGTTCAGTTTTTGCACTTGAAGATTTTGTTAATGCTAATTCGATTTTTCTTAAAGTGTCTCTGTCAATATCATCTTTAGCTGTTGTTTTAACTTCTTTTAATAAACCTTTTAAGAATTCAACATCATCTTTAACTTTAGCTAATTCTTCTCTTTCACTATCAGTTAATTTGGAACTATTTCCTCCGCCACCACCACAATTCCAAGGATTAGTGTTGAACCAGTTTTGGAAATTTCCAAAGTTAAATCCGTTATTCCAGCCGCCACCAAAACTTTGCATTGTTTGATTAATAGCCATCATAGGATTTAATAGACCATTGCCATACATCCCAAACATAGGGTATTCAAACATTGTAGAAGGTGTGAATGTAGGTGTCATAAATAAACTAGCATTAGAAGCTATTTGAGAAAGACCTAGATTATAATTTAATCTAAAAGAATCTCCCCAGCAAGGGCTTAACATATCATGGTTTATAAATGAAAAGTTATACATTCTAAGACCTCGTTTTATACTCTTGTATATAAAAAGTATTTAAGTTTAGTAAAATTGCTTTTTTTTGATTAAATGTAACAAATTCTTTACATTTGAAATATAAACAAGATATAATATTGTAATAATTTATTTATATGATATAATAAGCTTGATTGGAGGGAATATGGCAAGAGTATTAATTTCAATGTCAAACGATTTTTTGAGTAAAGTCGACACTATCGCAAATTCAGAACAAAGAACAAGAAGTGAGTTAATCAGAGAAGCTTTAAGAGTTTACATTAAGCGTAATCGTATTTCTAATAGTTTAAAAGCAGAAGAAAATGCGATTTTACTTTCAGATTTGTTAGCTTAATTGGAAAAAGTCAAAATAAAAACTGACTCAATATTTTGAGTCAGTGTAAGTTATCTCTTTATAATTTTGGGAGGAGATTTGGGGATAGTTGATACATGCATGCTACTATATTTTTTTTGTACATGGAACATGCTGTCAAGAAAAATTTACAAAATTTAACAAATTTTTACAAAAATCTATTCCACTCCTTTCGTATTCACAATAAATTTAGATTATAGTAATATGTAGTTATGAGAAAAAAGTTTTTAGGGACAGTTTGTTTTATATCGTTATTTGTAGGTTGTAGTTTTTTACCTGTTTTTTCAGCTCCAACTGGAGCTTTTGCAGAACATTATAATGCTGCACAAAATTATTTGATGCAAAATCAGTATTCGTCTTCTATTGTTGAATTTAGAAAAGCATTAAGGATAAATTATTTAGATAATTCAGCTAGGATTGGTCTAATTAATGCATATCTAGCTAGGGCTACTTATTATGCTAATCAAGAAAAAATTTATGAAAAAGCTGCGAACGATTTTAGAAGTGCATTATTTTATTTAAGAATGTATCCGACAAAGGAACAGTCTGTACAAAATTCAGCGGGTATGATAGCTTCAGCTACGGATAATTTAAATCAATGTTTGAAGGTTATAAGTTTTGATACTACCGCATTGTCAAGATATAATAAAGCGGAAGAATTGAGAGCAATTGGAAATTTTTCTGCGGCAGCATATGAGTTTTTAAAAGCAGGTGAGAGTGAAAAATTTGCAGCTGATGCTAATTCTCAAATAGCAGATTTGTTAAAACTTTTGGGGAATGAACCACGTTCGGCTGATTACTATAAGATTGCTTTAGATTTAAAACCAAATGACGGGGTTTTAAGGATGAAGTATGCAAGAACTTTAGATAAGTTGGGTAGATTTGATGAAGCAGTTGTTCAGTATAATGAAGCTTTAGCGAATTCTAAGGGCGATATGGAAGTTTTGTATGCTTTAGAGAGAATTTATTTAAAGAAGTTGGCACAAACTCCTAGTGATGCTGAATTAAATGCAAATATCGGTGCGATAAAACAAGCTCAAGGTGATTTTGAAACAGCTTTAAGTTATTATGGTAAGGCGGAACAACTAAATCCTTCTAATGTTACGACTCGTTTAAATGTAGGAACATTGTTTCAACAAAGAAAAGAATATCAGAAAGCTATTCAATCTTATGATTCGGTATTAACTTTATATCCGAATAATACTCAAGCGTTGTTGTATAAAGCTCAAGTTTATAAAGAAATGGGTGATAGTAAAACGGCTTTGGGTTTGTATAAAAAAATTTTATCAATAGATCCAAATAATGCAGGTGCGAAAGCCGAAATTGCAGGAGTTATGAAAGACACTTTGACTCCAAATGAATATATTGACTATTTAGTACAGAATGGTTCTGTGGATGAGTTATATGATTATGCTTATAAATTACACAAAGAAAATAAAATAGACGAAGCTATATCTGCATATAAATCTGTGTTAAGTAAAAATAATTCAAAGGTTGATGCGTATGTGAATTTAGCAATCTGTTATGTTGCCAAAGATGATTATAATAATGCGATTTCCGTTTTAAATGATGCTAAAGTTAAGTTCCCTGCAAATAATTTAGTATTAAAGACTTTGCAAGATGTACAAAAAGATTTGACTTCAACAAGATTAGCAAGTGCTTCTTCCAGTTATGAAAATAAGGATTATAAAAAAGCTATTCAAGAGTATTTAGCGATAAATCCTCCAACAGAAGATTCTATGTTGGGAGTTGCTGCATCATATCAAGCACTAGAAGATTATAATAATGCTATCGAGTATTATAAAAAAGCTGAAAAAATTAATCCTAATAATGCTGAAATTCCTTACTATATAGGGTATTTGTATTCAGAACAGCAAAATTGGACTTTAGCTGAAAATTATTTAAATAAGGCTATAAAATTAAATCCTCAATCCGAGGCAAAGGAATTATTGTCTTATGTTACTCAAAACGGTTCGGTTTCGATATTGAATGAAGGTATAGATTTATTTGAAAAGAATAATTATCAAAATGCGTTATTGAAATTTAATGAAGTTTTGAGAAAAGAAAGTTCAAATGCCTATGCTTATTATTATAGGGGCTTGATTTATGATGAGCAGAAGCAACATAAACTAGCTATTAACGATTATTTAAATGTTTTAAAATATTCTAATGAATTTCCAATTGCAAATTATATGTTAGCAGTTGATTATGATACTTTAGAAAATTATAAAGAGGCTTTTAAATATTATCAGAAGTTTATTTCAAGTTATACAACAGATGATGAATATTTAAAATATGCAAAAAGTAGGATGGAAGATTTAAAGCCATATATAGGGGGGTAAATATAATTGGCTGAAGATAATACGATAAAAACATTCTCAAAAGATGTAAAACTCCTTATATCAAGCAGAGTATCACTTGCACCAATGGCTGGAATTACTGATTATGTATTAAGATCGCTGGTAAGAGAACATTCTAAAAGTTGTCTTTTAACAACAGAGATGATAAGTTCAGAAGCTTTGACACAAGTAAAAGAAACTGATATGGTGGCAAGGGATGATAATCATTCTCCTATTTCTTATCAGTTAAGTGGACATAAGCCGCAGATGATAGCATCTTGTGCTAATTATCTTCAAAAGTTTGCAGATATGATAGATATTAATATGGGCTGTCCTGTAAATAAAGTTGTAAAAGGAACTGATGGTTGTGCTTTGATGCGTAATCCTAAACTGGCTCAAGAAATTGTAAGGACAGTAAAATCTCAAATTACAATTCCTTTGAGTGTAAAATTTCGTTTAGGGTATACTTTTGATGAGTTAAATTATGTAGAATTTGGACAACAAATGCAAGAAGCAGGGGCAGATTTTATTACAATTCACGGACGAACTCGTTCTCAAATGTATTCAGGTCAAGCTGATTGGAAGAAAATTGCAGAATTAAAACGAAATGTTGATATACCGGTTTTTGCTAATGGTGATATTGTATCAATAGAAACCGCAGTTCAGTGTCTTGAAGAATCTGAGGCTGATGGTGTTGCAATAGGTAGAGGTGTTTTAGGTGATCCTACATTAATTGGTAGAATTGAAAAATATTTGAATACTGGTGAATATATATCTGCTCCAACTTTGGAAGAAAAAGTTGAATATATGAAAAAACATCTTTTAAAAGAAGTCGAATTCAGGGGTGAAAATGTTGGGATTAAATTTGTAAGAAAATTTTATCCTTATTATATAAATGGATTTCAAGGAGCATCAAAATTAAGAGGTGAACTAGTTTTGATGGATAACTTAGATGAAATTTTAAAAGTATTGGATGGAATTTTAGTTAAAAATTAGTTATTGTCTAACTCCAATACCATTTGCCCAATCTCTTGCAAACATTTCACTTTTTCCTTCAGGCTTTACTTTGATTAGTCTTAAATAGCCGTTGCCAGTTTTGACATCTATTCCGTGTTTTGAAATATGTGCAAACTCTCCTATTTGAGAGTCTTTGTCTTCTGTGTTTTCAATAGGTTCTGTTTGCATAACTTTTATAATTTTATCCCTAAATTCAAAATAAGCTCCGGGACATTTATAAATTCCTCTTACTAAATTATGGATTTCTTCTGCTGATTTATTCCAATCAATTTTGCATTCTTCTTTTGTTAGTTTATCTGCAAAGCATACTCCATTTTCGCATTGAGGAGTCGGTTTTATAGATCCTTCTTTTAAACCGATTAAAGTTTTAGCAAGTAATTCCGGAGATTTTTCAGCACAAATTTCAAATAGCTCCATACAATTCATACAGGAGGTAATTTCTATAGGGTATGTAAGACAAATATCACCGCAATCTAGGCCGAGTTCTGTAATCATTGTGCAAATCCCGGTTTCTTTATCACCATTTATAATTGCTCTCTGAATAGGATTTGCCCCACGATATTTAGGTAATAAAGAAACATGTAGATTTATAGTTTCATACTTTGGTATATCAAGAACTTCTTGTGATAAAATTTGTCCGAAAGCAAATGTTACAAAAAAGTCAGGCTCAAGTTTTTTTAATTCGTTTATGATATCAGGCTCTTTTCTAATAGATTTAGGTTGGAATACTTGAATATTATTTTCTATAGCAAATTGCTTGATAGGGCTTGCTGTAAGTTTATGTCCTCTTCCGGCAGGTTTATCAGGTTGAGTAACTACTGCAAGTACCTCAAATTCTTTTGAATCGTGGAAATATTCTAATGATTTTAGTCCAATGCTTGGTGTTCCAAAAAAAACAATTTTTATCATACTATAAACCTAGTTTCTTTAGTTTTCTTTCTTTTGTTCTGCTTCTTTTTTTAGTTTTTCTTCCAGTAAAACATCGATTTCTTTTTGTAATTCAGGTTCATTAAGAATTTTTTCTAAATCGATACTTGGAAGATTACATTTTTTTAGGACTTCTTCCGCTTCAAATCTATTAATTACATGGTCTATGAATAAAATACCGTCTAAATGATCAAATTCGTGTTGAATTGCTCTTGCAAGTAAACTTCCATCTTTAGCTTCAAGAACGAATGGTCTTCCGTTTCTATCAAGAGCTTTAACCATAACATTTGCATAACGTCTTACATCGGTAAAAGCTTCGGGGAAACTTAAACAACCTTCGTGACTAATTACAGCACCTGATTTTTTTATAATTTTAGGGTTTATAAAAACGATAGGATTTAATGGTTCATCTCCTGTTGAAACATCAATTACAAAAACTCTATAATTTTCTCCTATTTGTGGAGCCGCAAGACCTACTCCATTTTCTTTATACATTGTATCTAATAAGTCTTCTACTAAAACTTTTATTTTTTGAGATACTTTATGTACTTCTTTAGATGGTTGTCTAAGAGAAGTTTCTCCATATTTTACAACTTTTTTTATAGACATTTTCTTAATCCTCTTTGTTTGTATTATTTAATATTTTAACACGAAAGAAGAGAAAATAATTTTATTGTTTCCAGTTCCATAAATCTTTTTGGAATAAAACTAAAAATGGGATTAACTCTAAACGTCCGATATACATATCAAGAATTAAAATAATTTTAGATAAATTATGTAATGGTGCAAAGCTTCCTAAAGGTCCTATTACAGAACCAAAGCCAGGACCTATGTTACCTAACGTAGTAACGCTTCCTGTAATTCCAATTGTTGTATTTTTTTCAATGATTGCAACTAAAAAAGCTGATACTGCTAATATTGTAAAATAGAAAGATACAAACATTAAAGTTTGATACATGATATCTTTCGGGACGGAATATTTTCCTATTTTGATATTGTAAACAGCCTTGGGGTGTAATATTTTGGTCATTTCAATTTTCATTATTTTGAAAATTAGAAGCCAACGCATAATTTTAAGTCCACCACCTGCGGAACTGGCACAAGAGCCTACCATCATAGATGCGAATAGTAAAATTTTACTTACATAATCCCATTTTGCAAAATCAGCAGTGCAAAATCCTGTGGAAGATATTAAAGTAGAAATTCCAAAAAATGAATGTGTAAGGCTGTCAAATAAGCTATATTCCATATTTGAGAATAATGAAAACGTTAATAATATTCCCAAGACAAGTACTATATAAAAATAGGTTCTAAATTCTTCATTTTTAAATAGGTACAGAGGATTTAATTTAGTCCAAGCTTTATATTGTAAGTTAAAGCTAACGCCTGCAAAGAACATAAAAAATGTAATAATCCACATAATTGTATGAGAATATCCGATTATACTTTCACTTTTTGGAGAAAAACCTCCTCCAGAAAGTGATGAAAAAGAATGGCATATTGCATCGAAGCCACTCATTCCTGATATTTTTAGTAAAATTATTTCTAATAATGTAAGCCCTGCATAAACTTTCCATAAAGCGGCTGCTGTATTTTTTATTCTTGGAGTAAATTTGTCTTCAGTTGGTCCCGGAGCTTCTGCAAAAAATAGTTGTCTCCCCGCAATAGCAAATTGAGGTAAAATTGCAATAAATAAGACTATAATACCCATTCCACCAAGCCATTGCGTGAAAGATCTCCAAAAGAAAAGAGCATTTGGATAATTAAAATTTGTTAAAGCCGTTGCACCTGTCGTTGTTATTCCTGATGTTGCTTCAAATAAAGCATTTATTGGGGAAATTCCAAAAAATATGTATGGCATTGCCGCAAAAATACCCGCGAAAAGCCAAGAAAAAGTCACAATACATAGTGCTTCCGATTTTTTTATGTCGTTGATTCCTTTGATACTAGAAGTTCCTTTTACTATTTTTTTTAATGTCGTTGCTATTAAAAAAGCTGTTGATGCTGCAATTAGAAAAGGAAAAACAGCATTGTATTCTTGGTAGTATAGAGCTACTATTATTGGAATTAGCATTACAAAGCTAAAGTACATAATTGTTAAGCTAAAAGAATACGCTAAATACGTTAATCTCATGCTATTTCCTCAAAAAATTCTTTTATAATAGGAGCGTTTTCACTAGTTGTAAAGATTATTAAATTATCTCCGCTCATAACTTGAGTAGCTCCATTTGGAATGATAATTCTTTTTCTTCTTTGTACAATTCCAACAATTGCTTTTGCAGGTAATTTGATATCCATAATCTTTTTTGTTTCGTAGTTTTCAGGAATTTCAATTACTAAAACTTCACCTTTACCTTGTTCAACTGTTGCTAAAATACCGATATTTGTCTCTTTTATGTTGTTTTTTATTTCGTTTAAAGCTGCTGTTCTTGAAGAAATTGCTATATCAATTCCTACTCTTTCAAATAGGGTGACATTTGTTGTTTTTGTTACTCTTGAGATAACTCTTTTAGCTCCCAAATGTTTTACCAGTAGTGAACAAAGCAGATTTTTTTCATCGTTGTTTGTAACACTAACTACAACATCTGCAGATGCAACATCTTCTTCATTTAATAATTCTAAATCGGTTCCGTCACCGTTAATTATTAGAGTATTATCAAGTTCTTGTGCTAAATACTCGCATCTTGCATCATCTTTTTCGATTATTTTAAGGTTCAATTTTAAATTTTCAAGCTTTTTTGCAAGTTTTAAGCCAACATTCCCGCCACCTATTATTACAACAGTTTTTACAAATTCTTTTTCATGGAAAAATTTACCGGCTAAAATATCTAGAGAATTAGAAAGCCCCATGAAAATAATTTTATCATTTTCATGTAAAACAGTTTCTCCATTTGGTATGAATAATTTGTCACCTCTTGTAATCCCTACTATTAATGTATCCTTAGGAAAGTTACAATTTTTTACCATTCCATTTACTAAAACGGAATTTGGTGCAATTTTGTATTCTAATAGTCGAGCTCTACCGTCTGCAAAATGTTCCACATCGAGTGCTTTTGCAACAGTAATTATTCTAAAAATTTCTTGGGTAAGTAATTCTTCCGGCCAAATAACGTTATCTACATAAAAATCACAGTTGTATTCCGCATCTTTTGCCAAACCTAGTGAATATTTATATTCTTCTTTTCTAACAAAACAAATTGTTTTAACAGTACTGATTCTTTTTGCGGTAAGACAAGCTACAATGTTTAATTCATCTGATGCCGTACAAGCTATAAAAACTTCTGCATCTTTAATTTTTGCTTGTTTTAATATTTCAATATTGGAAGCATTTCCTGTAATAAAACCAACGTCAAGTTTATTAAAAGCTTCAACCTTGTATTGTTCGTCATCAATAACTGTTATATCGTTATCAGTATAGAACTCGGTAGCTATCATTAAACCAAGTTCATTTGCTCCAAAAATAATAATCTTCATAGCTGATATTTAACTTCAAACTAGGATTAAAGTCAATCTAATTGTTTTATTGTTGCAACAATTTTTCCAATTAGCGTTAAATCTATTATTGATTTGCCACTAATTGTTCGTGAACGATATTCAGGATTATCAGATTTTATTATTATTTCATCTAAATTTTTTGAAAGCCTTTTTACAAAAAATTCATTATTATAACAAAATACATAAATTTTATTATCTTGTATTTGATTTCCGTTCCAATGCTCTACAATTAATTTGTCTCCATTATCAATTGTAGGTGACATGCTGTTTCCTGAAGCGTTTATCATTGAATATAATTTATTTTTTGAATATCCGTTTATCATTGATGTGGATATAGGTAGTTTTGTTTTTTCACTCGAAAATATTATACTTCCATTACCGCAGCTTGCAAAAACATCTGTATAGTAATCAATATATGTTATTTCTTGTGTATCATTTGTTTGAGTTGCTAGAATATTAAGTTTAAAAAATTCTTCAACTCTTTTTAGCTCGCTAACTGTAACTTCACTCTCATTTTTAATTCTGTTACTAACTGTTTGTCTTGTTATCCCAAGACTTTCTGCAAGCATTGATTGATTTATTGCTTGTCCATTTCTTTCTGAAATTAAATTTATTAATTCTTCAAGTTTCATGTTTCACCAATGTAAAATAGTTATTGACTTATGTATCATATTGTCTTACAATGTAATACATAAGTGTAAATTTATATTAGATATTTAAACACATATTTATAATATTGTCAATTGTAATAACGTTTAGAATTGGGAAGAGGACTATTAAAATGGGTTATCGATTTAATGTATCATGTAGTAAGACATTATCAGAAAATTGGACACCTACTGCAGTGGATTGTTATATGATTGGTTGTAATTGTTCAAAGTGTTATTTGAATAAGGTATATTTTCAGAGTCAGTTTTCGAAATGTAGGATGAAAGAAACAGTTATAGAATTGGTAAGAAAATTAGGTGCTCCGAAGGAGGATTGTTTATAATGAGTGGTTTTTCAAGTGTAAAAAATGGACAAAAAGGTGGAAGACCAAGATATAGTATTAATGATAAAATTCAAATTCCTGATATAGAATTGGTAATATTAACTCCGGATCAATATGGTTCACTACTTGAAAAATATGGTTTTGAACTTTTGAAGAAAGCTATTAATATATTAGAAGATTGGCTAAAGACAAGTCCAAAAGCAGAGAAGTATCGTGGTAAGAATAATTATGCACATTTTCGAGCAGATGGTTGGGTTATAAATTCTGCAAAATTTAAAAATTTATAGAATCAGGTTTGCAATTCATAAGTTTTTCTATGAATATTCTGGTAACATTAGTGCCTTTATCGAAACATTTTTGTTGAATATCGAGCCATTTGTTCTTATTAAACCAACTAACTTTAAATTCCGGTTTTTGAGAAAAGACTGCTGTGTCGATAAATAAATCAATAAGAGAGTTGTATTGAAGTTTTTCTTTTTTAAAGTTTTTAATAAGAGTAGGAAGCTTGGAAGTTGCTCCTGATTTTTTCCCCTTTTCGAATACTCCGTGTTTTTTGTAGTTAAAAATTTTATGGATTATAGAACCGGATTGAGTATGTAAAGGTACAGAAACATCCTGTAAATAGTGAAGAGCATATCCTGTGTTTCTTAAAAATTCTTCTTTGTTTTTTGCAATAAGTGCATTTTGATAATGTTCTTTGAACATTGATAAAGCATTGTTATATTTATTTTTACCAATTCCAAAACTTTTATTTTTATTATTAGGAAAAAAGAAATGAGTGTTATTGTAAAATCCTCTTTCTTTTTTCGAAAGATCCGGCATTTGAGAATATCTTGCAAGTTGTCTTTGGACTGAAATATCAATATTAGAATCTTTGAGGGCTAATAAAGTCATTTCTAAATGCGTAGTTCTGTTCCATTTAAAATTAATCTGTTGATTGGTATTTATGTTCATTTTTTTTATACAGCAAAACGGAAATGTACAATATCTCCGTCTTGAACGACGTATTCCTTTCCTTCTAATCTTGTAACTCCTTTATCTTTGCAAGCGGTATAAGATCCGTTTTCTACAAAATCTTTATAAGAAGTTACTTCTGCTCTAATAAACCCTTTTTCGAAATCTGTATGAATAACACCTGCTGCTTGAGGAGCTTTTGTCCCCTTAGTTATAGTCCAAGCATGAACTTCTTTTTCTCCGGCGGTTATATATGTTATAAGATTTAGGAGTTCGTAAACAGATTTTATCATTTTATTTATACCGCTATCTGTTATGTCAAGTTCTGCTAAGTATTCTTTAGCGCCGTCTTCTCCCAGTTCCACAAGTTCTTCTTCAATTCTTGCACAAATTATTACCGTTTGTGCATTATGAGATTTTGCGTACTCTTGAACTTTTTTTGTGTATTCATTTCCATCTTTTAAATCAAATTCAGAAACATTTGCACAGTATATAACTGGTTTTACTGACATTAAATTAAGAGGTTTTATTACATTAATTTCGTCTTCTGAGAAGTGGTCTTTTAGATTTATGAATGTTCCTTCTTGAAGTAGTTCATTAAGTTTTTTAAGAGCTCCTTCTTCAAGGACGGCTTCTTTGTCACCACCTTTTGCTTGTTTTGCGATTCTTTGTAAACGTCTTTCAATTGAAGCTAAATCCGCTAGAGCAAGTTCTGTATTAATTGTTTCTATATCAGAAATAGGATCTACTTTTCCTTCAACGTGTATGGTATTTTCATCGTCAAAACATCTTACAACCTGAATTATTGCATCAACTTCTCTAATATTATGCAAAAATTGGTTACCAAGTCCTTCGCCCTTACTTGCACCTTTAACTAAGCCTGCAATATCTACGAATTCTATAACAGTTGGAATAATTTCTTTAGCTTTACATAAATCTGATAAAATTTGTAATCTTTCATCAGGTACAACAACAACTCCAACGTTTGGTTCTATTGTACAAAACGGATAATTGGCACTTTGTGCGTTCTTAGTCGCAGTTAAAGCATTAAATAAAGTTGATTTTCCAACATTAGGAAGTCCTACGATTCCGGCTCTTAGCATAAATTAAATCCCTTTCAGTCAACTACATGTATAAATATATAATATTTGCTAAATAAAAAAGCTCAACTATAAAAGAAAAAGTTTATAATCATTGTTGATTGTTTTTATAAATATAAGAAATAAAAATAATAGGATAAAATCAAGAAAAGCTATTATAAAGTTGTAAAAATGAAATAAAAATAAGAAACAATGTTGGTCTATTAAAGATATAAGAATAAAAAAACAATCAGTAATAAAACTTTACAAATCGGTATAAAAACAATAGAAATACTTGCATTGAGAAATTTAGCAAGTAATATATAATCTATGTGTCGTAAAAGATGCAGAAATTTGATAGCCGAAAATAGAGGACGATATGGCAAAAGACGTAATAGAAATAGAAGGAACGATATTGGAGTCAATGCCGAATGCGATGTTCAAAGTTAAATTAGAGAACGGGCATGAGATATTGGCACATATATCAGGAAAGATAAGAAAGAATTTTATAAGAATATTACCTGGAGATAAGGTAAAGGTGGAAATGACACCTTATGATTTAACAAAAGGTAGAATAACATTCAGATTAAAATAATAGTAAAAGAGAATATAAGAAAAGGAAAAAAGTTATGAAAACAAGATCATCAGTAAAACCAATGTGTGATAAATGCAAGGTTATCAAAAGAAAAGGCAGAGTAGCAGTAATCTGTGAAAACCCAAAACATAAACAAAGACAGGGGTAAATTGGTGAAGTGTGAATAATGGATGGACAGCTTCTAGTCACAATTCACTATTCACTGCTCACTAATCACTCGGTTATAAAAAGTAAAACGGTACAAGTATTAATATAAAGGAAAGAAAACATGGCAAGATTAGTTGGGGTAGATCTACCTCGTAACAAAAGACTAGAAATCGCTTTAACCTATATTTACGGTATAGGACCTGCAAGAAGTAAAAAAATTCTTGAAAAAACAGGTATATCACCTGATTTAAGAACGGATGATTTAACAGAAGATGATATCAGAGAATTACGTAGTGCGTTATCTGAATACAATATAGAAGGTGATTTAAGACGTGAAGTAACAATGAATATTAAACGTCTTCAAGAAATCAACTCTTACAGAGGTATGAGACACAAAAGAGGTTTACCTTGCAGAGGACAAAGAACAAAAACAAATGCAAGAACAAGACGTGGTAAAAAGACTGGACCTATCGCAGGTAAGAAAAAATAATTCAAGTGTTTAGTCAATAATAGGTGATTACAATCTCAAATCAATTTACTAATCACTAGTCACTAATCACTAAATTAAGAAAAGATTGATAATAAATACTAATAAATAATAAGGAATAAGAAAATGGCAAGACCAAAAACTACAAAGAAAAAAGAAAAGAAAAATGTATTACAAGGTGTTGTTCACATACAATCAACCTTCAATAATACAATAGTAACTTCTACAGACACTCAAGGTAATGCTATTGCTTGGGCGACTGCTGGAGCTACTGGTTTCAAGGGTGCTAGAAAAGGTACTCCATTTGCAGCACAATCTGCAGCAGAATTGGTTGCAAAAAAATCAATAGATCAAGGTATGAAAAAAGTAGAAGTTCACATTAAAGGACCTGGTTCAGGACGTGAAACTGCTATCAGAGCTATCCAAGCTGCTGGTTTAGAAATTACATTGATTAAGGATGTAACTCCTATTCCTCACAACGGATGTCGTCCACCTAAAAAACGTAGAGTATAGTAATTCGTGAAGTGTGATTTGTGAAGAGGAATTTTGTTTTGTATATGAGCTCTTTTCCATTCACACCAAACATTTCACTCAAATAGCAGGGGCTTGCTTTTAAGCCAAAAAAGTAAACCATAGATGCCCTGCAGAAAGAAAAGGAGATAAATAATGGCAAGATATACAGGACCAACTAATAAGTTATTTAGAAATAAAAGAGTAAAAGATTTGTCAAATAGAACATTAACATCATCTATGAGACAAACAGCTTCTGGTCAACACGGTGCAGTAAGAAAAAAACAATCTGAATATGCACTTCACTTAGCAGAAAAACAAAAAATCAGATTTACTTATTTAGTAAGTGAAAAACAATTTGCTAAATATTATAAAGAAGCAGCAAGAAGAAAAGGTGTTACAGGTACAATATTATTACAAATACTTGAATCAAGATTAGACAATATTCTATTCAGAGCAGGTTTTGGTGTAACACGTAGACAATCAAGACAGATTGTAAATCACGGTCACGTACTTGTAAACGGTAAGAAAGTAGATATTCCATCATATTTAGTAAAAGCAGGAGATGTAATTACAATTAAATCAAGAAGCAACGAATACTTAAAAGTTGTTATGAGTGCTATTGATTTATCAATGGCTCCATCTTGGATTACAGTTGATAAAGATGCTTTAAAAATTACATTTGAAAGAATTCCTCAAAGAGAAGAATTAGATCCTGAATTTAAGGAACAACTTGTTATAGAGTACTATTCAAAATAGGCTAATAGGAGAGATTAATATGGAATTAAAAATTAAAACTGTAAATACTATGACCAGTTCAGATGGTTCACAATATGGTAAATTTACTATAGAACCATTGGAAAGAGGATTTGGAACTACAATCGGTAATGCTTTAAGACGTGTATTACTCTCAAGCTTAGAAGGTACTGCTGTAACTTCTTGCAGAATTGAAGGTATAACTCACGAATACACTGCAATTCCAGGTGTATTAGAAGATGTTATCGATGTAATGTTAAATTTAAAAGGTTTAGCAATAAAAACAGATTCAAAAGAACCTCAACAATTAAGAATCGATATTGATAAACCTGGTCCGGTATTAGCAAGTGATATCCAGTTACCTGCTGGGGTTAAAGTTGTAAACCCTGACTGGTTAATTTGTACAATAGCTGATGGTGGTTCATTCCATGCTGATATTATGGTTGAAACAGGTAAAGGCTATGTTGCAAATGATGTTCCAAGAAATAACAAGAATGGTGCTCCTATTGATATGTTGCCTATTGATGCAACATTTATGCCTATCAAAAGAGTTAGTTACGAAGTAGAAAATACTCGTGTTGGTGATAGTATTGATTTCGATAAATTAACTTTAGAGATTTGGTCAAATGGTACAGTTGATGTAACTACAGCATTAACTCAAGCAGCAGACTTGTTAATCGAACATTTTGTTCAAATTTCTTCTATAACAGGAAAACCAGCAACAAGAGAAATTGAAGAAAAAGTTGTAGCTAAGGAAGAAGTTTCTGAAGTAGTAGAACAAGAACCTTCAATTACAATTGATGAATTGGAATTGTCAGTAAGAGCTTATAATTGCTTGAAAAGAGCAAGTATAAATTCTATGGCTGAGTTGTTAAAGAAATCAGAACATGATTTATTAAATATTAAAAACTTTGGTAAAAAATCTTCAGATGAAGTAATCGAAAGATTACATCACTTTGGATTGGACTTAGCTCCAAATCCAGAAATGGATGAAGAAGGTTTTGTAGCAAGTACTGAAGAATAGCAAATAAGGTAAATAGTATATAAGGAAAGAAAAAATGAGACACCAAACAAAAAAACATACGCTTGGTAAAGCACAAGACCAAAGAAAGGCTTTGTTGCGTTCATTAGCTACCGAACTTTTTGTTCACGGTGAAATTAAAACAACAATGGCAAGAGCAAAAGCTCTTCAACCATATGCTGAGAATGTTATCACAATGGCAAAAAAAGGTGATTTGAACTCAAGAAGATTGGCTGGAAGATATATCTTCGATAAAGAAATCGGTCAATTTATTGATACAGCAACTGGCGAATTATTTGATGCACCTCAAGAAGGTAAAAAATTAGCAAAACAAACTGTTTTAAGAAAATTATTTAGCATAATAGGTGTTAAATATTCTTCAAGAAACGGTGGTTATACAAGAATATTCAGACTTCCACCTCGTAGAGGGGATGCTTCTGAAATGGCATTAATTCAATTGGTATAGTTAATGCGATATGCTTTAGACGTTCAGTATATTGGGAAAAACTATGCAGGAAGCCAAATTCAGTTTGAAAATGGAAAAATGATAGAATTTCCCACTGTACAGGGCGAGTTAGAAAAAGCAATTTGTACTTTGATAGGCGTTAAAAACGCAGATAATAGACCGATAAAAACAATCTTCTCCGGAAGAACGGATAGAGGTGTAAATTCATTAGGTCAGGTTGTTCATTTTGATTATGATAAAGACATTGTTGCTTCAGACTTTATCTATCATGTGAACGAAATATTGCCTAGTGATATCTCTATAAGTGACTTAAGAATTGTTCCTGATTCGTTTCATGCTCAGAAATCTGCAAAGAGTAGATATTACAGATACGAGCTTATAAACAGAAGATATAAGCAAGCATATGACGGTGATATCTTAAGAGTAAAGTACGATTTAGATGTAGAGCGAATGCAAAACGCTTTGAACTTCTTATTAGGTGAACATGATTTTTCGAGTTTTAAAAGTTCCGGAACGCTAAACCCAAGCAAAGTTTGTTTTATAACTAGAGCCGATGTTGAAAAACTAGGTGATAGGGTTTTTATTCATTTAGAAGGAAATCGTTTTCTTTATAATATGGTAAGAACTATAGTCGGTACTCTTCTAGAAATAGAAGGGCATAAATTGCCTGTAGAACATATGAAAGATGTTTTAGAGGCAAAGGACCGCAAAAAAGCGGGTAGAACGGTTAGTCCTTATGGATTGACTTTAATGAAAGTAAGATACTAAAGCAACCACTAAGGATTAGTATTTTGTACAATATAAGAGGTACAGTAATAAGTAAATTTTATTTACAAATTTCGGTGAATGTACAGAGCTAATTCCGAGGTGAAGTAGAAAAGAAGGAAATACAGAAATGAAAACATATTCAGCAAAACCTCTTGAAGTTGAAAGAAAATGGTATGTAATCGATGCTGAAGGCGAAATTTTAGGTCGTCTAGCTACTCGTGTTGCTAACATTTTAAGAGGAAAAAATAAACCTGAATATACACCTAACGTTGATACCGGTGATTTTGTTATCGTTATCAATGCAGAAAAGGTTGTTGTATCAGGTAATAAAGAAACAGATAAAATTTATTATCACCATACTGGTTATCCAGGTGGATTAAAAGCTGCTTCTGTTAAAGAAGTAAGAGAAAAAGATGCTACAAAATTGATTGAAAAAGCTGTTAAAGGTATGTTGCAACACAATACTTTAGGAGCTCAACAATTTACTAAATTAAAAGTATATTGTGGTCCTGAACATCCACATGCTGCACAAAAACCAATCGTATTGGGAAAGGAGTCTAAATAATGGCTGATTCTAAAGAAATTATGGCTACCGGCCGTAGAAAATGTGCGGTTGCGGTTGTTAAATTAGTAAAAGGTAAAGGTAGAATTTTCATTAACGGTAAAACTTTAAATGCTTATATCGGAAATATGCCTGCTGTTGAAATGATGATCTATAGACCATTAGTTTTAACTGAAAATCAAGATAAATATGATGTAAGAGTTAAAGCTGTAGGTGGTGGTATTGTTGCTCAATCAGCTGCTATTAGACATGGTATTTCTAGAGCATTATTAAAAGTTAATGAAGAATATAAAAACGTTTTAAGAGCTGAAGGCTTATTAACTCGTGATGCTAGAGTTAAAGAACGTAAAAAATATGGTAGAAAAAGAGCTCGTAAGAGATTCCAATTCTCAAAAAGATAATTTTTCAATTATTATCAGAAGAAAAACCGAAACGCTTGTTTCGGTTTTTTTATTGTATGTTAAAAAATGTTTCAGGTTTTAGGTTATAAATTTTTGAAATATTTAATAACATTTGTAAACTGATTTGTTCTTTATTATTCTCAAGTCGGCTAATATATTCTCTAGAACAGCCTACTATTTCTGCAAATTTTTCTTGTGATAAATTTTGACTTATTCTAAGTATTTTTAGATTTTTTGTTATAACTTCGTAGTAATTAGGAAAAACTTCTTGCATAATATAATTTTTAAAGTAATATATTATTAATACTATGAAGTAATGCATCACATAATGGCTATGAAATCACTTTTTAGAATTATTTTAAAATTTATAAAAATTATAATATTTTTCCCAATTATTGTTGGTACTTTTTCAAAGACATTCGATTTCGATGCCTTTGAGGAGGATGTAAAATCTTTATTCTCTGATGAGAGTTAGCATTTTTTATATTTCCAATAGAGAATCATATCAATTATTAAAAATAGCATATTAAATAGGTAGAGCCAAATTACCCAGTCTCGATAGTAGAATAATTTGTGGATTATTCCACAAATGTATCCGGTTAAAATTAGACAAGAGAAGGCAAAGCTTTTCCCTTCAACACATTTTGCTTTGTATGTTTTATATGCTGCAATCGGCCAGCTTATTCCAAAACATACCATCATTCCTGCTTCAAATATACTCATAATCTTTCCTCTTAATGTTCTATAAAAATATTTTATTACATTAAAAATCTTGCAGGGTAAAATTTTTATAAAGATTTATATAAATCTATTGTGTTCTTTTTCCCATTCAACGGAAGTCATTCTGCCATGTCCCGGGTAAATTAATGTGTCTGGAGGTAGGGTAAAAATTTTATTAGTTATGCTATCTATAATTTGGTCAAAATCTCCACCTTCTAAATCAGTCCTACCTACAGACTCTCTAAAAATTGTATCGCCTGAGAATAATTTACCATCAACTAGGTAGCAAACACCTCCTTGAGTGTGTCCTGGTGTATGAATCACTTTTATATCATTATCACCAAGCATTAATTTGCTACCATCTTCAACAAAAATATCTATTTTAGGAATTGTAATTTCAGGCATTCCAAACATGGGTAAATATTGATTAACCTTATTTAGCCAATTTAAGTCATTTTTATTCATAACAACTTGAGCTGTTGTATCAGGTCTTATTCCTGCTATATGATCAAAATGACCATGTGTAAGTAAAATGTATTTTAAATTAGCTTTATATTCATTAAGGTCTTTTTTTAAATTTTCATTAACACAAGAGCAGTCAATTAAAGCTGCTTCTTTTGAATCTTCATCTATAAGTAGATAATTATTATTATCTATTGGTGGATTTACATAAGTTTTTAATATCATAAGTCTATTGTATTTAAAAAACAGTCAAATTCAAGTAATACTTTTATAATAAGAATTTGTAAAGTTTTGTAACAAATAGAAACTCTATTGAAATTAGGTATAAATTAAATACTTTATATATATAACAGATGTAAGTAAAACGAGGTAAGAATTATGTCAAGAATTAATTGTCATAGCGCATTCCAACATTACGAAATGTTCCATTCAAGACATTGTGGCGGTGGTAATTATGGTAGTATTTTTAATACTACTTATAATATCAACTGTGGTGGCCATAGTGGTGGATTTTGGGGCGGTTTTGGTCTCGGTTTAGGAAACGCTTTTGGTAATATATTTGGCGGAATGATTGGTGGTTTTAGCTACCCAATGTTCGGTGGCGGAATGTTCGGCGGATTCGGAATCCCTTCTTGGGGCGGTGGCTGGAACCTTTCAGGACTATTTGGTAATCGTGAAAAGAAAGCTGACAAGTCTGATGAAGCTCGTAAAAAAGAAGTAAAAGTTGTATATGAAGCTTGTAATGATCCTGATTTAAAGAAAATTAATGGTTTTAGAGATAAGGTTCAAGAATTACAAAAAACTCCTGATACTGCAAAAGCTGAAGCTCTTAAAAAAGAAATAAAAGCGGCAATGGAAAATCAAGATGATACTCATAAAGCTGAAAATACAGCTGCTTATCAAAATTTATTAGAGGATTTAAATGGCTTATCTTCTTCAAAACCAGTAGTTACTACTCCTGTTGTAGAAACTACTTCAGCTAAACCTCCTATAGGAGATAAATCTAAGGAAATAGATGCTGCTGATAGTTTTGATAAGTTACCTGATTATGCAAGTTTATCTGATGCTGATAAAAAGAAATATCTTGATAAATGTTTAGAATTGGCTAATAAATTATCTCCTGAAGATTTACAAGCTCAAATTGCTAAACTTCCAGATGATGTTAGAGTTAAAGTTAAACAATCATTCTATGAAGCTGGTTACACAAACGTTAAACCTGAAGAGTTGAGCGATGATTTATTAAAAAAATTGGTATCAATAATCGATAAATCTGAAATTGATGATTTTGATAACATAAAAGTTTTAAAGACAACTAAGTCTGGAGAGAATAAATGGATAGTTGGTATAAAGAGTAATGAATCAGGAGCAGAAGTTTCATATGTACAAGTTGAATTTGTTGATGGAGAGTTAATCTTCCACGGTAAACAAGAAAATCAAAAATATGTTCTTCAAAAAGATAAAGATAATAAGTTACATTTAATGCAATATAAATATCATCAAGGTTTTGGAACAGCAGATGTTACTAAACAAGCATAATAAAAACTCCCTATCTAGGGAGTTTTTATTTTATAAAAATATATTTTTCACCATATGGAGAGGGTGAATTTTTTACATTTTCTAAAAATTCTCCTAAATTATAATCAGGATTTGTTACAAATTTTGTATTGTTATCTTTATGAATAATCTCATTCTTAGATAAAATTTTTGTTATTATTTCTTCGCTCGTAAGCTCCATTAATAAGCCCTTATTTCTTTGTGATTGGATAACTAAATTTAGCATTAATATGTTTTTTTTTCAAGAATTTATTATAAATATTTGTAAAAGTTTAATATTAGTATCTTTTACCCCTCTTGAAATATCAATATGCTTGTTTTATTATGGTTTTGTACACAAATATGCTATAAAGGTGGTGAAAATATAAATGGCAGAAGTTAAAGTTGGCGAAAACGAAAGTATCGAAAGTGCATTAAGAAGATTCAAAAAGAAAATTCAAAAAGCTGGAATCTTATCAGAAGTTAAAAAACGTGAAAGATACGAGAAGCCAAGCGTTAAAAGAAAACGCAAATCAGAAGCAGCTCGAAAACGTAAAGTATAACTTAAAAGTCGGTCTATTTTTTGACCGACTTTTTTAATGGCTAGACGTAAATATTAATCAACAAGATAATTCTTAAGACTTGCAAATATTATATTTTTATAATATTATATTCGTACGGCGACATGGCCAAGTGGTAAGGCAGAAGCCTGCAAAGCTTTTATCCCCAGTTCGAATCTGGGTGTCGCCTTTTTTATTTCAAACTAATCACAATCAGAGTTTATGGAAAATATAGAATTAAAGCGTTTCTGGGAGCAAGTAAAGGAAGATTTAATCGGGGTTTTGCCCGAAAATGTCCATCCTTGGATTTATCCGCTTGAAGTTTCAGGTTATGATAAAGGCGTTTTAACTGTTGTTACCGGACAGATAATGGGAAGGGATTTGCTTAGAAGAAATCATTCTGAACAAATGAATTCTGTTTTAGCAAAGATTACCGGTAATCAGAATGCCAGAATTGTTATTATTTATGATGAAAGTGCTGCTAAAACTCTAAAAAGAGAAACTGAAAAAATTCAGAAAAAAGTTATAGAAAAGAATCTTAAAGAACAAGCTTTAGAAAATCTCTCTAATATGCAGTCTGCTTCAAATTTGAATTTAAAATATAAGTTTGAAAATTTTGTAGTTGGCGAAAATAGTAAATTTGCTCATGCTGTTGCGATGCAAGTGGCTCAAAATCCTGCCGGAAAATATAATCCTTTGTTTATTTATGGTAATTCAGGTTTAGGTAAAACTCACTTGATGCAAGCAATTGGGCATTATACTATTTTTAATAATCCAAAATTGAAGGTTAAATATACTAAAACTGAAGATTACGTTAATGATTTTATTTCAAATTGCAGATATTCTAAAGATTCTATTGAGAATATGTCGAAGTTTAATAAAAAATATACTAATATTGACATTATTTTAATTGATGATATTCAATTTATAGAGTCAAAAAGTAGAACAATGGATCAAATGCAACATACTTTTGATAGTTTGTATAATAAAGGTAAGCAAATTGTTATTACATCTGATAGGTTACCGAAAGATATTCCATCTTTAACCGCAGCTTTATGTTCAAGATTTGAAATGGGATTAATGGTAGAATTGGCTCCTCCTGATTTGGATACAAGATTTGAAATTATTAAAAAGTTAGCAATTGATAATGATTTGAAGTTTGATGAAGAAGCTTTGTATTATATAGCAAAACATTTTTCCAAAAATGTAAGGGAATTAGAAGGTGCTTTTACTAAGGTCTCTGCTTATGCTGAGATTATGAGAGAAGATTTAACTTTAAAGCTTGCGAAAGATGTTTTGAAATGTGATGAATGTGATGAATCTTTATCTTACGATGATATTGTAGATGTTGTTGCTAGTTATTTTGAAGTAGATAAGAAAGACATAAAAGGTACTGCAAGAGGTCAAAGAGTTGCTTTAGCAAGACATATTGCTGTTTATTTGGCTCGAGAAATTACTAATCAAAGTTTTGCGAATATTGCTGAATTTTTTAATAAAAAGCATACAACTATAATGTTTGGGTATGAAAAAATAAAAAAAGAAATTCATAATAAAGAAATTGCTGCTGCTCTTAGAGAAATTAGACAGGCGTTAAAAGTTTTATAGTCAATCGGATACTCGTTTTTCTAAAAACTTTATGTTAAATAATAAATACAAAGGGATAATGAGTCGATTATGTTAGAAAGTATTAAAAATTTAATGTGTTTGAAATCTGTTGATAAATATATTGCAGAAGAAAATTATGAGTTAGCTTTAGATAGATTAAATTTTCTTATTGATGAAGAATTTAGACCTGCTGAAACTTTTTTAAAGAGAGGAAAACTTCTTAAAAAACTTCTGATGTATGAGGAAGCTTATTCAGATTTTACTTATATAATTACTCATTGTGTAAAAAAGGATGAGGCTTATTTCGAAAGATTGTTACTTAATTTTGATATGGGTAATTTTGAAGGTGCTTTAATTGATGCAAATAGAATGTTAAAAAAAGATGAAAATAATTTTGAAATTCAAAGAGTTAAATTTTTGGCATTAGTTTATACAAGTCAAGAAGATATTGCAAAAGATTATATTTTACAACTATTCAATAATGAAAAATATAGAACTATTCAATTTTTGTTTAAAGAAGTTGCGGTTGCGATATCAAAAGATGAATTAGCAAAGGCTTTAAAATTATTAAGGGTTATTGATTTGATTGATAAGGATAATCCAATTAAACTTTTAAAAGAAGCTAATATATATGGTTTGGCTAATCAAGATAATAAAAAAAATGAAATTTTGAATAAAATTGATTCTATTTTTCCGAAATATTTTATTTCACATTTTAGGTTTTGGGATATGTATCAAGATAAAGATTTGATGCAAATTTGTTTTTTATTAGAACTTAAAATCTTTGATAAACAAAACCTTTTTGCATATCCATTGTTGATTTTAGAAGGCTATAAAAATCATATAGAAGGACATATCATTGATTCAAAAGAGTGTTTTGAAAAAGCAATAGATCTTAATCCAAGTAAACCGGAAGGTTATGTCCTTTTAGCACAAACTCTGCAACTAATGTCGGGTTATGATAATCCAGAATATAAAAAAGATGCTGAATATAATTATAAAATAGCTCTTGAAATTTATCAAAATGAGCAACTTGATGATAAAGTGGAGGAAATGAAACGCCAAATAAGGCATTTGAATTCTAGCTTATTGTTAAGATAGTTTCTATTTCATTGTCGTCGATACCCTTATAATTAATTTTTGAAGATGTAATAGGCTGTCTGTAGTCATATTTATTAATAGATTTAGATTCTACTATAACAGAAGGTGGTAATATTGACCATTTATACAGAGCAGTAGACATTCTTCTGAAAAATTTATCGAGCCATTCAGTTTTTTGTTCTATAGAAATTGGATTATGTTTTTCGTAGATAAATTCAGTTTTAAGCAATGTTTGATAACCTTCGTTTTTGTTTTCAACACGCCATATGATTTCGTCTAAAAATTCATAAGGCATAAGAGCATCTTCTGCAATTAAAGGTTTTCCTGTCTTAGGGTCAATTGCAAGTTCAGCTCCGGGTTTTTTAAGTATAATAGCTTCTGGAATAGCATTTTTTTCTTCTCTGTTTTTATTAAGCCACCTTGCAAATGCGAATAATTTGGTTTTAGGTACATCTGCAATCGGAGCAAAACCTCCTGACATATCTCCGTTAATTGTTGCATATCCCATGTATAATTCAGATTTGTCAGAGGTAGCGATTGGAATACAAGAAGAAAATTCATTACTTATTCCCCATAAAAACATTGCTCTAGATCGTGCTTGTATATTATCAGGGGTAAAAGATGTTTTATATCTTCCATCCCAATGTTTTTCAACTGTTTTAAACAAATTATTTAAACATTCTGTAGTTGTATCTATCATTGGACGAATAGTTGCTTCTGTGAAATTTATACCTAAATTCTTTGCTAATTGTTCCGCATCTGACATACTTTCTCTACTGGTAATGTGTGATGGCATAGATATTCCAAAGACGTTTTTTTTACCTATAGCATCAGCAAGCAGAACTGCACAAACTGTTGAATCTAAACCTCCAGAAAGGCCTAATACAGCACGTTTAAATCCACATTTTTTAAAATAATCTCTTATCCCCTGAATAATTGTTTTATAAGTTCTTTCTAAATCAGATTCGTATTCTAAAGTAAATATTTTCTGTTCTGTTAAAGATTTATCCAAACCTTTTGTTAATGGGTAAATTTTTCCAATATTTTCTTTTGGATTTACAATTAAGAACTGTTCTTCAAAAGACTTTGCTCTTGCAATTAGTTCTCCTTTTTTATTAAAAACTCTGCTAGAGCCGTCAAAAGAACTGTTATCTATTGCACCAACTTGGTTAACATAAACAATTGGGGTTTTATATTTGTTTGCAATAAAAGAGAGCATATTATGTTTTAATTGTTCTTTTTTTGCTCTGCTGGGAGATGCTGAACAATTAATCAAAATTTCAGGGTTATCTTGAGCAAGCTCCTCAATAGGATCTTTTTCGTATAAATTTTTGTCGAAAAATTCTTTATTATTCCAACAGTCTTCACAAATTGAAATTCCGTATTTATCGTAAATTTTTGATTGTTGTTTTATAGAATTTTTATCAAAATGCCCCAATGTATCTGCAGGTTGAACTCCAACAACTGGAGAAGGTTCTATATATCTGTAATCATTAAATTCTGAATAGTTAGGAAGTAATGATTTTCTTACTATTCCATCAATTTTTCCGTCTTTTAATATGGCTATAGAATTATAGTATTTTTTCCCTTCAGAATCTTTTTTTCTAGGTTCAACAAAACCTACTAAGGCTGTAGTTCCCTTAGTAATTTTTGCTAAACCTTTTAACCACTTTATATTTTCTTCTACGATTATCGGGTGTCTATCAATAGTGTCTTCTATTGGATATCCCATTAATGCGAGTTCCGGAAATACAACAAGCTCTAGCCCTATTTTTATAGAATATTTTATATATTTAGCTATTTTTTTTGCATTGTATTCAATATTTCCAGCAATTGGATTTATTTGAGCCATTCCTATATAGTTTTTATTATTTGTTATATTTTTTATATTCTCAATTATGTTTTGTGGAATTTCTTCTCCGTTTGCAAATTTTTTGTCTACAATTTCTGATAATTCATATAAATTTTTAGTCATTGTTAAAATCTCCATTTGAATTATACATTGTAGAAATTTTATTTGCAAAATTTGAAAATAAGCTTTTATTTTCAAAAACATATGTTATAATAAAATCAAGTTTTGTAAGTAAGAAGATGAGGATTTAATAAATGTACAAAAAAGGTTTTACTCTGCAAGAGTTATTAATATCTATGGCTATTATAGGTCTTATAGCAGCTGCTATAGCGCCAGCTATTAACTCTATAATGCCTGACAAAAGAAAAGCTATGTATATGAAAGCTTATAATACTTTAACGAATACAACAAATGAAATATTAAGTGATCCGTCTTTGTATTTTACCAAATATTATTCAACAGGAGAACCACTCTGTTCAGGCCTAGGTTGTGCTGATCTCCCAGTAGATTATGCACCTTGTAATGAAACTGATTGGAAATGCCAGGGAACAATTTTTAAGTTCCCTAAAATATTTGCTACAAAAGTAAATTATGTAGAAAGAACAAGTCCTGTTCCTGGAAGTATAATTTCAACAAACATAAAAACTATTGATGGTATAGATTGGACTTTTAAAGCAACTAAATTTAGTTCAACTAATACAGAATTTGATGTAATCGTAGATGTGAATTATAAAAATACTAATACAAAAAATAAATGTACATATAATTCTTCAACTTGTCCGAATCCTGATAAGTTTGAGTTCAAAATTGATAATGACGGCGGTATAACAGTGATAGATCCCTTGGGTAGAGCTTTTCTGGAAAATCCAACAGAGATGAATTCAATTCGTGAGGATAAAGTAAGGGCTAAAAAGATTGAAGCTGGAAAATAATAATTTTAATTGTTTTTATAAAATAAATCCCATTTATATTCATAAATGGGATTTATTCATTTATTTATTTTCAGAAGATTCAGTTAATGTTTTAAGAATTATATAAGAAGCATCCCATCCGGCAACTCCTCCGGTTGCTTTATATTGTGCAACTTTTTTAGCTCTTTCTTTTTTATTTTTTTCTTGTTCTTTATTGAATTTTTCTAATTTTTTCTTATCAGAATTTCTTTCTTTAACAATCGGATTTGCATATTCTAAAAATGCTCTGTATTCTTGGCAACCATACCCCGCTTTTATTTTGGAAGGATAATTGTACGTTAAATAATCAAATACGTTCATAGCTCTTTCTGTATTTGAAGGTTTGCCCTGCAAAGCTTCCATTGTACTTCCAGGCATTTTTGTTATTACGACAACCATTGCAAGGGGATTATATCCTGCTTTTATCATTAAGTCAGCACCCGTTATATCGGCTGCTTTATTATCTGATAAATTTGATTTGTTTTGTAAATATTCACTATTTGCTGCAACAGATATTATATTTTCTGAACTAAATGTATTTGAAATAGCTGATTTTGCGATGCTTCTAAACTTGTCTTTGGAAGCTTTGCCGTTTATTATGTGTCCTATTTCATTTGATATTACTGCAGCTACTTCGTGATCATTACCAGTATAGGTTAAATCTGATGCTGATATTCGTATTACATTTGTTGTTGACGTGTCAGAATTATCAGCTATACCTTCTACTACTTTAAAGGTTGTTTTTGCAGGCAGGTTGTTTTTACTGATGATATTTTTCCCAACAGTAGCAACTCTATCACTCGCTTTCCATTCTGCAGCATAACTTGGTACTATCAAAATGGATAGTAAAAATAATGTAGATAAAATCTTTTTCATATAGCCCTCCTTTTTTTATTTATTATATTATAAATGATTTGTACTTCTCTTTTTGCTTTACACTATAGAGTTATTATAATATAATTTTATAGTTAAAAGGAGAGTTTATGTTACATTATTTTTTAGGTTCATATATTGTTACAATTGTTGGTTTTATAGCTGCATATTTATGGGGGGAACACGTCCATAATGGAACCGGATTGACTTGTGTTTTTATAGCTTTTGTTTTAGCTGTATTGGAGGTAAGTTTATCTTTTGACAATGCTGTTGTTAATGCTATGAAGTTGGAGCATATGTCCGAAAAATGGCGTCATAGATTTATTACTTGGGGGATTTTAATTGCGGTTTTTGGGATGAGGTTTCTATTCCCGCTTTTAGTTGTTGCTATTTTTGCTAAACTTAATATTTTATCTGTTTTGAATATGGCATTAAATGATGTAAATTCTTATGCTCATTATCTCGAACTTACGCACGCCCCTATTGTTGCTTTTGGTGGTGCTTTTTTACTTATGTTATTTATGGATTATTTTGTCGAACAAAAAAAAGAAATTCATTGGATTAAATGTATCGAAATTCCGATGCAAAGACTCGCATCTGTTAAGGGTATTTGTACTATTACTACTTTGATAGTTTTAGGGTTTTTGATGTTTGAATTATCTCCTGAGGTTAGAATTTCTGTTTTAAAATCAGGTATAAGCGGCATAATAATTTATCTTATAATTGATGGTTTAGCTGAGTGGTTAGAGAGAAGACAAGAAGAAAGAATGAAACTTTGTGCTGATACGGTTAAATGTTCTGGTTTAGTTGGTTTTTTGTATTTAGAATTGATTGATGCTTCCTTCTCGTTAGATGGTGTTTTAGGAGCGTTTGCCTTAAGTAAAGATATTTTAATTATTACGATTGGTTTGTTTATTGGTGCAATGTTTGTTAGATCTTTAACAATAATGCTTGTTGAAAAGAAAACATTGGCTCAGTACTTGTATTTAGAACACGGTGCTCATTGGGCAATTGGAACTTTAGCAATATTAATGTTTATATCTACTTTTCATGAAGTTCCGGAAGTTGTTACTGGTTTATTGGGATTAGCATTTATAGTCTCTGCATTTATTTCTTCTATTATTCATAATAAAAAGGTTAAAAATGAAGTTGAAGGATAGAAATTTATTCTACGTTGGTGGGTTTGTAAGAGATGAAATTCTTGGAGTTTCATCTCTTGATATTGATTATACTTTTCAAGGCAATGCAATTGAGTTTGCAAAAGAGTTAAATGTTATTAAAGTAAATAAAGATTTCGGAACTGTTAGAGTTTTATTTGACGGTGACGAGATTGATATTGCATCTACAAGAATTGAATCTTATCCTAGAAAAGGTCATTTGCCGGTAATTGATAAAATAGGCTGTTCTTTAAAAGAGGATTTAAAACGTAGAGATTTTACTATTAATGCGATGGCAAAAAGAACTTCGGATAATGAATTTATCGATTATTATGATGGAAAAAGAGATATAGAAGATAAAAAGCTTCGTGTATTACATGAAAACAGCTTTGTAGATGATCCTTCAAGAATTATAAGAGGACTTAAATTCTCTGTAAGATTTGGTTTTGAATTAGATAATGATACAAAAAAATTACAAATAAATTATCTTAATAATATTAATTATGATATGAGTTACTATCGTTTAAAAAAGGAGTTGAAAGAAACTTTTAATTTAAATAGAGATTTAGCTTTTGAAAAGTTTTTATCTCAAGGTATTTATAAACTTTTGGGTGAAAATCAAATTTTACCAAATGTTAATGTGTCTATTGAGGATTTGATAAAAAAGATTCCTTGTGAAAATATTTGGTTAGTTTATATGAGTTTTTTTGATCTGTCTAAATTTGAACTTACAAGGGTAGAAAAAAGAATTTTGGAGTGGAATGAAAAACTTAAAACTCAATCTCCAAATAAAAATACTCCTGTAGAAAGCATTATTTTTAATATGATAAGAGAGCACGAATGTTGAAATCTGTATTAAAAAAGATTTTAAATACAAAATTTCATCTAAGATTTGTTTTTAAATCTTGGGTAAAGTATAAAGCTGATAATCTAGGTAGGTATATTGGAGTAAATTCTATTAAAAGAGAACTTCCTTTGATAGTATCTTTAACTTCTTATAAAGAGAGATTTGATGATTTACCTCTAGTTTTGTATTCATTATTAAAACAGTCTGTCAAACCGGATAGAATTATTCTTTGGCTTTCTGATGAATATAAAGATTTGTTGGAGTTACCGTATGAAATTACAAGATTTATAAAAAATGGGGTAGAAATAAAATTTGTAAGAGATATTAAATCTTATACTAAAATTATCTATGCTTTGAAAGAATTTGCAGAATCTATAATTGTTACAGCTGATGATGATATTTATTATCCTAAAAATTGGTTAGAAAAACTTTATTATTCATATATAAAATATCCAGAAGATATTCAGGTACATAGAGCTCACAGAGTTTATTTTAATAAAGATCAAATATTACCTTATGAAAAATGGGGAAAGCATGTAGAAGAAGAATCTGCAAGATATGATAATTTTTTAACAGGTGTCGGAGGGGTTTTGTATCCTCCTAGTTGTTTTATAAAAGAAGTTTTTAGAGAAGATTTATTTTTAAAATGTTCTCCTAATGCTGATGATATATGGTTATGGATTATGGCTTTATTAAGTAATCGTAAAATTAGAGTTGTTAAGAATCATATTAAGAATTTGTATGCTGTTAATTTTTTAGCACAGATTTTTTGTTTTGGAAAATCTTTATATAAGAAAAATCAAGTTGGTAGAAATGATGTTCAGCTTAAAAATTTGTTGAATTTTTATAAATATAATATAATGTATAAATTAAAAAACAGTTAGAGGTATTGTTTTTGAAGAAAAAATTTTTACTTACAGGATTTTATTTTGATGGTTATCATGGTTCTATGATACATATACTTGAAGTGGCAAAAGAACTTCAGTTAATGAATTATGATGTTGATATTGTATCAGTTGAGATTACAAAAAAAATAAGAGATTATGTTGAAAAAGTTAGTAATGTTACTTTATTATCATTAAGGGATTTTGATTACAATATTTATTATGATTATGTTTTAGCGTATCATGCTCCTATTTTAACTTTTTTAATTGACAATGGACTTAAATATAATAAAATTGGACTGGGGACATTGTCTTCTTTTTTAAAACTAGAAGAACCAAATATTTTAGCATTATATGGTGTACCTCTTTTTGTTAATCATAAAAATTTAATTGATTTAATATATGAAAAATATAAAATAAAGTCTAATTTATTTATTAATAGTGTTCCAGAGGATTACAATTTAAATTTAGAAAAAAAAGATAGTGGTTTAAGAAAAATATTAATAGTGTCAAATCATTTGCCAGAGGAGTTAATTGAAGCAAAAAATATTTTAGAAAAAAAGGGAATTGATGTAAAAGTTATTGGGAAGGGTTTTGATTATCAATTAGTAACACCGAATTTATTGAAACAGTATGATTTAGTAATAACTATAGGTAAAACTGTTCAATATGCATTATATTTAGGAATTCCTGTCTATAATTATGACCATTTTGGTGGTGTCGGTTATATTAATTTAAAAAATTTGGATAAAGAAGAGTATTATAATTTTTCAGGAAGAAGTTTTTTTAGAAAAATTACATCTGGTGAAATTGTTAATGAAATTATAGAAGGGTATGAAAAATCTTTATTAGAAGTAGATGAAATAAAAAAAATTGCAAGGGAAAGATATTCTATATCTAAAAATTTAGATTCTGTAATAAAAATAATAGATGCTTCAACTTCAGTTGTGCCAAATACTCCAGAGGTGAAAATTTATAACAGTCATTTATCAGAAATTATGCAAAATTTATTAGAAAAGAGAAAATTAAATGAAGACTTTTATAAGAAAAAGTTACGTTATATTAATTTTTATAAGTTTATTAATTTTGTGACATTGGGTAGATGTTATAAAAATACATTAAAAATATTGACTGAAAAGTATTTTTAATATGTAGTAAAATTATGATATTATTCAATTATGAAACTGAGTATTATAACTTTAACCTGTAATAAAATAGAATATACTAAAAAATTTATAAAAAGTTTGTATAAGTATACAAATGATTTTGAGTTGATTATAGTTGATAATGGTTCTACAGATGGAACTGTTGAATATTTGAGAACATTACCGGATGCAAAACTTATATTAAATAAAGAAAATTTAGGTTTTTCTAAAGGAAATAATCAAGGTATTGAAATTGCAGAGGGTGAATATATTGGTTTTTTAAATAATGATATTTTACTTTATCCTAATTGGTTTGAAAAAATCGAAGAGGTTTTTGAAAAAGAAAATATTGGATTTATATCTCCAAGACAAGTTTGCTTAAATTTAGATAGATTAAAAGAAAATAATTATATTGATAAGTATAAAAATATTTATAAATTAGATTATGAAAAGAATTTTAATGCTTGTGAATTTTCTTGTGTAATTACTAAAAGAAGTGTTTTAAATTCCATTGGATATTTTGATGAAAATTATTTTCCTGCATTTTATGAAGATAATGATTTGAAGTATAGAGCTATTCAATGTGGTTTTGGGGTATATGTTTTAAATACAGTTTGTTTTTATCATTTTGGATCAATTACGTCAAAAAAATATGATTACAATTTGTCTAAAAATAGAAAATATTATTCTGAAAAATTTCAATTTGCTGAATATTTAACTAAAGCTGCGGAAGAAAGAGATTTTTATAAAAGAATGTTGATAGAGATGAATAAATTTCCAATTCCGCAAATATATGCAATTTATGTTTTTTTAAGGCGTTTAAAAAATAGGTTATTAAAGAGAAAGAATAGAAATGAAAATATTGTTTGATGCGACTGAGCTATCATATTATTTAGAAAAAAATGGTCATAGAGCCGGTGTTTTTTTTGTAGCATTAAATCTTTTTAGAGAATTAAAAAAATGTGGTATTGACTTAGTTTTTGTATGTAATTTTAAACGGTATTATTTTTTGAAAGAGGTTTTATCTAAAGTTGATGAATTTAAAGAGATTAAACTTTTAGAGGAAAATTCGAAAATTAATAAATTCTTTGCTTTTTTAAATTATTTAGTAAGAAAAATGCCTTTAAAAATTCAGTATTTAGTTTTGAGTTTATCAAGGTATTATGAAGGATTAAATTGTAAAATAAATAATAAAAATATTTCTCAATTAAAAGATTTTGATATATATTTTAGTCCATTTACAGCACCTTCAGTTGAAATATCTAAATCAGATTGGATAAAACGTTTTAGAATGATTCATGATGTTATTCCTATTCTTGAGCTAGGTGGAATTCCTAAAAATAAAAGGTTATGGTGCTATAAAATTTATAATGATATTAATGATAAAGATTTTTATGTAACAAATTCTGAGAATACAAGGATGGATGTTTTGAAGTATTTTTCTTTTATTCCTAGGAAAAATATTAAAAATATAAATTTAGGTGTAGATGAAAATTTTTGTAATTTGGATACAAAAAGTGGTAAAAAGTATGTATTTTCTTTATGTACATTGGGAAAACGTAAAAATCTTATTTTTACTATAAGGAATTTTTTTGAATTTATAAAGAGAAATAATATTAAAGATTTATATTTAGTTTTAGCTGGTGGAGTTTGGAAAAAATTTGAAAAGGAATTGTTCAAGACAATAGGAGAATTTGATAAATCAAAAATTATATTAAAAGGGTATGTTTCGGATGAAGAGTTACCTAAATTATATTCGGAGGCGATGATGTTTGTTTATCCATCTTTATATGAAGGTTTTGGACTTCCTGTTTTAGAAGCTATGAAATGTGGTTGCCCTGTCATAACTTCTAATTTGTCTTCATTACCTGAAGTAATTGGAGAGGCGGGTGTAAAAATCAATCCTAATAATGATGAAGAAATGATTAAAGCTTTTGAAAAAATGTATTATGATAATTTTTATAGAGAATTATGTATAGAAAGAGGTCTTATTAGATCAAAATTGTTTAGTTGGCAAAAAACGACTTCAGAACTTCTTGAGTTTATTGAAACAAAGTGTATTTAAAACTCTATATAAAATTTTTTCAATAAAGATAGTAATAAAACGAAATTCCATAGGTAGATTTCTTAGTATCATAAAACGGATTTTTCGGTATTTATTAAAGTTATCATATTTGCTGGTGTAAGTAGTGTTATATCTTTGAGAATTTGTTTGGATATAATTAATAGGATAGTTTGATATTGAACTAATAACCGTATCCCAATTTTTAATTTCTCCAAGAAAATAATCTCCATATTTTATAAGATTTGTTTTTATAAAAGGGTAATGATATTTTAAAATTAATTTATTCCACTTAGAAGCAAGGCAATTTTCTGTGTGTTTGAATTTGTTTATATAGACTCCGGATTTAAATTTTTCTTTTTTTAAAATATTTGAAAGTCCAATTTCATAATTTTTTATAATATCATCTTTAGATTTTTCTTTTTTTATAGAAAAAATGAAGTCGTTAAAGGTTTTAGAAGAACAAACTTTCTTATTGAGAACTAAAAAATAACTTTGAATATGCGGAGACCATGTAGGGTAGTTTATATCATTACGTTGAATTATTCCATAGCTATTTTGCGTAAGTCCCCAGAAATCTAAATTTTTTTTCTCCATTTTTTTAAAGATTGGCAGAAGAGGATAAAAAGGACCATAACAAGAATCATTTACAAAAATAAGTTCATCAAAATCTATATTTTTTTCTTTTGCTAATAAATAACCTCTTTTGTAAGAGCCAAAATCATATTCTTGATGTTTTTGAGCAATTGAATATTTTACAATGTTATTTATTTTATTTAATTCTTCATTTGTTAAATTACAGTCGGAAACAAAAATTATGTCGTCACAAATTTCTTTTAAAGCTTTTAGATAATATAAGACATAATTATCTATTATATTATCTTTATCCCAATGAGCAAAAACGCAAAGTCTTTTCATAGGATTATTTTAGCATAAAATCCTTTAAGAGAATGATATTATAAAATTGATAATTTTATATAATAAAATTTGAAAGAGAGTTTATATGATAATTAGAATTTTATTATTGTTTTTATCTTTACTTATATTAGTAAATCTTTGTATAATAACAGCTTGTTATGTACGAGGCGAGAATTTGTATGAAAAATATGGAAAACAAATGCTTGTGATATTTGGAAGTTTTGTTTTTTCAGTAGCTGTAATATATTCAGTAATAGCGTTAGTTGCATTAAAGTAAAAGAAAGGAATGAAATGGACAAGAAGGTTTTTGGTATGCCAATTTTAGTACTTGGTTTACTAATTTGTTTTTTGATTATGTGTAATCCATTTGTAATGGTTGGTCCCGGAGAAAGAGGTATAAAAATTAAGTTAGGTGAAGTTCAACAAGAAAGTTATGGAGAAGGACTTCATATAATATGTCCTTTTATTCAAAAATTTAAGACAATGAATGTTAAGACTCAACGAAATACATATACCACCGCAGTTTATACTAAAGATATTCAACAAGCTAGAATTACTTATGTAATTAATTATAATGTTCAGCCGGATAAAGTAAATAAGCTTTTTCAAGAAGTAGGCATGGATTATGCAACAACGATTTTGACTCCTGTTGTTGAGGGTACTATAAAAGATATTATAGGAAAATGGAATGCTCAAGATTTGATTGCAAATAGGGAGAAAGCTACTGGAGATATTTTATTTAAATTACAACAACAATTAAAGGATAATTATATAAATGTTACAGATTTTCAAATGACAGAAATTAATTATTCAGATGTTTTTGAAAGAGCTATAGAAAGTAAGGTAACAGCAGAACAAGAAGCTTTAAAAGCGAAGAATAAGACAGTTCAAGTTCAAGAAGAAGCTAAGCAAAAAGTAATTGCAGCTGAAGCTGAAGCAAAGTCTATGGCTATACGAGCAAGAGCTTTGAGTCAGAATAAATCTTTGGTACAGTATGAAGCAGTACAAAAATGGGATGGAAAGATGCCTCAATATATGTTAGGGAATTCTGTTCCATTTATAAATGTAAGTCCTTCAAAATAAGAAGTTCAAATAAAAAAAATCCTCTGAATAAATTTCAGAGGATTTTTTATTGGTAAATATATTATTTAGAGCATCCGGAATTACAAATACTCATTTCATCAATTAATAAAGCATAAACTGTTTCCCCTTTTTTAGCTTTATAGTGACAACCAGGAGTAACAAGTCCTAAAACAAGCCCAACGCTGCATCCGATAGGGATGCCTATTGCAAGACCTGCACCGATTTTGGCAGGATTTGGAATAAATGCGAACCCAACTCCGGCACCAGCACCTACGGCTCCCATTGTAAGAGTTGATAAAGTTAGTTTTCCTGCAGTTGTCCAAGGTCCTTCTTTAAGCTTGCAATCCTTAGTGAATGGACGAGCTTTTATGTCTATACAAGTATTATCAGGTAAAACAATTTTTCTAAAAATTAAGCTCACTCTTGCATTTTTGTTAAACCATTTAGGTTTTTCTACGTTTGTGATCTCTGCAACAATTTTTGTTCCGCAAGGTAATAGCATTGTTCCTTCACAAGTATATAAAGCTTGAGGAACAACAAAATTTACGTATTCACCGGCTTGAGCACATTTTGAAAAGAATTTTTCGTCAAAGGCGAATTGTAAAACATTACCTTTTTCTACTACTTTTCTTAAATTTGTAATTGTAACAACATTACAAGGTGCATTTTTATGAACATCTAAGTGTTCAATAGCAACAGTTTTTTCACAACAATTTGCAAGTGTTGGTATTGTATTTAAGCCTAAAATGGAGCAAATTGTTAAAAGTGTAAAAATTTTTTTATACATTTTTTAACTCCTATTTTTTTACTTAGTATAACTTATTAAATTTTTTTTCTCAAGTTATACAACTAGTAGCAAAAAATTTTTTTACTGTTTTTAATAAAGTTGGAGAATTAGATATGAAAATTTTTAATGAATCAACTAATAATTTTAAAACCCAACAAAATTTTACAGGCTTAAATAAAGTGATACAGAAACGAATATACAGTAGCCCTGAATTTTTATCAGGATTAACTGATGTGTATACTCGAGAACAAGGCAGTATTGGTAATTTGCCAAAAGATTTTTTTGAGTTGTTTAGAACTTCTTCTAAAAAAGAAAATGCAAAAAAAATAAAAGAAGTAAAAGATGCTTTTAATACATTAAGTCATATATTATTGCAGATAGAAGATGAAAAAATAAATAACGCAAAAAGAATGAATAAAAATAATTTATTTAATCCGTTTTTGCCTTTAATAGCAAAAGTTTCTATTCAACCTGATCGAATACCAAGAATTATAAGTGATATAAGACGTAAATTTACTCCAGATAAAGAAACTATTTCTCAAATAAGTTTAAGAGGTCAAAAATTTTTAGATGAAAAGTTAAAAGAAATCGGAGTAATAAATTCAAAGGATTCCGTAAGTTTAACATATTTAGATCAAGGGAAATTTAAGAATACATTTAAACTTAGATTGTTGAATGAAAATGGTGAAGATATAATTCATCCGAAAGTTGTTTTAAGTTTTAAACCACAAAAAAAATTGCTTGAACAAATTGATTTGTTGATGGACATGATGCAAGATTATTTTAAAGCATTTACCCCGAAAAAATTTAAGGCATTAATTGATAATATTTTAAGTCATGCTTCAGAAAAAGTTGTACCTAAAAAACAATATGATATGTATAGAGCATCTTTATTGGATATTTATTCCAAGATGCGTACTTGTGGAGAGTATGAACAGTTTGATAAATTGTTAACTGAAAGAGCAAGGGATGATATTAAATATAATGGAATAGGTGCAGAAGCTAATATTACTCAATTTGTGAAAAAAGCTGCAGGACATCCTTTAGAGAAGTCTGATTATATTGATATTTATTATTTGAATATGAATAATAATATAGGTATTTCAGAATTTGCAGATGATAAGTTGCCAAAAATTTCTCAAAATATTAATTTACATAAATATGGTTTATTTCATGATGATTTGATGCTAAATAGAAATAATTTAGTAGCCGGAAGAGTTATTGATTACGGTGGGATAAAGCCTTTATATGGTTATAGAACTTTGACTTATAATAAAGAGGCAAGACGTTATTATCATAAACTTTCTCAAATAAAATATAAAGATGAGAAGAAAACGCAATTGGAAAGAGTTAAGTATTGGAATAACTTGTATAAATTAGCATCAGCTCATAAAATACCAAATCATGGTGATATTTTAATAAGTTTGGATAAATCGAAACGTTTAATAGCTCCTGAATATTGGTTTATGTTAGCGGATGTAAGAAAGTTTTTGTAAGCTGAATTTTAGTAAAAATGATTTTATATAAAATTTTGTTAGTTATTATGTGAAAATTGATGTAAAATATAATGATATAAAAATCATATTTTTTAGTTAAATATTTGAATTAATTTGATAATCAATTTAAATATATATTCGTGCACTCTTGAAAAGTCTTTTTCCTTTTATAATATGTTTATTTCTTGTTTTTACCAAACTATTACGAGGCATTATCGTATTCTTCATAATTATTTCTTCAATTGAATTCACTTTTAATTAACCTGATTTTGGATTTTTAACAGAAATAATATACCCATTTATATCAGTCTTTGTGGGGATAAAAATTTATAATAATATGTAAAGCGAAGAAAGAAGCACTTATTAAAAGTCAAATATCTCAAGAATTAAACAAAGATAAGTCTTTGGCACATAGGAGGTATAGCTAAATATTTTGTAGAAATACATAATAGTTAACAGATAAAAACTTTCTATAATACATCTTAGCGTATTGAAGGTAAAAGGTTCTGTATAAATTATTCATATTTTTATGTAATAAATGACAGACCTGAAATAAATGCTGTCACTATTAATACCAAATTACAATATATTTATAAATTTTTTAATGTAGTTTTTTCCACATTCTGTATTTATTACTTACTATGTTTTATGAAATAACAAATACTTATACTGTATAAGTGAATATGCTTGACAGGCATATGGTTATCTGATAAATATATATCAAGGAGAATATATGGAACTTAGAGTATTAAGATATTTTTTAGCAGTCGCAAAAGAAGGTACGATTACAGGTGCTGCGAATTTTTTACATGTAACACAACCAACATTGTCAAGACAATTAATAGATTTAGAACGTGAGCTTGGGCAACAGCTTTTTATAAGAAGTTCTCACGCCATCACTCTTACTCCAGAAGGAATGCTATTAAGACAAAGAGCTCAAGAAATTGTAGAGCTTGCAGATAAAACAGAATCAATGTTTTCTAATATGAAAGAAGTGCTTGCTGGTGAAATATTTATAGGAGGCGGAGAAACTTCTTCCATAAAAATTGTTGCGGAAGTTATTAAGGAAATACAGGTTGAATATCCTAATATTAAATATAATCTTTATAGTGGGAATGCTGATGATGTTACTGAAAAACTTGATAAAGGATTATTAGATTTTGGCATTTTAATTCAACCGACAGATATTTCAAAATATGAATATTTATCTTTAAACTCATATGATACTTGGGGGCTTGTTATGAGAAAAGACTCTGAATTAGCTAAAAAAGATTTTATTACGATTGATGATTTAATGGATATTCCGCTAATCGCTTCAAGACAAGTTGAAAAAATAACAAATATAAAAAACGATTACATAGAATGGTTCGGGGATAATTTAAAAAGCTTAAACATAGTTGCAAGATATAACCTTATCTATAATGCAGCAATAATGGTATCAGAAGGTGTTGGCTATGCATTAGCTCTTGATGATTTGATTGATGTAACTGGAAATAACAATCTTTGTTTTAGATCACTTTACCCTATTTTAAAATCAGGTTTAAATATTGTATGGAAAAGATATCAGGTATTTTCTCCTGCGGCAAAAGTTTTCTTAACAAAAATTACTCAAAAACTTGCAAGCTAAATAATTATACCTTTTGAGCATAGAAACGTATTCAATATAAGTATTTGCTATTTTATCTAACATAATGAATAATAACAATATGGATAATTTAGAGTTTTTAGAATATATGAATACGCACGATTATGTTGAAAAAGGTTCACCTGTTCTTAAAAAATTTTATGAACTAAGTGAAAATGCTCGACAAATCACAATGGAATTAAATAATAAGTATCACAATCCTCCAGAAATCAGAGAACTTTTTTCAAAATTAACTGATAAAAAAGTAGATGACACATTTAGAATGTTTCCGCCATTTTATACTGAATGCGGGATAAATATTACAGTTGGTAAAAATGTTTTTATAAATGCTTGCTGCAAATTCCAAGATCAAGGCGGAATTGAAATTGGAAATAATGTTTTAATTGGACATAGTGTAGTAATTGCAACTTTAAACCACGATTTTGAAATAGAAAACAGATTATCAATGTATGCTAAAAAAGTTAAAATAGGTAATGATGTTTGGATAGGCTCTAACGCTACAATTTTGCCCGGAGTAACTATAAATGACGGTGCTATAATTGGTGCAGGCTCTATTGTTACCAAAGATGTCCCTCAAAATGCAGTTTTGGCGGGTAACCCTGCTAAAATTATCAAATATATAGAATAATAAATGGAGGCTATATGTCAAAAAAAATTTTAATTATAGCAACAAGTCCTAGAAAAAACGGGAATTCAAATAGATTAGTGCGAGAATTTGCAAAAGGTGCAAAAGAAGCTGGAAATGAAGTTGAAATAGAATATCTAAGTGATAAAACAATAAATTTTTGCAAAGGTTGCCTTGCTTGTCAAAATTTGAAAAAATGTGTAATTGAAGATGATGCTAATGAAATTACTGAAAAAATGAGAAATTCAGGAGTAATAGTCTGGGCAACTCCTGTATATTATTATAATATGTCAGGTCAAATGAAAACAATGATTGATAGATCTAATCCTTTATTTGCAACAGTTAATAAATTTAAAGATATTTATCTAATAGCTTGTGCTGCTGAAAATGATGAATCTGCAATAGATGGAACAATAGAAAGCCTACAAGGTTGGCTAGACTGCCACAATGGTACTCAATTAAAAGGAGTTATCAAAGGTCTAGGAGTTGACAATGTTGGTGCTATAGAAGGAAAACCTGTGTTGAAAGAAGCTTATTTATTAGGTAAATCTATTATTTAAGGAGAATTTTTATGTTATATGATACACATTATAGAGAAGGTAAAAAAGTTACTTTTAAAAAATTTGATTTAAAAATTGCAGGACTATTGTTTTTACCAAAGGATTTTGATGAGAATAAAAAATATCCTGCAGTAGTTGTAACACACCCAGGAGGAGGAGTAAAAGAACAATGTTCATCTTTATATGGTTGGAATTTAGCACAAAACGGATATGTTGCACTAGCATTTGATGCTTCTTATCAGGGAGAAAGCGAAGGGTTACCAAGATGTATTGAAGATCCGACATCCAGAGTTGAAGATATTCACTCAGCTGTTGATTATTTAATGACTCTTGCTTTTGTTGATGAAGAAAAAATTGGCGCAATGGGTGTATGTGCGGGTGGCGGATATACTATGAATGCAATCCAAACAGATATAAGGATTAAAGCCGCCGCAGGCATAAGCACTTGGGATGTTGGAGATAGTGCAAAAAACGGTTTTCCAGGAGTTAATGAAGAAAATTTTTTGCAAAATCTTTTAAAGCAGGTAGCAGAGGCGAGAACGGCTGAAGCAAGAGGAGAAGAACCAAGATATTGGAAATATGTTCCCGAAACAGAAGAAGAAATTAAGAACGCACCTTCTGTAATAGCTAAAGAAGCAAGTGAATATTATAGAACAGACCGTTGCTTTTATCCTACTACAACAAACAGATACCTTGTTTCAAGCAATGATAAACTTGCAGCTTGGGATGCTTTTGCACATATTGAAACAGTCTCACCAAGACCAATTTTACTAATAGTGGGTTCAAAAGCTGACACTCTATATTACACAGAAGATTGTTATAACAAAGCATTTGAACCAAAAGAAATTTATACAATAGAAAATGCAACTCATGTGGATTTATACGACAAGCCTCAATTTGTTAATCAAGTAGTTGAAAAACTTGTTTCTTATTTTAACAGATATTTATAAGAAAAGGTGGAAAATGAAAAAAAAATATTAGTCATAATTTTATTACTAATTGGAATATCTTCTTGCACAAATGCAGCAGAAGTTTCATTTCAAGACAAAAATAAAGGAATGATAGTAAGAATTTTTGAAATTGAAGTCTATCCGCAATATTGAATGAATATCTTATTTTTGCTAAAGAAGTAGCTGAAGCATCTATAAAGAATGAAAAAGATGTAATCTTAATTTATCCGATGATGGTAATAAAAGATAATAACCAAATTAGAATTTTAGAAATTTACAAAAATGAAGAAGCTTATAAAAAACATATAGCTTCAGAACATTTTAAAAAATATAAAAAAGGCACACTTCATATGGTTAAATCATTAGAATTAGTCAATATTTATCAACTAAGTGAAAAGAATTTTGGAAGGATATTCAAAAGAAAATAAGCAAAACGAGGGTTATAAATGAAAAGACAAATTTTAATAGGATTAAGTATCTTTGCTATATTTTCCATGTTTATTACTAATCCTTGTTTTGCAATAACAAAAAAACTAAACAAAGGAGTAAATATGAAAAAAATTACACAAACTGCAGGCAGAACTCAATTAGGAAATTTTGCACCTGAATTTGCTCATTTTAACGATGATGTGTTATTCGGTGAAAACTGGAATAATCAAGATATAGATTTAAAAACAAGAAGTATTATTACCGTTGTTTCATTAATGTCAATGGGAATTACCGATAATTCTTTGGTGTATCATTTACAAAATGCAAAAAATAACGGTGTTACAAAAGCGGAAATTGCTGCAATTATTACGCACAATGCTTTTTATGCAGGTTGGCCAAAAGCTTGGGCGGTATTTAATTTGGCAAAAACCGTTTGGACATATGATACTCCAGCTTTATCTCAAAAAGATAAATATCAACAAACAATCATGTTTCCAATAGGTGAATCTAATAACGCTTTTGCAAAGTATTTTATCGGACAAAGTTATTTAGCTCCAATTTCAACAGAGCAAGTAAAAATATATAATGTGACATTTGAACCTAAATGTAGAAATAATTGGCATATTCATAAAGCTAATTCAGGCGGTGGTCAAATGCTTATTGGTGTTGGCGGCAGAGGTTATTATCAAGAATGGGGTAAGGAACCTGTTGAAATAAAAGAAGGTACTGTAATTAATATACCAGCAAATGTAAAACACTGGCATGGTGCTGCACCCGATTCTTGGTTTTCACATTTGGCTGTTGAAATAGATGGAGAACAAATCTCAAATGAATGGTTAGAGTCTGTAGAAGATGAAGAATATAATCAACTAAAATAAAAATGTTTTATCAGAATAAACGGAGCTTTAAAACTCAGTCTTGTATTTTATTAACGAGAGTTTATTGACTTAAAACGTCAAATAATCTTTTTATGCGTTCAGATTATAAATATACACTTAATTTGATTATTTATTACAAATAATTTGATTTATAGAAGGCATTTTAACAATATAATTTTTTTTATTATGAACCATTTCTATTTTTATGATACATTTATTTTGTAGTGAAAAATTAAGGAGTAAATATGAATAATATTTCATTTCAGTCAAGAGGATACAATATAAGTTTTAATGGAACGATTCACCGTTCTGCTCAAAATATTTTTAAAAATTTGTGCAATGATATCCAGTCTTTCGAAAATTATCAAGGAAAGACTATTACATCCAAAGATGTTTATGAAAAGATATCTGATTATATGGCAAAAACAGATAAAGATACGGAATTATTTTGGAAAAAATCAAGTTTTTTAAATTTATTTAGATTACACAATTATGAAGGATTTATGTTTCGAAATAAAGCTACTAAAAAAGAAATTTATGGTAGCAAATATCCTATCTTTAGCGATTTTAATGTATATCATCCTTCCGAAAAGTATATTGATGATTTAGGTGTTACTGCACAAGCACCAATACTTAAATCTAGGAAAGAAGTTTCTGGGTACAAATCTCCTTTTATTGAAAATATTCATGAATATTTTAATGGCTATGAGAGATTTGTGGTTGGGGGAGAATCATATTATAAGAAAAGATCTCCCATATTGGGCTTGTTTACTGGTATGCTTAGAAAAATTATAGGTTGTTTCCCTAATAAAAAAATTATTCCATATGATATATCGGAACTTTACTGTCTTAACAGGTGGGTAGAAGAATTAACTACTCATACTAAACCTAGCGATATTGATAGATTATTAGGCATTATTAAATAATTAATTTTAAATTGAGTAGGTTGTAAAGAGTCACATGGTTTGAGTATTTAGTTCAAATGGTTTGATTTTTTGGGTAAACTAATACACTAATTTTTCTTAAAATTGTTGGCATTTTTTCAAATTCCTTGTCCCTTTTTACCTAGTAAATTGAAATAAATTTCCACCTAAACTTAAATTTTTGAAAAAATTTTTAACACTGTCCTGTCCCAAAATTCCTGAACTATTCCGAAATTCTTAAACTGTGCCTAAATTCCTGCCATTTAAGGTTTTGAGACACTGTCTTGTTTTAGACATTGACGGACAGTAATCGGACTTTTTTGACAGTTCAGGAATTTTATTTTTAGCAAATTCCGACTAAAAAAATCAAGATATATTTGAAACACAGCCTTATTGGTTCAAAAAATTTAAATTCCTGCAATGTCTGTCAAAGTATACAGATAAAATGTCCCGTTAAATTACTGTAAAAGAACACATGATTTGATTATTTGTTCCACATGGTTTGATTTTTGGTAATAAGAAGGCAATATCTTTTTAATATACTTTGACATTTTCTCAAACTTATTTACATTTTACAGTTTCTAATAATAAAATATTTATGTTATATTTCTTGCAAGGAGTAATATATGCAAAAAAAATATAAATATATAGATACGAATTCTGTAGAATTGTGCAAAATGAGAGAAAACGCAAGAGCTTTGATGAGAAAGTACGATTCATTGGATTTTAACGATGAGCATCAAAAACGTCAAATCCTTGAACAATTATTCGGTTCAATAGGATCAAATGTTGTAATTGATGAAAAATTTCACTGTGAATACGGAAAAAATATTTTTATAGGTAAGGATGTTATAATAGGACCTAATTGTACATTTATTGATAATGAAAAAATTATTATCGGAAACTGTATCATGTTTGCACCAAATGTTCAAATTTATACTGCATATCATCCGGTTTTGCCGGAAGAACGCTATATTATTGAAAGAGCGGAAGATGATCCAATTTATTATAACACCTGTGCTGACCCTGTAGAGATAAAAGACGGGGCATGGATTGGCGGCGGTGTAATAATTCTGCCGGGAGCAGCTATCGGTAAAAATAGTATAGTCGGCGCAGGAAGCGTGGTAAATAAATCTATTCCGGATGATTGTGTTGCGGTTGGCAACCCTTGCAAGGTTATAAAATACTTTGATGATATCAGGAGAGAAAATGTATAAACATATTGTTTTTGATATTGATGGAACTTTGATAAATACTGAATATGCCGTTGTACATTCCCTGCAGGATACCTTAAAAGAAGTGCAAAATAAAAATTATAAAATTGAAGAATTAGAATTTGTACTGGGTATTACGGGGGAAGCGGCAATAAAGCAGCTTGGTATTATAAACATAACTGAAACAGTTGATTTATGGAATAATCATTTGAATAGCTATAAAAATTCTGTTTGTGTTTTTGACGGTATAAAAGATTTGCTGCAAAAACTTTCACCTGATTATAAATTAGGGATAGTAACATCTAAAACAAAAGCTGAATTTGACGAAGAAGTTACGCATTTCGGACTTAACAACTATTTTGGAATTATTATCTGTGCAGATGATACTAAAAAGCATAAGTCGAACCCCGAACCTCTCCTAAAATATATGGAACTTGCAAAAGTAAAGCCTGAAGAAACTCTTTATATCGGCGACAGTATTTATGATATGCAGTGTGCAAAATCATCCGGTGTTGATTTTGCCTTTGCAAAATGGGGAAACAGAAGACAAAATATTGAAGCAAAATATGCCCTTTTAAACCCGCTGGGTTTATTAAATTACCTGTCGTAGACATACTCGAAATAAAAAAAATAACAAACTTTATGACAAATTTCCAACCTTTAGAAAAAACTTCCTGCTAATGGATTTTCGGCTTTGTCGGTTGGGCATACCTACCCAACAAAATAAATTTTGTGCCTGTTTTGTATAAATTAAAAAAATTTTTCTCAAACTTGATAAAAATTTTCCAACCTTAAACAAAAACTTCCGACTCCCCCTCCAAATGTCCTTGCGGGAAATAATCAAACCATTCGTACAAGTTCAAATATATCTTAAACTTCCGCCACATAAGGGTTATAACCAAAAGTCGAGGGGGTAGACTTCAACGGACACTTCGTGGACTTTTCAAGTAATTTGGTTTGATTATTTTCTGACACTTCCGGTAGGTT
>CASFYV010000028.1 GCA_949298985.1 uncultured bacterium | reverse complement strand
AAGAACATTGATAGAAAAATTGTTAATGCAACAAAAGACATGGAAAGATATAAAGAAAGATTAGAAGCTAAATTCTCATCTATGGATATGCTTATTGCCAACATGCAACAACAATACAGCTCTTTCTTAGGTTTCTAAGTTTTACTTGCATTTATATTAAAGTTATGAGATAATGCTTCTAGGTTGGGAGCATATGGTGGAAAAGAGTTAGAATCTCTAGAATGGTTGTTCTGCCTGTTTAGTTTTTTTATTAAACAAATCGCTCTAAACTATGATACTGAATATAAGGATGAGTACCTCGTTTGCATGGCTGAGTTTAAGTTTAATTATGATTTTTTAAAGAAGAATGCGACTCCTGGAAGTTGGAGGCGTGGTTATGAATATTATCAAAAGGATATGATTTTAGAATCTTATCCTGAAAAAAATTTTTTTAAAGGGAAAGTTAAAGGTAATTATCAAGATTTTTATGTTACTGATTTGATTTTTAAGAAAAATAAAATTGAAGCTAGATGTAATTGTCCATTGAAAGATGAGTGGTGTAAACATTCGGTAGCTATAGCTCTAAAAGCCATTGAAGATGGTGCTTATGAAAAATGGTTGCAAGAAAAATATTCTATAGAACCGGATTTGTCAGATATTGATACTGCTTTAAAAGAAACTCCAAAAGGTAGTTATATTTTTCATTTCAATCCTAAAAGAAGACAAAATTTTTTTTCAATATTGGTTAGGGATAGATCTACGAATAAAGTTGTTAGATCTTTAGAAACAATATTACGAGCTTTAATAGATATTCAACGTACAAATCCTGATTTTGAATTAAATGATGCTCAAAAATCAGAGTTGGCATTATTCCAAACTCTTTTAAAAATTTCAAAACAAGATAAAAAAGCCGGTTGGTATGATATTCCGATTACAAAATTTGCTCCAGTTTTTCCTCTTTTAGCTGAACTAGAAGAAGTTTTGGATGAAAAAACTAAAGAAAGAATTGAATTTACAAATAATACTTGGGATTTAAATCTGGATGTATCAACAACTTCAATTAACGGAGCTACAAATATTGTTTTAGAGTTGTTTTGGACTCGTCCTGATAAAGATGGATTTTATCCTTTTGAAGAAGCGAAATATTTTTCTCGTCAAATTAAATGGGGAAGATATAAAAATATTATTTTCCCAATAAATATTGCGATGAATGAACTTCCGCAAAGTATTATTAAGTCAACTTTTACAGATTTAAAAGAAGCTGATGGAGGAAAGTTTGTTTATGAAGATTTACCTCATTTAAAAGAAATTATGAATGTGACTATTGCAGAAAATATTTCTAAGTTGTTGTTAGAACATCAACCTCCGTTAAATATTGTTACATTGGGGATTGATTATGATCAATCATTGAAAGCTTCTTTAGAATTTGATTATTCCGGAGTAAGAGTTCCTTATTCTAAAAGTAAAGATAAATCACCATATCTTTCTGTGAAATCTAACGAAGCAGATGGTCTTGTTTATTGGATTAAAAGAGATTATGAGCATGAACAAATGGCATACAATATGTTACTTGCTTGTAAGTTCGTTCCAATGCAAACTAATAACTTAGCTTTAGAAAAAGAAAATGCTATTGATTTTTATAATTATTATATTCAACAAGCCGGAGAAGGTTGGAAATTTGAAGAAAAAGATGACATGAATTTCTTTAAATTACTAAAAGAACCGTTTAGAATGTGTGCAAAAATTGATTTTTCTGAAGAATCAATTGATAGTATGGAAATTCAGCTTTATGGTCAAGTTGGTGACGAAGTTATAAATTTTGATGATATTTATGAAACTATTCAAAGCGGTGAAAAATATGCAAGAGTTAGAAGTCTAGGGTTTGTAGAATATCCTGCTCAAAATATATATCAAATAATGCGTTCGTTTAACTCTTTTGATGCTTATAGAAATAATGAAAATAAATTTTTAGTTAAAACATATCGTGTTGGATTGATTACTGAACTTCAAAATCAAGGTTTTGAGCTTGTAATGAGTGAGAAATTCCAGAGATTTTGGGAACAAATTTCTACGTTTTCAACAACTTCTGATGGAGTTGACATTCCTAAAGGCGTTAATGCAGAGTTTCGTGAATATCAAGTTAAAGGTTTCCATTGGTTATGGTTCTTGTATCAATATGGACTCAATGGAATTTTGGCTGATGACATGGGGCTTGGTAAAACCTTACAGGCTTTGAGTTTGTTACAAAAAGCAAAAGAGGTTGATGGTCCTCAACCAACTTTGGTAATTGCTCCAACAACTGTTGTATTCAACTGGGAAGCTGAAATTCAAAAATTTACACCGGATTTAACTTGCTTAAAACTTTCTGGTGCTGATAGAAAAAATTTATTTAAGCACATTCCTGAATATGATATTGTTATAACAAGTTATGCGTTAGTAAGACGTGATATTGCAAAATTAAAGAAATATAATTTTAGATACATTATTTTAGATGAATCTCAAAATATTAAAAATGCAATATCGCAAACAGCTCAAGCAGTAAAAGAATTACAGTCTGATCACAAATTAGCATTATCTGGGACTCCTATTGAAAATAAACTCGAAGAATTATGGTCTGTATTTGATTTCTTGATGCCAGGATTCTTATTTAATGTTGCCGAATTTAATTATCGCTATGTAACTCCGATTATGGAAAGACAAGATAAGACAGTCGAAAAACGTCTTAAATTACAAATATTCCCATTCATATTACGTCGTATGAAAAGAGATGTTGCGAAAGATCTTCCTGATAAAGTTGAAAATATGGCATATTGCGAATTAACAGATGAGCAAAGAGATTTTTATCTTGAAGTTCTTGACAGTACTAAAGAAGAATTATTCAAAAGCATTGAGCTTAACGGGCTTGAAAAAAGTAGAATGTCTATTTTCTCAGCTCTACTTCGCTTGCGTCAAATTTGTTGTCACCCTAAACTTTATGATAAAGAACATGTTAAAGGTGTTATTAAATCAGGAAAATTTGAATATCTTAAAGGGATGTTGGAACAAATTATTCAAGAAAAACATAGAGTTCTTTTATTTAGCCAATTTGTAGATATGCTTGATATTATTAAAGCTTGGTTAGAAAGAGAAGGTATTCCATACGAATATTTAACAGGAAAAACAAAAGACAGACAGGCTGCTGTTGAGAACTTCAATAATAATCCTAATATTCCAATATTCTTGATTAGTTTGAAGGCTGGTGGTACTGGTTTGAATTTAACAGGTGCTGATTATGTTATTCATTATGACCCTTGGTGGAATCCTGCTGTTGAAGATCAAGCAACTGACAGAGCTTATCGTATTGGACAAACGAAGAAAGTGTTTGTTTATAGACTTATTACAAAAAATACGGTTGAAGAAAAAATTCAAAAAATCAAAGGTAGAAAAAGAGATCTTGTTGATAGCGTAGTATCTATTGATAGAAATATTACAAAATCATTAACTATGGAAGATATTAAGGAAATTTTCTCTGTAGATTAAGATATGTTTCTTGAATGACATATAGCTATTGCAATGGCATCAATTGTGTCGTCTAACTTGGGAAGTTTTTCTTGTTGTAATGTTAATCTAACCATTTGTTCAACTTCTTTTTTTTCAGCTCTTCCATATCCTGTTAATACTTGTTTTACTTCCATCGGGGTATAACTAAATGTCTGTATATTATATTTTTCTAGCACCGTTAAAATAACGCCTCTTGCTTCTGCTACCGGTATTATTGTTTTTTGGTTTTTAAAAAAGAAAAGTTGTTCTACAGAGGCACAATCAGGAGAATATTTATCAACTATTGTTGACAAATCATTGTAAATTTCTAGTAACCTCTTTGAATCAGAGTTGTTTTTATCTGTTTGAATAGAACCTGATGTTACTAGATTAATGTTATCATTTTTAATTTCTATTAATCCATAGCCAACAATAGCCATTCCGGGATCTATTCCAAGTATTTTCATAATAATCACCTTATTTTCTAACTGAGATTATAACAAGAACTTAACATATGGGCAATTTTTCGTGACAAAATCTTATATTCGTTGTAACATAAATTTGTATGTACGAAATATAAAGGTTTATCCATGGAAAAAGAAATGATAATTGGGATTCCAAGAGGAATGTCTTTTTATAGTAATTATCCATTTTGGTATGGTTTTTTTACTGCTTTAGGGATAAAAATTGTTTTATCTGATATGACAACAAAACAAACAATGTCAGAAGGTTCTGCTCTTGTTGTTACTGAAACGTGTTTACCTATTAAAATTTATTTGGGACATATTTTAAATTTAATAAATAAAGGAGTTAAAAATATATTTGTACCTTCATTGCAATCTGTTGCTCCTAAAATTTATAATTGTTCTAAAATTAGAGGTTTACCTGACTTAGTTAGAAATGTTATAAAAGCTGACGTTAATATTATTGAACCAACTTTAGATAAGTCAGCTAAAAATCAAGGATTGTATACTTTTTTAACAGAAGCCGTAAAACCTTTTGGAATTACTAATTTTGAAGAAATAAAAAAAGCTTCTAAACAAGGTTGGAAAGTATATAATAATTTTCTTGTTATGATGAGGGCTGGTATGAGTTACAAAAAAGCCATGAACTATGCTTTACAAGGAAAGGTATTCATCGAAAATTCATCAAATTCTGCACCTATTAATGTTGCATTAGTATCTCATGGGTATAATATTTACGATGACAGAGCTTGTATGAAAATTTTTGAAAAATTGGAAAAAATGGATGTAAAAGTTTATACATCTCTTCAATTAACTGATGAACAAATGGAAGAAGGTATTGCATCTTTAGGACAAAAACGTTATTGGGCAAATGAGTATGAAATGACTGGTACTGCCGGCCATTATTTAAAAGATAATAAAATTGATGGTATTGTGACTCTTAATGCTTTTGGTTGTGGTCCTGATTCATTAATGATTGAAAGAATTACTCGAAAAGCTAAAGAAGCTAATAAGCCATTATTGTCTTTAACGATAGATGAACATACCGGTGAAGCTGGTTTTATAACCAGATTAGAAGCTTTTATTGATATGTTATATCGTAAAAAACGTTCAAAAATAATCAATAAAATATCTATTTCTGAGTATGACTATGTTCCACAAACAAATATTTGTGATTCATTGTTCGTAGAAAAAAAATAATTTTATATATTAGTTAAAAAGCCTAATGCTATTATGCATTAGGCTTTTTTTATTAATTTTCTCTCCAAGAAGAACCATAATTTATATCAATTTCTAAAGGCACTTTTAATGGTTGTCCTAATTCCATACATTTATGTACAATATTCTTAACTAATTCCAATTCATTTTTTGGTAATTCAAACACCAATTCATCGTGAACTTGCATAATCATTTTTGCTTTAAGTTGTTTTTCTTCAAGTTCTTTTTCAACTCTTATCATTGCCATTTTTATTAAATCAGCTGCAGTTCCTTGTAATGGTTGATTTATTGCTGCTCGCTGAGCAAATTCTCTTATTTGATAATTTGAACTCATTAATTCTGAAGCTAAATAACGTTTTCTTCCAAAAATAGTTTCCACATAACCATGTTCAGTTACAAATTCTATTTTAGAATTCATATATTCTTTTACTTTCGGATATGTTTCAAAATATTTATCAATAAATTCTTGAGCCTCATTGTTAGAAATTCCTAAGTTTTTAGCAAGTCCATATTTTGATTGTCCATAAACAATTCCAAAATTAACAGCTTTTGCTCTTCTTCTCATTTCTTTTGTTACATCTTTTGGATCTACTCCAAAAACTTTTGATGCTGTCATCGTATGAATATCTTCTCCACTATTAAAAGCATTTATTAAGTGTTCATCTTCTGAAACATGTGCTAGCAACCTTAATTCAATTTGAGAATAATCTGCTGAAAGAATTATAGAGTTTTCTTTATCCATCACACAAAAAGCTGAGCGAATTTTGTTACCTTCTTCTGTTCTTATCGGAATATTTTGTAAATTCGGATTAGAGGAAGACAGTCTTCCTGTTACTGTTAGAGCTTGATTATAAGTTGTATGAATTCTGCCATCTTTTTTACTAATTAACGTTGGTAAAACATCAGTGTATGTTGATTTTAGCTTAGAGAATTTTCTATGCTGTAAAATATAATCACAAATTTCATATTCTTGCGCAAGTTCTTCAAGGACTTCGGCACTTGTAGAGCGGGATTTTTTCTTTTTAGTTTTTAATTCTAATTTATCAAATAGAACTTCTGCTACTTGCTTTGGAGAATTAATATTAAAAGGCTCTCCTGCTAATTGATATATTAAATCCTCTAATTCCGCAAGTTTTTCTGTCATATATTCAGAAAGTTTTTTTAAATAATCGCAGTCAATTGCAACTCCAGTGTGTTCCATTTTTGCTAGAACTATTGTCAGAGGAAGTTCTATATCTAAAACCAATTTTTGTTCTTTTTCATCTAAATTATTTTTCCAATAATCATATAATTTTAGAATTGTGTAAGCTTCATCACAAGCTCTTTTTGCTGAGATATTTTCAGTTTTTTCATCAGTTTCTGTCATAATATGATTTAAAAAATCTAAAGCTTGTGCATCTAATGTATGTTTTCTATTTGGATCCTTTACGTAACTTGCAAGCAATACATCATATTCAAGTCCTTTTGGATTAAATCCGTTATTTAAAAGTAAATGATAATCGGATTTTGCATCATAACCCACTTTTTTGATATTTTCATTTTCTATGATTTCTTTCAAATTTGAGATATATTCTTCTGAAAAATAAAAATTATCATCATTTGAAATAGCACAACCTAAAATTGATTCATTCTTTGAGTACCATTTTATACCAATTCTTTTTGAATTTTTGATATTACTAATAATTTCTTCAAGATTATCTTTATTAACAATTTTAAAATCAATACTTTTGTCTTCTACTGTTTCTTTTATCGCTTGTGAAAAAAGACTTTGTTGTACTATGCTATCTCCATTAGACTTATTATTTGTAAATAGACTTAAATTTTGCGTATCAGTAGACATAATTTGTCCATCTGGTGAAAAATATGAAAGAATTGAATCTATATTTTTTATAAATGTATAAAATTGCATTTTTCGTAAAAAAGTTGAAATATTTTCGATTTTAGGTATTGTTAGACGAGCTTCATTAATATCAAAATCTAAATCAACATCTCTAATAATAGTCGCAAGTTCTTTTGATAAGATGGCAATGTCTTTTTGCTCGCAAATTTTCTGTTTAACAGCTTTTTCCGGAATATTTTCACAATCAGCCAGTACATCTTCTAAATGTTTATAACGATTAAGAAGCTTTTGAGCCGTTTTTTCTCCAATACCTTTAACACCTGGAATATTATCTGAAGTATCTCCTCGAAGACCTTTATAATCGATAACTTGATTAGGAAATACTCCTAATTTTTCATAAACTTTATTCCAATCATATTCAAGAAGTTCTCCTTTAGTTGGGATTAAAACTTTGACATTACCATCTTTATCTATTAACTGAAAGCTATCTTGATCTCCAGTTAAAATAAGGGTTTTATGTCCATTATCAGTCGCATTTTTTGAAATTGTGCCGATAACATCATCAGCTTCAAAACCTTCTTTTGTTATAATAGGAATTTCAAAAGCATTTAATCCTTCACAGATTAACCCTAATTGACTTCTCATAGTATCAGGCATAGCTTCTCGATTAGCTTTATATTCTTGAAATTTTTCAGTTCTAAAAGTTCTTCTGCCTACATCAAAAGCTACAGCAATATAATCAGGGTGAATTTTAGCTAATAAGTCAAAAACGGCCTTAAAGAAACCATATACAGCCCAAGTAGGTTCATTATCCGAATTTTTCATCCCAGTTCGTTCTAATGCGAAAAATTGCCTATAAGCAAGCGCATGTCCATCAATTAAAACTAAAGTTTTTGACATATTATACTCCCATAATTTCTTTTTATTATATCATGATATTGTTAGTTTAGAGTATATTGTGGAGGTAGTCGCATGGTTGTAGATTCTAATTATACAATGTTATTTAAATTAGTGGATAAATATAAACAAATAAAAGAGGTCGAATCTATTGGGATTAGCGGCTCGTCTGTTTCCAATTGGAATGATAGCAATTCTGATTATGACATTTATATTTATGGTAAGAAGGAGCCTTGTGAAAAGCTTAGAAGAAATATTGCAGAAGAGTTTGCCGATAATCCCGAAATAGATAATCATTATTTTGAAACTGGGGATACGTTTAGATTAAGAGATACAGGAAAACCCATTGATATAATGTATCGTTCTCTTGATTTTATAGAAAATAATATTAAGCGAGTTTGGGAAGAGCACCAGGCTTCTATGGGTTATACAACTTGCTTTATAGATAATCTTAATAAGACTAAAATTTTATTTGATAAAAATTCTTGGCTAGAAAGCATGAAAGCTAGAATAGCGACTCCTTATCCAGAAGAGTTAGCTAAAAATATTATTAAAAAGAATTTTACCTATTTAAAGGATGCAATGTTTTCATATAGGGACCAGATAGCTTCCGCAATTGAAAGGTCTGATGTCGTAAGCATTAATCATCGTTGTGCAGCATTTCTTGCCAGTTACTTTGATGTGATTTTTGCAAGGAATAAAGTTCTTAATCCTGGAGAAAAAAAACTTATTTCTTTTACCTTAAATAATTGTAAAATCTTACCTAATAATTTTGAATTAGATGTACAAAATATTGCTATTGGTGATGTTTCTCAACGCTTATTAACCGCAGATAAAATGGTAGAAAATTTAAGAAAAATTTTATAAATATAATAATTATGTAATTTGTGTTTCAAAATGTAAAAATTAAATTAAGAATAGCAAAAAAAACTTTTTTTTTGTTTTAAATTATGTATAATAGATTAAAAAGGAATTGTAAAGAATAGATTTTATGATGAACAATTTATTAAAAACAGAAAATTCACCCATACAAATTTCATTATTTGAAAAGATAGAGCATTATTTAGAATTTATATTTGAAAAAGAAATGAATGAAAAGGACTCAATACTTGTTAGTTATAGTCCTTTTGTTTTAAAGAAAATAGCCGCATATTTATCAGGTAGAATAAATATGCCTGCATCTATCGGAATTGCAGGAGAAACTGCAAGTGGTAAATCTACTATTACAAAAGATTTAATAGATACGATTGAATCTTTTGCAACTGAATTTAATATTGAAAATGCTATTACTCGTGTTAATACAGATGATTATTATTATGATCGTTCTGATATGGTGAAAGCTGCCGGAAGTTTTTCTGAATTTGCTAAAAATTATGACTTAGATGTTCCTCAAGCTCTAGAGCTAGAACTTATGAGCAAACATATTATGGAATTATTATCAGGTAAGGAAACTTATCTTCCAAAATATGATATGAGTGGTACAGCTATTCGTCATGATGATTACACTCTTGCAAAACCTTCTAAAATTATTATTTCAGAAGGCTTATTTACTCTAACAGAAAAAGTAAAAGATGCTTTTAACTTTAAAATTTATGTTGATATAGATGAAGATATAAAAAAAGAAAGATTTTATATTCGTGCTAAAGAAAGAGGCTTAGGCGATTCAGCAGATTTTATTTATAAAAATGCTAATGAAAAAGCTGCAATTCATATAAGACCTTGCAAAGAACATGCTGATATTGTTCTTTCAGGTTCTGCTGATAGAATAAAATATAAAAATTTCTTAAATAAGATTATTGAAATAATTCACGAAATATATTATCCGGCTTAAATTTATTCATTGTTTTCAAGCCATTTTTTGTATAAATCAGGGCGTCGGTTTTTAGTTCTTTCTATTTTTTGAGAAAGTCTATATTCTTCAATTAATTTATGATTTCCATTTAGAAGTACTTCCGGTACGCATAAACCTCTATATTCACGAGGTTTTGTATATTGAGGATATTCCAATAATCCATCCGAAAAACTATCATCATGAGCAGATTCGATTTTTCCTAAAGTACCTTCTATTTTTCTGGAAACACTATCAATTAAACAAAGAGCTGGTAATTCTCCTCCTGTTAAAACAAAATCTCCTATAGAAACCTCTTTAGGTTTTATAATTTCTCTTATTCTCTCATCAAAACCTTCATAATGACCGCATAAAATAATTATTTGATCATATTGTGCAAGCTCATTTGACATTTTATCTGAAAATGGTTCACCTTGAGGTGTCATCATAAGAGTAATGCTATTTTTAAGTTTATTTACCGCCTCATAAGCATCAATATAAGGTTGTGGCATTAAAACCATTCCTGCACCACCGCCATATGGGGTATCATCAACTTTTTTATGCTTATCTAAGGTGTAATCTCTAGGATTTATAGTATTAACTTCTATAATACCGTCCTCTTTTGCACGCTTCATTATACTAAAATCCATATGAGATTGAATTAGTTCAGGAAATAATGTTAAAACATCAAATCTCATGACAAAAGACCTTCTAAATTATTAATTTGAATTTTTCTTTCTTTTATATCTACTGAGAGTACAATGGCTTTAACAAAAGGTACTAGGCAAATTTTTTTATCTAAATTTTTAACAGAAAGTAAATCACTAGCACCATTATTTGAAACACCTACTACAGAGCCAACTTTAATTTCCCCATCAAAAACATCTAGTCCAACAAGTTCATCAATTAAAAACTCATCTTCTTCTAAAAATTCTCTTGCAGTATCTTCTGTTACAAATAATAAACAATTTTTGTAAACCAATATATCATTTAAAGAATCTATATTTTTAAATTTAATAATACCGCATTTAGGAGTAAATCTTATTCTAACAATCTCCAAAAGTTTATATTCATTATCAATAAAAACATAAACTTCTTTTAAATGAGCTAAAAAATCTTCTCTATTTTTAGAATACCCAAGTTTTGCTTCTCCATGAACACCATGGAAATTAATAATTTTTCCAACAGAAACAAAATTATTCTTCTTCATTTTCTTTTTTCTTAGGCTTTCTTCCACGCTTAGGTTTTTCTTCTGCAATAGGAGCTTCTTCTGAATTATTAACAACTTCTTCTGAAGAAGAAACTTTAGAGGTTTCTTCGACATTTTCAGCTTTAGTTTCTGCCTTTACTGCTACAGGAACTTTTTCTTCATTAGAAGGTTTTGTATGCTTAGCTATCATATAATCAGCGGGCTTATCAGCTCTATCTTCGTTCCATCTATCTAAGCCCATTTGAGCACGTATTAATTTAATTCCAACGTGAACTCTCCATTCGTCCATTTTTAATTGAGCTGCAATAATTTTATGGCAACCAATAGGAGGTAATGGTAATAAAGGTTCATATAAAGCTTTTATAGCCATCATTTGATCTGGAGAAATGGCTAATTTTCTCTTAGGGAATGGTAATTTAGGTAACATCAATTTTTGACGTACTAAATTTATTCCGAAAAACACTTTTTGTGGTTCAAGACCTAATTTTGCTCCAATTACTTCGTGAGCATCAGGATTAGGTAAAGGAAGCATTAATTTATATAATACTTCAATTTGTTCTAATTGTTCTTTGCTAACAAGTAATGGTCTAGATGGTTTAGAGGATTTTTTCTGCATAGGCCGTCTTTGTTGAGGTCTTGCAGATGCGTAATTATTTTTGAAACCTCCTCTTTGATTATCATTTCTTCTTTGAGGATAACCACTTCTATTATCTCTTCTTTGATAGCCTCCACCTTGTTGAGGTCTGTTATTATCTCTGCGTTGATAGTTATTATTAGATCTATAACCACCTTGTTGAGGTCTGTCATAACTTCTAGGACGTGATTCTGTAGAATATGAGCTATAAGAACTATAGCTTTGCATAGGTTTTCCGTCTGTAGATTCACTTCCTTTGTCTGCATATAGACAGTTAGGACAAATTACTCTTTTGGGGTTCTTAGTTTCAAACTCCGCACCACACTTAATGCACTTGTTTACATACATAATAAAAGCCTCTTAACCAAATTAAATAATAAAAAATTCACTACTATAAAATATTCCTATCAATAAATAAATATGAGATTTAATCAAAAAACTTAGAGTTGAAACTCAACTCTACATGTGAATTATAATACAACTTATAAAAAAATGCAAGTAGTTAGAGTTTTATGAATGAATACGAGCGTTTTTATTAGTATTGTGGTCTGCAATAGTTCCCATTAACCAGCCTCCAAATGCATAACTAGCTGCTCCTGTAAGTATATGGGCTAGTTTAGATTTTTTTCCATTTTGCATGAGTGTTGCAGCAATACCACAACCAGCTCCTAATAGAGCTCCCCATTTACGTCCTTGATTTGATTCATAATAAGCTCTTCCTTTATTAGAAATAGCTACTCTATCTTGTTCTATTAAAGTTTTCTTTATACCATTTTGTCTTACTTGTTCAGCAGTTTCTTGAGCTTTTTTATTTCTTAAATAATCAACTAATATTCCGCATCCTAGGGTTAAACCAGAAGCTATTATTGCAAAAGGAATTGCATATTTTTTTAACCTTTGATTTCTTTTGTTTTCTTCTTTTAACACTTCTTCAAAAGAATTTTCTATTCCGAACATTTTAAGAAAAGAATCTGCTTGTTTTTTCATTTCTGGGTTTTTAGTAACTTCTTCAATATTCTTATCTTGTGCTAAATCTTTTTTATTTATATTAGCAAGCCAAGTCAACGCTGCAGGAACAGCCATTACACTTCCTGCAATTGTTGCAGAATTTGATTTGTAATAAGGAGTTTCGTTATCTGTTTTATCCCATTTACCTTTAAATGTCGCTTGATTACTTTGATTAACAATAGGATTAACAGCTAAACTCATAAATAAAACCTTTCTTTTTACTACACGTATGTGATAACGTTTATAAATAACTATAGTTGCTAAAATAAAAGAAAAAATTTTACAAAACTTAAAGTTTTTCAACTTTTTCTTTCAAATCTTGAAGTTCATATTTCATACGATTAAGTTCACATTTTATAGGATCTGGAATTCGATTGTGCATTAAAACTCCGTCATTGTTTACAAACTTTTGTTGAACAATTCTGCCTGGAATTCCTACAACAGTACAATGTTCAGGGACGTTATCTACAACAACAGAACCAGCTCCAATTCTTGTGTTATCGCCTATTGTAATATTACCTAGAATCTTTGCACCAGCTCCTATAATAACATTATTCCCGATGGTTGGGTGACGTTTCCCATGTTCGTTACCAGTTCCGCCTAGTGTTACTTGTTGATAAATTAATACATCATCACCGATGATTGTTGTTTCACCAATTACAACCCCTTCTCCGTGGTCAATAAAAAAACGATTACCAATTCTAGCTTTTGGATGAATTTCAATTCCTGTAAAAATTCTTGTCCAATATGAAATTAATCTTGGTATAAATGGAATTTTCCAGTATGCAAGTTTATGTGCTATTCTATGAGATATAAGAGCTTGAAGCCCAGGGTAACAGAACAAAACTTCTAAAATATTATTCGCAGCAGGATCTTTTTCATAAATAACTTTTATATCTTCTTTTATTTTTTTTAATGCTCTTAATAACATGCTTTTAAAACTCCTGTCTTAATTTCGTTATTATTATCCTCTATTTTACCCTTCATTTACCTCTTCATTTACCCCTTTACCCCTACCAGATAGATAAATATCTGTCACCACCATCAGGCATAATTGCTACAATTAATTTTTCAGGATATTTTTTTGCTAATTCTTTTGCCGCATATAAATTAGCTCCGGAAGAAATTCCGCAAAAAATCCCTCTTTCTTTTGCCAAACTCTTTGCTTCATTAATCGCATCATCACCCTTTACTGTAAGTATTCCATCAAGTTCTGTTATATTTGCAATTTCCGGTATAAAGTTAGCTCCTATTCCTTGAATTTTATGAGATCCAGCTTTCCCTTCTGTAAATAAAGGACTTTCGCTTGGTTCTACTCCAAAAACCATCTGATTTTTTAAATACTTTTTCAATCCAAAAGCAGTTCCCCCTGTACCAATACCAGCAACTACAATATCAACAGTATTTCCCGTATCATCAAGAATTTCATCTGCAGTAATAGCATGAGCACTTGCATTATCAATATTAGAAAACTGCATTGGAATCCAACTATTTGAATGCATATCTTTAAGTGCAAGAGCTTTATCAACAGCACCTTGCATACCTTCTTCTGTTGGGGTTAAAACTAGCTTAGCACCATATGCTGAAATACTTTTTTTACGTTCTTCAGACATGTTTTCCGGCATACAAATTATTAATTTCAACCCCAAAGCCGCACACACCATTGCCAACCCAATACCTGTATTCCCGCTAGTAGGTTCTATAATTACTGTATCTTTATTAATATCGCCTCTTTCGAGTGCGTTCTCTATCATAGAATATGCCGCTCTATCTTTTATTGAGCCTGAGGGGTTAAAACTTTCTAATTTTAGCCAAATATTTTCATTGTAATAAACCATAGGCGTATTGCCAATAGTATCTAAAATACTCTCATAAATCATTTAACACCTCTTGCTCAAATACAATTATACTAATTTAGCAAATTTTCTTTTTCCAGCTTGAAGAACTTTATCCATATTAGGAGTAATTATTAATGTCATGTCAGAAATCTTTTCGCCATCGATTTTAACGCCGCCACCTTGGATAAGTCTTTTAGCTTCACCTTTAGATTGTACAAATTTTAAATTTACTAATAAGTCTAATATATTTATATCAGATTCAATTTTAACGCTTTCAATATCTTCAGGTATTCCCTTGTTGGATACAACATTTATAAATTCTTCTTGAGCTTTATCTGCACCTTCTTTTCCGTGATATTCTTCTGTAATCATATGTGCTAATTTCATTTTAATATCACGTGGATTAATTGAATTTGATTCAATATCTTTATCCATTTTTACAAGTTCTGCTTGAGAAACATCTGTTAAAAGGGAATAGTAACGAGTAATTAAAGTATCAGGAATACTCATTAATTTCCCGAACATATCTTTTGCACTGTCAGTAAGAGAAATACAGTGTTCTGGATATGTTTTAGACATTTTAACAACTCCGTCAGTGCCTTCTAAAAGAGGTAACATCATAACTAGCTGTGGATATTTTTTACCATAAGCAACTTGAATATCGCGACCTAAAAGAGTGTTAAACCTTTGATCAGTTCCACCTAATTCTATATCTGCATCAATAGCTACCGAATCATAAGCTTGCATTAATGGGTAGAAAAATTCATGAATAGCAATAGGTTTTCCTTCGGCATATCTTTTTGCAAAATCATCTCTTGTCATCATTTGAGCTACGGTAACTTTGCCTGCAAGTTGCAATAGTTCAGAAAAACTCATTTTGTGAAGCCAATCTGCGTTATTAACAACCTCAGCATCTGAGATATCCAAAACTTTTGACATTTGCTCAAAATAAGTCTTAGCATTTTCTTCTACTTGTTCTTTGGTTAAAGCAGGTCTTGTTTCAGATTTACCTGAAGGATCTCCAATCATAGCAGTAGCACCGCCAACTAAAAGAACAATTTTATGACCTAATTTTTGGAATTCTTTAAGTTTTCTCATAACAACAGTGTGTCCCAAGTGTAAATCAGGTCTAGTAGGATCCATTCCTAACTTTATTCTTAATGGAGTCTTTGTATCAGCAGCGTGCTGTAATTTAATAGCTAATTCATTTACTCCACCAGGTAATACTTCTGCATTTCTTGTAAGCTGCATAGCTTGTTCAATAAATTCTTGTCTTATTTCTACCATACATTCAATCCTCTTTTGCTCAATAATACCAAAAATATATTTTGTGGTAAATCTGCATAAAGAAATTAGCAAAAAAATTTTTTATATGTTTTCCTTTATTAAAGGAATAAAAATGAATATAACAACTAATTATAATGTAAACAATAAATATCAATCAAATATTTGTACAAGTAATATTAATTATAAGAAAAATATTGTCTTTAACGGAAAAGATTTTTTATCATCTTCTATTAACTCAGATATAAACAAAGCTATTGTTAATGTTAAATCAAATAGTTCAAATTATGCTACTTTAGATGAAATAAAAAAGATTATGTTATTAGCAACTGAAAAAATGGATAATCTTAAAAAAATTGGAGCAAACTATGAAAAAAATTTGAAAAATATTTTTATTAAAGGTGTACAGAATGATAATAATAAATTTTTTGTAGGTAAAAATCCTAATTATGATGAAAATTTTTATAATATAGATACATTTTATGAGCAATATAAAGAGTTTTCAGAAGATGAAAAACTATTAATGATAAGAGATTTTGCAAATTTAAATAATGGTAAATATATTAATTATTGGAGAAGGAATCCAGAAAAATTATCTTTTTTTGTTAATAATACGATGTTCTTACCATCTCAAATGAAAAACTTTAATTCGGAAACTTGGGATGCAGTCATTGAATCTATTATTAAAGTTTTTGAATATGATCAAGAAAGTGAAGTTATAAATTCTATTATGCGATATTCTACAGATGGAAATGCCAGGAAAATAAATTTTTTAAAACCTATTAATGATTTATTAAGTGAAACAATAGCTAATCTTGAAAATAGAAAATTTTCACAAAAAGATTATTTAAATAATATTTTAAAGATAAAAGAATTGATAAATGATTCAAGTATTTTTTCTAATATAGATTATTTAGAACAAAAAAGCAATTTTGATGTTTTATTAAGTCCATTGCCAGAGGGTTGCTATATTTCTCCTAAAATACTGGCATCGAATTTAAAAAATTTTGTTTTAAATCTGATAAATGAAATATGTGATTATGAGACTATTCAAAAAATAACAAATAATCTGAAAAAAGTACATATTGTATCCTCTAAGGATGAACAAAATATTTTACTATGGCGAGATGATAGTTGTAATTTTTTTAACATCCAAGAATTTGAAGGTGAATTGATGGGAAGGTATATGAAATATGCTTTAACTGATAGTACTAAAAGAGTAAAATTGTTAACATATTTTAATACTCAAAATCCAGAAATTGAGCGAAAAACTTTTTTATCAACAGCTTTAAAACCGTTTGAATTTATGAAAAAAGATATTAAATGGAATTTAAAAATTGGCGAAGGTGTCAAATATCTGTATATAGAGCCTTTTAAATTTTTTGGAAGAGGAGAGGAAGCTGAATTGTTAGTTCACCCTTGTAAGTTAAAAATTAACAATGCAGAATGTTGTGATAAGAAATGGATATTAAATGCTGATATTTTGCCTTTAGAAAGTTACTAACAAATAGGAGCTTCCATAATAACTTTATAATAAAAAAACAGGACCGAAGTTAATCGATCCTGTTTTTATCTCGTTATTATCTATACATTACCATAGTAAGCATCAATATAGATTTTCTTGATATCTTCCATCAATGGATATGCTGGGTTCGCACCAGTACATTGATCGTCGAATGCTAATTCAACTAATTCATCTAAGTTATCCATGAATGTTTTTTCATCAACACCAAAGTCCTTAATTGAATTTGGTAAGTTAACTTTTTTCATTAATCCATCTACTGCATTAAGAAGTAATTCAACTTTTTCATCATCATTCTTTCCGCCTAATCCTAATTCATCTGCGATTTGACCATATTTCATCTTCGCACATGGGAATTTGTATTGAGGGAAGATTGCTTGTTTGTGAGGAGCATCAGATGCATTGTACTTAATTACTTGTCTTACTAATAAAGCATTAGCAACACCGTGTGGAACGTGGTACATAGCACCTAATTTGTGAGCCATTGAGTGGCATAATCCTAAGAAAGAGTTAGCAAAAGCCATACCGGCAATTGTTGCAGCATAGTGCATTTTTTCTCTAGCCATTGGATCATTAGCACCTTCGTTATAGCTTCTTTCTAAGTATCTGAAGATTAATTTAGTAGCTTCTAATGCATTAGAATTAGTGAAGTTAGTAGCCATGCAAGATACATAAGCTTCGATAGCGTGAACTAAAGCATCAATACCAGAAGCTGCAGTTAAGCCTTTTGGCATACCATCAACAAAGTTAGGATCAACGATCGCCATATTTGGTGTTAAAGCATAATCTGCAATTGCATATTTTACACCAGAATTTTCGTCTGTAATAATAGCAAATGGAGTTACTTCTGAACCTGTTCCTGAAGTTGTAGGAACTGCTACCATAATAGCTTTTTTACCTAATTCCGGAATAGAACAAATTCTTTTTCTGATATCCATAAATCTCATTGAGATATCTTCAAAGTTTGTATCTGGTTGTTCATACATTAACCACATAATTTTAGCAGCATCCATTGGAGAACCGCCACCTAATGAGATGAATACATCAGGTTCAAATGTTTTAACCATAGCCATTGCTTGGTTAATTGTTCCCAATGTAGGGTCTGGTTTTACATCAAAGAAGATTTGATATTCAATACCAACTTCATCCAATACATTTGTAATAGCATTTACTGCACCTGAATCGAATAAGAATCTGTCAGTTACGATAAATGCACGTTTTTTACCTTGAAGTTCACGAAGAGCTAAATCTATAGCACCTCTTTTGAAATAAACTTTTGCAGGAACTTTAAACCATAACATATTTTCTCTCCTTTCAGCAACAGTTTTGTAGTTCAATAAGTTTTCAACGCCAACGTTACCTGAAACAGCGTTGCCGCCCCAAGAACCACAACCAAGAGTAAGAGATGGTTCTAATTTAAAGTTGAATAAATCACCAATACCCCCCTGAGATGATGGAGAGTTGATAAGAACTCTGCAAGTTGGCATCATTTCTGAGTATTTGTCGATTCTTTCTTTATGTCTTTCATCTGTATATAAAACTGAAGTATGACCTGCTCCACCTTTGCTTACCAATGTATAAGCTTTTTCTGCAGCATCTTCAAAATCGCTTGCTTTATACATTGTTAATACTGGTGATAATTTTTCTCTTGAGAATGGATCTTCCCAATCAACTTCAGGTCTTTCAACTAATAAAATCTTCGCATCTTCAGGAACACTAAATCCTGCAAGTTCTGCAATTCTATGAGGTTTTTGACCTACTACGTCTGGATGAGCTGTTCCTCTTTTTGGATCAATTAAAGGAAGATCTACTAATTTCTTTTGTTCAGATTCATTAACTAAATAAGCACCTCTGTATTGGAATTCTTTTTTTACTTCTTCATAGATGCTGTCTACAACAATAACTGATTGTTCTGAAGCACAAATCATACCATTATCAAAGGTTTTTGACATTAAAATTGAAGATACCGCCATTTTAATATCAGCAGTTTCATCAATAACAGCTGATGTATTACCAGGACCAACACCTAAAGCAGGGTTTCCTGATGAGTATGCAGCTTTAACCATGCCAGGACCACCTGTTGCTAAAATACAATCTATATTAGGGTGATTCATTAATGCACTTGATAATTCGATAGATGGTACATCAATCCATCCGATAATATCTTCCGGAGCACCAGCTTTAACTGCTGCTTCTAAAACGATTTTTGCAGCTTCAATTGTACATTTTTTAGCTCTTGGGTGTGGTGAAAAGATAATACCATTTCTTGTTTTTAATGATATTAATGATTTGAAAATTGCAGTAGATGTTGGGTTGGTAGTAGGAACAATACCTGCTAAAACTCCTAAAGGTTCTGCTACAATTTTTGTACCATTAATTTTATCTTCTTTTATAATTCCACATGTTTTTGCATTTTTGTGTTTGTTATATATGTATTCAGATGCAAAGTGATTTTTAATAATTTTATCTTCTAACACACCCATTCCTGTTTCTTCTACAGCCATTCTTGCTAAAGGAATACGTGCTTTATCAGCTGCTGTTGCTGCTGCTTTAAAAATTGCATCTACTTTTTCTTGTGAAAAAGTTTGAAAAATTCTTTGAGCTTTGTGAACTCTAGAAATTAATCCTTCTAATTGATCTAATGTTTCTACAACATTTGATGCATTTAGAGATTTTTCTAAAGCTTCAACATCTTTTTTTGTTTTTGTTGTCATTTTAAAATCTCCTTTTTGAGTACTAGTGTACTACAATATTGCAACACAAAGGGAAATTATTGTCAATAAAAGCGTACAGGGTATTTTATATTCAAAAAATATATACATATCCCCCAAATTTAGACAATAAAAGAAATCTAGCGAGTGTAAAAAATACACTCGCTAGAAAAACTTTATAAATTCTTTATATTTTAAATTCCAAATGCTTTTCTGAATTTTTGAGTATCAAATTCTAATTTTTTATTATTTTGTTCTTCTTCTTTCCCTTTTGAAGTTTCATCTAAAGAGCTTTCATATGTTGAAATAGCTTCGGTTAACTCATTGTTAGCATCTACTATTTGAGACCAAGAACCAGTTGCTGTGATTATAGAATTTAATTTTGTTTGATATTGCCCTACAAGTTCTGTAGCTCCAGAGCCAATACCTTGAATATTTTCTGTTGAACCGATTATATTTGTAATATCAGACCCCATTGTTCCAATAGCCTTAGTTAATGTTGAAATGTTTTTAGTTGCACTTACGATTCTTATACCACCAGCTGAAGTTTGATCAGCACCTATTTGAATAAATTTAGCTCCTGCAAAATTATATGGGACAGAACCAATTGCTGTAGCTTTTGCTCCAATAATTTCATTAGATGCTCCTGTAGTACTACTTGTAGTATTAGTTACAATTTGCTGTCCAGCATTTTGGATATAAGATTGTAAATCAACAGTTCCATAAGAAATTGTTGATACTGATGTTTCAATTAATGATGCAATATTATTAGTTGCATTTTCTACTATTTTATTTTGTTCTTGAATTGCTTCTTGATTTTCTTTTGACAAAAATGTTATTTCATTTACTAAACTTGCTATATCAGAGTTACATTGTTTTATTTCACCCAAAGCATTTTGTTTAGCTTCAGGTGTTGAAGAAGTATCATTTAATATTTTTAAATTTTCTTCAATTATTTCTATTTGTTTTTCAACAGCTTTTTGAATAGTTTCAAGGTCTTCTTGATTGCCACTTAATTTTTCTATTTCAGATAATGCTGAAGATATATTACTTGTGTTTGATGCAATATCTCCTGCTAATTTTTCAATTTCAGCTTTTGTTTTATTAGCAACTTCTTTAGCTCCATTTTCTACGTCTGAAGCTGCTTTGTTGTTTTTATTAACTTCTTTATTTGCTTTGCTACTTTCGTTTGTACCTAAGCTAGATAACATTCCAAGCAAATTTTGGACCATTTTAACAATAGCTTGTGCTTTTTCAGTTTCACCACCATTAATTGCAGTTTGACCTTCTTGAGTTAAATTCCATACACTGTTAACATAATTTGAAGATGAACTGCCACCTACAGTAGTAGAAGAAGCATTTATTGAGCCTAATTGACTCATTGCTTGATTTAATATTGCTTGTAAATCTGTATTTGTACCAACGCTCATCTTACTTAATCTTTCTTATAATACCATCTGTATATAAAAAGTATTGAAAAATTACCTAATTTCAAGGTTTTTAATAATTGTTACAAATGTTTACATTTGATTTTGTATAAAATGTTTTATTATTTTTAAATTTTTTATAATAACTTATTTTTTTATTAGTGATTAATTGAAATCTTCTTTAGTTTAAACAATTTTGTATCTAAAGGAGTTAATTTATGTTAAAAAAAATCTTTATTATATTAGTTATAAATATTTTATCTTTACCAATTTATGCTTTTAGTTATAAAGGTAATGATGCAGTATCAATTTATGAAAAGATAAACCCTGCTATAGTTTCAGTTGACTCACAACTTTCTGATGGGTTATCCTGCGGAACAGGTTGTATTATTGATAAATCGGGTATTATTTTAACAAGTGCTCATGTCATAGATATAGGTAAGACAATTGTTGTTACAATGAGTAATGGCCAAAATTATAACGCTAAAGTTATAAAACATTTGGGAGAAAACAAAGATATTGCTCTTTTAAAAATTGATACGGATTTAAATTTAAAAACTGTAAAATTAGGAAATTCTGAGAAAATTAAAGTAGGTGAAAAAGTTTTAGCAATAGGAAATCCTTTTGGGTTTAATGGGACATTAACACAAGGTATTATTTCAAGAATTGATTATGCGAAAAACAGAATACAAACAGATGCTGCAATTAATCCAGGTTCATCCGGAGGTCCTTTATTAAATACAAAAGGTGAAATTATTGGAATAAATCAAGCAATTTATAACCCTGATAATAATATTTCAAATATTGGAATCGGTTTTGCAACTCCAATTAATTTAGTAAAGGAATATTTAAAAGAAGATGAATCTTTTGAAATTTAATTATTTACAATTAAATAAGAAATATTATAATAATAAGTATGAAAAGGTTATTGGGAACAATATTACTATTATTTATTTCGGTAATAAATGTGTTTTCGGCAGAATTAAATTTGAGAGATTATGATGAATTTGATATTCCGGCAGGAACACATATTCCTGTAATATCTTTACAGGAATTTTCAACAGCTTACTGTGAAGAAGGTGATGATGTAAGTTTTATTACAACTTCTGACATTTATTTGTACGATAAAAATGTAATCCCACAAGGAACAAAATTAACTGGTTATATTGATAAAAAAAACGAACCTATAATTGGAACAAATGCGGCAATGCGTGTTTATGTAAATAAAATGTATTTAAAAGATGGTTATGAAATTCCAATAAAATCATATGTTTACACATCAAATAATAATATTATAGGTGGAGGATTAACACCTCCTGCTGAATATATAAGGATTCCCCATTATCAAAGATGGGTAATGTTTAGGGCTATGGGCTCTTTACAATGTGTTCCCGGTGCTAAAAGAAAAATGGGAGAACACGTTACAATATCTTCAGGAGCGGATTTAATAATAGTTTTGGTTGCACCTATTCATATGACACATACTGTAGTTAATTGACAAAATTCTGATTGATTATAAAATATTATTAAGGGAGAGGATGTTAATTAATGAAAAATATAAATAAAATAGTTACAGTGTTATTATTATCAAGTGCTTTATGTTCTGTTGAAGCGGCTTCGAATTTTACTTATCAACAGCCACAGGTTCAACAAGTAAATAATAGTAATTATGTACAACAACCAATGCAATATAATTCAAATCAACCATTAAAAGGAAATGTTGTGATGGTGCCAGCAGGAACTAGCCTTCCTGCAACGTTCATGTCATCTATATCTTCTGCCACAATGACAGTTGGTCAATCTGTTTCATTGTTATTAGGTTCGGATTTTTATTATAATAACAAATTAATAGCACCGGCAGGAAGTTCTGTTTATGGTACAGTTATAGATGTTTCAAAAGCAAAACGTGGTAGTATGAATGGTAAATTATGTATAAGATTCACTCAAATAAGTACACCATATGGAGTTCAAGTTCCGATATCTGCAGTTATAAAAACAGATGATTCATCTGGGGTATTAGTTGGCGGAACAAAAATGGACGTAACTAAGGAATATGCAAAAGATTTAGCAGGCGGTAGTGCGGCTGGTGCTTTATCAGGTTTAGTTTTTGGTGCATTAGCTGGTGGTGATGTCGGTAGAGGGGCTGCATTAGGTACTGCTGTTGGTGCTGGCGGAGGATTAATAAAATCTGTTTGGGATAAAGGAAATGATGTTGAAATACCGGCGAATGCTACGGTTGAATTGCTTTTAACTCAACCAATTACCGTTTCTACGTCAGGTTATGGATATGAAAATTAGTAAGTAGGTTAATTTAAAATATTTGCTATTTTATTATTCTAAAATAGTAATAAGTGAGAGAATAAAAAAGTGACAATTTTAAACAGTAAAAGTTTTATACTAGACGAGGATGAGGATAATAACCAAGAGGAATATGTGTTACCCTCTATAGTAACAAGTAAGCCTGAGGTTATTCCTATCAAGAAATCTTTAGCAATTTCTACAGCTTTACATCCGGTTGTTGTATTGTTGATTTGGTTAATATCTTTAATGTTAGCATTAATGGGCATAAATTTAACATTATTTAAAAAGCCTCCAATTCAACAAAAAAAAGATATAGAGTTTGTTTTAGTAGACAAAGAAGGAACTCCGAGAGATCCTAATACTAAAAATAGAGCAGATATTAATTCTAGAAGTGGTGGCATAAATGATCCCAAAAGAAAGGTTTCTATGCCATCTCCGGCCCCTAAAAAGGCTTCTACGCCATCTGCTCCTAAATCACAAACAAAGCAAGTGAAAAAAATGCAACAACAAAATCCTGTGAAGAAGCAAGCTGTGCAAAATAATAAACAAGCACAGCCAACGAAAATAAAACAACAGCAAGCAGCTTCAAAGCCTTCTGTTGCAAAACCAGCACCGCCTACTTCAAGGCCAAGTGCAAGACCAGTTTCTTCTCCGGCTCCAGTTGCAAAACCTTCATCAAAATTTACAGTTCCTGCACCAAAGGGTGCCCCTGTAGGGAAGTCCTTATCTACAGGACCTATAGGTGGTACATCTGCACCAACAGGTGCTAAATCAGGAAGCACCTCATCTTCTTCTGGAGGAAGTGCTTACGCTCCTAGACCTTCATTATCACCTTCTTCTAGTGGTGGAGGAAGTGGACAACTTACTAGAGGATCTTCCGGTTCAGGTAATCTCGGAAATCCTGGTGGAGGTGGTGGCGCTCCTGGTATTGATGCTCTTCGGGAACCTGATTTTGGTCCTTATATGAGAGAACTTCAAAGAAGGATTAAACTCAATTGGGATCCTCCAAAAGGAAATGAAAGCAAAAGAGTTGTCTTGCTGTTTAAAATAGCTAAAGACGGAAGATTACTTTCTTGCAGAGTTCATAAGTCTTCTGGTCTTCCTTCTGCAGACCAGGCAGCTTTAAAAGCGGTTGAACTTACAGCTCCTTTTAGACCTTTACCAGCTGACTTTAAAGGACAAAGTATAGATATTCAGTTTACGTTTGATTACAACGTATTTGGTGGTTCAAGATATTAAAGATAGATAAATTAATGAGGATAAAGAGGTAAATTATTATGGAATTATTATTACATTCAATTCAATTAGATTGGCCAGTATTATTACCTATTTTGGTATGTTCAATTCTAACAGTTATGGTTGCTATTGATAGAGCTGCTTTTTACAATGCAAATAAAAGAAATGTTATTGAGTTTATTCCAAGATTACAAAAGGAACTTGCAAAAAATAATTTAATGGGAGCTCAAAATGCCGCTGTTCAATGCGGTGGAATTATTGGTGAAGTTACAGAAGAAGGTGTAAGAATTTTATCTGAACAGAAAAAAGGTTTTTCTCGTTCTTTTGATATTGCATCTGCTTTAGCTACAAGAAAGTTAGAACATAGATTAACTATATTAGGTACAATCGGAGGTGTTGCACCGTTTTTAGGCTTGTTTGGTACTGTTGTTAGAATTTTGTATACATTCCAAGATTTAGCATCACAAGGAAATCAATCTGCGGCAGTTGCTATGGGGATTGGTTCTGCTTTGATTGCTACAGCATTCGGGCTTGGAGTTGCAATTGTTGCCGTTGTTTGCTATAACACTTTCCAATCTACAGTTAGAAGATTTGAAGATGATTTTCAACTTATCAAACTATTATTCTTAAGTTTTGTTGACTCTGAAGAAGAAGTTAATGTTCAATCTAAGTCAAGTGTAGCATTAGGATAAATTTATTATATTTTGATGAATAATATGAAAGTATAAAATTATGGGTATTAAAACAGGAAAAAAAGCTTTATTTACAGAAATAAATATAACACCGTTAACAGATATCTTTTTGGTTCTATTAATTATAATGATGGTAGTGGCTCCAACTTTTCAATCTGTTGATAATTCAATTACTGTTCCAGAAGTTAATAGTGGAACTTCGATTGAGCAAGGAAAAGTTACTGTTTCTGTAACTAGAGATGGTACTGTTTATGTGGATTCTGTTAGATCTTCTGTTGAAAATTTAGCGAATGATTTATCTAAAGTAAAACCTCAAGGAGATAATGCAGAAGTTGTTGTAAAGGCTGATGAAAAGGTTAAAAGTTCTATTATTATGGATATAATGGATGCAGCTCAAGATGCGAATTATAAAAAACTTATAGTTGCGGGAGAACCTTTAAATAAAAAAGATCAAAGAAAATTAGAAGAAAATCAATCTGTGGAAAATACTTCAAATTATACATCTAATAACACCTTAGATGGAGCTTCTAGTAGTATTCCTCAAGAAAACCAATATGAGACTTGGAGTGAGTAAATTATGCGTGATAGTTTTAATGAAATAAATATAACACCGTTAACAGATATCTTTTTAGTTTTGTTAATTATAATGATGGTTATTGCTCCTTTGCTTGATCAACAGGGTTTAAATTTAGCAGTGCCAGAAGTTGTTAATGCAGAACAAACCTCTCAAGATCCTAAAATAATGAACTTTAGTGTTTCTAATGATAATAAATATTTTTTTAATGATTTAGAAATTGCATCAAATGATTTAGAAAAAGTTGTATCAGAACATGCTAAAGATTATCCGGATGGTTTATTAATTCAAGTTGAAGAAAATGCAGAACATGGTGCAGTTGTTAAACTTATGGATTCAGCTAGAAATGTCGGTGTGACAAGTATTTCGCTTGCAAGGTGATTTTGAGGTAGATTAATGTTGGAACCTTTTATTTGGATGTTTAAAACTTCTGGAATAAAAAAACACTGTATTTATTTATATAGTGTTTTTATAGCTTTTTTTCTCTTTACCGGTATTTTAGTATATTTGTTAAATTCTTTAGATAGTTTTTTACTTTTTAAACCATATATAAACATTATTTGGTTTATTTGTTTACTGTTGTTATTTTTATTTTTTCAAGGTTATTTTTTTAATTTAGTTGAAAATATAATTATGAGAGATTGGGATATTGAATCAACTACTGTTTATAGTAAAAAAGTTAAAACTGTCTTTAAAATTAGTTTACCAGAATTGAATATTTTTAAGATTTTCTGGAGAGGTATAGCCTCATCAGTTGCTATTATTTTATTATTATTACCGTTTATACTTTTAGTTACAACTTCAAATGCTATTTTTGTCCTTTCGAAACTTTCAAGTCTTTTTGTTATTTTGATATATTTGTTTTTGTTATTATTTTTTCCAGCTTTATTATGGAATTATTCAACAAGAAATTCCATTGTTGCTGTATTCAATTATAGAAAAGCTATTTATATAATGGGGAATTATACAGGTAGTTATATCAAAAATATTTTATTAGGTATAATTTATTATCTTATTGATGGTTGGTTTATAAATCTTATAGTAAATATATTTGCAAAAAATAGAATTTTCTTTGCAGAACATCACGGTATAAATCTTGTATATGGATTAATATTATTGGTTATATTTTTTACAAATTACATTTATAGCTTATATGTTAATGCATATTTATTAGGAACAATTGCTCCTGTTGATGAATCTTAATTAATAAGCTTAAGACAAATATCATCAAAAATATTTATGCTTTTTAAACCAAGATTTGCTTGCTTTTTTGCTGTTTCTAAAATTTTTATATGCTCTATAAAATTATTATTTTTAGGGTTTGATTTTAATAGTGTTAATATATAGTTTTGTATTGCATTTAAAATTTCAAGTATTGAATAATCTTTACTTAAATCTTGTAAAGCTTGAGATACTTCAAAAACATTTTTACGTTCGTATTTATAATAATTAGTAAATATACCTTCTATAATAGAATAATCATAAGAAATTTTTTCTTTTGAAGGTACAAAAAAACATTGAGAACGTGAAATTATAGTTGAAAGTACATCATCAATATATCTTGTTAAAAATATAAAAGTTACACCTGCTTGCGGCTCTTCTATAATTTTTAATAAAGAATTTGCAGTTTCAGCTTGAAAATTTAAAGGATTCAAGCCTGCAATATTACCATTTTCATCTTTATCACAAAAAATATATACTCTATGGAATTCTGAAGAAGATACAAGAGCTTCTTTTATCATTTGAGATTGTTTAATTGAAATAACGGTTTTAGAATCATCATCTTCTGGTTTGTTATCAATTTTAGAAATTGTTAGAACAGCCGGATGTGAATTTTCTTTTATCCATCTGCAATTTAAGCAATCACAATCATCTGATTTATCTTTTTTACAATTAAGCAATCTTGCAATTTCAAGAGCTAAAATATATTGTGCTTGTAAATCATTTCCATAAAATAATAAACTCTGCGGTAAAGCTCTTGTATTTATATTTAAAGCTTGAGTGAAATAATTTGTCAAAAAAGGATATTTATCTGATAATAGCACACTCAACCTCCGATATTATATCAATAGCTTCTGCTGACTTTATTTTGTATTCAACATTAAAAAGATTATCTTTTAGTTTTACTAAATCTGATGTTTTTGAATTTTTTAATTTTTCCAAAGTTTGTTTTACAACAAATTCATGCATTCCTACAATTTTTGCTAGTTCTACAGGAGATTTACTTTTAGATGTTTTTAAAATTATCCACTTTCTTAACATTGTTTGAATTGCTGATAAAAGTTCTAATGGATGTTTTTTATCTAAAAGTTTTTTAAATTCCAAAAGAGCATAATCTTTCTTACCTTTCATTATAAGTTCTGTAAAATTAAACAAATCTTGATTTGATATACAAATATCTTGAACCATTTGTTTTGTAATTATTTTACTAGGGTATGCAATTAATTTTAGTTTTTCAAGTTCTCCATCAAATTCTCTTAAATTATTTCCAATTTGTTCTATTAAAAGATTAATAGCATCTTGATTTAAAATAATATCTTTAGATTTTGCATTATTTTTTATCCAATTATTAATATCAGCCGTTTTATAAGTTTTAAAAGTAGGAAATTCTTTAGAATTAAATTTAGATAAGATTTTATATAATTTTCTTCTTGAATCAATTTTTTTATTTTCATCTCTTGGCAATTTTACAACAAAAGCAATATCTAAAGATTCAGGGTTATTTATTAACGCATCTTCAATATCGGTAAGTTCGGAATCATCAAAATAGTTCTTATTAGAAAGAAAATAATTTTCAGCATTAATAACTAATAACATTTGTCCGAACATCATCGGAGGAGTTCTTAGAGCATTTATAAGTGTAGAGTAATCCGGATTATCCAAATTTTGATAATTCATAGAACTAAAATCAGGATTTAACTTTGAACTAAGTTTTTTTAATTCAAGCTCAATATTAAAATCTTCATCCCCATAAAAAAAATATACTGCCATAGAGGAATTATACAACAAATCTTTTTAGGTATTCAAGTTTAACCCGTGTATAAAATATTATAAACACTTTTTATATTTCTATTAAGAAATATAGTACATAATTAACTTAGAAACCTAAGAAAGAGCTGTATTGTTGTTGCATGTTGGCAATAAGCATATCCATAGATGAGAATTTAGCTTCTAATCTTTCTTTATATCTTTCCATGTCTTTTGTTGCATTAACAATTTTTCTATCAATGTTCTT
>CASFYV010000027.1 GCA_949298985.1 uncultured bacterium | reverse complement strand
CTGTTCAAGAGGATAGTTTTGAAGAATTAAATGAAGAAACATTAGCTGTTCAAGAGGATAGTTTTGAAGAATTAGATGAAGATCCTTTGACTATTCAAAGTGATAGTTTTGAAGAATCAAATGAAGAACCGTTAGCTATTCAAAGTGATAGTTTTGAAGAATCAAATGAAGAACCGTTAGCTGTTCAAGAGGATAGTTTTGAAGAATTAGATGAAGATCCTTTGGCTTTTCAAAGTGATAGTTTTGAAGAATTAAATGAAGAAACATTAGCTGTTCAAGAGGATAGTTTTGAAGAATTAGATGAAGATCCTTTGACTATTCAAAGTGATAGTTTTGAAGAATCAAATGAAGAACCGTTAGCTGTTCAAGAGGATAGTTTTGAAGAATTAGATGAAGATCCTTTGACTATTCAAAGTGATAGTTTTGAAGAATTTCCAAGTAAAACTGTAAAGGGTTCTAATATCAGCATTATTGATTATTCTAGATTTGATTATGAGCCAAATGAATTAAATTCAAATATTAATATAGAAGAAATAACAAATGATATTTATAATATTAATAAAAAGTTCCCAACATATAAAATTATAGAAGTTTTTGAACTAAAATATAAAGAAAAATATTCAATAGAAGAAATTGCAACAAAATTAAATATGGATAAACAAACAGTAGAAGAATCCTTAAATGAACTTTTATCCATAATATAAGGATTAACAGTTGATGCTATGTCCCAAATGTAAACAAGAAATACCAGATAATTCATTAAAATGCGAGTTTTGTAATACAAAGCTTGCATCTGTTTGTAGTGAGTGTGGAACAATAAATCCAATAACAGCCATTAATTGTAGTAATTGCAATAAAGAATTATTAAAAATATGCCCTAATTGTAAAGCAGCAAATTTGCCAAATTCAAAAAGTTGCAGAAAATGCAAAACAGAATTTAAAACCACACAAAAACAATTATCATCAATTATAGAAACTAATATCGAAAGTTATTCACAACAAAAAGCTAAGTCATTGCTGTTAGAATCAATTAAAGATGGAGAACATTCTATCATAACATTAATTGGAGAGAGTGGTATTGGAAAGAATTTAGTGCTTCGTTGTGCAATAAGTGAATTAAAAAGTGCTAAATTATTATGGTTAACCGGAAACTGCACTCAATTAACTCAATTATCGCCTTTTGGATATTTTCAAGATTTACTATTAACATTTTTTAATATTAATAATTTTTGTCCTGATACATTACAACTTAAAAAAAATTCCATTAAATTCTTTAAACAAGATTTTCCAACTCTATCAAATTCAGAAATATTGGATTTATTAAATTTACTTTATCCTGAAAATAGTGATATATATGAAAATATATATTTTAACAAATCAAAAATATTTAACATAATGAAAAAAATATTACTTACAATTGTTGAAAAAGTAAAAACTATTTTTATAATTGATAATTTTGAAAATATAGATGGAATGTCATTTGATTTTTTTAAAGAAATATTAGAAGATGATTTCTTTTTAGAAAGATGCAAATTTATAATCTTAACCTCATTAAATAAACCAGGTATTGGATTAATCACTTCGTCTAAAATCAAATCCGAAAACTATATTAATATAGCTCTTAATTCCTTCAATAAAAATCAAATAGAAATATTATTTGCTCAACATCAAGAAATGTCTGTTGATAAAAAGATTATAGATTATGCATTAAATATTTCAGAAGGAAATCCCGCTGTAATAGAACAATTAATCTTCTATTATAAAGATTTAAAAGAAAATAATTTAAAATTTATAAAATACAATAAACTTGAGGAATTATTAGAAGCTAGATTAACATTATTAAAACAAAATAATATCAAATCATATAAAATGCTAATTGCAATGTCTCTCCTAGGTGCAAAATTTTACCCATCAATGCTAGAACATTTTAACAGCAATACAACCAAAGACTTTGAAAATAGCATCGAATACCTAGTCAATAAAGGATATATAAATCAAATTAGTACCTTAGCTTTCGAATTTAAAAGTAACAAAATTTGGCAGACGCTAGTGACGATACTAAAAAATGACGAAATGTTTCAAGACATATTAGAGCATCTATATGAAATATTAACAATGTATAAACAATCCTCGATAGCATTAATAGGATTCTTAGTTCAAAAACTCAACAAGGAACAATTATCCTTTGAGTATTGGACGAATTTAATGAAACAATCTTGTTATATAGGTGACATTGGACTATATATAATATCACAAAAACAAGCATTAAAAATAATAGAAAATAAAACAAGTCCTCAATACCAAAAAATCAAAAAAAATATTTATACAAGAGTTGGCAAACTTATCGAACCTATTAATTCAGAGCTTTCTTTTGAATATTTACAAAAAGCAATAATGATGCTAGAAGATAATGAAGAAGCCGAAAACATCGAACTATTAGGATATCTGGCGTCTTCTTGTATGAAAAAAGGAAATTATTGGGGAGTTATTGAATGTTCTGATAGTGTTTTAAATAAACTACCAGAAGATATGGAATTAGAAAGAGTATTAGTAAAATCACGTCAAATCAGACCTTTATTAAAATTGGGAAATTATGGTCAATTAATCAATCTAATTGATACGGAAATAATGCCTATTTTAGAAAAACATTTATCTAAAGGTAAAAATACTCCAATAATAAAAATAAATGAACTTTATGATATTTGGTTGGAAACATACTTTGATCTTGCAGAAGCATTATCACTTCAGGGTGATTGCAGAATGTTCGATATAATACAGTTAATTTTTGAAATAATAGAAAAAAATAAAATATCAGATCCTGAAATTTTATGTAAAGCTCATTTACTATTGTCACTTGCAAATTCAATAAAAGGAGATATAAAAACATCTGAAAAAATATTAGATGATATATTAAAAGAATATTCATTAGATACAATGGACTCTTTTACAATTTCTAGATGGAATTTTATAGATATTATAAATAAATTTCAAAAAAAAGATTATTCAAGTTTGTATAATGAACTATTTAATGTCGTAGCTTTTGCCAATAATTCAAATGATACATTCACAAAAAATATATTAAAAACATTATTAGCTAAAATGTTCAATGATAAAAATGAAACTAAAAAAGCTCTGAAGATACTTGAAGAACAAGTTTCGTATTTTGCTAAAGAAAAAATTTCAACAGGCGTACTACTATCATGGTATTTAATAGCTAAAATAAAATTGGTAACCAAAGGAACTCAATTTGCATTAGATATAGTAACAAAAGCTCTAGATATAGCTCAAAACCCCAATATAAATAACTACTATTTTATAACACTATTTAATAAATTATTAAGTGAAATCTATATGGCAAAACAAGATTTTGATTCTGCAAAAGTTTACATAGAAAAATCTATATTTATAGCAAAACAATTTAAACTAGAATCTATTCTTGTAAAAAACTATATTCAATATGCAAAACTTTACCAAGAATTAGCATTACCGAAATCAATTCATAGAGCAGAGTATATAAAAAATGCTTTAAAAATGTTTCAAATGGCCAAAAGTGTAAGTATAACCGACAATCATCAACATATACAAAAATATATTAAATCAGAATTAAATATATTAACCTCTTTTTGTAAATTAAATAATATAGTTTTAAAAAAGAGTTCTAAATAATAAATTTAACTAGTATATTCATCAATAGGAATATCTATGACATTATCTTCATCCAGATTAACAGATACTTTTTCATAATTATTTTGAATTTGTTTATAAGCTATTGCTCTTTTATTTAACTCATCAATTGCTAAAGGCCCAGTTAAAACTTCAATAACTTCCCCATCAACGTCATAAATCTTTAACCTTGGTATTTCTACACCAGAAGGAGTTTTAAACCCCATCAAAGATATTTTGCCGTACTCACCGAAACCATCTTTAATTTGATAATAAATATCTGTTAGATTTTGACTATTTAAACAACTTATTGCCACATTATTAGAAGTTTCTCTTTGAACCCAGTCTTGTACAGTTTGAGTTTCTTCCATTAACTCTAATAATTGCTCTTTAGTAGCATTAATTCTTCTAAATAATGGATCTCCTCCTCGACCAATCACCGTAGGTCCACTTTCTTTTGGAGCTCTAATTCTATAATTAGCTTCATCAATAATTTTCTTATCACTAGAAGTATTCTCTTGAGAAGTAGAATTATTTATACTATTTTTTTGAACATTAAAATCTTCTGACATAAAAACTCCTTACAAAATTATTTACGACACCTTAACTAAAATCTTTAATAAAAGTAGTAAAAACTTTACAAATATTTACAAAAAGAGTATTATTTAATTATGTTACCCAAAGAATATAGATTAAAAAAAAGAACAGCATTTAATGCTACATACAGAATTAATAATACATACTACCATGGTGGAATCACGATTTTTTGTGGTAAACAAAAAGACAATTTAAACCCAACAAAAGTCGGCTTTGTAGTAAGTAAAAAAATTCATAAGCGAGCAGTAAAAAGGAATCGCATAAAACGATTAATGCGAGAAGCTTATAGACAATTAATTAAAGAAAATAAAATTAATACAAAATATATTTCAATAATCTTTGTAGCATCTTCAAAATTATTAGAAAAAAATTTTCAATATATAAAAAAAACTATAGAAATATTGGTTGAAAAAATATGATAGATGGTTTAATAACACCCGCTTTAAGAGATATTGATTATTTAGCACCAGCAGCTCCATATCCGGTAATCCCATCTGGGACAACAGTTCATCAAAAAACAATTTACAGATACTCTATCCCTACAGATGAACAACCTATATTATCAATTGTTGACAATATAACAGATTATAACGGAAATTTTATAAAACCTGGACATTACCAACTAGCCCTTTCTAATGATAAAGAATTTCTATATTTAATTGAATCAAAAAATCTAATAGCTGTAATACCAGTATTCAAAATTTCTGAAAATAAAAAAGAATTAAAAAAATACTACAAAAATACAAAAAAATTAACAAAAGAAGAAAAAAAAGAACAAAAAAAACTACAAAAAAAAGAAAAACTACAGGCTATAATAGATACAAAATACGCTAAAACAGGAGCAACACCACCCAAAGAATATGAATATATGGATGCAACTATAGAATATATAAAAGAGGGTGGGTATTACTTATTAATGTATGAAAAAGGATTTATAAGAGCTTGGGGAGCAATAAAAGCCCGAATAGAATAAAAAACTTGTATTATAACAAAAATTTTAATATAATTTTTGTTATGAGTGAGCAAAACGAAAAATCTGATATATTTTATATAACTCATAAAATTGAATTATTATTTTGGTTAATAATATTATTTATTATTGTTTTTGTAACAACACTCTGTAATATTCATAATCAAAAATTAGAAAATGACTATAATATTTTTATGCCAGATGTTGATGGTTTAATAGTCGGCTCTCCTGTCAGAATGATGGGGATTGAAATTGGTAATGTAACAACAATTCAACCCACAAATACAGAAGTTTACGTAAAATTTACCTTAACAGATAAAAATTTAGATTTACCCCAAGGAACTGTTGCTACAGTAGAATTTAGTGGAATGGCCGGTTCAAAATCTTTAGAATTATACCTTCCTAATCAAAATATGTATATAGATAAAAATACCCCAATTTTATCAGTATCAGCACCAAAGAGATTACATGATGCATTAGGCTTGTTGAATGAAATGTTTGATAAACTTGGTTCTATAATATATGCATCTTCATCTTTTAGCACAAAATTAAAAACAATAGATCTTCCTATTAATACAACCGGAAACATAGAAGATTTTATAGAATATACTGATAATATGGTTAATAATGCAAACGAAAAAGCAGAACAAATACAAACAAAACTATATGAGGTACATAAAAATGATAAATAACAATAATTTAAAAATAATCTCAAATCCCATAGTCAATCAAAGCTTATGTACAATGAGAAATAAAAAAACTGATACTGAAGGAGTTCGTTTAGCAGCAAGAAAACTAACAAGAATATTGTTATATGAAGCAACTAAAAATTTACCACAAAAAGAAATTGAAATTGAGACACCAGTCGCAAAATTTACAACTCAAACAATTAATCCTGATATAACAATTATAATTTCACCTATACTAAGAGCAGGTTTAATTTTCACAGATGAAGCGGTAGATATATTACCCCAAGCGACAATAAGACATATTGGCATGTATAGAGATGAAAAAACATTGAAACCTGTTTGGTATTACAATAAAGTACCAATGCCGGTAGATAATCCGGAAAAATATTACGTATATATAACCGATCCAATGCTAGCAACTGGGAACTCCCTTGCTGAAGCTATACAATTGTATGTTGATAAGGGTATACCAGAAACAAATATCTGTTGTGTTTGTATGATATCAGCTCCTTGTGGAATAGAAAATATTTTTAATCGTTTTCCAAATGTAACAATAATAGTAGCAGCAATTGACAATCATTTAAATGATAAGGGCTACATAGTACCTGGTATGGGTGATGCTGGGGATAGAATTTTTAACACATAAAATATTTTTACGTTTGGAAAATACATTAATTTAAAATAAAAACATTATATTATCATATAATTATGATAAATGATAATAAGACAATAATAAAACTCACAACAAAAGAAAGAGAAGTTTTATATCTATTGGCGTTAGGATTAAGTAATAATGAAATTGCTCAAAGACTTTTTATTTCAGTTCACACTATAAAATCACATCTTGAAAGCATTTACACAAAACTAAAAGTACACAATAAAGTACAGGCTTGTGTATGTGCAATAAAGAATAATTTAATTAAAGTTGAAGACTAAAATTTACTTGCAAATTTCACATTTAAAGGATTATAACTTAAAAGATAGTCAATAACTTCACTAGGATTATTTGCAATAAAATATAAATCACGAGCAGAACCTTTAGCAAAATTCTTCTCTATAATAGTATCAAAAAACGCTATTAAACTATTGTAAAAACCATCAGTATTAAGTAAAACAATTGGTTTATTATTATATCCGAGTTGTTTTTGAACAATCATTTCAGAAATTTCTTCTAAAGTACCGAAGCCCCCCGGTATAGCAACAACAGCATCAGAAATCTGATCCATTTTAGCTTTTCTCTCTCTCATACCTTCAGTAAGAAAAAATTCATCACAATCATCTGGATTAGCAACACCATAATCACAAAGTCTTTGCGGCATTACTCCAAAAATTTTTCCGCCATTATCTTTAACAGCTTTTGCACAAGCATACATCATTCCCAAACGACTACCGCCATAAACAATATTCATACCAGCTTGCCCAATTAATTGTCCTAAAATTTTTGCATCGTTGTAAAATTTTATATTCAAATTATTAGAAGACGATGCAAAAACACAAATATTCTTAATCAAAACTACCTCCAATTAAATAGAAATTTGAACAACATAACCCAGTACCATCTTTTGAACAATCTTGATTTTGAATATTAACAGGTTTTTCTTTACAAAATGGTTCAAATCTGTCTGAATATATATTATAACCAAAAACATCTTTACCCCAAATATTAGGAGAAGATTTGCCATTTACATCATACATAAGAATACCAATTAAATTATCCTGAGGTTTTTCAAAAAATTTAACCGATAATACTGCATTTTGAGCAGTTAATTTGTATTTATCAAATTGATATGTTTTACTCGGAAAAGTTCCATTTAAATAAAGTACCTTATATGGCTTTAAATCATCTACAAGTTCAGTATTAATAATTGAGATCAATTTGTTTTTTACTTCGCTATCATTAGAAATAGAATCCGCAAATACTGTATAAAAAACATTAGAATATTCTGCTTGAATATTCCGCCAGATAGCAGCATACTTAACTTGTCTTGAATCATTCAAAGACATTGGAGCCACCAAAAAAGCTACAATTAAAAAAATTACAAATAAAATAGAAACTTCAACGATTGTAAAAGCCTTTTTCATAAACTAACCTCTAGCAAGATCTAAATTTTTCTTTTCATTAATCAAAGAATCATAAATCCATTCAGGTACAAAATTTTTACCTAAAATTATCTGTCCATTCATAATATTAGGAGCATGAAAATCTGACCCTCCTGTAACTATTAACCCTAAGCTTTCAGCCATAGATGAAAAATACTCGACAATTGCAGGAGAATGCTTTCTATGATAAGCTTCAATACCTCTCAAACCACAATTCATCAAGTCTTTAATTAATTTTTCAGCTATATCAATATCATATGGGTGAGCGATTACCGGAATACCTCCTGAATCATAAATAACTTCAACAGCATCAAAAGGGGAAACAGTTTTTCTTTCTACATAAACTGGAGAAGCTCTATGAATATATTTACTATATGCCTCCATAACATTACTTGTTCCACCGGCATTAGTTATTGCTTTAGCAATATGAGGTCTACCAATACTTCCACCTTCTGCAACCATATTTTTTACATCTTCATAGGCGATCTTAATACCTTCTTTTTTAGCTAATAAATGTAAAATTTCTTTTGTTTGCTTCACACGAGCATTTTGTTGCGTTTTTAATAAAGATTTAAAATCACTCTTAGTAACATCTGGAAAATATCCTAAAATATGAACTTCATAGTCTTTATATAAAGTATTTACTTCAATACCTGGAATTATTTTAAAATCAACTTCTTTTGTTTTTAAATAATTCATAGCAACATCGTATGATAAAACATTATCATGATCAGTCAAAGAAATAACTTGTAAACCCGCATCTAAAGCTAAATCAACAATTTTTTCAGGAGAGAAAACTCCATCTGAAAAATAAGTATGTATGTGAAAATCACTCTTCACAACACACCTCACAATCTAAGGAAAACATATTCTGTTTTAAATCAAGCAGAAACATCTTTTACCCCACTTTCATTATTATCTACTACAACATTAATTCTTTTTATATGTGTTGCTCTTGTTTTATCAATTAAAACCTCAACACCATTAATTTGAGCAATTGAACTTTCTGCAATTTCATATCTTTCAGGTAAACTAGTAGATAAACGTTTAAAAGAAGTCGCAAACTCCATACCAATTACACTATCATAAGTGCCGCAAAAACCTACATCAGTAATATAAGCCATACCATCATAAATTTGCTCATCTGCTGTCTGAACATGAGTATGTGTTCCACAAAAAACTTTTATTATAGATCTATCTTCATTATTAAAAGTTTTTGCTAAATATTTAGCAAAACATATTTTTTCAGCCGTAGCCTCTGCATGAAAATCTATAAAAACAGAATCAATACCATTTTCAATTAAATTATTAATCGTATCAGTAACAACTTTCCAAGGAGAATCTATAGGAGGCATAAAAACACGTCCTAAAATATTTAAAACTGCTAACTTGTAGCCTTTGATATCAAAAACTTGAACTCCAGTACCGGCAGTACCTTCAGGATAATTTATCGGACGTAAAAGATTATTAGAATCATTAATATATTCAAAAACATCTTTTTTATCCCAAATATGATTTCCAGATGTAAAACAATTAATCCCAGAATTAGCTAAGTCTTCATAATTCTTTTTAGTTAAGCCAAAACCATGAGAAGCATTTTCAATATTCGCAATAACAAAATCAGGAGCTTCATCTAAATTAGCAAGATAATTTTTTACTGCAATCCTTCCTTGTCTACCAGTAATATCTCCAAAAAATAATATTTTTAAATTCTCAGTATTATTGCCCATAAATTATATATAAGTGGGTAAATTAACTTTACCCACTCCTTTTATTTAGCTATTTCAGTAACTCTAAACTCTCTTACAACAGTAACTTTTATTTGTCCAGGATAATCTAATTCATCCTCAATCTTCTTAGCTATATCTCTTGCTAATTTTTGAGAAGCTAAATCATCAAACATTTCAGCTTGAACTATAACACGAACCTCTCTTCCGGCTTGTACAGCAAAAGATTGTTTAATACCTTCATATCCGTTTACAATTTCTTCAATTTTTTGTAAACGTTTAATATAAATCTCTAAAGTATCACGTCTAGCCCCAGGACGTCCTGCTGAAATTGCATCTGCTAATTTAACTAAAACTGCCTCAATTGTATTCGCAGTGACATCATCATGGTGTGCTTCAATTGCATGAATAATTTCAGGTTTTTCACCATAACGAGTTGCTAGTTCTACACCTAATTGAATATGAGTACCTTCTTGCGTCTGATCAACAGCCTTTCCTATATCATGAAGAAGCCCGGCACGTTTTGCTACATAGACATTAGCACCTAATTCAGCAGCAAGCATGCCCGCAATATGTCCAACTTCTAAAGAATGCTTTAATACATTTTGTCCGTAACTTGTTCTATAATACAAACGTCCTAAATTTTTTATAAGCTCTTTGCTAAGTCCCATTATACCCATATCAAGAGCAGCATTTTCACCCTCTTTCATTATCTTCTTTTCAACTTCTTCTCTTGATTTTTCTACAGTTTCTTCAATTCTTACAGGGTGAATTCTACCATCTTGAATTAATTTTTCTAAAGCAATTTTTGCAATTTCCCTTCTTACAGGATCAAAAGCTGATAAAACGACTGCTTCCGGAGTATCATCAATAATCAAATCTACCCCTGTTAAAGTTTCAAGAGTTCTGATATTACGTCCCTCTCTACCAATAATTCTACCTTTCATCTCATCATTTGGTAAAGAAACAACAGATACAGTAGATTCAACAACTTGCTCCATCATACAACGTTGCATTGTAGTTGTTAAAATCTCTTTAGATTTTTCTAAAGCATCTTCTCTGATTTTTGCTTCATTTTCTCTTATTAACTGCATTTTTTCTTGAGCTAAATCACTTTTTAATTGTTCCAAAAGCATTTTTTTAGCTTCCTCTGCTGACATTCCTGCAATTCTTTCTAACTCAACAGTTTGCTTTTGTACAATCTCAGCTAAAAAATCCTCTTTTTCTATAAGCTGATCTTTCATTCTATCAAGTTCTAATTCTTTATCAGAAACCTCTTGTAATTTATCTTCAAGTAAATCTTCTCTTTTAGATAACTTAGATTCTATCGCAGCAAACTCTCGTCTACGTTCTCTCTCATCAGCATTTAACTGTTCTCTCTCATTATGCAATGTCTCTTTTGCTTTTATAAGAGCTTCTTTTTGCATAATAGCTTCTTTTTCTAATAAATCTTTCTTTGCATTCTCTGTTTGAGATACTAAATTTTTATACTTAATGCTTTGTACCACAATAACAGCAATAAGTATAACCAACACAATAATTGCAACGGTCAATAAAAGATCCATTTTGCACCTTTTCCTTTTCTATTTTTTTATATATACACGACGTTCGGGCACATATAACCTACCCGACAACTATTATAAAACTCTAATAATCTTTTCTATCGCATATATCTTCAAAAATTTTATTCTACCACTATGTCATTATCATACCATACAATAATATTTTTGTATATAAAATTTTGTAAAAAAAAATAGAAGACATAAAGTCTTCTATTTTCTTCTATCTGTTACTTAACCTTATTCTTCAGAAACTTCATCTTCTGAATCTATTTCTTCAGAATCTTGAACATCTTCTTCTTCAAAGACCTGTTGATTCATTTCTTCTTCTATTTCTTCTTGAATTTCATCAGAATCAACAATTCTTTCTTCTTCATCTTCTACATCATCTTGATAATCATAATTTGAAACTCTCGCAGCTTCTTCATTTTCCATTTGAGAAACACTCTTTATATCAATTTTCCAACCTGTGAGTCTATGAGCTAGTCTTACATTTTGACCTTCTCTACCTATTGCCAATGATAATTGATCATCAGGAACCACTACTAAAGCATCTTTTGTTTCTTCATCATCTGTCATAATATCAACAGAAACAACTCTTGCAGGAGATATAGCATTTACAATATATTCAACAGGATCTGGAGACCATCTTACAATATCAATTTTTTCATTCTTTAATTCTCCAACAATAGTTTGAATTCTTGAACCTCTTGGTCCAATACAAGCTCCTACTGAATCAACTTCCGGATCATTTGACCAAACAGCGATTTTTGTTCTAAAACCAGCCTCACGTGAAATTGATTTAATTTCTACAATTCCATCTTCTATTTCTGGAACTTCTAATTCAAAAAGTTCTCTTACAATCTCAGGATGTGCATGAGAAACAATAACTTGAGGTAATCTATTTGTTTCTTTAACATTTAAAACAAAAACTCTTATTCTATTACCAGGTTTATAATACTCACGAGGAATTTGTTCTTTTTGAGGCATAATAGCATCAGTCTTGCCAATGTTTACAATAACATTTCTATTTTCAACTCTTTGTATAATACCTGTAGTTAAAGTTCCTTTCTTTTCAAGGAATTCATTTAAAATATTATTTCTTTCAGCATCTCTTATTCTTTGAGTAATAACTTGTTTAGCTGATTGTGCAGCAATACGACCAAATTGCTCAGGAGTAACTTCTATTTTAACTTCATCATCTATTTCTACTTCATCATCAATTTCTTGAGCATCTTCCAATGAAATTTCCATATCAGGATCTTGAACAGTTTTTACAACTACCTTTGTACTAAATACACCGATTTCACCAGTTTGTTCATCTAATATAGCCTCTATATTAGCAGCTTCTTTTACATGCATATGTTTTTTATACGCTGCAACCATTGCATCACACAACGATGCAATTAATACTTCTTTAGAAATACCACGTTCTCTTTCTAATTCTTCACAAGCTTCAAATAATGCTGTTCCAATTTTAATCATAATTTATTCTCCTTAATCTATATATAATTTTGCTGACTGAATATTTGATTTTGGAATTTGTAACTCTTCCCCATCTTCAAAACGTAAAATTCTTAAACCTAAATTTTCATCCCAATCCAAAATTTCACCTTTAAAAATCTTTTCTGTTTCTCCTTCTAAAGGAGTTTTTAACTTCAAACTAATTCTTCTTCCTTTAAAAATTAAAAATTCCTTATCAGACTTAAATTTTCTTTCTAACCCAGGAGAAGAAACCTCCAGATAATATTTTACAGGTATCAATTCATCGAGAAAATCATTCAAGCTTCTTGTTACATTTTCACAATCTTCTAAAGTTATGTCTTTTTCATAAGAATACAAAAATATTCTTAAAAACCATTTATGATTTTCTTTCACAAACTCTATTTCTATAGGAATAAGGTTATATCTCATAGCAGTATTTTCAATTAATGGAGTTATTTTTTCTAAAACTTCAAATCTATTAATGTCTTGTTTCATACTACTCCTTCCTATGAGCTTAATAGTACGGTAAAATTACACCTAATAAAAAAAGAACGGGGAATTTAACCGTTCTCTTTTAAGAAACTATTACCAAATATATATTAACAGATTTATAGAAATTTGTAAATATCAATATGAAGGTTTATGAAGTAAAAATTAAATATGTTTATGTTATTATAATTAAAGAAAATTAAATAATGAGGGACTAATAAATGACACAACAAACACATGAGCCAACTTCGGCTAAAGAAACTATAAGACAAAATAGAATTCAAAAATTAGCAGAACTAGCAGATAAAGGTATTAATCCTTATCCATATTCTTTTGATAAAGACATAGATGCTGCTGATTTACAGAAAAAATATACAGACTTACCGGCAGGAGAAGAAACAGAAGACTTTTACTCTGTTGCCGGAAGGGTTATGGCAATCAGAAATTCTGGCATGTTTATTGATTTAATGGACGCTTCCGGAAAAATTCAAATATTTTCACACAAGGAAAATATGGATCCTGAAATGGTAAAAACTCTTAAACTAGTTGATATCGGTGATATTCTTGGGTTCTATGGTTCAGTAAGAAGAACTCCAAGAGGAGAGCTATCTATTAAAGCTAAAAACTTTAAAATGCTTTCAAAATCTTTATTACCACTTCCTAATAAACAAATAAGTGAAGAAAAATTAGAACAACTTAAGTCTTATCACACAATGTCTGATACTGAAACTAAATATCGTCAAAGATATGTAGATTTAATAGTTAATGAAAAAACTCGAGATACTTTCAGAAAAAGAAGTTTAATCATTCAAAAAGTCAGAGAATATTTAACAAAACAAGGATTCTTAGAAGTAGAAACTCCAATGTTACATACTCAAGCTTCTGGAGCTAATGCCAGACCTTTTATTACTCATCATAATGCACTTGATATGGATTTAACATTGAGAATTGCTCCTGAATTACACTTAAAAAGACTTATGGTTGGTGGATTAAGTGAAAAAATCTTTGAACTTTCAAGATGTTTTAGAAACGAAGGTATTGATACAAGACACAATCCTGAATTCACAATGATAGAATTATATCAATCATATGTTGATTATAATGAAATGATGGCACTTACTGAAAATTTAGTAGCTTATGTTGCTCAAGAAGTTCTTGGAACTACAAAAATTAAATATGGTGAAAATGAAATAGATCTTACACCACCTTGGGACAGAAAAACTATGATAGGTGCTATTAAAGAATATACAGGTGTAGATTTTGGAGAGTTCTTTACTGCAAAAGAAGCTTATGAAAAAGCTAAATCTATGCATGTTGAAGTTGATGAAGAAATGAATTGGGGACAAATTATCGAAGCTGTATTTGAAGATAAAGTTGAGCCAACTTTAATTCAACCTATTCATATTATTGATTATCCAAGAGAAATTTCTCCATTAGCAAAAGTCCATAGAGATAATGACAGACTTACAGAACGTTTTGAAACAAGAGTTAATGGTTGGGAAATCGCTAACGCATTCTCTGAATTAACAGATCCAATTGATCAAAGACATAGATTTGAAGCTCAAGCTTTAGCTAAAGCTAACGGAGATGAAGAAGCTATGTCTATTGATGAAGATTATATTAATGCCCTAGAATATGGTCTGGCCCCAACCGGAGGAATGGGAATGGGTATTGATAGGCTTGTTATGTTACTTACAAACTCACCTACAATAAGAGATGTTATAGCTTTCCCAACATTAAAAAAGGTTGAAAACTAAATTCGAATAAGCGGGTTTAAAACCCGCTTTATTTATAATAGCTATGAAAGAACAAGATTTTTTAAATATTATTAAAAATGAAATTGGAACTAAATATATTGGTGATGACTGTGCTTATTTAGAAGATTTGAGAATCGTCATTACTCAAGATAGCTTAGTTGAAGATATACATTTTAAAAAAGAATGGTACACTCCATATCAATTAGGTTATAAAGCAGTTGCAGTTAACATTAGTGATATATTAGCTTCAGGGGCTACTCCAACTTATTTAACAATTTCATTATCTCTACCTAATAACGTAACTAATGAATTTATAAAAGATTTCTACAGAGGTGCTAAAAATTGCATAAAAACAGTGGATATTATCGGTGGAGATATTACAGGTAGTGATAAAATTTTTATATCTATAACTGCTATTGGTAAAACTTTTGGAAGAAAAATTTCTTCCAGGAAGAATGCAAAGCCTAATTACACAGTCATAGTTTCTAAAGATTCAATAGACAAATTTGGATTAAGTTCAAAAGGCCTTAAAGAACTTTTAGATAATGAAATACAACCAAAATACTCTAATTACCACATAAAGCCTAATTTAGATATAGAATTTTCTAATGAAATTGCAACAAAAATAAAAACAGACTATGCAATGATGGATTGTTCAGATGGCCTTGCTGATGCATTATTTAAAATTGCAGAATGCAGCAATGTATCAATTATTTGCAAAAATATTGAAGGCATTTTTGGATCTGAAGATTATAAATTAGTTGCTGCAGTTCCTAAAGATTTTTTACAAGAAATTTCTAATTATGAAATTATTGGAGAAGTTATAAATAAATCTGATTTTATTATAAAAATAAATGATAAAAAATATTACAGATATGAAGAATTAAAGACATATGATCATTTTGGAGGATAAATATATGTATAATAAATTTTCAGTAATAATAACAGCTGGTGGTACTTCATCGAGATATGGAAATAAAAACAAATTATTAGAAAAAATAAAAGACAAAACTGTTATTGAAGAAACTGTTTCTAAGTTTACAGATATTGAAAACATTACTGAAATAATAATACCAGCTAATGAAACAATTATTGATACATTTAATAATATGTTTAAGAATCCTAAAATCAAAATAATAGAAGGTGGAAATACTCGTCAAAAATCTGTATATAACGCACTAAAAGAAGTCAAAAATGATTATGTAATTATTCATGATGGAGCTAGACCATTGATTAGAAAAGATACTATTCTATATGTTATGGAACATGTTATAGACAAAAATGCGGTATCTGTAATGACTAAAACAACTGATACTATAAAAGAAGTTGATAGTAATGGACGAATAATAAGAACAATTGATCGCTCAAAATTATATAATACACAAACTCCACAGGCTTTTAAGACAAAACTTATTAAAGAAGCACATGAAAAATTAATCGATGGAAATTACACTGATGATTGTTCTATGCTAGAAGAATTAAATATTCCTGTATATATTGTTAATGGCAGTTATACAAATATTAAAATTACTATAAAAAGTGATTTAGATTTTGCAAAACTTTATATTTAGACAGTTTAGCTAACAAAAAATAATAACAAATAAATAAAATTATATATTTATATTAGTACATTTTATTAAAATTATAAAAAAAATTTTTAAACAATTAGTTGAATAGTAAGAAATATGAACAAAGTTTATAGTTGTATCAAGGTGATATGACTATGAAAAAAATTTTGACATATTTATTTATAATCACATATCTTTCATCATTTTTTATTTTATATATGCCAAGTTATGCAGCTACTAAAGAAAATAATTTATCTAAAATTGAGAATGATATATATGGATATGAATATAATAAAGATTCAACACAAAAAAGAGTTGAACGATTAGAAAAAAGCATATATGGAAAAATCTCTAGTGGAGATATAAATACAAGAATAAAAAAACTATCAGCAGATATATCAGCAGATGTAATAGGTTTAGAAATTCCTCCCGTTGAAGATACTTTTAAAGAAGAAGATGAAATAATTGCTGATAATAGTGTTAATTATCCTATTGTTAATGAAATTGAACAAAAACTTTTTAATCAAACTTATAAAAACAGAGATTTTCATACTAGAATTGTAACTATTGAAAAAAAATTATTCGGAAAAATTTATGATGTTGATGACTATTCGACAAGAATGGATAGAATAAAAGCTAAAATTATGCCAGATACAATTGCTCAAAGAGATAGTTTTGAAGGTGATAGAAGTTACTTTGATAATAGCAATTATTATGATAATAACGCCCTTAGTTCTCTTGATTTAGCCGGAACAGGACAAAGTAGATTTTCTATGCCTTACGGACAAAGAAATTATACACGCCCATACGTTAACTACGGAGATTTTACAGGAGGAGCATCCGGACTAAATGAAAACTATTACAATCCTAATCTTAATGATGAATTAGCCCAAATGGAATACGAAACTTTTGGAACTGAATTTTCCAATGACGATACTACAACTAGAATAAAAAGACTCAATAGTGTAAACCAAGCTCAAAAATCATCTAGTAAATATGATTCAAACAAATTCAACCAAAGAATGTCAACTGTTATGGAAATAGGTGCAATGTTACTTATGATTTTAGCAATGGTACTCTAAAAACTATTTTTTCTTTTCAGAACGTGTACGAACAGAAATTCTTATAGATGTACCAATAAAACCAAAAGCCTCTCTTAACTTATTTTCTAAATAACGCTTATAATGTTCTTTTAATAATTCTTCATTATTAGCAAATAATATAAATGTTGGCGGTTCAACAGCAGCTTGGGTTGAATACATTATTTTTAACCTTTTATTCCTTATAGTTTGAGGAGGGTTTAATGCATATGCTTCATTTATTATCTTGTTTAATAATCCAGTTGAAACACGTTTAGTTCTCTCAGCTTGAACTTCAACTACTTTAGTAAATATTTGATTCAACCTTTGATGAGTAACTGCACTTATATATATTTTAGGCACATAATCTAAAAAAGGTATTTCATTAGCTATTTTTTGCTCAAACTTATTAATAGTGTTTGATTTTTTATCTTCAATCAAATCCCATTTATTAATAGCTATAATCATTCCTTTACCTGCTTCTGTAATTATAGAAGCTATTTTCTTATCCTGATCCGATATTCCATTAATTGCATCCGTTGCATCTATAACTAACAAAGCTACATCACATTCTCTTATAGAACGAATAGCTCTATCAACAGCAAATTTTTCAACACCATAATCTACTTTTGATTTTTTTCTTATACCTGCTGTATCAACTATTACAAAATCTTGATTATTATAACTTAATTTGGAATCAATGCTATCTCTTGTTGTACCGGAAATATCAGAAACTATTACTCTTTTTTCTCCCAATAAAGCATTTACTATAGATGATTTACCTGCATTTGGACGTCCAACTATTGCAATTTTTATAGATTCGTCATCTCTTATATCTTCATCAATTTCAAAATCTGAAGTTATTTCTTCTAATAAATCACCTACTCCACCAGAACCATGTAAAGCAGAAATCGCAATTGGCTCACCAATTGCTAAAGAATAAAAATCACTTAACATAGTTATTTGATTATACGAATCAACTTTATTTACTGCAAGAAATACAGGCTTACCTGATTGTCTTAAAATATTCGCAATATCACTATCAACAGGAGTTGCACCTTCAATCCCATCAACTATAAAAATAATTTTATCAGCTTCTTCACAAGCTATTTTTGCCTGATCATAGATAGACAACATTATTTTATCTTCATCACCAGGAACTATACCACCTGTATCGATTACTGTAAACTGCTTATTCTGCCATTCTACATCAAAATATATACGATCTCTTGTAACGCCAGGCAAATCATCAACAATAGACTGTCTTTTTCCCACAAGTCTGTTTACAAAAGTTGATTTTCCTACATTTGGTCTTCCTACAACTGCTACTATTGGTTTTCTATTCATAATAAAATCAGTCTATCACAAAAATATATTATCTCAAATATTTTGAAATTTGTGATTGTATATTATTAGCCTTAACTATATATTTTGAAAGTTGTTCATATTTATCTTGTGCCTCACCGTATGGAGTCTGTAATGTCATCAATTCATCAACATTTTTACTTATATTTTCTAATTTTGCTAATGATTTTCTTATTTCTAAACCTGAAGAAAAACGCTTCGGGAGTCTTGATAAAAATAACTCGCTTATAGATGTTAAAAATTTATTACATATACTAAATTTATCTTTAATACTTTTAGGTATAAAATTAAATATTTCTCCAGAAATTTTTGCAGACAAACTTGAATCACTATAAATCTCTAATAATGATTCTAAATCTTCTTGTAAAATTTTTCTTCTTGAAAATAATGTTTCTAATAAAACAAAATCTTTTATTTCACGTGCAGCTTGTATTTGCTTATCTATATCTTTAATTTGACCTTCTAAACGTGAAATTTTATACTCTAACTTAAAGATCTCATCCTTGACATCTTTATATGCATCTTCTTGTAATATATTCATATCATAATCATTTAAACGTCTTGTTGGCTCTTGTGAATATACAACATTATTCACATCCTGCGGTGATAAGAAAAAATTTTGCTCATCTAGCAAATTATTTTTTAATTGTTTATTTTCATTAAACATAAAAAAATTATACTATTAAACTAATTTTTCTTCAATTTTTGATTTTAACACTAATGCAGGATAATAATTTGAAATCAAATTTAAACATTCACAAATAGAAAAGTTTGCAGCTTCATAATTCATAAAATTATAATAATAACTAGCTAACATAAAATGCAATTCCGGATCATTATAATAAAAATCTTTTGATTTCATCATATAATTATATGCTATCTTATATAATTTATTGTGTAACATTACTCTAGCCGCGAACTTATAAACTTCTTGATTTATTCCTGACATAAAAACCAAAGAACCTAGTAAACTTTCTACATAATTCAACTTATCATTCTTTATAAGAAAATCTAAATCAATTTCCAAAAAATTTCTTATTTGAAAATAAGTTGGATAATTCTCAAGATAATTTTTTAGAATTTCTATCAAACTCTTTCCCCATAAACCTCGTGGAGAATCCTTTTTATCAAAAATAGAATACGCTATATCCAAATCATCATTTAAAACACATAAATAAGCATGTTCTAAACTATTTATTTTTATATCATTGCTTTCTTCAAAAAAGAAAAATTTTTCTTTATCTATAACACACATTTAAGAATTCTTCTTATTTACTCTTATAGATTTATTCATAGTCGGTTTTTCATCAACTATAATCTCCTCTTCTGTTGAAGAAGATTTATCAATTTGTTTATTTAAATCAGTTCCTTGTTTAATCATTGCTGAAACAGAATCAACTGAAGTTAAATTAGTATTTTTTCCAATCATATTAGCTAATTTAATCTGCAAATAAATTTCTTCTCTATAAATCTTAACATCTTTATCCGCCTGTATAGCAACTTTACACACACCATTTTTTGATTCAACAATAGTTATTTCTATGTTGTCATTAATCATTATCTTTTGGCCATTTTTTCTAGTAATTACAAGCATATCTATCCTTAATAAAAAATTTAATTAATCCAATTTACTTATTTATCTCTTTAAACATAGGGTAACTAATATCATATCCCGAACCAGATAATACAATTTGCCCCGCTTTATTGTTATCAATATTAAAAATTAAAGGTGCCAATAAATTAATTGTTGTAGATTTCGGATCATCTTGGGGAATCGATGTTATATTCATAACAAGCAGACTCTCTACATTCTTAATATCTAATATTGTTACAGCATTATCAGGAATATCAATTGTATAATCATAATCCAAAGCAGAAACAGAAATAATTGGGAAAGCCAAACTACTATCCTCTACTGACTGTAACCACTTAAATAAAGTATCTTTATTTGGTTCAAGAATCACAAATTTTGATAAATGATTAAAACCTATAATCGGCATTACAAAATTAAAAATTCTAGATTCTTCTACTTCGATTTCTCCAAACCTTATTGTTTCTAACTTCATTTTTAAAACCCTGTTGACAACTGACCTGTTATTAATGACTGTATAACTTGAGGAGATAAATTGGAACCATTATCTCTTCCACCCATTAACATTTGTATAGTATCAAAATTATTACTTCCTACACTATGCAATAATGATAAATCCATAGAATTATAATCATTATTAGATAACAAATTTATTAAACCTGATTTTTGAAGTATTTTAATTGCATTCACAATTTCTTCATTAGTTGGAACTTGTGTAGAGAAATCTTTATAACCCTCAAATTTATTTGGTTCAATATCTCCATTTCTATTCATCTCACGCATAAGATTCTCGATCTTTTGCTTTTCATATTCCCCTCTAGCTTCGTCAGAAAAACCAGACCCAAAACGTCCACGTATAAATTCATCTAAGACATTTATCTCGACAGTTTCATGGCAATTCTCCGGTGATTCTATACAAATTTTCCCCTTTTTTGCATATAAATTTAATTTTCCATCAGGAACTAAATCTATAACTTTTTGATAACTGTTTACTGCATCAGTAGATCTTCCAATTTGAGCATATGTCATTGCCAAATAATAGTGCGCCAAAGCATTTGAGGGATCTTTTTTTACAATATTATCCAATAAAACATAACACTGTGAATAATTCTTAGCTTTATACATTCTTATAGCATCTGCCAAAGACCCTTTTGCTGATGTCTTAGCTTGAACTACGCTACTCAATCCGATTAATAACGCAACTGTAAACAATAAAAAACCTTTTTTCATATTCATCCTTCTTACTTAAATTACATTATAATTAGTATACTACGACACTTTTTATTATTATATACACTATATAATTGAAATTATACTATATTTTTATACAGATAACAATGCTTTTGTCAATAAAAAATTACAAATATCCTTCTCTAGGTTAACTCCATACAAATTATTAATTTCTTTAATAAAATAACAAGGGCTTGTCACATTTACTTCTATAATCTTACCGTCAATAACATCAAGACCTGCCATAACAATACCAAGAGAATTCAATCTTTGAGCCACTTTTGTAAAATTACAAATTTCTTCTGAAGATAAACTTGTCTCAACAATAAAATTATCACTATGAGTATTAAATTTAAAATCATCACTGGATGGTAATTTTTTTACCGCATAATTTAAAACTTTATCACCCAAAGTTAAAACTCTCTTATCACCATTTTTTACATCTTCAATATATTTTTGAACCATTACTAAAGTAGTTCCTGAATTAGTTAATGTATTTATAATCGTCCTTGTGTTAGGATCACCTTCATATAAAAACATAACTCCAGCTCCAAAACATCTATTTAAAGGTTTTAAAACTATTTTTTTATGTATTTTTAAAAACTCTTCAATATCTTCTAATAACGAAGTTACAATAGATTCACTCATATATTCTTTAAAATACAAACTATGTAACTTCTCATTAAAATCTCTAATAGAAGATGGAGAGTTTACAACCTTTACCCCATGCACAAAATCAAATACATAAGTCGCATTTATATAATCAACATCAACCGGAGGATCTGCTCTAAACATCACCAAATCAAACTCTTCAATTAATTTATCAGATTTAATATTTTTATAAAATATATTATCATTAACTAAAAAAGTTTCATAACACTTCGCCCAGGCAACGTCAGATTTTAAAAACAAATTAGAATTAATTGTAATATATACTTCACAATCTCTATCTAAAAACTCTTTAATCAACCAAAAATTAGTCACCAAATTATTAAATTCAAAATATTTAAGTTCGACTTTATCAATAACAAAAAGTATTTTTTTCACAATTAAAACTCCTTTTCTAACTAATATATCACTAAAATAAGAGCGTACAAGTTGACTAAAAAGGTAAAACTGGTTTAATATAGATGAAAGCATATGATAAAAAGTTATAAGAAAAAAGACAAGAAGAGTGAAAGTTTTTTATCAAAAATTGTCAACTTTATTTTGACAATAATCATTGCATGTGCTATTGGTTCACAAGTTTGTACAGCTGCCAACAATAATTTACGCATAGCACAAATCAGTGATGCACATTTTTCATCTTTTGAAGAAAATACATCATATAAATTTCTAAAAAAATCTGGAGAGTTATTAAAAGATGTAGTCTTTCAAATTAATACTTCAGGGCCTTATGATTTTGTAATATTTACAGGAGATTTAATTAATACACCAAATATTAATGAATTAGAATTATTTACTCAACAAATAAAAAATTTAACATACCCTTGGTATGCAATACCTGGAAACCACGATATTAGTATTGATGGGCCATTAACAAAAAGCAAATTTATGAATATTCTATCATCAGACAATGATAATATGAATCAAAAAAATATATATTATGCATTCACACCTAAAAAAGGATTTAGGGTTATATGTTTAGACTCAATAATAGATTATAAGATAACTACAAATGGCGAGATTTCAAATGAAGAATTTTTATGGCTTAAAGATGAATTAGAAACACATCAAAAAGATAACATAATCATTTGTACACACGTTCCTATATTTGAACCATTTTCAAGTCCTAACCACAGAATGCAGAATGAATATGAAATTAAAAGATTGTTAAAATACTATAAGAATCCTATAATAATATTACAAGGACACTATCATGCAACTAAAATAATACAGGACAATAATCTGCTTTACATATCGTGCCCATCTCTTGTAACATACCCTAACGCTTATCGAGTAATAAATATTCATTCCAACAAGAAACGAACCTTAGTTGATGTATACCTAAAAGAAACAAATTTAAAAAACATTCAAATGCGTTCCAAACTAAGATTAATGGGAACTGAAAAATTATATGGTGAAGAAAAAGATAGAAATGGAAGTTTTGAATTAAAAGTAAACAATGGAGAATAACAATGTCAGATTTCAAAGTAAAATTTAGAGGTGTTAGAGGTAGTTATCCGGTAGCTCATAAAGATTTTCTAAAATATGGTGGTAATACGGCTTGTCTCGAAATTCATGTTGGAGGACATCTAATAATACTTGATGCAGGAACCGGTTTAATAAGTTTAGGTAATGAACTTATGCAAAAATATATTGAATCCGGTACAACAATAACAGATAGAACACCTGTAAGATGTACTATTTTATTAAGCCATATCCATTTAGATCATATTCAAGGTTTTCCATTTTTTAGACCATCACATTTAGCATCAACCAGAATGGCTCTTCTTGGTGGAGTTAGTTACAATGAAACTTTAGAACAAGAATTGGCTAAATTACTCTTTACAAAATCATTTCCACTTGATTTAGGAGATATTGCAGCAGATTTAAAAATAATGGATTTAAATGAAACTAACTATATAATATTTAAATCTGGTGAAATGCCGAAAGTTATAAGAGTTAACGATTTAAAAGATGGAGATTATACTGAAGATGATGTCGTTATAACTTGCTATAAATCTTATGCTCATCCTCAAAATGGCGTATTTATATATAGAATAGCTTATAAAGGAAAAATTCTTGTTTACGCTACAGATAAAGAAAGTTATCCAGGAGGCGACAAAAAACTTGTTAAATTTGCAAAAAATTGCGACTTACTAATTCATGATGCACAATATTCTACAGAAGATTATTTAAGCATATATGTACCAAAACAAGGATATGGTCATTCTACTTTTGAAATGGCTCTTGAATGCCAACAACAAGTAGGTGCTAAAAAATTGGTATTTTTCCATTTTGATCCAAGTTACAATGATGAAAAACTAGATTTATTAGCTGAAGAATACGCGTCTGACAATGCTATATTTGCATATGAAGGATTAGAACTTAATTTAATATAATGAAAACTAATAAAATTATTATAATAATATTGTCATTTGTATTAATATTTTGTGTTGGATATCGTAAACCGGACAAATATACAATTCAGGCTGAAAAAAATGCCTTTTACCATAATAATGTAGGATTAAATTATTTAAAAGATAGAATTTATTATGCTGCGATTCAAGAATTTAAAATCGCAATATCATTAAGTCCTAATACTCAAGCCACAGCTATATTTAAAAATAATTTAGGAGAGACCTATATTTATATAGGTTATCCTGAAATGGCAAGAACTTGTTTTGAAGATGCTTTGAAGCTCTACGGTTTAAATTTTAAATATTATCTTAATCTTGCAAATTGCTATAAAAATTTAAATATCATAAAGACTAAAATTAATGAATATAAAAAATCAACCTCTCCTTACGATAAAATAATGCTAGGACTTCTATACATTCAAAACAATGAAATAAGAAAAGGCATCAATACTTTAGACGAATTTTGTATGGAAGAACCTGATTTACTAATAACTCCAACAATAAAACAATATTTAAAAGAAACAACTTCTAAACAAAATCCTACTTAAAGAATTGTTCCATACTTTTTCTGATAATTCTATTAAATAGCTCTCCTAAAATTTCAACAGAGTTATTTTTTGTAATAGCATTATCTAGTATATCAATTGCAACTGATTTATTCGGTACAATTGACTGCAATACTTTATAAAAATGGGTAAAAACTTTTTTAAACTCAGCATCTTGAGTTCCTAAACCATTTCTCATCATTCTGTTTGTTATACTTGCTATAATTGTATATGCTTTCATTGCAATATTTTCTTCTTTTTTATATAAATTTTCAGGAAAATGTTTACTTAACAACTTTAATTCATTACCCCAAAATAATTTTTTCCCATTTAGCATCAAAACATCTTTACTATCAACCTTTGAATATATTACAGATAATACATCCGTCTCTTCTTCACCCATCATTTTCAACATTTTTTTATATTCATCAAGGTCTTTAGTACCATCATTAGTTAATTCGGCAGCAAAAAATGAAAAACGAGCTTTATCATTTTTAAGATCATTTGATATTACATTTTTAAAACCTTTAAAATTTAAATGACTATTATTTTCTAAAACTTTCATATAAATTATAAAACTTATAAAAATATTTTTTGCTATATCAAAAAAAATATTCTATAATAATTTCTATGAATAAAAAAACAAAATTTGCAGGTAGCTTTTATCCAGAAAAAAATGAAGAATTAAATAATCTAATAGATTCTTACAAAGAAAATAAGCAAATTTTCTGTAAATCTAAAGCAATAATTGTACCTCATGCCGGATATATTTATTCAGGACACGCCGCAGTCGCGGGCTTTCAGTATTTAGAGCCTAGTGAAAACATCTTTATAATAGCCCCATCTCACCAAGAACATTTCAATAATATAGCAATGCCTGAATATAGCTATTTTGAGACTCCATTAGGGAATTTAGAAGTAAATAATAAATTAATAGAAGAAATTTCCAGAAATTTTCCTAGCATAATTGCTAATGAAATTTTTGAAAATGAACATTCTATAGAAGTACAGCTTCCTCTTATACAAAATTTCTTTTACCCACATTTACAAAGTGCAAGTGATTTCGTAAAAAACATAAAAAATATTGGTAAAAAAATAAAAATAATACCTATTCTAACTGGAAATTGTGATTACAAAATAATTAGTAATATAATATCTAAATATTGGGAAAACTCTTCATTCATAATATCATCTGATTTAAGCCATTATTACAATCAAACACAATGTAGACAAATTGATACATATACCGCAACCATAATTGAAACCGGTAAACTTGAATTTTTAGAAAATTACCAAGCCTGTGGTATTGTTGGAATTAAAGGATTAGTTAACTTTGCAAATAACAAGAATTTATCTTTAATTAGAGCTGAAATGTACAATTCTGGTGACATTAGTAATGATAAAGAAAAAGTTGTTGGTTATGGATCTTGGTTCATATCTCCTATATCCAAAAATGAATATATTAAAACGTATCTTTCTGATTACGCGATAAACATTGTAAAAGAATCTATTGACTCAGTACTCTATGAAAAAGAATTCATACCAAGAAATATACCCAGTATTTTCACACAATATGGTGCATCCTTTGTAACATTAAAAATAAATAACGAATTAAGAGGTTGTATTGGGTCTATATATCCAACAAAACCTTTAATAATTGATTTAATCGATAATGCAAGAAATGCAGCATTTCAAGATTCAAGATTTTCTCCTTTAACTAAAGAAGAATTTGAAAATATAGAAATTTCAATTTCATTACTTTCATCCATTGAAAAAATATATTTTAAAGATGAAAAAGACTTGTTATCAAAAATATATCCACATGGAATCATAATTACTGAAAAAAACAAGAGAGCAGTATATTTACCGGTTGTATGGGAACAACTTCCTGATAAAGAAATCTTCCTAAATTCTTTAAAAGAAAAAGCAGGGCTTCCTCCTCAGTACTTTTCCAAAACGATCGAAGCTTTTAAATTTGATGCAATAAGTATCGAAAATAAAAATATTTATTAAATTTTTATCATTCCATTTTCTACTTTATAAATTTGAACATCTTTCAAAAATTCTTCATCAAATAAAAGAGTATCAACAGATGTAATAATAGTCTGAATATTATTTTCAATAGATTTTAAAAGATAATTTTGTCTAACATCATCCAATTCTGCTAACACATCGTCCAATAATAAAACAGGCGAACTCCCAGTTTTTTCTTTTATAATTTCTAATTCTGATAATTTCAAAGACAATACAATTGTCCTTTGTTGTCCTTGTGAAGCGAATTTTACAGCATCTAGGCTATTTATTTTCAATTCAATATCATCTCTATGAGGCCCTACACAAGATTGCCTTCTTGCAACCTCTTCGGCACGTCGTTTTTCTAATTCCTCTTTTAAATATTGACTTATTTTTTCTACAGAATCATATGGACAAGTATATTCTAAAGACAAACATTCTGATTCACTTATAATTCTATGCTTATCTGCTGCAATCTTTAGTAATTCTTTCAAAAATTTTTTTCTTAAATATATAATATTTGCACCCAATATTATAAGTTGATCATTATATATATCAAATAATGTTTCATCAATAACTTCATTTTTTAATAAATTATTCTTCTGAATTCTTACTTTATCATACTTAGAAAGTCTTTCATCATAAGCCGGATAAATTTGAGAAATAGCTCTATCAAGCCAATCGCGTCTGTCTTGAGGAGAACCTCGTAAAAGTGATAAATCTTTAGTTGAAAACAAAACTGTTTTTAAAATCGATTTAAAATTCTTAGGAGTAGTTTTAACTTTATTGACCTTTAATTCTCTTTTTTTATTAACATCATATGAAATATCTAATTCAATTTCTGTTTCATTTTTTTCTACAACAGCATTAATCTCAAATTTATTAGCATTAAATTTTATTAAATCAGTATTTACAGAAGTCCTTGAGCTTTTTAAATCAGAAAGAAAAAATACACTCTCTAAAATATTAGTTTTTCCTTGTGCATTTTTACCAATAATCAAAATCTTATTTTTATTAAATGAAAAATCTATATTATTACAATTTCTGTAATCTATAAGCCCCAATCTTTTTATCTTCATAAATTCAGTATATCACAATTATAATTTTAAGATTTATATAAATTAACATAATGGCGGACTAAAGTAGGGTTATGAAAAATTTTACAATAATTTATCTTATAGATAACCAAATTTTAGTAATAAAAACAAGAGGTAATAAATATGAAACAAATAGTCCCAGAAAAAAGTTCAGAAAAAGTAGCAAAATTTTTAAAAAAGAATTCTCTACATAAAAAAGATTTTGCAGAAATGATTGGTGTTACACTTTCTTATGTGTACAATTTAATAGATGAAACAGTGCCATTTTCTACAAGAGGAACAACACTAGAGAGAATTGCAACCGTTATGGATATTGAGCCGGAAGAATTCGGAGAATACCGAATTCCACAAGAGCCTATATTAATAGATGAGTCAGTTGAATTGATAAAAGATTATATTAAAGAAAACAAATTAACAGTTGTATCATTTTTAAAATCATTTCCAAGAAAAAAACGTATAGATATTGTTGATATTTTAAGGGGTGCATTACCTCTTCCAATTGACTACAAAGAATTAAAATTAATCGGAACAACTCTCAATATGGAAGATGATGAAATCTATAATATTTGGGAAACAAGACTTAAGCAAGTGCTAGAATCTGCTGGCATGAATATATATTCTAATTCAGGGCTTATTGATACAATGTTCGATTGTGCTAAAGAATATGTAAAAAAACATTAAGTATAATAGCAATTTTTTAATTATTAATAACTTTATTAATATATAAGGTTAGAAAAGGTTGTAGAAAATTTAAGAGAAGCTAAAGTTTCTCTTTTCTTTTTAAAAATCATTAAAAATTTCATTCGCAACTTCTTGTGCTGAATATTTACTAGAGAGCTTTTCTCTTACACTTCCTAAAGCTTCAATTTTTTCTTCTCTATATTTTTGATCATAAAGTAATTTTTCAGTTTCATAGCAAATATTATTGACATTAAATTTTGCTTGAATAAGTTCAGGAACTATATATTCTCCTGTAATAATATTTGGTAGAGAAACTTTTTTAATACATCTTACAAGTAAATATATTAAATAAATAATCCAAGGTCCACGATATCCTATAATCATAGGGACTTGATACAAAGCCGCTTCAAGAGCAACTGTGCCGGAAGCTAAAATCAAAGAATCAGAAACACTTAATAAAGCTTGATTTTCACCTTTTATAACTTTAAAATCCGTATTTTTAACATATTTATCAAAAATACTATCACTTAAATTAGGTGCATGCGAAATACAAACCTGTAATTCCGGATGTTTCTTCTTTAAAATTTTAGCAGATTTTATAAAAGTATCCGCTAAAAACTTTAACTCTAAAGGCCGAGAGCCCGGAAATATTGAAACAAGAGGTCTATTAACATCCAAATTATATCTTTTAAAAAATTTCTCTCTATTAGCTTTATTTGGAAGCTGAGCTACCAGAGGATGTCCACAATAATGAACATCAATACCATACTCTTTGTACATTTCAACTTCAAAAGGAAATATGCATAAAACTTTATCTACATATTTTTTTATCCCTTTAATTCTCCATTTTCTACTAGCCCATACTTGAGGTGGAATATAGTGGAAAATCTTAATATTAGGATTAGATTTTTTTAGTCTTTTTGCAACACGCAGATTAAAAGTTCCATAATCAATCAAAAGGACTAAATCTGGCTTGTATTCATTTATTAAGTATTCTGATAATTTCTTTTCAAGTTGGAGATGTTCAATAGCCATTTTAAAATTAAATCCAAATCCAGACATTTTAGAATGATCACAATATAATTTAGCTCCAGCTTTTGCAAGATTTTCTCCGCCTATTGCTTCTACTTGAATATCAGTAAAATCCTTTTTTAAACACTCAAGGACTTTTCCTCCATGAATATCACCTGAATATTCACCTGTAATAATAAAAATCTTTTTCATTTTTATACAGCCATTATTACTATATTATTTTTATTTGCGAATTTAATAACTTCTTCTCTATCAACAATAATAGTTTCACCAGCTTCAACAGCAATTAAATCAGCTTTATACTTTTTCATAGTCTTTAAAGTTCTAAGACCAATTGCAGGAATATCAAAACGTTTATCTTGAGAAGGTTTTGCAACTTTGATGACTCTTGAATTTTTCTTAGCAATTTTACAGCCCCTTTGAATACATTTATCAGTTCCTTCTATAGCTTCAACAGCCATAATCATTTTATCTTTTATAACAACAGATTGACCTACATCTAATTTTCCAGTTTCTTTAGCAAGCCAATAACCGTAATTAACATCGTCTATTTGTTCTTGTGTAGGTTGAACTTTTCCTAAAATACCTGATGGAATCATTAAATTCTTTATAAAAAGAGTCTGATCTAAAATAGTTATACCAATTTTTTCAAGCTCATCTATAATCATAAGCATAACTTTATCATCATTAAGTCTTATAGCTTTTTTTATAAAATCAAGTGCTCTAGCATCAAATTTTGGTCTTTTTAACAAAATTGTTTTGCTAACTTTACCTAAAAAAGTTACCTGTTTTATACCTTCAGTCTTAAGCGTATCCTCTATTTTTTGAACTTCACCAGGACAAAACGAATAAACTTTTGAACAATATTTTTTTAATTGTGAATAATTATCATTAGATAATGAAATTGCAACAACATCAAACCCGTTTTCTTTTGCATATTGAGCCATTTTAACAGGTAAAAGACCATCACCAGCAATTAACCCTTGTTTTTGTTCTAATGCAACAGACATTATTTCCCTCCAACTAATTTACTTATATCTTACAATAAAAATACAAATTTTGTAAGAGTTGAAATTAAATAATTTTACTTAAGTACAACAACTGGCCAAAGTTCTTCCTCTGCTTTTTGTAAATAATCATCAGTTAACTCAAATAATGCTTTTTCAGATGTTACAAAAATCCCTACAGGAATCGTATTGCTTGCAAGAACTTCATTATGATATTCTGTCCTCATAAGTCCATCATTACCACGATGTTCTGTATTAATATAAGATAACACTTTATCATAAGCAGCACCTAATTCAGCATCATTATCACGTATAAACTGTATATCAATTATTTCACCATTAGCTTTTTTAATTATTTCATCAAGTTTCTTTATATAAATATCATCTATCACTTGCATTTGTGCATTAACACTTATAAGTTCTTTTGACAAATCTCGATTTTCACTATTTCCATTTCTAATTTCTTCTTCTAACTTAAGTTTTTTATCTAATAATACTCGATAACCTGGTTGCATCTCTTCTTTAATCATTGATGCAAAATATTGTCTATCATAATCTTTTGTTCGTTTTGATTGAAAACCGCGTTGATCAATTTGAGCACGTCTTGAAATATACTCTGATACCATTGTAGGGATATCTTTTGCAATTGAAGATATATCTGTACCGCGCGCTAAATATTGTGAAGTATTATCTGTCCTTACAAGAAGTCCTGTATTTCCAACAACGGCAACTTTACCATTTGCACTATAACTTAAGCAAATAGTCTTATTATCAAAAAGCATAGCAAAAGCTTCAAAATTACTTATATTGGTTGTTGCATCTGCTTTCCCTGTAATATTAAATGCTTGAGTTGTATGTGACAAATGATAGAAATCAGGAATTTCATCAGAACTTATAACTAAAACCTTTCTACCATTTATTATTTTTGTATGTTCTTTTATCCATTCTGGTGACTGTTTTTTTACAAAACCTTGTAAATCAGTTTGAGGAAGAAGAACATCAGAAGCTTTCATATATCTAATTTCATTCTCTAACATTTTATTCAAATAACGGCTTGGAGCATACTTTTCAGTAGCTTTAAGTTTAATTTCATCAATTTTATCAATATTTTTTTTATTATTAATTAAAAAGTCTAACGCCTCTTTTGAATTAGAAGTAGTTTTTCTAATATTTAGATATTCTTGATACAAATCCGGAGCATATTCTTTAATCATATTTAATGAAAGATAATTTTCATTTGCTGTATAGAGTATTTTTGCCATCTTAAAATTATTGTAATTTTTCAATTCAAGTGCTGCTACCTCAAAAGTTTCATCTAATTGAGTACTTATAATAGTTGCATAACTTCTAGAATCATTTACTTTAACTTTTCTTTCTTGAGACATAAATGTTTCAACAAGGTTCGAATTTTTAATAATCGCATAAATTTTCATTGCATCGGTATCACTCATCCCCATTCGCTTAGCATATACACTTGCTTCAATTGCTGAATCAATTGGATTTGAATTTATATTTGAAAAAAGTGTCGCTATTGCAAGTATTGATTTATCATTATCAGAAAGTTTTTCAAAATCTGGAGATTTTGCTACCCTTTGTAAAATTTTAGTATCAATTTTTAATTCAGGGATTATGTTATTAATATCTTTATTAATAGATACAATACTACTATCAAATTCAATTTCTGATGGTTTAAGTTTTTGTAGCTTTTTAACAAGTGTTGAAAAGCTTTTGTTAAGATTAGAAACTTGTACACTTGAATATGGAGTTTTGTTGTAACCGAAAGAATTTGCAAAATCTTTCATTATTTGAGCATAACCTTCTGATGAAGTTGGTAGTAAAGGTATTTTTTCGGATACGTTGTTTTTTTCAAAGGCTGATTTATTAATCATCATAAGAGTTACAAGATTTATCCTTTCGGAAAGAGATAACTCATCTATAGATTTTATATCTTTATATTTCCAAAAATTAGCAACAAGAATTGCATCAGCTTTTGTCTTAATAAATGACAAATCTGATTCGGCCATAAGTGTTTTATAAAGTTCCGGAGTAGCAGTAAGCTCTTTAATAGTAGCGATATTTACGCCTTTTTTATAATAAGAAAGAGCTTGATTAAATTTTTCTTCGTTTACATAACGAAAAGGTGCCATATAATTGCTCATTTTTGAAATTTTATGAAGATTACCAAAACAATCAGAATCAACCATTTTGGTAGTTTCTTCCGGAGTTAACTCAATAATATCCATAAAACTTTCCGCAAGTGCACTAAATAAACTATCAGTTGAACTCCTAGGTATTTTATCAAAACCTATTTCTTTGAAAAATTTTACCATAGCTTCTACTTGAGTCTTAGAAAAACGATTATTTTCTAAAATTTTATCAGGAGCGGCCTCTTTTGCATAAAAAGAAGAAGAAAGACTTTGATATATAATCGAATTTAATTGTTCTGATTTTATTCCAGTATCAAGCATTCGCACCATAAAATCATAATTTTCACGATTAAATTTACAATCCTCCTTAGAAATATTATCAAATAGTTGTCTTGTAATATATTCACTACCAAAGTTCGTACCTAAAACTCCGCGTTTAACAAGTTTCGCTATTTTATCTTGTACCTCTGTAGAATAAACAACTTTGCCATCAACCATTTCATTCGTATTAATAATTATATTTAAAGCATCGCCCTCAAAACCTTGTTTTGCATATTTAATTGCACGTAGATATTTTTCATTTTTTTCAACATTTTCTAAAATTCTATTTATGTCATATTGATTTGCACCGTTCTTAAATTTTTGATCAAAAAGCGATTTAAGAAAACTCTTATTATTCACTCCCAGTTGATTAAATTCTTTTATAGCTTGAAGATATTCAGGTATTAAAACCCAACCACTTTCAGGAGTTCTTGTTTCAAAACATAAATGAGCATCTCGAATAGCATTTTCTAAAGGTTCTTCTTTTGCTAATTCTAAAATTGTATCCATTACTTGTCTATTAAATTCTGAGTTACAATTTCCACTATCTCTAAAATTTCCTCTATGATTTTTAATAGAAAAAGAATTATATATTATAGTATTAATCTCTTCCGGTGTATATTTTTGTGTATTAAAAAGTTCAACCATAGCTTCATATGCCTCTTGATTGAAAGAAGTGCCTTTTTGATATTCAGCAATAAAAAGAGTATTACTAAGACGTTTTTGCAAACTCTCATCTTTTATACCAAATTCTTTAAAAATATTTGCTATATTTTCTTTTTGTTTTATCAAATCAATTTCATAACTTAGAGCAACTGCATCTCTATAATTACTATATTTAATATTATGAGAGTGAATAAACTCTCTATTTACTAAGTAAACTTGAATGAAATCCATAGTTGCTTTCGCATCAAAATCACCATTCTTGTATTTTAGTACATTTTGAAGCATATTTACTGCTTCTTTATGTTTTAAACCTGAATTAATTAATATTTGACGAGCTTTAATACAAAACTCATAATCACTTCGATGCACTCCATAAGAATCATTTACATTTCTTTTTATTCGGTCAAAGAAATCTTTACTGCCAAATAAATTTTTGCTAGTTTCTATTAATTCTGATTTATAAACCAATTCCTCATCAATTTTTCCATCTTTATATTTTGAAAATTCATTTTCAATATAAGAAAAGGTTTTATCTATATATTCACAAAATTCAATATCAGAATTTGTATGAGTTACCATTTTTTCAAAACCCAGATACTCTACATCTTCATAAGTTCTTGTTTTATCATTCCATTCATTTTTAACGTATTTATGTTCTGGAGCAACCGATTTTAAATCTGCATAAGTTAGAAGTTTTGCCAAAATAAAATCTTTATGATTTACAAATTTTCCGGCTATATATTGAATTTCTCTATTAAAATATGATTTATAATCTGTTTTAGGTACATATGACCAACCATATTGCTCAGCATCTTTTTGGCTTTGTATATTTTGATTTTCTTCATTTTTAAAAGATTGATATGCTCCATTATACTGCTTATAAAACTCGTGGTTTTCAATTAACTTAACTATTCTTTGTTTTATATCTGTCGAAAGATTAAATCTATCAAGTAAGTTTATTGCAGAAGAATAACTTTCCTCTGCATGATACTCATCCGCTGTTTTTTCATCAATATATCGTTTACCAATATCATGCAATAGAATCGCCGTATTCAAAATTAATTTATCCTCGGAAGATAAATTTTTATATTCTGAATGCTCAATTGCATTTTGTAGAACTTTCAAAGTATGAACATCCAATGTATATGTATGTGTCCCATGCTGTTTTTTCCCAACTGTAAATAAAAATTCAGGAGCTATTTTTATAAAATCATCTAAAAACGCTTTAACTTCCTGATTATCTACATTGAATTCATTTTTATTAGTAAACTTTTCTATTTCTTTTTTTATAGCTTTATCTAAAGAAGTTTTTAAATTTTTATTACTTGGTATTTTAGGAATATCTTGAAGTTCAAAATCTTTCCCTGTATAAATCAATTGAATATTAAATTTCTCAAGAATTTCTTTTTGTTTTGCAATAGGCAAATCATTAACAAGATTTTTTAAATTTTGAGTAAATTCTTGACGAGAATATTTTAAAGGTAACCCAGAAGTTTCATATTTTGACATATCAAAACTTTCAATATTAAAACGTAAATCTAAATCATCAGAAAGAATTTTAATTGGATCTACAACATCATTTAAACTTAAATATTTTACAAAAGGAGCAACCTCTGTAAGTTCATCTTGATTAATTTTTCCTTCTAAAAATTTTTGATTTTGATCATTTTCTACTCTTGCATCACTATTATTTACTCTTGCTTTCTTATTCATAGCAAACTTACCTACATCAGCTACATCATTTGCAGAACCTACCATTATACCAATTAAGTTTGATTGTAATAAAGATTTCCAGTCATCTTTTGGATCTAATATTCCCATCATCACCAAATCCCCGGCATAAGAAATCAAAAAATCTGTACTTAATTTAGCACCGCCTGCTGTAGCAAAATTTTTCAACATCTCAGGGTTGGTGAAAACTTCCTTCAAAGCTTCTTTTCTTCCGATATTACTTAATTTATCTTTAAAAATAGTTGCTAACTTTTTATCAACAAATTTATTAAAAACTTTCATCCCTAATTTACCGGCACCAAAACCAACAATAAACCCTCCGGCATTCATTATTGCAGTCTTCTTTAAATCTTCTAATTCAGCTTCATCAACTTTATCTCTTGTCTTAGCTTCATAAGTTCCTAATGCAGATTCTGTAACCATTCCTCCTAACGCTAATGCATTACCGCTTACAAGCATTAAGCCACCAGCGGGAGCTAAAGGAGTACAACAAAGCGCTGCTCCTAAACCGATTAAAACCATTCCGCTAGTAGAAGCTTCACCTGTGTATTTTTGAATGAAAGTTTTGTTATCTTCTTCCATTGCTTTTACAATTTCTTCAGTAAAATCACTTCCGTAAGCTGAACTATATGCAGCTTGATAATCCTGATTTATTGCTAAAATTCTATCTTCAGGTTTTTCCCCTAAGACTTCTACTACTAATTTTTCTTGCTCTTGTAATCCTAACTTTAATAAATTTACTAATGCACGTTGTTTATTTTCTTCATTAGATATTGCACTTAAATCAATGTTAAACTTACCCCCTTCTGTTTCTATTAAACTTATTGGAAGTTTACTTTTTGTGATTAATTCAGATAACTTTTCTTTTGCCAAATTATCATTCATAGGATTTTCATAATAAGTTTGATAAAATTCAATAATTTTATCAGAGGTTAAAGAATTAGACTCCTTTAAAAGTTTATTAACCTCATTTTTATAAACTTGGAATTTATTAAAAGCTCCAATAGACATCTGTCTTTCTTGAGTCTTAGAAATTAATTGTTCAACTTTTTCTTTTGAATACTTTAATCCTCTTTCATATTTAAACACTTCCTCAAAAGTTATAGGATCATCAGAATTGAATTCAGGAGGTATTGTTTCATCTATGGAAAATCGGCTTTCAATCCCTTGAAATTTAGGTTTTTCATTATTTGCACTATCAAGAAGGTTTAATAAATATTTTTCCATCTCACCTTTTTCAAGGGAAATTAATCTTGATTGCATTGTCTTTATACTATCTATTTCTTGAATAGAATTTATTTTATTTTCAATGTAATCTTCTAAAAATTTAGCAAATTCTTCTTTACTTCTAGGACCTTTATTTCTATCTAAGAAATTTAGACCTGTATTTTCATCTTTTTCGTAGAGCCTTCTTAAGAGCATTGTTTTTAAATGCTCTTTGTTTTGTAAATAGTATTCTTTCTTTGTTAATTCCCCCTCTCTTGCAAAAATTAAATTCAAAGCAGTTTGTTCTTGAAGAGCAAGAGCTTCTTCAACTTTTGTAGCAGATAAATTTTTATCCCCTAAAATATCTTTTTCTTTTAATTTATCATAGGCATCAGAAACTTTACCGTTATCTTGTTGAAAATAAAGAGTTCCTGCAGCTCTTACATCATCCAAAATTGTATTTATGACTTGATTTTGAGCCTGAATTTCTGTTAATTCAATATTGTTTTTAAACTTTGTAGTTTCTGAGGTTTGTATAAGTTCGTCTTTATTAAATATAGTATTTGCAAAATTTGTTAAAATATTTTGAGCATTATCGATACCTTTTAAATATTCTTTTCCAAATATATTAAGTTCTGTTAAATCTAATTCATTATTATTTCCTGAAAGATTTTTACCCGCAGCATTTTTAAGAGCATCCCAAAGGTTTTTAACTTCATTTACTCCATTGAAATTGTTTGTCTCAATTAAACCATTTTTGTCAGAATCGAATATATTCAACAACTTACTAAGATTTTGTTTATCTTTTTCAGATATATTTCCCAATTTTTGTTGAAATTCACTAAAATTTAATTGCTTATTATTAAATTTAAGAAAATCTTTGTCTGACAAAACTAACCTCTAAATTCTTTATTTCCCATAACAAATATTTGCTTATACTTGCTTTATCGGCTTATTTTCTAAAAACTTTAGAGTTTGTTAAGTTTTTGTTACAAAGAAAATTAATTAAATAAGTATTATGTTTATAGTAAAATTAAAATATGAACTTAGATGCCGCAATAGATAGCATACTTTCACCCTTAGCTGATAAAGTTTCAGGGTTAATATTTTCCTATTTCACTATAGGAAATATTAAAGTTGAATATTTGGTACTACTTTTAATCACAGCAGCATTATATTTTACTTTCAGAACTGGTTTTATCGGAATTTGGGGGTTTAAACACGCCATTAAACTTATTACAAATAATTACAAACATAAAAATCCGACAGGCTTTCAAAGAAAGAAAAAAGGAGAATTATCATCTTTTCAAGCACTAAGTGCAACAATTTCAGCTTCTGCTGGAATTGGTAATGTTGCAGGTTCCGCAGCTGCTGTTTCAATTGGCGGACCAGGAGTCATCTTTTGGATGATTATTGCAGGTTTTTTCTCAATGGCTCTTAAATTTTCTGAAGTCTTACTTGGAGTAAAATTCAGACAAACAAACCCTGACGGTTCTGTTTCAGGTGGCCCTATGTACTACATATTAGTAGGACTAAAAAGTAACGGTAAAATTTCACAACATATCGCACCAATACTCTCAAAAACATATGCTATATGCTGTATTTTTGCAATGATTGGGGGCTGGAATCTTTTCCAAATAAACGCAATGACCGCTCAATTTACAGAAGTTACAGGTGGAAATAACAGTATTTTCAATAATAATGGATGGATTTTAGGAACAATCGTTGCAATAATTACTTGGTTTACCATTATTGGAGGAATAAAAGCTATTGGAAAATTTACCTCTAAAGTTACCCCTATAATGTGCTCTTTATATGTTTTAAGTGCATTTTTAGTATGCTTGGTAAATATTCATCATCTACCAGAAACAATACTTTTAATAATTAAAGAAGCCTTTGCTCCTAAAGCGATAATAGGAGGAGCTTTTGCTTGTCTATTATGGGGATTTAGAAGGGCTATGTTTGCTAATGAATCAGGTTTAGGAACCGCTCCAATTGCATTTTCTGCAGTAAACACGAACAAACCGGTTGCCCAAGCTTTTATTTCTATGTTACAGCCTTTTGTAGATACTGTAATTGTTGGAGTAGCAACAGCTTTTGTTATTGTTGTTTCTAAAGTATATCTTACGGTTGATGGAATTGCAGGAATTGAACTTACTTCAAAAGCATTTGCTACAATTTGCCCTTTCTATCCAATATTACTTACTATTATGGCAAGTTGTTTTGTTCTTTCTACCATGTTATGTGGATCTTACTATGGACTTAAAGCTTGGAATTTCCTATTTGGAGAAGGTAAATGGAAATCAAGAACTTTTCAAGCAATTTATTGTTTATGTATAATTGCCGGTTCTGCAATGAACTTTAAAAGTATTATTAACCTTTCTGATGCAGTAACTCTTTTTCTTGCAGTACCAAATTTAATTGCAGTATTTTCTCTTTCTAACATTGTTATAAAAGAACTAAAACGTTACTGCAAAAAATATAATATCAATTCCCAATTTGTTAAATATTTGTAATATTTGATCAATTATTAACCTAACAAACACTTTATATATAAAGAAGGTTATGTAAGGTTAAATTATGACTAATATTGGATATACTGATTTACAATTCAGACAAAATATTCCAGCAAGTAACATTCAAAAGAGTGTTAATCAAAACTATTCACAAACTCCTATTACACAAAGTCTTGGTAATGATAAATTTGTGATGCAAAACCAAGCAGGAAAACTTATAGCTAGAAATAAAGATATAAGAAAACTTACAAAGCAAAAAGAAAATAAAACAAAAAAATATGTCACAACAGCTTTATTAACCTTAGGAACAATAACAGGTTTAGCAGTTTTAGGTAACCGTTCATCCAATTATATGGCGAATTTAGGACACAAAGTTGATGATCTATTACTTAAACAAAATTGGTACAAATCTTTTGAAAAAGGAATTACAAACACTAAAAACAAACTCAAAAATTTCTTTTTAAATAACAATAACAAATTAATAAAAGATTCTGCAAATGATATCGCGGAAACCCTTTCAAAAAGAAAATCCGGCCCAACTGTAGATTTAGCAAGAGGTTACGGACAAGGTTTTACTACGATATTTGCACTAACTCCAGTTGATGTATTAAGAACATCACTTACAAAAATAGAAAAAACAACTCCTGGGCAAGCTTTAAAATCTTTAGAAAAATTAGTTGGAAAAGAAAACGCTAAAAAATTCGCAGATCAAATTTTAGGAGATGGAAAAATCAAAGATAACAAAGTATTTTGTGATGAACTCACTAATGCTATTGCTAAAAACTTTGGAATTAAAAATACTACTGGTAAATTAAATAAAAAAGAATTACTAAAACTATTCCAAGACTTAGAAAAGGGTAACATAAAAGGAATAGACTTTAAAGAATTTACTAACATTAAAATGGACCAAGGAGGTTTTGTCGGATCTTGGTGGCCTGTAAATTTTGCTAACAATATTGGTGAAAAGATTGCAAAAAAATTAGGGAAAAATTGGAACAGTTTTGGGAAAGGCAATTTAGGAGATTCTCTAACTAAATATAATGCTGTAAATGGAACTTTAGCAGAAACTAAAGCCGGAGCACTAGTTCAACAATTATTAACTGTACCAACAGAATCTATTTCAAATTTTGTAAATGATAAATCCGGAATGGGAGTTTTACTATCATTAACAATTGCTTCTTTATACAATAATTTTCAAAATGCACCAAAAGATAAAAAAGTCGCAACCCTAGCTGATGATTACATTGGAACAATCGGTTCTATTGCCATAACTACACCATTGGCATTTGGAGCAACTTACGGCCTAGCATCTATGTCTAACTTAGAAGGCAAAAATTGGTTTACTAAAATATTAAAAGGAGTCGGAAAGTTCTTTGATTTTGGTCATAATAGAATCGGCAAAAACGGTGAAATAATTAATAAAATGCCAAAATCTAAAATTCTAGCTTCTTTAAAAAGATTCTCCGGTCACGCATTAAGGTTTGCACTAATTATGTTTGTATTCCAATCATTATTTGACAAACCAATACGAAACACTATTCATAAAATTTTTGGTAAACCGTATGATAAAACCAAAGAAGAAAAACTAAATACATCACAACAAAATAATTATATCCAGCAATCTAGTGATATTAATTACGCTGAAAATGAATTCACAACACAAGTTAAACATAATCCACAAACGATGGAATTTTTACACACAGCAAGACCATATATTAAGTTAAGATAAAATTTTTATAAAATCTTTACTTGCTAGATAGTATTAAATCGTGTACAATCAACTAAAAAGCAGGAGGGATTATGCCAAAAATTTATTTTGTAGATGTTACAAATAGAGACGGAGTTCAAACTTCAAGATTAGGACTTGCAAAACTTCAAAAAACAATTATCAACTTAATGCTTGATGACATGGGAATAACCCAATCGGAATTTGGCTTCCCTACTACAATGCACGAATTAAACTATTTAAATGCTAATTTAGAACTTGTAAAAAGAGGTGTTATTAGAAAAACAAAATTATCAGGTTGGATGCGGGCAATAGCTTCAGATGTTGAGCAATCTTTCAATAATTGCCCATTACTAGAAAATTGTAATCTTTCTCAATCCACTTCCGAACAAATGATTTATGGCAAATACTTAGGTAAAAAAACACCGGATGATATCTTAAAAATGACTTGCGAAGCAGTAGAATGTGCCGTTTCCAAAGGAACGAAAATTATTGGAGTAAACGCAGAAGATGCTTCAAGAAGTAATTTAGATTACTTAATTAGAATAGCAAAAGAAGCTAAAAAATGCGGAGCATACCGTTTTAGATATTGCGACACATTAGGATACGAAGATCCTAGTACAACATATGATAGAATTTATCGTTTAGCAAAAGAAACTCAAATGCCAATAGAAATGCACTTCCATAACGACCTGGGAATGGCAGTAGCTTGTTCTGTAGAAGGAGCTCGTGCAGCAATTGATGCAGGAGTAGATGCTTACATAAATACTGCAATAAACGGAATGGGCGAAAGAGCCGGTAATGCAGACTTAGTTTCTTGCCTACTAGCAGTTCTAAAATCTGCCGGGTTTAAAAATAAATACCGAATTGATGAACAAATAGATTTAAGTAAGGCTTGGAAACTTGCAAAATATACCGCATATGCATTTGGCCTTCCTATACCTATAAATCAACCTGCAGTAGGAGATAATGCTTTTGCTCATGAATCAGGAATTCACACCGATGGTGCTTTAAAAGACAGAAGAAATTATGAACTATATGATTTTGAAGAACTTGGAAGAGGAGAACCTGAAATTATTGAGACAGGTCGAATGATTACAACAGGTGAATATGGTGGAATCAAAGGTTTTAGAAACGTTTATGATAAATTAGAAATAGAGTTCAAAGACGAAAATGAAGCTAGAAACATTCTTGAATTAGCTCGATATGCAAACGTTCACACTCAAAAACCTTTAACAGAAAGTGAATTAAAATTCATATATCATTATCCTGATATTGCTGCTAGAATAATGACAGTTTCTCCGTTCTATGAACCTTCAGGAGAACTTCAAAAAAGATTAAATACAGGTAGTTTAGCAATGCCTCAACAGATTATATAATTGCATATTCCATTATATAATCGTCCATTACAAAACCACTACCTATATCAGATACTACACTATCTATAATTTTAAATCCATATTTTAGATATGCATTGATTGTGTTTTTATTATATTTATTTACAGTCAATTGAATTTTATTATATTCAAAAGTTTTTGTAAGAGATTTTATTTCTTCAAAAACTTTTTTGCCATATCCTAAATGTCTAAATTCATTTTTTATATAAAGTTTTGATAAAAACATATAATTATTATTTTTAGATGAAATCCCAAAATACCCTAAGATTTCATTCTGTTTCATAATAAAATAATATGAATACTTATCTTCTTTGATTTGATTTTGAATAGCTTTATATGATTGAAATTTATCTACCATATAATCAATTTGTTCGGGGGACAAAATACAAGGCCAATATTCATGCCATATTTCACTTGCTAAATTAACAAGAATTTCTAGCTCTAAATCTTCTACTTTTCTTATTTCCATAAAAATATTCTATCATAAATAGCAAATTATAATTTTAGAAGATTTAAGAAAATATAAAGGAGATAATATGAACGAAATAAACTTTAAATCTACATACAAAATTCCAATTAATCAAAATGGAATAAATAATACAAAAAAAATACAATTAAAATCATTAATCAGCACATACAAAACAGGAACATTTGACCAATTACAAGATGTTGCTTCTGTATCAATTCCAAACGAATTAGATAAATCTTTTTTAAGAAAACTTAAAAAAATCGGATACAAATTTTATCAAATAATTAGCAATGAAAATATTACAAAAGAAAATATAAATAAAACAATAAAAAAAGAAGAAAAATCCATAATAGAAACACCATTTGAAGAACTTTTTAAAAATAGAGAAAACAACGTAGAAAAATTAAACAAAATAAGAAACTCAAAAGACTACAAAAGAATTCAAGAAAAATATGGAACTGATGCAGCTGAAGCAATGTTTTTCTTCTCTAGAGAAAAATAAATATAATCTAACGTAAAAAAGAAGCTTAACTTGTTAGTTAAGCTTCTTTTTATATTAATTAAATATTAATGGCAAAGAGCAAGTAAAACCCCAGCTGCAACAGCAGAACCAATAACACCGGAAACGTTAGGTCCCATAGCGTGCATTAATAAGAAGTTTTGAGGATTAGCCTCTAAACCAACCTTATTAGAAACACGTGCTGCCATTGGAACAGCAGAAACACCGGCTGAACCAATAAGCGGATTGATTTTTGTCTTTGAGAACATATTCATTATTTTTGCCATTATAACACCTCCTGCAGTTGCTAATGAAAATGCTATAATACCTAATAATAAAATGAATAAAGTTTGAACTGTTAAGAATTGACTAGCTGAAAGTTTAGAACCAACAGATAACCCTAAAAATATTGTTACGATATTAATTAAAGCATTTTGCATAGTATCAGAAAGTCTTTCTACAACGCCACATTCTTTACATAAATTACCAAAGCATAAAGCACCTAAAAGAGGACAAGCACTTGGTAACAAAATTACACAAAGTATTAATATCATCAATGGAAAAACAATCTTTTCTCTTTTTGAAACATCTCTCAATTGTGTCATTTGAATTTTTCTTTCAGCTTCAGTTGTTAACAACTTCATTATAGGAGGTTGAATAACAGGAACTAAAGCCATATAAGAGTATGCTGCTACTGCAATTGGTCCAAGTAAATTTTCAGCTAACTTAGTAGTTACATAGATAGAAGTTGGACCATCAGCACCACCTATTATACCTATTGAAGCTGCTTCTGGCATTGTAAAACCAAACATACAATATGCCATTAATAAAGCACCAAAGATACCAAATTGAGCGGCACCGCCTAGTAAAGCTGTTTTAGGGTTTGCAATTAACGGACCAAAATCTGTCATTGCACCAACACCCATAAATATAATTAATGGGAATAACCCTTTATGAATACCTGCTTCAAAAATAATTCCTAAAAAGCCGGTAGGTCCTGCAATAGCTTCTCCAGGAGGCATAGGAATATTTGACAATAAACCACCAAATGCGATTGGCACTAACAATAATGGTTCAAACTGTTTCTTAATACCTAACCATAATAAGAATAAACAAATCAAAATCATCATCCATTGTCCATGCATATGAAGAATTTGTTCAAAACCTTTTAAATTTGGATCAGCAGGTAATATTATGTTCATCAACCCTGTAGTATTCCAGAGAGCTGTTAATCCTTCTGCTATATTCATAAGAAATACCTCCCCTTATTAACCTAATACTACCAAAGCTTGACCGCTTACTACTTTATCACCTTGAGCTACTAAAACTGATTGAACAGTACCGGCTTTTGGAGCTTTAACTTCGATTTCCATTTTCATAGCTTCAAGAACTAAAAGCACATCACCTTCATTTACAGAATCACCTTCAGAAGCTTCAATTCTTAAAACGTTTCCTGGAACACCAGCTTTAACTTCTTCCCCTGCACCAGATGATACTGAAGCAGATTTTTGTTCAATACCTTCTTTTACAGAAATATCATAAGCTTTTCCATTAACAGTAGCTTTAGAATCACCGTCAAGTTTAACTGCATAAGCTTTTCCATTAACTTTTACAGTAAACTCATTTCCAGAAGCAGAACCTGCTGTAGGACAAGCTGGAGCAGCTGGACAATTTTTACGAACACCGATTTGACCTTTACCTTGTAAGAACATAATACCTTTTTCTTTACAAGCTCCAGCAATAAAGATATTTTCATCATTAACTTCTAAGCCCGCATCTTCAAGCATTTTTGTAGCAGCCTTAATACCTTTTGTTTCATCTTTATCATTTAAATCAACAACTTTTTCTGTAGTTGGTTCTAAACCTAATTGTTCTTGTGCAATTTTAACGATTTCAGCGTCAGGTTCACAAGGAGTTTTACCAAAATATCCAAGAACCATTTTTCCATAACCTTCAGCAATTTTCTTCCAGTTACCGAACATTACATTGTTAAATGCTTGTTGGAAATAGAATTGAGAAACAGGAGTAACAGAAGTTGCAAAACCACCTTTTTCTACTACTTCTTTCATCGCAGCAACAACTTCAGGGAATTTATCCATAACACCATTATCTCTCATCATTTGAGTATTAGCAGTTAAAGCACCACCTGGTAATGGTGAAGAAATAATCATTGGGTTAACTGCCAATGCTTCTGGAGGTAAGAAATAATCTTTCATACATTCTTTGAAAATTTCTTCTGTTTCTAAAATCTTATTAATATCGATACCTAAATCATATTCAGTACCTTTAAGAGCATGCCACATAGAAACGATATCAGGTTGAGCAGTACCACCAGAAACAGGTTTCATTGCTAAGTCAATACCATCAGCACCACCATCAAGAGCAGCTAAGTATGCAGCTAAACCTGTACCTGCTGTTTCGTGAGAGTGGAATCTAATGTGAGCATCAGCACCTAAGATTTCTCTTGTACGTTTAATTGTTTCATAAACTTTTCTTGGAGAAGAAGTACCTGATGCATCTTTGAATGCTAAACTATCAAACGGAATACCTGCATCTAAGATAGAACGAAGAACTCTTTCATAGAATTCAACATCATGAGCACCTGTACATCCGATAGGTAATTCCATCATTGTAATTGTTACTTCGTGTTTCAAACCATTATCTTTAATACATTGACCAGAGTAAATTAAGTTATTTACATCGTTTAAAGCGTCAAAGTTTCTAACTGTTGTAACACCGTGTTTTTTAAACATTTTTGCGTGTAAATTAATCATATCTCTAGGTTGAGAATCTAAACCTACAACGTTAACACCACGAGCTAATGATTGTAAGTTAATATCAGGACCAACAGCAGCTCTGATTTTATCCATAGTTTCAAAAGCATTTTCATTACAATAGAAAATAGGTGATTGGAATCTAGCACCACCTGCAACTTCAAAATGCTTAATACCAGCTTCAACAGCTGATTTTAAAGCAGGAATAAAGTCATCAACGAAAACTCTTGCCCCGTATACAGATTGGAAACCATCTCTAAATGATGTGTCCATAACTTTAATAAGTTTTTTTGTCATTGTTTTTTCCTCTCTTTATTAACAAAATTCTAAACTTAAAAATTTCTAATTTATAAGATTTCTCGATAAATTTTACTTTATCCAATATCTTATTTACCCTTATTTACCCCTTTTAAAAATAGCAGCAGCAATAGCAACTGCAACCTCATCATCAGCAGATGAAACAACTTTTTTTACACCGGCAGCTTGTGGAACAACTTCCGGAAATAATTTGTTTAATTTTGCAACAACGCCAGACATAGCATGCATTGCAACTATCATTATACATAGGAATGCAAATACAGTTCCCATCCCTATAAACATAATAGCTAAACCTTGAGTTAATAATTCATTCATAAAATATCTCCTATCAAAAGTATATGTTCCATATTATTTTTATCTAATAATTTCAAAGCTCCGTTATCAGTTATTTCTATAGCTTTTCCTTCGATTTCTTTATCAAAAACCTTTACGGTAATATCTGTATTGAGAAAAGAAGCTCTTCTTATATATTCATCTTTTATTAAAACAAATCCTTCCTCAATAAATTTATCATACCTCAAACAAAATTTTTCTAAAACTTTTTTTAAAAAATTTTGCTTATCTATAACCATGCCAGTTTCAATATTTAAAGATGTTGCAGGCTGATTAATTTTATCTAAAATTTCTCTTTTTGTATTCAAATTTATTCCAAAACCTAAAACTAAACCTTTGAGTTTTCCATTTTCAATAACCCCTTCAGCTAAAATTCCAGATATTTTTTTTAAATTAATTTTTATATCATTCGGCCATTTTATCTGTGATCTAACTCCATATTCTTCAAAAACTTCAGCTAAAATAACGCATAAATATTGAGTAAGATTTGAATAAATTTCTTTCATTACATCAGAAGGTTTTAAAATAATACTTGCATAAATATTATCTTTTCCCATATAATTCCAAACCCTATTCAAACGTCCACGACCGGCAGTTTGATTATCGGTATAAATAACAGTTTTATCATTAAATTCATCAATATGCTCTTTTGCATATTTATTGGTCGACTCTACTTCCTCTAAAAAAACTAAATTCATAAAACAATTTTACTATAAAAATAAATAAAAATAAGCGACTGTAAAATACAATCGCTTTATGTACACATTAGGTTAAATTTATTTTATTAAGCTGAAACTCTTAGCTCTTTTTTAGGTTCTAATGCAATATCTTTAGATTCATTTTGAACTTGATTTTGTTTAGCTTGAGCTTCTAATTGAGCTTTTTTCTTTTCATTAATTCTATTACCTATTTTGTTAGCTAACGGAGTTACAGCAACAGGTGTTATATAACGATAAATTAATGTAAACACAGCTAAACCTGCTAAAGCCCTGAAATTTTTCAAACGAGAACCTGTCAACTTTTCAAAATTTTTCATTTCTTCTTTAGACATCTGTGTATTAAGATTCTTAGCTTGTTCTTTAAGACCTGCATAACGATATTCAGCTTCTTTAATTTTTCCATTCAACATATGATTTACAGTATAACCACCAATTGTAGGAATAACAAAGCACATAGCTTGATTTATAGAAAGAGTTCTTCTTTTATCTGGATTCATATCTTTATTAGTTAAAGTTCTTTGCATATATACACCACTAGTTAATGCAGAACCCAATACTGCTAAATGTTCTGTCATATTACCAGGTAAATGCCATTTAGACATTTTTTCAGAAATATTTTGCAAACTTCTACTATTCATCAACTTTTCTGAATAAATATTTGAAAACATTTTTCCAATCTTATCAGGACCTTTCGCTTTAAAAGCAATAGAATTAGTGATTAGCATTTTTGAATCAGATTTAAAAATTTTATCAGAGTTTAAAACTCTATTTCTTGAAATATATAAATTTCTATTATCTTGTAACGCAACTTTCATTATGCCACCACCTTTCCTGGAGTATTATTAACTAACACTTCTGTCTTTGGTTCAGCGTGTTTTTTACTCTTTTCTAAATGGAATATATTAACTAAAATTGCTGGAATTAATGCAATTGTTAAAGAAGCAACAAATGGTCTTGTCAAAATATCAGGAATCCAACCCAACAATTTAAATTTTATATCATTAACAGCATCAGCATCCAAATATTTTTGCTCAATAGGAGAACCTAAAACTTCTGGAACCATAAATTTATTATCCCCTACACCATTCTTTTGATATGACACATATTTAATTTCTTTCTTTCCAGCAGTTTCTGTACGTTTCAAACCTGTATACAACGGAACCGCATCTGCTGTTTCTCTATATGAAGAAATATGAATATTATCTAAATCTAATTTATAATCCGAACCATCAATATTTTTCCAAAAATCAGGATGTAAACGTTTTCCATCTTTTTCTATTGTATTTATATCCAAATTTGGCTGTAACTCTTTCAAAAAGTCTTTATCAATATGCTTTAAAGAAAAGTAATTAGTCCCCATACCTTCTTCTTTCGCTACAATAAACATATCTTTCAAATCTAAATGTATTTTATTACCATTTTTATCTACCCAATCATTAACAGATTTACCCTTCATAGCTGCTAAATCTACATCGACACCTAAAGTTTTTAGCGTATCTGCTGAAACTTGAGATATATGCTTTGGCTTTGCAAATTTAAATACATTTTTAAAATCTGTACTAAATTTATTTCCATAAATATCTTTCCATTCTTCAATTGGTTTTCTTACAGTCTTAGAAGCATCTTTCCAGATACTTTCTTCAGCTATTTGAGGATACATCTTCTTCAATATATCAACATTCAAATTAACAAGTTTATTTGATTTTGAAAATTTAATTCCTTTTGAAAAAGGTACTGATATCAATAAAGAAGATAATATACCAACTACACCTGATGATATTGAATGAGCGGAAGCATAAATATTATCTTGTTTATCCTTACCATTTGGTAAAGCTAATATTGTCGCAGGTCTCAATGCCATACATACCAAAGCTGATATCGCAGATTGTACAAAAACTTCATGTTCCATCAAATCAAGACACTTATTAAAAAAGGTGCTATTGAGGAATTTGTCCATCTTTTGACCTCTCTTAGCACCTTTTACTGCATTATTTATAATTGGTATAATCTCTTTTTTACCCTTAAACGATACACTATTCTCATACGTATCAGACGGTAAATCTTGCTTTCGCATGTGCATGCGTTCCGAATAATTGTTCTTTCTAAACTCTTTTAATGCCATATTGTTGGTTGAATTAGTTTTGGCAATTGAGTCTAGATTTTGCGTTGTATGAATCTTCATCATAGTTTCCAATCTTTACTTAAATATCGACTACACATTTATCATAAAACAAAGAAAAATATTTTTTGCTAGTTAGTTAAGATTTTGTTACAATTAATTTAAAAGTATTTATAATGTAGGTATAGCTGTGAATAATAAACTAATTTCTATTTTAATATTATTAATTTTTTCCCAAAATTCCATAAAAGCTTTTGACTTAGACATGACTGTTGATGATGATATTAGAAAGAACTATAATTCTTCTAAACTAGTTGAAGACACAAAAACTCAACAAGAAGAAAAACTTCCAGAGCTTCCAGTCATTTTAGACATGCAAGATGATAAAATATATAATACACAAAAAACACAACCTCAAACAACTAAACCTAAAGAAAAATTTCCTATACTTACCAATGGGAATATTAAAATTTCAAAAGGTACAAGTTTCAATGTTGTAAATTCTACAAAAGTAAATGATTGGCAAGGAAGAGGTACTCAAATAAAATTTTATACAAAACAACCAATCATTAAAAGAAAATACACAATACCTGCAAACACAATTTTTACAGGAGAAATCATTGAAACACATCAACCTCAAATAACCTGTAACGGTGGCCTTGTTGTAATTAGAATTAGAAACATGCAATACAAAGGGCAAACTGTTCCTATTAACGCATATATTACTAAAGCTGATTCTAAAATGATATTTTTAAATAATATAAAAGGTGATAGAACTTACTTAAAAACAATGTGGCAAAAAGGGAATTGGGGAAGAACTTTATTTGGGAAAATGCTAAACCTTACTGTAAACTTAGGAGGAGATGGAGCGACGCTTCTATTATCTCCATTTCCTTTCGCATATGGAACAATTTGTCTAGGACTTAATACGTTAACTTCTCCGATATGTGCATTCTTCTCAAAAGGAGGACATGTTTCAATTCCTGCAGGAAGTGAATTCAGAATAAAACTTCTTGATGATGCGTTCATCAACTAAAACAAATTAACAACATTGTGTTCTTCAAATTTTGGACAAGTATTCCAAACAAGAGTCGGGATTATATCTCCCTCAACACGACCGTTAAAATTACATTTACAAACACCTTTTACCATATTTGTTGAACCATCAATTAAAGGTTGAAAATATTTACAACATTGACAAACTTTTAATGACAAACCATAATCATTCAACTTAGCTGACAATTCTTTAATAGCATCGATCATTCTTAAATGATTATTTTTTGTTGTATAAATTTTTCCATTATTAATAAATTTAACCTTTGCAAGTCCATCGTCAGATATTAATTCTAACTGACATTGAAAATCTCTCTTACCATCAGTTACAATTACATTCGTCATCATTTTTTCAATATTATGTTTTCTGGTTTTATTTTTTATAATATTTCTAAAAAACCTAATAAAAGGTAAATTTTTAATAATATGACCTAATGAATAAATCGGATAAGAAAATAAATACAAATACTCTTTTGCATAAATTTTAGCACTCAAAAGACTTAAACAAAAAGCTAAAATTAAGACAATAAAACTTATTAAAATAGTCACATGACTAACCCAAAATGGAAATTTATAAGCATGATTTATTAAAATTAAATATGCACAAATGCAAAAAAGCCAATTAGGCTGCACTAAAGAACAGCTATATTCCCTAGACATAAAATTTGAAGACTGGGTAACTGTATTCCAAAAAACATTTAATCTTCTAGACAAAGAAGGAATTCTTGAATCATAATTCTTTATATCAGTATAAACATTTAAATCGTCAATAAAAGCAACTTGAACATGCTCATTAGCCAACAACAAAGTATAATTAACTTCAGATATTTTATCTTGAAAATCAAAAGATCCAATTTTATTCAATAAATCTTTTTTTATTACAAAATTATCTGAATTAATAAGATTTGTAAGTCCTAATTTGGTTCTTGTAGCAAAAATAAACTTTGAAACATAACGAGAATAAGTAGCTTTTACAGATTCTAAAAAAGATAATTCACTATATTCACCTATATAATTTTTCATAGGTATAAAAACATCATGCTTAGTTAAATAGTAATTAACATTCATCAAAAAATCAGCATCAACATAATTAGACGCATCTAAAAAAACATAAGCATCTAAATTAGGTAAGTCATGTAGCTTTTCAGCTAAAATAGAATAAGCTTGACTTTTTCCAATTGGCTCCAAATTATTAATATTTATAACATTCACTTCTAAATCTGATTGCAATGCGACATCAAAATTAGTTTCACACTTATCTAAAATGGCATAAATTGTATAATGATTTTTAGAAAAGGATTGATTTTTCAATTGATTAATCAAATTTTCTAAAGTTTTAACTTCACCAGAAGCATAAACCACAACACAAATATTAAAATCTTTAGAAGTATACTTATCTCTAACTTTTCTACCAGATTTCAAACTTGCAAATGATAAAATCAAAAAATATAAAGTAAAAATTGTAATAAATATATATAAAACAGTCATAAAAAATCCTCTTAAGAAAAGTTTACTCTAAAAAAAATAAATTCACAAATAAAAAAAGACTTGATTTAAAAAAATGTCTATGATAGATTAATAAATGTCAAGGATAAATAGAGATAAAACTTTATTAGTCTGAAACTAGTCGAGGAATTGACAATGTGGGCTGCTAGCTCAGGTGGTTAGAGCGCACCCCTGATAAGGGTGAGGTCGGTGGTTCGAGTCCACTGCGGCCCACCATTTAAGATAAGAGACCGATGAGGTCTCTTTTTTAATGCTAATAGGTTTTTGGGTAATAGGTTTCTGGGACATTGAGACAGAGAAAATTTAATAAAAAATCAAACAGACAGCACGATTGAGGCTGTTTTTTAGTATTGAGATGTAGGGGACTTTTTGTCTTGGATTATTCGGGGTGTCGGCGGAGTAACGTCCGACCGACACCTTACGGGCTTGCTCGTCTAGCCTCGCATCGCCCTACCGAAAATCCGCTGCACTCAAGTACTCATTTCTTGCACTCTTTTGCACTCCATTTGCAAAATTTTAAGACCACATTAGGCTTAAATCGCCTTGGTGTTTGAAGTTAAACCCAGTGCAAGAGCGGCTTGTCGGCAGAGGGCTGAAGCGAAGCGTGCCCGTTTAACGCCGACAAACAAGAGAAGTGCAAAAAAGTGCAATTTTATTTTTACTTGTAAATTGAGATACACTAAATTATCAATAAGATTTGGATATTTACGCAATTTCTAATTCATAACCTAATTCATGGAATATTTTTACTATTGTTGAAAATTTAGGCTCTTTCTCATTTTTAAACAAACTATATAAATGAGTTCTTG
>CASFYV010000026.1 GCA_949298985.1 uncultured bacterium | reverse complement strand
TTTATTGAGCCTTTTGTTGGTGGGGGAGCCGTTTACTTTTCTATGAAAAATAAAAACATGCTCATCAATGATAAATCTGTTGAACTAATAGCTTTATATAACAATATAAAATATAACAACAAAGATTTTATAAGCCACTTACAGTCTCTTCAAAATGCTTGGATTGGTTTAGAGGGTATCTTAGATAACAATATTGCATTTTTTAATAATGAATACACTCAATATAAATTAAATAAAATAAATAAAGATGAATTAATTGAAAACATTGCAGAATTCCTAACTGCTAATAAAACCAGTTTTGAACAAATTTTGAATTCTGAATTATTAAAGAGCTACGATATTTTGGAAAAAGAGCTATTACGTAATATTTGTGCCAAATTAGTTCGTATGAGAGATTTGGAAGAGAAAAAAGGCAATCTTCCCGAAAAAGACATTTACGATAACTTTGAGTGTGCACTAAAAGGTTCGTTTTATATGTTCATTCGAACCCTATATAATAAATATGATAATAGTGAGTATTTCTATTTTATTCGTGAATACTGTTATTCTTCAATGTTTAGATACAATTCCAATGGAGAGTTCAATGTCCCTTACGGAGGAATATCTTACAATAGAAAAAATTTCCAACGAAAAATTGATTATATAAAATCTAAAGAACTTCAAAATCATTTCATTAATACTGATATTTATAATTTAGATTTTGAGGATTTTTTGAATGAAATAAAACTCTCTGAAAACGATTTTATATTTTTAGACCCACCTTATGATACGGATTTTAGCAGTTATGTTAATAATGCTTTTGATAAAAAAGATCAGGAAAGATTGGCAAATTATTTAATAACTCAATGTCCTGCAAAATTTATGTTAGTAATTAAAAATACAGAATTTATTATGAATTTGTATATTGATAAAGGTCTGCACATCAATAGTTTTGATAAAAAATACATGGTAAGTTTTAAAGGCCGCAATAATAGAGACTGCGAACATCTTATTATTACGAACTATCAATTGCCTACAGTTAAAAATAAAGTGGCTGCTTTGGAACTTAAATTAAATGATCAGCTTCAATATGCTTAGGAGATGAGTATGCCAGAAGAACGTATTTCTGAAAACCAACTTATAATACCATCGTTAAAAGTCTTTTCTAGACGCAAAGAAGGAACAACTACATCAGAATTAATCGAATTTTTAACAGATATAATGGAGCCAAAAGATAAAGATGCGGAAATCATCCCAGGGAGAAATGATACATATTTTTCTCAAAAAGTTCGAAATTTAAGGTCTCATTCTACATTTGAACGTGATAATTTAGCACAATATATAGATGATAAATACTATATTACAGATAATGGTTTGAATTTTCTTGAAAATAAGTATGAAGAATACGAATACATCAATAGTGGCTATTTTGATGTTAATATTCAAAAAGATGCAAACTTGAAATTAATAAAAGATAACAAAAGATACTTTGTACCTGAAGATGATATTTTTGAAGGCAAGCTAATAACAACTGTAACTAAGACTAGAAAACGTTCAGCAAAATTAAGAGCATATGCTTTTGACTATTATAAAAAAATCAATCAAATAAAGTGTGATATTTGTGGTTTTGATTTTGAAGAAAATTATGGTAAATTGGGGCGAGATTATATTGAATTGCACCATATTAAGCCAATATCTGTTTATGAGGAAGATGGGAAAATTATAAATCTTGAAGAGGCAAGACAAAATTTAGTTCCATTATGCTCGAATTGCCACAAAATACTACACCGAAATAGTATTACGGTAGAACAATTAAAAGAGGCTATGAATAAAAGTGAGAGATAGGATATTTCAAATAGTAGAAAATGAATTTTCATCTTTAATAGAAAAAATTCAAAGTGATTTCATAACGAATTTTAAAGCAAAACAACATAATTTTCTATTAAAAGAGCTGGACCCGTTAATGTCTGCTCACATGGTTTTTGTTAGTAGTTTTGAGTCTAAAAGTGGTAATTCAATACAAAAAGTTGCAAAAGAGGTTGCAAAATTAAGATACGGAGCAGAAAATGTTCCACAAATTGTTAATCCACACCAGTTAGAACACAATGTTCAGAATCCTAATGAACATGAACAAATCATTGTTTCAAATGTTGATATGAATAATCCTGAATTGCAAGGTAAAATTGCCGAATTCATGACGAGATGCGAAGGCGATAGTAGAAAAAAAGTTTGCTGTTCTGTTAATCATGAAAGTATTTTGGAACTTCTTGATGGAGAATTACCAATATCAAATGAGATACATACTAAACCAGTTGATTTAGCTTTTTGGGATGGTGATGAGTTAAATATTATGGAGATTAAAGCCGGAGGAAATCTTGACAGCAGTAATGCTCCATCAAATGCAAAAAAGTTGTTGACAATTTATACAGGCTTAAATTACAGAAAAACAAAACCATATTTTGCCACAATTTACCACAAAGATGGAGAAGGTAGAACTTGGTCAGGTTCTATCAAAAAATATCTACAGTATCCACATATGTTCTTAGTAGGTTCCGCCTTTTGGAATGAAATTTTACCTGAAGGTATTGATTTTAACGAATTTACTAGAATTTATAATGAAGCTATACATCAAATTAACTTGAATGATAAACTGAATGAAATGATTAGAAGCTGTTCATAGCATATTCTTTTATTTTACATTTATAGTCTTGAAATCTTTTGTTTGCAGCATCAAAGTATTCTTTTTCAATTTCAATACCTATAAAGTCCCTATTTAATTTACAAGCAGCAATACCTGTTGATCCAACACCCATAAACGGATCTAGTATGGTATCCCCTTCATTTGAAGCTATTTTAATTATATGCTCAAGTAGCTTTAAAGGCTTTTGAGCTGGATGTTTTGGTGATTTTAATCTTTCTGGTTGCATACATATCGGAGTTTCAATAAAATTATGCATTTCTTTTTGATTACTAAAATTCCAATTATGACCTTTATTCCAAAGACATACTATTAATTCACAACTATTTAGAAATCCATTTTTATAAATTTTTGGTGCAGGATTTGTTTTGTGCCAAACCATAAATTGAAAGGTATCAAATTCTGGGTCAAAAACTTCATGCCATTTTCCTATTTGGTTATAGGTTGTAAAAATAAAAATATTTCCTTTCGGTTTAATAATTCTTTTAAAGTTTTCTAATAAATCTTTGGGTTCAATTTCTTTTTTATCCCAATCGCCTAAATCATTATTTAATGCGGAACGTCCTGGCAAATCAATATTTCCAGTTGAATATTTTGCAATATTATATGGCGGATCAGTTAAAATTAAATCAACTGACTTATCAGGAATTTCATCTAATAGCTTAAAACAATCTCCAAGTTTTAAATCGTACATCTTTTTCTCCTTTATTTAATAATAACTTAAATAATTTGAAAAAGTTTGATTATGTTGTTTTGTGTAGATAACAAAACTTGATTTTATTATAGCTTTAAGTGATGAATACGACACCTAAAAAGGAGGTCGTATGAGTAAAAGTAAGAAATATCGCATTAAACAAAAAGATTTTAGGGAGTTAGAAAAATTAGCAGAGCGGATTTACAACACAACGGTTGTGCTTGATTACTTCTGTCAAAAACAACAAGAATACGAAGAGCTTAGAAATATTACTCCTATTATTCATAATCTTAGACAAGATTCTGATACTTTAAATGCATATTTTATAAATTATCCGGAAGGTAATATTCAACCTCAATCTTAAAGCGTTCAAAAAGTGTTCAACTCCGTCATTAAGGGTTATAAAATTTAATTTATATAGTTTTATATCAAAATAAAAAATGAACCGCTTAGGGTTCATTTTAGAGGGTTTAAATTTTCTAACGGATTATAGTATTTTTCTTCAGACTGTTCTATTAGATTTCGATATATTTTAACAAAGTTTATAATACCAAAATACCCTAATGATTTTTGGATATATGTAAAAGGGATTTTTTGCTTAAGGCATAAATTAGTAAAGTTATGTTGTAAATCACTTGGATAAAGTTTTTGAATTTTCAATTTCTTGGATAAACCATTTAATACTACATTTTCAAAATATTGTTGTGGTAGTTTAGGAGAAGTAAATCTAAAAACAAAATCAGCAGGTAAAGGTTTTGTCGCTTTATACTTTTCTTTCAAAATCTCAGTCATCATTTTATCAATTTTTAATTTTCGTTTTGAAGTACCACTTCTATTTGTAATTAAACGTTCATCATATAGAAAGTATTTTAAAAATATTGTATTTTCTTCAAAGTCTACCCTATCCCAAGTTAATCCCAATAATTCAGGAACACTAGCTCCTGTTGATAATGAAATATAAATTATAGGATAGGCTTCAGGGTATTTCAATTTACATATATTGAGTAATTTTAGAATTTCATCTTCAGTTAGAATATTCATATCTAGTGCATAGGCATTTCTACGATCCTTATCCTCTCTTGTTACTAAATTGTTTATTTTTGGGCAAACACCTCTTATTATAGCTTTTAAAAGTAAAATATATTGATTCACAGATACTAATTTAAACCCTTTATCAAACATACTTTGTTTATACTTAGCAACAGCTTTGGGCGTAATTTCTCGAATAGTTAAATTGTCAAAATATTCTTTCAGATGATTTTTGTAATAAGTTTTCTCATGCAATAATTTTTCTTGCTTATTTTCTATTTTTAATCGATTAAGATAAATTCTGGCGGCATTCTTAAATTCCATATCAAGCGGTTCATCATTTTCATCATTAGAAATTTTAGCTTTTAGTGGTTTTACATTATTTCTAAAGTATTTAATTTGTTCTTCCGTAAAATCCGTTTTAATTTTTCTTGTAAAAGAGTTTAAGTTATATGCATAAGGTTGTTCAATTCTTTGCTCATCGTGTAATAACTTTTGTGCACGATATAGGGCTTCTTTGGCACTTAATTTTTCTTTTGTTAGATAAAAATTTTTAAAACACGTGTATAATTCATCTGGAATAGGGCTTTCACCATGATTATGGTATTTAGGTAATATGCCTTTAAACCCATACATTTTATAGTTATGAAGAAGTTTTACTAAAATTGAATATGGAACTCGCTTTAAGCCTGAAGTTTCATTAAATAATTCTACCACACGTTTTAAATTACCTTTCCCAGCATTAATTACAAAATTTATCGCTGCGACATATCTTTTTATCTTATTTTGAACATCTTCATTATATTTTAGTAGTTCCTCATAACCTTCCTCTTCTTCAAGAATAATAGGTTTAAGAGTATTGTTTTTTGTAGATAATGTTTCGTTTTGCTCATTATTTCTTTTATTATTAAAAAAATACTTGTTACTACTTTTAATAATTACCTGTTCTTTAATTAAATCAGATAAAATTTCTTTCACTTCTTGTTCTTGAAGTTCAGATACTACAATTATTTCATCAAGATTAAATTTATCTAATCTTCTTGCTACTTTTATTATTAAATCTTTATTTTTCAATGTTTAATCCTTTCACTTGTTTAACATCAATTTTATTCAACCCATTTGTTTTAGCTATATTTTCAAGTAAAGCAATCCCCTTAATTACTTGTCTAAAACGATTTGTTTTTTCAAAAAATATTTCTTTAGCCTCGTCTGTTATTTTTATTTCTGATAATTCTTCTACAATAATGTCCATATCTTCTTTAGAAAACGGTTTAAATTCGACAATTTCAGAAATTCTGTCATACAAATGTCTGTATTTACCAAGTTTTGTTTTTGATTCATGCATTCCTATCAGGACAATTGGAGCACCCGTTAAATCGTGTAAATCCCTCAAAGTTTCAATTGTTCTGGAATGACCTATTAGATAATCAATTTCATCAACAATAACTATCTGTGGATGAAGTCTTAAATGGGCAATACATTGTTTCATTAATTCTGTAGATTTTTTAGAAGGTGCTTCTCCTAAATCTTCCACAACTTTTTCCAATATCCCATGACTTGTCATATTATTTTGAGCTCTTACATAGACCGCATCATTTTGTGTTGCCCACCAAACTGCTGTTCGACTTTTTCCTAAACCAGGATCACCATAGATTAATCCCATCTTTGGGACTTCATTTGATTTATCTATAAGATTGTTCATTAAATCAATAAAATTTTTAACATTACGTGTTTTAACAAATAATTTATGCATTAAAAACCTCCTTATTATCGTCACCATATATTTGCTCATATTCACTTGTTGATTTGTATTCCAAAATCCATTCTTGTTCTTTTTTAGTTAACTTATCTTGTTTCATTAGGTATTCATACTTTTCAAATCTTGTATTAAAACAACCGTTAAAATCATCTGCTTGAATTTCTTCTTTTATTGCTAATTTAAAATCATTTATTTCATCCTCTTTCTGCTTCTCAATTAAATCCATTGTTAATAATGGGGTATGAACTTGATTACGTTTTATTTGGTTTATATATTCTTGCTCTGTCTGTTTTTCTAATTTCTTTTTTATCCTTGTTTTTTGCTTAAGCTCTTCTATATCTTTCACTTCACCTAAGTAATTTGCCAATGGATGTATTGGCTCAATTCTTTTAGCTTCACATATAAATTCACCATTTAATTTATAAACTTTAATTGAACTCAAATTGAACAAGCTGTATTTAATAATCACTTCTTTTTTATATCCAAATAAAGCTTCGTCATAATAGTTATTTTTTAAGAATAAAATGCCATTCCTGTAAATTTTCTTTATTTCTCTTACCATCATAAGATCGTCTAATGTTTCTATATTAACGCCTTCCCCTTTACCGCTTTCAAGAACCTTACCAATCGTTTCTCCAGCTATATGAGGACAAGGTTGCTCATAATGATATTTCTGTACCCAATTCCCAATAAAATTTACTACTTGCTCAAGAGTTGGAACATTAACTTTATAAAGAGATTTGTGTAATTTTTCATTCCTTTTTAATGGGGCAGGCTTTTTAATAATACTTGTACCAGTATAAGAAGGAAGTAACACTTCACAGCTATCTTGTAATTCTCGAAACAACCTTTCTATTGGTTTTGCTTTTGCGTTATATGGTTTTGCATAAACAGGTTGAATTCCAAGATTAGTAAATAAACCGCTTAGCCCATTTTCTATAAAATATTTTGCTTTAAAGGCTTTCCCGTTATCTTGATAAACAAATTTCGGAACTTTCCCTAAATTTATGATTGCATTTCTTAATGCACTTGCAATACATTGCGTATTTTCTTCCAGCATTATTTCAAAACCAACAAAGCCTCCCGATTTCCAATCTTGGTATGCTACCATCATTGGTCTTATAGGTTTACCGGTATATGGATGTTTAACAAAAAATGATAATCTGTGTCCATCACCAATAAGTACATCCCCGACTTCAAGTTTTGAAATGTCTCTTGTTATATATGGCAGAACTTTATCGTGAAGAGCCTTGTTACCTTCTCTTGCTTCTACCCAAGTATTATAATGCTCATTTTTATAATTATTGGCAAATCTTCTATACGTAAGGTCGCAACACAAATTTTTAAAACCTCGTTGTGTTAATGCCAACTTTGTTAGTTTGATTGCTTTTCCTATATTTAATTGATTAGGATGTAACAGGTTTTTAAGAAATTCGGCTTCCTCTTCAGGTTTCATTAATGTTTTTCTGGTCTTTTCACCAAAAGTGTAATTATTAATTAAACAATGCCAATCATCATTATAGGTACGAAGTTTTTTATGCCATTCATAAATTGTTCCTATTGCAACTTTACCTACTACATTGAACAATTCTTCGCAAATACAATTATGATTATATGCATCAAGGAAATCTTTTCCTGCTATTGTTTTATTTTTCTTATCCTTTCTAAACTCATCCCATTTTTTTATTAAATCATATTTGGCTAAAGCTAATTTCTTTTGTATTTCAGGAACAATATATGAATTATTAGTTACTTGTGGCAAATTTTCTTTACTAGCTGTTATTTTTTCTCTAACATTTTCTTCTAAAGATGTTACCAAAATTTCGTAAGATTTAGAGCATTTTCTGATTACATATTTATTGTTACTTATAGCTTTTCTAACAGCTCTTTCAGATACTCCTTTAATTTCAGCAAGTTCTTTAGTTGTAATCCAGTCAGCGTTTGAAGTTTGCATATTTTTCTCCTCTCTCAGATTAACTCTGTTGCCGTACAAAGTGTAGTTAATGTATCCATATCGAAACACATCTTTTTTGACTTCTTCAATGCTGATAAAACATTGTTTTGCTAATATTGAAAAGGCAAAAATTTTGTGATAAAGAAAATTTCTCCAAACGGAACAAAATGGAACCATTGTTGGTTCCGTTTGTACTATAATAGAGAAAAGGAGTAATATGGTTAGAAATTGCAAAACAGAAGAGCCGGTATGGGCAAAATACATAACTGAAGAGAATTTACCAACAGATGATTTAAAGTTTTTGTGTTCTATTATTGGCTTGGAAGCAACTAAAAAATTAATGTTCAATGCTGCAGGGCAAAAATTTTCAATCCATGCTCATTGTAATCAGAAATACAAAAAACAATATATTATAGATAATTTTGATGGAACTAAATATACAATTAATAAACTTGTGTTAGCTTGCGAGACCACCACAAGATATGTATACAAGGTTATTAAAGAATTTGTTGAACACAAAAAAATTTTTTAAATAACTTTATGGTATAATTCTCATAAGGTATATAGTCCAATTAATTTTTCGTTGTGTATATCGCAATGATTTTGAAAAAGTTGCATTAAATAAAGCGGACACTTGACTCTTTGGGTTCACACGTCCAGGTAAATAGGGCTATATACCGTTATAATTATGAAAAAATTATTCACAAAGCATACAGATAAAGAATTAAAAGAAAAATTTCTGCAAATAAAAAGTTTTGCAGAACTCGCTGATATATTAGAAGTAAAAACTGGGCATTTGTACTATTGGTTAAACATTCAACAGGATAAAGATAGGTATCTAAAATTTAAAATATTAAAAAAAAATGGTAATACGCGTATTATATATGCACCTAAAAGATCATTTAAAATATTACAAAAAAAATTAAATTATATCTTGTCTCTTTTTTATAATGAAAAAAAGCCTGTTCAGGGGTTTGTAAAAAGTAAAAACATAATTACAAATGCTAATATACACCTCAACAAAAAATTAATTTTAAATATCGACTTAGAAGATTTTTTCCTTACAATTAATCAAGGAAGAGTTTTTGGTATATTTAGAAATAAACCTTTTAATTTTTCAATACTTATATCAAAACTTTTAGTTAAGATGTGTTGTGTATTAAATATTACACCACAAGGTGCACCAACTTCGCCTATTATTTCTAATTTCGTATGCAGAAGTTTAGATAATGATTTAACTCATTTAGCAAAAGTATTTCACTGTACTTATTCAAGATATGCAGATGATATTACTTTTTCAACAAATCAAAAACAATTTCCGTTAGAAATAGCAGAAATTATTTATAATGAAGACACTAAAGAAATTGAGCATAAGCCTGGTAAAGCATTATATTCTTGCGTTTTAAAACATGGATTTCATATAAACAAACAAAAGACAAGAATTCAAAATAAGCATAATCGACAAAGCGTTACAGGAATTACTGTTAATACCAAGTTAAATCTCTCTAGAAAATATATAAAAACAGTAAAATCTATGTTGTACAATTGGGAAATCAATAAGAAGAAATATGTAAGTACGTTTACTAAGGAAGAAATATTAGAAAAAGCTCTAATTTATCATTTATCCAAAAATACAACTAAAAGATATTTCTATAAATCAAATAAAAAAAATAATTTTAAGAATATTTTAAGGGGAAAAATTAATTTTATTAAAAATGTCAGAGGTGAAAACGATTTTATATATGCCAAATTAATGAATAAATTTAACCAACTTGATGACAATAATACTAAGCATATTCCAGAAAATTATCAAGAAGTGATTAAAGAAAATCTATGGATAATAGAAAGTGATTCTGAACAAGGATCTGCTTTTTTATTAAAAGGTATTGGTTTTATTACTTGTTATCATTGTGTATTCGATAATAACGATGTCCTAATGGAAAATTTGAAAATATTCCAAAATCCAACAAAAGAATATGAAATAGAAATATTAAAATACAATAAACACATAGATATTGCTATATTAAAAATAAAAGACAGTGATATTGACGTCAAAAAGGAAGGATTTTCTATTGGAGATTGTTCAAAGTTAACCTTTGGTTCAAAATTAATTCTTGCTGGATATCCAGAACGAGGGTGTGAGTTTGAACCAGATATACGCGAGATGAAAGTAACTAGAACCAAAGCAATAAGTGCAGTGGAACATATTTGTGTTGATACTCCGATTATAACTGGACATAGTGGCGGACCAATTTTTGATGAAGAAAATAAAGTTGTTGGTATCGCAACTCGTGGTAGCCGTTATAAAGATAGTGATAAAACAACAAATAATGCTTTTATAAAAATTGATACTATAAATAAAATTTAAAAATTTGTATGTTCCGTTTGGTTCCGAAAAAAGTTCCGTTAAGGTTCCGTTTATGAACAGAAAAAATTTTTTCTGGAACTTCTGTTAATTTTTTTATAGCTAATGTCTTATCACTGTCCTTTTCTATTCTCTTACGGAAATAACCCTTTGGGGTATATCAATTAAATTTTTTCGGTATTTTTAGACATATAAAGGACAGTAATCAGACATTTTGGACTTTTCTGAAACCCTAAAATTATTTAAAATTGTTTACCAACAGCGACTTTAAGACATGTTCCTCTTTTCTGTACTGTCCTGTTTCTTTACACAAAAAATGCAAGTTGAAAATAAAAATCCTAAAAAACGTGTAAATTTGGCTGAAAGGTATTTGAATTATATTTATAAATAAAATTTATAGTAAGTAAAAAAAATATGCCGCAACTCGGAATTGAACCAAGGACACAGGGATTTTCAGTCCCTTGCTCTACCAACTGAGCTATTGCGGCATATCTTTTTGTCTATATCTACATTCTATTTGCTAAAAAAATTTTATCAAGCGTTTTTTTTAAGATTTTGGTCCTAACCAAGCTGTGATATTTCTACCTTCTATTATAGGCTTCTTTTCAACAGTAACAGGATCGTTTGATAAATCTGAAATGAATCTGTTAGCTAAATCAATAGCTAACTGAGAATGCTGCATTTCACGACCTCTTAGCATTACTACGATTTTTACTTTGTTGCCTTGTGATATGAATTTTTTTATATTTTTTAATCTGACTTCATAATCATGGGTATCTATTTTATAACGAACTTTTACTTCTTTTACATCTACAACATGTTGTTTTTTCTTAGCTTCTTTGGCTTTTTTTTCTAATTCGTATTTATACTTTCCATAGTTTAAAATTTTTGCAACCGGCGGAGCTTGATTAGGACTTATTATCACTAAATCAAGATCTGCTTCTTCTGCCATTTGTAAAGCTTGTGATGTAGGGACAATACCATGATTAGTTCCGTTTTCATCTATTAATCTTACTTCCTTTGCTCTAATACGTTCATTTATTAAAGCTTTATCTTTACCTGCCCCTTTGGGACTTTTTTCTTCGTTAGCTATGACTATTCTCCTTTTTTTACTTTTTACATTATTTATAATACCATGCTAAACTTAATTTTCAAGTATTTCAGACGAAATTATCAGTTTAGTTTGTATTCAGAACTTATTGCCAACCATTTATAGTTTTCTTTGTTCATTGTAGGTATATCTGTAACAAATGTCCCTCCACTGCGGCCTCTTGTGAAAGTTATATAGCCGTCATCAAATAAATTATCTAATGCTCGTTTTATTGTTTTGGTACTTACTTTGAATGTTTTTGATAAATTTTCAATCGTCGGCAATTTATCTCCTATATTGCAATTTTTTGCAATATAGTGTTTTATTTTATTTTCTATTTCTTCATAAAAATAAGGCTTTGGTAGTTTATTTTCATTTGTTAATGTTGTTCCGTATCTTCCTCTTCGACTATATATAAGTCCCTTTTTAGATAAAATTTTTAATGCGTCGTGAATAGTTTTAAGGCTTACGTTATACATTTTTGAAAATTCTTTATGCGATTTTATTTTTTTTTCTTTATTGTTAGTTGATTTAATGTATTTTTCAATTTTTTCTGCAGTTTTTTCTGCTAAAGTTTTATTTTCTATTTGTTTCACTTCATAGTTTGTTTTTTTTACATAGTAATATTTATTTTTCTTTTCTAAAATATTTTCATATGTTAAATTTTGAAGAGCCAATTGAATTATTGTATTTGATATTTCAAGTATTTTGGCTAGTTTTCTTGTTGAAAAAAGCTTTTCGCCCTGTTGGTAATTATTTTTTATAAAAATTTTTAAAGTTTCTATCGCGGAGTCTTTTTTTGAAGTCATTTTTGGATTTTTTTTGTTATTATTTTTATTTATAACAAATGTTCCAATTCTTTGTTTTGATTCTACAAGACCATAGTCTTCCAGACGTCTATATACATTTTGAATTGTACCGGTGCTTACTCCTATATGAAATGCTAAATCTTCTTTTAATGGAAGTTTATCGCCATATTTTATTTGGTTTGTTTTTATGGATTGCTCAAGCCAGTTTTTTAGCCACAAAAAAATTTTATCAACTTTGTTTTCATTGTTGTTAAAATTGTGGATATGCGGTGCCATTTCTGAAATAGTTATTATTCGAGCATTGTTTTTATTTATCATTTTTTTATATTAGCATAATAAAGAAATAAGACTCAAGTATTATACTTGAGTCTTATCTCTTTATTACTTATAAAAATTGCAAACTATTTTCCGTTAACAACTTCTTTGAATTTTTTACCAGCAGAGAAAACAGGAACTGTTTTTGCAGGAATTTTAATCTCTTTACCAGTTTGAGGATTTCTACCATTTCTAGCAGCTCTCTTACGTGGTTCAAAAGTCCCAAAGCCTACTAAAGTAACTTTTTTACCTTTAGAAACTGTTTTTTGAACTGTTTCAATTAAAGCTGACAATACTTCATTAGCTTCTTTTTGAGTAACTTTTGATTTTTTTGCAATTTCTTGTACTAATTCTTCTTTGTTCATTATAAAACTCCTTTCTTCTATTTACAAAATCTATTATACAGACTACATTTTAAAATGCAAGCTTTTTTTTCTTTGAAAAGCTTATTTTTTCTATATCCTAGCCTTTGAAAAGCTTTTAAACCCTATTTTATCAAATTTAAATAGAGTTAAGATATTGGTTTTATCTATATAAGATGCTATTCTTCTATGTTTAAAATGCTACCTGTTATATCGGAAGATATTTCATAAGTTTTTTGTATTTTTTGTGATTTTTGAGTTTTTCGAAGCTCATTTTTTATATTTTCCATGCCTTCTTCCAGTTTTTTCATATTTTTTATTTCAATATCTCGAATTTCATCTAGAAGAGCATTTAGTTCTTTTTCTTGAACCGGAGTTAATTCTAAATATTTTCTAATACATTTGCAACTTAAGAAAGTTTGTTCTCTATTCTTAAGCATGGTAATTGCACTGTCAAAATCTTCATTCTCTATCATTCTAGAAATGTCTTCGGAGCCATTTTTAAGTTGTGTATATTGTAGAATAAGTTGCTCAAATTGTTTTTCATCTTGCATTGTTATTATCCTCTTTAAACGCCGGATGCTGATTTTGTATGGTTTGTTGTTCACTCATCGCTTCTTCGATTGTTGTTATCCCGTTTTGAATTTCAATAGCTTTTTGAAACCCCCATCGAATATTTGTGATATCTTCTATAACTTCATCAATTTTTTCTGTATTTTTTTGAATGTTTGCTTTGATTAAATTCATTGCCATTTTATTATATAATCGGAAAAGTTGTTTAGAAACATCATTTCCATTTTCTAGGTCAATTGTTCGCATTAACTCGCGTATTATTTTTCTTGCATTTTCGATATTAGTCGAGCGTTCTTTAAAATTTTTTTCTGCTATAGCTATTTTAGCTTTTTGTAAAAATTGTAATGCTCCATCAAACAACAGAATCATTAATTTTTCTGGTGTTGCAGTATTTATATTGCTTGCCTGATATTGCTTAATGTATTTGTTGTATGGATTTATTGGTGTCATCTAAACCTTCTTATTTATGAATATTCCTGATGCCATATTTAACTTTTGAACTAATTCCCCAAGTTCATTTCCTGATATAGTTTCTATTAATTTATTCGTTGAACTATCATATAATTCTATTATATCATCTTTTGTATTTAATTTGACATAAAAATCTTTATTGGGATTTTCAATTTCTTCAATATCAATTTCTTCGTCTGTAATATCATCTTCTGTTGATTCATTGTAGTTGTTGTCTGTTAAATTTTCTTTTCCTGAACTGTTTTTTTTATCTGATTTGTCTTCGTCATCTTTAGCTCGTACTTTTTGGTTTTGGCTCAGAGATTGTACTTGTTTATTTGTTTGACTATCATCTGTGTGAATTGCCTGTTCAGTTTTGTTTGTAAATTCTGCTGATGTCGATTCTTTTACTAAGCCCGTATTTGCGATTGATAAACCATCCATGCCCATTTGTGAAGCTTCCTTTACATATATCTATTTTTTTTATCTTATGCTATAATCAATTTGTCTACATCATATAAAAGAAGGGTAATTTTATGAGCAACAGTTTATTTATAAATTATATGGAGAAAATGTTAGCATTTCCGCTTTGGATTAAACAAACAATATTTCTTAATCTTTCAAATGATTTGACTACTTATTTAAGTAATGATTTTTTGGACCTTCCAGAAGGAGAATTGTTCCACATTTACAAACCTGTTTTATCTGAGTTGGGACAAAATGAACTTTTGACTAAAGAATCTAAATTTGATGAAAGTATTTATTCTTTTTTAAACTGTTGTTCTAAAGGAATGTCTTTAATAGAAATTGCTATAGAAAATAATTTTACAATGGAAGAAGTCGCTAAGGCCTTTACTTTTTGTAAGACTTCAGGCTTTTTTTCTAAGGAAGTTCCTAAACTTGTTAGTGCTATTGCCGGGTTTATCGCTGGTAAATATCGTACAGGGGAATATTTTATTCGTGCTGGGAAAATGACTATAGAACAGCTTGATGATGTTTTAAACAAGCAACAAGAAATGAATGCTGAAGGGAAGCACGTTTTTATTGCTGAGTTAATGGTTCAGATGGGGTGTGTTCAAGAAAAAGATGTTAAGAGTATTATTTTTATGAAGGAAGAATCTGGTAAAAGATTTTCTTTAAATCCTGATGATATTCCGACTTTAACTATGCAAAAAGAAAGTTTTGATATAAGAGTTGAAAATACAAAGTTAAAAGAAGAAAATGAAATTTTGAAACAAAAAATGGATGCTCTTTTAACTTTTATAAAAGATCATAAAGAAAAAAATGATGCTGATGAAATAAAGCTACAAGAAAACTTTTAGTAGTTAATTTGCAAATTAGGATTTCGTCTAAACCAGGTTAGTTGTCGTTTGGCATAATTTCTAGTATGTTGTTTTAGTTTTTCGACGGCTTCACTTAGTGTTACTTGATTATCTAAATAACTTATAATTTCTTTGTATCCAATTGTTTCGGTTAGATTTTTAATTCGTCCATGTTTTTTTAAAAGATTTTGGGTTTCTTCTATTAATCCGGTTTCAAGCATAATATCAACTCTTTTGTTAATTCTATTATAGAGTTCTTCTCTTGAATTTATTTGTGGCATGTGCCATTCTACTTGATATTCAGGCTCTTTTTGAATATTGATTTCTGAGAGAGGTTTTTTCAAAGTTTTAATTATTTCTAATGCTCTTATTATTCGTCTTTTATTAGAATCTTTTAATCTTTCATAAGTTTGCGGGTCTATTTTTTTTAGTTCTATTAGTAAAGCTTCTTTTTCTTTTAAATCCAGTGTTTCTCTAAGTTTATAATTTGGTGCAACTCTAGGTAAATCATAGTTTTCTAATAGAATTCTAAAATACAGTCCAGTTCCGCCAACAATTATTGGAGTTTTGTTTTTATTTAGAATTATATTTATAGCATCAGTTGCGTCATCATAATAGTTTCCTACTGAATAGTCTGTTTCAGGCTCAACAATATCTATTAAATAATGAGGAATATTTTCTCTTTCTTTTATTGTTGGTTTTGCTGTTGCAATATCAAAACCTTTGTATACAAGTCTTGAATCTGCAGATATGATTTCTCCATTGTATTTTTTTGCAAATTCAATTGACATTGCAGTTTTTCCACTTGCAGTGGGACCTACTATTGCGATTATTTTAGGTTTTATTTTATTCATATTTTACATTCTATCGTAAAATCAAAAAGTATGTTATAATGCTTTCATGTTAAAAAAGATTATTTCAGTATTTTTGTTATCAATATCTTTATCAGCAAGTGCAGTTGAAATACCTGTTGATGCAAAATTAGATTATAATCAAGGTATTGATTTTTACAAATTAGGAATGTACGAAAGAGCTATTGAGTCTTTTCGCTCGGCTATAAGAACATATCCTGATTATATTGATGCATATTATAATTTAGCAACTATATTGGAATATTTAAAACAATATGCAGAAGCTCTTTCTGTTTATAAACAGGTTTATTTAAGAAATCCAAATGATTATGAAGTTATTTATAAGATTGCTTTGATGAATTCAAAATTAGAAGATTACGATAAAACAAAGGAGTTTTTGAATTTAATACCTCAAACAAGCAGTTATTATAAAAAAGCTCAAGAGTTAGCAGAGTCTGTAAAAATATCAACAACTCTTCCACCTCAAAAACTTAATACGCCTTCAAAAATCGCAACACAATCCGGGGTTTATGAAAATGTACTTAGTCCTACGGGTATAACTACGGATAATCAAGGAAATGTTTATGTTGCAACTTTTTCTGATAATACTATATTGAAAATTACTCCTGATGGAAAAAGACAGGTTTTTGTAAAAAGTTCCAAAATAAGCGGACCTATTAGTCTTGTAAGTGATAGTATCGGTAATATTTATGTATCGAATTATAATAACAATAATGTTTTAAAGATTTCTTCACGTGGCGAAATATCTGTACTGGTTTCTAATATAGATAAACCATACGGATTACATGTTGATGGCAATATGTTATTTATTACCTGTCAAGGATCTAATTCTGTTCTTAGGCAAAAAATCTAATATTTAATAATTGCTTATTTTAGATTCGCAAAGAAATTATACAATAAGTCATTGTTTAAATATTTTTTGTTTTCAGATATTACATTTAGCAAAGCATTTGTAAATGTTTCAAATGGTTTTATAATTCCAGTTGGTAAATTTTGTTCAACTAGGTTTTCTCTGATAGAAGATACATCTTCTCTTTTAGCGGCAATATCTACAACAGTTCTACTAAAACTATCATCATTAATTGTCATATCAAGATAAGCTTCCATTGCAGCTTTTGTACGGTTAATATCTTCGGATGTATTAATTGGTCTAGGCCCTTTTGCTAGGTTTTTGAACATTTCGATTTGTTTAGCTTTATAAGAAGCTCTTGTTAAACCATAGATAACTTCTTGTTTTCCGTTAAAATTTGTGTTGTTGATTGTAAGATTCATTTTTTCTCCTTTAAAATCTGATACACACATTAGATTTATATATTGTAATTTGTAAAAAATAAAGGTCAATTAAAATCTTTACTTTTCGATTGGAGCTCCAATTCTATGGACTCTTATAAAATTTGTTCTTCCTGTTATTAGTTTAGGTATTGAACCAATAATTATAATACGTTCTCCTTTTTTGAATTTAGTTTTTGTTAGGATATATTCATCAATTTTTGTAAGTAAATCTGCATCAAGTACTGTATCCCATTCTTTATAATCAACAAATATGTCCCAATATAAATTTAATCTACGGCAGGTAGATTCAGAATCTGAAATTGCAATAATAGGAACACTAGGTCTTAATTTTGAAAGCAGACGTGGCGTATAACCACTATGAGTAAATGCCATTATTGCTTTTGCTTGTAAATCTTCCGCCATTTTTATAGCAGCATTTGAAATTGCTTGTGGAGAAAGTTCATAGTTATCGTTTATTTCTAAATCTAAATTAGAAAGACAAAAATTACACTTCTCAATGTTTGTTGCTATTTTTTTCATCATTTGAACTGCTTCTACAGGATGTTTACCCATAGCAGTTTCTCCAGATAACATTATTGCATCTGTACCATCTAAAATTGCATTTGCAACGTCACTAGCCTCTGCTCTTGTTGGTATTGGATTTTCTATCATTGATTCTAACATTTGAGTTGCAACAATGCAAACTTTACGTTCTCGAATTGTTTTATCTACAATGTATTTTTGAACAATAGGAACTTCTTCCGGTGACATTTCAATACCTAGATCACCTCTTGCGACCATTATTCCGTCTGCTATTTTTATGATTTCTTCAAGATTTTCTACTGCTTGTGGCTTTTCTATCTTGGCGATTATTGGAATATTTCCTCCAAAATTTTTGATATATTTTTGTGCGATTTCTATATCTTTTGCTTCTCTTACAAATGATAATGCTATATAATCAATATCATATTCAACTGCAAATCTTATGAATTCTATATCTCTTTCGGTTACAGCTTTAAGACTGGCTGTTGAACCCGGAAGGTTTATTCCTTTTCTTGGTTTTATTACAGTTCCATATAAAACTTTTGTATATACTTCTTCGTTTTTTATATCTTTAACTTCTAAACCTACATTACCATCATCAAGTAATATTTTATCTCCAATTTTAACATCTTTTGCAATTCCTTCATAATCTACAGGAATGAAATTTGGATTATTAATTTCTGTACTTGCTTTTAAAACAATTTCATCTCCTTCTTTAATAGAGATAGCTTCTTTTATATTCCCAACTCTTATTTTAGGTCCTTGTAAATCTACTAATATAGGAATAAAAATGTTTTTTTCTTGTGATATTTGACGTATTAGTTTTATGTTGCTGGCATGACCTTCTTCGTTTCCATGAGAAGTATTTAATCTGAACATGCTAGCTCCGGCTTTAATTAATTTTTTTATCATTTCATAATCAGAAGTTTTAGGGCCCAATGTTGCAACAATTTTAGTTTTTATTTCTTTAGATTGATTCATAGCCATTTATATTTCTCCTTATTTATATATTTTATAATATCATTAAAAAGTGATATTGTCGATTTTTGATAGAAGTAGGATAGATTGTCTTGGTCGCTCGCTAATAACGGCAATTCCGAAATTTGCTGCAATATTTCATATTTTGCAAATTTCTCCAGCCTCAGCTCGCTCCCGCTCGAACCACCGGCGGTGCTTTTCATCTCACCCTTTAAACAAAAAAGACTTCCAATAGGAAATCTCTTAAAGTGGTGGGCAGGGGTGGATTCGAACCACCGTACACTCTCGTGAACAGATTTACAGTCTGTCGCCTTTAGCCACTCGGCCACCTACCCATATTAAATTTTCATTAAAATTTGCCTTTGACGGGATTTGAACCCGTGGCCTCTCCCTTACCAAGGGAGTGCGCTACCCCTGCGCCACAAAGGCTTAATGCAGCCAAGGGCTTTAATTAAAAAAAGCCGGTAATAGGAATCGAACCTACAACCTACGGTTTACAAAACCGTTGCTCTACCGTTGAGCTATACCGGCGTCAAATTCTATATTATATAAAACATTTTTTATTGTCAACATAATTTTTTGACTTTTCATAATTTCTCATTAAAAATTTATCAAATCTACATTAAACGGATGATTTTATAATTATTTTCTAAAGTGGTTATATTATTTTTCCGTCTAACTTGAAAAATGAGGTACAACTATGCAAATCAATGGCGGTGTAAGATTTTGTGAACAAGGCATTAAGGCTTCTATTAGAGCTATGCATGTTCAAAGTGAAATTCTTGGTATGATAAATGAAAATGTTGCAGGTTTTGATAAAGTAGGATATCAAAGAAGAGAGCCTGTAGTTTCTTCATTTACTGAATATATTGGAGTTCATGGCCTTTCTCAAACTGTTGATGACAAAGTCGGTAGAATTATGGTTTCAAAGAATCCTTTAGATATTTCTATGGCGAATAAAGGTTATTTTCAAATTCAAACTTCTCAAGGAGTTCAGCTTACACGTGATGGACGATTTAAACTTGATAAATTAGGTAATTTATTAAATTTAGAAGATAATCCAGTTTTATCAGATACAGGGATGCCTATTAAATTACCGATTGTTCCTGATAATCCTTCAGAAGTTATTGTTAATTCTAAAGGTAAGATTTCAGTTTTTGATAAGGATTCTGAAAAACTTGTTGATGTCGGATATTTAGGAATTGTTGATGCTAACGGTATGGCTGTTCTTTCTCCTGATGTTAAGCAAGGGTATAATGAGTATTCAAATGTTACATTGCAGAATGAATTTTTAGCAGTTAAACCTGTTGTAAGAAATTTTGAAGCAAATAGGCAAATTTTTCTTATAGAAAGTGCTAATTTGCAAAAAGTTATAAGTCAGTTAGGTTCGGTATCATAGGAGGTTTTTATGTATAATATGCAAGCTGTGGTTAGAAAAAGTATTAATAATGCTACTATGCAATTTGAAAAACTTGGTTATGTTGCTAATAACCTTGCTAATTATAATACTGCCGCATATAAAACCTCTCGTTTTGAACAAATTTTAAGAGAAGATGGGTATGTTGATGGAGCTATAAGAACTAATGCTTTAAAAGGTTCTATTAGAACATCTACAAATCCTTATGATATTGCGATTGATGGTGAAGGTTATATCCCTGTAGTTTCTCCAGAGGGTGAAATTCAGTATACACGTGATGGAGCTTTAAAAAGAGGTGAAAATGGGTATTTAATGACTGTCGATGATTGGATGGTTGGTGATGGTATTAAAATTCCCGCAAACTCTTATAAATTTGAAATTAAACCGAATGGTGATGTTATAAATTATGATAATTCTGGTTCTCTTCCTGAAAAAATAGGTACAATACCTATTGTACAATTTGATTGTCCAGAGGCTTTAGAGCAAGGTCATAATAATAAAATGGTTTATAATGATGAGTCTGGAGCTCCAAAAATTATAAAAGAAGGCAATATCAAACAATATGCTACAGAAGTTTCTAATACAAATATTTATGATGAATTAAATGATTTGATGAGATTAAATACTTCTATGATTGCGAGTATGAATTTAATGAAAGTAGCTGATGATATGTATAACAAAGCTATTAATATAAGAGAATAGGATGAATAATTTATGACTTTTACAAGTATTGATTCAATGAGTAAAACTAATTTAATGTTAGATTTGATATCTCAAAGACAGAGAGCTTTGGGTTCTAATGTTGCAAATGTTGATACTCCTGGTTATGTAAGAAGAGATATAGATTTTTCTCAATATTTAGGTTCTATGAATAGTCCTTTAGAAACAAAACTTTCTACAGAACTTGGACCTTCTGGGGTTATTGAAGATAGAAGAAGTAAGGAAATAGATATTGCAGAAGAATTAACGGAAATGCAAAAAAATTCTATTCTCTACACTATGGCAACAAGAAGAATGTCAAATATAATAACTGAAATGAAAACTGTTATTAATGTCGGAAAATAATTAGTTGAATACTTCGAAAGAGAGGTTTATTATGAGTATAATGGAATCTATAAATATTGGCTCAAATGCTTTAAAGACTCATGGTTTGAGATTAGATATTCATGCGAAGAACATTGCAAACGTAGATACTCCAAATTACGTTAGAAAGATTCCTGTGCTTAATGCTACTGAAGATATTTCTTTTCATGGGCTTATGAATACAATGAAAAATGATGTATTTGGAACTGGTACTTTACCTTATCTTCAAGGTGGAGTAACTTTTAACGGTTGCGTAGAAGATCCAACTGTTGGTGAAAGGATTTATTCTCCGGGACATCCTGATGCGGATGCTAATGGGTATATTAGAGCTTCTAATGTTAATGCAATGGTTGATATGGCTGATGCGATTATGGCTCAAAGGGCTTATGAAGCTAACTTAGCTTTGGTTAATATATCGAAAGCAATGGCTTCTAAGGCTACTGAAATTGGTAGATAAATTAGGTTTTATTGAATAAAAAACGCTTCTTTTAGAAGCGTTTTTTTTTGTTTTAATTTCCCTCTTGAAATTTATTTTTGTTAGCAATATAACGGTATTTGGAAAAATAGTATAAAGTAGTTTTGGGAATGTAAATAGTTATGAAAATTTATTTTTTATCAATGATTCTACTACTTTTGGGTGCATTACTCTCAATTGTAGTAAAGGACAGAGCAAAATTTAAAGTATGCTCTATTTTCACATTTATTTCTACAGTAATGCTATGGATTCCTTCGTTAACAGTTTTGTTAACAGGAAGTCCTATTAGTAAATCAATTTATATGTCACCAATTTTTGGTGATGTAAGTTTCGTTGTTGATCCTTTATCAGCATTTTTTGTATTGGTAATTTCAACAATGAGTTTTTTAGGCACAGTGTATGCAAATGGATACATGAAACCTTATTTTGAAAAAGGAATGAACATTTCTTCACATTGTTTCTTTTTAATGATGTTAGTTATGTCAATGATATTAGTTGTAACAGTTCAGAATGCTTTATTTTTCTTAATTGTTTGGGAATTAATGTCACTTTCATCATTCTTTCTTGTTATTTTTGAAGGTGAGAAGAAAGAAGTTTTATCTGCAGGTATTAAATATTTAGTTTATATGCATTTATCTGTAATTTTTATAATTGCAGCTTTTGTTATGTTAAATATTCAAGCAGATAGTTTAACTTTTAGTGATTTTGCAAATGTTTTACAAACTAATGAACAGTTTGCAAATATAGTGTTTTTCTTAGCCTTTTTAGGTTTTGGTATAAAGGCTGGATTTGTACCATTCCATAATTGGTTACCAGATGCTCACCCAGCAGCTCCTAGTCATGTTTCAGGGATTATGTCAGGAGTTATGATTAAAACTGGTATTTATGGTATTTTAAGGGTGATTACTTTGATGGGTACTCCTTCAAAATATGTTGCTTATACTGTATTTATCGTAGCATTGGTGACTGCTATGTATGGTATTTTATATGCTTTAGCTCAAAGAGATTTAAAAAAATTACTAGCTTATTCAAGTATTGAAAACATTGGTATTATCGGTTTAGGTATCGGTTTAGGTTTGATTGGTTTAACTTATAATCAACCTCTAGTGGCAATGCTTGGTTTTGTAGGTGGTATTTTACATATTTTAAACCACTCTATATTTAAGGAATTAATGTTCTTTGGTGCAGGTTCTGTTTATAACAAAACTCATACAAGAGATATGGAAGTTTTAGGCGGATTAATTAAGAAAATGCCTAATACTGCAACTTTATTTATAATCGGTGCAATTGCAATATGTGGTTTACCTTCTTTTAACGGTTTTGTTAGTGAATTTTTGATTTACTTTGGCATGTTAAAAGGAACAATTGGTGGTAACACAGCTTTATTTATTACATTAGTATTGGCAATTGCTGGTCTTGCAATGGTTGGTACTATGGCTATGCTATGTTTTACAAAAGCTGTTAGTATTACTTTTTTAGGTCAACCTAGAGAAGAAGGTATTTATAATAAAGTAGAAGGTGATGTTGCTAAATGTATGTGGATTCCAATGGCAATGTTGGCATTATTCGCTCTTGTTATTGGTTTGATGCCTCAATTCTTTGTGGCACTATTACTTGGTCCTATAAGTATGTTTGTTCAAGCTCCTTGTTTTATGCTACCTATAGCTGTTATTAATATGATGCAAATTTTAGCTGTTTGTTTCTTTATATTGACAGTTCTTATAGTTGTTATGTTTTGTGTTAAGCTTTTTGCAAGAAAGAAAGTTGAAGAACATACAACTTGGGGGTGCGGATATAATAGAGGCAATTCTCATGTTCAATATACTGGAGCTTCTTATGTAAGTTTATTCTTATCAACTTTAAAACCTTTGTTTAAAAGAGTTACTCATATTAAGAAACCTAAGGACTTGTTCCCTAGTGAAGCTCATTATGAACAAGATATTGAAGATATAGAAGAAGCTTATATTGTTAAACCTATATTAAAGTGGGATGAAAGATTTTTATCAAAATTTGAAAGAATTCAAAGTGGTAATATTCAGCAATACATTTTGTATGGTTTAATTTTCCTAGTTTTAGCAATAATTGGAATGATATATTTTGGATAGGAGTGAAAGATGATTACATTATTATTTAATATATTAATTTTATTATTTGCTCCATTCTTAATGATTGGTGTTATAAAAAAGACAAAAGCTTTTTTTGCCGGTCGTAAAGGGGTTAGTATATTTCAGCCGCTTTGGGATTTCATAAGACTAATGAAAAAGGATTTTGTAATAAGTAATACTACATCTTGGGTATTTAAATTTGCACCGATAGTAGGTTTTGCAACAACTATATTTGCTGCATTATTTGTACCTATGGCAGGTGGAATGTCTATTATAAATGTTCCTTGTGCATTTATAATATTTGCATATTCATTAAGTTTGGGTAAATTTTTCGCATTGCTTTCAGCAATGGATACAGGAAGTAGTTTTGAAGGTATGGGTGCTGCAAGAGAAGCTTGCTTTTCTACTATTGTAGAACCAGCTTTCTTTATTGCGATGGCATCTGTAGTTGCTTTAACCGGTCATTTTTCTTTTGGAAATTTAAGATTGATTTTAGAAAATGCAGGTGTATATGGAATTATGATAATTGCTCTTTTGGCAGTTACTTTATTTATTATGTTATTAATTGAATGTTGTAGAGTTCCTGTTGATGATCCTACTACTCACTTAGAATTAACTATGATTCATGAAGTTATGATTCTAGATAATTCAGGTATGGATTTAGGTTTGATCACTTGGGCTTCTGCTATAAAGATGTTGTTATTTCAAGCATTGATTGCTAATCTTGTAATTCCAGCGTCTTTAGTAGGTTGGCAAGCTATTTTAGCATTTGTTGCTGTTATTTTTGTGTTGTCAATTGTCGTTGGTATTGTTGAGTCTTCAATGGCAAGATTTAGAATGACACACGTTTTTGAATTCATATTTGTTATGACTCTTACTGCTCTCTTAATTCTTGCGTTAGTTACGTATAGGGTTTATGGGGGATAGTATAGTAGTAAAGTAATGTAAAAAGGTAAAATAAGAGGTAAATATAGATATTATGGAAAACATATTTATAATTTTATTAGGCTTATCTATGATATACATTGCTGCAACCAGTCGTTTGTTAGCTCATGTTAATATGTTAGTTGCTCAAGGTTGGTTATTGTTCTTTGTATGTCTTACTGGATTTGCAAAAGAACCTTGGTTTAATATTGGAATGATATCAACTCCGGATGCTATTATCGCAAATATGCCTCATATTATTGGTTTTTTGTTTGTAATAGTTGAGACTTTAATTGTTAAGGCAGTTGTAATTCCTATATTTTTAAAGAAGGTTTTGAGAAAAACTCACGCTCATAGAGATACAGATGCTAATATTCCGCATTTTTATTCATTATTTATTTCTAGTATGATTTTGTTTGCTGGTTTTATGCTTGCTAATATTCATGCTACGGAATTTAGATTGGTTTCTCCTATGTACTTTGGTGTTTCTATTGCTGTTATTATTACTAGCTTATGGCTTATTACAATTAAACATACTGTTTTATCCAATGTTATAAGTTTTATAACAATGGAAAATGGTATATTTCTATTGTCTTTATCAGTTGCAAAAGAAATGCCTATTATTGTAAATATGGGAGTTTTATTAGATATCTTTATCGCAGTATTCATTTTAGGAATGTTGGTTAAAGAAATTAATAATGAGTTTGAAGATTTAGAAGTTTCACAATTATCAGATTTAAAGGACTATGAATACAATGATTAATTTAATTTTATTATTTCCGCTTTTAGCGTGTTTGATATTATTTATATTTAAAAATAGAGCTTTAAATAATTGGATGGTAAATTTATACGCAATTGTTCATTTCGTTGTTTCTTTAGCTTTATGTTTAAATATAGATTTTCTTCCTCTGTGGACTGCTAGTAAATTTTTTGCAGTAGATGCTACTAATAAAATATTTTTGATGGTTATGTCAATGGTATTTTTAGCAGTTGCAATTTATAATAACGGATATTTAAGAAATGACAGTTCGCTTACGAGAAAATTAAGACATTATACTTATATGTTATTGTTCTTTGTTTTTTCTATGACTGGTGCTATTTTAAGTACAAATTTAGGTGTTTCTTGGGTATTCATTGAAGGTACTACTTTAGCAAGCGCGTATTTAATTTATTTCCATAAAACAAAACATTCTATTGAAGCTGCTTGGAAATATGTATTTATTTGTTCCATCGGTATTGCTTTAGCTTTTGTTGGAATAATTTTATTAACGGTTGCAACAGGTAATTTGAATTCTTTATTCTATATTGATTTATATAATAATGCTGTTTTATTTAATCCATTCTGGTTAAAATTATCTTTTGTGTTCATTTTATTCGGAATAGGTACAAAAATGGGGTTAGCTCCTGTTCATTTCTGGTTGCCGGATGCACACGCAGAAGCTCCTTCTCCTATATCTGCATTGCTTTCAGCTACTCTTTTAAATTCAGCATTTTTAGTTATCTTAAATATGTTTAGAGTTATGGTTTTATCCGGTTGTGATAGTTATGCAAGAATTATGTTATTTACAATGGGATTTTTATCTCTATTTATAACAGCCGTTTTTGTTTATCATATTAATAATTATAAAAGAATGCTTGCTTATTCTTCTATTGAAAATATGGGTATTTTAGCAATTGGCACTGCCTTAGGTGGTATTGGTATGTTGGCTGCGATGATACATTTGATTGGTCATTCTTTAATAAAAGCTTCATTCTTCTTAACATCAGGAAATGTGCTAGAATTGTATGGTACTAAAAAAATTAAATCTGTAACAGGTTTATTAAAGAAAGATAGAATGACCGGTTGGTTATGGATTGCTTCTTTTCTAGGAATTGTTGCATTTCCGCCTTCTGTTCTATTTATTAGTGAATTTTTAATGGTTAAGACGATGTTTTTAAAAGGACATTTCTTAATGTGCGTAGTTTTCTTGTTACTTTTAACAATTGTGTTATATGGTTTAGGAAAAGCTGTTATTAAAATGTCATTCACAGATAATAAAGATGATGTTGAAAAAGTTGAAAAACTTAGTTGGACAATGTATTTACCACAAATTACGATGCTTATTATAGCTTTTGTTATTGGTATTTATATGCCAAAAGATATTGTTATTTCAATTTTAGCGGCAGTTGCTGGTTTTTAGTTTTAAAATTAAGAGGTTAAAAGTTAATTATGAATTGGATAATTACAGAAAATAATAAAAAGATTAACGCTTTAGATATTCCAACAATTTCAATTGAAGATATTAAAGCTGATCTTGAAAAAATGAAAATGCGTGTTGTTGGATTTTTTGGTAAAAAAGAATTTGATAACATAAGATTGTATATTGTTATGGCTGATGATAAAGTTGGAAAATTATATGTAACATCAACTTTATTTTACCAAAATATGAAATCTTATGAATCTTTTACTCAAAAATTTCCTGCTTTTCATATTTTCGAACGTGAATTTTATGAAGAATTTGGTATAGAGCCATTAAATCATCCTTGGTTAAAACCTGTAAGAAATAATCAGGATAAATATCCTTTCTTTGAGATGAAAGGAGAGGATGTTCACCAAGTTGCAGTTGGTCCTATTCACGCTGGAGTTATTGAACCTGGTCATTTTAGGTTTATGTGCCAAGGTGAAAAAGTTTATGATTTAGAAATAATGTTGGGTTATCAACATAGAGGTGTTGAAGAATTATTTTTAAATAGCAAAAGATATAATAATAGATTAGCTGAATCCGTTTGTGGCGATTCTGTTATTGCTTATAATTTAGCTTATTCTCAAGCTATGGAAGAATTATCAAATTCTGCGGTTTCTTCAAAAGCTCAAATTATAAGAAGAATTGCTTTAGAAATGGAAAGAATTGCCATTCATATTGGTGATTTAGGTGCTATTTCAGGTGATATAGCATATTTGATGGGGGCGTCTATTTTTGGAATTACAAGAACTCTTGTAATTAATACAATGCTTGAAATCTCTGGTAGTCGTTTCGGAAGAGGTTTAATCAATGTTGGAGGAGTTAACTTTGATATTGATGAAAAAATGGCCGAAAAGATTTTAAATATGTTAGAAGGAGTTGAAAAAACTGTTGATAGAACTTCTAAAGTTATGTTAAGTAAACCTTCTTGTATTTCAAGAATGGAAAGAACCGGTGTTGTAAGCACCGAAACTGCTAAATCGCTGGGTGCAGTTGGTATGGCAGCTCGTTCTTCTGGCGTTGATATTGATACCAGATTTGATTTCAATGATAAATGGTATGCAGCTTTAGATGTTAGATCTCCATTTAAAGCAACAGGTGATGTGCATTCAAGATTTAGATTAAGATATAAAGAGATTAAGCAATCAATGCAAATTGTAAGAAAATTATTAGCTAAGCTTAAAGAGTATAAAGCTGAACCTATAAAAGTAACTCCTAATGATGTATTGGCTTCTAATTCTATGGTAATATCAATGACAGAAGCTTGGAGAGGTGAAGTTGTTCATATAGCTTTAACAGGAGCTAATGGAGAACTTTTGCGTTATAAAATGAAAGATCCATCTTTTAATAACTGGTATATGCTTGCAATGGCGGTTAGAAATAATGGAGTTTCAGACTTTCCATTATGTAACAAGAGTTTTAATTTGTCATATTGTGGAAATGATTTATAGGATATTTTTTATAGAGATGTCTTTTTAAAGAAGTTATTAAGAATAAGGAAATTTACTATGTTTGATACGTTAAAATTAAAATATTTTCAAGGGAAACAATATATTCCGGATATTCCAAACGCTCCTATGCGTAGTCAGTTTAGAGGTTTTCCAATTTTAAAATCTTGTGACGGTTGTAAGATTGATGAATCAATTTGTCCAACAGGAGCTTTAAAATCAAATCCTTTATCTATAGATATGGGAAAATGTACTTTATGCGGTGAATGTCAGTGTGAAGCTATAAAATTTAGTAATTATTATAAATTATCTTCTACTGATAGAAATAAGTTAATTGTAACAGAAAATATGACACCGGATGAGTTTGAAAAAGTTGCGATAGAAGCTAGAAAAGAAATTCATAGAGTTTTTTCTAAGTCTTTAAAATTAAGACAAGTATCTGCTGCTGGATGCAATGGTTGCGAAATGGAATTAAATGCTTGTTCAAATTGTAACTTTGATATGGGCAGATTTGGTATAGATTTTGTTGCATCACCTCGTCACGCAGATGGTATTGTAATAACCGGACCAATTTCAGAAAATATGGCTTGGGCCTTAGAAGATTGCTATAAGCATACTCCTGATCCTAAAATTGTAATTTTAGCTGGAGCTTGTGCAATTTCTGGTGGTGTTTTTCAAAATTCTTCTAAACTTAATAGAGAATTTTTAGAAAAATATCCGATTGACTTATATATCCCAGGATGTCCTGTTCATCCATTGACATTTATTAATGGAGTTTTAGATTTTATTTCTAAAAAATAAAAAGAAGCGGTTTTAAAACCGCTTCTTTTTTATAATAATCCAAAATAAATTTTATTTAGTTCTGCAACTGTCATTGCACCAATTCTTTCATTTTCTATTTGAGTTCTTTGAACATCGTCTGTTGATTTTACAGGCTGTATTTGTAGTTGTTGTTTTGTATCTTCTTCCTGTTTTTCGTTAATTTTTTGAACGAGTTCAAGTTTTGCTTTTTCAAGTTTGGATTTATCAGCAGATTTGTTCCCACTGGGAGTGATTCCCAATTGGCGTAATTCATTTAATATTTGCATATATTCGTAATCATTAAAATTACTTGCTCCTCCAATAGCCTGTATCAATAGAATAACTCCTTTCTTATTTAATATCTTCCACACATTAATTTTAAGTTAACAATAATTTGTATATATCTTTACAAAAATTAACAGATGAGTTAAAATGGAATAATAGAATTAATATTTTGTTACAAATTAGCAAATAAATTTGTTCTAGGGTTTTGAATAAAATATAATATATAATATAAAGTCGTATAATAACCCAATAATACAAAAGAATTAGGAATTTGGATAAAATGAAAAAAAACTTAAGTTACTTGCTCGCATTGTTTTGTTTATTGTCAATGACAAAGGCATATGCTGATGTATTTCCAATGCAAGCTGAAATGGGTGGATATAACCCTGGTGCATATAATACTACTGAATTGCAGAATATTAATCATTATGAGATTGATAAAAGTTATATTCAGTCTTTTGATACAGTTACAAAAGATGAGCAGATTTATGATGCTTCAATAGAAGAAAATGAAGCTAGAGAGGGTATGCTTTATAATCCTCACTTTTTATTAGAAAAAATTAACTTTGAGGGTAATACCAAAATTCCTACTGAAGAGTTGGAAAAATTGGGTTTAGAAGTAATTGGTGAAGATATTTTCTTTGATGAATTGTTGGAAGTTTGTTCAAAAGTAACTAATTATTATCGTTCAAAAGGTTATTTAACTTCATACGCAACAGTTCCTCCTCAAAGAATTGTTGATGGTGTTGCAACTATTAAGATTATTGAAAGTAAAGTTGGTGAATTAAATATTGAAGGCGAAAAGTGGACTCGTGAATGGTATTTAAGACACATTATAATGGGTAAAGCCGGGCTTAGAGAAGGTGATGTGTTTAATGCTAAGAACCTTCAAAGAGCTATGAAAGAAATTAATAGAGAGGATTATGTTCAAATTCAGACAGAAGTAGAACGTCAGCCGGAAGGTGATGAAAATACTGCAATTACTTTGAATGTAAGAGATAGATTCCCTGTTAATTTGAATTTTGGTTATGATGATTATGGCCGTTCTTACACTGGTGCTCAAAGAGTTTCATTCTTAGTAGGAATGGATAACTTAACAGGTTTAGGTGATAAAATCTATGGTGGAACTATTCTTTCATCAGGTTCTACCGGTTGGATGGCTGGATATTCATTACCTGTTTCTTCTTATGGTACAAGATTATCATTTGATTTTTCAGATTCACACGTTCGTTTAGGTGGTCCATATAAATCTTTGAATGTTAAAGGTAATGCTCAGAGTTATTTCTTTAAATTAACTCAGCCTATTATTCAAAATGCTAAGACTGATTTAATATTTTATACAGGTTATGACTATGTAAATGCTAATACTTCAGCTACAATAGCAGGTAACCCGTTAAGATTATCTAATTATAACTTGAATGTATGGCGTTCAGGTTTATATGGTATGACTGATGATAATTACGGTCGTTGGATTGGAAATTTAGGCGTTGACTTTGGTATGGGTGGTGATGGCCATGGGGCTATTCAAGATACTACATTCTTTAAAGTTACTGCAGGAGCAACTCGTGTTCAAAGATTATTTGGTAGAGGGACCGGTATAGTAAGAGTTGGTGGACAATATTCTCCTAACAAATTATTTGCAGCTGAACAAATGCAAATGGGCGGTCCTTATACTTTAAGAGGTTACCAACCGGCTGAATTAATCGGTGATTATGGTGTTACAGGTACCGTTGAATATAGATTCCCTATTCCATTCCTTGATAGAATTTTACCTAAGATTGATGAAAGATTAAGATTAGCAGTGTTCTATGATTGGGGCTGGTTAGGTGAAAACGGTAATATTTATAATTATCCTCAAACATTCTTACATTCTGTAGGTTTTGGTACTTATATTAACTTTACTGAATGGTTAACAGGACAAATCGGTGTTGGTTTCCCTCTAGGTCGTTCATATGATGAAAATACCGCAAGATTCTACTTTAGTGTAAACTCTGATTTAGACAGATTAATACCTTTAAGAAATCCTCAAAAATTATAGTTTAGAAAATATATAATAAAAAAAGCGACTTCAAGAAAGTCGCTTTTTTACTTATTTATGAAATATTATTTTTTTATTCTTGCAAGTAGGTCTTTTGCGTAATCCATTTTTAATATTAAATTAAGACTTGCATAAATACCTAGTGTTAAAATCATTATTAAAATAATTTTTACTATTTCAAATAAATATTTAGGAAGAGGAATGTTGTTCATTTCTAAACATATAAACCAACAAATAATAAAAGTTGTTAATCCTGCAAAAACCATTTTTGTAAAATTTCTGAATAAATTAATATAATCAAGTTTAATCTTTTTATGTATAAATAAGCCTAAAAATGTTGCATTGAATAATGTTACAAAGGATGTAGAAAGAGTAATTCCTGCAATTCCCATATCGAGTTTTAAAATTAAAAGCCAATTTAAAACAGCTTTAAGTGCAATTGATGACATTGCAATAATAAAAGGGGTTTTAGAATCATTAAATGCATAATATACTCTTGTTATAGAATCTCTGAATACATAAGGTAGTATTGAGAAAGATAGATAACAAAGAGCTTCTGAAACCATAATAACAGCATTTTCATTAAAAGCTCCTCTTTCAAAGATTAGGGAAATTCCATCTTTAGCCAAGAGAAGAATTAATATAATCATTGGGACTGCTGCGAAAAATAAAACCCCAACTCCCTTATTAAAATAAGTTTTTATAGAATCATAATTTTTTTCCCCTGCAAGTTTTGAAAAAATTGGAAATAGTGGAACTAAAAAAGCTGTTACAAGAATTCCAACAGGAAATTGAAATATTCTGTTAGCAAAAACAACAGAAGTCCAAGCTCCTTCTTTTAGGGTTGAAGCAAAAAACATATCAATATAAATACTTATTTGACCTATTGTAGAACTTAAAATTGCAGGGAAGAGTAATTCTGATATATTTTTAAAATATTCATTATTTTTAATGTCCAAATTAGGTTTAATTCGATAACCAAGTTGTCTTATTTTAGGGAATTGTACTATTAGCTGACACACAGCACCAATTGTTGTTGCTAAAGCCAAAATTGTACCTTTATTATCATTATGGAATATTGAAATAATTAATACAACAACAATACTTAATATCATAGGAGAAAGATTTGGAAGTATGTATTGCTTATGACAAATTAAAAGTCCATAATAGATACCTATAATACCTCCAATTAGTATTATTGGTGACATTATTTTGAAATGAGCCGCCGCTAAAGCAACTAATTCAGGCGTTCCTGCAGAAATAATCAATCCCATTATTTTATCCGCAAATAGAAAACCTAAAATTGAACAAAGTCCAAAGAATAAAAATGATACTGTTAAAAAAGTATTATATAATCTATTAACAACTTCATCCGGTTTAGAATCAAAATCGGGAATAAGTTTCGAGAACACCGCAACTGTTGCACTATGAAAAGGGCCTCCTACCCCACCAAGTATTATAATTGCAAGAGAAGGTATTTGTAGTGCATAAAAGTAAGCATCTGAAATCATTGTTGCACCGTAAAAATTAGCTACAACCATATCTCTAACAAATCCCATAAATTTACTTGCGATGGTTACAAGTGCTATTAACCAAGCTGCTTTTAAAACGCTAGGTGTTTCATCTTTATTAATTTTCTGTTCCATATTTTTCTACCAATTCAACATATAAAGTTACTGATCTTCCTAATGTTGGAGGGTAAAAAACAATAGTGTTTGCTCCATCTTCAATATATCTTGAGATATCGATTTTATAATCTTTTTGGAAAATTGTTTTTGTTACAGGAAATTCCATTTGTTTGCCGTTAATATTTACTAATATTTTGGCAGCATTAGAATTTGTAATCACTAACTGTGCTCGTCCAACCGGAGCCCAAAATGTTTGTTTTATTTCCTCTCCACATATTGTAATAGGCATTGTGCCTAAATTAATTCCTGAGTAATAGTGTCTTAAAATATTGTAATATGGTTGTTTAAGTTTTGTAGCCATGTACCCTGCACCGTATTGGCTCATTCCAACTCCATGACCAAAACCTCCGCCATAAAATTTTATTTCATTTATATTTCCGTAGTTATCTAATGAATTTTCGATAATTATATTTGCACTCGGTAAAGATATTCCGTCTTTTTGGAAAACTCGTCTAATGACTAATTCTTTTGCTATTCTGTAGCAGCCTTTTGTTGTCATTAATTCAAGTTCAATGACTTTTCCTGAAGCACCTCTTTTCATAACTTTAATGTCTTTAATATTTCCAAGTTCATCGCCTTGTTTAAAAGCAGGATGCACAAAACCTGTTTTTGATTGAGCAACAAGAGTTTTCTTTAAAATTTCTTCTAATTCTTTCGTTGACCAAGTCTTTTCCCATCTGTAATAAGGTGATTCAATGTCAAAAGAAGGTACTTTACTTTTATAAAAAGATGCAGCTTTTTCTTCTTCCTCTAAGCTTTCAAAATCTGATTTGTCAGGAACTGCTACTAAATAAGGTTTATTTATAGATGGAAACATTTTTGTCGTAGGGTCAGAAAATGCATAAGCATAGCTTTCAGTATAGCCTCCAGCAGTTGAACTATATAAAGCTAAAATAGGTTCATTATCATATAAGGCTACAATGCCATCTGTTTCCATAACTGCTTGAGTTGATAAATCAGTTTCTGTATTAACTCCATAATAAACTTGACTTGCGACACTATCTACTACTTGAAATTCTTTGTATGCTTGTGTTCTTGGAGTTAATACATAGTTTCTTGCTGCAACGGCTTGTGCTTTTAATGCTTCTAACCCAAATCTTACAGGCATTTCATTTGGAACTACGCCTTTTAAATATTCTTGAATTTCTACTAAATTAACTAAATAAAAACCAGTCCTATCTTGTTTTTGAACAAATTCAAAGGCACCATGATACTGAGCTTGTTGGCCCTTTCTTTTTAAATCTTTCACCCCTAATACACCTTGAGGGCAAACTATTACGAAATCTCTTATAATCCAAGATTTGTTATTAAATGTTAGTTCTAATCCTGAGACATTATTACGAACAATAAGTTCCATATTCGCAGGAATATTGAATATAGGTTTTCTTGTTTCTTTGTCACAAACTTGACATTCTGCAGTTCCGAAAACAGTTATTTCTTGTTTTAATACGTTTTGAAATTTATTATCTGTAATACCAACTCTTATTATCTCTCCGGCGAAAACTTTAATATTATTGCTATTTATTATAATTAAAGACAGTAATATTAAAATAAAGGTTTTTATTTTAACTCCCAAGTTGTACCTTCCTTAGAATCTTTTAATACTATTCCAACTTTATCTAAAGCTATTCTTATTTTATCTGCAATTTCCCAATTTTTATTTTCTCTAGCAATCTTTCGATCTTCAATAATTTCCAACATAGAAGAATAAGTTTTTCCTAATTCTTTATTGATTTCTTGTAATTTATTTTGAATTTCTTCTTCTGATAAAGAGGATTTTTCAAAAGTAAAACCAAGAGTTGATCCCAATTTTTCTAAAAGAGTGTAAGCATAAGGAACATCTTTATTCGCTTTATTTGTTAAATCAAATAAAATAGCTAACGCTTTTGATGTATTTAAATCATCATCCATAGCTTTAACAAAAGCCTTATATTCGTCTAATTGAGTTAAATCAATATTATTATCAATAACTGTTTTTTTAGCGTTAAGCATTCTTTTTACACCGTTAGAAGCTGCTTGTAAGGCTTCATCTGAAAATTCAACTGGCATACGGTAATGATTTGTTAATATAAAGAATCTTATTGTGTTTGCATCATACCTTTTTAAAATATCATCAATTGTTAAAAAGTTACCTAATGATTTAGACATTTTTTCTTTATTAATAGTAACAAATCCGTTATGAAGCCAGTAATTAACAAATTTACATCCGTTTGCACATTCAGATTGTGCAATTTCGTTTTCGTGATGTGGAAATATTAAATCAGCTCCACCAGCATGAATATCAATAGTCTTTCCTAAATATTTTCTACTCATTGCAGAACATTCAATATGCCATCCTGGACGTCCTACGCCCCAAGGAGAATTATATCCGAATTTCTCATCTTTTTTCCATAAAGCAAAATCAAGCGGATCTTCTTTTTGTTCTCCTATTTCTATTCTTGCTCCACTTTCAAGCTGATCTATCGGTTGCTTTGATAAATATCCGTATTTAGGGAATTTTTTTACTCTAAAATAGACATCGCCATTTGCTTCATAGGCATATCCGTTTTTTATCAAATCTTTATTAATAGAAATCATTTCTCCTAAAGTTTTTGTTGCAAACGGTTCGATATCTGGTTTTAAATTGTTTAGAGATTTCATGCTTTCACTAAATTTTTTATACCAATATTGAGAAACTTCTTCTGGAGATTTATTTTCTTTTTCAGCTTTTTTAAGAATTTTATCATCTACGTCTGTTACATTTCTACAATAGGTAACATCATAACCTTTAAACTTTAAATATCTATATAAAACATCCCAAGTAATGTAGCATCTTGCGTGACCAAGATGAGCGTTATCGTATACAGTTGGTCCGCAAACATACATTTTTACTTTGTTTTCTTCAATAGGTTTAAATTCTTCGATTTGATTTGTGTATGAATTATGTAACTTCATAAATAATAGCTCCTTAAAAACTTTATAAGTTACATAAATTTTATAACAAAGAAAACTTATTGTCTATTTGTTAGTTGTCCCATTTAAAGCTTTTTCATGAGCTTTTCTAGTATTATGGTACGTTAACATAGGAATAAATATACCAAGGAGAATTGGAGATATTAAGAATGTTGAAACTGCTCCAGGAATTGAATTTAGACCTCTTGCAAATTGTGCAATCTTATTGTTTTTAATATTTCCGGATCCTTGCATAACTTTAGATATTATTTCGTTCTTAGCTTTTGAATCTTTTATATCAAGATTTTTAAATACATCTAAAATTTTTTGATTTTTTTCTTTTTTAGAAAGATTTTTTATAGAATCTAAAGTGAAAGTTTTGTCATTAAATATTAAATTGTGATTATCAGATTGAGAAATAATTTTTTCTAAATCTCCACCTTTATTATTAACAAAATTTGCGAAATTCATTAATTTATCTTTAGAATTGATATTTCCGTAAATAGCATCTAAATCAGCAATCGATAAAACATCCAAATTACTGTATGGATTCATTACATCTAAAGTTTTTTTGAAGAAGTTTTTGCCATCAGAAGCTCTATTTGTAAGTATAAATCCAACTTTGTTTTCATAAGTGCTTACCATTAATTTTGTTAAAAGCGGAACCGCAAATACTACTGATAAAGAAGATATAGTATCTCTTAATAAAATTTCATTTATTTCTGTCATATCACGTTTGCCGTTTTCATCTTTAGGAGCTCTATCCCAAGCTCTTTTACCTCTTGGTAAAAGAAGTCCAAACAATGATAAACAAGCAAAAGTTGATTTAGTGAAATTATATCCTGCATATTCAAAAAGTTCTTGTATTTTTTCAGGTACTTTTTTAGTAAGAAATTTTCCGAATCCCGAAAATCCATTACTACCATTAATGTTTTTACCTTTAAATGTTGGATTTTGTTCTTTTTGAGCATTTTCTTGAGCTTTTTTGTTTTTTGCATGTTGTAAGGCTGCTGCTCCTGGAGAAACATCACTTCTTGCATAAAGTTTTGGAAGTACTGATAAACCACCTAATGTTAAAACGATATTAGAAATATTGGTTAGTAAACGCTTTGTTGCAAAATTATTTTTTATATTTTCTGCAGCATTTGCATCTATCATATTTCTTTTTTCATTATTAATAATAGCATCATGAGCGTAATCACTTAAAGCTTCAAAAGCTTCTGCTGTATGAAAATATTTTTTCGTTCCTTCTTCTCCAACAGAAACCTTATTTATGTTATAAAGTTCTGAAGAATTTTCTAGTAATTTTTCATTAAATATTTCTACAATTTTAGCTTTCGCAGCTTTTTTTGTATCTTTATTGCTTGATTCCAATTTTTCTAATTCTGATAAGATTTCTTTTATAGTGTTTTCTGAATTTTTATCATTTTGAATGGTATTTTTATAAATTTTTTCTACGCTATATTTATAAAATTCTTCTTTAAATTTTTTAGCATCTTTTTGAATTTCTTTGTTAAAAGAAGATTCTTTTACCATATTTTTTAAATCATCACCAAAACGTTTAATTAAACGAGTATTTGTATTTGTTGATTTACAAAATTTTCTTGTGATCCATAAAACAAAAGGAGCAACACCTATGATATAAGGCCCTGTTAAACCTTCTCTTAAAAATACTTCTGTCCCTTCTTGCATATTCAAGTGACCGGTAATTTCTTTATCTCTGTTAAAACCGGTTACAGTTCTAGGAAGTGTCATACCCAAACCATCTTGAATTAAGAACGACAAGAAATAACCCTTATTTTCAATTCCTTGCATAAGAGTTCCGACACCTGCTAACATTGCTCCTGATTTAAAATTGACATTTTTTTGATTGTCTTGTTTTGTTTGTTTTGCACTTTTCCTTGTTGCTCTTTGAGCATTGATAGCAGCTATTTTCAACACAACACCTCATTTTCGACTTAGTGTAACTTAAACACTATTATAAAAGTGTTATTTAATCGATACAATAGCGAGTATATACGATTTTAAGAAAAATTTACAATAGGGGGGGGTAAATGTATTGAGCTTGTAGGTGATACTACTAGCTTGGCGATAACAAAGGGGGGTAAATGTATTGAGCTTGTAGGTCGGACTACTAGCTTGGCGATAACAAAGGGGGGTAAATGTATTGAGCTTGTAGGTCGGACTACTAGTTTAGCGATAACAAAGGGGGGTAAATGTATTGAGCTTGTAGGTCGGACTACTAGTTTAGCGATAACAAAGGGGAGGGTAAATATTATTGAGTTTATAAATACTACTAGTTTGACGATAATAATATTTACCCCTTTACCCTTTTACCCCTTTATTTCTTTTCTGGACCTTCACAAACTATATATTCTTTTTCTATTCCTTGTGAATCTAATATAAAATCACAAAGTTCTCTTACTGCACCCTTACCTCCTCCATATTGAGATTTGAAATTGCAAATTTCTTGCACTTCTTTAACGGCGTCAGCCGGACAACAAGCAAGACCAACTTTTTCAAGGATACAAATATCTGGTAAATCGTCACCCATATATGAAACATTTTCATAGTCTAAATTATATTTTTTCATTAATTCTTCTAATGCAGGTAATTTAAATTTTCTTCCTTGATATAACTCTGTAAAATTAAGGTTTTTAGCTCTGTGTTGAACAGTTCCGTTATTTCGGGCTGTTATTATCGCTGTAATAAAACCTGATTTATTCATTCTAACTACGCCATGACCATCTTTGGCGTTAAATGTTTTATATTCGACTCCATTTTCGTCATAAGTAATACTACCATCTGTCATTACTCCATCTACATCGAAAACAAGCATTTTTATTTTCTTTGCAGCAATTTCTGCCGATTCTTTTTGCATATAATCTCTCCTTTATTTATATTAATTATACTTCAAATGGAGGATTTTTTTGTTTGTTTGTTAAGAAATTTGAAATATATCCGTCTAACTTAGTGTCAAGGAAATATACATGTTACAACTATTACCCAAGAATGATACATTAATCCCAAATACTAGTAATCCTGCTGATGCGATTGAGTTTATTTCAGGATATATTGAAAGATATCAATGTGAAAATATGAGTGTTGATATTTCATTTATGAATATTTTAGATGCTTGTCATGTTTCTACAATGTGTGCAACAAAGCATTATATAAAGTATCCTAATGGAAAAATAAATTGGATAATTTCGTCTAATTTAATAAAAGAGTTTAATAAAGATTTAGATTTAGGTAATTGTAATTATATATTATAGGACTTCAATGGCTGCTTTTACATCATTACAATTAAGATTTTGTAATGCAGTTTCTTTGTGTTTATTTGTTAAAAGCCCTTTTTCTTTAAGTTTATTTAACACTTTAAGTTTTAATGTTGGATTTTTGCTATCTAGTAAAACTTCTAATTCTTCGATTTCATTTACATAGTCAATTGCAAAAAGCACAAAATCACTTTCTTCATAAAGTTCTTCATATAAGAAGCTTGTTAGTTTTTGTGTATTAATTCCTTTTAATAAATCATTAATAGCAAGAACTTCTTCTTTTGTGTTTTTATCACAATCAAATAAGTATTCTTCGTTTGAAGTAAGTTCTTCAAATTTATCTTTGGCGATTCTTAATAATAAAGCAGAACTACCGGTTAGTTTTTTTAGATAAAGTTCTTTAAATATATTGTATAAATTATATTCTAATACTGCTGAAGCTGGAATAATTTCCGGTATTGCATTAACGATATTACAAAGGACAAGAATTGTATTATCAAAATTTGTTTCAAAAAGATCATTTAAATCTATTAAATAAGGTATTTCTGATGCTATATTTTCAGAAAGAGAAGATTGTTTCATTACTTCTATAATTTGGTTTAAAGAATCTTTTGCTTGGTAGGTAACAAGAAATTTAATCGCATTATATTGCTCAAATTCGTCTTTAGAATTTAATCTTTCTAAAGCTTCTTGTTTAGATACTTCGTCATTTAGTTTTGAAAGAAGTTCTATAGAATTGACACTAAGCGGTTCAAAATTAGAGTTTGCAGTTTGTCTAAATATCGGAATCATTTCTTGAATAAATTTTGGAGGAATGAATGAGAAATATTTAGCAATATAAGCTTTTTTAGATTCAGATTCGTCTAAAAAAAGTTCTTTCATTAGTGGTATTAAATCTTCTTTGCCATATTCGTAAAGACATTCTGCAATGACGTTTTCATATGAGCTTGAGTAACAATTTAAAAATGCTAATAAATTTTGATAGTTATCAGCATTGCAAGCTGATTTTATTCTTCTTGATACGTTATCTTTTATAAAATCGAATAAAAAATCATCTTGCTTAACAAGTTTTGAAAACAAATCTATATCAGCATTATCAACTAAAGATTTTGCTACAGGTTCATACTCACTTGGGTTTTTACCCGTGAGTTTTTTTATTAAATCCATAATTATTAATCCAAATAAAATACAGTTACGACTTTATGATTTTCTTCTGCGTATTCTACTGCAGTATGAAGAGTTTTACTAGTGTGAGAAAGAAAACAGATTAATTGGTTGCAATCATCTATAATTTCTCTGTTACAAACTCTTGAAGCATCTGCAAGAGTCATCATTGCTCTATCAGAGTGCTCAACAATATTTGGAACACCAATTAATTGGTCTTGAACGTCAGAAGGTTGTTGACCAATTGTTTGAGGTAAAATAACTTTTAATTTATCAGGATTAGATTTCATTGCACCTCTAATCGCAGCAGCATTAGTACCACAAGAACCACCTGAAGTGATAATAGTATTTCCTTGTCTAACAAGTGCAGTTGTAAGAGTTTCAATCATCTGTTGGTGCGTAATAGCAAGATTTCGGGAACCGATTATTGCAATTCTTTTGGCGGGTTGTTTTATAGTAGCTAATTCCATTGCTAATTCATCAACTGTATCAGGAGTACTGTCTGCTGTATCCATATCTCCTATTGGAACCATAATTGAAGGTTGTTTTTCATCTTCAATAGAATTTAAAACGTCACTCATTTTACCACCTTTATTTATCTCTGTATTACGCTGATTATAAAATCTATTTTCTTTTGAATTGAAAAAATATTTTTTTCTTAGTATGCTGAAACATAATATCACAAAAAGGGGAATTTGGGAATAGGGGAATGGAAAATATTTTAGAAAACCTTAATAAAGAACAGTTAGAAGCTGCTAAAACAACAGAGGGTGCTTTATTAATACTTGCCGGAGCGGGAAGCGGTAAGACAAAAGTTTTAACATCAAGAATTGCTTATATGATTAAAAATGGGGCAATTGCCGGAAAGATTTTGGCAGTAACGTTTACTAATAAGGCCGCTAAGGAGATGAAAGAAAGGCTTTCTTCTATTCTTGGTGAAAATATTGTTAAATATATGTGGGTAGGTACTTTTCACAGTATTTGCGGTCGAATTTTAAGACAAGACATTAAGAATTATTCTTTTCAATCAGGGAAAAAGCTTGATAAGAATTTTACAATATATGATGAAACTGATGCGTTGGCGGTTATTAAACAAGCTGTTAAGAAATTGAACTTAGATGATAAAATTTATCAGCCTAAGCTTATTAAAGCGGTTATTTCAAATGCAAAGAATAAAATGCAAGATGCTTATACTTTTGCGACATTTGCACGAGATTTCAAATCTCAAAAAATTGCTCAAGTTTTTGAATTATATGAAAATACGCTTAATAACAATAATGCAATTGATTTCGATGATATGTTGATGCTTTGTGTTAAATTGTTGGAGCAAAATCCTGAAGTAAGAAAAAAATACTATGATAAATTTCAACATATTTTAGTAGATGAGTATCAAGATACAAACCAAGCTCAATATCAGTTGGTAAAAGCTTTGTACACAAATTTGGAGTCATATATTCCTGAAACTCGTTCTCTTTGTGTTGTTGGTGATGTTGATCAATCTATTTACAGTTGGCGTGGTGCGGATTTTAGAATTATTATGAATTTCCAAAATGATTTTCCTAATGCTAAATTGGTAAAACTTGAACAAAATTATCGTTCAACGGCAAATATTTTGAATGCTGCGAATGCGATTATTGAAAATAATGAAGAGCGTGTAGATAAAGTTCTTTATTCTCAAAAAGGGGATGGAGAAAAAATTTCTTTATACGAAGCTCAAGATGAAGCAGATGAAGCAAATTATATTGTAAAATCAATAAAAGATACTTCAGATAATTATAACCAATTTGCGGTTTTATATAGAACAAATGCTCAATCGCGTGCTTTAGAAGAAGCTCTTATTGCGGCTGGAATTCCTTATAGAATTTATGGTGGTTTAAAATTCTATGATAGAAAAGAAATTAAAGACGCTATTGCATATTTGAAACTTATTTATAATAATGATGATTCTCAATCTTTGAGAAGAATAATTAATGTGCCGAAAAGAGCAATTGGAGAAACAACTTTAAAACATCTGCAAGAATATGCAGATAATAATGATATGAGTTTGTTTTCAGCAATTTTAGATGTTGATAACATCGAAACTATAAAATCGGGTACAGCTACAAAGTTAAAAGATTTTGCAACACTACTTGCAAAATTAAAAGAAGCTCAAAACAGATATTCTCTTCCGGAATTTTTGAGCCTTGTTTTAGAAAAAACAGGTTATTTAAGAGAATTACAAACTTCAGGTACTGATGAAGACGAAACAAGAATAGAAAACTTACAAGAACTTGTAAACGTTGCAAACGAATTTGAGCCTGAAGAAATTGATAATACATTAGGAGAATTTCTATCACAAGTTTCATTGGTTTCAGATATAGACGGAATGGATGAAATTGCTAATAATGTTACATTGATGACATTACACGCTTCAAAAGGCTTAGAATTTCCTATTGTATTTTTGGCAGGTTGTGATGAAGGAATTTTTCCTTCTGCAAGATGTTCTAATAGCTTATCTGAATTAGAAGAAGAAAGACGGTTGATGTATGTTGGAGTAACTCGAGCAGAAACTAAATTATATTTAACAACTGCAAAAAGACGTCAAATGTGGGGTGAATACAAATATTATTCCCCAAGTCGCTTTTTAGAAGAAATTCCATCTAAATTAATTGATCAAGAAGAATCGGCATTTTCAGAATTCTCATCTTCAAGTAGCAGAGGAACTTTTGCAAATGCTGTTAAGAAAGTTAAAAATGAAGGTGGGTATGGCTCAAGCTCAAAAGCTTCTTTTAATTCAGACGGATATGTAAAACCTACTTCCGGTTTTGGTGCAAATTTTGTTGCTCCAAATTCAAAAAATACTACAACTACAACAAATTCCTTCGGGAAAAATTTTGTTGCACCAAGTTTTAATAAGACAACAAATGTAGTAAAAAGAACTCCTAGTAGAGTTATTATTAATAAAAATCCTATCAATAAAGAAAAAGAAGATGCTAAAATAAAAGCTTTTTTTGAAGATAATATAATGAAACGAAAACTTGAAGAAAGAAAACGTGAAGAAGCTAAAATAGCAGAGGAAAAGAAATTAGAAGAGGATGCAAAAAATACAGTAACTCAATATTTCTTTAACGTTGGAGAAAGAGTTTTTCATGAAAAATTAGGTATTGGTCATATTGCCGATGTTATTCAAATTGGTGATAGTACAATGTATACAATTGATTTTGGGAAAATGGGTAAAAAAGCAATGGATGCAGCTTATGCTCATTTGAAAAAAGTGTAAGAAATAAAAAAGCTGTCAGGTAACTGACAGCTATTTTATTATAAAATCTCCATCACAGGATCTGAAATTTTTACTTCCGGAATTTCTTTTAAGTTAGGAAGCTCAATTTGTTTTTGAGCGTTGTTAATATTAGTTTCTTTTTCCGGCATTGGAGCTTTTGCTTGTTTAACTTTTGCAATAGCAGGATCTGGGTTCGTTTTTTGTCTGTTGTATTCAGACATGATTTGATTAACAAATCTTTTAGTTTCTCCATAAGGAGGAATTGTGCCTCCGAATTTTTTTACATTTCCAGGACCTGCATTGTAAGCTGCAAGTGCTAATTCTGTTGAGCCAAACATTTTATACATCATTTTATAATATGTAAGCCCTGCTTTGATATTTTCGCTTAAGTAATACGGATTAAATCCTAATCGGTTTGCTGTTGAAGGTAACAGTTGGAATACTCCTACAGCACCATAAGGGCTTCTTAACTCGTGTCTAAAGCCTGATTCTTTCTTTGCAATACTTAAGGCTAATGCTGGATCCACATTCATTTCTAAAGAATGTTTAACAATAGTTTCTTTGATTACATTTTCCGGTGTTGGTGCAGCTTGAACCCTAACGCATAACAAAGCTAGCAATGCAATAGTTGTTAAGACTGTTTTTCTAATCATTGAAATCCTCTTATATTATTGTAAATTGGATTCTGTATGTTACTGTAAAAATCCTCCCTACGGTTTCGCTATGTTCTCGTTCCGTTCCTGACAGGACCTCTTTCCTAAATTTATTAAATACCAACTGTCTATCAATAAACTTGTTAGGCGACTATTCCTGTTATTCCCATCACTCCGGTTTGGATAAATAACTATACAGAATGTATGTCAATAGCATTCTATTATAAACAAATTAAAATTTCAACCCTTTGCCTTGAAATCTCTTTAAAATAGCCTTATTAGGTTATTTTATTAAATGAAATTTTCTATTTAGGAGCTGGCGTTTATTTTCTATAAAATCAAGTTCTGAACTATATAAGCCAATTTTTTTATCCAAATTCATTAAGTTGATTAGAGAAAAAATGTTTATAGGAATATTAAATAAATTAATATTTTTTTTGTTATTAATACTTTTTATAAAATCAATGTTACAATTTTCTACGAAACTTAAATCAAGTCCAATTTTAAAGTTTTGGTATTCATTGATTTCTAAATTAAGTCTTTTAACTTCTCTTTCATCTAATAATGGAGAAAGTGGGGTAATTATGCAAGTATTGTTAAAAATTTCAATTTCCATACTATTAGTTTAACTAACAGTATGGAAATTTATAATTACCAAAAATTATGAAAAACATACAACTTTAGATTGATTCTAAAAATATTGTTTGTTCTCTATCCGGTCCAACACTAATTATTCCAATAGGAGCACCGATTAAGTCTTCTATTTTAGAAATGAATTTTTTAGTATTTTCAGGTAGTTCTTCATAACTTTTTATATTGCTTAATGATGTTTTCCAACCTGGAACAGTTTCATAAATAGGTTCAAGGTATTTGTGTATAAATACATCTGTTGGATATGTTGTATAAACTTTGTCATTTCTGCAGTCTTTGTACGCAGTACAGATTTTTATTTCGTCAAAAGTATCAAAAACATCAAGTTTTGTAAGAGCAACCTTTGTAATTCCGCCTACAAGGACTGCATATTTCATAATTACAGAATCAAACCATCCGCAACGTCTAGGACGACCAGTAGTAACACCATATTCGTGACCTATATCTTGTATTTTTTTACCGATTTCGTCTGTTAATTCAGTTACAAAAGGTCCTTCTCCCACCCTTGTAACATAGGCTTTTGAAACTCCAACGACTTCTTGAATCATTGTTGGACCATAGCCGCTACCTACAGCAGCACCGCCTCCAATTGGATTTGAGCTGGTTACAAATGGATAGGTTCCATAATCAATATCAAGCATTACACCTTGAGCACCTTCAAATAAAATTGTTTTGTCTTTATATCTATTTAGCAAATCTTGCCATTCAAAACAAACATAAGGTTTAAATAGTTCTGCATATTTTTCGCATAATGAAATTATACAGTCTTTTGAGTATTCTTCTAGTTTATATACATTTTTTAATGTTTTGTTTTTTATTGGAAGAATATTATCAAGTTTTTCGTTAAGTGCTTCATAAGAATATAAATCTTGTATTTTTAGTCCTATTCTTGCCATTTTATCAGTGTAAGTAGGACCAATACCTTTTTTTGTTGTACCAATTTTGCCTTTCCCTGAATTGGCTTCACTATATCCATCTATTTCTATATGGTAAGGAAGAGTGATTGATGCTAAAGGTGATATTTTTAGGTTTTCGAAATTCACACCTTCAGACTTTAATTCATTCAATTCTTTTTCAAATGATTCAGGGTGAATAACTGTTCCAGCTCCTATATAACATATTTTTTTATCATATAGTATACCAGATGGAATTATGTGGAACTTGTATGTTTTACCATTTGTGACAACTGTATGTCCTGCGTTACAACCACCTTGGTATCGTATAATTAAGTCTGCTTTTTCTGAAAGTAAGTCTGTTATTTTAGCTTTGCCTTCATCGCCCCATTGTGCACCTATTACTACCGTGTTTTTCATTTTTTTCTCCATTAAGATTTAAAAAGCCGGTTTTTATACCGGCTTTATTATTTTACTTTTATTGAGCTTGCTGTTGTTTAGCTTTAGCTTGTTGTTTTGCTTGAACTTCAAGCATTGAATTATGTGCCATCATATATACCGAACATATTTTGTAATTTTTTAAGTACCAAGCACAATTTTCTTGCATGCATACAATTTCTACTTGAGATCCTACACTCATTAACGGACATAAAGGTATAGATTTTTCTTGATCACGAGGTGTCATTATATTTCTCCTATATTAGTTATTTTGCCATCTTTAATAAGTTACAATTTTCGCTACGTCTACGTTCTTGATCTTTATATATTTTTGTACGATTAATGACTTCATCAAAATCTATTTCGTGAGCATTGAAATCAGGACCATCTACACAAGCAAACTTAGTTTCTCCACCAACAGTAACTCGACAAGCCCCACACATGCCGGTCCCATCAACCATAATCGGATTCATGCTTGCTTCTGTGTAAATATTTTTACCTCTTGTCATTTCTGCTACAGCCCGCATCATTGGCATTGGACCAACTGCAATTGCATAATCTATTTTTTCAGAATTCATTAATCGGTCAAGAACTCCTGTTACAAAACCTTTTTCTCCAAGAGTTCCGTCGTCTGTTGTTATGAATAATTCTGAACAAGCATTCTTCATCTTGTCTTCCCAGAAAATTAATTCTTTTGTCCTCGCACCCATAATCATGTAAACTTTATTACCAGCTTCTTTGAACGCTTTTGCTATTAAATAACAAGGTGCTGCTCCGTAACCCCCCGCTAAACAAACAACAGTTCCATATTTTTTTATTTCTGTTGGTTTACCAAGAGGCCCTACTATGTCTACTAATTCGTCGCCAACATTAAGTTCTGCTAATTTTTTTGTAGAATATCCAACTGCCATAAATACAAGTGTTAAAGCTCCTGTTGATTTATCTACGTCTGCAATAGTTAGAGGAACTCTTTCTCCGTTTTCCTCTGCTCTGAATATAATAAATTGTCCTGCTTGTGCATTTCTTACAACATAAGGTGCATCAATAGTAATTTCGTATTGATTTGGACAAAGTTCTTTTTTTGATAGTATTTTGTAACCCATTTTACTATGCTCCTCTTTAACTCTTTATATAGTAGCATAAATATATTTATTGGTAAATGTTTTTTTATCTTTTTATGCAAAAAAAAACCTTTCTTTTTTAGAAAGGTTTGGAATTTTGTTTTACTTAATTCCTCATGTGTAGAAGGTTAGTGTGTAGGTTGTATGAAAGGTTTGTGTTATGTGTCTTTTTAATGTTTGCTTAACGCTTACATATATATAAAGTATTTCTTTGATAAATAATTTCACAATACACGATATATTGTTACAAAACTTTACATATTGTTTTATTTTTGAAACTAAAATGCGAAAAGTTATTTAGTCTTTTAAATTAATTAGGCTAAAGAAAATCTAGGATATACTTATAAAAGTTATAGAGTAATTAGTTTTTTACTTGAATTGTTTTTTGTGACAGTTTTTCTAAATTCCTAAAGACGGAGCTATTTTTATAAATGTTCTTACTAGATCAGCATCCCATTGAGTTCCTGCACCTTCTTTTAGGATTGAAATAGCTTTTTCTATGTTCATACCTCGTCTGTATGGTCTATCACTTACGAGTGCGTGATAGGTATCGGCTATTGCGACTATTTTTGCTGCAAGTGGTATGTTACCATTTCTTAATCCTTCAGGGTAGCCTTTTCCATCAATTCTTTCGTGGTGATATTTTACTATCGGAATTAAATCTCTTAATGATGGGTTTGGAGTAAGAACTTTTTCTGCACCAATTGTAGGGTGTTGCTTCATTATGGTCCATTCTTCGTCAGAAAGAGGACCTTCTTTTTTTAGTACTGTTTCTGGGATACCAATTTTTCCAACATCGTGAAGCAATGCTCCAAGTTTAATTCTTTCAACTTCTTTTTCAGGAAGATTTATTGCTCTTGCCAGAGCTTCTGAATATCTTGAAACTGAAGTTGAATGACCTTTTGTGTATGGATCTTTTGCATCAATTGCACCAGCAAGTGATGTTGCTATCTCTGAAATTCTGTTTCCTGAAATTGCATGGTCAGCATTAAATTTTGAGATTAATTCTTCTTCGAAATTTATCCCTAATTGAGCATGACGTTTCCCGACAACTTCTGCATATGATTTTAATGCAATATCATCCCAGAAGTTAAAGTCCGCAGAACTTATAATAGCAGACATTCCGTCTTTGTATCCTTTTGCCTGAGAAATATACATCGCTTGTTCGGCTAATATTAATAATTTTTCTTTATCATTTGCACAAGTCGGATATGACGAAATTCCTACTGAAACTTTTACTGGTCCTAATTCGTCTATAAAACAGCAAGATAGTGAATATGTTAAATATTCTGCAATATATTTTGCTTGATCGCAAGAAGTGTTTGGAAGGATTATTGCAATTTCATCTCCGCCATAGCGTCCGGCGATATCCCCTTCTCGAATATTTTGCCTAACTTTCTCTGCTACTAATTTTATTACTTCATCACCTTTTGCGTGTCCAAGTTCCCTATTGATTTTAGTAATACTACAGATATCCATCATTACTATTGATAAATTTTGTTTGTTGGTTTCTGCTCTTTGAATTTCATTTGTTAGAATTTCTTGGAAACCTCTGTGGTTATATAATAATGTTAAATTATCAGTGTTTACATAACCTTCACTTCTCTCAAGTAAATCATAATTGTGAGTATATAAGGCTGTTACATTTGCAATTAACTTGTATAGTGATATATTTTGTCGTGCATAGTTGTCTTCTATTAGCATTACTCCAATACATTTGTTTACTGATATTAAAGGTAATATCACTACAGAATTATTTTTGAAATAAGACAGTTTTAAAAAGTCAACATCATCTTTAAATATAATTTCTTCATTTTTAAACGCTTGTATTATTGGATTTTCTTCATCCTTTAAAAAGATTTTTGATGTATATGAATTCCCTAATTTATCTTTTAAACGTATATTTAGACAATTAGATTTTTCTTTATAAATACCTACTGCAAAAAACGCTGAATCTATATTTTGTGTAATTAATGAATATATTTTTGAATAAAATTCGTAAATAGAAGAAATATTTGAAATTTCTATAAGTTCATCTGTTACAACTCTGTAGTTTAGTGTTAAACTTTTTTCGTTGTTAAAAACTTTGTTCTTAGGATTGCTAAGAGAGTTTGCACAATTATTAAAAGTTAATGAATTAACTTTTGATACCAATTTTTCCTGTGAAAGCGGAGATGTTATGGGGCTTTTTTTGGATAAATCATATATTTTGTTGGTTAAATTTTTTTCTTTATTCACGCTACACCTTTACACTATAGAAAATATAAAACAACTCAATATAAATATTTGATAAATTATAAAAAATATTTACATTTGCTTAACAATTTTAATTATCCCTTCAATTCATATATTAACACTTTTTTTAACTTTTTCCAGCCTATTTTTTTCTTTTTTTACAAATTTTAATAGTTAATTGAAGATAAAATAAAACCCTATTTACATTTCCCCCCTTTTGTAGTAATCATATGGATATAGATATATTATTTTATAGGAAAAGAGGGCTTGATGATTTGTTCTTAAATCAGCTCTCGGTATAGAAAAGGAGACTCACATGAGTGAAAGAAAATTAGTCGGAACAAATGAAATGTTCAAAAAAGCATTAGCTGGCGGTTATGCTATTGGTGCTTACAATGTTAACAACATGGAAATTTTGCAAGCTATTGCTGAAGCTGCTGAAGAGACTAGATCACCTATTATTCTTCAAGTTTCTGCTGGTGCAAGAAAATATGCTAACCAAACTTATTTAATTAAGTTGGTTGAAGCTGCTTTAGCTACTACTACAGTACCTATCGCTTTACACTTAGATCACGGTGCTGATTTTGAAATTTGTAAAGCTTGTATCGATGGTGGTTTCTCTTCTGTTATGATTGACGGTTCTAGATTCCCACTTGAAGAAAATATTAAATTAACTAAACAAGTTGTTGATTATGCTCACGCAAGAGGAGTTTCTGTTGAAGCTGAGTTAGGTAAATTAGCTGGTGTTGAAGATGATGTTAAAGTTGATGCAAAACACGCTACTTATACTGATCCAGAAGAAGCTGCTAGATTTGTAAAAGAAACTGGTTGCGATTCTTTAGCTATTGCTATCGGAACTTCTCACGGTGCTTATAAATTCAAAGGTGAAGCTAAATTAGACTTTGAAAGATTAGCTGAAATTAAAAAAGCTGTAAATGAAGTTGTTGGTTATGACTTCCCTATCGTTCTTCACGGTTCATCTTCTGTTCCTAAAGAATTTGTTGCTAAATGTAATCAATTTGGTGGTAAGTTACCTGATGCTCAAGGTGTTCCTGAAGAAATGCTTAACTATGCTTCTAAACACGGTGTAGCTAAAATTAATATCGATACAGATTTAAGATTGGCTATGACATCTACTATTAGAGAATTCTTTATTGAACATCCTGAAAAATTTGACCCACGTGAATATATGGGACCAGGTAGAACTGCTGTTAAAGAAATGGTTATGCACAAAATGAGAGATGTATTAGGAACAGCTGGTCACGCTGATGACTAGTGCTACACACGTAGATATTGGGTCGGCTTCTGAATAATACCTAAACTATGATAAAGCAACTACAAGGTCGCCTCAATGATAATACTATCAAATGGTTCTGACCGATATAATGTATAAAAGAAGGTTTGAATAAACAAAATAAGTTCAAACCTTCTTTTATATGGTATAATTTTTTTATGCAGAAGAAGATTTTAATTATTGGAAATGATATTAATGCAATTTGTTTAGCAAAATTATTAGCAAATAAGCATGAAGTTTTTATAACTCCTGCTTCCGATTTTTTGAAAGAATTTGCTACGTGTTTAGATATTAGAGAAGATAATATATCTGAAATTTTAGAATTTGTTCTTGAAACAGGTATTGACATGACTATTCCTGTCTCAGAATTGACGCTAAAAACTGATATTGTTGAAATTTTTGTTAGAAATAATCTTAATATTTTTGCCCCTAATTTTAATGCTGCAAAATTAGCTTTGGATAAAGCTTATGCTAAAAAAGTTTTATATAAATTAAGAATTCCAACACCTAGATTTGGTATTTTTGAAAAACAAAATATGGTTCTTGATTATATTAAAAATTTGAAAAATCCGTTTGTTATTAAATCTAGCGATTCAAATAGCTCAATAGTTTTTAATTCCTATAATCAAGCCAAAATTTATGTTGATTTTAATTATATAGATAAGAATAAAAAGGTTATTATAGAAGATTATGTTTATGGAACGCCTTTTTCTTTTTATGTAATTACAGATGGGTATAAAGCTATACCGATTGGATCTTCTTTAAATTATAAGCATAAATTAGAAGGTGATGGTGGACAATTAACTTCAGGTATGGGGGCTTGTTCTCCTAATTATAAGCTTTCTTTTGAGCAAGAAGAGTTTTTGATGAATAATGTGATTTATCCGACTCTTGATTTTTTAGAAATTGAGGGGAATCCTTATTTAGGAATATTAGGGTTAAATTGTATTATCGATAGTAGTGGTAATATTGTGGTTTTAGGTTATTATCCGTTTGTTCAAAATTTGGATGCATATTCTATATTAGAAATGGTTCAAGATGATTTGTATAATCTTTTTGAATCTTGTATTATTGGTATTTTCAGTGATGAGGTTGATAATATTAATTTAAAAGATAAATTCTATTCTACTTTAGTTTTACATTGTAATAATAAGGAAAATAAAGAAAATATTATTGATGGAATTGATTTATTAGAAGAAGATACATTTTGGGCTTATAGTCCAAATATAAGAAAGAATAAATATTTGGAATATGAAGCAATAAATGGAGAAGTGCTTTTTATTTCAACTTCTGCGTCTTCTGTTACTTCTGCTGTTAAGAAATTATATAGTGAAGCTGAAAATATTAATTTTAAAGGTAAATATTTCAGAAAAGATATTTGTAAACTTAATATTTCTTAATATTTTGCAATTAAAAAAGCAATTTTATAAAATACAAATACTTTATATATATACAAGTGATAAAAAAGTCTTACAGAGTATAAAGTAAAAAGGAGTATTTTATGGCAAGAGTTTTAATTTCAATGCCTGAAAGTTTTTTAGGTAAAATTGATGAAGTAGCTGAAAATGAAAGCAGATCTCGTTCTGAATTAATTAGAGAAGCTTTAAGAAGCTATATTACAAGATCTCAAGTTAGAAACAATACTTTAGCGGATAAGAATGCTAGGATTTTAGAGGCACTACTAGATTAGTGAAGTCAAGTTTAGACTAAGCTGAATTTTGGCGAGGGGATTTTTGGATAAAAACATGAGAGAAATATTAGGAAAAGAAAGAGAAATTTAAAAAGAAAACAACCATAGGAATTCTAAAGAGTAGAATTCCTTTTTTTTTTTTTTGTGTGTTGATTGACTAACATTTTTTTTAGCGGTAGATTATTTTTTGTATGAAAAAGAATTTGAAATTACAAATTTTATTAATTTTTATAGGAGCATTTTTTTATTTTTTAGCAAATTTTCATAGAATTGCAATCCCAGGTGCTATTTTTGATGTATTACAACAAGAATTAAAACTCTCAGCCCCTTATATAACTGCTTTTGGTGCAATGTTTATGTATATTTATGCTTTTAATCAATTGATTATTGGTGTAATGGTTGATAAATTTGGTGGTATGAGAGTTATGTTAACAGGGGGGATTATTTTAGCTTTAGGAACTCTTTTATTTCCATTGACTTCAAATATATTTATTATGTATTTTGCAAGATCTTTGTTAGGACTTGGTGGAAGTATGTTTTATTTAAGTCTTATAAGAGAAATTAGAGAGTGTGTATCTGATAAAAATTTTGGAATTGCAATTTCTGTAATGTTATTTGTAGGATATGCTGGAGGAATTGCCGCTAATGCTCCGTTTGTGTTTGCTTTGAATTATATGAATTGGAGAGAAATTATTTTAATAGTTGCAGCTGTTACTTTGATTGCGGTTTTAGTTTTTTATTTTATAGTAAGAAAAATAAGTCTTCCTGATATTAATAAAAATGTCAAAATGCGTTCTCTTCCATTTCGTCTAGTTTTACATAAGAAACATAATAGAAATTTATTTAGTTTCGCTTGTTGTAATTTTGGGATATCTTATACAATACAAACAATTATTGGGAAAAAATTTTTAGAAGATTTCTGTTTTATGACGACTTCTAAATCTGCGATGGTTTTATCAATTATGGCTGTAATAGCAGCTGTATTTAATATAATAAATGCTTCTTTGTGTAAAATTTGTCATAATCATAGAGTTAGATATTTAAAAAATGCATCTTTTGTTACATTTTTTAGTTTATTAATTATATGCGTATGTTTATTTTTTAATATAAGAACATCATTTATTGCATTAATATTTTGTGTGCTTGCTGGTAATGCTAGTCTTACATCTATTTTGGTTCCGGTTTTACATCTTACTAACAGAAAGATGTTTTCAGGAACAGCTGTTAGTATAATGAATTTTTGTTTCTTTATGATGGTAGGTTTTTTAGGTACAGCTACAGGATTTTTATTAAATCTTTTTAAACCAGAGCATGTTGGTAATGTTCTAGTTTATTCTGAAAAATCTTATTTAGCAGTTTTTGGTGTGTTTTTATTATTAAGTTTATTTGAGATGTATAAGGCTATGAAGCTTTCTAATAAATATTAAAACTTCTTTTTCCAAATTATCAATTGTTGTATTATTTTCAATCACATAATCAGATTTTTTTATTTTTTCTTCTTGGCTTATCTGAGCGTTTATTCTTAATAAAGCATCCTCTTTTGATAAATTATTTCTTTTTTGTAGCCTTTCAAGCCTTAAATTTTCATCCGCAGATATAAATAAAATTTTATCGAAGAGTTTATAAAAATCTGTTTCAAATAATAGCGGAACAGAAATGAATATTATATTTTCATCTTTGTTTTCTGCAAATATTTTTAATATTTCTTCTTTTATAAGCGGATGAATTATATTTTCAAGTTTTGTTTTTAAAACAGGGTTGTTAAAAACAAGTTTACCAAGTTTCTCTCTATCAATTATTCCGTTTGTAAAAACGTCATATCCGTAAAATTCTTTTAAATTATTGAGTTTTTTATGAGCAATTTTATCAGTATCAAAAACTTTAAATTGTTTTGATAAAATCTTTTCTACTTGAGATTTCCCAGATGCAATATTACCCGTTATCGCTATTTTTAGCATATTCTCTCTTTAATTTTTCGATATAATTTTTTACTTCTTTAATTTGTTTAGGCTTAATTTGTTTGACTTGTCCTTTTTTTAAACCTTCAATAGTAATGGTTCCGTGTTGAATTCTTTTTAAACTAATAACTTCATATCCAAGTTTTGCAAACATTTTTCTTATTTGTCTATTAATCCCCTGATAAAGAGTAACTTGAATTAATGAAGATTTATTTGTAAGTTCAATAGGAAGAGTTTCCGCATAAGCTGTTTTTTTCTCTCCGCTATCTGTTTCAATAGTGATTCCATTGAACATTTTTTCTCCATTTTCGATTGTAAATTTACCATTTATAGTAACCAGGTAAACTTTTGGTAATTTAATGGAGGGATGTGTCATTTCATTAATGAAATCACCATCATTTGTAAGAATAAGAAGTCCGGTAGAATCTTTATCTAATCTTCCTACAGGTTTTAAATTTTTAAGTTCTGGTGGTATTACATCGTAAATCGTTTTTCTGCCTTTTTCATCGTCAGATGTTGTAATATAACCTGCTGGTTTATAAAATTTATAATAAACGTGCTCTTTTGGCCTTATTAATTTGTTATCTATATAAACTTTATCTTTTTCTCTGACATGATATCCAAGCTCGTTTACAAGTTTTTCATTCACGCGAACTCTACCTGATAAAATGATTTCATCAGCTTTTCTTCTAGAACAAATTCCAGTAGATGCAATGTATTTGTTTAGTCTTGGCATGATAATACTTTCTCAAAAGAATTTTTTAAAATATCAGGCAGGCGTCTGTACATTTTTCCGTCATTATGGATAGCTACAACTTCAAATTCTGCTTGAATAAACAATTTACCGCTCTCTTTGTTTTTTATAGTCTGTTCAAAAACAACTGTAACCGGTGTTAATTTTTTTATCCAAGTTTCTACTATTACGACATCATTTAATTTCCCAGAAGCTTTGTAGCGAATATTCATATTAGTAACCGGCATAACGATATCATTTGCTTCTAATTCAAGTAAGTTATGTCCTAACATTTCACATAGCTCAACTCTACCCATTTCAAGCCATCTTAAATATGAACCGTGCCATACAACACCGTATGCATCTGTGTCTGAATAATAAACTTTTTGTTCGAATGTATGTTTCATAAACTCATTCTAACATGATATAATAATAAAAGTAAGGAGGAGTTATGAAATTTTTACATACAATGATTAGAGTAAGAGATATTCAAAAATCTTTAGAATTTTATGAAAAAGTTTTAGATATGAATGTTGTAGAAAAAAGACGTTTAGAAGATTGCTGGTTGTATTTTTTAGAAGATAAAGAAAAAACTTGTCAAATTGAGCTTACATATAATGATGAAATTCCTGAAAATGGTTATAATATTGGTTCTGGTTTTGGTCATTTTGCTTTTCAAGTAGATTCGCTTGATGTTTTCACAACAAAAATTAATAAATTAGGTTATCAATATCTTTATGAGCCTTTTGATTTAAATGGTAAAGGTTCTAAAATTGCTTTTATTCAAGACCCGGACGGATATGAAATTGAACTAATTGAGAAAGTTGTTTGGTAATTTGTAATATTTCTTAATATTTTAGTCAATTTATTAAAAAAAAGTGACTTTATATATATGTAAGTTAAGTAATAGGTATCAACCAAACAAGGGGTATCTAGGAGGTTATGATGAATATTGCAATTAGAAAATTGGCGTTGTTAGAAAAAACTTTGGAAGAAAAAGAGATGAATTCAAAAATTAATGGATACGTAGTAAGTCCAATTGATGTAGAATTAAAGGAAAAAATTTCTAAATTAATGGATCAAGTAAGAGTTATTTAGATTTAGAAGAGTTTGCAAAATTGGCAAACTCTTTATTATTTTCTTTTAGGTAATTAAAAGTTCCAATGTCGTTTATTTTAGAATCTTTTAGGAATATTATTTTGTCTGCATTTTTTATTGTAGTTAGTTTATGTGCAACGGCTATGATTGTTATGTTTTTTCTTAATTCTTCTAAAACGGAACAAAATTCTTCTTCTGTTTTTAAGTCTAGAGCAGAAGTTGCTTCGTCTAATATTAGGATATCAGGGTTTGTGTATAAAGCTCTTGCTATTGCAAGTCTTTGTTTTTGTCCTTGTGACAGACCAACATTGTCAATAAATGGATTTTCATATATTTCGTTTTTGAAATTGTTTTTTATAAAGTCGTATAGTTGAGCTTTTTTTAGTGATTCAATAATTTTTGTATCATCTATATTATCAAAACCAAAGGCTACATTTTCTCTGATGGAAACGTTTAGATTTCTAAATTCTTGTGGAATATAGCTTATTTTTAATGATTTATTTCCAAGAGTAGAATTATCAATTAGAATTTTTCCTTTTGTTGGTTTTAGTAATCCACATAAGAGATCTATTAATGTTGTTTTTCCAGCTCCTGATAATCCAATGATTCCAATAAATTCATTTTTGCTTATTTCAAAATTTATATTTTGAAGAATTGGTTTATCTTTATTGTATTCAAAAAAGATGTTTTTAAATTCTATTTTGTTTTCAAATTTTGTATATTGAGTTTCTATCAATGGTGGAGTTGAGTTTATATTTAGAGTTTCATAGGTTGTTAATAATTCATTTACAATATTTAGTGATGTTCTTATTCCGTTTATGTTTGTTTGAATTCTTGAAATTGTAGGTGCTAATCTGAAAATTGATGCTGTAATTAGTGCAAATGATGCTATTAGATTAGAGGTGTTATTTAGATTTTGTATAGAAATTATTGAAAGTAAGATGAATAGTAAAAATATTATACAAGGTTCTGTTATGTAAGGTGGTATAGAGTTATAAAATTGTGATTTTGTGATGCCGGAAAAAAAGGCATATAATGAATTTTTATATTTTGAGAAAAAGTATATTTCGTTTTTGGAAATTTTTATGTTTTTTAAATTTAAGATAATTTCGTTTGTTGCATTCGTACAATTTAATGAAGATTTATTAAGTTCTTCTGAGACTTTTTTTAGTTTTTTATTGAATAAACTAGTTTGTATAATTAAAATTAATGCTGCGAATATTATAGTAACTAGGGTTGCTTGAGGGAACTTTATAACTAAAAATATAGTTATGAAGCTTAAGATAATGATATTTATACTTAAATTCATTATTCTTAGTACAAAGTTGTTTATAAAATTTGGTATGAGAAAAAATAAAATATTTGATTTTTTAGCAATAGGAATTTGTGAACTGTTTTGGAATGATGTTTGTAAAAAATATTCCATAAATTTTAAGTTTAAATCAGCTTCAAGAGTTTTAGTAAATTTTGCTTGAAGATGGAAGTAAAAAATCATAAATAAATTTTTTGTAAGGAATAGAAGAGTGATAGCTATTCCAATTAAAATGGAAGTTTTATCTAGTTTATTTTTTGATAAAATTTGTAGAACAAAAGGATAAACAAGTGCAACTCCTGATAATTCAAGTAAACCTACAAAAAATGATAGAATGTTGTAAAGATAAAATTTTTGTTTATTACTTTTTAAATATTTAAAATATTTTAAAAGGCAAGTTTTTAACATATAGAATATACTACATTAAAAAAAAATTAATTTCATGAAAAAAATAAAAAAAATATGTTATACTTTATACAAAGTAAGAAGGAGGATTTATGTCAAACCCTATATTAAATGAAAAGTTTGTTAATCAAGAACAAGTCTTACAAGGCGAACCTATGACAGTTAATGGAACTATTCAAGTAACAGCTTTTTTAGGAGTACTTTTAGTTGCAGCAGCTGCTTTTGTTTGGACAAGATTTAGCCTAGGTTATACTGATTTAGCATTGATGTTAACCACAGGTGGTGCTATTGTTGGGTTTGTTTTAGCGTTGATAGTTTGTTTTACAAGATTAAAATTTTTGATTCCTGTTTATGCTGTTTGTGAAGGTTTGTTTTTAGGTGGAATATCTGCTCAATTTGAAGCTTATTATCCGGGAATTGTGACTCAAGCAGTGGCAGGAACTTTTGCGGCGTTGTTTTCAATGTTAATTTTATATAGAGCTAATGTAATTAAATGTACAGATAAATTTAGAAGTGTAATATTTATTGCAACATTATCTATAGCGGCTGTTTATTTGATTAATTTTATAGGTAGTTTTTTCAATCTGCAAGTGCCGGCTTTGAATTCAGCATCTCCACTTGGAATTGGTATTAGTTTAATTGTTTGTCTAGTTGCGGCTTTAAACTTGATTATTGACTTTGATTTTATAGAAAAAGGTTCTCAGATGATGTTACCTAAAGATATGGAATGGTATGGTGCTTTTGGACTTATGGTAACAATTGTTTGGTTATATTTAGAGATTTTAAAATTACTGGCAAAATTAAGTGACCGCAGATAGATTTTTTTTCAAGCTTCTTTTATAATAAAAGAAGCTTGATTTTTAAGGAGGGTTAAATGTTTTTAGTTGGGGGAATTTCTTTTGTTATAGGTGCTGTAGTTGCGGCTCTTGTTATGTATGTCTATTTTGTAAAAAGAGAGATGACTTTAAAGGAAGATTTTTCTCAATTAAAAACTAAAGCAGAGTTAACTCAAAGTTTACAAGATATTATTAAACGAGATTTTGTGCAATTAGCTCAAGAAACTATTAAAAATGAACAGGAAGATTTAAGAAAACAAAATAGGGAGGTTTTGGAAGAAAAGATTGCACCTCTTAAAAATGAGCTGGGAGAATTTAAAAATAAAGTTGAAAAATTTAATTTATCAGGTGTTGAAAATGCTGCAAAAATTGAACAACAAATTTTAAATCTTGAAAAAAATAATAAAATAATTGCACAAGAAGCAAAAAATTTAACCGAAGCTTTGACAAAAAATCAAAATATAAAAGGTGCTTATGGTGAAAATATTTTGGATACGATTCTTGAATCTTGTGGTATGCAGGAAGGTATTCATTATTCTAAACAATTTGTAACGACTTCTTCTAATTTAAAAGATGGTGAAATTCATACGATTAGACCTGATATAGTTATAAATTTACCTAAAGACAGGCATATTATTATTGATTCTAAGGTTACTTTAACAAGTTATTTAGATTGTATTGAAGATGAATCTAAAGTTAAAGATTTTAAGGCCGAAGTTAAAAAAAGAATTGTAGATTTAGCAAATAAAAATTATCAAAATGCTGAAAACTTGTGGCAACCTGATTTTGTTTTAATGTATATTCCAATTGAGGCTTCTTTAAATTTAATTTATGAAGATTATGAATTAATAAATAGTGCTTATAAATCTAAAATTATTATAGTTGGAACTGCTTCTTTATTAACAACAATAAAACTTGTAGATCAGTTATTTGCTCAGCAAAAACAATGTGAAAGTGTTAATAATATAGTTACAGCAGGAACTAATTTATATGAAACTTTTGTTCAATTTTGTGAAGATTTAGTTGATTTACAAAAACGATTTGATGAGATTAATAAAAAATTTGGCACAACTATTAATAGATTTAAAAGAAAAAATAAAAATAGACTAGGTTTGTTTGAACAAGTTAAAGAATTAAAACAGTTAGGAATTACTTCTTCTAAAGAGATTCCGGATACTTTATTAGAAGTGGATGATAATATAGATGAATTGGAAGGAGTTTTGGCTAATGACTAAAATTCTTGTGGTAGACGATGATGTTGCAATAAATGAATTGATAAAAGTTAATTTAGAATTAAATGGGTATCAAGTTGTACAGGCATATAATGGTATTGAAGGTTTTGCGTTAGCTAAACAAGAAATGCCGGCTTTAATAATATTAGACGTTATGATGCCTGAAGTTGATGGATATACTGTTGCTCAAAGAATTCGACAAGCTTCAGAAATTGCTGATACTCCTATTATTATGCTTACAGCACTTTCTCAATTGAATGATAAAGTAAATGGGTTTAATATTGGAGTTGATGATTATTTAACTAAACCTTTTGAGATTGATGAATTGATTGTTCGAGTGAGAGCTGTTTTAAAAAGAACAAAGCAAATTCCTAAGTCTTCTGCTGTTCGAGAGTTATTAACTTATAAAGAAATAACTCTTTTACCGGAAACATATAGTGTACAAATTAATGATAAAATTCAAAAACTTACGCCTATTGAATTTGATATATTTAATCTTTTGTTTCAAAACCACGGTAATATGGTTTCAGGAGCTAGATTGTTAAAAGAAATTTGGGGGTATGAACCTGATGATAATGTAGAAACTATAAGAGTTCATATTAGGCATTTAAGAAGCAAAATTGATAAAATATCAGATGGTAAAAAATATATAGAAACTATTTATGGTGGTGGTTATAAATTAAATGTGTAGTTTTGTAAAGAATTAAAAATATAATAGCAATTATAGAAAAATTGTATACTTAATATATATAGAGGAACAGTATTAATAATATAGGAGTTTATTCATTGAATAAAGAAACGTTTAGCGATAATTTATTAAAACAGAGTTCTTCTAATTGTTTAGAAAATTCTATTCATGATGTTTATACACCTTTTGTAGATATTAATAGAAATGATTTTGGAGAAGTTATTTCTGTTAATTATTATTCAGAGGAAGGTGATATAGAAAAACAAATTTTGTATGAAAATTCTGAAATTTTTAAAATTAGATATTATAAAAATAATAAGGTAGTAAAGTTAGAAGATTATGTAGGAGGCTTAAATATATCTTCTAAAAGGTATGATAAAAACGGAAATTGTATTTATCAAATAAAATATACTTATGATAAGTATAATAGAATTTTTAGTATTGCTAAAATAATTAAAGATAGAGAATTTTCTGTAAAGTATGAATATGATGAAATCGGAAGAATTATATCAAGAAAGTTTTATGTAGATTTCAATGAAAAATTTTTTCAAGAATATCGGTATGATATTTTAAATAATTTGGTTGAATATATAGATAGCAATCAGCATATATTAGTAGAAAGTTTAATGGAAGGAAAGTTGTTGTCTTATAAAATAATCAATAGTTTATGTAAAGAAATTTTAGTAACCAATAATTTTAAAAATGGAAAGTACCAAAATACAAGAATTGTTACAGAAGAAAATGATTATAAAGAAGTAAATATAAATTATGTGGATAATTTTATGATGAAAAAACCGTTTGCAAAAGAAGAAGACTTAGATTTAGTAATTTCACAATTGATGCAACAGGACAGTAGTATTGTTTGTTCAAATAGTAGAGTTGATAAATCAGAAGATATATTAGATGAATATATAAAATTTAAGATACTTCCTATCTCAATAAGAAAGCGTGTATTGTACAATTTATCATTAAAAGTAAATGTTTAAATATTTTACAAAAAATAAATAATATTGTATAATAGAGCTGTTACAGATTTAGGAGGTTTATATGAAAGAAGAGTTTACAACAAATACAAGACGTTGGTATGATAAGGATCCGGTTTTATCTTCTGCAATGAAAACCTTAGAAGAATCTGATGATGAAACGCAAATTAAAGTTGCTTTAAATTTGATTAAAATAATAACAGAACATCATATATCAAATTCGGAATATGAATCAGTAGAAGATATAGTGTCCGCGACAGAAGATGTAATGGATGAATCTAAGCATGGACGTTGGTATGATTTGGATGGAACTTTAAGAACAGCAATAAGTCTTCTTCAAAATTGTCCGGAATCAACAAGAGGAGTTATAGCTAAGGAAATGGCTAAGAATGTTATTGAGACTATAAAAAAAGAAGAAGATGTAGATGATGTTGAAATAGAGGTTCCAGAAGAATAAAAGATTAGGAAAAGGCGGGGATTTTGATTTTTTCAAAATCCCCGCCTTTTATTATAAATATTAGTCAATATCAATAGGAGATCTTTGAATTAATTCTATAGCTTCTCTTGCCGTAAAGACAAGATCTTCTGGTATATTAGAAATTGTACAAAATTGCCTTAGTACATCTATTACACGTTTAAAACATCTTACGATATCACCTTCGCCCATATCGATTTGATCAATTATATCGTCCCATTCAGAACCGGTTGCCCATAATTCTATAAGTGGAGAATAATAAGCATTTATGTACATTGGGTCACTAATTTCGTAAGATTTTTGTTTTTTGTCTAAATCTCTTCTAATATCTTTAATTTTATTGAGCCTTTTTCTTACATTTGGAGAAAGCGGTAGTTGAGAATATAAATCAGCTCTCATATCCTCAGTAGTAATAGCACAAATAACACTTGCTAGTTCTGCAGGTGTTAGGTCGCTTAATACGTTAGAGAAGATAATTTGGGCTAGGAAAAGTTCATTTTCCGAACGAATTTGTGAGATTGTGATTCCTTTTTCAGTAGGATAATCATCTTTAAGATAACCATATTCTTCTAGGACGGCTCTATGAGATAAGAATTTATTCCAAAAAATATCTTTTTGTTTTTCTATTTCTTTGTCTAATATTTTTTGTTTTGCATTATATCTGTTTAGAACATCAATGATTTTCATATGTTTTTTAAAAAGTTTACAAGTATCACATTCATATGAATGCATCATACTAAGTAATTTTTTTGTTTGTTCTCCAAAAGCTTTTGCTTCATTAGAAAGAGGTCGATTTTTTTTCTTTTCTTGTTTTTGAATTGTTTTAAAGGTTCTTCTGTTTTGTACATATATTTCACGAATTTTATTATATTCAAGTAAGTCATCATTAGTTCTTTTACAGAAGCAGGTGAAATTATTGCATTCATCAATTTTTTCTTGGTTAATTTCTTTAATTTTAAGTAAAGGCTCTATTCTAGAATTAGAAGAAAAGTATCCAAAGCTTTTTAAAACTAATTCTTTAGCTTCTTCTAAAGAAAAGCGTTGGAGTAAATTTAAAACCATAGAATAACTAGGAGAGAATTTACTTTCAAGAGGGTTAGCGTCACTAAGCACAAGTTCTGCTACTTCTTCAGGAGTTTGGAAAGGAGTTCCGACAATTGTAACATATCCTATTTCGTCCATACCTCTGCGTCCTGCTCTACCTGACATTTGTAGAAATTCACTTGGAGTTAGAGTTCGATGTCCGGTATCAGTTCTTTTTGAAATAGAACTAATAACTGTAGAACGAGCTGGCATGTTAATCCCTGCCGCGAGAGTTTCGGTTGCAAAAACAACTTTTATTAAACCTTTTTGGAATAATTTTTCAACAAGAACTTTCCACGCAGGTAATAGTCCAGCATGATGTGAAGCTACGCCAAGCAGTAGATATTCAATGTGTTTATTTTTATATAGATATGGATTTTCTGCGATATATTCGTCTATAATTTTTTTTATTTCTTCTTGTTCTTGTTTTGTAACTAAACATAAAGAAGCACATTTTTCCATTTGTTCGTCGCATTTTTTTCTGGAGAAGGTAAAGTATATTGCAGGAAGCATATCTTTTTCGTGTAAATTTCTAACAACATCTTTAACAGTATTTCTTTTCTGAACCGCTTTTCCACGTTTAAATTCTTTTTTCTCTGGTTTTATTTTTTTATTTAATGTTCCATTAGGAGTTAGTAGTGGTAACAATGTATTGGGCTGAGAAGAATCAAAGTAAAAAAATCTAAGAGGTACAGGTCTAAAATCTGTATTAATTAATTCTGTTTTTGAATGAACAGTATTAATCCATTCCGTAAGTTTGTCAGCATTAGCAACAGTAGCCGAGAGTGCAACTAATTGAACATTAGTAGGACAGTAGATAATGCTTTCTTCCCAAACAGTACCTCTTTGTTCATCATTCATATAATGAACTTCATCTAGAATAACATATTTAACGTCTTTTAAATTATCAGTAACAGAACCAAAATTAGTTCCGTACAACATATTTCTAAAAACTTCTGTTGTCATAACTACAATTTGAGCATTTCTATTAAAAGAACTGTCGCCTGTCAAAAGTCCAACTTTGTCAGAACCATATTTTTCAGAGAAATCATTGAATTTTTGATTAGAAAGAGCTTTAAGAGGTGTTGTATAAAAAACTCGTTTGTTATTTTGTAATGCACAATGAATAGCGTGTTGAGCGATAACAGTTTTCCCGGCTCCTGTTGGAGCACAAACAACGACACTTTTTCCTTCAGTAATAAAATTACAAGCTTGTTTTTGAAATTCATCTAATTCAAAAGGAAATTCGTACATATAATAAAGACCTCTTTTATGCTATTTACAATATAATTATAACATAGATTTGACACACAAAAGCAAGGACATAAAAAGTCCTTGCTTTTTATTAGGGCAATGTACCCGCTAATTCTTATTATAACAAGTTCAATGCAATACTTGGTGTTTGGTTTGCGGTAGCAAGTAATGTCGCAGAAGCTTGTTGTAGAATTTGAGCTTTTATGTAATTTGAAGATTCTTCAGCAATATCAGCGTCTCTAAGAGTTGATAAAGATGACATAATATTTTCGGATTGAACATCAATAGATTCTATAGCAGATTCAATTCTGTTTTGAGCAGAACCTAAAGTTGTTGAACGTCCTGAAATAGTATTGATAACTTTATCTATTTCATCTAACATACTGGAAGCATCTGTACCTTTAGCAAGTCCAGCACATTTTTCTGCAATAGTTGATATATCTTCTCCAAATAGAGTATTAACATCGCCAGCTTCAAATAAACTTGCATCAAGTACAATCTGGCTATCAGCAGAACTATATAGACCGACTTGTAGTGTGATATCTTGCATAGAGCCGTCCATCATTTTTAGTCCGTTAAATTCGCAGTTAGCAGCGATACGGTCAACTTCTTCAAGTCTTGCAGTAATTTCAGATTGAATAGCTTTTAATGAATCTGAACCGTAAGTTCCGTTTGCGGCTTGTTCTGTTAAGTCTCTTACACGTTGAAGGTGAGATGAAACAAGAGCGTATGTGTCTTCTAGTGTTGTTAACATGTCAGCTCCTGTAGCAGCATTATCAGCTGCAACATCTAAAGATCCTAATTGAGTTTCCCAGTTTCTGGCAATTGAATAACCGGCTGCGTTGTCTGATGCGTGGTTAATTTTGTAACCGGTTGTCATTCTCTCAATTGCTTGGTTTAGAGAATTTGTTGCTTTGCTCAAGTTTGATTGAACAATCAGAGATGAGATGTTTGTGTTAATTGTTAGTGCCATTCTTTACTCCTTTCTGGCGATCACATCCTACGAATGCGTCCTTGCATTTGTCTTCTTACTGACCTAATTCCACATCTTGAAATTTTGATAACGTTTGTAAGTTGTATTTTTTACAATTCGTAACAAAAGAGGTCTGAAATATTCGTTAGTGCTATACTTTTATTTGAATAGGAGATGAAATGGGAAAGATAGTTATTGATGATAGTCGTTGTAAATCTTGTTATATTTGTACAATGACTTGTCCTAAAGGGTTGATTAAAAAAAGTTCTAAAACTAATCGTTTAGGTGATTATATGGTTGAGTTTAATGATGAAAAAGGGGAATGTATAGCTTGTGCAATGTGTGCAAAACGTTGTCCAGATTTAGCAATAGAGGTTTATAAGTAATGGTTAATGAAAAAGTATTAATAAAAGGTAATTATGCAATAGCACAAGCAGCAGTAAATGCCGGTTGTCAGTGCTATTTTGGATATCCAATAACTCCGCAAACAGAAATCGGAGAATATTTAAGTGGAAAGATGCAGGAATTAGGTAGAGGTTATGTTTGTGCCGAAAGTGAGTTAGCAGCAATAAATATGGTAATGGGTGCTGTTTCTACCGGTGTTAAGGCTATGACTTCATCTTCTTCTTGTGCAGTAGCTTTAATGCAAGAAGCTTTATCATATGCAGCTTCTGACGAATTACCTGTTGTTTTAGTTAATGTTATGAGAACAGGCCCAGGTTTAGGCTATATTTATCCTGCTCAAGGTGATTATAATCAAGCTGTTTATGGTGGTGGAAACGGTGATTATAAAATTATTGTTTTAGCACCTTCTACAGTACAGGAATGTATTGATTTGACATATAGAGCTTTTTATTTGGCTCAAAAATATAGAAATCCTGTTATTCTATTAGCAGATGGTTTATTGGGACAAATGATGGAACCAGCTTCATTTGGGGAGTATCCATATCCTGAAGTTGATGTTTCTTCGTGGGCTTTAACTGGGGCAAAAAATAGAGATGCTAGAAGTATTTATTCTGTTGCAAGAGAAGAGAAAAAGCAAATTCAGCATATTTATGATTTACATAAGAAATTTGATGTTATAACTCAAAATGAAACAACTTTTGAAGAATTCAATATAGAAGATGCTGACATTATATTAACAGTATTTGGATCAATGACAAGAAATATAAAGGCCGCAATGAATGTTTTGAGAAAAAAAGGTTTAAAAGTTGGAGTATTTAGACCGATAACTCTTTCTCCTTTCCCTCATAAGAGAATTAATGAATTGGCTTCTAGGGGTAAAGATTTTATTGTTGTAGAGATGAATATGGGGCAAATGTTTAAGGATGTTAAATTTGCTGTAGAAGGTAAGGTAAATGTTGATTTAGTAAACAGGCCTTGTGGTGAATGGTTGAGTGTGGAAGAAATTGTTTCTTCTGTTGAAAAAATAGTTGAAGGGAGAAAACAATATGCAGCAAGTGTTTAGTATTCCAAAATCAATGAAAAAAGATTTTAAGTATACTTTTTGCCCGGGTTGCGATCATGGTATTGCAATCAGACTTGTGGCAGAAGTTATTGATGAACTGGGTATAAGAGAAGATATAATTTCTTCAACTTCAGTAGGATGCTCTGTATTTTTATATGATTTTCTTGATATAGATTGCGTAGAAGCGCCTCATGGTAGAGCTTTGGCTTCAGCAACAGGGGTTAAAAGAGCAAGACCTGATAAATTTGTTTTTACATATTCTGGAGATGGAGATTTCGCTTCTATTGGTTTAGCAGAATCTATGCATACGGCTTTAAGAGGAGAATGTATTTCAAGTATTTGTATAAATAATACAACTTATGGTATGACAGGAGGACAATTAGGACCAACAACTTTATTGGGGCAAAAAACAACAACTTCTCCTACAGGTAGAAATGTTGATTATTATGGTTATCCTATAAAAATTGCAGAACACATTGCTTTATGTGACGGTACAGCTTATTCTGCCAGAGTTGCTTTGGATACGATTCCACATATTAATCAAGCTAAACAAGCTATTAAAAAAGCTTTTCAGGTTCAATTGGATGGTTTGGGGTTTGGATTTGTGGAAATTTTGTCTTCTTGTCCTACAAATTGGCATATGACTCCGGAAGATGCTCATAAACGTGTACGAGAAGAAATGATTCCTGTTTTTCCTTTGGGTGTATTTAAGGAGGTAAGCAAAGATGGAAACTAATTTTATACTTGCAGGTTTTGGCGGTCAGGGTATTTTGCTTGCCGGTACGGTTTTAGCAAATGCGTTTATGCTAGAAGGTAAAAATGTTACTTGGTATCCTTGTTATGGTGCTGAAATGCGTGGTGGAACAGTAAATTGTGAGATTGTTGTTTCTGATGAGGAAGTTAGTTCTGTACATAAACAGGATACAGATATTGCTTTGGTTTTAAATCAACAATCGTTTGATAGATTTGTTAATAGAGTTAAACCAGGTGGAACAATTGTTTCTAATTCAACTCTTGTTTCGGATTCGCGTCCTAGAAGTGATATTAATTATGTTTTTGCTCCAATGACAGAGATTGCAAATAAATTAGGTTCTTCAAAAGTTACCAATATAGTTTCTTTAGGCGTGTTAGCATCAGCTTCTGAGATTGTTTCAAAAGAATTTTTAGAAAGAGCTGTAGAAAAAGTTTTAGGTGAAAAGAAAAAAGAGCTGATTCCTCTAAATCTGAAAGCTTTAAGGGCTATAGAAGATGTTTGTTTAGTTTAAAAAGCTTTAAGCTAAGTAGTTTAGGATAGCTCCTCCGATTTCTTCGTTAGGATCAAAATTACAATCTTTTGGAGGAGTTATTGAGTTTCTTATAAGCATTGCACAAAGAGGACCAAAAGCATCTGGTATTTTAGTCTTTCTATAAATTCCTGCTAAAAAAGTTTGGATATTTGGGGAGGTTGTATCGTTGTATTTTGATAATACGGGATACATAGATAATACATTTTCATTTATCCCTTCTTTATCAAGTATTAAATTTAATGTGTATAAATTTTCTAAAACTTCTTCCTCTGATTTAGGATTTTCAAGAGAGGCTTTTATCTCTGGAAGAGTTTTTTGTTCTTTTATGTCGAATATACAATAATTTCTATATTGATTTGGATATGATACACTCATAGTTAGAAGTTTACATTAAAAAAAATAAAATATAAAGCTCCAATAATAAGTGGTGGAACAAATGGAAGATAGTTTCTGTTTTGTTCTGTTTTTAAAGAGCTAAGTATTGAAATTGATAATAAAATTCCGCTTATAATTACAAAAAACATTGAGTAGTAATTTTGAACAAGGGTTGTAAATACTAATATAGATAAGATAAATAATATTGATAATATACAAGTTTTTTTATTGCCTGATTTAAATTGATTATATAAAAACATTGGAATAATAAAAATCATAGCTGTAACTAAACTATATAAGAGAACTAATAAAATGTTTTGGTAGCCAAAAATTGCTCCTAAAGCTCCCGCAACATATGTATCAGCTTCGCCCATTGCACGTGTTTTTGCAACAAGATATCCACTTCGTGCGATAATTTCTAATATTAAAGCTCCTAATAAAAGTCCTAAAAAAGAATTTAAAAGTCCATTAGAACCGGATATTAAGAAATTGTACAAAAGACCTGTTATACTAATAAATATTGCGATATTGCAATCAACTATTTTTTCTTTTATATCAGTTGTAGACATTATAATGAAGCCGGATAACCATATAATTATAAATAAAGTTTTTAGGCTAAAACCGAATTTAATGTACGTTATAGCAAAAGATAACATTGTTATTACTTCTATAATGGGGTATTGTATACTAATTTTTTCTTTACAAAAATAACATTTCCCTTTAAGTAAAACGTATGATAGAACAGGAATATTATGCCACCATTTGAGTCTATTCCCGCATTTAGGACATTTAGAAGGTGGGAAAACTATACTTTCATCTGCTAAAGAACGAAGTATTACAACATTGAAGAAACTCCCCATACAAAGACCTATTATACATATCCAAAAAAGACCATAGGTATATAAATCCACTTTAGACCTCTTCTATATTATCTGCTATCATTTTATAAAGTATGCTAAAAGCTTTTTTTAGTTTTCTTGAAACTTGCATTTGTGTCATATTGAGTTTTTCACTAATTTCTTTTTGTGAAAAATCATTGTAATAATATAAATTAACGAGTTTTTTATATTCTTCCGGAAGTTTTTCTATAACTTCTTTTAGAATGATTTTAGAATCTTCAAGTTCAAGAGCTTCTTTATAATTTATTCCGGTAATCATTTCTTCGTAGTTGGAGTGTCCGGAATCTGACATATAAATTTCATCTAAAGATAAAGTGTTTTTTCTTCTATCAGCTTGTTTTGCAAAGTCTACTTCTTTTGCTGTTACATTTAGAGCTGCAGCTACGTTGTCATTTGTTAATTCGTTTAATTCATTGATAGTTAAATCTCTAGTAAAGGTGTTAATACGATATGATAATTCTTGTATGTGTCTGGGAACTCTAATCGTATTAAGTTTATCTCTAAGGAAATGTTTCATTTCTCCAATAATTAAGTAACCTGCATAAATTTTGAAGTTATTATTAATATTTTTAGAATAACTGTCAATTGCTTTCAAAAGACCAATTGCCCCTGCTTGAACCATATCTTCAATTGGGTCATAAGAACGTCTTGCTATTGTTTTTGCAATACGTTTTATTATCGGAAACATTTGAGTAACTATAAGAGCTTTGATCTTTGTTTTTTTGTACTTATCTGTTTCTAAATGGTATTCTTCTAACCATTTAGAAACAAGTTCATACGTTTTTTGTTCATTATTATTTAATACCATTTTAGCTCCACTCTAGTATTTAATAATAATATCACGAGAAAAAAGTATTATCAAATTAGATATTAGATTTCTTAATCTGATTTTCTAAGTTATCTAATTCTTCTATTAGAGCTTTACTATATTTTTCTTTTAATTCTTCAACAAGAGCCATTGTTTCTTCTAATTGGGATTTTAGTGTATCTATATATTTATTTGTTGTTTTTTTATCAGTATTAGATGCAATTTGGTTGATTTCAACAGAACATTTATAACCTTCATTCGGGATATAGTCATTTAAAATTTTTTTTTCTTCATTAATAATTATTGTATCTTTATTTTTGTTTTCTAAAATAGTTCTGATATTATCAGCGAAGTTTTTAGCAAAATCTAAATCTTTTTTTCTTGGAGAATTGGTACTTTTCTGGGCTAAATCAAAGCCTGCTTTTATGGTTTTATTGTAATTAATTTTTGAATTAAATGTCATGTTGTTGATTGATAGAATTTTCATTTTATATATCCTTTCCTTGTAATTATAGATAAAAAACTAAATTTATTAAAAAATCTGCAATTAACATATATACAGTAGATAAAACGGCAGCTTTTGTTGTAGATTCTCCTACATCTTTTGCACCACCTTTTGTTTCATATCCTTGTGTAGCACAAACAAGTGCTATTAATGTTCCAAAAATAAAGCCTTTAAATATACTAATATAAATATCTCTAGCATTTAGCCATAGCCAGACAGAGTTTATATATCTTGAAGGATGAAGATTTATTGTAGCTTTTGAAACAAAAAGCCCTCCGGAAATTCCAACTAATTCTGCCAATATAACAACCATTGGGACCGTAGTTGCTGCTGCCAATAGCCTTGGTGCAAAATAGTATCCTACAGGGTCTACTTTTAATGTTTTAATAGCATCGACTTGTGAAGTTACTTGCATATTTGCAATTTCTGCTGAAATTGCAGTTCCGGCTCTGGCTCCAATTGCTAAAGCGACAAATCCTGGAGCGATTTCTCTTATCATAACGATTGCAATAGAGCCTCCGACATACGCCTCCGCCCCAGACATTAAAAATTGTTTGGATACTTGTATTGCGATGACTGCGGCAGATACAAAAGCAATTACTAATGATATTAGTAAAGAATCGTAACTTATAGCTGCTGCTTGGTTTATTATATGAGTAAGTCTTGATCGACCTGTTATTAAATAACAGATACTTCTATAAAGGTTTTTTACACATTTTCCGAAAAAATTAATCATAAATAGGCGTACACCAATCCTTAAATTTTTCTACATTACCTCTAACAACTTCAAAATATAAGTCCGAAATTTGCTTGGTGATTTTTCCGATTTTACCATTACCTATGATTCTGTGATCAATGCTTTCTACAGGTACTATTTGTGCTCCTGTACCACAACAGAATACTTCATCAGCTAGATATAATTCAGTTCTGTCAATGGCTCTTTCTTTAATAGGTATATTTAATTCTTTTGCTAATTCTAGAACTGTATTTCTGGTTACTCCTACGAGTATGTCATCAGTTGTATTTGAAGTTGTTAAAACTCCATTTATTACTAAAAAGATATTCATTGCAGAGCCTTCTGTAACTTGACCGGATTCTGATAATACAACAGCATCATCAAATCCTGCTTCGTGAGCATCTGTTTTAATTAGGGCAGAATTAGCGTAAGCTCCGCTGATTTTAGCTCTTGGTGGAATGGCATTATCAGAAGTCCTTCTCCAATTAGAAACACATAATTTTAAGCCTTTATCTGCATCAAAATAGTCTCCAAAAGGTGTTGTAAATATTAAAAAAGAGTCTTCGTTATCTGTAAGAGTTGGACCAACTTTTTGTGAGGATTTGTAAAGTGTTGGTCTTATATATACATCTGTTTTGTATTTATTTTTTCTTAGCAATTCTTTTGTTATTTTACAATATTCTTCCAAAGAGTATGGACTTTGCATCCACATAACTTTGGCACTCCTTAAGAGTCTCTCATAATGCTCTTTTACTCTAAATGCATAAAGTTGGTTTTCTTCTTTATTATAGTACGCTCTAATACCCTCAAAAACAGAGGTTCCATATAAAAATGCATGAGTTCTAACTGGAATTGTTGCTGTTTTTGCGTCAACATATTCTCCATTAATAAATAGAAATTCGGTCATTTAAAAATTACTCCTCATCAGATTTATTTTATAACAAAATTATTCTTTAAAATTGATTTTGTAAATATTTTTTTACAAAAAAGCAATTTTTAAAGCTCAAATGTTTTTATATAAATGTGTGGAGGTAAGTTCTATATGTTTGAAGTTAATAATGGTGTAGCAAATATTGACGGTAGTAAAGGTAAATATGATAACAAGGTAACAAATCCGTCTGTTAGGTATGGAAGAAATGCAGTCGAAAATTATTTTTCATATCTAGAGAAGCCTATTGTTGCTGATAATATGAATTCTGCACCTATTTTGGATTTTAGTTTATCGCAGAATGCTGCTGAAAATAATGCTGATAAGCTAGATAAATTTTTAAAAGAGAATGATGAATATTTAAGAGCTCTCCCTCCTTTGCAGTTTGAATATCGTTATATGCCACAGATGCAAAAAGGACAAATAGATAAGCAAGCCATTTTAGGTGCTGCTTATGAAGAATTAGGGCAAGTTGAAGAGCTTAGTGTAAAAGATTTAGATAATAAATTCGCTCCGGATGAAACTTTTACATCAGAAGCTTTGGATATTAATAAGGATGGTAAAATTGATATTGCTGAATATGGTTCAAGTATAATTGCTGCTGATATGTTAAGTAAATCAGATTCTCCGGATATAAATAATGTTGATGGTACTATTAACAAAAAAGGTTTTGATGCTTTATTAAAATATACACAAAGAAGTAATGCTGAAGCAGCTGCTAAATTGTATTCTAATATTTATAATACATATAATTTAGGTGAAGCTAAAAAAGATTTTAATCCTAATGCATAAATAAAAAGCGGTATTTTAAATACCGCTTTTTATAGTTTTTATTTAACAGATTTCTTTTATCCATCCTTTAGGAGCTTCAATTCTTCCCATTTGAATTCCTGTTAGAGTATCATATAATTTTTGAGTTATCGGTCCCATTTTTTCCATTCCTGATGGGAATAAGATTTCTTTGCCGTGGTCTACAACCTTTCCTACAGGAGAAAGTACTGCAGCAGTTCCACATAAGGCACATTCTGCAAAATTCTTTACTTCTTCAAATTTTATTTCTCTTTCTTCTGCTTTTAGACCCAAATAATGTTCTGCTACGTACATAAGAGATCTTCTAGTGATTGATGGTAATATCGTATTTGATTTAGGTGTAATAACTTTATTATCTTTTGTCACAAAAATAATATTTGCACCACCTGTTTCTTCAACTTTTGTTCTTGTTGCAGAATCTAAATACATGTTTTCATTATACCCTTGATTATGAGCATCTACTATTGCATGAAGGCTCATTGCGTAATTTAAACCGGCTTTAACATGTCCGGTTCCTAAAGGTGCTGCTCTATCAAAATCAGGAACTCTTAATGTTATTGGTCTTGCCCCTCCTTTAAAATAAGGTCCGACCGGAGATGTAAAGACACGGAATTGATATTCACTAGCAGGTTTAACCCCCATTACAGGGTTTATTCCAAACATATAAGGTCTAATGTAAAGTGTTGCGCCAGATCCATATGGTGGAACATAATCAATATTTCTTTTTACAGTTTCAACTACTGCTTCTACAAATCTGTCTTCCGGAAATACCGGCATTTCTAATCTTTTACACGTATCAGCCATTCTTTTTGCATTTAAATCCGGTCTAAAGCAAACAACTTTTCCGTTTTCTGTACGATAAGCTTTCATTCCTTCAAAACAAGTTTGGGCATATTGTAATACACAAGCACACTCATTCATTACAATATTTTCGTCAGTGGATAATATTCCGCTGTCCCATTTGCCATCTTTATAATTTGCTATATATCTGTAATCAGTTTTTATATAACCAAAACCAAGGTTACTCCAATCAATGTTATTTTTGTTCATAAGCTATCCTCCGAATTTTATTATACAACTAATAAAAAAAGAGGAACTATAAATTCCTCTTTTTGTTGTTACAGTTTATTAATTTATATTTTAGTTTATTATATCTCCATATTCTTCTGGGTTATTTAATAAATCATAATTAATCTCGTTTTCGTTGTCTGCAATTGCGGCTGCAACAACAGCGTCAGAAGTTACATTCAATAAAGTTCTCATCATATCAGTTATTCTTTCAATAGTGAATAAGAACGCAAATCCTGCAACTAATTGTTCAGGACTTAGTCCCATACCGTTAAGAACTAATGCTATTGTAATTAAACCAGCTCCAGGAATTCCTGCACAAGTACTTGACGCGACTATTGCTAACACCGCAATTTGTACTACTAGGAATGGAGTTAGTTCAACTCCGTAAGCCTGAGTTAAGAATATTACTGCTATAGTTTGCAACATAGCTGTTCCATCCATATTAAGTGTTGCTCCTAAAGGAAGAACAAAACTAGATACTTTGTGTGAAATTCCTCTTTTTTCGCAACAAGCTATCGTTAAAGGTAGTGTAGCTGATGAGCTTGCTGTTCCAAAAGCTACCATCATAGCTTCTGCTATTGCTGCATATAACATTAGAACAGGAACTTTTGAAAATATTTTTAAAAATACAGGATATACAACAAAGAATTGTATTGCAAAACCTAGTGCGAGTACTCCTAAATATTTAGAGATGCTCATAAATATGTCAACACCGAAAGATGATACTGCAACAGCAGTAAGCGCAAAAACACCGGGTGCTGCAAAACACATAATCCAATCTGTAATCTTCATTGTTGCTGCAAATATTGATTCAAAAAAGCTTACAAAAGGTCTGTTTATATCACCGGCTTTAGCAAGAGCTAAAGAAAATATTAAAGCGAATACTATTATTGGAACCATATCTCCGCTTGCTATAGCAGATAGAGGGTTTTTAGGGACAAATCCTAAGAATATGTTTAGAAGATTTCCGCGTTGTTCTTCAATTGTTGCTGCTACTTGAGCTTGGATATTAGTTGCAATATCTAGGTTTATATAATGAGCAGCCCCTAATCCAGGTTTAAATAAAAGAGCTAAGCTTGCTCCAATTGTTACTGCTAGTACAGTTATTATACTGTAATAAAAAATCATTTTAGTGCCAAGTTTACCGATTTGTTTACTGTCTCCAACACTTGTTATACCAATAACTATTGCTGAGATTACCAATGGTATGACTATCATTTGTATTAATCTTATGAATAATTGTCCGATAAAAGTCAATGTTGTCATAATAATAGGGTTAGGTTCGTTATGTAACCAAATACCTACGATGACACCTAAAATTAAACCGACAAATATATGCCAATTTCTTTTTAAACCTAGTCCAAGTGCTATCAACACTTGCATGTAAAATTTCATATGTCAATTCCTCTCATATACTTATATTAACCTGTTTATTGTACTATTTTTTCGATTAGTTGTAAAGAAGCTTGTTTTAAGTGTTTTATTTTAAAATACTTTCTCCAGAAATTTTTTCTCCGGAGATTTTATATCTTGCTTTTTCTGTTTTCATTAAATGATTATCAACCATTGAATATGATTCTAATGTTAATTCATTAATTCCGCTAAATGAGTTTTCATTAAGTCTTATTGTCACAGTATCAATAAGAATTTTATTATCATATGGTGCTTTTTTAGAAAAAACAATTAAGTTACCTTCTATTGTTTTTACTGATATTTCGGCATTAGCTCCGCTAAAAGGGTTTGATAATGTTACTTTATCTCCAACTCTTGATAAATTCCACATATCTACACTTTGAGGTTTAAATGTTGTATAGCTATTTGTATCTTCTAATTTAGCATTAACTCTCCAGCTTCCAAAAAAAGCTTTTGGAATGTCATTAATTGAAACCCCAGCTTGTAGTGTGAATTCTTCTGCAAAAATTTTTCCAATCACTAACAAAAATATGCCAAATATAATTAATATTCTTTTCATAGTTGGTTTTAGCTTTTTAGTTCTGTGTTTATATTTAAGTCGATGTATTTAAAAGTGTTTACTAAAATTCCCGGTGGGAAATTATATACATTATTACAAGGAGTGATTTTTAAAATAGAATTTGCATTATCAACACCTGCAATTGTTGCAATATATTGATTTTTATTAACAGTAAAGATTACATAACCGTTAGTTGTTTGAACTTCATCAATCAAAAATCTATTTGCTGATAATGATGCTAGTGTTAGATAAAATAATTTTTCTTTGTTTGTTGCAAATAATTTAGTGCAATCTTCGAAAATAATGTTTTGTGGTACAGTTAAGGGTTGTTGTACATTTTGTTGAGTTACTTCTGCAGCATAAGTAATTGAACTTAGCGCTAGGATAAATGTTAATAATACTTTTTTCATATTATACCTCAAATTATATAATACATAAGAATATCATATTAAGTTGAGTTATAACTCCTACAATTGAATTAAAAAAACGAAATCTTTGTAAAAAGATTTCGTTTTTTTAGTAAATCTCTATAATAATGCAGCTGCGGCAATTGCAGCTCCCCAAATAAGAAAAGCTTTTGCTACGTCGCCATCATCCATATTATTGTTTCCACCGCAGCCACCTACTTCTGCATTTCCAAAATATTTTAGATCTTTTGATTTTGCATTATCGGGTAAATTTTTGCTTAAATTTAAAGTGTCTTTTGTTAATGCTTCTGGCATTCTTAAATTAGATTTTCTTAGTTTAATAGCTCCAAAATTTTGAGTTGTTGTTGTCGGTTGATTTTTAGTTTCAATTTTTTGAATTTTCATCATAAACTCCTTTCTTTTAAAATTTTTATTATTTTACATCTAAAAATAAAAAATACAAGAAGATTTTGACAAAAAAAAATTTTTTGGTTTTTATTTGAATATGGATAGAATATTATCATCTACTTCTTTAACTTTTAAATCTGGGTTAACAAGAAATTTAGTAAAAGATTTTAAAAAAATAAATGTATCTGAAATTGAAGCTGATTTTAGAAAACTTGGAACGAATGCAAATTTTTTAAATTCAAAATCTTTGTCAGGTTCAATCACTATAATATGTGATGTTTTGAATGATATTTCAGGAAAATATCATTTACCATTAGATTATCAGCCAAGAATGATAAGAGTGTTTAAAAAGGAAGAAGGGATTGAAAAATTTCAGAATAATTTATTTGGTTTTTGTAATGTTGATACTAAGAAGGTTTTAAAAAATGAGTTACCTTTTGTCGCAGGAACAATTTTTTTAAGAAAGATGTTTTTTGATTCTGTAATTTTTCAAGATTTAGTTACTACGTATGAGAATTTTAGAAAATCTTTATCTTCTTCTCATTTTTTAGCTATTCCTTTGCATGAATGGTTTCATTCTATTCATTTAGATTTAATTTATAAAAAATATGGTTATGAAGGCAATTGCCCAATAATGAAGCAAATTTATCATAAACCTTGTTCTTGTGGTTTGAAAAAAATAGAAGAATTAGATAAATGTAATATTTCGAAAAGTGATAAATTTTATTTGAATAATTTTTTAGGTACTTATTCGGTAAATCAATCTTCTTTATTAGAAATTTTTGCTGAATTTATGACGAAAATAACAACAAAATCATTGGATGAAGATTTGAATATTATAAAAAATCCTTTGGATAATATTCCTAAAGATTTTCCTGTAAATCTGAAAAAGTTTTTGGAAGAAACTTTGGATGTATAAAATTTTTTATTTATAAAAACGTGTGGTATAATTTAAAAAAATATGCGTAAGAGGGGAAAATCATGTTACAAGAAGCAACAAGAGCAATTAATTCAGCATTTAACAATAGTTTTATAAAAAAATTAAGTCAATATTTACACGATTGTGTAAGGGAGGAAGTAAAAAGTTCTACTTTTAGAAATTTGAAGGCTGATAAGGATAATAAATGGATTTTTCTAAATGAAGAAGATATTTTGTTTACTCAAGGGCTTGAATATTTACGTCTTGAAGGGTCAGATCCTAAGCTTACTGAACTTATGATTCAATCTGAGACAAGTCAAAAGGATAAGTATTTGATTTATGGGTACATTTTCCTTGTTGGTAAAAATAAATCAGGTAAAAAAAATGAATTTTTAACTCCTCTTTTGTATTCTCCTTGTCGTTTAGAACGTAACGGAGTGAATATAAATTGCATGTTAACGGATGAATTTATTTCGTTGAATACTGGCGCTTTAACTGCTTTAATGAAAAAAAGTGATGATGAAGATGAAACAGAACAATTGTTAGAAGGATTGCTTGATGTTGTTCCTACTGTTCCAATTACGCAAGAAAAATTAGATATATTTTTAACAACCCTTAAATCTATTGTGCCTGATATTGATGTTTCTTTAAGTGCAGACAATATTGTAAGAGAAGATAATATAGAAAAAGATTTTTATAGTGAAGGTAATAAAATTACTTCTGAAAATATAGATGAAATAATAGAAGAAGAGGAAAATGCTAAGAAGGTACAGATAAAACTTGATAAAATCAGTTTAACTAATCAGTGTGCAATTATTTTAACAAAGCGCCCCTCTGTAACTGCAGGAGTTTTACATGAGTTAACTCAAATAGCAGAAAAACCGAGCGGAGTATATAGAGAAACTGTTCTTAATTTGATTAATGAAGAGTATACTCAATCTAAACCAACAGATACTCAACAGAAGACTTTGGCTGACTTTTTTCCTGTAACTCCATTGTCTTTATCAGATGCTCAGTTGAATGTTATAAAAAATGTAGAAAATTCAAAATTAGTATCAGTTTTCGGTCCTCCTGGAACAGGAAAATCTCAAACAATAGTGAATCTTGCAGCACATTTAATAGCAAATGGTAAAACGGTACTTGTTGCTTCAAGAATGGATAAAGCGGTTGATGTTATTGCGGAAAGATTAAATGATTTAGGTGCTCCGTTTTTAGCTTTGAGAGCTGGTAGGTTAAATTATCAAAGAGAATTGAGTATGCAGCTTCAGGATTTGTTAGCTAATAAAGTTGATTTGGATGAAGGTGTAGAAAATTCTATTCTTTGTGATGTTTCTGATATGGAAGAGCTTTTAAAAGCTATTTCTGATTTAGAGAAAAAATCTGAAAAGATTATAAAATTAGAAGAAAGTTGGACTGGGGTTAATGAACAGATTAAGTTAGAAGAGCCAATGCATCTGAATCCTAAATTTATTAAAAATGTTTTAAAAGAAGATGAAATAAATTTAGTTGAGAATTCTATTAAATTATTGAGTAGTAATCTTGAAAAATCCGGCTTTTTTGCAGGATTAAAAAATATTTCTGCTATTGGAAATCTTAAAAAAGCTCTAAAAATAAATAGTTTTGATGTTAATAATGAAAATTTAGCAATATTAAAAAATGAACTAGAATATGCAAAATTAATTTGTAAGGCTAGAAAAATTGAAACTGAAATTCAGACAATTGGAAATATTCATGTTTTTTCTGAACAGATAAGAAATATGAAAAAGAAACAAAAGCGTCTTGCTATTGATATTTTGAAAACAAAAAGAAGATCTGCTTTAAAAGGACTTATGCAAGATCCTATTAAGCGTCAAAGACTCTTTGTTCATTCAAAATCTTTAGTAGAAAGAAAGAAAAATCTTCAAAACAGGCTTCTTGAAACAGAAGACTTCAAACCTTTATTAGAAGCTTTTCCTTGTTGGTGTGTTACAACTTATGCGGTTTCAGGTTCTCTTCCTATGAAACCAGGGCTTTTTGATGTTGTAATTATAGATGAAGCTTCTCAATGTGATATTGCAAGCTGTTTTCCAATTTTATACAGAGCAAAGAAAGCTGTAGTTGTTGGAGATGATAAACAGTTACCTCATTTATCATTTTTGGAAAAAGCTAAAGAACAATCGTTTCTTTCTCAATATGGTATCAATGACAGATATCAGCTCATGTGGAGATTTAGAACAAACTCTATGTTTGATTTAGCAAATTATTATTCTATGCATCCAGTTTTATTGGATGAACATTTTAGAAGTTTACCTCCTATTATTAATTATTCTAATAAAGAATTCTATGGTGGAAGAATAAGAGTGATGAGAAGGAATGATAATACTAAGAAAGTTTTAGAAACTGTTGTCGTGCCTGATGGAAAAGTTGATTTTGATGCTACAAGAAATCTTCCTGAAATTGAAGCTCTTGTAAAAAGATTGCATGAAATAGTTGTTGAGGATGAAAGAAAGAATCCAGAAAAACCTGTTTCTATCGGTATAATTTCTCCGTTTAGAGCTCAAGTAGAGCAACTTAAGATTTCTGTTTCAAAAGTTTTATCTGAACATATGATGGAAAAACATCAAATTGAAATTGGAACAGCTCATACTTTTCAGGGTGATGAAAGAGATATTATTTTGGCTTCTTGGGCTTATGCAAATAATAGTTTCCCTCAAAGTTTAATATTCTTACAAAAACCTAATTTATTTAACGTTGCAATTACAAGAGCAAGATATCAAATGATTAATTTTATCTCAAAAAATCCTAGAGAATTACCGGAAGGTATTTTAAGAAGTTATTTAGGTTTTGTAGAAGAGTATGAAAATAGGTATGCATTAAGAAATTCTGATGACTTTGATGAAAATGTTTATAAAAATTTCTTTGAAAAAGAAGTTGCTCAAGCTTTTAGAGATTTAGGACATGATGTTGTTTGTGGAGTCGATATAGCAGGATTGAGCGTAGATTTACTTGTGGACAATAAGTTTGTAATCGAATGTGATGGTGTTGAAGATAAAACTTCCGCTAAGGTTTCAAATATGAAAAAGCAAGCAATAATTGAACGTTCAGGTTTAAAAGTTTCAAGAATTTCAAGACGAGAATGGTTATATTCTCCTAAGGCTTGTATTGATAGAATAATTAATTCAAATGTTTAGCAGGAGATGAATAAATGGGCTGGGTTTATTTATTAGTCGCTGCTGTATTTGAAGTTGGTTGGCCTTTTGGTCTAAAGATGGCTTCTTTAGGAAATTCGAAAATTATTTGGATAATTTTTGCAATTATAGCAATGACGTTAAGCGGAGTATTTTTGTTTTTTGCTCAAAAAACAATTCCTGTAGGGACTGCTTATGCTGTTTGGACAGGTATTGGAGCAGCTTGCACATTTGCTCTTGGCGTAATTGTTTTTCACGATACATTTAGCTTAATGCGGGCTTTTGGTGTGATTTTAATTTTATTTGGAGTTGCACTATTAAAAATTGGGCATTAGTTCTAATATTTATTTAAAATAGTACATGTCAGTTAATGGAATTGCACTTTTTTCGTAAATATAATAATTTTCAGGATTACATCTAAAACCTGCATCGTATAAGTTTTTAGAAGTAAATGCCCCTGAGTTGTCATCAAATTTACCAATTACTACAGCAGAATTTTTATCTAAAGTTTTATATAAATCATTTGCTAGTTGTATTCTTTTGTTCTCATCTTTTAAATATGGCCAAAAATTTCTTGCCATTACGATGGAATTATTTGGTTCTACCAATTTACATTCTTCTGTCGCATCAGCTATTTTAAATACAACTTTATCTCTTAATATAGGTTTTACCTTGGCTATAAAATCGAAAAATATATCCATATCTTTTATACATTCCGGGATATAATCTATGACTTCAAAATATTCATTAAATTTTCCGTTTGTATTTCGGTTTATTAAAGTATCATCTCCTTCATACATAGGTAAGAAACCTTCTTTTGCCATTTTAATGATTTTTGAATCATAATCTGAAGCTATTATAGGAAAGAATTTTTTTGAATTATTTTCTCCATATTTTTCAATTAGTTTCATTATAAGAGAATAAACTTCATCGCCAGCGGAAGATGATAAGCTATATATGTTAGCTTTTTGTACATTTTTAAATTTCTCACCAATGTATTCAGCAAATTTATCCCAATTACCTAAATCCATGCGGAAAAGACTTGTATCATTTCTATGCATTAATTGTCCTACTGTGCCGTAAACATCTCTGCCACAAGAGGTAAATACTGGGGAATAATACTTTAATTTATAATCATTATCTATTTTCATACATCTATAAAAACAGGTAAAATTATAAATTGCTTATTTTTTACATTTTGTAAAGTAAAAACTAATCTAAGTCAGTAACCATCTCTTCTATGGTCTTACCGACAACGTTTGCAAGTTTGATAGCATTTACAAGCGAAAGGTTATGTTTTGCACATTCAACATTGCTTATATAGCTTTTACTGAAACCAGTTTTATCAACTACCATATCTTGAGTAATTTTTAATTTGGTTCTGTATAGTTTGAAATGTAATCCAAAATTCTCTAATATCTTTTGTTCGTCCATAGTATTATTCAAAATCAATAATGTCAGAGCATTTGATTTCTAAAGCATCAACTATTGCAAATAAACCCTTTAGGCTAATTCTTTTATGTCCATTTTCTATATCAGCAATGTATTCTCGAGAAAATTTAACACGTTCTGCAAGTTGGAACTGTGATAAACCTCTTTGTTCTCTAAATCGTCTGATATTTTTTCCTAAAAGTTTTAATCTTGACATATAATCCATTTTGAACTAAATTAGTAAAAAAGTCTGTAAACTATTTGTCGGGAAGGGCATGCGATATGTTAAAAGAAAAATTAGAGAGAAAAATCGATAGAAGAATTGATGGCTTGCATGAAAGCTTGCAGTATTTGCATGAAAGTGTTGCGGATATTATGAGCGAAGTGAGTGTAATTAGTAACTTAATTTATCTAAAAGATTCATTAGAAAAAGAGGAAAATAAAGCCTAGGGTTTCAATAAACCTACTTTATATGTTACAATAGTGTTGGAAGGTATTATATGGTTTTAGAAAATAAGCTTGGTATTAATGATTCATCAGAACTTGCTCGTCAAGAAGAAAAGATAAGTAAGAAAAAAGCTCTTGAATTGTTTGAAAAAGGTTTACTTGATTTATTTGAAGCCGGTACTTTTGATACGCTATCTAAAATTCATAAATATTTGTTTGATGAAATTTATTATTTTGCAGGCGAAGTTAGAGATGTTAATATTGCAAAAGGTAATTTCCGTTTTGCACCTGTAATGTATTTGAAACAAGCTTTAGAGCATATTGAAAAAATGCCTCAATCGACTTATGAAGAAATAATAGCAAAATATGTAGAAATGAATGTTGCTCATCCTTTTAGAGAAGGGAATGGAAGAAGTACTCGTATTTGGCTGGATTTGATTTTAAAGAAGGAAATAGGTAAAGTCGTTGATTGGAATATGGTTGATAAAGAGGATTATTTGCTTGCAATGGAGCGAAGTCCTATCAAGGATGTTGAAATTAGAGAATTATTAAAACAGGCATTGACTAGTCAGATAGACGATAGTGAGGTCTATATGAAAGGTATTGATGCAAGTTATAATTATGAAGGCTATTTTATTTATAAAACAAATGAGCTTTAGATGTTATAATAATATGTAAATCATAAGCTTTAGTAAGGATTTTTTATGGAACTTAATACTGAATATTTATCAAGATGTATTGAAACTTTAGAAAAAGCATATACTCTAATCAAGCAAACAAAAGAGGGGACTATAGATTATGAAATGTATAGAAATTCTCTTGTAAAAGGTTTTGAAATGACATTGGAACAAAGTGGGAAGCTTTTAAGAAAAAGGCTTGTACCATATCTCTCAAGTAAAAAAGCTGCAGATATATTAACTTTTAAAGATTTATTCAGACACGCTTATAAATATTCATTGATTAATAATGAAGAAGCTGAACGTTGGATGAAATATAGAGATAATAGAAATAATACTGCTCATGATTACGGCAGAGCTTTTGCAGAAGAGACTCTATGTTTGATTGATGATTTTTTAAAGGATGTCAAGAATTTAAAGGCTATGATTGAAAATGGATAGACTCTTTATTAAACCTCAATATTTACAAATCCTTTTAGATGTTTTTAAAAATTATTGTCCTAATGCAGAAATTTGGGCTTATGGAAGTCGGATTAACGGAGAGGCACATGAGGCAAGTGACTTAGATCTTGTTGTGAAATCTTTTAATGATGTGAATAAAAGTCTTTTTGAGTTAAAAGAGCTTATTAATGATAGTGATATTCCGATAATTGTTGATATATTAGAGTTTGATAAAATTCCATTTAGTTTTCAAAAAGAAATAGAAAAAGATTACATATCTATTTTTAATTAATATCAATATTGAAATGTTGTATAATATCTTTATGAATGATATTTTGCGTGATACTATAAAGCTCGTTCCGGAACAGCCTGGGTGCTATCTTTACTACAATAAGGATGGCGAGATTATTTATGTAGGAAAAGCTAAAAACTTAAAACGCAGGGTTTATAGTTATTTCCATAAACAGCATGATAGTGTGAAAACTAATGTTTTAGTTTCACAAATTGAAAGATTAGAATATATAATTACGGATTCTGAAGTAGAGGCTTTAATTTTAGAATCGCATTTGATAAAAAAACATAAGCCTAAATATAATATTTTATTAAAAGATGATAAAAAATATCCGTATTTTTTGATTACAGATGAAGATTTTCCAAGAATTCAGGTCGTTAGGAAGAAGAATTTAAATCCAGATAAAGGTAGGTTTTATGGCCCTTATACTGATGTCGGTGCAATGTATGCAACATTGGATTTTTTAAAAAAACTTTTTCCGCTAAAGCAGTGTAAGACTCCAAAATTTTCAAATAGACCTTGTCTTTATTATCATATCGGAAAATGTCTTGCTCCTTGTCAGGGAAAAGTGACTCCAGAAGAATATCAAGAATTAATTAAGCAAGTTGAATTATTTTTAAGTGGTAAACAAACTGAATTATTAAAACAAATTCAAGTACAGATGCAAAAATATGCTGATGCTGAACAGTTTGAAAGAGCTGCAAAAATGCGTGATAGTTACTTGGATTTACAAAAGACATTAGAAAGACAAAAAGTTGTCTATGAAAATACGAAGCTTAATGAAGATATTATTTCTGTAATTTATGAGGATGGAATTTTAGCAATCGTTATTATGATGATTAGAGAAGGACGATTGATAGATAAAAAAGATTTCACTTATTTTGTAGATAATATTGATAAGACCGAATATTTTGAGACCTTTTTTAGAGAATACTATACGAATTTGAAGCTTGAGTTTCCTGATAGAATAATTTCTAAAGATTTGGAAGAAATTGGGGATAAGTCTTTATATGAGGATTGGTTAAAGATAATTTCGGGAAAGAAAATTACGATTAATTACGGTAGGGGTAAATATAAGGAATTGGCGGAATTAGCATATAAAAATGCGGATAATTTATTAGTTAATGCAAGACTCAAAAAAATGGCTCAAATAAGAGATGATTTTAATGAGGTTGGCTCTTATTTAGCTGAAAAATTACAGCTTACAAATTTTCCTAATAGAATCGAGTGTTACGATATTTCGCATATTCAGGGTACAAATACTGTAGCATCAATGGTTGTGTTTCAAAACGGACTTCCTAAAAAGACTGCGTATCGGAAGTTTAAAGTGAAATCAACTGAAGGTAAACCGGATGACTTTTTATCAATGAAAGAGGTTTTATCACGCCGATTATCTCGTCTAGGGGAGAAGAAATGGGAGAAGCCCGATTTGATTATAATTGATGGTGGAAAGGGACAGCTTTCAAGTGTTATGCAAATCGTTGAAGAAATGGGAATTAAGGTAGGAGAAGGCGGAATTGATTTCGTTTCATTAGCAAAAAGAGAAGAAGAAGTTTTTCTTCCTAATCAATCCGAGTCAATTTTACTTCCAAGAGATTCGAATGCTCTGTATTTAATACAAAGAATCCGCGATGAAGCTCATAGATTTGCAATAACATATCATAGAGAGCTTAGAAGTAAAAAAATGAAAGAAAATATAATGAATTAATTTATTTTACATTTTATTGAAAAAGGGTGAAAACATGTTATAATGTTGATACAATGTATTAACAGAATAGGTTTTTTGTATGACACAATCAAATATTAGTATTAGAATTGACGATAATTTAAAACAAAAATTTGATAGTTTGTGTGAAGAGTTTGGATTAACAATGTCTACAGCTATAAATATGTTTGTAAGAACTGTTGTAAGGGAGCAAAGAATTCCTTTTGAAATATCTATGAATAATCTTAATTCTGAAACGATAAAAGCTATTGAAGATGTAGAAAATGGGGTTGGATTATCGAAGAAATTTAATAGTGTAGAAGACGCTATGAAATCAATGCTAGAGGATTAATTAATGTATTCAATAGTATATTCTACACAAATGAAACATTCGCTTAAGTTGATGAAAAAGCGAGGAAAAGATTTAGCAAAGTTGCAAAATGTTATTAATATTTTAGCATCAGGAGAAGAATTACCCCAAAAACATAAAGATCATTGCCTTTCTGGTAACTATTCAAAATACAGAGAATGTCATATCGAACCTGATTGGTTATTGATATATAAAATCGAAAAGAATATTCTTGTATTGACTTTAGTTATAACAGGAAGTCATAGTGATTTGTTTTAGATTTAAAATTTTTCTTCTTTTATAAAAACATAACTATATTGAGGATTTAATAAACTATATATAAGAGTCAAAAAGTTTTTAAGCATAATAATCTAACCTCTTTTTTTGTTTGTTTTGTAAATCAATAGCTTGAGATTTAATACTTTTAGCTTGAGCAGCAACTTTATAGTCTTGACTTGAGGGATCAGAAGGAGCCATTGCGGAATTTATTACTGTGTCAGCTTGTTCAATTGTACGCTTTGGATTTTTAGGATTAAGTGTCGGCATTTTTATAGAAACATGCCCGCCAACAGGAATTCCTTGTGCGTTTTTTTCAATGACAATAGCTCCTGCTAATGCTCCAGCTGCGTTTTTATGAGCTTTCTCGTGTGCATAAATTTTTTCAAAATTACTTTTGATTAGTTGGTTTTTAAAACTTGGAATGCTCATGTAATTCATATACACATAACCTCCATTAACACTTTAGATTATTTATTATACAGATTTTTTTAGTATATGCAATAGTTTTTTTGTAAAAATTGTAAATCTTAATAAAAATTTAATAAATGTTGTATAAACAACTGTGTAATATTTTATTTACGCGGTATAATATTATTAAAATTAGAAGTGTTAAAATTGTCACAAAGTATGACGAAAAAAAAGGAGATAAAAATGTCAGAATTAACATTAGAAAAACAATCTTCTACAACCGATTTCGTTGGCGGAAAATGGCAAACAGAAATCAATGTAAGAGATTTTATCCAAAAAAACTACACACCTTATGATGGTGATTCAAGCTTCTTAGCAGGTCCTACAGAAGCTACTACAAAATTATGGCAAGAATGCTGTGATTTATTCAAAAAAGAACGTGAAAATGGTGGTGTTGTTGATATGGATACAAAGATTGTATCAACAATTACTTCTCACGGTGCCGGATATATTGATAAAGCTTTAGAAAAAATCGTTGGTTTACAAACAGATGCTCCTCTAAAACGTTCTTTACAACCATTTGGTGGTATAAGAATGGCAGAAACTTCTTGCAAATCTTATGGATATGAAGTAGATCCTGAAGTTACTGAAATTTTTACAAAATATAGAAAAACTCACAACCAAGGTGTATTTGATGTTTATACTCCTGAAATGAGAAAAGCTCGTCACGCAGCTATTTTAACAGGTCTTCCTGATGCTTATGGACGTGGACGTATTATTGGTGACTACAGAAGAATTGCTCTTTATGGTATCGACAGATTAATCGAAGATAAAAAAGAACAACACGCTTCTTTAGATGGTGAAATGACTCCTGATAAAATTCAATTAAAAGAAGAAATTGCTGAACAAATCAGAGCATTAGAAGAAATGAAACAATTAGGTCAAACATATGGCTATGACATTTCTCAACCAGCTAAAAATGCTAAAGAAGCTATTCAATGGTTATATTTTGGTTACTTATCAGCAGTAAAAGAACAAAATGGTGCTGCTATGAGTTTAGGAAGAACTTCTACTTTCTTGGATATCTTTATTGAAAGAGATTTAAGAAACGGTGTAATAACTGAAGAAGAAGCTCAAGAAATGATTGACCACTTCATTATGAAGTTAAGATTAGTAAAATTCGCAAGAACTCCTGAATACAATTCATTGTTCTCCGGCGACCCAACTTGGGTAACTGAATCAATAGGTGGTGTTGGTGTTGACGGTCGTCATATGGTTACTAAAAACTCTTTCAGATACCTTCACACTTTAGAAAATTTAGGTACCGCTCCAGAACCAAATATGACAGTTTTATGGTCAAAGAGATTACCTCACAACTTTAAACAATATGCTGCTCATATTTCTATCACAACTTCATCTATTCAATATGAAAATGATGATATGATGAGAGTTACTCACGGTGATGATTATGCAATTGCTTGTTGTGTATCTTCAATGGTTGTTGGTAAAGAAATGCAGTTCTTCGGAGCTCGTGCTAACTTAGCTAAATGTTTATTATATGCAATCAACGGTGGTGTTGATGAAAGATTAAAAGAACAAATCGGACCTAAGTTCAGACCAATTACTTCTGAATATCTTGATTTTGATGAAGTAATGTCAAGATATGAAGATATGATGGAATGGTTAGCTGGTTTATATGTAAATACATTAAATTGTATTCACTATATGCATGATAAATATTGCTACGAAAGATCTCAAATGGCTTTACACGATAGAGATGTAAAAAGATATTTTGCAACAGGTATCGCTGGTCTTTCTGTAGTTGCTGACTCTTTATCAGCTATTAAATATGCTAAAGTTAAAACTATTAGAGATGAAGATGGTATTGTAGTTGATTATGAAGTAGAAGGCGATTATCCAAAATATGGTAACAACGATGATAGAGTTGACCAATTTGCAGTAGATATCGTTAAGAAATTCATGAACATGATTAGAAAACACTATACATATAGAAATTCTATTCCTACAATGTCTATCTTAACAATTACTTCTAACGTAGTATATGGTAAGAAAACAGGTAACACTCCGGATGGCAGAAAAGCTGGTATCCCTCTAGCTCCTGGTGCTAACCCAATGCACGGTCGTGATTCTCACGGTGCAGTTGCATCTTTAGCATCTGTTGCTAAATTACCGTTCAATGATGCTCAAGACGGTATCTCAAATACATTCTCAATTATCCCTAATGCTTTAGGTAAAGATGAAGTGTTTATGGGTGACTTGGATATCCAATTAGATTGTGGATGTTGCGAAGGTACTTGCCAATAGAGGTAAATAAATTTAGTGAAGAGTGATGAGTGAAGGGTGATGAGAATTTTTTAAAGAGCTCTTCACACCTCACGCTTCACCCCTCACAAACAATAGAAAGGAATAATAAAATGACAACTCAACAAGAAGAAAATTTAATAAATTTATTAGACGGTTATGTTGAAAAAGGTGGCCACCACTTAAACGTAAACGTATTCAACAGAGAAACTTTACTAGATGCACAAGCTCATCCTGAAAAATATCCTCAACTTACAGTTAGAGTTTCAGGTTATGCAGTAAACTTTATTAAATTAACTAAAGAACAACAAGACGATGTTATTTCAAGAACATTCCATGGTTCTTTAGGAAACAACTGCGGCTGCTAAGGGGTAAAGGTAAATATAAAATTTTAAATAAGGTGTTATCTTTTGATAGCACCTTATTTTTTTATAAACTTAATCTCATATCCCAAAATCTCAGCTATACAAATCATTTCACTGTATGTGATACTGTTTCTTCCTATTTTATGCGATAAAGAGTCAGGAGTATATTTTTTGTTAGTTTTTTCAGACATCAAAATCGCCAATTCTTTTAATTTTATATCTTCTTGAAGAAGTAATAATTTTATTTGCTTTTTTACAAAATTTTCCATAACTAAATTATACATTTCTGTCTGAATGTTGACAAATGTGTCTTAATTTGATATTATTTAAGATGTATTTGTCTTGTTAAAGATAAATACTCCAATATTTATTTAACAAAATTTAATAAAGGTGGATTATGGATAAAAAAGAACAACTGTTTTTTTACAAAAAATTTGAAAAAATTTGTATTGAGATTTGGAATGTCAAGTGTTTGGCAAGAATTTTGGAAGAATTGGTGCTGGATAGTGGAAATTTAAATGGTGCCGAGATTTCTACGTTATCTGTTATATTAACAAGAACTGTTACTGCTTTATCTAAGCAGTCAAATAAACTAGAGGTTGAGCTTGGTAATAAGTTACTTTTGTAATAAAATTTGGATAATGAGATATATTAAAGAGGTAATTTATTATGACAGAACAAGTTTTTGGAAATATACATTCGGTTGAAAGTTGTGGTACTGTTGATGGACCTGGAATTAGGTTTGTTGTTTTTACACAAGGCTGTCCGTTAAGATGTCAATATTGCCATAACCCTGATACTTGGGAATTTAAAGACAATCAGAAGTTTTCTACAGATGAAATTATAAAACAATATGAAGGTGTAAAGGAATTCTGTGCAGGAGGTATTACTGTTACAGGAGGAGAGCCTTTATGCCAAATGGATTTTGTCACAGATTTGTTTAAAAAAGCTCAAGAAAGAAATATTCATACGGCTTTGGATACTTCAGGATTATTATTTAATAAAAATGATACCAGTAAAATTGATGAATTATTAAAATATACAAGTTTAGTATTATTAGATATTAAGCATATTGATGATGAAGAACATAAAAAGCTTACGGGGCATTCTAATAAAAATATTTTAGTGTTTGCTAAATATTTATCTGATATAAATAAACCGATGTGGGTAAGACATGTGGTTGTTCCTGAAATTACTTATAAGGAAGAATATTTAAAACGTTTAGGACAATTCTTGGCACCATTAAAAAATATAAAAGCTTTGGATGTATTGCCTTATCATGATATGGCGATTCCTAAGTATGAAAATTTGGGTATAGATTATCCTTTAAAAGGAGTTTCGCCGCTTTCTCATGATGAAGCTTTGAAGGCTAGAAACATTATAATTTCAGCAATGAAAGAAGAACGTAATAAATAGTTAACAAAAGCTTTTACCTATATTCTTTTGTGATATAATTACTTTATATTAAGGGAAGAAGGTAAAAGATGAGTTTAGATGTATATTTAGGAATAGATGTTGGATCAGTTACAACAAAACTTGCTTTAGTTGATGAAAAAGGTAAGTACGTTGATTCTTATATGTTAAAGACTGCAGGTAAACCTGTGGATGCTGTACAGAATGGTTTAAAACAAATAGTATCTCAAGCAATTTGTGATTATTCTGTAAAAGGTGTTGGAACTACAGGTTCAGGTAGAAATCTTGCAGGAGCTTTGGTTGGAGCTGATGTTGTAAAAAATGAAATTACAGCACATGCTGTGGCTGCAAGTACTAATATTCCTGGAGTACAAACTATTTTGGAAATTGGTGGTCAGGATAGTAAAATAATTATTTTAAGAGATGGTATTGTTACAGATTTTGCTATGAATACTGTATGTGCAGCCGGAACAGGAAGTTTTTTGGATCACCAAGCTCAAAGACTTAATGTTCCTATTGAAAAATTTGGAGAAACAGCTCTTCGTTCTGAAAATCCTGCAAGAATTGCAGGAAGATGCGGGGTTTTCGCTGAAAGTGACTTGATTCATAAACAACAATTAGGATATCCTGTTGAAGATTTATTATATGGTCTTTGTCAAGCTCTTGTTAGAAATTATCTTTCTAATTTGGCTTTAGGTAAAGAATTATTACCAACTGTTTCTTTCCAAGGCGGTGTTGCTACAAATTCAGGTATGGTAAAAGCCTTTGAAGAAGCTTTGAATACTAAAATTGTTGTTCCTGAAAATCACCAAACTATGGGTGCGATTGGTGCAGCATTATTAGCAATGGAAAATCATCAGTATACAGAAGTTGATACTAAGTTTAAGGGTTGGGAAGTTGGAAATATGAACTTCCAATCTGTGACTTGTCAGTGTACAGGTTGTTCTAATAATTGTGAAGTTATCACAATTTTAGAAGGTGCTGAACCTGTTGGCCATGTTGAAAAAATTGGTGATATAAAAGGTAATATTATCGCTCGTTGGGGCGGAACTTGCGGAAGATGGGATATCGGATAACTTTTTCTTTACTAAAAAGAAAAAGTTTCAAAAAGAAAGAATATATTATCGGCAGGCATTTGGTAAAATGACAAGATTAAATATCTATTAACAGCCTGCTTTGATGATTGAACTATCGAAAGGATAATGCCTTATGATACTTAAAGATTTTGAGATAGGAAAAGATAAGTTAACAATTCTTGCTGGACCTTGTGCGATAGAATCAATGGAAGTTTTGAGAACAACCGCAGAAGGACTAAAAAAGGTTTGTGAAGAGTTAGGTATTAATTATGTTTTCAAATCTTCTTTTGATAAGGCTAATCGTTCTTCTATAAATTCTTACCGTGGGGTAGGAATTGAAAAAGGTCTGGAAATGCTTGCTCTGATAAAAAAAGAGTTTGATTTACCAATTGTAACTGATATTCATTTACCGGAACAGGCTGAGATTGTTGCAGAAGTCGCTGATATAATACAAATTCCTGCATTTTTGTGTCGTCAAACGGATTTGTTAGTAGCTGCTGCAAAGACCGGAAAAATTGTTAATATCAAAAAAGGGCAATTTTTAGCACCTGAACAGATGAAATCTATCGTTAAAAAAGTAGAAGATAGCGGAAATAAAAATATAATGCTAACAGATCGAGGAACAACATTTGGTTATAACAATTTGGTTGTAGATTTTCGCTCTATTCCTGTTATGAAAGAGTTTGGTTATCCTGTTGTATTTGATGCAACTCATAGTGTTCAGACTCCTGGGTCAAACGGTGATTCTACCGGTGGAGATAGAAGATTTGTTCCAACTTTAGCAAAATGTGCGATGGCTGCCGGGGCTGATGTTTTATTCTTTGAAATACATCCTAATCCTGATTGTGCTTTATGTGATGGCCCAAATATGTTATCTCTTTCTGATGCTAAAAATGTTTTCAAAAAATGTAATGAAATTTATAATTTGATTAGAGATTAAGAAGGTTCTTTTTTATTCTTCATTTTTATAGCAAGAAAGTTTTGTTGAGCTAAATTTTCTATTGCTTTAGAGTTGTCAGGATATTTTTCAGGGTTAATTTCTTTTCTTTTTTCTTTCTTTTTTTCTTGGATTTTTTCTTGTTCCTCTTTTGTTACTGTTAAAAATTTGTTTGAAACACAGTCTTCTTTTTTTGCTTCTCTTAATTCTATTTCATGTAATTTTGCTTTATCTGCATTTTTGTTTCCGCTTGGAGTTATACCATACATTCTTAAGCGTCTTGCTATTTGTTGATGTTCCTCATCCATAGGAGGAATAAAAATTCCTATAGAAAAGCTTATTTTGTTTACTTCCATAATACACACACTCCAAGTCTATATTTTTAATATCGGCTTTTGTTTTTAAAACTTTAGATTTTAAGATTAAATTTTTACAAAAATTAATACTCATGATAAAATTTCTATGAGGTAAATAGCTTTGATAAAGACTGTAGAAAAACAAAAAGTACCTTTAAGAGGTGAGATAACTATTCCTTCTGATAAATCTATTTCACATAGAGCGGTTATGTTTTCTTCAATCGCTGAAGGAAACTGTATAGTTAGTAATTTTTCATCAGGTGCTGATTGTCATTCTACTCTTAATTTATTCAAAAATTTAGGTGTTGATATTCAATTTATTGATAATAAAACTTTAAAAATTAAATCTAACGGTGTTTTAGTAGCTCCAATTAAAGATTTTTTTACTCTAGATTGCGGAAATTCAGGAACTACAATGAGATTAGTTTCAGGAATTTTAGCAGGACAAAGTTTTAATTCTATCTTAGTAGGTGATGAGAGTCTTTCAAAACGCCCAATGAAGAGAGTTATAGAGCCTCTTAGTCTAATGGGAGCAAATATTGAATCTGTAGATGGGCATGCTCCATTAAAAATTAAGGGAATAGCACTCAAAGGTATTGATTATACCTCTAAACTAGCTTCTGCTCAGGTGAAATCTTGTATTCTTCTTGCAGGATTAAATGCTTACGGAAAAACATCTTTCACTGAGCCTTATATTTCAAGAGATCATACAGAAAGGCTTTTTGAATATTTAGGAGCAGAAATTACCAGAAATAATACAATAGTAACAGTTTCTTCATCAAAGCTCATAGCAAAAGATATTCAAGTAGTTGGTGATATTTCTTCTGCTGCATTTTTTATTGTTGCAGGATTAATCGTTAAAGGTGCGGATTTTATAATTAAAAATGTCGGATTAAATCTAACAAGAGCAGGTATTATTGATGTTGTAAAAAGGATGGGCGGTGATATTAGTATTCTTAATGAACAAATTTTATCAGGCGAGCCTGTTGGTGATATCCGAATAAAATATACCGACTCTTTGAAAGCTTGTGTAATTGAAGGAGAAGATATTCCAAGACTAATTGATGAATTACCTGTTATTGCGGTATTAGCTTCCCAAGCTGATGGTGAAACTATAATTAGAAATGCAGAAGATTTAAGAAATAAAGAATCCGATAGAATCAAGTGTCTTGTAGAAGAATTAACTAAAATCGGAGTAGATATCTCTGAAACAAAAGACGGTTTTATTGTAAGAGGTAAAAAAGGTCTTTTAAAAGGTAATGCTCTTTTAGAGAGTTATCATGACCATAGACTTGCAATGAGTTTTTATATAGCAGGGTTAATTTGTGAAAAAGAAATCGGAATTAACGGTTTCGAATGGACAAAGATTTCGTTCCCTGAGTTTGAAGAATTGTTTCAAAAACTTAAAGTTTAAAAAAATTAAGATTACTTATTTTTGATATCTAATAAAACACTTAAATCTATATTCAAAAACTCTGAAATTTCTAAAATTTTACCTAAAGAAAGGTTTAATACCCCAGATTCGATTTTAGAAACGTAGCTCCAGCTTACATTCATTAGTTCTGCAAAAGTCTCTTGAGTGTAGCCTAATCTAGCCCTTTCTCTTTGAATATTTTTACCGATGATTTTATATAATTCTTTCTTTTGCATTTATTTATCTTAGTTTATATTGACATATATGTGTATTCATATATAATTGAATAACGAGAGGTTATATGAAATTAGTTTATAGTTATCAAGAAAAAATTAATATTATATCTAATATGATTCTTTATTTAATAGTTTTAAGTAAAAGTCATTGTAAAAATAATACTCTAGAAGAAGCTAAACCTTTTCTAGAAGAAATTTACAATATTATAAAGACATTGTAAAATTATTATATAACTTTTTTGATTTTTCTTGTCTTATTCTAATAGAAGAAATAATTAACAAAATTTGCCAAACACCTTCCCCTGTTGGGGAGAAAAATAAAATTACTAATTTTATATGTGTTATAAAATCAAAGATTTGTTATATTTAATTTTCATTGTCAAAACTATTAAAAAACCGCTCTGTTTTGCAATAGCGGTTTTTATTATAAACTAAAATTAGAGGTTTATATTTTAATTATTCCCCTGTTTGGTTAAATAAAACACCTTCTATTCCTAATGCAACCAAAGGAGCGGTAGGAATCATTACTGCTTCAACCATAATTCCTCCTACTGCAACTGTAGTTGCAACAATCATTGACTTCTCTGCCGGCGATAAATTTTCAATAGCGTTTTTTACATTTTCAATATCGTTTCTTACATTTTCACAGGAAGTTAATGCTCTTGTACTTAAAGAAGTTTCTCCAACCACCTTTTCGTTAGGTTTTGGTAGCAATATCAAATAACAATCGTCCAACTTATATTGTGCAGGTTTGCCATTTTTTATATTTTCAAGAGCCTTTTCCATTTGAGCAGCTGATAATTCTTTTTTAATTTTTTCCCTTATGGCTTTGTCTTGTCTGTACCAATTTTCATCTTTGATATTCAAATCTTTATCTAAATAGGTTAAATAATTACTCCGAAAAAAATCTCCGTATGTTTCATAAAATAAATACCCTCCATTATCTAAAGTGTGAATTTTGAGGGTACTAAAATCGGCGTCTGAACCTGAATCTGATTCTCGCTCATAATTTAGCCCAATTGTATTTTTAACTATAAGAGTATATTCACCTTCGGGATCAGCAAAGTTGGTATTATATTTAAAAACTAAAGCATCACCATCTTGTTTCGTATCAACAATTTTTATATCAGACAATTTATCTGCAATTAGGTTTTTAAAAACATTTAACTCTTTATCTGATAGAGGATTGTTAAATTTTACAATTTTATCATCGGTATTTTCTGGTGAAGATTTAAAATTATAAACATCAGAGAACTTCTCTTTAAAAGGTAGTTCATAAGGTGGTTCTGAAGAGTTTTGCTTGAAAGCTTCAAATTTACTTAGTAATTTTCCGTCTTTTGAAAATGCAAGGGCTTCTATTTTATCATCATTTTTATAAATAAGATTGAAATTGCCATTTTTTAATTTATCCATTTTAAAGCTGTGGTCATCAAATAAGCTATAATGACCTCCATAGATGTTTGCAGATTCTTTTTTATATTCTTTTAACTCGGAAGTACTAGCTGATAGAAGTTCACCAATTCCAATTGTATCAATTTTTTTAAGTAATTTTAATTTGTATTTACCATCTAATATAAAACCATTTTCCATTGCTTCAACTTTTTTAAATTTCCCGTTATTAATGTATGGTAATGCTTGGAAAATTGCTTTTTGGAAGTTTTTTGCATCTTTTTGTCTTTCTAATTCTTTTAAGTCTTCAATTTTTTTGCTTTTTTCAAATACATCAGAAGATGTTTGTTGAACTTCTGTATTAGCTTGTTGTGTTAAAGTATTATTATTTATATTTGTACAAGCTGTAAGACCTGTTGCAAATACTGCTGGGAGTATTATTTTTTTTAAATATTTAGGGGTTGAATTAATTAGTTTTGGAGAAGTAATTTGCATATTTTTTTTATTCCTTTCTTTTAATTGCAAGTTTATAGTTTTTATAAAACTTGTAAAACTTTTTTTTGCTATTAAAAAAAGGAAATCAATTATTCTTTAACTAACTTCTTTTGTAATAGTGCGAGGATAAATATTATAAAAAATAAAATATAAGCCAACGCACAGGATTTTCCGATATCAAAGTATTCAAAAGCATATTTATAAATAGAATAAACTAACACATTTGTTGCATCGTTTGGACCGCCTGATGTTAGTACATAAATTAAATCAAAGACTTGAAAGGATGATATTGCTGTAATTAATGTGACAAAATAAATTGTAGGTTTCAAAAGTGGAAGTGTTATATCTTTAAAAATTTCTTTTTCACTAGCACCATCAATTCTAGCTGCTTCATATATATTCTCATTAATAGTAGTAAAGCCTGTTAAAAATAGAATCACATTGTATCCAATAAGTTTCCATACGGAGATAAAAATTAATACCGGCATGGCTAGGTGTGTATCAAAAAGCCAAGTTAGATTAGTTTTAAATATTGTATTAATAAGTCCGATATTCGGATCAAATATCCACGACCAGACTATTGCGATTACTATCGCTGGAGTAATAAAAGGTAAAAAATATACGGTTTTAAATAGTTCTGATCCTTTGATTTTGTTGTTTAAAATTGAAGCTATTATTAAAGGTATTATTACAGCAAAAAAAGTTGTTGATAGTGCATATACAACTGTATTTATAAGAATTTGCAGAAACTCTTTTTCTAAGAAAATTTCTTTATAATTTTGTAAGCCCACAAATTCAATATCATTTAATAAATCCCAATTGGTAAAGCTTAATGAAAAAGAACAAATGATTGGAATTACGATGAATATAAGTGTTCCAATAAAAGCCGGTAGTACAAAAAATAATCCATTTTCACTTTTTTTCATGCTATCATTTTACTATAAATAATTGTTGAGAATGAATCTTAGAATTAAGAAATATTTAAGAGAGAAAATTTTAAAGGAGTATAAATGTTAAAAGAATCAGCGTTTGGGAAAAATGATATTAGAGGAATTTATGGGGAAGATATAACTGAAGAATTGTTCTATTATACTGGAAGAGGGTTTGTTCAATTTTTAGTAAAATATTCAAAAAAATTACCTTCTGATATATGGATTACTGTATGTAGAGATGCTAGATTACATTCTCCATCTTTATCAAAATCTTTAATAGATGGAATTCGTTCTTGTGGTGCAAATGTTGTGGATTTAGGTTTGGCTCCGACTCCGATTGGATATTATTCAGAAGTTGTAGGAGTACCTCCTTTTATAACTAAATATATGCCTGTAACTGGTGCTATGATTATTACAGCAAGCCATAATCCTAGTCAGTATAACGGCATGAAGATGACTTATAATAAACAATCGCTTAATGAAGAACAGATAAAAGAAGTTAGAGATTTAACTTTCGAAGAATTTAAATTAAATATTCCTCCTGTTCCTTTCGGAATATTGAATGAATATGATATTATTCCTGATTATATAGAGGATATGAAAAAGAAATTTGGAAGAATAGGGGAAGGTATTAAGGTTGTAGTAGATTCAGCTAACGCTACAGGAGGTGTTGTGGCACCTAAATTGTACAGAGCTTTAGGTTGTGAAGTTGTTGAATTATATTCTATGCCTGATGGAAGATTTCCTCACCATCATCCAAATCCAAGTGATGAAAAAACTTTGGCTGATATTAAAAAAGCTGTTGTTGCTAATAAAGCTGATATTGGTATAGCTTTTGACGGTGATAGCGATAGAATTGGTGTTATTGACTCTGATGGTAATTCTATGACAGGTGATAAGTTATTATTAATTTATGCGGAAGATATTATTAAAGAATATAATCAAAAAGGTATAAAGCCGATTGTTGTTTCCGAAGTAAAATGTTCTCAGGTCTTGTATGATACTATTAATGATATGGGTGGAATTGCTATTATGTGTAAAACAGGACACGGATATATTAAATCAAAAATGAAAGAAACAGGAGCTATTCTTGCCGGTGAAATGAGCGGACATACTTTCTTTAAAGATAGATATCACGGCTTTGACGATGCTGTTTATGCAGGATGTAGAATTATAGAAATTGTTGCCAAAAATAAAAAAGCTAATCCAAGTTTTAAAATAATTGATATGCTAAAACCTTTTGAAGCTATTTATTCTTCTTCTGAAGTTAGATTATCTTGTCCTAATTCTTTGAAAAAAGATACATTAGAAGAGTTCCAAAAAGTAATAGCAACAAATCCTGAATTTTTCGGTACAAAAATAAAAGATATCATAACTCTTGATGGTATGAGAATAGTCTTTGAAAAAGGATTTGCTCTTATAAGACAAAGTAATACGGAACCTGTATTCACTTTAAGATTTGAAGCAGATTCAAAAGAGAATGCTCAAAAATATGAAGATTTAATGGTAAATAAATTATTAGAAATAATAAAGGAATTATCTGTAAAAGTTTCGTAAATTTTAAAGTTTAAGGGCTGGGGGTTCCCGGCCTTTAATAAAAGGAGTTTTATGAAGATTAATGATTCAAAGTCTTTAAGTTTTAGAGCTATTACGAATATTAGTTCTGAGGAAGGCTTATTATCAAAAAAAGAAATCAATAAATTAACAAAAATCGGTAAAAAAATTGGTACAAATTCAGATAAAATTGATTTTTCTGTGAAAAAATGTGATAAAAATGGGGTTAGTGTTTTTTATAAAGCAAATTTGAATTCTTTATATAATACGACAGAAGCTTCTAGTTATTATTTTGATAAAATAGAAAATTTTAATATATTTGAATATATATCTAAAAAAATGGAATATATAAAAAAGGTTTATAAAAAAATTAAGTAGAATTTTAAAAAGTAACAGTTCTTGGTTTTTCTTTATCTTCTATTTCAGTTGGGATTTTGAAACCAAATATACTTCTTTCGTCTTCATAACTTTCTACAAAGATTTCACCTTCGTGTGCTTTAATAATCTTTTGAGAAGCATAAAGTCCTAAGCCTATCCCTAATTCTTTGTGAGTTTCTGCAAAGGATACGTATTGTGCAAAAATAGATTCTCTTTTATCTGGTGGAATGTAGGGACTATTATTTTCAAACTTAAAACAAGTATAATTGTTTTCATTATACAAGTTTATATGCAAAGTTGATTTTTTAAAAGCATACTTTATACCGTTTGATAGTAAATTCATTATTACTCTTTTTATCTGTACTTTATCTCCATAGAAAGTCGGATTAGTACAGTCCTCTTTATGAATAGATACGCCGACCTCTTTATCTTTTGCTATATAGATCATTTCACTAATACATTCCATTACTAAATCTTCTAGTGAAATTTTTTCATAATTTAGTCTTACAACTCCTCTTTCGTTTCTATATGTAGCAAGTAAAGATGCAAGCATTGCACTCATATATCTACAAGAATCAAGAACCATTTCCAAAATTTCTCTTTGAGCATCAGGAATATCTCCAAAACTCCCTTTTAATAAAAGTTCAACAGCTCTTATTTGTGCCAATGTCGGATTTTTTAAGTCGTGACCTAGCGATGCTACAAAAGTTTCTCTTTGGGCTTCCAAAAGTTTTGCTTTGTCTACATTGTTTACCATTACTGCGATACCTACTACTTTCTTTTTTGAATTATTAATTGGGGCTTTATAAATTTGATAACAATGAGGATGTCCATTGATATCATAAATTTCTCGTTCATTACTAATAGTTTTATTATTCTCTATTACAAATTTATCTTCTGCTAAATTGGTATTTTTTGTTTTTAATACATCAAGGTGTATGTTGTGTAAATTATCAAAGCCTTCATTTACAAAACTTTGAGCTTGTTTTGTACCTGTAATATAATTCCCGTTTAAATCTTTCATATAAATAAGTTTAGGAATATTTTCCAGTAGGGCTTCTATATTTTTTTGGTTGATAAAGAAACGTTCTTTTGGGTTTAAAATAGCGTCAGTATGAGCAGTTTCCATATAGCCTCAGTTTGAATTTCACACTATGACACTATTCTATATTAATTTTATTTATTCTGATATTACCCAACTGTCCCATTTTAAGGTTTTTGGATAAACACATATATAGGATTATATGTTAGTGTAGGATTTTTAGCACAAAAATTATTGTATCCGTTTTCAAATTTTTGCATATCTGTTTTTGTCCAACTATGAGCTTCTATTGAGTTTACTCCTGTATTTTTAATGTGCTTTAATATATCAATAGGAGTTTTGAATGCCATTATACGTATTTCTTCTTCTATGATTGGATTGAATTCTTTAAAAAAGTCCTTTAATTCTAAAGGAGAATAATAATTTAAACTTTCTCCTATAACGTGGTAGATTTCTCTATAGTTTTCTTTTCCAAAAGTTGAAAATAATAAAATTCCGTTTGGGTTTAATTTTGAGATTAGTTTGTTTACAAATTCTTCAAAATTTTCTATCCATTGTACTGAAGCATTAGATATTATTAAATCGTATTTATTGCTAGTATTATTAATAAAATTTTCAATATCATCACATAAAAATTGAATGTTTGAATTTATTGTTTTAATATAATCTTCACATTCTTTTACTATATCATTTGCAGTATATGAGCTAAATTTTAAATTTTTAGCGGCTAAAGAAGTTAAAAAACCGGTTCCGCAACCTATTTCTAAAATTGAGTTGAAATCTTTGTTTTTAAGAAATGAGAATAATCGTTCTGCCATAATTTTCTGAATTTTGGCATTCTCATTGTATGTATCTAAATTTTTTGCAAATCTTTTTTGAATTAGTTCTTTGTTCATAATAATTCACTCCAAGATTTTAATTGAAAGAACGGACAGTGACCACTAATAATATTAGGTTCAATCTTCCAATAGTTAATTTGATTTTTTGTTGGGATAATTTTATCATCACTGCTTAAAATTACTCTGGTGTATTTGAAATTTTCGTTTCCTTTGTATTTTTTTAAAGCAATAAGCTCATTTTTTTGATTTTCAATTTCTCTTTTTATTTCAAAAGAAGGAGGTTCTTTCAAAAACATGTTATTTACAAATCTTTTAGCTCCTTTTTCGTTGAAACCTTTGATTGTTAAATCATATATTCTTTCTGGAATTCCATATTCATTATTTATAGGAAAAATAGTTCCGTTAATTGCAGTTTTAGTATCATAATTTTGATTAAATAATGTAGCAATCATAACTCCCATAGACCAAGCTATAAGGTGTTTTTGTTTGTAGGAATTTATTATTTTGAAGTCGAAATCTGTATTTAAATCATTGTAGTCATAAAACATAACAATATCATATGTTTCTGGGTTTAAGTGATTAACAACACTTTCATCCATTCCCCAACCATTGAAAAATACTATTATTTTAGAATTATTTTTTTGATTTAACCATTTATATTTCATAACAAAATTCTAGCATAAAAAGGGTGTTTATGTTAGAATTTTAACGCGATTATAGGAAGGAGAATTATAAATGGCACAAAGAATCGGTGTTGACGTAGGAGGTACTAACGTCAAGATAGCATTAGTAAGTGATGAAGGTAAAATTATTTATTCAAATTCAATCCCTACAAGAGCTGAAATGGGATATGAATATACAATCAACAGTATGAAAGATGCAATTAGAGATTTGTTAAAAGAAACAAAGCTTCAAGCATCTGATATAGAAGGTATGGGGTTCGGTTTTCCTGGACAAATTGATTGTCAAAAAGGTATTGTAAGACTTGCTCCAAATATTCCTGGTTGGGTAAATGTTCCTATAGCTGAAATTATGGAAAAAGAATTTGGAATCCCTACTAGAGTTGATAATGACGTAAGAACAGCTGCATTAGGTGAATTAAACTATGGAGCAGGTGTCGGATGTGAAAATTTAGTTTGTATTACAGTTGGTACTGGTATTGGTTCGGGGTTAGTAATCAATGGTAAATTAGTTCGTGGCGCTTCTAATGCAGCAGGAGAAATCGGACATATTAAATTAAATATGGAAGGTGGACCTCTTTGTGGTTGTGGTGATAGAGGTTGTTTAGAAGCATACGCTTCTGGTCCTAGCATTGTTGCTATGGCAGAAGAATATATTAAAGGTGGAAAATCTACTAAGTATAGAGAATTAGCTAATCCTGATATTACACCTTATATAGTTGCAGTAGCTGCGAAAGAGGGTGATCCTGTTGCTAAACAAATTTTTAGAATAATGGGTGAATATATTGGTATGGGCTTAACTAGCGTTGTTAATTTACTTAATCCGGAAAAAATTATTATCGGCGGTGGCGTTGCCGATGCTGGTGATATTCTTTTAGATCCAATTAGAGAAACTATCGCTAAACGTGCTATGACAATTCAAAAGGAAGTTGAAATTGTTCCTGCGCAATTGGGTAATACTGCTGGTGTTATCGGTGCTAGTCTTTTGATAAAATCTTAGTTGCAAAAGTTGTTTAAAATAAAAAATAGAGTTCTCTTTTGAGGGCTCTATTTTAATTTTGGGTGATAAATTCTATAATTCCGTTTGCAATACCCTCGGCAACATTTTTTGCAAAATCTTCTTTTTTGTATAGAACTGTATCTAGTGGATTTATCATGTAGGCAGCTTCTACAAGAACACTTATATATTCAGTTGGTCTTAGAACTGCAAAACTTCCGGTATGTATTCCGTTTCTTTTTGTTCCTGCAAATTTAGTTACTGTTTTTTCTAAAATTTCGGCAAGGGGTTTTGAGTGTTTATTATAATAATAAATACTTGTACCTCTCATTTTATGAATATTCATTTGTGTATCACCAATAGAATTTAAGTGGATACTTACAAAAATATTTGCTTCATTTTTTTTTGCAAAATCAACTCTTGTTGCTAAATCAACATTCCCATCACATTCTCTTGTTAGTAATACATTTATATTTTGTGCTTTTAGTATTTTTTCAAGTTCTAGAGCTATTTTTAAGTTAATGTCTTTTTCTTTATCTCCTAGTCCCCCAATTGCACCTTTTTCTGAGCCTCCGTGTCCTGCATCAATTATGATTGTGTATTCTGATAAATTTTTAGGAATTTCGTTTATTTTAAAAGTATATGTTCCATCGTCTAAAGAAATTTTATAAGTATATTTTTTAGGTTTAGGAATATTTAATGTGTAAAAAGAATTTTGTGATAGTTCAGGATTGTAGATTTTAAATAGAATTTCTTTTTCATTATCTTCTATTGTATATGGTAGATTTTTGGTAAAAGATATTGTTTGTAATTGAGCATTACTATATTTTTTAGAATCCATATTTATAAAAGATGCTATTTGTGAGTTTTTTGTGTTGATAAATTCTACATCTTCTTTTGCAATCCAAGCTTCCTTATCTTTTGATAAAAATACTTTATAAAATTCTCCAAATTCTCCATTAATAAGTACGGTTGTATTTTTAAATAAATGTGATATTCTATTCATTCCTGAATTTATAGGAGTATTTCTAAGAGGGGTATTATCTTTTTTTATAATAGCAGGCTTTATTTCAAATTCATTAAGTTTTATTTCATCTTTTTTGATTTTAGTTTTTTTGCAAACTTTATAGACTTGTGTATTGAAATTAGAGCGAACTAAAATTCTGTTATCACCATCTTTTAGTTTGATAGAATGAGCAAAAGCCCCGTTAGATGATGTAAAAACTTTTTCATTATTAATTGTAATATTTTCGGTATTGCTAGCTTTACCAAGGAAAAGAATGTAGTTTGTTTCAACGGTAGAATTTTTACTTCTTGGTAATATAAGTTCGTAACCGTAAACATTTGTAATAGTTGAAATAAGTAATAAAAAAAGTATTAGCCCTCTTTGCATATGGTTATTTTAATATAAAATAAAACTTTATTCAAAAAAGTTTAAAATATATTACTAAAAACTTTTATGATAAAATTTAAATATGAGTGGAAGTTACGTACCATTATATAGAAAATATCGTCCTCAAACAATTGATAAGTTGGTTGGACAAGAGCATATAAAAAAGACTTTAACCAGTGCAATTGAGTTGGGGAAAATTGCTCACGCTTTTTTGTTTACTGGTCCAAGAGGTACTGGAAAGACTTCAACCGCAAGGATTTTAGCGAAATCTTTGAATTGTAAAAATGGTCCGACAATTAATCCTTGTGGGGTTTGTGAAAGTTGTCAGGATATAATGAACTCTATTCCTATTGATGTTATAGAAATTGATGCTGCAAGTAATAGAAAAGTTGAAGATACACAAAGTATTTTGGAAAAAATTCAGTATACTCCTGTTCATGGAAAGTATAAGATTTATATAATCGATGAAGTTCATATGTTGACTAATCACGCTTTTAATGCTCTTTTAAAGACATTGGAAGAGCCTCCTGAAAATGTTATTTTTATTTTAGCAACAACAGAAGTTCATAAAGTTTTGGATACGATAAAAAGTCGTTGTCAAAGATTTGATTTTAGAAGAATTACTACAGAAGATATTGTAAAACATCTACGGTATATTTCTGATGAAGAAAAAATTAATATATCAGATGATGCTTTGTTTACAATTGCTAAGAATTCAGCTGGAGGAATGAGAGATAGTATCTCTTTATTAGATCAATTAAGCTTGTTAGGAGCATCTAAAGAAGTTACTTCAGAAGATGTTAATTCGATATTAGGTAGAATTTCTTTTGATGTTTTAAATAGATTAAGTGAAAAAATAATATCTTCATCTTCAAATGAAGCTATAGAAATTTTGAATGAAATTTATAATTCAGGTAACGAACCGTTACAGATTTTAACAAATTTATGTGAATATTTTAAGAATTTATTGATTACAAAAAATTGTAAATCAGAGTTGTTGCCTGAATTAACCGGATTAAATGAAGCTCAGATTGCAGAACTTTCTAAACAAAAGGATTTGTTGGAAACTCAACAGATAGTATTTTTGATAGAGAAAGTTTCATATTATATAAAAGAAGTAAAAATGGCTACAAATCAACATTTATGGTTAGAAGTCGCAATGATTGATTTAGCTAATATGACAGAAAATACAAAGCTTATAGATTTGCAAAATAGAATAAAGGCTTTGGAAAATGGTGCTGGAAATATCCCGATATCTAATTCAGTAAATGTTGTTCAGGTTAAGGAAGTTACTCAAAGTGAACCGGTAACTCGTCCTGCTCCAATTCAACCAAAACAAGAACCTGCTCCTAGAGTTCAACAGCATCAAGAATCTCAAAATGAAGATTTCACCCCACCTCCAATTTCTAAAAAGGCGGATGGAAGTGATATTCAATCTTTGTGGAAAGTTTTATTGATGAATATAAAGAGTCCTTCAACAAAGGCTTTATTAAATTTAGCAACTCCTGTAAAAATTGCTCAAGATGGAATTATTTTAACATTTAAGAATGAAAAGTTAGTTTCTCAAATAAATGATACAAACAAAAAGCAAATGATTATAGAAGCTGCGGATATTATGTTTAATACATCTAATATATCTGTTCAGATTAGATTACCTCAAGCTGGTGATGCAGAGATTTCTAAAAATAACGTAGCTAGTGTAAATCTAGAATTAGCAAAAGACGATATTCAAGAAGAAAAAAAAAAGATTGATGTAAAAGAAAAAATTGTAGAAGAAGAAAATCGTATTTCTCTTGAGAGTGAATCGGTATCAGCTCCTGAAAAAGATTTAGAAAATAAAAAAACTGATGAGAAATCTAGAGAAGAATCAGATCAGGAAAAGATGATATTGGATTTATTTGATGGAAAATATATTGAGTAATTAGTTAATTTGTTTAACATCAATGATTTTCTTACCATTTTCATATTTTATTGTTGTTTTCTTATATGGAGTTGCTTTTTTTATGTTAATAATTTCTTTATTTGCTCCAATGTGACTATCAATAATTTCAAATTCTCCATCTTTATTTTCAATTAATTCAGTATATCTTTCAGGAGATTTACTATAAGGATTTATAAATAGTGTTTTAAAGTTGTTACCTGTGCTTGAAAATTTTGTTATGCTATTTATTTGCCCATCTTCTTCTATTGTGAACATAGTGTATTCTTTATTAATTTTGTCATCAAAGATTGTTAATTTGGTTTTTAGGTTTCCAATTTTATCATAGAAAGGTTCTATAGAAGAAATTATTTCATCTGTATCTTTGTTTTTTTCTATTATTTTTTCAATATTGATATTGTCTTTTGCAGGATAATATTCTTTTTTTATTCCATTTTCGTAATTTATTATTAATTTTAATTTGTTTTCAGAATCAAAAATTCTTTCACCATTTATTTCATTAATTTTAAAACTATGTGGTAAATTTAATCTTTTAGGTGATAGATTTATAAGTTCATCAATTTTATTTAAAATTATATTGGAATCTTCATCAAATTTTGGTTTAAGTAAAACTTGATTATAATTAGACATTGCAGAGAGGCTTGAAAGATTTGCTTTTAATCTCAAAGGATTTGGAGAATCTTCAACAGGCTTGTTTTCTTGAAATCTATTGTATGTAATATTCGTATTAAACGAAATAGGATTTACCACTTTTACAACCTTAAATTAGTAACCATATTTTATAAAAGTTTTTTTGTGGTTAAAAATTGCTTAATTTTTATTTTTGTCGGTTGTTATTTAAATAATTCTTAACATTTTGATTTAGAGAAATATTTTGTAACATCATATTATACCGTTTTAAATCCCCAATATTAGAAGCTTCTTCAAGCAAATCTCTTTTTGTAGAGATTTTAATTTTATCATTTTGCTCTGAATTATTATTTTTAGCGTCAATTTTTCTAATTACAGAATCTATGTCAGTAGATGTAGAAATTCCATATTTAGAAGCTAATTGTTTAACAGAAGCTCCTGCTTGGAGTCTATATAACCAATTTATTGAATATTTATCATTCTCGGAAAGAGAAGCTACTCCATATTGGTGAGGAGTATACATAATATCTTCAGGGTATGGGCTATGGTTTAAACCAAGAGCGTGTCCAATTTCGTGTAAAATTGTGTGATAAACTTCTATATCACTATCATATTGTTGATGAATTCTACCGTCAGTAAGACCAATTGAAACTTCGGCTCCATAAAGACGCCCTTGAGCGTCCCAATTGAAATAGCAATGCCCAAGAGCTTTTCTGTCTACTCTTTTCCAATCTACGTTGATATTGGATTCTAAAAGAACATTTGTTACTCTAAAGTGTAATTTTCCTCCGGTTGCAGCAGACCAAACTGAAAATGCATCAAGTACCATTTTACGATATTTTGCATCTTCTCCAGGCTTTGAATAAAATTTCATAGGAGCAATGTAGACCACTAAATTGTTTATTGGCCATCTCATTATATTTCCATTCTTTACACTGCCGTTAAGGTATGTTCTTTTTTGCATGGTATTTATATAATAACATGTTTTATTTTATTTGTAATTTATCAAATTATATTTTCTTATATTTACCCTAGACTTTACCCCTTTTTCTCTTTGTGTAATAATTATTAGGTAAAATACAAAGGAAGGATGTAAATTATGTCAGAAGTTAGAGTAAGAATAGCACCTTCTCCAAGCGGGAATTTGCACGTAGGAACAGCTAGAACAGCTTTGTTTAACTACTTATTTGCGAAAAAGAATAATGGAAAATTTGTTTTAAGAATAGAAGATACAGATGCAGAGAGAACAAGCCAAGAATATGTTGATAATATTTTTGATAGTTTAAAAGCATTAGGTTTAAATTGGGATGAAGGTCCTGATGTTGGTGGTGAATACGGACCTTATACTCAATCTCAAAGATTTGATATTTATCCTAAATATATTCAAGAATTGTTGGATAAAGGTTTTGCTTATGAATGTTTTTGTACTCCTGAAGAGTTAGAAGCAGAAAAAGAAGAAGCTACACAAAATAAAAAAGCTTATGTTTATTCTAAAAAATGTGAAAATTTAACAGAAGAAGAAAAAGCAAAATTAAGAGCAGAAGGAAGAAAACCTGCAATAAGATTTAATGTAGCAAAAGCTCAAGCTGCTTTTCATGATAGTTCAATATTAGAATTTGAAGATCTTGTAAAAGGAAAACTTCATATGGATACTAATTTGATTGGTGATTTTGTAATTATGAAATCCAATGGAGCTCCAACATATAATTATGCTGTAGTAATTGATGATGCTTTGATGAAAATTTCACACGTAATTAGAGGAGAAGATCATATTTCAAATACATATAAACAAATTCTAATCTTTGAAGCTTTAGGTTTCGAAGTTCCAAGATTTGGTCATTTAGGTATGATATTAGCTCCGGATAGAAGTAAACTTTCAAAAAGACATGGTGCAACAGCAGTTTCAGATTTCGTAGAACAAGGATATTTAACAGAAGCTTTAGTAAACTTTGTTGCTTTATTGGGTTGGGCACCTTCTGATGGTGAAGAAATTAAACCTGTGGATAAAATTGCCGAAGATTTTAGAATTGGGGAAATTTCTTCTTCTAATTCAATTTTTGAATATGATAAATTAAAATGGATGAACAGTCATTACATAAAAATGCTTCCAATAGAAGAATTAAAAGAAAAATTAAAAAAATATTTAACAAAATATGATTTAAGTGAATTAACAGATGCACAATATACAAGAATGGTTGAAATAACAAGAGAACCTTTAATATTGTTATCTGATATTACAGATGCGGTTTCATATTTCTTTGGAGGAGAAAATGTTGAAATTGAACCTGAAGTTCAGACAGAAGTTATTGATACAGAAATTTCTCAAGATGTATTAAAATCATTTGTAGAACAAGCTAAAGATTGGGAATGGAGTGAAGAAAATCTTCATGAAAAATTGGAAGCTTTTAGAAGTGAATATAAAGAAAAAGGTGTTAAGCCAAAAGTTACAATGTGGGCAATAAGAGCTGCAATAACAGGCAGAACTCGTGGTGCTGATATGACTGCAACTCTTGCTATCTTAGGAAAAGATAATTGCATTAAAAGAGCTAAAAGAAGCATAAAATAAAATATTAAATATAAAAAAAGAGCTTTTAGATTTTGTCTAAAGGCTCTTTTTTATTTGAAAATTATGAAATAATACCTTCTTTGATTAACTGTTCTTTAATTTCTTTTTTAGTTTGGAATTCACTTCCACCCTTGTCAGTAAGTCTTTTAATAAGCATTGCAGCAGGTGTTAATACTCCTAATGCTAAAATACAAGAGGCGATATTTGTTCTTATTGAACTTCTTTTTAGCTTTCTTACTCCATCAAAGAATTTATCGGAATTTTCTCCTTTTGCTAAGGCTCTTTTATATTGTTCATATAATTCGTTTACATTGTCTTTAAGCCCTTCAATGTCTTTTAAGTCAATAAAAGCTCTCGTATCAATTTTATCAGTTTTTTCGAAAGTTTTTATTAAATCTGATTGTTTAGCAAACTTAACTATTTGGTTTTCAGGGTTTTTATGTAAAAATTCATATAAACTTATATTAGAAGTGTTTGCTTTATTAAATTCTGCCAGACTTTTTTCTATAGAAGAATTTTCGAATACTTTTTTCAATTCTTCACTTTCAATAACTCTTGAATCTAATGTAATAGATTTATCATGTTTTTTCTTTGCAGCTTTTTCCATTAATTCTTGAATTTTACCACCTGCATAATATAGAAAACACAAACAAGAGCCTTCTTTAATCGCATAACCCACAAATTCTTGAGGCGATCTTGAATCAGTAAGTCTTTCTGTAGTGATAAATCCGTCCATTAAGTACATGTTTTTAACAGGAGAAAACGCTAATTCTTCAACAGCTTTACCTAAACCTTTAAAAGATGGATTTGATTGTTTGTTTAAATCGTGTTTTTTCTTTTCATTATATTCTTTTATTAAATTTTTTCTGATTTTATTTTCGGTATATTTTTGCTTAAGTCTAGTTAATCCAAAATAAGTAGCAGCTGCTAGAACTGTAGACACTGCAAATTTTCCCATCGCAAGTTTTTTAAATAATTTTGAATTTTTTTCGGCTTTTATGAGATTATCTTTAATTTCTTGAGTAGGTGCATATTCTTTTGCTTTTTGATAAATTTCCATGTCTTTAAAATTTCTAGGATCAATTTTTGCATCTAATTTACAAGATTTAAAAATTGTTTTATCAAAAATCCATTTATAAGCAGGAATTCCTCCAAGCCAAAGAGCTTCTGTTCCAAATTCATCAATAAATCTGTCAACACCCTCTTCTTTACCCGTTGCATAAGAACCGGCTGTCATACCTATACAGCTTGATGCATCTTTTACGGCTAGTGGAACTAGTGAGTTAGGGTTTCCTAATGTGGAATAAATTTTCGCTATATTTATCGGCATAGGACTACAGCCCCCACTTCAAATTTTTTAGTTTTTTAGATTTTTTGTTCATACTACACGACCTACCTTTCTTTTAAGTACTGAAAATCTTAAAAATTGCTATTTTATTAAGAAATTTTTACAAAAAAAGACCCCTTCAATTTAGAAGGAGCCTTTTTTATTATTTTAAAGTTTCTTATCCAACCAACTCAGTGTCATCAGATTCAGAAGCTTTAACCATAATAGCGTGTTCAACAGGATTTTCTTTTTTGTAAGAACTATCGCTAATAGGCTCCTCAAATCCGAATTCGTCTCGGGTTTTTTTCATTTGAGTTTCATCTACTAATTTTTTTGCAAGCTCAGCAATTTCATAAACTAATTTGTAACGATTTTCACTGTTTTCGTTTAATTCCCAAGCTACTTTAATTATTTGATCCATTTTTTACCTCATATTATCTATTTTATTTGATTGTATAACACACAAAAATATTTGTAAAGTTTTACAAATGTTTACAAAATAGCAATTATTTTAAAGTTAAATACTTTGTATATACATACACGATATAAAAGGAGAGAAAATATGGTAACAGGCGGTAATTTAACAGTAGTAATGGCTTCTAATCCAAAAAAAAATTTTGTAGTTAATTTTTCTAGAAATACAGAGATTATGAATTATCATAAGCGTGAAATGGGTGAAGAAGGGGATATAAAAGCTGTTGTAAAAAATGGACAAGCAGGTAAGACACAAAGAGTTTATTCTAATGGTAAAGCAAATGATTTAAAGACTTTAGATTTAAATACTACTCGATATGGCATTTTTGATGCTTTAAGAAATTTAGACGGAAATGCGGATGACGTCAGTGATAGAGATTTGCTTGATGCTAAGAAGTTGATTGGAACTTCTGGAGTAAAGGATGTTAAAATTGATGCAAATGCAGGAATTACTAATATATATTGTGATGACGGAGCTGTTTTAAAATTTGATGTAGAAACAGATGCTGAAAAATCTGTAAGAGAAAAACAAGAAAAAACTGAAGCAAAAGCGCAAGAAGAATTAAGACAGCAAAAATTAGCAGAAAAAAATCACAAAGAGGTTGAATTAAAAGAACATTGTAAATCAGATTTTGAAAAATTAATGGAAACTGTTATTGGTTGGTTTAATTAATCCATTAAAGTAGTCATAAGTATAGGATCGCCATCTGTTGCAAGAACTGTATGTTCAAAGTGAGCAGATGGCATTCCATCTTTAGTAACGACAGTCCATTCATCATCTAAGACTATTACATCATCACCGCCTAAATTAAGCATAGGCTCAATTGCAATAACCATGCCAGATTTTATAGGAGTTTTATCTCCAACTCTGTAGTTGAATAAAAATGGATCTTCGTGCATAGAATGTCCTACTCCGTGACCGCCGTATCTGCGTACGATTCCGAGTTTTTCACGATTTGCGACATCTTCTATTGCTCCTGAAATATCATCTAAAACATTTCCTGCTCTCATTTTAGCAATACCAGCCATAAGAGATTCTTCGGTTACACGCATTAAGCGTTTTTTATCTTCTGAAATTTCGCCAACAGCATAAGACCAAGCACTATCTCCTACCATACCACCATAAGTAGCACCAACGTCTATTGCAATTATATCACCTTCTTTTAGGATAACGTTTTCTGATGGAATGCCGTGGACAATTTGTTCATTAATTGAAGTGCAAATAGAAGCCGGAAAACCTGCATAACCTAAAAATGTAGGGATAGCTTTGTTTTCTTTAATTATTTTCATTGCAATGTTATCAAGTTCTTTTGTAGAAATACCAGGTTCTACAACCTTTTTCATTTCTTGATGAACTAAAGCTACAATATGTCCGGCATGACGCATTCTTTTAATTTCATCTCTAGATTTTCGATTAATCATATTATCCTCATTTCCTTTTTTCTTTATATTATGCCTAACAGGAAAGTTTTTCAATATAGCTTAAATAAATTAATTTGTTTGAATATAAATTGTTAAAAAAATATAGTTGACAATGAAAATTGATTTGTTATTATAATAATTGTCGATAGGAACTAGCCCCCATCGTCTAGAGGCCTAGGACAACACCCTTTCACGGTGTAGACAGCGATTCGAATTCGCTTGGGGGTACCATTTATAAAAGAAGCCCGTTAGAGGCTTCTTTTTTTATGCTCTGTTATATTTTAGCTAAATATGTTATAATGAATAGGTCAAAGAGTTATTTTATCATAGGAGATTTTTATGCCTGTTATTTCCAGATCTATATATGTTTTAGCATTTTTTGATACGTTGATTATTGCGTTTATTACATTATTTACTTTTTGTAGTTTTACTAATTCTTTGACTCAACTATTTTTAATAACTTTTTTGGTTTTATTAGTACTTACTTTTGTTTTGTATACTAAAAAATTTTATGATATTAGAAAATATTCTTTAAAAGATATTTACTATCTTTTTGAAGGAGTTTCTGTTGCAACTGTAATTACAGCTTTGCCTTTATATTTTTTAGGTTTTAATATTGTTGCATTTATTTTATTGGCTGTTAATGCCGTTTTGATTTTTACAGGTTTATTTCTTTTTAGAGCAGTTTTTCAATTTTTTAATTCTTATTGTAAATCAGTTAAAAATGTTTTAATTGTAGGTGCAGGTCAAGATGGAAAGTTGATTGCAGAAGAAATTCAATCTCGTCCGGAGTTGGGTATGAAAGTTGTTGGATTTTTAGATGATAATATGAATACTATAGAAGATGAAGACTCTACTATTCCAATTCTTGGGCTTACTTGTGATTCTGAAGCTGTTATAAAAGATAATAATGTTAAAATTGTAATTGTCGCTGTAAAATCTAGAATGGATGCGGAAATTCTTACAGATTTAGTAAAAGGTATTCCGTTGGAAGTTAAAGTTTGGAGGATGCCTAAATTTTATGAAAAAATTACTAGTAAGTATTTAGTATCAAAAATGACTGTTAATTGGCTTTTTTATGACTGTACAAAGAAAAAAGCAATTTTATATGCACACTTAAAACGTTTATGTGACATTATTTCGTCAATTTTTATTATGTTAGTAACGTTACCAATTTCGATTATTGCAATGATTGGTATTAAGCTTTCAGATTTGGGTCCTGTTTTTTATTTTCAAACAAGAATTGGAAAATATGGAAAACCTTTTAAAATGATTAAGTTTAGAACAATGTATCAAGATAAGGTTGAAGATAATTTTGATGATGATTTAAACGAAGTACAAGTTGATGATAAAAGAATTATGCCATTTTGCAGAATTCTTAGAAAGTTTCATATTGATGAATTGCCTCAAATGATTAATGTTTTAAGAGGTGAAATGAGTATAGTAGGTCCAAGACCTGTTAGAGAAGAAGTTTATTATGAAAATAAGGAACGTATTCCTTTCTGGGAATGCAGAAACTGGGTTCGTCCTGGTTGGTGCGGTTGGCAACAAATTAATGTTTGTGATCCAACAGCTGAGGACAGGCTTAAATATGATCTATATTATATAAGACATCGTAAGCTTTTATGGGAATTTGCAATTCTTGTTCAATACTTTGCAAAAGTTATTACAGGCAGATGTAAATAAATTTATGTTTTTGGTATAATTTATTTTGAAGAAGGGGAATTTGAGGATGTATTTTATCCCCTTTTAAGGAGAAATTATGCTAGAACTATTGAAAAAGAGTGCAATAGAACAGAGCAAGGCACTTAAAAATAAGGAAGTTTCAGCCGTTGAACTTACAAAAGCTTCTATTGATAGAATTAAATCAATAGATGAAAAACTCGGAGCTTTTAATTCTTTAACAGAAGATACTGCTTTGCAAACTGCAAAGAAAGTGGACGAAAAAATTGCTAAAGGTGAAGAATTACCTCTTCTTGCGGGTGTTCCTTTAGCTTTAAAAGATAATATGAATTTAATTGGTTCTAAAACTACTGCATCTAGTAAGATTTTAGAGAATTTTGTTTCACCATACAATGCTACAGCTACGCAAAAACTTTTGGACAATTTAATTCCAATTGTTGGTAAAGCTAATTTGGATGAATTTGCAATGGGTTCTTCTAATGAAAATTCAGCATTTAAAAAAGTTCATAATCCTTGGAATTTAAATAAGGTTCCAGGTGGTTCATCTGGTGGATCTGCCGCTTCTGTAGCTGCTTGTGAAGCTACTTTAGCTCTTGGTTCAGATACAGGTGGAAGTATTAGATTACCTGCAAGTTTTTGCGGTATTGTTGGTATGAAACCGACCTATGGTATTGTTTCAAGATATGGTTTGATAGCTTTTGCTTCATCTCTTGACCAAATTGGTCCTTTCGCAAGAACTGTAGAAGATGCAGCAGCTCTTTTAGAAGTTATCGCCGGTTATGATTATCATGATTCAACTTCTTTAAACAGGCCTGTAGAAAATTACAGAGCTGGTTTAAACAATGATATAAAAGGCATGAAAATTGGTGTTGTTAAAGAATTGATTTCAGAAGGTCTTGCTCCTGATGTACAGAAAGCAATGCAAGCTGCAATTGATACTTATAAATCTTTAGGGGCTGAAATTGTTGAGATCTCTTTACCTAATTTAAAACATTCAATTGGTATTTATTATATTTTAGCAACTGCAGAATGTAGCTCTAATTTGGCTAGATTTGATGGTGTTAGATATGGTCATAGAACAGCGGATGCTAAAAATCTACTTGAAATGTATTGTAAGACAAGAGCGGAAGGTTTTGGACCTGAAGTTAAACGTCGTATAATGCTTGGAACATATGCATTATCATCTGGATATTACGATGCTTATTATAAAAAGGCTCTACAGATGAGAAGGGTTGTTACAGAGGATTTCTTAAAAGCATTTGCTCAAGTTGATGCTCTAATTTCTCCAACTTGTCCAAACACAGCTTTTGATTTAGGTGCTAAAACTGAAGATCCTCTTGCTATGTATTTAACTGATATTGCTACTATTTCTGCTAACTTAGCCGGAATCCCTGCGATTTCTGTTCCTGCAGGGTTTGATACTGATGGTATGCCTATAGGGCTTCAAATTATGACTCCGCAGTTAACAGAATCTAAGTTGTTCAATATTGCTTATAAGTTTGAACAACAGCATGATTATTATAAACAACTTGCTAATATTTAATTATAAAACTTAAAAATAAAAACTCCCTGAACTAGGGAGTTTTTATTTTATCTTAATTTTAAAGAGCATTCTTGTAGAAAAGTTTTTTATTAAAATATCAAGTTAGTCAATGTCATAGTTTAGCATTGAAATTACTTTAATACCTTCTGCTTCAATTTTTTCTCTACCTTTAAGAGGATCAAGTTCTATTATAAATGCAGATGCTACAACTTCTGCTCCAACTCTTTTTACTAATTTACAAGCAGCCACGGCTGTTCCACCTGTTGCTAATAAATCATCTATCACTATTACTCTATCTCCTGGTTTTAAAGCGTCAGCATGCATTTCAATAGTATCTGTTCCGTATTCTAATGAATAAGATTCTTTTATTGTTTCTGCAGGTAGCTTATTCGGTTTTCTTATAGGTATAAAACCTGCATTTAATTTATAAGCAAGTGCAGCACCAAAAATAAAACCTCTAGATTCAACACCTGCAATGTAATTAACATTTTCATTTTTGAATTTTTTATATAAAAATTCAATCATATATTCCATTGCCTTAGCATCTTTAGTCGCTGTAGTAATATCTAAAAACATAATTCCTTTTTTAGGAAAATCCGGAACTGTTCTTACGTGTTCTCTTACATAATCAAATTTATCTTTTTCTAACATAGCTACTTATACCTCTTGTAATTCTTTTTCTTGTCTACATTCTTCTTCCAGAATTAAACCGTGTGCGGTTTTGCCCCAGTTTAAATCTTTCTTGCAGAATAATATTTTACCACAAATAAACAATTCCATTGGGAACCATATTATTAAGAAATAAATCGTTGTTTCAAAAGCTTCTATAAATGCTTTTAATCTTGGATATCCAGCATATTTTCTTAAACTATATCTTATAGCGAAGAAAAATCCTAACCCTACTACTACTGATACAATTAAAGATGACCAAAGTACGTTGTGAAGGCTATATGGATCAATTTTGTCTGTTAAAAGTTTTACTATTCTAAAAAATACTTCCATCATAAACCATAATGGCATTATAAATTGGGTAATATATACAGCCATATCTAATCTTGCTCTTAAAGACATTTTTTTAGAAAGCATTGCTTCTGCAAAATATTCTAAATATCTTCTAATAGTTCCTTCAAGCCATCTTCTTCTTTGTCTGAACAGAGGCAAGATATATATAATACCTTCTTCATAAACGCAAGCATCTTGGCAATATCTGATATCCCAACCTTTTATATGTAATCTAGTAGACATATCTAAATCATCTGTAATTGTATAATTATTCCAACCATTGATATCGTCAAGAGCAACTCTTTTTATTAATTCACCGTTACCTCTAAGCTCTACTGCACCTTTAACGGCATCTCTTCCTGCTTGAAGATATGTGTCAAATGTATATTCATTATTTTGACATCTTGTTAGAAAATTATAATTACTGTTTCTAATAATTTTTCTTGCTTGAACGGCTCCAACATCTGCTGGTTCTAAATTAGGAACTAATTTGGATAAAAAATCTGGATCAACTGTTGCATCAGCATCAAATACCAAAATAGCTTCCCCTTTAGCTAGTTTTAATGCATCGTTTAAAACGGCAGATTTACCTGGGAATGCGTCTTTTTCTCGAATTAAAGCTTTTACATTGGGGAATTCTTCTTCAAGTTTTTTTATTACATTTGCAGTACTGTCAGTACTTCTATCATCAATTACAATAATTTCAAAATTATTATAATCCATTTTTAAGATATTCTTCACAGTACAAGCTATTACATTTTCTTCATTATGAGCCGGAATCATAACTGTTACAAAAGGCTTAAATGATTCATTAATAACAGGGGGGTGTTTTTTTAATTTTCTTTTTTGATATTTCATTGCGGCAATTGAATATAAGCCGTATATTACCATACACACACATAATATAACGAAACCTACGACCGTATTAACATGATTTTGAAAAATATATAAAAATACCCCCAAGCATGACAATATTACAAATAAAAGAATTCTTTCTCTCATAATCTCCCAAAACCATCCTTTATAGGCTTTTATGACCTGTATAAACAGTTGCCTATATCACGATTATATCAAAAACATTAACTTTTGTGGCGTTTTTCCTTTTTTTTTTAATTCAATGTTACATTTCTTAATAAAACAGGTTTAAAAAAGCAATTTTTGAGTTAGTAAATACTTTATATATACATAAGAGATATTCAAGGAGTAAGAAAATGAATTTATTTATAAAATCAGAAGTAACAACAGAAGAAATGAATTCAATAAAAGACTTTTTAGCAGAGTTTGATAAAGAAGTTGAAACAGTAGCTCCAGAGGAAGTAAATAAAGAAACTCCGGTTGTAAAATATATCTCTTCATTAGTAACATCTTGTTATGAAAAATCTGTTGAGGATATTGCAAATACAAAAATTGGAAATAAGGTAGTTAGAAAAAGAAATTTACAACAAGTAATGAGAGAATCATTCTTTTATGGTTCAAACAGATTTGGAAATAATTTTATCGCATAAAGCACATCTCTTATATAATCTTACTTACATCTTACATCTTACAAAAATTTTCAGTCCCGATTAGGGACTTTTTTTTGTATGTATTTTCTTTTTAATGAATTGTAGGTGTATATTTTAAAATTGTTTTTATTTGTGATGATTTTAATTGAATTATTGTTATCTGTTCTTAAAATTTGAGTATTTCTTAGGATATTTAATGTGTAAATAGATGGATGTCCAAATTTATTTTCTCCTACCGAAATTATAGATATTTGTGGATTAAAGTATTTTATTAAATTTTGGTCAACACTACCAAATGCTCCGTGGTGACCAACTTTAAGAATTGAAATGTTTTGAGGTAAATATGTTTTTATTTCTTTTAGTGTTCTAATACCAGCATCACCGGTAAAGAGCATTTTAAATTTATCATATTCTATTAATGTTATTATAGAAGATTCATTGTCATCATTTTCTTTTATTTTTTGTGTAATGTAGTTTGTAATTTTTACGTTTGATTTGTTATAAATCATTTGATTGTTATTTGCTAAAATAAGTTTATTTTTTTGATTTTTATATAGAAATTTAGCTTCTTTGGAATTGTGATTAAATGAATTTATATAAATACTTTTGATGTTTAATTTGTTTACGAGATCTATAATTCCTCCTGAATGATCGTTGTCAAAATGTGTTAAGATAATACCTTCTACATTTTTAATACCATTGTCTTTTAGGTATTTTAAAATGACAATTTCAGCTTGAGATTTTCCGCCATTGTATCCGCTTTTCCCTGTATCTATTATGAAATATTCATTTTTCGGAGTTTTTATCAAGAAAGAGTCAGCATTTCCTACATCAAATGTGATAATTTCTAAATTTGAATTTTTTATGGGGATTAGTGAAATTAATAATATTGTTGTTAGTATTAAAACAAAGTTTTTTATTTTGTGTAGGTATTTTTCTCGTATTTCGCTATTTATAAGTAGGGTTAGGGAGCTTAGAATAAGGTAGTATAAAATTAGTTGGAAAATAGAAGGGTGTGATGTTTGGGCTATTGAATTTGGTAGATTTCCCCAAAAATCTGAAATATTTATAATTAGTGTCAATAGTGGATTTAATAGGCAGTCAAATAAATTAAATAAAGTATTTGGAATAATAAATCCCAGTAAAGAATTTATAAAGCCTATGAAGCTAACAATTGATAATATAGGCACGCTTAAGATATTAGCAAAAACAGAATAAACGCTAATATTATTAAAATAAAAAATTTGTAATGGTATAACCCAAAGTTGAGCGATTACTGGAACTGTTATTGTTCCAATAATCCAGCTAATAATTTTATTTTTAAATTTATTTAAGAAAGGTGCAGATAGTAATAGTCCAAATGTTACTAAAAAGGATAATTGAAAACCAACGTCATTAAGATACATTGGATTGTATATTAGCATTAAAAAAGCTACAAATGAAAGCAGGGCTATACTATGCGTATCTCTGTCAATTAGTTTACCTATTAGAACAAAAATTAGCATAAGTGTAGCTCTAACGACAGATGGTCCAAGGCCCGTCATTAGAGAGTATGTAATTATCATTAAAATGCAAAAGGATATATTTAATTTAAAGTTTACTTTAAATAAAGATAAAAAATAGTAAAAGAATGAGAATATAAAAGCAACATTCATTCCAGAAGCTGCAAGTATATGCAGTAGTCCTGAATTTGTGAAAGAATTTTTTATATTTTCAGGTGGAGAAATTGCATCATCTCCAAAAACAATACCTCCCAAGAGTTCTAAATTAGGAGTTTTTATGATTTTAGAGTGTTTTGTTATTATTTTTTCTCTATAGTTATTTATATATTGAAGAGATTTTTCGTATAAAGTTTTTGAATGATTAATTTTTGAGATACAGTTATTTTCTTTTCCGTAAAAAACGGAATAAGAATTGAAATTTCTTAAGTAGTTTCCATAATCAAATTGAGAAGGGTTTCCTGCTTTAAAGGGCGTTGAAAGAACTCCTTCTATTTTATAACTATCGTATAATTTTAGTTTCTTATTGCAATTGGTTAATGTAACAAAAGTTTTTTCATTCTTTAATTCTAATGATTTGTTATCATATTCAATATTATCAACTAAAAAGAAAAATTTTTGTTTATTATAATCTTTTGTTTGTGGTATTGATATGATTTGACCTTGTATTGTAGCTTTTTTAGGAGCAATATTAAGTAAAATATCTGTATCTTTTATTTTTAAGGAAATGTTGAATATTCCAAAGTAAAAAATTAGATTACAAATAAGTAGATATTTTGGTGAAAAAATATTTTTATAAATTGCCCAAATTGATAATAACAAAACCAAAAATGTAGCAAAAATTTGGAAGTTATAAAGTACTGCAACCAATGCAAAAATATAAAATCCAACAATAAGCAACATTAAAAAGTTCTTATTTTTAAGGTATTCCATTATAATAGAGCCTATTATAGTTCAGAGCGTTCAATTTCTTGTTTTGTAGTAAATTTAACAATATCGCCTTCTTGGATATCATTGAATTTTACAAAAGAAAGTCCGCATTCAAAACCTTGAGCAACTTCTTTAACATCATCTTTAAATCTCTTAAGTTGATCAATAGCACCTTTAAAGATTTCTTTACCGTCTCTGTAAATAGTTGCAGTGTCGTTTCTATTAATTTTACCTTCTGTAACATAGCAACCGGCAATTTTTTGAATTTTACCGATAGTAAAGATTTGTCTAATTTCAACTTCACCTGTTGTAACTTCTTTAATTTCTGGAGAAAGAAGCGATACCATTGTTTTTTCAATATCTTCAAGAATTTGATAAATGATATCATATTTTTTGATGGTTACACCTTCTCTTTCAGCAGCAGCTAATGCATTTGAATCTTCTTTTACTGTAAATCCAAGAATCAAAGCGTTAGAAGCTGAAGCTAACATAACATCTGCTTCAGAGATATCTCCAACTCCAACGTGAATAATTTTTGTATCAATTTCTTTTGATTCAAATTGAGCAATTGCTTGTGCAACCGCTTCTGCTGAACCGTGAGTATTAGCTTTAATAATTAAGTTTAATTGAGTAGCACCATCTTCAGCACCTGATTCTCTTCTCATATGAGCAGGAAGCATTGCATCTAAACGTTTATTACGTTCTTTTTCTTTACGTTTATCAATGATAGCTTTCATTTCTTTTTCATTTTTTACAACTTCAAAGTAATCACCTGCATTTGGAACTTCTGTTAGTCCTAAAATTTCAACAGGGGTAGACGGTTCTGCTTTTTGGATTCTTTCTCCGGAGTCTGATAATAATGCTCTTACTCTACCACAAGCAGTTCCTACAACGATACAGTTACCGGTTCTTAAAGTTCCGTTTTGTACTAATAATGTTGCTACAGGACCTTTTCCTTTGTCTAAGTTTGCTTCAATTACAACACCTGAAGCTTCTGCTTTAGGATTTGCTTTTAAATCTTGAATTTCTGCTACTAACAGAATGTATTCAAGCAATTCATCAATACCGGTTCCTTGTAATGCTGAAACTTGAACTGCAATAGTATCTCCACCCCAAGCTTCTGGGACTAAACCGTGTTCAGTAAGCTGTTGTAATACTTTATCAGGGTTTGCACTAGGTTTATCGCATTTATTTACAGCAACGATTATAGGAACTTCTGCTGCTTTTGCGTGGTTAATCGCTTCTATTGTTTGTGGCATTATACCATCATCTGCTGCAACAACAAGAATTGCAATATCTGTAGCCTTTGCACCTCTTGCTCTCATTTCAGTAAAAGCTTCGTGCCCAGGAGTATCTACAAATACAATTTTTTTTTCGTTTTTGTTATCTAGATAAACAGTATAAGCACCAATAGATTGTGTAATGCCACCAACTTCTGTTGCAACAATTTTGTGTTTAGAAGCTCGAATACTGTCTAATAAAGTTGTTTTACCGTGGTCTACGTGTCCCATGATACTAACTACAGGAGCTCGTTTTTTTAGTAACTTTTTATCCACTTCATTTAGAGCTTTTTGTTTTTGCTCTTTTTCCATTTCTTCTTCGATGAATGCATCAATGTCTTCTTCTAAGACTTCTAATTCGTATTCAGCACAAACTTTTTTTATTGTTTCAACGTCTATTAGTTGGTTAACTGTTGCCATAATACCTTGGAACATTAGAAATTTAACTATTTCCGCAGGTGTTTTGTGTATTTTGTCAGCTAGCTCACTGATTGTCATTGCTGAATTAACAACGATTTGTTTAATTTCTTCAACGGATTCTTCCTTATGTGATTTCTTTTTATGTTTTTGTGCTGCCGCTTTTTCTAAAGAAATCATTTCTTGATCTTCTTTTTTTGAATTAAAATCTTTATCTTTCTTTCTTTGATCGTTTTTCTTTTTGCTGGAAGGTGTGTTTTTTCCTTCATAAATCTCTTGAGGAATTATTCGTCTTTCTACCAATTTTTTTTCTTGATTAGGTTTTGCAAAATTTTTCTTTTCAGAAGATGGTTTTTCAGATTTTTCTTCTGATTTTTTTATTGGTTTTTGAGGAGCTTTTCTTACTATTTCTATTCTTGATTGATTTTTAGGATATTCAATTTTTGTACGTTCTACTCTAATAATAGGTTTTTCTTGGACTTTTTTTATTTCTTTTTTTTCTTCAACTTTTTCTTCAGGAATATCTTTATTTTTAGTTTCAATTTTTTCATTATTATCAGAATTACTTTCTTCAACAGTTTTAGCTTTTTTTACGACAAAAGCTTTTGGCTTTGTTGAAGATTTTTTAGGCAATATACCTAAAAATTCTTTTAATTTTTTTATTTGTGTCGCTGTAACAGTATTAGAATGCGATTTTACGATTATCGATATTTCTGCAAATTTTTCAATTACTTCTTTACTTGTCATTCCAAGTTCTTTTGCTAATTCACTAACTCTTATACTGTCCATCTAATATTCCTTTCAAGTCCTCAGAGGTTTTTAATACTCTGTTTAATTTATTTTTTTTCAATGCTGCTTCGATACAACTTTGATTATAACAAAGATATGCTGATCTGCCAAATGTTTTAGAATCCGGGTTTATTATTATCTTTCCGTCTTTGTGGTTTTTTGTAATTTTAATAAGTTTATTTCTTTCTATTAATTTATTACATCCGACACATTTTCGAAGCATTTTTTCTCCACTTTTAAATCTGTGCAAGTTTTTCTAATTTAATTTTTTGATCGTATTCAATCAATAGATTAATTAATTCATCGAGTTCTCCGTCGATAACAGTCCAAACGTTTAAGTTTTGTCCGATTCTGTGGTCAGTAAGTCTTCCTTGAGGAAAGTTATATGTTCTGATTCTTTCAGATCGGTCTCCTGTACCAACTTGTGATCTTCTTAAATCTGTAATTTCTTGCATTTGTTTTTGAACTTCCATATCATAAAGTTTTGCCTTTAAAATTTGTAAAGCTCTTTCTTTATTTTGGAGTTGGGAACGCTCTTCTGTACAGAAAATCATAATACCAGTTGGTTTGTGGAATACACGAGCAGCAGTTTCAACTTTGTTAACGTTTTGACCTCCTGCACCACCAGAACGAGCCGTTGTAATTTCGATATCATTCATGTTTAATTCTACTTCAACATCGTCAACTTCAGGCATAACTGCAACTGTTGCTGTTGAAGTATGAACTCTTCCTTGAGATTCTGTAGCAGGAACTCTTTGTACACGGTGAACTCCGGATTCGTATTTAAGTCTTGAATAGATGCTATCACCTTTCATTGAAATAATGACTTCTGAAACTCCGCCGGCTTCGCATTCTGTTTTACTTAAGATCTGAGTTTGCCAGCCCATTTTATCAGCGTATCTCATGTACATTCTCATTAAGTCACCGGCAAAAATATTTGCTTCGTCTCCTCCTGCTCCTCCGCGGATTTCTAACATAATATCTTTGTCATCCATTGGATCTCGTGGAAGTAAAAGAATTTTCATTCTTTCTTCATATTCAGGAAGTTTAGATTCGTTTTCTTCCATTTCAGTTCTTAAAAATTGTTTCATTTCTTCATCTTTTTCTTCATGAATAAGTTGTTTTGCTTCTTCTATTGCATCAACAGCTTTTTTCCAAGCATAATATAATTCAACAGTTTCTTCCATTGATTTACGTTGTTTTGATAAATCTCTGAACGTATTGTAATCTTGTATAATCGCCGGATCAGAGAGTTTTTCTCCAAGTTCTTTGTATTTCTCTTCTATCTGAATGATTTTATCTAACATGTCTTTCATTTTTATTACCTCTTTTCATTAAGTATACTTCAAACAGATGAAAAGACAATTGCGTGAATTTTTACAAGCTTGATTATTTCGATGTTGTGTAATAGAATATGTAACATAAGATGAGGGTGTAGTTGATATGAAAAAAGCTTTAATGATAGCATCTGTTTTATTGGTTGCGGTTATTTCTACAGCTTGTATAAATAATATAGCAATTCAAGAACTTAATAATAAAGCTGCGGAATATATGGAAAAAGGTCAATATGAATTGGCAATGGAAAGATTGCAAGCAAGTTTAGAACTTGATAATACAATGTATGAGACGTATTATAATCTTGGTATTGCAGCTATGAATGCAAAAAAATACGAACAAGCAATAGAAGCTTTTAATAAAGTTCTAGAATTAAAACCCGACAGTGTTAATACTTATTATTCTTTAGGTCTTGCTCAATCTGAGTATGCGGATGAAATTTTTGAACACGGTTCTAATGTAAGTGAAAATCAAGAAGATAGTGACAAAAATGTAGAGGTTTCTTCTGAAGATAAGCAAAAGGCTTTGAATTTAAAAAAAGAAGCTATAGAAAATATGAAAAAATATATAGCAAAATTTCCAAGTGCAGATGATATGGATGTTGTTAATGATTTAATAAAAGAAATGGAAGATTTTGTTAAGAAAAATTCTTAAAGGTAGTGTTATAGGATAATGTTTACATCACCATCTCAGATTCTATGTACAATATTCGGCATAAAAATATATTTTTATGGTGTAATAATGGCTCTAGCAATTTCAATAGGAGTTTTAGTTTCTGATTTTATTGCTTACAAGTATTATGATTTTAAGAAAGAGACGATAATAGATTTAGCTCCGTATTTGATAGTTTTTGGTATTTTAGGAGCAAGGTTTTATTATTGTGCATTAAATTTTGATTTTTATTTAAGATTTCCAACTGAAATTTTAGCAATTCGTCATGGTGGAATATCAATTCATGGGGCTATTTTTGCAGGAATAGTCGGGCTTTTAATTTTTGCTAAAAGAAGAAATTTAGATTATAAAAAACTTTTGGATGTAACGGCTGTTGGTTTACCTTTAGCTCAAGCAATCGGAAGATGGGGAAATTTCTTTAATTCGGAGGCTTTTGGTGGGCCTTGTAATTTACCTTGGAAACTTTATATCGCACCTCAATATCGTCCAATTCCTTTTCAAGAAATGCAATTTTTTCATCCAACTTTTCTTTATGAGAGTATTTTAGATTTTGCATTGTTTGTGTTTTTGTTTTATATAGCAAAGAAAAATATTATAAAGAAAGACGGAAACTTAGCATTAATATATTTAATATTATATTCAATTATAAGGATATTTGTTGAAAGTTTACGTATCGACAGTGTGAAATATGTTTTTGGATTACCTGTTGCAATATTTGTATCTGTTTGTATAATTATCTTATCAATAATTGTATTAATTATGAGAAAAGGGGGAAGAGATGAAATTAAATAAAAAACTGGCAATAATGTCAATAGTATCAGTTATGTTTTCAACATTGGTAACATTTGCAGCTCCTCAGCCACAAAAAATAGCGGTTGTTGATATACAAAAAGTTGTATCATCCTCTTCTCAAGTTAAGACTTTGAAAGCTTCTCAAGAAGCTAAAAATAAAGAGTTAGCTAATTTTATAAAGAAAGCTCAAGCAGATGTAAATAAACAGACTGATGCAAATAAGAAAAAATCTGTTGCTGAACAATATGAAAAACAATTAGTTGCAAAAAGGGAAGCAAATGCTAAAGATTATGCAAATAAGTTAAAAGTAATTGATGCTAATATAACTGCTCAAATAGGCAAAAAAGCTACTGAGATGGGATATACAATGGTTCTTCCAAAATCTGCAGTTATTTATGGTGGAGATGATATAACTGCAACTATACTACAGGTGATTAAATAATTATGAAAGCTGTTTTATATTACGGACCTCAGAATATTAAGTATGAAGATACAATGATTAAACCTTTGGAAAAAGGTGAAATTCTTGTGAAAATAAAAGCTGCATTAACTTGTGGGACAGATGTTAAGACTTATAGACGAGGACATCCAGTATTAATAAAAAATATTCCATCAGGCTTTGGCCATGAATTTTCAGGAATTGTAGAAAAAGTTGCTGATGATGTTAAAAATGTTAAAGTTGGTGATAGAGTTGTTTGTGCAAATTCTGCTCCTTGTGGAGAATGCTTTTATTGTAAGCGAGGGGAATATAATCTTTGTGAAAATTTAGATTTGTTAAATGGTGCTTATGCTGAATATATAGTAGTTCCTGAAAGAATTGTAAAGAAGAATACTTTATTATTGCCTCCAAGTTTACCATATGAAAAAGCTGCATTTACTGAACCTTTGGCAAATGTAGTACATGGAGTAGAGAGAACTGGTATAAAGTCTGGTCAAACTGTAGGTGTGATTGGTATTGGTCCGATTGGTTTGATGTTTGCAAGATTGTGCAAGCTAAAAGGTGCAAGAGTTATAGTTGCAGGAAGAAATCCTTTGAAACTTAAATTAGCAGAAGAGTTCGCTCAAGTGGATGAAATTGTTGATTTGAAGAAATATTCTAATCCTGAAATTATTTTTAAGGATTTTTCTGATGAAAAACGAGGATTAGATGTCGCAATAGAATGTGTTGGAATGCCTGAAATATGGGAATTGGTATTCTCTTGCGTAAGACCGGGAGGTACTGTTCATTTCTTTGGCGGATGTAAATCCGGTTCAAAAGTAAGCATAGATACTACAAAAATGCATTATGGTGATATTCGTTTAATGAGCGTTTTTCACCATACACCAAAATATTTTAGACAGGCATTAGATTTGATAGCGGCAGGTGATGTTGAGGTTGAAAAATTAATAACTGCAGAACTTCCTCTTGAAAAAGTGGAATATGCTATGGAACAGCATATTGCAGGAAATGCTATTAAATTTTTAATCCGTCCGTAGATGTGGAGAAAATAAAAACTATAAATTAACTACTTGATATATCAAGTAGTTTTTAGTATCATTGTAAAGCAGATTTTATAGATAAAAAGGGGATATCAAATGAGCGGACACTCAAAATGGTCAACAATTAAACATAAAAAAGCTAAAACAGATTCATTAAGAGCTGCAGAATTTCAAAAATTTTCAAGAGAAATTATTGTAGCTTCAAAATTGGGCGGTCCTGATCCTGCCGGAAACTTCAGATTAAGAACTGCAATCGAGAAAGCAAAAGCAGCCGGACTTCCAAATGATAATATAAAAAGAGCTATAGAAAAAGGTTCTGGTTCAGGTTCTCAAGAAAATTATGATGAAATGATTTATGAAGGTTATGCAGCTGGAGGAGTTGCTGTTGTTGTAGAAGCTATGACAGATAACAAGAATAGAACAGCAGGTGATGTAAGAAGTTATTTTTCAAAATTTAACGGTAATTTAGGTGAAACTGGATGCGTAGGCTGGATGTTTGATAAAAAAGGTTGTATAACTTTTGAAAAAGAAGGCATTGATTTCGATGCTCTTTTTGAAGCCGCTATAAATCTTGATGCTGAAGATATAATTGAAGAAGATGATGAGTATAAAGTTTATACTTCTGTTGCAAATCTTCAGACGATAACAGAAGGTTTAGAAAAAGAAGGGTTTAAATCTACAACTGCAGAATTTACTAGAATACCTCAAAATACAATTGAAGTAACAGATGAAAAAACTGCAATAAATATAATGCGATTATTAGGTAGATTAGAAGAACATGATGATGTTCAAAATGTTTATGCAAATTTTGATATAGATGATGATTTAATGTCAAAAATCGAAAATTCGATATAACAGACTAATGGTAAGGAGGAACGCTAATTATGATGAACATGATGAATATGATGAAGCAAGCTCAAAATATTCAAAAGAAGTTAAAAGAAACTCAAGATGAGCTTAACAAAATGGATATAACAGGTGAAGCAGGAAATGGTTCTGTAAAAGTTATTTGTGATGGAAAAGGTTTATTTAAATCAATAAAACTTTCTGCCGAAGCAATTAATCCTGAAAATCCATCTTCTGTTTCAGAAGATACAATCGAAATGTTAGAAGATATAATAACAACAGCAATCAATCAAACTTCAGGAAAAGCTATTAAAGTTATGGAAGAAAAGATGAAAGCTGTAACCGGAGGAATTAGTATTCCTGGTTTATTCTAATTTAGAAATTTGTTATTATGATTTATCCAAAAAGTATAGCAACATTAATAGAACAATTTCAGAAATTTCCATCCGTTGGCCCAAAGTCGGCACAACGGATGGCTTTTCAAATTTTAAAAATGCCATTAAGTGAAGTGGAAAAATTTGCTAATGCTATTTTGGAAGCAAAAAAGAATTCTAAGACTTGTGAAATATGTTTTAATATTTCAACTCAAAGTCCTTGTGAAATTTGTTCTTCTAATTCAAGAAATCGATCTGTTATATGTGTGGTAGCTGAAACAAAAGATTTAATAGCTATAGAAAAAACGAATGAATATAGAGGTTTGTATCATGTTCTTCAAGGTTTAATTTCTCCTATGGATGGTATTGGAGCAGAGGATATAAGAATTAAGGAATTATTATCTAGATTAACAGATGAGAATGTTAAAGAAGTTATATTAGCACTATCACCTTCTGTTGAAGGAGAAGCTACAAGTTTGTATCTTACAAAATTAATAAAACCTTTTGGTATAAAAATTTCGAGAATAGCTTTTGGGCTGCCAGTCGGAGCAGATTTAGAGTATGCTGATGAAGTAACTTTAGCAAGAGCTATTGAAGGTCGAAGAGAGCTTTAGAGTTTAGTCTGAAAATAATTCAATATAAGCTTCTTTGTATTTTTGTATTTCTTTTTTTATTTCAGAAGTTAGATTTTGAATATTTACGTAGCAAGTTCTTGTTTGTTCAATGTATTTATATTCTTCATCAGATAAATTCACTAAATTTTTATCTTTTAAAACGTAATCTATAAAATCGATACTAGCCATCATACTGCTTTCTGCTTGTGCAAAGAACCAGTTGTTTTTAGTTAATTCATTTTCTATATATTTAGTAAGTCTAATCATTATTTGCCTCAATTATTCCTATAGGAAACATTTGTCTATAATCTATCATTTATCATGAAAGAATGCAAGAAAAAGATATAAAAGCTGAAAAATTTGCTATTGTTTTAGGAGAGATTTTAAGAGAGTTAAGATCTGCTAGAAATAGTTCTACGATAAATAAATTAGCGAATGAATATGAGTTGAATAAGGGGACATTAAGTAAATTAGAACGAGGTAATAATAATTGCCAGTTTATAACATTATGGAAATTGTCTGAGGCATTAGGGATAAGGTGTTCAGATTTAGTAAAACTTTTAGAAGAGAGATTGGGTGAAGAGTTTACCCTTCTTGATGAATAGTCCTTATTAGTTTTTTGAAAAATTAAAGTTGTTTTTATTTTAACAGGTCTTTTATATGACTTTTCGTGTAAAGAATTACATTTTGTTCTTTTACATTCTATTTTTATATATAACCTGATGTTTTTAATAAATCTATTTTTTATGTAAGTAGCAAAAATCATAATAATTTAAAAGTTTAATGTATTGAACGTGCGATATGATAATATCATTTATTATAAAATAATGCAAGAAAATAATTTAAAGACAGAAGAATTAGCAGATGTATTAGGTCAATTAATTAAAGATTTAAGACGTAATATTTCTCAAAGTTCGCTTGATAATTTAGCAATTTCGTTTGGGATAAGTAAAGGGTCTTTAAGTAATATAGAAAATGGTACAAATAATGTTAAGTTTGTAACATTATGGAAATTGTCTGAGGCATTAGGGATAAGGTGTTCAGATTTAGTAAAACTTTTAGAAGAGAGATTGGGCGAAGAGTTTACTCTTCTTGACGATTAGATATTTAAATCTCTATGTATTAATAATTGTAAAGTTTTTGGCAATTTTAGAGTTTTGTAATACTTTTATATATTAGGTGTGGACTGTATAAAAAAGTAGGTGTTTTATGATTTTAGGGAACAATGTTGCAAGACTTTATGTCGGAAATCAATTCAAAAAGTACCCCCCACAAAAAGCAGTGGATGGAGTACTTAAAAGTCATTTGTTGATAGATAATAAGATTTTTGGAAAGCAATCTGTTTCTTTGAGAGATTATTTCTTTCAATTAGCGGATGTTTCTAAGAAAAATTTTAAAGGGTTTTATTGCTAAAAATTGAAAGATTTTATCCCATAGTATTCCGCTGAGAACTCTAGGTTTTCTTCAATTCGTAGTAATTGATTGTATTTAGCAATCCTTTCTGAACGGGAGATTGAGCCGGTTTTTATAAGTCCGGAATTCATGCCAACAGCTAAGTCAGAAATAAAAGTATCTTCAGTTTCTCCGGAGCGGTGAGAAATAATTGTTGCGTATCCGTTTTTTTGAGCGGATAGAATTGTATCCATTGTTTCAGTTAAAGTTCCTATTTGATTTGGTTTAATTAAAATAGCATTTGCTAAGCTTTTTTCAATCCCGTCTTGTAATCGTTTTACGTTTGTAACAAATAGGTCATCTCCAACAAGCTGGCATTTTTTGCCTAATCTTTCCGTTAAGTGTTGCCATCCTAAAATATCATCTTGAGCCATTCCATCCTCAATTGAAATTATTGGATAATTTTCAACTAAATTTTCAAGATAAATTACCATTTCCTCTGATGTAAGCTTTTTATTTTCTCCCTTTAGATAGTATTTACTCAAAGAACATACACCACCTGAACATTCTCCCTCTTCATATAGTTCAGAAGCTGCAATATCTAGAGCAATCTTTACGTTATTAGTGTTATAACCTGCTTTTTCTATTGCAGAAATTAATGTCTCAATAGCTTCTTTAGATGATGTATAGTCAGGAGCAAAACCTCCTTCATCTCCAACATTTGTAGAGAAACCTCTTTCTATGAGAATATGTTTTAAAGTATGGAAAATTTCAGCCCCAATTTTTAATGCTTCAGAGAAGTTATTTGCACCTGTTGGTACAATCATAAATTCTTGAATATCAAGACAATTGTTAGAATGAACTCCGCCGTTTAAAATATTCATCATCGGAGTAGGAAGAATTCTTGCGTTTATTCCACCTAAATATTCATAAAGAGGTAAATTATAATATTTAGAAGCCGCTCTTGCACAGGCAAGGGAAACTGCTAAGGTTGCATTTGCTCCAAGTGTTGATTTGTCAAAGCTTCCATCAAGTTCCATCATTATGTTATCAATAACTTTTTGGTTAGTTACATCTTCTCCTAAAAGATTTGGAGTGATTGAAGAATTAATATTATCAACAGCTTTAAGAACACCTTTTCCAAAGTATTCTGTTTTGACGTTGTCACGTAGTTCTTTAGCTTCATAAATACCTGTAGAAGCTCCTGAAGGGACAGAGGCTCTTGCCATAGTTCCGTCAATTAATTTAACCTCCGCTTCGACAGTAGGATTACCTCTAGAGTCAAGAATTTGTCTTGCTTTTATATCATCAATTTCGCACATTTTATACTCCTTCTTTATATCGTTAGATTAAATAATAGGATAGATTTTTTCTATTAATCCGTTAGGTAAATTTTGCCTTTTTAGAATAAATGAATATAATATAGTTATGAAAAAGTTTTTGATAGTTTTGTTATTGATGAGTTTTGCCCTGCCTTCTAATGCTTTTTTCTGGAATAAGAAAGATAAAGCTTTAGAAAAAGAATTAGAAGGTAAGGGGTATGCTGGGACTTTGCCTAATATAGGTGATAAAGTAGAAAAATCAAAAACAAAAGTAACAACTCCGATATTTGAATCTCAAGATGGTTTTGATAATCCTGCAGATTTAAAGCCTGTACCTAAAGATAATCCTGCTTTTATAAATATAATTCAGAAAAAGGATAAGAATTCTCCGTTCGTTGATGATGCTATGGAAATTATTCCAATGTTGGAAAAACTCGTAGATTGTATAGAAGATAATGAAAATGTTCAGTTGTTTGTTACAAAAGCTAATTTATTGTCATTAAATATTGATAATTTAGGAGAAAAGTATAAAGGAAAACCAGAAAGTTATTATGAATCTTTTAGAAAACTTCAAGATGTTAATCGATATGTAAAATCAATTTCATTATTGAGAAGAGAAGCTATAACATATCAACGATATTTGGCATATTCTGAAAGCGGTTCTATTTATAATCCTGAAAACATTGCGCAGCAGCTTGAATATTTAAAAGATGAATTAAATACAGTGATATTGATGTTGCGCGAAGAATATTAAAATATTTTCATCCCGTCTGTAGTTATACGTTTTATTTTATTATAGTAATTTTACAACTGTCAGCCGACTATATGTTTACGTGCGTAGTAATGAGGTTTGTTTTTTGCTTGTAGTTATTCTTTTGAGGCTGACCTGTAATTTTATTTTAATCTGGTAGTTTTTAGGATTGTCAGCCGACTATATGTTTACGTGCGTAGTAATGAGGTTTGTTTTTTGCTTGTAGTTATTCTTTTGAGGCTGACCTGTGATTTTATTTTATTCTGGTAGTTTTTAGGATTGTCAGCCGACCATATTTCTACGTGCGTAGCACAAAGAAAAAGAGCCAAAAGGCTCTTGGAATTAAGAATAGCTGGAAGTATGAAAAAGATTTAATAATTATATTAAACTTAATTTACTTATAAAAAACTATCCGTAAGGTGGGGAGTATTTTGTGATAAAAAGTTTAATTATAAGGAATGTAAAGATTTTATTGCAAAAAAAGCATGCTCATGATAGTATGATTTTGTCGGACTGCTAAAAGACGCTTTTAAATGAGCAGAAATTAATTTAGTAAGCGACGAGTACACGGATACTCCGGGTGCAAGGACAATGACAAGATTTAGGTAAGTTGCCAAGTCTGATGTAGTTTGGGAATAAGGTGATAAGTCCAAGAATTGCTTAAGATTGTATGGCAAGTGGCTTAAATAGTTTAGTTTGGAAGCTAAGAAAGTCGGAATTTATCTGGAATTGTTATAAAACTTTGACTCCGGAAGTCCACAAGAGAAAAGGAAGAAAAATGAACACAGATCCAATAGCAGATATGCTAACAAGAATCAGAAACGCAAATGTAGTTTCACATCCATCAGTAGAAATGCCTTCTTCAAAATTAAAAGTTGCATTAGCAAAACTTTTAAAATCAGAAGGTTTTATTGCTGATTATTCAGAAAGAGCAGAAGGACACTTCAAATACTTAACAATTGAATTGAAGTATGATGAAGCAAACAAACCTGTTATTACAAACTTAAAACGTGTTTCAAAACCAGGTTTAAGAAGCTACTGTAAGGCTAAAAACTTACCACAAGTATTAGGTGGTTTAGGAATTGCTGTAGTTTCAACTAGCAAAGGTTTATTAACAGACAGAAAAGCTAGAAAAGAAAACTTAGGTGGCGAAGTTCTTTGCTACGTATGGTAGTAACAATTTAATAAAATCGGGTGTAATTGGCAGAAAAGCCCGAACCGAATAAATTAATTCGGAAAAAGTAGACAGTAGAGGGGATTCAATCCCTTTAAGTAAAGGAGAAAAATATGTCACGTATTGGAAAAAAACCTATAGAAATTCCTTCAGGTGTAGAAATTAAAATAGAAGGAAATGTGTTAACAGCAAAAGGACCAAAAGGAACAGAAACTGTAACATATAGAGATGAAGTAAAAGTATCAGTAGCTGATAATCATATCATTGTAGAACCAAACTCAGATGATAGAAAAACAGGTGCTTTACACGGTTTATTCAGAACTTTGATAGCAAATGCTGTAGAAGGTGTTTCAAAAGGTTTTGAAAAGAAATTAGAAATCGTTGGTGTAGGTTACCGTGCAAATATGGAAGGTTCAAATTTAAATATGGCATTAGGTTATTCTCACCCTGTATTAATTGTTCCTCCAGCAGGAATTACATTATCAGTAGAAGCAAACACTAAAATATCAGTAAAAGGTACTAATAAACAAACAGTTGGTGATGTAGCAGCGTTCATAAGAAGCAAACGTCCACCTGAAGTATATAAAGGAAAAGGTGTTAAATATGAAGGCGAATACATCAGACGTAAAGCTGGTAAAGCTGGTAAGAAATAGTAGTTTGCGTATAGATTTAGAAGTTGTTTGTATATTAAAATATTTATACAAAATGGTTTCTAGTTCTATGTTACAAATTGAAATTTAGAGAATTAGCCCATATAAACTCTTAGGTCTTGTTTTCTAAGCAGGTTTGGGTAAAAACAGAAAGGTTGAAAATAAAATGATTAAACAAGAAATTAGAAAACCAAAAGTACAAAAAAGACACCAAGCTATTAGAGTGAAATTATCAGGTACAACTGAATTTCCAAGATTAGCTGTTTATAGAAGTACAAAACACATTTATGCACAATTAATTGATGATGAAAAACATGTAACAATTTGTTCAGCATCTTCGATTGATAAAGATCTTAAAGAAAAATTAGCACATGGCGGAAATATCGAAGCTGCAAAAGTAGTTGGTGAAGCTATTGCTAAGAAGGCTCTTAAGGCTGGTGTTGAATGTGTAGTATTTGACAGAGGCGGTTTCTTATATCACGGAAGAATTGCGGCATTAGCAGATGCAGCAAGAGAAGCTGGCTTGATGTTCTAAGAAAAAGTACAGGATAAAAAAGACACTATTTTTAAAAGGAAATAGTGTCTTTTTTTTTGTATAAAATTATAATTGTAAATTTTTGTAAAAAGTTAAAACAAATAAAAAAGGCTTGTTGACACTGATTTTTGTTTGATTTACTATTATAATGCTATAGTCGAAAGTAATAGCCGGATTGCTGTAGGAAAGAGATTTTGCTACATAGAGGCAATTTGAGAAGGTAAATACATAAAACAAAAAGGAATGAAAAATGACAACAGCTAAAAGACAAAGAATTAGAGTTTGTTTAAGATCTTACGAACACAAATTAGTTGATGTATCAGCTGAAAAGATCGTAGAAACAGCAAAAAGAACAGACGCTAAAGTAGCGGGTCCAATTCCTTTACCTACAAAAAGACGTATATATTGTGTATTGCGTTCACCACACGTAGATAAGAAATCAAGAGAACATTTCGAGATTCGTACACATAAACGCATTATCGATATTTACGAACCTACTCAACAAACAACAGAAGAATTGAGTAGATTAGATTTGCCAGCTGGCGTAGATATTGAAGTTAAGTTATAATTTCAGATTTCTGCAAAAGAGCGAATTAGCAGAAGTAAGAATGTAACAAAATTGAAAACTTAATAAGCATTATGCATATAATGTGAACTACGACGTCCAAGCGGCGGGAGGTGAAAACCCTCAGGGGCAACCCAAATAGGTAAAGAGTAAGACAGTAGCGCTCGCAAGAAGAAAGGCATATTGGTACAAGGCATTTTGCTGAGTATATATGTCGGAAAGGAAAAACACATGACACTAGGTGTAATAGGTAAAAAAGTAGGGATGACTCAAATCTTTGATTCAGAAGGTTTAGCAGTTCCTGTTACAGTAATCAAGGTTGACAAAACAGTTGTAACACAAGTAAAGACTGTGGAAACTGATGGTTACAATGCTATACAAGTTGGTACAATTGCAGCAAAAGAAAAACATTTAACAAAAGCTGAAATTGGACACTTCAAGAAAAATGGATTGGATAACTACAGACATTTACAAGAATTCAGAGTAGAAAATCCATCTGACTATAAAGTTGGTCAAGAAATCGATTTATCGGTATTAAATGATGTTCAAAAAGTTGACGTAACAGGAACATCAATAGGTAAAGGTTTCCAAGGTACAGTTAAAAGATGGAACTTTGGAAGAGGACCAATGGCTCACGGTTCAAAGAATCATAGAGAACCTGGTTCAATAGGTGCAGGTACAACTCCAAGCCGTGTTATCAAAGGTAAAAGAATGGCTGGAAATATGGGTAATGAAAGAGTTACTATTACTAAATTAAAACTAGTAAAAGTAGATGTAGAAAACGGTTTAGTGTTAGTAAAAGGTTCAGTACCAGGTTGTGAAGGAAGATTAGTAACAATTGTTCCAACAAGAACAAAATGGAATTAATAATTAGGTAATATACAAGCCGATCTTGCCATATAAAGCCTAGAGATAGGAAAGGGGTAAGCGGAAATCAAAAGGAAAAAAGAAAATGTCAAAACAATTATTAAATACAAACGGAGAAAAGTTAGGTGAAATTTCATTAAACGAAGCAGTTTTTGGAGTTGAACCAAACTTACATGTAATGCATTTGGCACTAAGAAGACAATTAAACAATACAAGACAAGGTTCTGCTTGTGCAAAAACAAGAGCAGAAGTATCTGGTGGTGGTAAAAAACCTTGGAAACAAAAAGGTACAGGTCGTGCTAGAGCAGGTTCTTTAAGATCACCTTTATTTGCAGGTGGTGGTGTAGTTTTTGGACCAAAACCAAGAAGTTTTGAAATCAATATGCCACAAAAAGCAAGAAAATTGGCTTTAAAATCTGCATTGTCTGCTAGAGAAGAACAAATTGTAGTAGTTAAAGATTTTTCAGCTATAACTGAGCCAAAAACAAAATTAATGGCTGGAATTATCAAATCATTAAATTTAGCAGGAAAAATTTTAGTAATAGCTGATACAACAGCAGAAGAAAATAAGTATTTAAGTTTAGCAGCAGGAAATATTCCTTCAGTTAAGCTTTTATTACCTACAAACTTAAATGTAAAAGACTTACTAGAAGCTGATTTCGTTGTAATGACAGAAAAAGCTGTAAATGATATTACAGAAAGGTTGCAATAATGAGTAAAGAAAGATCAAACGTAGAAAAGTTATATGATGTAATTAAAAAACCAATCATAACTGAAAAATCAATGATGGCAACAGCTTTAGGTCAATACACTTTTGAAGTTAATAAAAATGCAACAAAAGTTGAAATCGCACAAGCTGTAGAATTAGCTTTTCCAGGAAGAAAAGTTAAAAAAGTAAGAACAGTTTATATGCCATCTCACGAAAAAAGAATGGGTCTAAAATTTGGTAGAACAGATTCTTCTAAAAAAGCAATAGTAACTATCGAAGGTGATCCAATCGAAGAATTAACTGCTATTTAGTAGAAAAATTCAGAGAAATTAAGTAATAAAAAGCCAAAAAAAGATATGAATAGGAGAAAATAAAATGGCAATTCGTAAAATTAATCCGACATCTCCGGGACAAAGAGGTATGACAAAAAGTGATTATCAAGAAATCACAACATCAACTCCTGAAAAATCTTTATTAAAGAAGTTAAAAAAGACTTCTGGTAGAAATAATACAGGTAGAATAACTTGTCGTCATAAAGGTGGCGGTGTAAAACAAGCTTACCGTATAGTAGATTTTAAAAGAGAAAAATTCGGTGTACCTGCAACAGTTAAAACTATTGAATATGATCCAAACAGAAATGTAAGAATATCATTAGTTTTCTATGCTGATGGTGAAAAAAGATATATTTTAACACCAGAAGGTTTGAATGTAGGTGACGTTATTGTTAGTGGTCCTGAAGCACCCGTTCAAACAGGAAATGCAATACCTTTAGAATTGATGCCTTTAGGTACAATTGTTCACAATATTGAATTAACACCAGGTAGAGGTGGAAAAATGGTTCGTTCTGCTGGTAACTTTGCACAAGTTATGGCAAAAGAAGGAAACTATGTAACAATAAAATTACCTTCAGGTGAAATGAGAATGGTAAGAAAAGAATGTTTAGCAACAGTAGGTACTTTGGGTAATGCTGAATTCAAAAACTTATCAATTGGAAAAGCTGGTAGAAAAAGATACATGGGTATTAGACCAACAGTACGTGGTGTAACAATGAACCCTTGTGATCACCCTCACGGTGGTGGTGAAGGTAAAACCGGTCCTGGTGGACATCCAAAAACACCTTGGGGTAAACCTGCTCTTGGTTATAAAACAAGAAAACAAGGTAAAGCTTCTGATAAGTTAATTGTTAGAAGACGTAAAAAATAGTTAAATTGCTATGAGGGGTAAAATAAAATTTACCCCGTAGATAGCAAAAAATATTTTTATAAACATTAATACAAATATATAAAAGGAGAAATTAATGGCACGTTCATTAAAAAAGGGCCCATACGTAGAAGAAGCTCTTCAAAAGAAAATTAACAAGATGAATGAAAATTCAGAAAAGAAAGTTGTTAAGACTTGGTCAAGAGCATCCATGATTATTCCTGATATGTTGGGACATACGATAGCTGTGCATAACGGTAAAACTCACGTTCCTGTTTATGTAACAGAACAAATGATTGGACACAAGTTGGGCGAATTTGCACCTACAAGAATGTACAGAGGGCATGCAGGTTCAGATAAAACAGCAAAACGTAAATAGTCTGTACAGATTTTTGATTAAGAATTAATTAAAAAAAGGAAAATAAAAATGGAAGCAAAAGCAAGACAAACAGATATAAAAATGACAGCAAGAAAACTTCGTAGAGTAATCAACGAAGTAAGAGGTAAGGCTGTTAATGAAGCTCTTGATATGTTGCGTTTTATGCCATACTTTGCAGCTAGAGTTGTAGAAAAAAATTTGAAAGCAGCAGCTGCAAATGCTTTTGAAAAAGCTGGTGTAAAAGCTGATTCCCTAAAAGTTTCAGAAATTTTTGCGGATGAAAGTGTAACATATAAAAGAGGTAAACCAAGAGCGCAAGGTCGTATATACAAGAGACTCAAACGTACATCTCACCTCACAATTAAAGTTAGTGATACAGCAAAATAGGAAAGAATGAAATGGGACAAAAAACACATCCAACCGGATTTAGAGTAGGTATAATCAGACCTTGGTCAAGTACATGGTATGCTAAGATAAGAGATTATGCTGAATTCGTAGCAGAAGATGCTAAAATTAGAAAATTTATAAAGAAAAAATTATACGCTGCTGGTGTAGCTGATATTTTAATCGATAGAAAATCTCAAAGTACTACAATTACTGTTGTAACAGCAAAACCTGGTATTGTTGTAGGTAGAGGCGGTCAAGGAATTGATGAATTAAAAGCTGAAGTTTCAAAATACTTAGGAAAACCGGTTATTATAAATGTAGTTGAAGTAGCAAGAATCGATTTAAATGCATTATTATTAGCAGAATATGTAGCACAACAGTTAGAAAAACGTGTTGCATTCAGACGTGTTATGAAACAAGCAATGCAACGTGCAATGAGAGCTGGTGCTCAAGGTATTAAAGTTATGGTATCAGGTCGTTTAGGCGGTGCTGAAATCGCAAGAAGCGAATGGGCTAAAGAAGGTAGAATTCCTCTTCAAACTCTAAGAGCTGATGTTGATTATGGTTTTACGGAAGCTGATACTATAATGGGTAAAATTGGCGTTAAGGTTTGGATTTTCAAAGGTAACTTAATGCCGGGTGAAAAGGCTGATATGAATATCAAGTCTAAAAACTCTAAAGAATCAACAGGTGAAAGATTTAACGGAAGACGTGGAAAACGTAAACCTGTAGAAACAAAATAATAAGTAACAGGAGAATAATATAATGTTAATGCCAAAAAAGACAAAATACCGCAAAATGATGAAAGGTAGAATGAAAGGTACTGAAACAAGAGGTACTGAGTTCGAATTTGGTCGTTATGCATTAAAAGCACTTGAACCTGGTTGGATTACAAGCCGTCAGATTGAAGCTGCAAGACGTGCAATGACTCGTGAAATCAAACGTGGCGGTAACGTTTGGATAAAGATATTCCCAGATAAACCGATTACTGCAAAACCAGCAGAAACTCGTATGGGTTCTGGTAAAGGTAACGTAGAATACTGGGTATCAGTAGTAAAACCTAACAGAATTTTATTTGAACTTGATTATTTTGATAGAGCTATTGCTGTTAGAGCTTTAGAATTAGCAGCTCAAAAATTACCTATCAAAGTTAAAGTTATTGAAAAAGAATCTGTATAATTATTAAGGAAAAATAAAAATGAAATTAAGTGAAATGCGTGAAAAAACAGTAGATGAGTTAAAGCAATTTGTTGTTGATTCTAAAAAACAATTGTTAGAAAACAGAATCAAACTTTCAATGCATAAATTAGAAAATACTGCAGAGATTGCAAAAACAAAACGTTTAATAGCTCAAGCTAAAACTGTTATAAGAGAAAAAGAAATCGAGGTAACAAATGCCTAAAAAGGAAAGACAAGGTGTAGTTATAAGTGATAAAATGGACAAGACTATTGTCGTAAAAGTAGCTTCTTATGATCCACACCCAAAATACAAGAAAATTATAGAAACAACTAAAAACTATAAAGCTCATGATGAAAATAACGAATGTGGTATCGGTGATACTGTAAGAATTATTGAATCAAAACCTTTATCAGGTGGAAAAAGATGGGTTCTTGAATCTATCGTAGAAAAAGCTAAGTAGTTTAAATTAAAGTCTTATCGGGGTGAGACTTGACGCATAAGTTTCATGGACAGATAAGTAAAAGTAAAAAGGAAAAGAAAAATGATACAACAAGAAACAAGACTAGTAGTAGCAGATAATACAGGTGCTAAAGAATTATTAGTTATCCGCGTAATGGGTAGCTCTAATAAAAAGTTTGCTGCTGTAGGTGATGTTGTAGTTGCTACTGTTAAGGACGCTACTCCTAATATGACAGTAAAAAAATCTGAAGTTGTAAAAGCTGTTATCGTTAGAACTAAACACGATATTAAACGTGCTGACGGTTCAGTTATCAGATTTGATGAAAATGCAGCTGTAATTATCAACAAAGATGGCAACCCACGTGGTACACGTGTTTTCGGACCTGTAGCAAGAGAATTAAGAGACAAAAACTTTATGAAGATTGTGTCTCTTGCACCGGAAGTAATATAGTAGGAGCCGTAAAATGACAGATAATAATAAAAAATTGCATGTTAAAACTGGTGATAGAGTTATCATCACTGCAGGCAAAGATAAAGGAAAAACTGGTAATATTAAAAAATCAATGCCAAAAGAATCTAAAGTGATTGTTGAAGGTATTAATATGATTACTAAGGCTACAAAAGCTAATCCTGCATATGGAATTCAAGGTGGATTAATCAAGAAGGAAGCTCCTATTGATTCTTCTAACGTTATGATTGTATGCCCTAGCTGTGAAAAGCCTACCAGAATTAAACACGCAGAAGTGGACGGTAAAAAGGTTCGCGTTTGCAAAAAATGTGGTGAACAATTAGACGCTTAACATAGATTTGTTTTCGAATCTTCGAAATTTTATCTGATGTTGATATCGTCTTAGTAGAAGGAAAAGAAAAATGACAAGAACAAAAAGCTTAAAAGCAAAATATGATGAAGAAGTAAAATCAGCTTTAAAAGAAAAATTTGGGTATAAAAACGATATGATGATTCCTAGACTTCATAAAATCGTTTTAAACATGGGAGTTGGTGAAGCTTCTCATAATTCAAAAATAGCTGAATCTATTCAAGCTCAGTTAACTAAAATAGCAGGACAAAAAGCTTTGGTTACTAAAGCTAAAAAATCTATTGCTTCTTATAAATTGAGAGAAGGAATGCCTGTTGGTGCTATGGTTACTTTACGTGGTGAAAGAATGTATGATTTCTTACAAAAGTTAATCTGTGTTGTTCTTCCTCGTATTCGTGACTTTAGAGGGGTGTCTGCTAAGAGTTTTGATGGCAGAGGTAATTATACTTTAGGGCTTAAAGAGCAAGCTTTATTCCCTGAAATCACTTATGAAGAAGTTGATTTAGTTAAAGGTATGAACGTTTCTGTTATCACTACTGCTAACACTGATGATGAAGCTAGAGAATTATTAAGACTTTTAGGTATGCCTTTTAAAGGTATGAAAGCTTAGTAATCTGTAAATATAACGTAGATGGATTTTTTAATCCCGATTATGTTAAAATTATTTTAGAAATTAGTAAAGGAGAAAATCATGGCTAAAAAAGCGATGATAAACAAAGAACTAAGACGCGAAGAATTAGCTGCTAAAGGTAAATATCCAAAAGTAAGACTACATAATAGATGCAGTATTTGTGGCAGACCTCACGGTTTTCACAGAGATTTCGGTCTTTGCAGAATTTGTTTAAGAAAAATGGCTCACCAAGGTGTTTTACCTGGTGTTACTAAAGCAAGCTGGTAGGGGGGGGTAAATGTAATTTAGACTTATGGCTCTAAGTACATACAATCTCTTAATAGTTAATTATATCTGTCAAGCGGGATGGGCTTTGACTGTATAAGACCAATTTGCTTGAGTTAATAAATAAAAAAAGCAACTTTTGTATAAGTTGCTTTTTTGTTGTAAAAATTTTTATTTTATGTAAAAATCATTTAGTGCTAATGGGTGTTGAAAATCATTATGCGAAAATACCTGCATTACATAACGTCCTTTTTCATATAATGTAAAGTAATTTGTGTGATAATATCGCTCATCTTTCATTAATCGATAGTCTTTTGTTCTGACTACTTCGTTTCCTCCCCAAGGAGCTTTGTCTGTCATTTTAAAGACTTGTACTCTAATAAATTCAGTATTCATTTTTTTAGGGGCGATAAATAAATAATAAACTCTTGCTCCTTCATTAAATACTTTTGAATTTTTTAAGGCATTTTCTTTTGTAATGGGCTGAGTATTAAATAAGACAATCCCTCTTTCAAATGTACAGGCCGTGAAAATTATCAATGTAAATATTATAAGAGCAATACTTTTTAAAATTTTCAAAGATTATTCCTTAATTATTTTCTAGTTGCTTTATTTTTTGTTTTACAGTATTAAGCATTTTTTCATCTGTTTCAATTCCAGAATATAGATAATAATATTCTAATGCTTTATCAGTATCGTTTTTTTGTTCATATGCCAAACCTAATGAATAATAAGCATAAGGAAAGTCTGGAGTTAGTTTTATTACTTTTTCAAGGCATTCAATACATTCGTCATAATTTTTTTGATTTGCGTAGATTAAACCTTTGTTAAAATATGCGTCAGTATTGTTAGAATCTATAGTTAGTAATTTATCATAGAAATCAAGAGCTTTTACATTGTTTCCTAAGATTTTATATGTATTAGCAATTTTCAAAAGCGTTGTACTATCGCTAGGCTTGTATATAATTGCTTTTGTATAATAATCTATTGCTTCGCTATACTTTTGACTTTTAAAAAATTCATCTCCTTTTTTTATTAATTCGTCGTAATTAAGAGGTGCAATTTTTTGGAAATCAGTTGGCGTAGAAATTTCTTCGTTTTTATTAGAAGATGTTTTTAATTTGTTTTTTAAATCTGATAGAGCAATATTATAATCTCTATTTCCTGGTGCTAATAGCACTGCTTTTTCATAGTTTTTAAGTGCTATCTCGGTACAACCAAGTTTTTCATTTGCTTGGGCATATCCAAAATATGCAGATGCTTCTTTGTTATTTATATTTATTGCATCTTCGAAAAATAATATTGCTTGTCCATAATCAGCTTTTGAATATAAATCATATCCATATGCGATTGATGCTGCAGCTAGGTTTTGTGAAAGTCTTTCATTTGGTTGTTTATTTAATAATTCTTTATAAAGTTCTATTGCTGCAACATAATTATTCATTGCGTGTAGTGTTAATGCTTTATTTGCGATTAATTCATAATTATCAGGTTCTGTTTTAATGGCTAAATCATAGTATTTCAAAGCATTTATATAATCTTGTTTTTTATGATAGCAAAGTGCAAGTTCTTTTTTTGTTTCATTGTTTGAGGAGTCTTTTGAATAAGATTTTTCAAAATAAAACAATGCTAATTCATTGTTATCAAGCTTTTTGTAAACAAGCCCAAGATTTCTATAAGCATCGGCATCATCTGGAAATGCTATTAAGTATTCTTTGTATTGTTCAATAGCTTCTTCATTTTTATCCATGTTACCTAGTAAGTTCGCATAATCAAATTTTAATCCTGTTAGTTTTGGATTAATTTCAAATAATTTTTGATATGTCTTTAACGCGTTTTCATTTTCTTCCATATTTTGGTATGAAAGTGCTAATTTTGCTAATATAACTTCATCGTCAGGATTGTTTTCTAATGCTTTTTCTAAAATTTCAGAAGCTGCTTGATATTGTTTTGTATCATATAAAGCCATTCCGTAATTTGTGAAATCTTTGAAAGCTGATGGGTATTTTTTGTAAATATCAGAATATATTTCACATGCTTTTTCCGGTTGGTTTGATGCATAATATACATTTGCAAGGTTTTCACTTGCCTCTTGATGTTCCGGATAAGCACTTAAAAAGGTATTATAATTTTCTATTGCGTGCTTATAATTTTTTCTAAAATATTCAATATTAGCTAAATTTAGGTAGTTATATTTATATTCAGGATAAATTTGTTGGGCTTGCATGAATGAATTATACGCATTTTCATAATCACCTATTGTTTGTAAAATATTTCCCATGCTTATATATATAAAGGCATCATTTGGACGAAGTTTTATAGCTTTTTTGTATGCCCCCAAAGCATCTTCATATCGTCCAATATCAGAATAAAGCCCTGCAATTTTTGTATAAAGCATTGCATCATCTCCGTTTATTGAGATGGCTTTTTGTATTAAATTTATTGCATTAAGATAATCACTTCTGTATTCATAATTACAAGCTTGTTGATATAATGCATGAGCTTCTTTTGTCATTTTTGCTTCTATTTGAGTTGCTGACAAGGAAGCTATTATTATCAATATTGATACTAATAAATATTTTTTTTTCATAAATATAAGCCCTTCAACTTCATTTTATCAAAAAAATATACATATTTCTTATATTAAATTCTAATGTAACAAAATGTAAAGATAACTTTCTTGATTGAAATTCATAAATTTTTATTTACTTTATATATATGTAGATAATAATAAAAGGATGATTAAGATGCTAACATTAACTACTGATGATAATAACTCAACTTGTTTTAAATTCATTGGAGCAGATGTTTCTCCTAAGACAACTCATTTGATTTCTGATAATACAAGTTTGATTTTTTCTAATACAGATTCTGGAGTTGATACTTGCAGTTTTTATTCTGGTCCAAGTGATGCAGCGATTATGAATTTTGCACAAAGTTGTGAAACAAGTGGTTCTATTGCTTATACAGGTGCAGGTGAATCTTGTGGCTCTATTGCATACGTAGGAGCCGGTGAATCTTGTGGTTCTATTGCTTCAGCATCTGTTGGATCATTCTCTTCTGGTAGTGTTTCTTCTTTCAGCGGTGGATGTAGCTATTCTTGTTAATTAATTTTGTATAATATCCAATTGTAACGAAAATGTAATAAATGATTGCATACCTTATATATACGAGTTATACTAGGTATATAGATATGTGTACTAAACTAAAGGATATGTAGTTAGTATGTCGAAGCTAAAAGAAGAAATGCGGATGTTTGACATCTCAAACCCTCTTACGGTAGGCATTTTTGGTGAGTCGGGGGGGGGGATAATCCTCTATTTATAGGCTTTCCGACTGTTTCAAATAATAAAAAGAGAATCATCTTACTTTTAGAAAGTGGGGTGGTTTAATGGCGTTAACAATCAACACAAATCTATCCAGTATAATAGCTCAATCATCTTTAAAGAGTTCAACCTCATCATTAAACCAAGCGATAGAGCGAATGAGTACGGGATTTAAGATAAACCACGCAAAAGATAATGCAGCAGGGTATTTTATAAAAACAAATTTATCGACAAAAATAAATGCCTATAGTGTGGCAGAAGATAATGCATTAAAAGCTCTTGATATGTTTAATACTGCTTCTGATTCTCTTTCGATAATGCAAACAATGGCTTCAAAGCTCAGGATAATAGCTGTAAATGCAGTTAATAAAACAAATTCATTAGAATCATTAAATGCATTAAATTTAGAAGCTATGAATATAATTAATGAGTTGTATAGGGTAAAAGAAGGTACTTTATATAATGGAATGAGTTTATTGGAATCAATTTCTAATATACCAACAGGGGCAGGTGCAAATTTAGATTCGTTAAATATAAAAGAAGAAGGTTTTATTAATGAAATTAATAAAGTAGATACGAGTATAATGACTAGGTTAGAAGATGTTGCTGATGATACAGTTATATCTTCAGGAAATTATTCGATATCATCTGCAGATGAGCTGGTTAAACTTTCTAAAATGTCAAATAATTCTCAAATAAAAGGTGGTACTTTCGTATTAGCTAACGATATAGATATGTCTAAATATTCAATAGGCGAAGGCTTTGAGCCTATTGCAAAAAGTGGAGGTTTTAAAGGGTCTATCAATGGCAATGGTTATGTTATAAAAAATCTTTATATAAATAGACCAAATGAAGACAATGTGGCTTTAATAGGAGGAGCTCATAATCCGGTGTATAATTTGGGCTTGGAAAATGTTGAAATAATTGGTAGAACATATGTAGGTGGTATTGTTGGAAATGCCCAAATGAATAATTTAGAAAATTGTTACGTAAAAGGAGGAACTTTAAAATCAACAAGTAGTAATTATAGTTCTTTGGGAGGGTTAGCCGGGACTTTAAAGTATACGATTGTTAATTCTTGTTGGACTGATGTAGAAGTTATTGGAAATCAACAAGTTGGTGGTTTAGTTGGCTCGTCAGCTGTTACTATTAAAAATTGTTATGTGTTAGGAAATGTTTATGGAAAAGACTATGTTGGAGGAATTGCAGGAGTAAGTTGGAATACAACTTTAAATTGTTATGTAGATGGAAATGTTAGTGGAACAGGAAAAAATATTGGTGGTTTATTAGGTTTGTTGTCTAATAGTTATGCGAGTATGAGTAATTGTACTTTTTATGGTTCAGTTTCTGGGGGTAGTAATTTAGGTGTCGTTGTTGGAAATTTGCAAAATTCCACAATAAGTAATGTCTTGTATAATGGTGGTGATAATAAGAATGTTGCAGAAATAGGTATAGGTGAAAATACTGGTAAAGTGTCTTCCATATTAGGTATTATTTTAGAAAAAATAACTAGTATTCAAGTTGGAATAAATTCAAACGAGAATTCTGTTATTACTGTAGCGTTAGGAATTAATGATATTTCATTAATAGATTCTGTATATGGATGTATAGAAAATGAAAATTCAATTGCTATTATCGATGGTTTGTTAACTTTATTATCTAATCGTCAAACAGAAATTGGTTCTGTTCAAAATAGACTTTTGAGTGTTATAGAAGAGGTTGGTATACAAAGAGAAAATTTATTATCAACGCGTTCTATGATAAGTGATGCTGATATTGCGGAGGAAAGCAGTGCTTATATAAGGAATCAGATATTACAGCAGGCAAGTGCGACATTGCTTGCAACAGCAAATCAAAATCCAAGCATAGCATTGCAGTTGTTGTAAGTTGGGGATTAGTGATTAGTGAGGTGTGAGGAGAACATTATAATTCTTATAAACTAGTAACTAGTGACTAGTGAGTAGTAATTAGTGTGCAATTCTTTGTATCAAAATTTTGTATTTAGTGACTAGTAAGTAGAAATTATTATTAATTTCTTCTAAACTCTTAAGCTTATCTTTCAAAAAAAAATCCCCATCTCAGCCTTGTCTTGGATTATTCTGGGTGTCGGAAAGTTCCCAGCTTTCCTCCACCTTACGGGTTAGTCTGCTTCGCAGCCGTCCCCTACCGAAAATTCGCTCCCCAATAGTGGAAGGAGTTTTTTTAACTTCTTTTAAACTCCTCAACTTCTAAACTTATCCTCTTTTCAACTTTTATCTTTACCCCACCCCGAAATCAAAGATTTCGACCCTCCCTCAAGGGTAGGGTAGGTTTTGAGCAATTAGTGTGCAATTCTTTGCACTTTATAACTTATACAACCCCACCCCCTACCCCCTGAAGTGTCCCCAGATAAGTGGACACTTCATAATGTTCTCTCCCCAAATGGGGAGAGTTAGAGAGGGGAAAAATTAGTAATTAGTCCGTATTGTGCAAATTTTTGTAAACTAGTGAGTAGTGACTAGTGAATAGAGATTTATTTTTAACTTGTTTCAACTTTTACCCCACCCCCTTCTCCTCTAGGGAAATTTATAGTTTATCTCCTTATTGTCAAATTTGATTAATAATGATAACATTATTTTAGGAGATTTTGTATGGAAGAGAAATTTAACAATGGAAGAGAAATTTAACATAATTCAATTTTTAAAAAGTGCTGTTGCTCTTGGGGCTTCTGATGAGCATTTAAAAGTAGGGCAAGTTCCATATATTAGAAAAAATGGGGTTATAAAAAAAACTAATGCGCCGGTTTTAACCAAAGAGGATATTGATAATTCAATTCTTGAAATTGCACCTACTGCAATTAGAGATGAAATTTTAACTTTGTGTGATGTTGATTTTATGTTTGAGATAAAAGGCTGTTCAAGATTTAGAATTAATTATAACAGACAAGTTGGACTTCCTGGACTTGTTATTCGAAATATTCCTTATAATATTTCTCAGTTGTCAGAATTATCTTTACCTTCTATTTTAAAGAAATTTATAGAATACAAAAATGGTATTATTTTGGTTACAGGTCCTACCGGGTGCGGTAAATCTACAACTATTGCAGCTTTAATCAATCAGATTAATATTAATTATTCTAAGCACGTTATTACTGTTGAAGATCCGATTGAATATATTTTTGAATCTAAAAATAGTATTGTTTCTCAAAGACAAATAGGTGTTGATACTAAGAGTTTTTCTGATGGGTTAAAATTTGCACTTAGACAAGATCCTGATGTGATTTTTATTGGCGAAATTAGGGATAAAGAAACAATGGATGCGGCATTAAAAGCTTCTGAAACAGGTCATTTAGTGTTTTCTACATTGCATACTAATGATGCGGTTCAAACTATTAATAGAATTGTTAATATGTATGAAGAAGCTAACAGACATTTAATTAGAAAGCAGTTGAGTGAAACTTTAAGAGCTACGATTGCTCAAAAACTTGTTTATTCAGAAAGTACTGATACTCGTTACCCTGCTTGTGAGATTATGGTCGTAACGCCTACTGTAAAAGATTATTTAGTTAAAGATAATACTGAAGAAATTTATTCTCTGTTAAGAGAAAATAATATTGATGATATGATTTCTTTAAATACGTCTTTAGCTATTTTGGTGGAAAAAGGTTTGATTTCTCAAGATGAAGCTATTGAAAATTCTAATGATAAAAATGAATTAGAAAAGATATTTAGAGGAGCTTATTTAGGGACTAAAGCTTATTATGAATAATTATGTAACAGAAGCTATTAACTTGAAATCTTATAATTTGAATGACGCTGATAAAATTATTCTTATGTATTCTAAGGACAATGGTCTTATTAAGGGTGTTGCTAAAGGTATCAAAAAACCGAAAAGTAAGTTGGGTGCGAGGATGGATTTACTGGTTGCGAATACTTTGCAAATCTTAAAAGGTCGTTCTATGGATACTATTTTGCAAGCTCAGACTGTTAATCATTTTAGAAAAACTCGTGAAAATTATGATAAATTGATGCTTTCTTCTTACATTTCCGAAATCATTGTTAATTTAGGAGAAGGTTCTGAAAGTGCTTCTGAAGAAATTTATAATTTATTGTTTAAAGCTTTAAATAAAATTTCTAATGCTTCGGATAAAAAAGAGATGCTAATTGCAACTATAAAATTTCAATTAAAGATATTATTAATTTTAGGTTTTTGTGTTGAATTAGATAGTTGTTTATGTTGTAGAGAACAAGTTCTAGATGAAGAAATGTATTTTTCGTCTTCTATGGGCGGGATTGTTTGTAAAGAATGTAATGAACATTTAGGTGTAAAACTTAAAATGCATTATAAAATAAGAGATTTTTTACAGGCAATGTTACAGTTTGACTTCGATTATGAGAGTGATTATGACAAAAAAGCTAATGAAAAAGTTTGTCAGGTTTGTTTTGATCTTTTAGATGAGTATATTAAAACTCATACTAATAAAAAGCAAAAGTCAGTTAAGTTGATTAAGGAATCTTTGGTATGAAAACCATTAAGTTAGCTCATTTATACCCAAAATTGTTAAATATTTATGGTGATATTGGTAATGTTATTACTTTGAAAAAAAGGTGTGAATGGCGAGGAATAAATTTAGAAATTAAAGAAATAAATATTGGAGATTTTATACCTGAGAGTGATATTTATTTTATAGGTGGCGGACAAGATAAACAACAAGTCGAAGTCGCTAAAGAGTTAATTAAATACAAGGATTTTTTGCAAGAACAAAGAGATATGATGGCTGTTTTTCTTGGTATTTGCGGAGGTTATCAATTATTCGGGCATTATTATCAACCTAAAGATGCTGAGAAAATTTTTGGAGTTAGTCTATTAGATGCGTATACCGTAGCAGGTGACAAAAGGTTTATTGGTAATGTTACTGTAAAAACTGATTATGTGGATCCGAATACTTTGGTTGGTTTTGAAAATCATAGTGGATTAACTTATTTACAAGGAGATACGTTGCCTTTAGGTAATGTATCTGTCGGGTTTGGTAATAACGGAAATGATGGAACAGAAGGTGCAAGATATAAAAATGTTTTTGGAACTTATTTGCACGGATCATTTTTACCTAAAAACCCCCATTTTGCGGATTATTTAATAGAGTTAGCTCTTGGTATAAAGCCGGATGAGATAAATAGTGAGATAGAATTTAAAACTCATAATTCTCTTATAAATAAAAAATACTAATAGGTATTTGTATAAATAGAGATTAAGTTTAGAGCTTTGCTTAAGTTAGAAGCGCAATATCCTAATCGAACAAAACCTTCCATTTCAAAAGTTTCACCCGGAAGCAGGGCGACTCCTGTTTGTTTTAGTAAATTGTAACAGAAATTTTTTGATGAGATTTCTTGGTTATATTTTAATAAAATTGTAGTCCCTCCTGTAGGTAGAACACAAGTGAAATTAGGATTTGCGTTTAACCAAAGTTTTAAGATATTTAAGTTGTCTTTCAGTATTTTAAAATTTCTATTTTCAATTTGATCTTTATTTTTTAAGGCAATTGTTGCAAAGTAATCGTCTAAAATACTAATGCTAATTGTATTGTATTGCCTTTGATGGTTTATTTCATTTATTAAATCTTCTCTTGCAACAACCCAACCAACTCTCAATCCGGGAAGAGAGTATGTTTTTGACATACTGCCTACAGAAATCCCCTTATCGTAAATGTCTGCAATGGATAAAGAATATGGATTGCCATATAAATTTAAACCTCTATAAACTTCGTCTGATAATATCCAAAAATTATATTTTTTTGCTAACTCTACAATTTCGAATAGTATATGATTAGGAATTACGCTTCCTGTCGGGTTGTTTGGGTTGTTTAAACATAGTAGTTTTGTTTTAGAAGAAATAAATTTTTCTAATTCTTGTATATTAGGAAGCCAATTGTTTTCTTCTTTTAAGAAGTATAGTTTAACGTTACAACCTAAAGATTCTGGAATAGAGTAATGTTGTTGGTAGGTTGGAACTATTGAAATTACTTCATCTCCTTTTTCTAATAAAGAAAGAAATACCAGTTGATTTGCACCAATTGCACCGTGAGTAGTTGTAATGTTATTTAATTCTTGATTAGTATAAAGTTTTTTTATTTCTTCTCTTAATGCTTTTGAACCTTTGATTTCACCATAATCTAAATGTTTATTAAAAATTTCTTTATCATAATCTAATTCATTTATACATAATGGAGCTATACATGTTGTTGTTAAATCATATTTAGCATATGACGTATAGTTATTCATCCATTCTTCAACTTTAAAATTTGCAATTTTCATAAAAATATCCTAACATAAAATATTTGTATAAATTAGTTATTTCTGCTAACATAATTTATTATGAAGAGAATATTTTTATCATTATTATTAAATTTATTATTGTTATTACCTGTGTTTGCTGGTAATATTGAAGTTTTACCAACAATGCAATCTAAAACAAATGTTCAAGATAGGGTTTGGGTGGCGACTTTTCAGCTTGTCTGGAATGATTTTATGGATAAGATTGCTTTTAATCAAATTAAATTTCCGGCAGGAACACCTGTTATTGTAAATGAGTTAAATCGTCAAGATTTTACAGAAAATGATATTTCTGAAAAATCATTATATAAATATGTTGGTAAAATTAAGAAAAATACTAAAAAAATGATTACAAAAGCTATTAAAAAGAAATTTAATGAAACAAGTGATATAATTGATAAATTAGATTTAACACCTAGTGATGATAGATTTTTGATTTATGCAATGTTAAAGAAAGATTTTGAATTTGTTAATCCTTTTGATAAATTGGGAGTTTTTAAATTTAGAGATAAAGATGCTGATTTTTTTGGTATAGATTCAAAATCTGATAAAATTTTAGATAATGGGGTAAAAGTTCTATTTTATAATAATTCTGAAGATTTTGCTGTTGTTTTGGATACTAATTCTAAGGATGAGGTATTTTTGTATAAAACACATAATACAAAAACGTTTAACTATATATATTCTGATATGTTGAAAAAAGCAAATATTTATTCTGGAGATAGTGCTTTTTCTGATGTGGATGAATTAAGAGTTCCAAATTTGAAATTTTTTGAAGAAAAGAATTTTGAAGAATTAGCTAATAAAAGAGTTAAGGGGACTAATTTAATAATAGAACAAGCTTTAGAATCTGTAAAATTTGAAATGAATAATACTGGGGTGAAATTAAAAAGTGAAGCTGCAATGACGGCTATGACAACAGCTTTATTACCTCAAGAAGAACCTAGATTATTTTATTTTGATGATACATTTGTTGTTTTTGTAAAGGAAAAAAATAAATCTAAACCTTATTTTGCATTAAGAGTTTATGATATTTCAAACTATCAGTAGTGTAGGTTTTTTTTGTAAAAGTTGTGTTGTAGTCAATAATGACAGGTTCTGATATTAAAATGTAATTTTTTATTACGTTATTTTCTTTTTGCATAAAAATATATTAAAATAATTTTATAATGTTTACTTTAGACATATGTAAAAAAAAATAGTAGTTAGAAGATTGGAAAAGATTTGAATGAGAAGAAGAAGAAAATACGAGTTTTATTTTGTAATCGGATTATTTTTATTTTCTGTAGGTTATTTTGTATATAGTCATATGTCAGCAGAATCCAGAGGAGTTGAAAATTATGCTGCAGCTTTAGACGATTATAAAAAAAGTGATTATGAAGAGGCATATTTAAAGTTTGGAAAAGTCCCATCAGGTTCAGCTTTAAAAAATTCGGCTTTATTTAGACAGGCAAGATGTGCAACTAATATGGGGAAAAAAGAATTAGGGATTAAAAAATATAATAGAATAGTGCGTTCTAATTCTAAAACCGCGATATTGCCTATTAGTGAATATAATATGGCTAATTTAATGTATGAATTAGGGGATAATAAAGCAAAAAGACATTTTTCAAGAATAATAAAAAAATACCCGACGAGTGATTATGCAATTGCATCGAATTATTATTTAGGATTGATTCAGTTAGAGAATTTACCTAAAAGTGAAAAAGGTATAAATAAAGCTAAACAAAAAGCTTTAGTACATTTTAAAACTTATTTGGAAGAGGCACCGGATGGCAGATATGCGATTTTTTGTATTGATGAAATAAAAAAATTAGATATAAATTTAACAAATTATGATAATTTGTTAATTGCGAAAGCATATTATAAGAATGGTGAATATGATAAAGCAAAGGTTTATTTGAATAAAACTACTTTAGCTGAAAGTTGGTCTGATTTTGCGAAAAATGAATATAAATTAGGAAATAGTGAAAAAGGTAATTATTATACAGAGTTAGGTTTGAAACAACACGCTGTTAACACTTCTCAAGAAGATGTTTTCGAAGTGATAGATGGTTATATATCAACTTTTCCTACAAGAAGGGATGGTATATTAAAATTAAATTCTATGAATTTGACACAGACAGGAGCTGATTATATTGGGTATTTAAATTGTAATGAGGTTGTTGAAAATAACTATAAAGAAGCTTGTTTTAGGACTTTATATGAGAAATATCCTGATGGTCAGTTTTCTGCGGATTCTTTATATAATGTTTTTATATCAAAGTATTTGCAGAAGAAATATTTGGATGCTCAAAGGTTAGGTTTTTTACATTTAAAGAAATTTCCAAATGTTAATTCAAGTCCTGCAGTAACTTATTTTATGGGAAGAATTGCTCATAAGTTGAAACATTATGAATCAGCAAACTCTTATTATAAGCAAGTTATAGAAAAGTATCCGGATAGTTATTATGCATATAGGGCTAATTATAATTTGTATAAAGATGACGGAGCTTTATCTTTTTTAGAGTTAAATCCAAAGCCTGTGGTTTTTCCTTATAGAAAGTCTTTGGATAATAATTTAGTAGTTAAGCTTGCTTATTTGGGAGATTATGACTTAGTAGAAGAGCTTTGTAAAAAAGATAAATTTATACAAAGTTGGATTGCTTATGAAAAAGGGAATTATACTATTTCTGCAGTGTTAGCAAGAAATGCAATGGAAGAATTAGATATAAAACCTGATTTTGAGGATTTAAGATGGAGATTAGTATATCCGACTCATTATTATGAGATTGTTGATAAAGTAAAGGGTTCAAACAATCCTATTATATTGGAGTCAATTATAAAAGAAGAAAGTCATTTTAATCCAAAAGCTGTAAGTGCGGTCGGAGCAAAAGGTTTGATGCAATTAATGCCAGCTACTTATAATGAGGTTGTAACGCAGCATAATTTGCCTAATGATTTAAGCGTGGAGCTTTCTAATATAACAGCAGGTAGTTTGTATTATGCAAATTTAAAGAAATCTCTAGGGAATAAAGATTTATATGCGATAACTGCTTATAATGGAGGGATTGGTTCTGTAACAAATTGGTTTTCAAAATTAATATATAATGATGCAGATGAGTTTGTGGAACAAATTCCTTATCCTGAAACTAAAAATTATGTAAAAAAGGTTTTTAGAACATATTGGATGTATGGAAATTTATATTAATAATGTTTATGATAAAATCAATAATATGAAAAAAGGTTTGTTTATAACATTTGAAGGAGCTGATGGGTGTGGAAAGACTACGCAAATTAAGCTTTTGGATGAATATTTAAAAAATAAAGGCTATTCTACTTTACTTACGAGAGAACCAGGAGCGGTAGGTCTTGGAGTAAAGCTTCGAGAGATTCTTTTAAATTATGATGGAGAAGTTTCGCCTCAAGCTGAATCGTTTTTGTTTTTAGCTGATAGAGCTCAGCATATAGATTGCATAATAAGACCTGCAATAAAAGAAGGTAAAGTTATTCTTTGTGATAGGCATACAGATTCTACAGTTGCTTATCAAGGTTATGGAAGAGAATTAGATTTAGACAGAATTAATTATTTAAATAATATCGCGACAGGCGGTTTGAAGCCAGATTTGACCATTGTTTTTGATATTGATATAGAAACTTCTATGCAAAGAGTTGGTTCTCAGAAAGATAGAATGGAATCTGCCGGAATAGAATTTTTTAATAGAGTAAGAAATGGTTATTTAGAGATTGCAAAAAAAGAACCTGGCAGAGTAAAAGTTATAAATTCTTTTGATACAATAGAAAATATACATAAAAAAGTTATAGAATTAGTGGAAAATTTATGAATTTACAAGAACTTGAGCAAAGTGTAAATCAGAATAAAAAAAATATTGATTTTAATATATTAAAAAAAGATTTGTCTGAAATTGAAGCTAGATTGCAGACCCCAGAAGTTTGGTCTAATCAAAATTTGGCATCTGAATTAGGACAAAAATCAAGAGAAATAAAAGAAACATTGGATATGTTTTCAAGATGGGATTCTATAATTGAGGATGCAAATACAGCTCAAGAAATAGGAGATGAAGAATTAATATCAGAAAGCAATATACAACTTGTGCAATTAGAAAAAGAGCTTGCTAAATATGATATTCAAAAAATGTTATCAGGAGAATATGATGAAGCGGATGCATTTCTTTCAATTAATGCTGGAGCTGGAGGAACGGATGCTCAAGATTGGGCTAATATGTTACTTAGAATGTATACTCGTTGGGCTGAATCAAGAGGTTGGAAAGTTGAATTGATTGATAAGTCTGATGGAGAAGAAGCTGGAATAAAATCTGCTACTATAAAGATTACAGGTAAATATGCTTATGGTTACGCAAAAGCTGAAAAAGGAGTTCATAGGTTAGTTAGGATTTCACCTTTTAATGCTAATGGAAAACGTCAGACAAGTTTTGCATCTTGTGAGGTTTCTCCAATAATACCTGATTATGAAAAAACTATTTCTATTCCTCCGGAAGATATAGAAGTAGATACAATGCGTTCAGGTGGAGCTGGCGGACAGAATGTCAATAAGGTTGAAACTGCTGTAAGAATTTTACACAAGCCAACAGGAATTGTTGTAAAGTGTCAACAAGAGCGTTCTCAGCTTCAAAATAAAGAAAATGCTATGCAAATGCTTGCTTCTAAATTACTTGAAATAAGACAAAGAGAACACGAAAAGAAATTAGCAGAGCTAAAGGGTGAAAATTTTGATATAAATTTTGGCTCTCAAATCCGTTCTTATGTATTCCATCCTTATAAAATGGTAAAAGACCATCGTACCGGATATGAAGTTGGTAACGTTGATGCTGTTATGGATGGTGATTTAGATGGATTTATTGAAGAATATTTAAAATTGTAATTTACCACTTGTAAATTTGTTAGGTTTGCCTTACAATTGTTTTGAGGTAATTATGAATGAACTAAATTTATCAGCAAGTTTAGAAGATTATATAGAAGCTCTGTATGAAATTTATGAGCAAAATCAGACAGTGAAAGCTGTAGAGGTTGCAAAAAGATTGAATGTAAAACGTTCTTCTGTAACTGAAGCTTTAAAGAATTTAGCAACAAAAGGTTTGATAAATCATGGCCGTTATGAAGAAATTTCTTTTACAAAGTTAGGTGAAGATGTTGCAAAAGAGGTTATAAAAAAGCATAAAATTTTGTATAAATTCTTTTATGAAATTTTAGGATTAGATACTGTTGAAGCTTCTGAAAACGCTTGTAGAGTAGAACATGTGATTTCTAATAATGCTTTAGATAAGTTAATTAGTTATGTAGAAAAAATCGAAAAATAGAAAAATTTTTTTTGAGTAAAATGTTAGGAGAAGCTAACAAAAGGAGAAAAATGAGTCGGATTTCAGTTATTGGGAAATTTTTGGATCAGCCAAGATTAGTTGGAAAATTCTCACAGTCTGTTCCTTTGGTAATGGGGCTTGGAGGAGCTTTTGTTTTAGGAAATCATATTAAAAATGTTGACCAAGAAAAACAAAAAAAAGAGACATTTAAGCTTGTTAGTGTACTATCTGTTACTATGTTATCGGCTTTAGTCTCTACTCGAGGTGTAAAATCTCTTGGTATAAAAGGGCTTAGTAATAATATAAATTTAAAAGATTTAGAGAAAAGTAATTCAAAATTAGTAGATGAGTTTATAAAAACAAATAAAGTAAGTGAAGAGTCCCAAAAAATTTTAGAAAAAGGGAAAAATAAGGTTTTAAATATATCAGAAATATCTAAAATTTACAAAGAATTAGAAAGTAATAAATCAGGGAAGGAATTTTTGAATGAATTTATACCTGAGCCGGAGAATATAACATCAAAAGATATATTTAATGAGATAAAAAGATTGTCCCTCATGGGTTTAATTCCTGTGTTAGGAGGAATAATTGGTGGCGTTTCAGGAGATGCTGCAACTGACAATAAGTGGAAAGATAAAGTTCCAAATAAAATAAAAGAAGGGGTTTATCAATATTTAGCAAATATATTTTTGTGTAATGTAGGGGCAGGAATTGCTTTAGGGGTTTTAGAAAAAAATAATATAAAATCAAAATCTGCAAGAGCAATAGGAATGGTTTCAGGGATAATTTTAACTGGGGTTATTGGAGGGAGTATTATTGCTAATTTAATTAGTAAAAAATGTATTGAACCCTTATTTTGTTCAAATAAAAAAGAAAATAAAAATATTTATTCAGAAAGAAAACCTGAAGCTTTGGATTTAGGCTTACATTTGGATGATGTAGCTACTGTTGCGGTCTTATCAGGTCTTAAGTGGATAGAACCTGCTCTTCCTATTTTATACTCAATATCAGGATATAGAGCAGGAATTGGTTATCGAAATGGTAGTAAATCTGTTTGATTATTTTGAATCTTTGATATCCAAAAGAATTTTAGTTGTTCCTTTTAAAAGGTTAATAGTCCAATTTAATATTAAAATACCACCTAAAATACCAACAATTGAATCTAAGAAAATTATATGGAAATATTTTCCGATTAATAAAGCTATAATTGCCAGTAAAGAAGTTAGTGCATCAGCAAGGATGTGGTAATATGCGGCTTTGTAATTATAATCTTCATTATGATCATCATGATGTTCATGTTTATGTGAGTTTTTCCCTTCCATGATAAGTATACAAGCAGCATTTACAACTAATCCAATAATTGCAACTAATATTGCATCATTAAAGTTGATTTGTAGAGGATTAATAAATCTCTCCAGTGCTTCAATTATTATCCAAACACCAGTAAGACCAAGAAAAATAGAACTGGTATATCCTGCGAGTGTTCCAATTTTTTCAGGTCCATTTAGAAATATATCTGAATTTGCAAACTTTCGAGTAAGAATATATGCAATATATGTAAGTCCTAAGGCTAGAGCGTGAGTTCCCATATGATATCCATCTGCAAGTAGTGCCATAGAATGAGTGATATATCCGTAAGCTATCTCTATGCACATCATAATTATTGTAAAAATAATTACCGTTAAAGTTTTTTTCTCATTATTTTCAGATACAGAGTGATTATGTTTATGTTGTTCCATTTTAGTTCTCCAGCTTTTAAAAAAATTATATCTTAAAAAAAAGGAATTTTTAAGAATTCCTTTTTTTTTGTTAAATAATAACGAGAGGTTTAATTAAATCACGTGGTTTATCTTTCATAAGCATAAGAGCTTGTTCTACATTCTCAAAACCTTGGAATTTATGAGTAATTAATTTTTCAGGATGAATTCTTCCGGTTTCGACAAGTCGAGCAAGTTTTTCAGAACGTAAACGACCTCCAGGCATTAGTCCGCCTGTAATTTGCTTATGTCCCATGCCACAACCCCATTCGACACGTGGTATTTTTACGTATTCACCTTCTCCTAAATAATTTACGTTGCCAATTTTTCCCCCAGGTTTTAGCATTTTAAATGCTTGATCAAAAGTATTATTATCTCCACCTGCTACAATAACTCTATCTACCCCTTTTCCTTTTGTTCTATCAAGAATTTGTTCTACAATATCACCTTCTTTGTAGTTAATGATATCTGTTGCACCAAATTCTAAGGCTAAATCAGCACAATTTTTTCTTGATCCGACAGCATAAATATTTGCAGCTCCTCTTATAGCAGCAGCTGCAACAGACATAAGTCCTACTGGTCCAATACCTATTACTGCAATATTATCTCCAAATTGAACATCAGCAAGTTCTACTCCGTGAAAACCTGTAGGTACCATGTCACTAATCATACAAGCAGCACCTAAGTCCATTCCTTCAGGCAGTAGTGCTAAATTCCCATCTGCATCATTAACATGGAAGTATTCAGCAAATACCCCATCTTTGAAATTAGAGAATTTCCATCCTGAAAGCATTCCCCCGGAATGCATTGCGTAGCCTTCTTGTGCTTCAAGAGAATTCCAATCCGGAGTGATAGCTGAAACTAAGACTTTATCTCCGACTTTAAAATCTTTTACTAAATTACCTACTTCAACAACTTCTCCGACGGCTTCATGACCTAAGACCATATTGTGTCTGTCTCCGATTGCACCTGCCCAAACCGTATGAACATCTGATGTACAAGGTGCTAAAGCTATTGGTTTACAAATCGCATCCATTGGACCACATTTTGGAATATCTTTATTAATCCATCCCGTATGACCAATTGAGAGCATCGCATAACATTTCATAAATGCCTCCTTAATTTTATTTTAATAAACACTAGACCAATAAACTATTTTAACATATTTTTTTATATTATTCAATTAAGTTAATTATTATTTTTAATAGTATAAAAGTTTAATGTAATAATGAAAAATAAGTTTATTATTATAAAGAATCCTCATCGCTCAAACATTCCTCTCTTTTTTTCAAGAGAGGTTTTTTTTATGTTATAAATAAAGTATGAATTATTCATTATTGTTTGATTTGGCAAGAAATATATATACTTCATTTTCATATAATGATAAGTATGGGAGAGCTAAAATTCCATTCAGATATTTTTTAGAATTAACTTATCGTTGTAATCTTGCTTGTCCATATTGTTATGTAGGAAAAGAAAGAAATAAAAAGGAGCTTACATTAGAAGAGTGGAAGAGAGTTATCGATCAAATCCCATTCTATTCTATCGTAACTTTAGTAGGTGGAGAGCCTCTTTTAAGAAAAGATTTTATCGATATTTTTGCTTATACTTCAAAAAAAGTTTTTAATAAAACTCATGTTGTATCAAATGGAATTCTATTAAATGATGAGATAATTAAGGCTTTTATAAAATATAAATTACTTTTATTATCTGTATCTCTTGATGGATATGGAGAAACTCATAATAAAAATAGAGCAAAAGATGGAATTTTTGATAAAATTATTTCTAATTTGGAAAATTTAAAATCTCAAAGACAAAATCAAATGATTGATATAAAAACCATAGTCTTAGAAAATAATTTGGATGATTTACCAAAACTTTATAAATTATGCGAAAAAATGGGATTTGAATTTTTATCAATATCATTTTTGAGAAATAATCATTGGAAACAAAATTCTATTTTGCAAGAAAGTTTTATTCCTGAATTCAATGAAAATTATCCGATAAAATTGTATTTTGATATGGAACATTTTAAGGAAGTATATAAAGAAATAGAGAGCATAAAAGGAAAAACTAAATTAAGATTTTCACCTAAGTTTGAATATTCGAAAAATCCACTTGAAGCTATTGAAAATTTTTTTCAATTACCTGAAGATATTCTCGTAAACCAAATTTATAAACCTTGCACTTATCCATATAATAATATGATGATTAATCCTGAAGGTTTTGTTTATCCTTGTCTTTCTCAAAAAATTGGGAATGTGAAAGACAAATCTTTAAAAGAATTATTTAATTCTCCGCATTATTGTTGTTTTAGGAAAAATCTAAAAGCGTCAGGAGGAACTTTTGGAGCTTGTCAGCTTTGTTGTGAACTGGAACTTAAAGATTAAGAATATTAAGATTTTTATAAAGAATTTGTGAATAAAGGCAATTTTTTTTCATAATTTGACTTTATATAAATAGTTAGGTTTGAAAAGGTTTATTATTGTGACACAAATTAATCAAAATTTTGATAAATATCCTATTTTAATGCAACAGGGAAATCAACCTCAATCTAGTTCTGTTCGCATACCTAACTATTATTATGTTCCTGATAATAAACAATCAGCTCAGGAAGCATTGGATAATAATCCGATTTATCAAATGACAGTAAAACCTTTTAAAGAATATCCTCTAACAGTTCTAGGAACTTGGTTAGGTATTAGTGCTTTGTTGGATGGGTATTCTAAAGCTTGTAGTGGTGATTATGAAAAAAGTCTTGTAGGAAAAGCTGCAAAATTAGGTGATAATATACAGGAATCAAAATTTATTCAAAATAAACCTGTTCAAAAAGTTTTAAGTGGGTTTAAAAAAGTTGGAAATTTAGGAGAAAAAGCTGTTAATAATAGTGCAATTTTGCGTGCAATGAAAAATACTCCGACTCAGCCAGAGTGGCAAATGGTTAAAACTCAGATGTTTAACCAAAAACAAGAAGTTGTTCAAGAGTTTATTAAAATAGTAGATAATTTAAAGCTTGGTGATAATAGTGCTTTAGAATTAAAAAATGTAGGAATTACTAAAGCTGAAAAAGAAATGCTCAAAAAAGCTTTTAGTGTAGATAGTATTTCTAAAATTCCAGAAGAAAAAGCTGTAAATCAAATTTTGCTAAACCGTCTTGGAAAACCTCAAGCTGAAATAAATAGAATTTTAGCAATGGATTCCAAAGATGCTTTATCTGTAACTAAATCAGAAATTTTAAAATCAATGGGATTAGATTCTAATAAGCTTAAATTGATAAAAGAAGATATGACAGGTAAATATGTCGATGATGTAATGAAAGCTTGTGGAAAAGTCAAAGGTAAAGTCAAGATGGGAGCCGGTCATTATAGTTATTTAGGACCATTGACTAAATTGTTTGAAAGAACAAAAGGTTGTGATGAAATTTATAATCAACTTTTTAGCATAACAAAAGGTGGCGGAGCTAAGACTGCTACCGGTAGGGCTTTATCAAAAACTCTTCAAGTGATTCATAGAGGACTCACTTTCGGTAATGGAAAATTAGGGGCATTAGTTTTTATCGCTCCAATTTTAGCAGAAGTATTTGTTAATACTAAAAAGGCCGAAAATGACCAAAAAGTAGGGACTTTTGCAAATGGATTAGTTGATAATATTTCTTGGGTATTTACTTTCCCTATAGCTTTAAAAATGATGCATGCAATAGGTGGTATAAAATATGCAGGCATGAGTAAATCTGATGTTGAAAAATATAGAGAGGCTTTAAATGAATTTAATAATAATGTAAAAATTGGAAATTTTAAAACGAAAGCTGAATATGATATTGCTAAAAATCTTGTTAAACAAAAATTAGTTGTAGAAAAACAAAATATTTTTACAAAAGGTTTAAGAAAAATAATTGGAGTATTAACTTTAGATTTAGGTACATTTAAGCCTTATCAAAATAAAAACATGGCTGTAAATTTAGTGAGAAAAGTTCCTAATGTATTAAGAAATATAGTAGGAGTGCCTTTGAGATTTGGTGTTTGGGGTGCTATATCAATGGGTGTTTTAGGAGCTGCTTTGACTAAAATTACATCAAGTATTTTTGGAAAATCATATGATGCTGAAAAACAAGATGAACATAAAATGGCTTTAAATGAGCAAAAACAATATTTGAAAAAAGATTTAAATGATAGGTTATATAATGTTGCTAAAACCAAACAAATAATGCAAAATCAAAATTTAAATAAAACAAATCAAAATCAAATTTCTCTAAAAGGTTTAAATCATAATGCTCAAGATTTAAATATTACTAATAATGAAAATATTATAAAAAATGAAGGTGATAATTATACTTATATCCCGTCTTCAGAAAATATTGTTCAAGATATTAATAAAGAAGATAAAATAGATAATTATACATATGTTCCATCTTCTCAAAATACAATAAAGCATCCTATAAATAAAAATAGTGTGGATAATTATACTTATATTCCATCTTCTAAATGTATAATTCCTCCAAGTGCTAAAGATGTTGAAAAACAAAGGAAATATATACCTTCTCAAAAAGCTGCAAATATAGAGAAAACTTTTGATAATTCAGGCTTGCAGTCAGCTTTGGATAGAGCTCAAAGAGCAGAAGATAAAGCTCTTAGGGTTTTAGCCGGAAATTTTGATGGGATGTAAGGATTTAATAAAGTTATGCATTACTGTTGGCAAATAAATTAAAATATTTGTCTGCACCTAATTTGATACTTTTTATTGCTGCTTGAACTCTATTTGTAACTCCTAATTTTTTGTAAATAGATGCAACGTGAGCTTTTGTTGTGTGGTTTGAAATAACAAGTTTCTTAGAAATTTCTCCATTATTTAAACCTAATAGTAGTAAAAACAAAACTTCTTTTTCTCTTGTTGTAAAAATATCCATATTTTTAAACCTTTTATTTATCACCTATTTCTCTTTTACACTATCCTAGTTAAAGTGTCTATCAGCTAACTAGCTAATAATTTTAGAAAATATTGTTTAAAAAGGTTTAAAAAGTATATTTAATTCCTAAATATATAGCAGGTGAATATTTTCCCCATTCATTTTTTTTAAGATTATATGTTTTGCTAATCTCGCCTTCAGCGTAAATGTTAGTATTTGAATTAATATTATATCCAATTCCCGTTAAGGATGAAAATGTAGTTTTTTTGTCTCCTTTAAAAGGTATCTTTAAAGTAGAACCTGCTATTTCATATATATTAAATTTAGAATTGAGATTTTTAGAATACTTAGCCGCTAATCTAGTGTTAAAAGAACTTCCAACTGATTCATATTGTAAGCGAGAACGTGATTCAAATGCAAAATCTTTCAAAAACTTTGGAGTCGTGTATTTTAATTCTGTAAAAACCCCTTCTGATTCTTTGTTAAATTTAACAGCAAACATGCCTTCATATGTTCCGGAAGGACTTTGTAATTTTACTCCTCTACCTAAGTAATCACCGAAGTTTTTATCCGGTATAGAGTATGATGCTTCATTTTTTATAAAAAAATCTATATTTTTTGGCATATAATCCTCTATATATATAAAGTATTTTTGTAAAAAAAATTGCTTAATTTTTAAAAATTATATATTTATGATATTATATTGTGGACAGTGCTGTGGAGTAGATAGTTGAAAAATCTATCGTTTATATATAAAAATTTAATAGTTTTTTTAATTGTAATAGGGAGTTTAGGACTTTATTCCAGTTCTGTTTGTGCTGAAGAAGTTCCGACTGAAAATGAATTAGATTATATTGAAGAATCTAACTATGATAGTAGTACTGCTTATATTAATGATATAGAGATTTTAGGCTCGAATATTATACGTCCTGAGTATATTTTATCAAAATTAACCTTACAAAAAGGAAGTTTATATGATAAAGATGTTATGCAACAGGATTTGAAGACTATTTATCGAATGGGTTATTTTACGGAAAGAATGAAGGCTATTCCTGTAAAAAATTCAAATGGTACAATTTCTTTAAAAATAATAGTTGAAGAAAACATTCCTGTTACTGATTTTACAATAGAGGGTAATACGGTAGTTTCAAGTGATGAAATTATGCAGTACTTATTGCCTTTAAAAGGAAAACCTCAAAATATAACTGCAATAAATCAGGCGATGGAGCAAATTAATCAATGTTATTATTCAAAAGGGTATATTTTATCTAAAATCGATTCAATATATGATGATCCAGATGGCACATTAAATTTGAGTATTACAGAAGGTAAAATTAATAAAATAATGATTACCGGTAATGAAAAAACTAAAGAATATGTTATTGAAAGAAATATAATGACAGAACCGGGTTCTGTTTATAATGAAAATCAAGTTAAACAAGATTTAGTCAGATTGTATTCAACTCAGGCATTTAAGGATGTAAATAGAACAATAGAAGTATCGGAAGATGATCCTGATAAATTTGATGTAACAATTGAATTGAAGGAACAAAGAACAGCTTCTGTTTCTATTGGTGGTGGTTTAGATTCTGCAACAGGAGCTTTTGGTTCTGTTGGTATTTCGGATAACAATTTTAGAGGGATGAATCAAAGAGTTTCTTTAACAGGCATGGTGGGGTCTGGTATTTTAATGAGTGATTCTTCTATTAAAAGTCATATGAATTATCAAGCAGAATTAAGTTTCTTTGAACCGCATTTTTTGAATGCTGATAATTCTTTGATGAGTAAAATATATTTTAGGGATTTAGGAAGTTATCAGGTACCTTTAGCGATAGAAAGAAGAATTGGTATTGAAGGAACTGTTGCTCATCGACTTAAATTTAACAGAAATATGTCAACAACATTTACTTCAGGTGTAGAATATATACATCTTAAAGAAGGAGATGCTGTAAGAATCAGCCAATTATATAAAGAGCACGGGTTAGATATTGCGGAAAGAGCTAAACAATTAGAAGGCGGTTTTTTCTTAAGGTTAGCACCGGGACTTGCTTATGATTCAAGAGATTCTTCTGTAAATCCAAGAAATGGTGTTTTAGCTTCTGTACGTTATGAAGAAGCTTTCGGTTTAGATGGTTTTGGAAAAACAAATGGGCGTTTAACCGGTATGGCAAAAAAATATATTCCAATAGCTAAAAAATCATCGTTAACGTTTACCGGAAGAGGTGGTATAAAAGTTCACGGTGATGATATGCCAGAAGTTATGGCTTATCGTTTAGGTGGTCCTTATACAATTAGAGGTTATAAGGTAAATGGTGTTGGTACTGGTACTGCTTTTATTATGGGTTCTGCAGAGCTTGCAACTCCGATACCTTTTGTTGATCGTTTGAAAGTTAATTTCTTGCAGAATTTGAGATTAACATTCTGGGTTGATGCGGGTAAAGTATTTGATCCAACTATATCAAGTGTTATTTATGATAGACCAATCCAAGCTATTACAGCTGGTATAGGTTTAAAAATCAATATGCCGGGTATTGGACCATTGTCAATTGATTATGGTTTTCCTCTTACAAATCCTGGACCAAATGGTTCACCTAATGGATACTTTACATTTGGTGTTGGTGACATGATGTATTAGAGTAGTGTATAATAATTAAATAGATATCAGGAGGTTTATTATGAAAAATTTTAAATTAGGACTTATTGCTTTATCATTGTTGATAACTACCGGATTATCTTTTGCAGGTGGAGTAGGTTATATTGATTATGTTAAAGTTATTGATAATTATGATTATGCAAAACAAGTTACAAAAGAGGTTGATGCAAAAGGTTTAGAAATGCAGCAATTTTTAGTTGATAAAGAAAAGGAATATAAGTCTTTAGATACTCCATTGAAAAAGCAAACTTTTGAGGAAAAAGTTGCTCAAGAGTTTAAAACTAAAGAAGCTGCATATGTAGCGTTAAAAAATAAAAGAGAGCAAGAAGTTTATACCAAAATAAAAGATGCTGCAAAAGCTGTTATGGTAGAACAAAAATTAGATGCTGTAATGGATGTAAGAGGAGTTTTTGTTGGAGGTGTTGATATAACTGATAGTGTTATTTCAAAGCTTAAAGGCGTTAAAAAATAATGAAAATTATTGATTTAATAGAAAAAAAGAAAAAAGGAAAAACTCATACGAAAGAAGAAATTAATTATTTAGTTAATTCTTTTGTAGATGGTGTTGTAGTTGATTCTCAAATGTCAGCATGGTTGATGGCAGTTACTTTTAATGGATTAACAGAATTAGAAACAGCTTATTTAACAGAAGCTTTAGCATATTCAGGTAAAGTCATTGACTTTGAGGAATTAAAGGACTCTATTGTTGATAAGCATTCAACAGGTGGAGTTGGTGATAAAGTTACAATAACTTTAATTCCTCTGCTTGCGGCAGCAGGTATCCCAATTGCAAAGATTTCTGATAGGGGGATTGGGCACGCTGCAGGTACTGTTGATAAATTAGAGTCTATTCCTGGATTTAATTCGGTATTGTCAATTGATAGTATAATTTCTATAGTAAAGGAACATAATGCTGTAATTGCATCGCAAGACGAAAATTTAGCTCCAGCAGATAAAAAATTACAAGCATTGAGAAATTTAACAACTACTACTGATAATATTTCTTTAATAGCATCATCTATATTATCTAAAAAAATTGCATCAGGGGCTAGTAATATTGTTTTAGATGTAAAATATGGCTCTGGTGCTTTTATGAAAACTCCAGAAGAGGCTGTTAGTTTATCAAAAATGATGGTTAATATAGGAAAAATTCTAAATAAAAAGATATTAGCTATAGTTACTTCAATGGATGAACCTTTAGGTAGAGCTGTTGGGAACTCTATTGAAGTTATTGAATCAATGGAGTTTTTAAAAGGCAATATAAAGTCAGGAGATTTAGCAGAACTTACTTTTTCTATTGCTAAAATAATATTAATGAATTTAGGGCTTTATGATGATAAAAAGGAAGCTGAAGTATTTTTGAGTAGCTTAATTGATTCTGGAAAAGCTATTGATAAATGTAAGGAATTAATATCTGTTCAAGGTGGAAATCCTGATGTAGTAGATAATTATGATAAATTTGAATTACCTGAATTTAAAATAGAATGTGAATCAAAAAAAAGCGGTTATGTTCAAAAAATTAATGCTTTTAATATTGCAAAAGCTTCAAAAATATTGGGAGCTAGTAGGGAAAATTCTAATGATAAAATCGATTGCAGTGTTGGAATATTTTTGAATAAAAAAAGTGGTGAATATGTAAATAAGGGTGAAATACTTTATACTATATATTCAAATGATGAAGATAAAACAAGAGTTGCTCAAAAAGTTTGTGATGAAGCTTTTTTAATTAATGATAATAAGCCAATTCATAATAATTTGATTTATAAAATTATAAAAACAGAGGATGAGGAAGAAGATGTTTAATAAAAAAATGCAGTATATTATTAAATCTGTACCTACTGATGATAAGCAGGCTTTAGAAAATTTATTAAATGAAATGTCCGATGCGGGTTGGGATTTATATACTATGCATGAAGTTGAAACAGATTCTTCTTTTGATTTTAATTGTATTTTTATGAGAGAAAAACAAGAAGAAGATTCTACTGATTTAGATGATATTGTTAATATAACAAGTTTTAAGTATAGAATGGAAAAAATGCTAGCAGCTCCTTCTAGTCCTTATGCTTCTTGTAAAGAAATTCAACTAAAAATTTCTAATCAGAAAGAAAGAATAAAGAAAATAAAATCACAGTTAGAAAATGATAATTTGTCTCTTGAAAAGAAAAATCAATTAAATAATCAAATGTCTGATGAATTAAAACAATTATCAATTTTAAAACAACAATTAATAAATGAAATTTCGCCTGAGGCAATGTATTCTAACTTAAAAGAAGAAAAGTTTGTGGTTAATCTTTCGGAAGAAATTTTGGAAGTGATTTCAATGGAGGCAACTGATGATAATTTGTTAGCTGAAACTGTGAAAGTTAGACAAAATTTAGCAGAAAGATTAGGTTACGTAATTCCGCATATTCATTTTCATAATAGTGATGAGCTTATGCAAAATGAATTTTGTATAAAAATACACGATATAGAAGTTTTTAGATCTATTGTTTTTCCAGAATTTTTGGCGTTTTATAAAGATGAAATAAAAGGTTATAAAATATCGGAAGAAGATTATGTTGTAGAAGATTGTATTACAGGGAAAAAACTCGTATGGATTTCTAAAGAAAAGGTTAAAGATTTTTGGGCGATAGGATTTAGTGCTTCAGAGTACATTGCTAAAGCTATAGAGTATGTTGCTATAAAAGAAGTTTCAGATATTATGGATTACAATGACGTTAATAAATATGTTGAAAAAGTTATTGAAATAAATTCTTTTTTAGTGGATAATATAATTCCTGATTTTATAACTGCGTCTGATTTAAAATATTTGTTAACTTGTCTTATAAGGGAAAATGTTTCTGTAAAAAATATAGTTTATATTTTTGAAAAAATTAATGATTATGCAAATGAGCCAACGAAGGAAGATTTGTTGGATAAGGTAAGATTGGCATTATCAAAACATATAATTAAAGATTTGGCTATTGATGGTGAATTGAAGATTTTTGAATTAAGCGATTCTATATTAGACAAAGTTTATTCCTTTTTTAAAGAAGATGAAAGTGAAATGATTGTAAGAATAGAAGCTGCTGAAGTAGAGGATATCGCTTCAAAAATTTTAAAATATGTAAAATTAAAAAGAATAGCACAGCCAACTATTGTAGTTCCGGTTGATATTAGACATATGATTTTTGTAATATTGTCAGAATTTATACCAAATATAAATGTTCTTGCTTATGAAGAACTAGTAAGTAGTGCTAATATTAAATTCTTGGGAAAAATTTAAGATCTATATGTCTGATACAATAAATTTTTCGTTGTTGACTTCTCTTAAGAAGTTTGTCCAACTATTATAATATTCTGCTAAGGCTTGAGTGTAACCAATAATAATTGATTTATATGATTGTTTCATGACAATTAAAGATGTTATGTCAGATTTTCCTGCTTCGTAATTTTTAATTGAAGTATCAATTAAATTTTCAGATCCGGTAATTATTTTTGATTCGTAATGATTAAGATTATCTGCTGCAGTTAGAAATCTTTCATAAGAAGCACTTATATCTCTAATAGCTTTATTACGAACTGAAATGTATTTTAATTCGGCTTGTTCTATTTTAAGTCTTGCATTTTGGATTTCAGGTGTGTAGTTGTAAAATAGAGGTAAATTTACCAGATTTGCTCCAATATAGGCTCCATTATTAAAATTTCCATTGTCAGCGTATTTTGCAAGTTTATATGCATAACCGGCAGATATTTGTAAATCAGGAATTCTTTGTCTAATAATTACTGATAAATTTTTCTCTGCTAAATCAATCTCTTGTTTTGCTATTTGTAAATCATATCTGTTTTCTAAAGATTTTTCCTCTATTTCACTAAAATTTGGAAATTTTTTATTTGGAGGTGGAGTTAGTAGCTCCTCAAAGTTATTTTCTTCTGAAAAAATATTATCTTTGCTATCATATTGGATATTATCTGGTGTATTAATGACTTTATTAAAATTAGCTAGTGCTTTTTTTACAACAACCTTAGCACTATTAACCTGTGTTATTAATTGATTTAGTGCTATTTCTGCTTGAATAGCATCTATTTCAGGCGATTTGTTGGTTTTTACTCTATTTTGTGCAACTTCTAATAATTCTTCTTGTAGGTCTTTTTGTTGTTCTAATGTATCTAAGATAGATTTTGCTTCAACTAAATTTATATAAGCTTCTCTTACATCCATTTTGAGATCAAATATTGTGTAGTCTAAATTTTTTTCAACTAATTTTAAATTTGATTCAGCATAATTTTTCCGGGCTTTTCTTTTGGCAATTTCGATTTCTTCACTTAAACCGATTTGTTTGGGTTCACTGTTTCCGGAAGCTCCTATAAAAGAATATAGGTCAAAACTTGGATTTTGTAGTCTATTAGCTGTTTTTATTTCATTTTTTGCAATATTTGTGTTTATTTGAGCAGCTTGTAAATCAATATTATTCTTTAAAGCAATATTAATTGCTTCATTTAAATAGACTTTTTTCTCTTCTGCAAAACTTATGATCTGTGTTATTAATAATATTATTATTACTAAGCAAAATTTTTTCATTCTTTTAACATTGTATCATGATGAAATAAAAAATAAGAGTAGATTATTATTCTACTCTTATTTTGTTTATATTAAAAAGTTTTTACTTTTTTATTTCGCTTCTTTTTTGAGCAACCCAGTCATTAACTTCGCTAATAGAAGCTCTTGTTGATTTACCTTCTTTGTCAAAATCAATAACTTCTCTTGGAGAATAAAAATCTACCGGAGTTTCTTTGTTAGTATCATGAATTAAATTTCTTGGTGGATAAAATTCGTGAAACCCTGGTGTTTCTTCTACAAATTGTTTCATTGGATTTACTTGAGCTTCTTTTTTTGCAACATTAGTAATAACTTTTTTATTTACACCCATAAAATTAAATGATGAAATTTTTGAAATTTGCATATTTACTTTCCTTTCTATAATATAATACTTTTAACTTTACAATTTATATAATATCTATAATTATAAATTTTGCTATTTATACAAATAATCTTAATAAAATTTTACAAATTAAATTTCTAAATCGTCATTAGCTTCCGAATTATTAGCGATATCAAGCATTCTATATGTTAAATACGCTCCAAGAGCTACCGCTTTTAAATCAATTGTTTCATTGTGTTTAGCAACTTCTAAAATCGCAGCGTTAACTTCCGGATTTTCTTCTTTTAAGTATTGAACCATGTTTTTTCGCCAATTTTGAGCGTCCGGAAATACTTCAGAAAAAACTTCTGCGGATATATCTTCAGTTATGATTGGTAACATACTTCTCTCTCCTACTTTCTTAGTACAATTTAGTATAACTTATAATTAAATTTAATACAATAGTTCATTTATTTAATTATTTGCTACTTTTTATCTTTTTATTTTTCTTACTACACTCATTTTCTAAATTTACTTCATTATTAGCAATATTTTTTCCAATAGCTTTTTCTAAAGTAGCTCTTGCAGTATTGTAATCGCACATTGTTTGGTAGTATGTTAACATTGCATTTTGATATTGGACTTGAGCTTCTTTTAATTCTATTGGGTCTCCCACTCCAACTTCATATCTGCCAGCCGATAAATCGTAATTTTCTTTTGCTTTTTTTAGGCTAAGATATGCAACAGGAATTTTATTTTTTTGTTCTGTTAGAGTATAAAAATTCTCTTGAACCTCGTAGTATATGTTATTTTGTGTATTAATAGCGTTGGCTTGTTCTCTTGAGTAGATTGCTTTTGCTTCTTTTATTTCATTTTTAATAAGCATTCCGTTTATTGTCGGAAAATTTAAATATCCACCAAAATTATAACCATAATTTGATGTAAAAGTTTTACCCCCAATTTGGAATTGTCCTTCAACGCTAAGTTGAGGGAAATATGATTTTTTAATTAATTTAACATTTTGTTTAGCTCCTTCAACCTTAACTTCAGCGAGTAGAAATTCCGGTCTAGATTCTTGTGCTGTTTTTATGGCATCTTCAAGTGTAATGTCACAAGAATCAAATTTTAAGTTATCAGTAATTTTGTATTTATTGGTGTATGGTAAGCCCATTGTATTATTAAGTTTAGCCATCGCAATGTCTACTGCATTTTCAGCTTGTATTAAATTAAGCTTAGAATTACTTAGATTAACTTCTGCAATTGTAACTTCAACTTTTGGTTTTATTCCAGCTTGATAAAATCCCTTTGCTTGTTCATATGAAAGTGAATATTTTGCTACCATATCTTCTGCAACTCTTTTAGCTTCTATTGCATATTGTAAATTATAATATGCTTTTTTTACTTCACAAATGACATCATTAACAGTGCTAGTTAGGTTTATTTTGTAGCCTTGACTATCTAATTTTCTTATTGTAACTTGATTTTGTGTTACTCCAAAATCATATAGCATTTGTGAAGCACTAATTTGACCTAATACAAAGTAATTAAATATTAAATTTCTTCCAAAAACATCAGATAATTGAAGTTGTTTAATTCTGGTATATCCTGTTTGCCATCCAAATTGAGGGAAATATGCAGACCAAGCTTCTCGAATTCTTGCATCTGCGGCAAAAACATCTTGCATAGATGCTTGTATTCGAGGATTATTACCTAAGGCAAATTTTAAACAATCTTCTAAACTTACTTCTATAGTATTTTCTACTCCGCCTTTTATAACAGTAACTTCATCTTTAATATTTTTAGGTTCTACATCTTTACTTTCAGGGTATTCCTCTACTTTAATTTTATTACCTAAATTAGAATTCTTTTTTCCAAATAAAGCAGCTTCTACAGAATTTTGTAGAGTTAAAAATATTAAAAATAATAATATTAATATTTTAAATTTTTTCATTTTTATTTGCCTTTAATTTGTTTATAAATAAATTAAATTTTTCTTTCATTCTATTAGTCATAACAAAAAATGCGGGAACAAGAATACTACCAAAAAAAGCAACAGCCATCATTCCCCCAAAAACAGAAACTCCAATAGAATTTCTGCTACCGGCACCAGCTCCTTTTGCAAAAACCAATGGTAGTAAGCCTAAAATAAATGCAATATTCGTCATCATAACCGCTCTAAATCTTAATTTAGCGGCTTGAATAGCGGCTTCATAATAATTTAAGCCATCGTTTTCCATCGCATCTTTAGCAAATTCTACAATTAAGATAGCTTGTTTAGTACTTAAACCAATTAACATAACTAATCCAACTTGAGCGTAAATATCTAATGATAATCCAGATACATATTGGAAAAATAATGCTCCTAAAAGTGCAACAGGAGAAATTAATAATACCGCTATAGGCAAAGTCCAGCTTTCATAAAGTGCTACTAAAAATAGGTATACGAAAGTTAATGCCATTGCCAAAATTGGTCCCATTTGTCCTGCAGATTTTTGTTCTTGAAGAGAAGTTCCTGACCAAGCAAAGTCCATGTCTTTTGGCAAGACTTCATCTGATATCTTAGTCATAGCTTTCATTGCATCACCGGAACTTACGCCTGGAGCGGGGTTTCCGTTTATTACAATTGATGGATACATGTTAAATCTGTTTAAAAGGTAAGGTCCAACTATATTTGTAGTTGATATAACTGTTGTAATTGGAACCATTTTTCCTTGGTTATTTTTTACATAAATTTTACTTAAATCATCTAAAGTTTCTCTATAAGGTGCATCAGCTTGCATATAAACACGATAAACACGTCCAAATTTATTAAAGTCGTTAACATAAGTCGCACCAAATTGAGCTGCTAAAGTACTATATATTTCGGAAATTGAAACACCTTGAGCTAAAGCTTTTTCCTCTTGAATGGTTACAATTACTTGAGGCAAAGAAGATGTATAAGATGTATACAAGCTAGCAAATGCAGGATTTTGTCTTGCTACTCCTAAAAGATTTTGAGCTTCTGTGAATAATTCATCAGTTGTTCTGTCCCCTTTGTCTAATAGTTGATATTCAAAACCTCCAAACATACCCATACCAGTAATTGCAGGTGGTTGTGTTACAAAACAAGTAGTTTCTGTATACCTTGAAGTTATATTTCTAGCTTGTGACATTATGCTATCAATAGAAAGTTTTTTTGTTTTTCTTTTACTCCAAGAATCTAATTTTACAACCACAAATGCTGTATTTTCGCCAGAGAAACCATTTATTTGTAAAACAGATACAACTCCATTTATTTGAGCTAAATCATCTGAAATTTTTTGTACAATTCCTGCCGTTCTTGTTAATGTTGCTCCGTCAGGAAGTTGTACTTGTACAAATAAAGCTCCTCTATCTTCATCTGGTAAGAATCCTGTTGGAGTTATTTTAAACATTATTAAAATTGCTAAAACAATACCCAATAAAGTTAACAGTGTTTTTTTAGGTGATTTTACGAAATATTCTACAATTGTTAAGTATTTTATTCTTACTCCATTAAACCAGTTTTCAAATTTTTGTATGAATTCAAAATCAGTTTTTTCTTCTCCAGATTTTAGAATAATAGAACAAAGTGCCGGAGAAAGAGTAAGAGCAACTACAGTAGAAAGCCCTATTGAAGTTGCTATGCAAACTGCAAATTGTCGGTACATTTGTCCTGTGATACCTGTCATAAAAGAAACCGGAACAAAAACAGCCATTAAAACTAATGAAGTTGCAACAACTGCACCAAAGACTTCTTTCATTGTAATTTCAGTAGCTTCTTTTTTATCTTTACCTTCTTGAATATGTCTTTGTGTATTTTCTAAAACTACTATAGCATCATCTACAACAAGTCCTACTGCAAGTACTAAGCCAAATAGGATTAATAGATTTATTGAAAAACCTATTAATGCCATAAATATAAAAACACCAATTAAAGATACGGGTATTGCACAAAATGGAATAAAAGCTGCTCTTGCAGTTCCTAAGAATAAATAAGTGACAGCACTAACTAAAATAATTGCAAGAAGAATTGCACTTATAACTTCGTGAATGGATTCTCTTACAAATTCAGTAGTATCATATTGAACTCTATATTCTACATCGTTAGGAAATTTTTTGCTTAATTCTTCCATTCTTGCTTTAACCTTATTAACCAAATCAATAGTGTTTGCTTCCGGAAGTTGAGCAATTGATATCATTGCTGCACTGTTATTTCCTATTTTTACAGATGATGAATAATTTTCAGCACCTAACTCTACTCTTGCTACATCTTTTAATTTTACGTTTGAACCATCTAAATTGGATTTTATAACTATATTTTCAAACTCTTCAACCGTTTTTAAACGTCCTTTGGTCCTAAGAGTGAATTTCATTAATTGAGGGTTTTCCATTGGTTCCACACCAATGTTTCCGGCAGGAGTTTGAGTGTTTTGTGATGCAATTGCAGAGTTTATGTCAGAAGTTGAAACTCCTAAACTTGCCATTCTATCAGGCTTCAGCCAAACTCTCATTGAATAATCACCAGCTCCATATATGGAAACGCTTCCGCAACCTTTAATTCTGGCTAATTCGTCTTTTAAAAACATAGTTGCGTAATTAGCTAAATATAAAGAATCATAAGTCCCATGTGGAGAAGTTAATGCCATCATTAAACATCCTGCACCTCCGGTTGATTTTTTTACAGTTAAACCATACCGTTTAACTTCTTCCGGTAATCTTGGAGTTACAAGTTGGAGTTGGTTTTGGACATTGACTAATGCCATATCAGGATCAGCTCCGACTTCAAAGAATAATGTTAGCCTATATGAACCGTTTTTTGATTCGGAATACATATAAAGCATATCTTCAATACCATTAAGTTGTAATTCTACAGGTGCTGCAATTGTTGATGCTATTACATCAGAACTTGCCCCACTATAAGTAGCATTTACTACAACTTGTGGAGGGGTGATTGAAGGATATTCCTCTAACGGCAATGTTGTTAAAGAAATTAATCCTGCTAAAATTATTGCTAGTGATATTACTATTGCTAATTTAGGTCGTTTTATGAATAAATTACCTGCCATTTTATATTCCTATTTTTTTATAAAATTTTTTATTTTTTGTTTCAAAATATTAAATAAACTATCTTTTTTGACTTTTGCAGTATTTTCTGTAATTGCACTTTGAACAATTTTTACAGGGTTTCCTGGTATAACTTTTTGAATACCGCTTGTTAAAATCGTATCGCCAACTTTAACACCTTCGCTTACAATCCAGTACCCGTCATCAGTTTGTCCCATTGTTTTTATATATACCATTCTTGGAAGTTTATCCTTATCTAATACATAAATATATCTTCCTTCTTGGTTTTCCATTGTTGCTGTTTGTGGAATGATTGGCATTATATCTTTGTTGTTAGAATAAATTATAATTTTTCCAAAATCTCCATGTATTAATTCATTTTTTGGATTAGGGAAAGTTGCCCGCATTGTTATAGTTCCGGTTGATTCATCGATTTTATTGTCTAAAAAGTCTTGAACTCCTGAATATGGATATTTTTTACCACTGCTAAATATAAATTCTACTTTCCGATTTATTTCGTTTGTTGAATCAATTCTTGCTAAATCTGCATAATCTTTTGATGTTAAAGGAAATGTAACATACATTGGATCATAACTGTTTATTGTTGTTAAAGGTCCGCTATTCATTGAAACAAAGTTTCCTTCAGTTACAGATATCATACCAACTCTACCTTCAACTGGAGATTTAATTTTTGTATAACTTAAATTTCTTTGTGCGTCTCTATAAGCACTATCGGCACTCTCTAATTGAGCTCTATAAGCATTTCTTTGAGAATAAATATTATCATAATCTGATTTTGCAACATAATCTTTACTTACCAGTTCTTTATATCGTTCTAATTGTTTTTGATAGTATTCATATTGAGCTTTTGTATTATCAATATTTGCTTTTGCTTTGCTTGCAGCATATTGATATTCTTGAGGTTCTATTTCAAATAATAATTGTCCGGCTCTTACAAAATCACCTTCTTTAAAGTAGCTTTTTAGTAAATAACCACTTATACGAGCTATAATTTCAACCCTATATTTTGCGGTTACCCTTGCTGTTGACGTATACTCTCTTATTACATTTTTTGATTTAACTTGTTCTACTGTAACTGATGGAATTCTACTTAATTCTCTCATTTTTGCTGTTTGAGATTTTGATGAAGCTGAAATCGCCCATCTTATAAACACTAAAGCTACAGCTATTAATATTATTAATATTATTTTTTTTCTCATCTTCTCTCCAAGTACATAAAATACTTACATAGCCCAAAATTAAAGTATCATGCTTTATTTTAATTATGATACTAACAAAAATAATATTATAAATCAAGAAACCAACCGGGTATAATTATTAGTTTTTATAAATTCTTAAATGTCTTGTATGCCCTTCTCCAACCGAAGAACTTTTTAAATTATATTGCTCAACTAATTCATGCTGTAGTTTTCTTATTTGTTGAGATTGAGGTGCTAATTCAATAAAATCCTCTTCATTTTTTATTATTTTATTTATAGCCTCTTTTGTTTCATCTAAAGCTTTTTCAGCTTCATCCTTATAACCTTGTGTAGATTCAACATCTCCAGGTTGAATATCTAAGGCATCTTTTAAGACTTTTTGAATTTGTGCCATAGAGTTAGTTTTTACATAGAAAATTTGAACTCTATATTCTTTTGCTGTATTTAGAATTTTTGCACCGCCTTTAGCAAAATTTTTGTGTGCAAGAACGATATCAGCATCTTCAACATTTCTTATTATTTCAACATTTAAATCTAAACGCTCGATTATTTTTTCTACAATAGTTCTTGAAACTGCATATAGATACAGTTTACGCATAGGTTTAGCTTGCTCAACATATTTTTGCCTTGAAAAAGAGAAATTCATACTATTATCTGTAGCATCTTTCATTTCAGTTTTTTCTATTTCTTTAATAGGCTCTAATACAGGTTTTATTTCTACTTCCTTATGCTGTTCTACCTTTCTTATTTCAGGTCTTATAGGCCAACCTCTTAATATGTAATCAACAGCTTCAGAAGTATTTTTATACACCGCCAAAGTATTTCTATCTAAAATTTCAATAACAATATCAAAAGTAGGTTGCTTTTCTCTTTCTAAAACCGTTTTTTGAGAAGCTCTTCTTTTTGCTTCATCATCACCTAATGTTACAGATTGAATTCCTCCGACTAAATCAGATAATGTCGGGTTTTTTATTAAACTTTCTAAACAGTTTCCGTGAGCTGTAGCAATTAACATAACACCACGCTCTGCAATTGTTCTTGCTGCCTGAGCTTCTTCCTCTGTACCAATTTCATCAACAACAATAACTTCCGGAGTATGATTTTCAACAGCTTCGATCATAATATCTTTTTGATATTCAGGCTGAGCAACCTGCATTCTTCTTGCAGATCCAACAGCCGGGTGTGGAACATCACCATCGCCGGCAATTTCATTAGATGTATCTACAATTACAACTCGTTTACCTAATTCATCTGCGACAAGTCTTGAGATTTCTCTTAATTTCGTTGTTTTACCAACTCCAGGAGGACCTAAAAACAATATACTTTTCCCCTGAGTACAAATATCTTTTATACAAGCAATTGTACCGGTTACAACTCTACCAATACGACAAGTCAATCCTACAACTTTCCCTTGTCTGTTTCTAATTGCACTTATTCTATGAAGTGTTCCTGGGATTCCTGAACGATTATCGTGGGTAAATTCCTGTAAATGTGATGTTATAAATGAAATATCTTCATCATTTACTATTTCACAATTAAGTTTTTCTATTTTTCCTCCTGAGTGTCGAACTTCAGGAACTCTTCCTATATCTAAAACAATTTCAATTACATCTTCTAATTTTTCTCTGGACAAATTAGACAATACCTTTGGGGGCATAATACTAATTAACTTATCGAGGTCATTCTGAAATTGTATTTTATCCGTCATTCTTATCTTAATGCCTTTCTGCTATTTGCATTTGGCTATTTACTGTTCAATTAGATCTCCTAATTTAATTATAACATATTTTTTATGGAATGCTATAAAACTAAAAAGCGAGATTTTTAAATCTCGCTTTTACCTCATTAATTTTATTTTCTAAACTCCACTTTCGCTTTTCTCTTGAACTTTAGCCTGCTCTTCTTTCTCTTTTTCTTTATCTGCTACAGAAGCTTTTTCTTCTTTATCTTCAACATACATAGTTGCAAATTGTTCATATAAATCAGAATCTGCAATAATTTCATCTAATTCTAAATATGTATTTTCGTCCTTATTTGCTTCTACATATTTTCCTTCATCAATACCGTATTTTTGTGCGTTTGTTTCTGTTAGTTTGTTTCCGCCAATGGTTTTGATTATAAAGTTTTTTAGTAAATTTGCATTAATTTCTGTTGACATTTTTTATACCTCATCTTTTATATCTTACATATATATAAAGTATTCTTTTTTTTATTTATTTCAACAAGAAATTATTTTGTTACAAATCTTAATAAAAAAAAGCCGAAGCTACAAAACTTCGGCTTTTTTTATTAAATTAAATCTTTATCTAAACAGCTTTTTGAACTTTGCCAGCTCTTAGGCAAGAAGTACAAACTGTCATTTTTTTAGTTTGACCATTTACATTAACTCTGATTTCTTGTAAATTTGGAGATTGTCTTTTTACAATTTGTTTATGAGAGAATGTTAATTTAGCTGCTTTTAAAGGTGTTTTTCCGCATACTTCACATTTTTTTGACATAATTCTATTTCCTTCTTTCTACCAGTGTAATTCTAGTCTACATTAAAAGGTTTTATTTTACAAGTAGTCTTTGTAATTTATTGTAACAATTAATAATCAGAATTTTCATATTCATCTTCATCTCGTAAAGATGATAAGTCTGAAGAATAGTTAGAATCAAAGTTTTCAGGTAGATATTCATTGTCAGGCCAGATTGTTTCTTCATCAAATCTACAAGCATTTAAATTTTCTGAAGCCGAAAAATCTGAGTTTGTTAAATCTGCTCCTTGAAAAATTGCTCCGGCTAAATCTGCATCTGTAAAATTACCATAATTTACTGTTGAATAGCTAAAATCTGTTCCATTTAATACAGATTCAGTAAAAGAACATTCTATTAACTCAGCTCTTGTAAAATCAACTGATGTTAAATCACAACCTTCAAATTTAACTTCTGCAAGGTGAGAGTCTGCAAATGATGAAGAGGTTAAATCAAGGTTAAAAAATTCTGCTCCGGAAACATTAATTCCTGAAAAATCTGTTTCACTAAAATCAACTGCTCCATTACTAGCTTTAATTTCTTGATTAAAAGTTTTTACATCATTACCTAATAAATCGATTAATTCATCTTTTGACAACATTTTTATTATCCTTCTATTAATTAATTAAATTTGTTTGCATAGCAAGTAATACGGCTTGTGTTCTGTTTGTTACTTTTAATTTTTTGAAGATGCTATTTAAATGTGTTTTAACAGTAACATCTCTTACAAATAATTTGTCTGCTATTTCTTGATTACTTGCTCCTTTAGCAACTAAAGCTAAAACTTCTTTTTCTTTTGGAGTAAGTGCATCTATATTTACATCTTTATTTATACCGACTTCTTTAGTTTCTTTTGTTTCATTTTGCCATTTAGAACGTCTTAAAACAGCTTCGATTCTAGCTAATAAGTTTGGTAAAATAAAAGGTTTTACGATATAATCATCAGCACCAATTTTTAAGCCTGATACAACTTTTTGTTCCTCACTAACAGCGGTTATCATAATAACCGGTATATATTTGAAATTTTTATTATTTCTTATGGCTTTTAAAGTATCCCAACCATCCATATTGGGCATCATTACATCAAGCAGAATTAAATCAAAATTTTTAGTTTCGTTTGAGAGGATTTTAAGTGCTTCGATGCCATCATTGGCTACTTCTACATCATATCCATACATTGGAAGTGCATCTGCTAAGTATTTTGGATTATCGTCTACTATTAAAATTGAAGCGATACCATTCATTTATACTAATTTCTCCTTTAAAGCTTTTAGTGCTGCTTGTAGTCTATCATCTACTTCCAATTTTTGCAAGATACTTGCAACATGGGCTTTAGTTGTATTAATGCTTACAAATAATTCATTTGCTATTTCATTATTACTATAACCTTGAGTTATTAATTTTAAAATTTGAGCTTCTCTTGAGGTTAAGCCATAATCTTTTTCAGGTTTTTGTTTTTCTTCTTGAATTTTTGTAGCGGCTTCCAGTACGATGTGAGAAATTGAAGGATCAAACCAAGCTGCCCCGTCTAAAACTGATTGAACGACTTGAGTTAATCGTTTTGGATTAATTTCTTTTGAACAATAAGCATTAGCTCCGGCTTTTAGGCTGTTTAAAACTTCTTGTTCATCATTATGTGATGTTAGAATAACAACTTTAATATCCTTATTTAGAGTTTTTATTTTTTTTGTTGCTTCTATTCCATCAATACCAGGCAAACCTAAATCCATAATAATTAAATCAACAGTATTTGTCTCTAGTATATCAAGACAATGTTCTGCTGATTCAGCTTCAAAAATTGCTTCTACATATTCACAATTTTCAAAAGCTGTTTTTAAGCCAAATCTTGTTAATTCATGATCTTCCACTATTAAAATTTTATTTTTCATAATTTGTGTACCCTGCATTCATATCAGACATATAATCAGAATTTAATCTTGTACATTTTACCAGTGATTGATTTGCTTTTTCTATATCGCCTTTTGCTCTTAAAACTAAACTCAAATAATAATAATATTTAAAATTGTTAGAATCTATGTAGAATGCGTTATTTAAATACGTTATTGCCATATTATAGTTTTTATCTCGAATTGCAAGATTTGCTAAGCTAAGCCATACATCAATGTTTGTGAGGTCTACTGATACTACCTTTGGTAAATAATAATCTGCTTTATAAGGCATTGCTTGTAGCGCTTCTATTAATAAAGTTTCTTCATATTGATTTTTTTTCAATAATTTTTCATACATTTTTTGAGATTTCTTATCTTTTTCTAGAGCATAGTATGTCTTTGCAATACCAACTAGAGGTTCTATATCTTTAGAATTATTTTTTGCTCTTTTATAATATTTTAGAGCTTCTTCGTATTTACGATTATCATAACTTAAATCTGCTAATGTTAAGCTTGCTAAATAATTATTGTTATCTTCTTTATAAGCTCTTCCTGCAAATTCTTGAGCTTTTAGAGGTTCATCATTCTCATAGTAAATTTTAGCTAATAGTGAAAATATCAACGGGCTATATTGTTTAGCTTGAAGAATAGCGGATTGTAAAACTTTTGTTGCAAGTAGACTTTTATTTTGAAGATGATAATAATATGCTAAATGATAGTCTTTTAATGCTTCATTTTTAGCTGTTTTATATTGAATATATTCATCTAAACTTTGAATTTTTTGCTGAAATTCTAATGTATAAAAAGTTTCTTTTTTAATTTTTTCTAATAATTTTTGAGCTTGTTTATCTTTATCTAAATCAGCTAATATTTTAGTTTTTAAAGTTAAATAATTTATATTTAAATCATTTTGTGTAATTGCATTATTTATGTATTTTAGAGCCTTATTTAAGTTGTTTGATTTATAATAGCCTAAAGCTATTAGATAGTTTTTGTAATCACTATTATCTGCGACGTTTGAATTTAAAAGTTCAGAAGTTGTTTCGATAGCCATGTTGTTATATGTAATATTAGAGTATGCGTCAGCTAAATATATAAAATCTTTGTCTTTTACTATTGCAGATGGGTAGTAATATTTTTTTATATCTTTCACATATTGGTTTGTGAAACCGTTTGCATCAAGTTTATTAATTAATTTGTCTGAAAGATCAAAGAATCCGTATTCAGACATTTTGATTGCGTATGATAGAAGAACATAATCATCGTGTTTTGCTCGTTCTATTAAATCATTAAAGTCATCATATGCAGCTTTAACATTTCCTTGAGCAAAACGATTTTCTGCTGAAGCATATTTAGCTTTAATAAAATTGTCTTTTATAATCATATCCATATTAGCAGAAGTAGTTTCAGCTTTTATCTTTAAAGGTTTTGTCTCTTCTGCAAACGTTTTCAATGTTACACAAGAGCTTAGTATTAATAAAGATATGATAAATTTATTGATATTTTTATTCATGCTCTAAATCTATTCCTACATAATATTTGTTAAACACTTGAAGCAACTTATTACTACAATTATTTACGATAGAGTAATATAAATCAAGTAGGTTATATTTTTCTAACGTTTTAATATCTGTTTTTTTTATTTTTAAGTGATTTTCTGTACAAAAAACTCCTACAATTTTATCTAATTTTATTTCTAAAAATTTTTCTACAACCAAAGGATCAAAATGAGAGCCGGCTCCGTTTTTTATAATATCAACAACCTTTTCAATAGGCATTTTATCGCGATAGTGCCTTTTAGAAGTAATTGCATCAAATACATCTGAAACTGCCAAAATTCTGCCTCCAAAAGGTATTTCTTCACCTTTTAAGTGTCTGTAATAGCCTGTTCCATCAAATTTCTCGTGGTGAGAACACGCGATTTCTGTTATCTGTTGAAAATCTTCAGAAGAATGAATTTTTTCTAAAATATGATGGGTTATTTCAACGTGTTCCTGGATATGCTTATATTCTTCAGGAGTCAGCTTCCCTTCTTTTTGCAATACAGAATCTCTTATACCTATTTTCCCGATATCGTGTAATGCAGCTGCTTTTTCTAAAATATATAAATCTTTTTTCTCCATTCCAAATTCTTGAGCAATGAGAGTTGAAAACATTTTTACTCTTGAAGAATGACCAGATGTTATTTTATCTCTAGCGTCAATAGAAGTTGCAAGAGTTTCTATAAAACTATCCAATACAACTTTTTGTTCTTCTAATAATTTTCTTTGCTTTTCAAACAATTGAGCATTTTCTAATGATATGCCTGCACTTGAAGCTATTGCAACTAATAAATCTTCATCATCTGGAGTAAAATATTCATCAAATTTATTTAATACTTGAAAAACACCAATTATTTCTTGGTTAAAGTTTTTAATCGGCATACATAAAATAGTTTTAGTCCTGTATCCTGTTTTTTTATCTACTTCAGGATTAAACCTATCATCGTTATAAGCATCTTTTATATTAATAGTTTCTCCAGTATGAACAACATGTCCAGCTAAACCTTTGTTAGCAGGAATTCTTAATTCTTTTGTGTTAATACCAGTTGCAACTTTAGAGTAAAGTTCATCATTTTCTTTATCATATAAAAATACTGTACATCTATCTGCATTTAAAGCAGTTTTTGTTTCTTCAGCGATTGTTTTTATAAGAGTATTTATATCTTTTTCTGCCGCAACAGCTTGTCCAATGTTAACAAGAGCTATCAAAGGATCTTTTGATTGTCCGTTACTAAAATTATGTGTAATAGGTGGACATTTTAAAATTTTATTTAATTTTTCAAAAAATTCTGTTTTTTGATTTTTTATAGAGAGTTTTCTAGCTTTGTTGTAATTGATAGAGTATAATGATGAATTTTTTTCACTAAAATTTATGAATCCGAGAATCATTTCATGAAAAATTGAAGTTATGTGATCGTTAGCTTGTTCTATTAAGAATGACGTATCATTCATAAATTGATAATATGCATCATAATCTTTTTGTATAAAAGCTCCGAGAGCTAAAAGTGTTAAACAAATTGCTGTATCATTGAGATATATTTCTTTGTGTTTCTCAATTCCAGCCTTTACTTCTTCATATTTTCCGTTTAAAATATCTGAAACTGACTCGTAAATAAAATTTTCTAAAGTCATTTCGCCCTCTCTTATTTATGTATTATAATATAATAAAATTTACATTTTGGCAAAGGGGAAATTTTGAAAAAGATATCAATTATTGTTCCTGTATATAATGAAAAAGAGTTGCTCTTAAAAATATTAGAAAAAATAGAGGTAGTCGATTTTGGATTAGAAAAAGAAATAATTTTAATCGATGATTGTTCCACTGATGGTACAAAAGATTTGTATGAAAATTTATCCTATAAGATTTTGTATCATTCTCGAAATATGGGAAAGGGAGCTGCTTTAAGAACCGGTTTTAAAGAAGCTACGGGAGATATTATAATAATTCAGGATGCGGATTTAGAATACAATCCAGAAGATTACAAGCCTTTGGTCGAATTGATTGTTAGTAATTATGCTGACGTTGTATATGGTTCAAGATTAGCCAATAAAAATAATACTTCGAATTTTTTATTTTTAAGTTTTCTTGCTAATAATGTCTTAACTCAATTAACCAGATTTTTGTTTAATACTGCTCTTACGGACATGGAAACATGTTATAAAGCTTTTAGAGCAGATATTATAAAAAATATTGAGATAAAATCTAACAGATTTGATTTTGAACCTGAAGTAACTGCAAAAATCCTAAAACAAAAAGTTCGTTTTAAGGAGTTACCAATTTCATATAATGGTCGGAATAATAGTGAAGGAAAGAAAATAACTTGGAAAGATGGTGTTCAAGCTATTCTTACATTGATAAAGTATCGTTTTTTTGATTAATTGTTAAAAAAAAATAAATATTCGTTGTATATCTAATTTGATAACTTATAATTATTTTATATAATGATAGTAAAAGGGGAGATATTATGGAAAATCCATTTAAAAAAGCTGTAGAAAATACAGAAAATAATGAAGTAAAAGACGAAACTGAAAATGTTATTACTCAAGAAGAACAAGATGTTTCAGAAAATTCTCAGCAAGAAGAATTAGATAATGATAAAAATGCAACAGTAGAAAAAGAAGAAATAAAAAATCCATATCAAGAAAAATACGAACAGTTGAATAATCAGTATATAAGATTAGCGGCTGATTTTGATAATTATAGAAAAAGACAAGAACAAGAAAGAGAAGCTCTTTTGAAATATGGTGCAGAATCGACATTGAAAAAAATGTTAGAGGTAATAGATAATTTTGAAAGAGGTTTGAAAGCAATTGAATCAGTTGAAGATTGTGAAAAAGTAAAAGAATGTTATAATTTAGCTTATAAAAATTTCACGGATGTATTAACTAAGGCCGGTTTAGAAGTTATTCCTGCAGAGGGAGAAATCTTTGATCCGAATTTTCATGAAGCAGTAATGCAAACTCCAACATCAGAAAAACCGGAGCATACAATTATAGCTGAATTGCAAAAAGGCTATAAGTTAGGAGATAAAGTATTAAGACCGACACTAGTGAATGTAGCAACACAGGAATAGAAAATAGCAATGAGTGATTATTATGAAATATTAGGCGTAAGTAAAGACGCAAGCAAAGATGAAATAAAAAGTGCTTTCAGAAAAATGGCAAGAAAATGGCATCCGGACGTCAATAAAGCTCCGGAAGCAGAAGCTAAATTCAAAGAATTAGGTAAAGCTTATGAAACATTGATGGATGACGATAAGCGTGCAACTTATGACAGATTTGGCGAAGATGGTTTACAAAATGCAGGATTCAATACTCAAGGACCTTTTGCGAATGGTTTTGGAGATTTAGATGAAGTTTTCAGCTCATTCTTTGGCGGATTTGGTTTTGGAGGCGGATCCAGAAGGCAAGATCCTAACGCTCCACAAAGAGGTGATGATTTAAGACTTGACATAGAACTTGAATTTGAAGAAGCAGTGTTTGGATTAACAAGAGAAATAAAAATTGACCATTTAGAAAAGTGTTCAACTTGTAACGGAACCGGAGCAAAATCTGGTTCAAAACCAACAACTTGTAAAACTTGCGGTGGTACAGGTCGTGTTCAACAAACTACAAAAACTGTGTTAGGTCATTTTACGCAAATTGTAACTTGTCCTCATTGTCACGGTAAAGGTACAATTATTTCTGATCCTTGTCCTGATTGCAATGGAGAAGGTAGAAAGTCTGTAGAAAAGAAAATTGAATTAAAGATTCCTGCAGGAGTTGATACAGGTTCTAAAATGAGATTATCTCATGAAGGAGATGCTGGTATAAATGGAGGTGTTGCCGGTGATCTATATGTTGTAATTCATGTAAAACCTTCTATGTATTATAGACGAGAAGGTATAAATGTATTTACTAAGATTGATATTTCACCAGCACAAGCAGTTTTAGGTGATGTTATTACAATAAAAACTTTAGATGGTGAAAAAGAGGTTTCAATTCCTTCAGGTATACAACACGGTGAAGCCGTTAAATTAAGAGGTGCTGGGGTTCCAAATCTTTCAAAACCTAGTTTAAGAGGTGATCACATCGTTGTTGTTGGAATAAAAACGCCTACGCATATTTCTAATGAAGAAAAAACTTTATATCAAAGACTTTATGAAATTCAAAGTGGGAGAAAAAATAAAGAATCTGTTAAAGAAAGACTTAAAGGTGTTTTTAAATAGAGCTTATTGTGATAAAATATAATAAGTTAAATTATTGGAGAGAAGATGCGGAAGTTATTGTTAGTATTAGGAATATTGATTTTAAGTTGTACAAACGCTTTTGCAGCAAAAATTCCTGAAGAAGTCAGAAATTATATATTAGAAAAAGTTCCTAATGCTGATGTTAGGTTTGATGGCGTAATTATTTTCCCTGATAACACAATTTATTTACCTTTATATCCTTCTTTGTTTTCTGATATAAAGAAATTAGAGATAAAGGAAACTTTTCCTGCAAATAAGGATTTAAAGCAAGAACCTGATGTTGTAATTTTTAATAATGATTTTACATTGCTAAAAGTTTTAACAGATGGCGAAGGGCATCGTACTGTAGCTCATTTAGTGACCCCTCCTCTTCAAGTAAGGACTGGGCTTTTGCCTCAAGATATGCTCGTTCCTAGCGGGCTTATAATTCCTGAAAATATTAAAGGTATTATCGGGAACTTAAAAATTGATACAAAAAGTGAGGATATGATAAAGGTTGAGAATAAAGATTCGTATGAAAATTTTTTATCAGAGTCTGAACCTTCTGTTGCACAAACTTTAATTTCACAATTGAAAAATAAGATATTATTTGTAACAACTAATTATTCAAAAAATATTCAAATAGTAGAACCTGCAAAAGCTGTCCCAAGTTATTCTTTGGCACAAAAATCTATTCCGATAGATGCAAAAGCTGTTGAAAATGGAAAATTTTTGTTAGTTACAACTTATGATAGACCATTTGTTGATGTTATATCAGTTGCGGATTCTAGATTTATTAAACAAATTAATGTAACATCGAATCCAGAAGAAATTTTGATAGACAATATTAATAATAAGGCTTACGTTACATCTCCGACTGCATCTACAATTTTTGTTATTGATTTAAAAACAATGTCATTAGTTCAAAAAATTAAGATTAATGGATATTGTGAGAATTTGTTATTAGTACAGGATAAAATATTTTATGTTGATAAATTGAAAAATGAAATCTGGGCAATTGAGCTTAAAAATAATTATGAATTAAAAGATATAGGCAAATTCCCAAATGTATCATCTTTAGCTTTTATTAATGATAAATTGTATATAGCAAGTAGAACAAAAAGTAGGATTGCTGTAATAGATTATACAACTTTAGGTTTGTTGAGTGAATTTACTACTGTAAATAAACCTTTGAATATGTTATTGGAAGATAAGTATTTGTATATTTTGGGTGCAGAAAGTAATTCAATACAAAAAATAGATACAAAAGATGATTCTGTTGTTGGTTATATAGAACTTGAATCTGGAGGTTTTTCTTCAGGTTTTAGCAGAATAGATAATTCATCATATGCAGTAGTTACTGATTTAAAGAAAAATCAGTATTCAATAATAGATTTGGCAAAAGGTAAATTATTAAAAACGTATATTTTAAATGTTCCAATAAAGGATGTTATAATAACAAATAAAATTGATTTGTTTGATTAAAGAAGGTTTTATGGATATTATATTTGATGAAATTACTGCAAAAACTTTAGAAGAATTAGAAAAAACACAAAAAGATTTTTGGAATATCCCGAGAAAAACTGGTGTTTTATTGAATATGTTTATAAAAATGATGAATGCTAAAAGTGCTTTAGAGATAGGTACTTCAAATGGTTATTCAGGTATTTGGCTTTCTAAAGCATTAAAAGAAACCGGTGGTAGACTTACTACAATAGAATATTATGAGAAAAGGCAAAGTGTTGCGATTGAGAATTTCAAAAAATGTGGAGTTTTTGATGTAGTAAGGCCTATACAAGGTTCAGCTTGTGAAATTCTTGAAAGTTTTGATGAAAATGAAAAATTTGATTTTGTGTTTATCGATGCAAATAAAAGAGAATATGTAAAATATTTTGAACTTGTAAAACCTCACTTAACAGAGAAAGCTCTTATTGTAGCTGATAATATAACATCTCATGCAGAGAAAGTTCAAACTTTTATTGATGCAGTTGATGAAGATAACGAATTTCAATATGAGATAGTAGAAGTTCCTGGTGGAATCTTAATTGCTTATCGAAATCGTTAATTCAATAAGCTTTTTAATAGTCTTCTCGCCCTCTGCTTTTTAGATATTCCCTAATTTGATTTAAAGAAAACTGTACTATTCTTGTAATTCTGGAAGGAGAAAGACCAACCATTGTTGCAATATCTTTAGCTTGCATATTTCTATAAAATCTATATTCAACAACAGTACGTTCTTTTTGAGGTAATTTTGCAATAGCTTGTTTAATTAAACGACTCATTTCGACAATTTCTGCTTTTTCATCAGGCATAGCTGACGGGTCTTTTATGAAATCAAAAGGCGAAGCGTTATCTGTTGCTGCAGCAGCTAGGCCGTCGATTGATAAAATTGTTTCATAAACGGCTTCTCTGACTTTGGTAGGGGAAATACTGAAGCCCATATCTTCTGAAGAGTCTTCATTGTTTCCGCCAGAAATGGAATCGGTTGTGTAGTCAGGGCTATCTCCATCATCTTTTTTATGTTTTAAAGTATACCATTTATAACGATGTCTTAGTTCGTTTCTTATAGCCCATTTAACAGCAGTTCCTATATAAGCATCATTATAATGAGCAAGTTGTTCTTCGGTTTTTCCTTTAATAAGAGATTGTATTGCAAGCACACCAATACTAACCAATTCTTCATATTCAATCATATGATTTGGAATTCGTCTGTGCTCTATCTTCGCTATTTTTTGCACAATACCTACATATTGTTTAATTAAAGTTTTATTATCCATCTTTTCTTATTAAACTAACCTTATTTTATATTACATTGTTTTGAATATTTTTTCAAGTAAAACTATTTATTGTAATTAAACCTAGCTTTGTTTATTTTTTAAGCCATAAACAAATAATAATATTTCTGCAACTGCTTTATATAATTCAGGTGGAATTTCTTGATTTAGATCTACCATTCTAAAAAGGGCTCTTGCAACAGGAGCATTGTCAATAACAGGTACATTATGTTGAATTGCAATATCAATAATTTTTTTAGCAATAAGTTCTGTCCCTTTTGCTGTCAGCGTAGGTGATTGCATAGTTTCTGCATCATATTTTAAAGCACAAGCAACGTGGGTAGGGTTTCTTACAACAAAATCCGCATCAGGTACAGAATCCATAGCTCCTTGTTGTAACATTTGCATACGTCTTTGTCTAAGTGCTGCTTTTACGTGAGGGTCGCCTTCTGAGTTTTTATATTCATCTTTGATTTCTTTAAAAGACATTTTTTGATCTTTTAGGAATTTCCATTTCGTAACGCCATAGTCTGCAGCAGCTATTATTAAAAACGCAATACAAGCTTTATATATAAATTCAACGATTAATTTCCCAAACTCTATCATAATAGCAAAATGATTATCAATTGCAGCAAGCATTAGAATACTTTCTAAATGGTCACGGTAAACTGTCCAACCAACTAAACCTAAAACCAGTACTTTAACTATATTTTTCCCCAGTTCAAAGAGTGTTTTAACTTGGAATAAATTTTTAAAATATTTGGTAGGATTTAATTTATCAAGTTTTGGAACTAGTGGAGCAGTGGCAACTAAAGGTCCAACTTGTATAAAATCACCAATTATTGCAACAAATGCAGCTACAAAAAGAATAGAACCGATTATAGCTACGGTAGGAATTATAGAAACAGTAAACATATAAGGCAATCCAATTTCTGATAAGTGTTGGTTAGGAATTTGCTCATATAGTGTTTTAAATAAACCAACAATTAATTTCCACATAATTGGAGCAAGCATGTTAATAAAAGAAAACATTACAAGTAGAGATAGTGCTGTTGACACATCTTTTGATTTAACGACTTGCCCTTCTTTTCTAGCTCTTTCTAATTTCTGGGGCGTGGCATCAAATTGTTTATCTTCATCACCCATGTGTATTCTTACCTTAGTTGGATTTTATATTACATATTCTATCATAAACTTTTATTTTATTGTAGAATAGATAATTGAGGAGTAATTTTTATGAAACAAATTTTATCGATTTTACTAACATTACTAATTTTTGTAATGACATATTATGTTTATGCTAATTTTACAGGAAAATTTGCTTTATTAGGTATGTTTTTTTGTGGATTGTTATTAGGAATATTTTTAATGATATTTGTTTTAAATGTCAAAAATCAAAGAATTAATTCTTATAAAAGGGAACTTGAGAAAGAAAGTATTAATTCAACCGAAAGTAGTTCAAGGGTAAAGGTTTTGGAAGCTAAAATAGAGGTTTTAGAAAAAGCTTTAGAAAAGAAATTAAAAGAAAAATAATTTGGAGGTTTTATTGTGCGTATTAGTCCTATTAATAATATTGCCTTTGTAAATCAAAAATTTAGTACAAAAGAAAAAAATAAAAATTCTTTAAATTTATCTAAAGGAGGTTTTGATAGTGTTAGTTTTAAGGCAATTAGTAACAAGACAAAATTTTCTATATATGGAGCAATGATAGGAGGTTTAGTTGGAGCTTTTTTTTCAATGGGTGATTTTATAATTACAACAGCCGGTGCGATTATTTATTCAATAGCAGGTTTTATTTGTGGAAAAGCCAAAGATTCTTACTCTAATTAATCTGTACGATTGCACCAATCTGTTATTTAATGTAAAATTATCTTAATGATATAAGGAGAGAAAAGCATGACAGAAGATTATAAAAAAATATTGAGTTATGTTCCAACTGTAATAGAATCATCTTCAAGAGGTGAGAAGTCTTTTGATATTTTTTCAAGATTATTAAGAGAAAGAATTATATTTTTAGGAACAGAAATAGATGACGAAGTTGCAAATTCAGTTGTAGCACAACTTCTTTTATTGGATAGTGAAAATCCTGAAAAAGATATTATGCTTTATATAAATTCTCCTGGTGGTGTAATAACAGCAGGTATGGCGATTTATGATACTATGAATCTTATAAAAGCAGATGTTCAAACTATTTGTTTAGGTGAAGCTGCTTCTATGGGTGCATTTTTACTTTCAGCAGGTGCTAAAGGTAAAAGAATGGCTCTTCCAAGTGCAAGAATTATGATTCACCAACCATTAGGTGGTGCTAAAGGTCAGGCTACTGATATTGAATTGGAGGCTAAAGAAATCTTGAGAATGAAGGATATGTTAATTGGAATTATGGCAGAAAATTCAGGTCAAGATTTTGAAAAAGTTAAAGCTGATTGCGAAAGAGATCATTATTTATCAGCTGCTGAAGCTGTAGAATATGGTCTTATAGATAAAGTTGTAACATCTACAAATGGGTAATTAAGAATTTAATAGAGATAAAGTCCCTAACAAGGGGCTTTATTTTTACATATATTAATAATTATGCTTGGATTTTTTGCATTTTATTATTCTTCATAATACAATGTTGCTATTGTACAATCCGGGTCGGAATTAAAAACCTTACCGGAATAATAATTAAGGAGAAAAAAATGACATCAAAAAAATTTTTATTTACTTCCGAATCAGTAACGGAAGGACACCCAGACAAAGTTTGTGATCAAATTTCAGACGCAATTTTGGACGAGTTTTTATCAAAAGATCCTCAATCAAGAGTAGCTGCAGAAACAACTGCTACAACTGGAATGGTTCTTGTCTGTGGTGAAATTACATCTAATTGTTATGTAGATATTCCACAAATAGTAAGAAACACCGTTAGAAATATTGGTTATTCAGGAACTGCTGGTGGTGGTTTTGATTGTGATACTTGTGCAGTGTTAACAAGTATTGATGAACAATCAGTTGATATTGCAGGTGGTGTAAACAAAGCTTTTGAAACAAGATCTGAAAATGCTGATACATCAAGATCTGAAACTGAAAATATCGGTGCTGGTGATCAAGGTATTATGTTTGGTTATGCTTGTAATGAAACTCCGGAATTAATGCCGCTTCCTATTAGTTTAGCTCATAAATTATCATATAGACTTGCAGAAGTAAGAAAAGAAGGTATTTTAAAATATTTAAGACCTGATGGAAAATCTCAAGTTACTGTTGAATATGTTGATGGAAAACCTTCAAGAATTCATACAGTTCTTTTATCAACTCAACATTCTGCAGAAATTAATGGTGTAAGTGATAATTCAAAAGTACAGAATATAATAAATGAAGACTTAAGAAAATATGTAATTGATCATGTTTTTGCAAATGAAGCAATTAAGCCTGATAAAGATACTATTATTTTGATTAATCCATCAGGAAGATTTGTTGTTGGTGGACCTCAAGGTGATACTGGTTTAACAGGTAGAAAAATCATAGTTGATACATATGGCGGATATTCTCGTCACGGTGGTGGAGCTTTCTCAGGAAAAGATCCTACAAAAGTTGATAGATCAGCAGCTTACGCAGCTAGATATGTTGCTAAAAACATCGTGGCTGCTGGACTTGCAGAGAAATGTGAAATTGAATTAGCTTATGCAATTGGTGTTGCAGAACCTGTTTCAATTTTTGTTGATACATTTGGTACAGGAAGAATTTCTGATGATGAAATTTCTGAATTAGTGAGAAAGAATTTCGATCTAAGACCGGCTGCAATTATTGCTAATTTTGATTTAAGAAATTTACCTGCTAAAAATGGTGGTAAATTCTATCAAAAGTTAGCAGCATATGGACATTTAGGTCGTACAGATTTAAATTTACCTTGGGAAAATTTAGATAAGGTAGATGAATTAAAAAAGTCATTAGATAAATCTTGTGCTCTTTGCTAAGTTGCAAAAAGAAATTAAAATAACCTCCAATAAATATGGAGGTTATTTTTTTATATAAGTATAAAAAAAGAGATTAAACAAATTAATGTTCAATCCCTTTTTTTATATGTTCTAAAGATTATAATTTAGAAGCAACCATTTTAGTAGTTTCAGCTAATCTAGTAGAATAACCCATTTCGTTATCATACCAAGAAACAACTTTAACCATGTTATCACCCATAGTCATTGTTAAAGCAGCATCAACTGTAGATGATTGAGAAGAACCGATGTAGTCAGAAGAAACAAGTGGTTCTTCGCTGTAGCATAATACGTGACCATCAGCAGCTTCTTTTAAAGCAGCATTAACAGCTTCAGCTGTAACAGGTTTTTCAGTTTCGAAAACAACGTCAACAACAGAAACGTCTGGAGTAGGAACTCTCATAGCGAAACCGTTTAATTTTCCTTTTAATTCAGGAAGAACTAAAGCAACAGCTTTAGCAGCACCTGTAGTTGTAGGAACGATGTTTAAAGCACCAGCTCTAGCTCTACGAGGATCTTTGTGTCCAGCATCTAAGATTCTTTGGTCACCAGTGTATGAGTGAACTGTAGTCATTAAACCTTTAACGATACCGAATTTTTCAGCAATAACTTTAGCTACAGGAGCTAAGCAGTTAGTTGTGCAAGATGCCATAGAAATTACATTGTGTTTTGCTGGATCATATTCATTTTCGTTAACGCCTAAAACGATAGTTTTGTCTTCGTTTTTAGCAGGAGCTGAAATGATAACTTTTTTAGCACCAGCTGCAATGTGAGCTTTTGCTTTTTCAGCATCTGTGTAGAAACCAGTTGATTCAACAACAACTTCTACACCTAAATCTTTCCAAGGTAATTGTGCAGGATCTTTTTCTGCAAAGAATTTAATTTTTTTACCGTTGATTACTAAACCGTCTTCAACAACTTCAACAGTACCATCAAATTTACCCATAACTGAGTCATATTTAAAAACGTGAGCTGCGTTAGCAGGTGTTAGACCAGGGTCGTTAATAGCAACATAATCGATTTCATTGAAGATACCTTCTCTGATAGCTGCTCTTAAAGTGTTACGTCCGATTCTACCGAATCCGTTAATTGCTACTTTTACCATAAGTTTTACTCCTTCTTATTTCATGTAGTACAATTTTTAACATGCTTTATCGTAAATCAAACAAAATTTCTAATCAAGCAATTTTGAATCTTAAAACATTAATTTTTCATTAATATTTATAATCGAAAAAAGGTCTTGATAAATTTTATCAAGACCTTTTCTAGAATAGTTAATAGTAATTATTCTTTATTTGTAGGAATTCTCATTGCATAGAATGAACGAATTACAAAAATTAATGCCAAAATTAAAATTACAACGCCTGCAATTTTTGCATGTTCTTTGAATGTTGGGTTTATAGCAATTTCCATAGCTAAAAGACCAAACAAAGTTGTAAATTTAATAATAGGGTTCATTGCAACAGATGATGTATCCTTAAAAGGATCTCCAACTGTATCACCAACAACTGTTGCTGCGTGAAGTTCTGTACCTTTTTCGTTCATATCAACTTCTACAATTTTCTTAGCGTTATCCCAGCAACCGCCTGCATTTGCCATAAATACAGCTTGGAACAGGCCAAAAACTGCTATTGCAATTAAGTAGCTTACAAAGAATGATACCGGGGTTGAATCTTCTCCAACCGGTGCTGATAAGCAAGCTAGAGCCAGTGCAAACGCAAATAAAGCTATAAATATATTGTACATACCTTTTTGTGCGTATTGAGTACATATTTTTACAACTTCTTTTGAATTAGATAGATTTGCTGATTTATCATCTGCTTCTCCTAATTTTATATTGTTTTTGATATATTCAGTTGCTGAATAAGCTCCGGTTGTAACTGCTTGCATTGAAGCTCCGCTGAACCAATAAATAACAGCACCACCTGCAATAAATCCGAGTAAAGTATACGGATTTAAAAGATTTAAAATCATTTCAGGTTGAATGCCTAATGTTTCTTTAATAACTAAGATTAAAGAAAATATCATTGTTGTAGCTCCAACTACCGCAGTACCAATAAGTACAGGTTTTGATGTTGCTTTAAATGTGTTTCCTGCACCATCATTTTCTTCCAAGTATTTTTTAGCATTTTCAAAATCTGGAGTGAAACCATAGTATTTTTCAATACCTTCTTTTGCATTAGGAATTTCTTCTATTAAAGATAGTTCATAAACTGATTGAGCATTATCTGTAACAGGACCGTAACTGTCAACTGCTATTGTAACAGGTCCCATTCCTAAGAAACCGAATGCAACAAGGCCAAATGCAAATACTGATGGGTAGATCATTACTTCATTTGGAATATGTAAGCTTGCAAAATAAGCTAAGCCCATTAGTAATACAACAATAGCACCGATCCAAAAACCGGAGAAGTTTCCTGAAACAATACCTGAAAGTATTGTTAAAGAAGCTCCACCTTCTTTTGAAGCTATAACAACTTCGTGAGTATGCTTTGCCTTTGGACTTGTAAATATTTTAGTAGCCTCAGGTATTAATGCAGCTCCTAAAGTTCCGCAAGAAATGATGATAGAAAGTACTAACCATAAGTTTTCTACCTCTATTCCTCCTAATAACCATTTACTAACTCCAAAGGTCATAATAATAGATAAGATTGAAGTTATCCAAACTAAATTAGTTAAAGGTGCTTCGAAATCGAATTTTTTAGTTGTAGCTGCATATATTTTTGTAACAGCTCCGTTTATCCAATAAGCAATTACAGATGTAATTATCATTAAGAATCTCATAGTGAAGATCCAAGCAAGTAATTGTACTTGGTAATCTTTAAATACTCCAAGTAAAATAAAGCTTACTAGAGCAACACCTGTTACTCCATAAGTTTCAAAACCGTCTGCAGTTGGTCCGATTGAATCTCCAGCGTTATCTCCTGTACAATCGGCAATTACACCAGGGTTTCTAGGATCATCCTCTTTAATACCAAATTGTATTTTCATTAAGTCAGAACCAATATCTGCAATTTTGGTAAAAATTCCACCTGCAACACGAAGTGCTGAAGCTCCTAATGATTCTCCGATTGCAAAGCCTATGAAGCAAGCTCCTGCTAGTTCTCCTGGGACAAAAAGTAATATTACAAGCATCATTATAAGTTCAATTGAAACTAGTAATACTCCGATACTCATACCTGCTTTTAATGGAATATTTAGGATATTTAAAGGATTACCTTTAAGAGCTGTAAATGCTGTTCTTGAATTTGCTAATGTATTCATTCTGATACCAAACCAAGCTACAAGGTATGAACCTAAAATACCAAGTATAGACCAAGTTAAGATAGTTAATACTGATTTCAATTCCATTCCTTGTAAATACCAGAAATAGAATGCTATACATAAACCAATTAAAACTTCTAATGCAATTAAGAATTTTCCTTGTTGTACAAGATAAGTTTTACAAGTTTCAAAAATTGTGTTTCCAACAGCATTCATAGCTTCGTGTACTTCAACTTTTTTTACTTTTAAGAACTCTATTAGTCCAAATATTACACCAATAATTGAAACTCCTAAGCCAATCATTAAAAGATTGTAGCTAAAAGGAGATTCCATTTTAATATTTGGAACTACAAGAGAAGCTTCCCCTGCGTATGCAGGAATTGATAAAATCATTGCAAACAAAATTGAAAACAATGACTTTAATCCCAATTGTTTTTTTAACATAACTCTCTCCTTTTTAGTGTAAATTGAATAAACACTTCGTTTTTCATATTATATAAAATATATTTAAATATTACAAGTTATCTGATTTATGATATAAATTAAAATTAGTAAATAGATATTTTCTAAGAGGTATAAAAATGGTAAGAATTAAGGAAATTTTTAAATCAATACAAGGTGAAGGTCCGTATGTTGGATATAAACAATTGTTTGTTAGATTTTGCAAATGTAATTTGAATTGTAAATATTGTGATACGGATTTTGATATTAATGATGCTAAAGAGTTTTCACCAGAGGAATTAGCTAAAATTATTAATGATTCAAATGACTGTCATTCAGTTTCTTTTACTGGAGGTGAACCTCTTTTAGATGTTGATTTTTTGAAAGAATTACTTCCTAAAGTTAATTTACCTGTTTATTTAGAAACTAATGGAACTTTAAGTAAAGAGCTTAGTGAAATAATAGATTTTGTAACTTACATTTCATCAGATATTAAACTTTCGAGTTGTACGGGATTAAAACCTTTGTGGAGAGAACACGAAAGTTTTTTTGAAATAGGAAAGAAAAAAGTCTTATTTGCAAAAGCTGTTTTTGATGAAAATATTACAGATGAAGAAATTTTTAATATGTGTAATCTTGTGAAAAAGTTTGATATTGAACTTATATTACAGCCAATGATGAAGGGAAAATTATTAGCTGTAAGTTCTGAAAAAATGGAAAAAGTCTTAGATTCTTGTTTGAAATTATACAAGAAGGTAAGACTTATTCCTCAAGTTCATAAATTTATTGATGTTATTTAAATAGGTTTATCTTTTTCATCTTTATTACCATCAACTCCAGAACTACCAACAGATAAACCGAAGCCGGTTGCGGTAGGTTTTTCTTCTTTATCTTCGCCTTCTGGTACTGTAGGAACTTCTTCTGGAGCTTCCATGTCTTCCGGTATTAATAATTCTAAGTCTTCTACAGTTGACATAGAACCTTCGTATCCGTCAATAGATTCATCATAGATTTCACTGGTCATTGAACCGAGATCTTGCGTATCTTTTCTCATGCTGATTTCGTTTCCGACTTCTCCAGCCCATTTAGTTTGTTGAGCAACTCCTGTCGCACTCATAGCAGCACCTGCTGCTCCCATGCCAGCGAATGCCCATGCCCAAGCTGTGAAAATTCCTCCAGATGCCGCAAAAATTCCGGCTTTAGTCGCAGCATATGTCCCTGATGCCGCATTTAAACCCTGACCAACAGCTTCTGCTACGCAATTATTCTTTGTTGCTTCATCAAAACTTGCTGCAAAGTCTGTTACTCCTTGAACTTCTGCTACTGTAGCTGCGGTATTATCAAAACCTTCAACGTATCCGCTCATTTCGTCATAAATTTCTGAGGTTGTATCTGTAGTTTCTTCTGATGTTTCATTTATAGAAACACCTAATTCTTGCATTATTGGAATAAGTTCTTTTAATAAAGATTTTTCATCTTCACTTAGTGTTTCACCAGCTTCAACTTTTTCCATTAAAGCTTCATATGTTGCTTTGTATACGTCGAATTCACTTTTCTTCTCTTCGATTTGTTCATTAGCATCTTCATTATAAACAGCCGCTTCGTCTGATAAAGCTATAATTTCGTCATTATATGTGCTCATATCACTTTGGGCTGCATTTAGTGCTGCTTGAGAATTTACCATTTCATTTTGTAATTCATCACAAGCTTCTTTTTGTTCTTTATTAGGTTTTTTAGCAATGTAGGCCGTTCCTTGAGCTAATGCAAGAGGTGCACCGATTATCCAAGAGCCAGAAGAACCAGCACCCTGTTCACTAACTTTGTTAGCTGCAGCTGTCCCTACTTTAGAAGAGACTTTTTCGGCAGTTTTTTCAACTAACTTACTTCCTACATTGCCAATAGCATAATTACCAACAGAGTTTAATGCTCCTGATGAAACAACGGCACCTGCCGCTCCTGCTGTTATGTCTAAAGCACTTCTTGCACCCATACCATTTTTACCGCCGTCGTAACCGGTTTTATCTTGACCAAGTTTATATCCATCGTCAAGTGCCATTGAATAATCATCATCTTCTATTTCATATGCGTTTTCATCATCCATTGCTGTTGCTTGCCAGTTACTTAGTTCACCTTTCCAAGTCTGGGTGATCTTCCCTATATCATTTGCGGAAATTCCTAAAGTATTTCCTCCATAATTGTAGTTATACCAACATTTGTAGGCATATGCTTGTGAGTAAAGTGCATTGTCTAAATTGTAAGACCCTTGTATTGCCATAATCCCTCCGATTTTTATTCTTAATTGTATATACGGTTTATTTCTGTTCAAACTTTAGTTTTTTTGATAAAAATTTACATAACTTAATATTTTATAAAGAATCTAAGTTGGTTAATATTATTTGAAATTATTATATAGATTGTGTAATATATTTAATGAGGTACCTTTTTTTAATAAGGGGAGTATTTATGAAGAGATTTTTTAATAGAAGTTTAATATTGTCATCATTGTTATTATTTTCAATGGGAGTTTCTTTTGCAGCTACGCCTGCTGAATTGTATGATGATGTCTGGAAAATTGTAAGTAAAAAATATTATGATCCCACAAATAATTCTCAAGACTGGGAAAAATGGAGATATCGTTACGATAATAAACTTAAAACTAAAGAAGATGCATACGTTGCAATAGAAACAATGTTATCAAGTTTGAATGATCCTTATACAAGATTTTTAGATCCTAAAGAGTTTTCGGAAGAAACTCAATCTATTAAGGGTTCTTTAAAAGGAATTGGTACTCAAATCGGAATTAGAGATGGAGAATTGGTTATCATTGCTCCATTAGAAGATTCTCCTGCAGAAAGAGCGGGGTTACTAGCTGATGATAAGATTTTAGAGATTAATGGAGAAAGTACTAAAGGAATAAGTATTGATGCAGCGGCTGATAAAATAAGAGGTGAAAAAGGTACTACTGTTACTCTTTTAATTCAGAGAAAAGGTGTTCCTAATAAAACTTATAGCGTTGTAAGGGATGAAATTGAAGTGAAATCTGTTTCTTGTAAACCTCCTTTTGAAACAACAAAGATTCCTAATGATATCCAATATATAAGATTAAGTTCTTTTATAAGTAAGAATGCTGCAAGTGAAATTGAATCTATTTTAACTAATTCTTCAGGCATGAAGGGGTTTATTATAGATTTACGTTCAAATCCAGGTGGACTTTTAACTAATGCGATTTATATTTCAGATATGTTGTTAAAGGGTGGAGTAATTGTTAGCACTGTTGATAGAGATAATTATAAAACAACTACAAGAGCTCATTTTCAACAAGTGACTGATAAACCTATTGTCGTATTAATCAATAAAGGTTCTGCTTCTGCAAGTGAAATTTTAAGTGGAGCTTTAAAGGATAATCATAGAGCTACAATTATTGGGGAACAGTCTTTTGGAAAAGGCTTAGTTCAAGAAATTAATAGGTTGCCTGATGAAGCAGGTATGAATATTACAATTCAAAGATACTTAACTCCATCCGGTAGAGATATTAATAAGAAAGGTATTACTCCTGATATTGTGGTAGAATTAACTAAGGAAAACGTCGATGCAAAAGATGACGTTCAGTTAAAAAAAGCTATTGAAATATTGGAAAAAATGACATGTCTTGTACAAAAGAGTGGAATATAAAATCTTCTAAAGATGATAAAAATTTAAGTTTATTAGATAGATTGCTTGATATTAGGGGCATTAAATCTGAAGAGGAAAAGTTTGAATTTTTAAATCCTTTACAGTTAACTTTAATGCACCCTAATGCTTTTTGTGATATGCAAAAAGCTGTTGAAAGAATTGTTAAAGCTATTGATGAAAAAGAGAATATTCTTATTTACGGAGATTTTGATGCTGATGGTGTTACCTCTACTTCTGTTTTAATGAAGGCGTTTATGTTTTTAGGTGCAAATGTTGATTTTTATATTCCTGATAGAGAAGCGGAAGGTCATGGGCTTAATACAAAAGCGTTAGTGCAATTACTTACTAAAAAGAAGCCTAAATTGATAATTACTGTTGATAACGGTATAAGTAGTGTTGAAGAAGTTAAATTTATTAATAGTTTTGGAAGAGATGTTATAATAACTGATCACCATGAGGCTCCCGAGATTATGCCTGATGCGTACGCAATTATTAATCCTAAAGCTATGAATGCTCTTGATGAAAAACTTTCTACTAAGCAAATAGAGTATTTAACATCACTTGCAGGTGTTGGGGTGGCTTTTAAGCTTGCTCAAGCTGTTTTAGAAAAATATGATAAGTTAGAGTTTTGTTATGAAATTTTGCCTTTTGTGACTGTAGGGACTATTGCGGATTTGGTGCCTTTAATTGGCGAAAATAGGTATTTTGTAACAAAGGGGTTAGAGTTAATAGCTGCAGGTAAGCATTATGGTTTAAAAAGAATGCTTGATGTTGCTGGTGTTAGTGTTGAAAATGGTTTAACTGCTGAACAGGTTGCTTTTACGATTGCTCCTAGAATTAATGCTTCCGGTAGAATTGACTCTGTTGATGCGGCTATTAAAGTGATGATTTCTGATAATAAGCAAGAAATTGAAATGGCAATTATAACTTTAGAGAATTTTAATAAGCTAAGACAGGAAATGTGTTCTCAAACTTTTGCTGAAGCTGATGAAATGTGGGTTAATTCTAAATCTCGTGACAACGCTATAGTTTTATTTTCTAAAGACTGGCATGTCGGTATTGTTGGAATTGTTGCTTCAAAATTTGTAGAAAAGTATTATAAGCCAACTTTTATAATGAATTATTCTGAAGAAACCAAAACTTTTAGATGTTCAGCAAGAGGAGTTAAAGAATTAAATCTTTATGAGATCATTTCAAACATTTCCGAGCCATTAGAAGGTTTTGGAGGACATCAACTTGCAGCTGGTTTTGCTTTTAGTGAGGAAAAAGTTTCTTTTGAAGAGGTAAAAAAAGCTTTAAATAAAACTATAGATGAAATGCTTAATGGGCAAAAGTTAGTACCATCTCTTGATGTAGATTTAGAATTGTCTATTGATGAAGTTGATATTGACTTAGTTAATGAAATTTCTAAGTTAGAGCCTTTTGGAGCTTCAAATCCTTCACCTACTTTTGTTATTAAAAATTTAGTCTTAAAACAAAAAAAATTGATGGGCTCTACTAAGGAACATTTAAAGTTAATTGTCGAAACTCCAAATGGAACATTGGATTGTGTTTGGTGGTCAAGAGGTGATGTTCCTTTAATTCAGGGAGATAAGCTTGATATTGCTTTTGCTCCGCAATTGAATACTTTTAATGGAGTTACTTCAGTTCAGTTGATTTTAAAAGATGTGCATTCGGATGTTTTAGATCAAAAACAAGAAGTTAAACAAAAAATATATGATCACAGAAAAAAAACTAATATCCTTGCTCAAGTAAATGATTATATTAAAAATTCAAAGTTGAAAATCTCTGCTTTTGTTGAAGATAAAGTTATATTAGAGAGTTTAAAACCTTTTGAAAGTATATTTAATATTATTTGTAATAGAAATAATATTGAAAAATCAGATGTTTTAATGTTTTTTGATTATCCTCCGGACGATGATGTTTATCAGAATATTTTAACAAATGTTGGAGCTGATACTATTCATTATATGAATTATCAGCAGATTAAAAACAATGATGAAGCTATTTTAAAAATGTTTTCAGGAATGATTAAGTATACTTGTAATAATTTAGAAGGTAATTTTGATATTCAAAGAGCTGCTGCAGCTTTGGGTGTAACAGAAGTTGTTATCGAAGTTATGTTAGAGATGTTTGAAGATGTCGGCATGATTAAAATTATAGAAAGAAGAGATGCGAATTTTAAGATAGAGTTTTTATCATCTGTCGAGCTTTTTAAAACTTTACATACGCTTAAATATGCAGAATTTGCAGAAATTATGAACTCGATAAGAGATTATAAAAATCATTTTATGAGCATGGATTTATAAAATTACCCCAAATGGATGATTTGTAAATAAAATAATTAAAGAAATTTATCCCTCAGACGAATTCATGTTTACGAGCAGAAATTTGGTTTGGAGAAAAAAATGACAGATACCCCGGTTTTGGCATTAAAAAATGATTCAAGTATTATGCTTGAAGATGCAAGAGTTTTTCACGAAAGATATTTAATAAAACAGCAAGATGAAGATTTAGAAAAAGCAATTGAAGGTTATGTTGATGTTATAAAAAATGATCCTACTATAGCAGAATCTTATTATAGATTAGCTAGTTTATTATTTGCAAAAGGTGAAATTTCTGTGGAAGGAGCTTTAGAACAGTGTAGAACAGCGATTTCTTTAGATCCTCAAAATACTAATGCTCATATTTATTCTGGTTATTTTCAATGTATTAATGGAGATTTTGAGGCTGCTGAAAAAGAATTTCAAACAGCAATTTCTAATTCTGGTTTGAAATCTGCAAGAGCTAGATTGTTTTTGTCAAAAGTATTATTTGCTAAGTTTAAGCAAAATAATTCTTCTATATATAATGTGATGAAGTTTTTGTATTATTTTTTATCAGGGAGCATGATGATTATGTGGGATTGCCCTTCTATTAAAATGTTTTGTAAATTTTTAGCACATGATTTTTCTGTGTTTTCTTATAAAACTTTAGGTGAAACTTTTGAAAAGATGAAGTTGTTCCCTTCAGCTTTAGATGCTTATTCTAAAGGCTTACAAAAAACTTCACAAGGAAATTTGTTTTATCAAAAAATGGGTGATTTGTCTTTAGAATGTAATGATATTAAAGCTAGTTTAGAATGTTATAAAAGAGCTTATGAATTGGATCCTAAGGATAGAGAAGTTTTAATTAAATTAGCAACGATTAATCAAACTTATTTCCCTGAAGATGTAGATCAAACCATTGATTATTATAATTCTTTATTAGAATTTGGTGTAGATTTAGATAAAATTTATTATGAGCTAGGCCATTTGTATTTAAATAAATCAGATAAAATACATGCTGTAACAGCTTTTAAATTGGCACAAGAATTATGCCCTGAAAATCCATACTATAACAATTCTTTGGCCTATGCTTATATTAAAGCTGAATTGTATGATGATGCAATTGAATATTATCAATTAGCTATTAAATTAAATCCTGATGCTGAATGGACTTCTATAGTGTGTCATGCTTTAGGTGCAATTTATGCAGAAATTAAAGGTAATTATGAAGCTGCAGAAGCTACTTTTAATGCAGGAATTGTTCTTGATCCTAATAATGTTGATATTCAACTTTCTTTAGGAGATTTATTTATGGCTCAAGGAGATTTAGATAGAGCTATAAAAATTTATTGTGATGCAGTGACTATTGATCCTGAAAATTATTTATCCTATGCAAAAACTGGACTTGCTTTATGGGAAAAGGATTATCTTGAAGAATCTATTGTTGCATTTCATAAAGCTATTGAGTTGAATCCTGATTTTGAAATTGCTCAAAATAATTTAGGTGTTGTTTATTTAGATGGTATGGGTGACCCTAAAGAATCAGTTGATTACTTTAAAAAAGCTATCAATATTAACCCTAATTATACTTTAGCTTATTTTAATTTAGCTCGTGCTTATCAAGCTTTAGGTGATAAAGCTTTAGCTGCTGAATATTATCAAATGACTTTAGATTTAAATAAAGTTACGGAAGAACTTTCTGAAAAAGATATTCGTCAAAGAATTTATGACTTATTTAATTAAGATTTGAATGAGCATCTTCTACTATTTGATTAATGTCAGGAGTTATTCCTTCTTTGTTAGTTGAAATCCAAACTAAATATTCAATGTTTCCTGCTGGACCTTTTATTGATGAATATGTTAGGCCTTTGATTGAATATTCTAAGTCTTTGATGCATTTAAGAACATTTTCTATTACTAAAAAATGTGTTTTTTTATCTTTTACGACTCCACCTTTTTCTACTAAATCTTTTCCAGCTTCAAATTGAGGCTTTATAAGGCATACCATTTCATGAAAATCAGGATTTAAAAGAGTTTTTAAATTAGGAAGCACCTTTTCTAATGATATAAATGATAAATCCGAAACTAATAAGTCCGCAATAGTATCATTTTCAGAATAAATGTCTTCTAATTTACAATTTTTAAGATTGGTTTTTTCTATTGTTTTTACTTTATCAGAACTTCTAATTTTCCAATCAAGTTGTCCATATCCTACGTCTACTGCGTATACAAATTTTGCACCGTGTTGCAAAAGACAATCTGTAAAACCTCCAGTAGAAGCTCCCGCATCAAAGCAGATTCTATCTTTTACTTTTATATCAAAATTCTCAAGAGCTTTTTTTAATTTAAATCCTCCTCTTGAAACATAAGGCATTGATTTTACTTTGAATTCGTATTCTTTCGATGGATCAATTTGAAAACCTGCTTTTGTTATAACTTCTGTTCCTATCATAACATTTCCTGCTAATATAGCCGCTGAAGCCTTACTTTTATTTTCAAAATACCCTAAATCAACTAAAATTTTATCTAATCTTTCTTTTTTCAAATTTTAAATAACCTTTCTGCATTTGTTGTAGTAATATCAATAATTTCCCCCAGAGGAGTTGCTCTTAAATTAGAAATTTCTTCTGCTACGTATTTAACATAAGCTGGTGTATTAGGTTTTCCTCTAAAAGGAACCGGAGTTAGATATGGAGAATCAGTTTCCAGTACTAATTTATTAAGAGGAACTTCTTGGGCTACGTCTTTAATGTTTTTTGCATTTTTAAATGTAACAACACCACCTATTGCAATATACCATCCTTGTTTTATGCATTCTTTCATGAATTCTACACTACCTGAAAAACAGTGAAAAAGTACTTCTGAAGATTTATTGTATTCTTTTAAAATATCATATGTATCTTTGTGAGCTTCTCTGTCGTGTATAACTAATGGTAATTCATACTTATTTGCTAATTTTATTTGTTTTATAAAAATTTCTTTCTGTAAATCTTTGAAAGATTTATCCCAATAGTAGTCTAATCCGACTTCTCCAATTGCTACAATTTTATCTATATTATTTTCTATATAATGCTCAACTTCTTCTGAAAAAGTTTTTGCTTCTGTCGGAAAAATACCTAACATAGAATATAAGTTATGATATTTTTGACCGAGTGAAAGAACTTTTTCCATTGTTGCAATTTCAACAGATGGAATTATCGCTTTTTTTACATTATAACTTTCCATTTGAGAAAGGGTGTCCTCGATGGGATTTTCTAGCATATCAATATGAGCATGTGTATCAATTAAGTAATTTCTCATAAGTAAATTATATCACCTAATAACAAATTAAAGAGTATTCGCAATTGCATTCTTTTTGTTTTGAAAAATTTTCTTCCGTATCTATTTTATTTTTTATCTCTGTAAGTTTTTTTATATATTCTTTTCCCAATTCTTCGGTGTAATCAATTTTTAGTTCCGTTTTATTTTTTAAGTCGAGATAAATAAAACTTATGTCATTTGTTTTAAAAAATTCTTTTACCGCAAGTGTGTAAATCATTGTCTGATAATCAAATTTTGCATTTTTCGGTGCCGAGCCGGTTTTATAATCCAAGATATAATATCTGGTATTGTCTTTAACTAATACATCTAGTCTTCCTCCGAAGAAAGTATTTTCTATCTTTAAGGATAGATTGTATTCTGTTGCAACTACTTCAAAGGATAAATACTTTAATGATTTTAGATATTCCCAAACAATTCTTTCTTTTTCACTAAGTGCAAGCTCCATTTTGTCAATGTTTTCTCCTTTAAGATAGTATGAAGCAAGTGCGTGAATATTTTTACCAAATTCAAATATTTCATCATTTATTGGCATAGAAATATTTCTGATGTATTTGAAATAGAATTTTCTAGGACATATTTCGTATGTTTTTAACATATTTGGAGAAATTTGATTAAACATGAACTCTCCAAGTTATGTTTCTAAATAAGTATATTCAGGATTAGCTTTAAGTTTAGCTTCAATTGTTTCAAAAGTTGCTAACCCTTCTGTAGCACCAAATTCAGATACAACACAAGAAGAATTAACAGAAGCGTACATTAAAGATAGTCCAACATTTAGTTTTGTTCTCTCTAGTGCAGCACAGAAAGTAGAAGCAAAAGCATCTCCTGCTCCAAGAGTAGAAACTACAGGGGATTGGAATACAGGACAAAAATAGAATTTTTTGCCATCATAAGCATATGCACCTTTTCCACCATCTGTTATTACTATTATTTGATAATCCATAACTTTAAGTGTTGTAAGCATTTTTTTGATATCTCTGTGAATTAATTCGTGGGAGAATTTTTCCGTTTTTGTATCAGGTCTTACTTGTATTCCTGTTGTCATTGTTGCTTCTTCTTTATTCATAACAACAATGTGTGCTGATTTAAGAATTGTTTTGATATGTTCAAAACCTCTTTTTATACTTGTAGTTCCAGCATTGAAACATATCCTTGTATTATGTTGATGAGCGTACTCGACAATAGGCTCAAGAACCTTGTTTGATTCTCCATTTAAAGGGGCAACATATAGAAAATCTGCATCCTTGATTGCATCATAGTTAATTTCGTCTTCTCTAATTTCTGCGTTAGCTCCTCTGTGTGCTAAAACTGTTCTATCTCCTTGGAAACTTACAAGAATTATCGAAAAACCTGTTGAAGTTTCTTCTTTTTGAATAATATTGTTTAAATTAACATTTTTACTTTTAAAATAATCTAAAATTCCTTCAGAATAAATATCTTTACCAATTTTAAATATTGCAGAAGTTTCAAAACCTAAATTTGCAAAATTACTCGCAGTATTTACTCCGCCACCGCCAACATTAGATGAAAAAGTTGTTATATCAATTTTTGCTCCATAAGGATAGCTCATAAAGTCTGAGTTTTTATTTTTTGAACAAACTGAAACAATGTTTGCATCATCGCATTCTACAAAAACATCCATTGTGGCACTGCCAATAGTAAGAACTTTTGTCATCTTAAAACCTCCATATATTCGTATTTTAATACAAATATTATGTTTGCAAAAGTTTTTTTATTATTTGATTAAATTCTGAATTTCTTTAAATTTTTCATGTTTTGCACTTTTTAACCATTCAAATAGTGCTATTTCTGTAGTAATTATATGTGCTCCATTGTCTTTCATTCTGCTAAGTCCTGCTGAGTATTCCATTTCTGAACGACTACCGCAAGCATCACTTATTACGTGAACTTCATAGTTTTTGTTTAATAGAGCATTTACTGTTTGATTTACACAAATATGAGTTTCGATACCAAAAATTACTATTTGTTTTTTATCTTCCTTTTCTATCTCTTCTGCTAATTTTTTATCATCGAGGGCTGAAAAGCTTGTTTTTTCATAATATTTTGTAGAGTTATTTGTAGCATTTTTTATGCTGTCTATCGTTGAACCAAGACCTTTTGGGTACTGTTCAGTAACATAAATAGGAATATTTAATATATTAGCACTTTTTGTTATAATTTCAGCTTTTTTTTCTAATAAATTTTTGTTAAATGTTGCGTTTAATAGTTTTTCTTGTACGTCAATTATTAGAATTAAACTATCTTCAATGTTAAGTATTGTCACTTTGTATCTCCTTTTTAAATTCATAAATAAATTGTTCAATAATGTCTTCTAGAATTCCTGATTCAAATTCTTCTGGAGAAAAAGAAACTCTTTTATTTTTAGTTGTTTTGTTTTGATATTCAATATCAATATTTATAATGGAAAAACCTGGAGTTGTTATTTTTAATTTTCCAGAATAATATTTGTTTTTTATATTGAGAGAAAATGTATTATTTGTAGCTTCTTCAGAAAGATTTATATTCCAAAGCTTATTATTGTATTTTTGCTGTATTTGATAAAAAACAGGAATGATGATGTTTTTTATTTTTTTTTCATAATTTTGTCTAAAATTTTTAAAATTTTTATTAAAATCTGTTAAATTTTCTTTCTGTTGCATAGAATTTTTCTTTTTACTATTATTAATTGTTTCATGAAGATTATTTAGAACTTCATTTATTAAATGTTCTCTTTTTTTGTACAGTGCATTTGTAAATCCTGCATAGATATTTTCAGGGATTTGTTTTTGAATATTTTTCCATAAATTTTGTGCTGATTCTAAATTTGTATTAAATAATAATAAGAAATATTTGTTAGCAGCATAATTCATTAAAATATCGTTTTTTCTTATGTTATTTATTATAGAAGTTTCTATTTGGTTTGCTTGAAGTAAAAATTTTGTTTTTTCATCCGGAGATATTGCCATTAAAACTGTAGGAATAGAATTTGAATTAATTCGTTCTAATTCTGATTCTATTATAGTTTTGTAATCAAGATAAACTTCATTATTTTCTGATATTATCCCGTGTTTTGTTAAAAATTTTCTATAATGAGTATTTTTGTCTAAATAAGAAGAAAATTTTAATGCAATGTTAATTTTTATATTGATTTCTTCTTCTGAGTTGAATGGGGTAATAAAATCTATCGCACCGTTCTTTAAAAACTTGTTTTTTTCTGTTAAGTTTTCATTTAAAGAAAAAATAATACAAGGAGCTGTATTTATTAATTTAAGTATTTCCATTGCATTATTTGTATTGTTGTCTGCATTGAGAATTATTACAGAAGTATTAACCAGATGAAAATTACCAATTAAATTTTCATAGGAGAATCTATAGATTTCATCACTTTTTCTTAATTTTAGTTTTTGAATAAAATATTCAAAAAAATTAGCATCATCAGAAACCAATATGATTTTGTTAGACATAAAGCTTCCTATGCAAGTTCAGATATTAATAAATCAGCTTTTTGAATTATTGTATTTTTTAAATCGTCAATATCTGCAAAATCTATACCTAATGTTTTTATAAAATCTTTATCAAGATTATTAGGATTGTAATTCTCTTGTACTAATTTGTCGACAAGACAAACCAAATTACACGGAACTGGTATGGATGATAATGAAGGGTTATGGTGGTATGAAATTATATTTGCAAGTAAAATTGGCAATTGCCATCTTTTTGCTAATAAAGATCCTGTTTTTACGTGGTCAGAATCAAAATATTTGTGTTCAGCATCTATTATGTCAGCACCATCATTAACTGCTGCAGAAACTTTTGTGTATAATTTTTCATTGGACATATGTAAAACAAGCTTTCCAACATCATGCACAAAACCTGCAATAAATGCCTCATCAGAGTCCATAATTTTTGTAACATTCGCTAAATATTCACAACCAGCGGCAACTCGCATAGAATGTTTCCAAAGCTCTTTATCTCCTTGGTTTGACATCATTGGTTTCATTGCTACAGCTACGATTATGTTTTTTACTTTAACCATTCCTAATAAGGACAATGCTATGCTGATTGAACTTATTTGTTGCGAAAATCCATAATATGCTGAATTAACCAAAGCTAAGATTTTTATTGTTAAAGATTGGTCATACATTACTATATCACCTAATTCTTTCATACTAGCAGTCGGTTTTTTCATTATATTTAGAGCCTTTACTATTACACTTGGCATCGCGTGAATGTCTTTTACGCCGTTTACTAATTCTATAGTTTTATCCATAATATCTCACCTTATTAACCTATACTTGTAAATGTTTCTTTATAGATAAGAAACTTCCAATCGCTCCGAAAGTCGAACCTATTATTAATAATGTTATTATAACAATATTTTGAGCAAAAATCGGATTTGGAATTAAGAAAAATTTATGAACATTCAATAATAAGCCTTGTACCCAATTTAGCGGAAGTACTGCTATTATTGATGATACAAATCCGTAAAAAGCTCCTTGCATTATTAATGGAGTTTTTATATACCAGTTGCTTACACCCATTAAACGCATTATTTCAATTTCTTCTTTTCTAGATTGTATGACTAACTGTATCGTATTATTGATTATTGTAATTGTCAAAGCTCCTGAGATTATTATTACGAAAATCATAGAAGTGTTAACAACTTTTGTTAAAACTTGCATTTTCTTTGCTAAATCTTTAGCATAACCCATATCTTCTACTCCTGATATAGGTTTTATTTGAGAAAATACTTCACCAATATTTTCAGGTTTATCCACACTAACTCTGAGAGTATCAGGAAGTGGATTTGCTACGTCATGTAAACCTAATTCTTGTTTTAAACTATTCCAAGATTCTTCTTTTGTTTTCAAGGTTATTTGTTTTACATGCTTAATTTCTTTTATTCTATCTTTTACAATTTCCGTTGATGTATTTGGTTTCAAATACACAGAAATTTCCAAAACATTACCTAACTCATTAGCAAATGTTGACAATGATAATGTAAATCTAAAAAGTACTCCGAATATTGTTAATATAGCAGCCATAGTTGTTATAATAACTAAATTAACAATACCTGTTCGCTTTATATCATTAACAGCTTCTTTTACTATTCTGTAGGCAATACGCAATTCACATAACCAATCTTTTGGAATATGTTTTTTTACTTGTTTTTTTAGCTGTTGTCTGCTATTGTCCATATGTACCTGCCTGAATATCTCTAATAATTTCACCTTTTTCAAGAGTTAAAACTCTTTTTCTAAATCTGTCGACTAAAGTGTAGTCGTGGGTAGAGACAATAACTGTAATTCCTCTTTGGTTTATTTGTTCAAGAATTTGCATTACTTCTAATGAATTCTTAGGATCTAAATTTCCAGTAGGTTCATCAGCAATAAGTAAAGGAGGACCGTTAACTAATGCTCTTGCAATACTAACCCTTTGTTGTTCTCCACCGGAAAGCTCTGTTGGTTTAGCCTTTGCTTTGTCTAATAAGCCAACAACTTTTAATGCTCCGGTAACTCTATTTCGTATATCAGAGGAGCTTATTCCTAATGTTCTTATAACATATGCAATATTGTCGTATACAGTTTGGTTTTGTAGTAACTTATAGTCCTGAAAAACAATTCCCATACAACGTCTTAAATTTGGAACTTTTTCAGGTGGCAGATTTGCGATATTTATGCCTCCTATTAATACAGTACCCGTTGTTGGGGTTTCTTCTTTATATAACATCTTCATTAAGGTTGATTTTCCAGCTCCGGAAGCACCTGTAATAAAGACAAATTCTCCAGATAAAATATCTAAATTTATATTTTTTAAAGCATAATTATTTTTGTATTTTTTTGTAACAGAACGTAGTTGTATCATTTTATTAACTCTATAACCTTATTTGTAATACTTTCAGCATCTAAGTTGTAATATTTTATAAGTTCATTTGGAGTTCCACTCTGACCAAATGAATCATTTATACCTATTCTATACATTTTTGTAGGATTGTTTTCGGAGAGGCATTCGCATACTGCGGATCCTAATCCACCAATGATTGAATGATTCTCTATAGTAATGACAAATTTTGTTTTCTTAGAACTATTGATTATTGTTCCACAATCTAAGGGTTTTATAACAGGGATATTAATAAGCTCTACGTTAATTCCGTTTTCTTCTAATTTTTCGGCAGCTTTGATAACTTCCGATAATACATCTCCTGTTGTGATTAAAGTAACATCTGTCCCTTCTTTTAGTACAATAGCTTTTTGAGGATTAAATTCATAATTATTGTCAAAAATACAAGGAACTTCTAGTCTTGATAATCTTATATAAACAGGGCCAATATGTTTTGAAGCATACTCTACAGCTTTTTTTGTTTGAATATAATCACTAGGTGAAATTACCATCATGTTAGGAAGCCCTCGCATTAGTGAAATATCTTCTAGTGCTTGGTGGCTGGCTCCGTCTTCTCCAACAGTTATTCCTCCGTGAGCTCCGATTATTTTAACATTAGAGTTTTGATAACAAATAGAATTTCGTATTTGATCGTAGGCTCTACCCGTTGCAAATACAGCAAATGTTGCCGCAAAAGGGATTTTCCCTTCCAAAGAAAGTCCTAATGCTGTTGTTATTAAATTTTGTTCAGCGATTCCTACATCAAAAAATCTTTCAGGGAATTTTTTTGCAAATATTGAAGTTTGCGTAGAACCTGATAAGTCCGCATCTAAAACAACGATATTTTGATTCTCTTCACCTAATTCTGCGATGATTTCTCCAAAAGCTTTTCTGATTGATTTTTTATCATTGTAATTTATTTTTAACATATAATTCCTCGTAATAAGATTATATCACAAACAAGGAAAATTTTCTTAGTTTAGGTTTTAAAATAATCGCATATTAATTTTTCTTTTTTTTGAAAAATGCTTTTGATTTTACTAAAAATAATATTTGTTTCTTTGGTTTCAAGTTCTTTTTTTAAGATAGCTTTTTCTAATATTAATGAATTTAATAATTCATTAATTATTTCTGATTTGGGTTGTAAATGTAATTTTTTTATTTCTAATTCTTTTTGAAGAATTTTTTTTCTTAAAATTTCTTTTTTCACAAAAACCTCTACTATGCATAGAATAACTTCTAAGAGTAAAATTTTCAATCAATCTTTTAGAGTATTCTTTTTTTTGTGTGGATTGTAAATTTTTGTAAATATTTTTTATAAAAAGCTAAAGTTTATAAAAAAAATGTCGATATACAGGCTATAGAATTAATAGGAAAAGGAAAAAGGAGACAACATCATGGGTATGTCAGCATCACAAGCAAGATTATTGAATCTACAAGCTAGACAATCAAATCTTGAATATCAAGGACAACAAATTAACCAAGAAAGGAGTGTTTTATCACAACAATGTACAGCTTTATATAATAGTTTATTAGCAATGTCTGTACCGACACCACCTTCTACATCTGATTATACAACAATTGAGTATTCAGGAACAGATGGTGCTACAACATTTACTTTAGGTACAGTGAAACCTTCTGGGGATTTATATAACGTAGAAATTCAACAAAGTGCTACAGGTGCTGCAATAACAGCTAATTATGGTTCTTCTGTTGTTGGAAAAGCTGGAGAAACTATTAAAGTTGATACAGTCGAACCATCTACAATACAGGGTACTGGTATTTATGGGGTTCAGGATGAAAGTAGTTCTTATCAGGAAGGTGATATTTATCTTGATAATACAGAGGTTCTTGGAGATTCTTTAGTTGATGGACAGGAAGATGTTTCTAATTACATGGAACTTACTGCAGAAGGTTATAAACCGGTGGAAAATTTTGAAGCTGGTAAAAAATATTATAAAAAAATAAGCAAAGATGAGTATGATGCTGCAGAAGATAAATCAAAATATAGTCATTTGAGGGAAAATACTGAAGAAGTTGCTTTGAAATTGAAATCTGAAGATTTGAACGGTTATTATGTTAGAACTTCTTCAGGAGATGTTGCCCCTTTATATACTGGTTCTCCTTATGTTGTAGCTAATGAGGATGGAACATATTCTTTAAAGCAGTTGGAAGGTGCTGAATTTTTTCAAAAATCGAATTCCGGTGAAACTGAGATTACAAATCCTAATGGTGGAAAAACAACAATTGCGGGACAAGATGTATATGATTTTAATGAAGCTTCTAAAATGGAAGGTTTTTCATCATTTGATTGGGAAAAATACAGAGAAGCTATCAGAAATTCATATGGTTCAAGTGATTCAAGTCTTACAGAGGATGATTTTTATGTATTCTTCACAACAAGTGAAACAGGAACAAAGACATTACAATTTGCGTTAAAGTCAGATGTTGATAGTCCTGATGGATTTGCTGAAACATTTTCATATACTCCAAATGGTAAGTATACAACATCTAACCCAACAGATAAGTGTCAGTTAGAATTTGATTCTCAAGGTAGAATTACTAAAGTTGGTATTCCAACTGTTGATGCGACAACAGGAGAAGTTATTTCATACAGATATATAGATTTAACTGCTGAAAAAGTTACAGATAATGCTGCTTATCAAGATGCCTATAATAAATATGAATATGCTCAATATGAGTATGATAAAAAACAACAAGAGATTAATGCTAAAACTTCTATAATTCAACAAGAAGATAGAAATTTAGAATTAAAATTACAAAGACTTGATAATGAAAGAACTCAAATTACGACTGAAATAGAGGCAGTTGATAAAGTTATTAATGATAATATTGAATCTTCTTATAAGACTTTTTCAGGTTAATAAAAATCTAATTCATCCTTTTCTAACTAGTATTTTATTCTGGTCGAATATGAATCGAGAGCCCCGACGAGGGGCTCTCGATTTTTTTGTCTGTGATATAATTATTTATGTTGTGGGGAGGATTGTATGAGAGTAGATGGACGAAAAAATAATGAATTAAGAAGAATAAGTTTTACTCATAATTTTACAAAGCATGCTTTGGGTTCGATATTGGTTGAATTTGGGGAAACAAAGGTTATTGTTACAGCTTCTGTAGATTTAAAGAAGCCAAAGTGGATGGATGAGAGTGATAATAGAGGTTGGGTAACTGCAGAATATTCTTTGCTTCCTGCGTCTACAAATACACGTTGTAAAAGGGAAAGAGAAAAAGTTTCAGGAAGGACTCAAGAAATTCAAAGATTAATTGGACGTTCTTTGAGAGCTTGTGTAGATTTAGAAAAAATGTCTGGAATGACTATTACTATTGATGCAGATGTTATTCAAGCTGATGGTGGTACAAGGACTGCAAGTATATGTGGGGGCTATCTTGCTTTAAAAGATGCTTTTGAAAAACTTATAAAATTAGGAGAATTAAAAGAAAATCCTATAATTGAGCCAGTAGCTGCTATTTCAATTGGAATAGTTGATGGGGAAATTAGGCTTGATTTAAATTATGAAGAAGATTCTCATGCTCAGGTAGATTCAAATGTTATTTTAACGAAAAGCGGTAAAATCGTTGATTTTCAAACTACTTCAGAAGGTGAACCTTATGAATTTGAAAAGATGATTGAAATATTTAATATTGCGAAAAAAGGTATTGAACACATCATATCTTTGTATTGACGGCAGGTTATTTTGTTTGTAAACTGGTTAGTATGATGTGTGGAGAGGTTTTATATGGCAGAAAATGAGTTAAAAAGGTTTACTACAGCTAAGTTTTTAAGCTTTGCTCTTGGTTTTTTCGGGTTACAGTTTGCTTGGCAAATGAGGATAATTTTGTCAGGTCCTGTAACTGAAGACTTAGGAGCGTCACCTTTTATATTTGGTTTGATTTGGTTGGCGGGACCTTTTACAGGCATGGTTGTTCAACCTCTTATTGGAGCGTTGAGTGATAAGACTACTTCTATTTTTGGACGAAGAAGACCTTATTTACTTGGTGGTGCATTACTTTCTGCAATTGCTCTTTGGGCGTTACCGAATTCTGAATATATTACAAATTGTTTTGGCTCATTAGTTCGTATACATCTTCCAGAATGGTCTGCATTGTTGTTTGCAGCTGCGATGATTTGGATTTTGGATGCTTGTGTAAATATAGCTCAAGGTCCATATAGGGCATTAGTACCTGATGTTGTTCCTCAAGAACAGCATTCAATTGCTAATTCTTATATCAGTTTGGCTATTGGTTTAGGTTCTGTTGTTGCTGCAGGAACGGCTCCATTTTTAAAATGGGCTTTTAATTATCAAATGTCTATCAATGCACAGTTTATTATGGCTGCATTAGCATTTTCTCTTGGCATGTTATGGACTTGTATTGTGATTAAAGAAAAAAGATTTTTGCCTAGACAAGATGAAAATCATGAGAAATTTGATTTTATTAAGTCTTTAAGGGATTTCTTTGCTTTCTCTCCTGAAGTTGGTAAAATTTGTTGGATGCAATTTTTTACTTGGATTGGTAATATGTGTATGATGATTTATTTTACACAATATTGTGTTCATACAGTTTTTGGAGTTCCTGACTTGTCTGAAGTTTCTGAAATTGTTAAGGCAAGTTATGATGCTGCAGTGCTTGCAGGTACTAATTTTTCGTCTATATGTTTTGCAATATTCAATTTAGTATGTTTTATTGTTGCTATACCTATTGGAATACTTTCTGTGAAATTTGGAAACAAAAAAGTTCATATTATTTCAATGTTGTCTATGGCTTTTGCTTTTTTAGGAATGGCTTTTTTTACAAATGTAAAAATCGTTGCTATTCTAATGGCGTTATCAGGTATTGGTTGGGCTAGTATTTGTGCTTTACCTTTTGCTATGTTATCTCAGTATATAAAACCTGGAACTGAAGGTTCTGTTATGGGAATTTTTAATATATTTATAGCTGGACCTCAAGTTTTTGTTTGCACTTTAGTTTCTTGGATTATTAATAAGTGTGATTTTAGCGTGATTGGTGGGGTAAATTATCATTGGGAATACACTTTTTTAATTGGAGCGTTATGTCTTGTTATTGCTGCATTAATTGCGTCTAGAGTTAAGGATAAAGCAGAGGGTGTTTAAGTATGACTGAAAATAAGTCTAAGGGTAAAGTGTTATTAATTTACCCCCCTTCGCCGGTTTTAAATAGAGAGGATAGGTGTCAGCAACCTACAAAGGAATTGTTAGTTATACCTCCCTTACCTCCTACGGATTTAATGTATTTAGCTTCTATTTCTGAGAATTGTGGTTATGAAGCTATGATAAGAGATTATAGTCAGGGGGGGAATTTAATTTCTGATTTAAAAAGTTTTAAACCGGATTTTTTGGTTGCAAATATTGCTACTCCAACTTTTAAGTCAGATATAGAGGCTTTGAAATTGGTAAAAGAAATCTTGCCTAATATCATTGTAATAGTAAAAGGAGCCTCTTTTTTAACTTATAATACGAATGCAATTTATGAAAATTCTTTTATTGATTATGTGATAATTGGAGAGGCGGAACTTACTTTAAAGGATATATTAGATGGTGTTCCAGATAATGAAATTTTAGGGATTTGTTATAGAGAAAATTTTCAACCTGTAAAAACTGATAAAAGACCTTTTATTGAAAATCTTGATATTTTGCCTTTCCCTGCAAGGCATTTAGTTGATAATTCAAAGTATATAAGACCTGATAATGGGAAAGTGCAGGCTGTTGTCAAGGTTTCAAGAGGTTGTCCTTATCATTGTTTTTTCTGTCTTGCAACCCCTGTTAGTGGCTCAAAAGTAAGAGTTCGTTCTGCAGAAAATATTATTGCGGAATTAAAAGAGTGTGTTGAAAAATATAATATTAGAAATTTTCTTTTTTGGTCTGATATTTTTAATTTTGATAGAGAATGGACTATTGATTTATGTAAGAAAATTATTGATAGTGGTTTAAAAATTACTTGGTCTTCTAATACAAGAGCAAATACAATGGACGATGAGATGGCAAAAATCATGTATAAGGCTGGTTGTCGGCTTGTAAGTATTGGTGTCGAAAGTGGTTCACAAGCTATGCTAAATAATATTGGTAAAAAGTTAAGTTTAGATGAAATTAGAAATACTGTTAAAATTTTGAAGAAAAATAAGATAAAAATTTATAATTATTTTGTAATTGGGCTACCTTGGGAAACAGAGGAAACTGTCAAAGAGACTATAAAATTTGCAATAGAATTGGATAGTAATTTTGTTAGTTTTTATACAGCAACTCCTCTTCCTGGAACTAAATATTTTGCTTATGCTATGTTAAATAAATTGGTAGATGGGAATATGGATTTTGCAAAGGCTTATTATGAGCCGGTTGTAAAATCTCATACTTTAACAAAAGAAAGAATTTTTGAGTTACATAAACTAGCAGTAAGAAGATTTTATTTAAGGCCTAAATTTATAATAAAAACTTTATTATCATTGAGAAGTTTTGTTGAACTTAAAAATTACTTTATAGCAGCTCTTAATTTACTTCGTCATTAGACCAGGTTCAGCGTCTGAGCCTGTAATTTTCTTTCTTAATATAAAAGTAATTTTAGGAAGTGTTACTGCAAGAAGAAAACTGCTAATACCAACGTTTGCTAAAATGTTTGCAGATTTAACTTTTAAAGCTTTTTTTGTAAATTTTTCTATGTCACCGCTCTGTTTTGCTTGTTTTGCAAATTTTTCTATTTCTTGTTGAAATTTTGAAATCTTATTTTCATCTACAAATTCTCTAGGATCACGAATGCGATTTTTTAAGTATTTAACTCCTGCATATTTTTCACAAAGTTTAGAAAATTTTGAATTAGGATTTTTGTCTAAAAACTCAATAATATTTCCTTTTGGCATTTCAAGAGTGTTATTTTTTATGTTTTCTATAAATTCTTTATCATTTAATAGCATAGGATCTAAATTCACATTAGTTTTGAATAATTTATTTGATAAATTATCTAATCCTTTAGCTATCCAAATAGGGGCTACAAAATTTAAAAACATCATCATACTCATTTTAAAAGCCATCTCTATTTTTTCGAACTTATTTCTTGCGGTTCCAACTCTACCAACTGTTAGCCCCCCGTCTGTAATTGCCATTTTATTTACGGTAGACATATTAGCTAAAGTAGAGGTTATACCTTTAAAAGTAGGAGTTGTATTTTCTGTTTTTAAGTCTATTGATTTTTTTATTATATTTACTCCCTCTTTAGAGTTTTCTTGGCGTTTTCTTATTTTATCAGTAAGTGCAAAATTCATTTTAGGGAGAAAATATCCCATTAATGCAACAGGAATAGCTGTAGATAAGATAAATTTTCCAGCAAGGAGTTTTTGATATGTTGATTTATTATTAAGCACTTTTTCCATTTCTTTGACTTCATTAGGAGTTAAGTTTTTAAATTTTTCGATATTATATTTTAAGCCTTGATTAGAAGTTTCTTTTAATAAGCTTGAGTTAACTTTTGGACTATAGCCCATTTTTTTTATACCCCAATTGCAAATTTTTTCCATTGCAGGAATTCCACCAAGCCAAATAATAGAAGTTCCATACTCATCAATTAATCTTTCTCTTGTGGCATTGTATGCCATTTGTTTTGAATCTTTTAGGTTTTGATTATAAGTCATTGCGACTTTTGAGGGAACTTCTATACCGCAGTCACGAACAATTAATGGGTATATGCTACTGTTATTTCCGATTGCTGATATTATATTTACTAATGACATTTAAATTTTTCTCCTTTTTCGAACTCTTTACATTCTCTCAATTTAATATCCCGAAAGAGCCGATTTAAAGGAGTTTACTTAGCTGAGAGAAGACACAAGACTCCAAGCCCTTTCGGGTTTATATGAGTATGATGATGTCTTTTAACTAAATATGTCATAATCAGTCCTTTTTTATTATATTATCATGGAGTAATTATTTGTAAAGTGCGATATCGTATATACGATATCGCACTCTTGTTAATAAAGATTTTAGATTCTCTTTAAAATAACAATACTGTTTGGTGCCATTGAAAGATGTTGATTAAGATTTGTTATATCATTTCTTCCTTTATTTGTAAGATTTCCGCCACCATATTTAGCATCATCACTATTGAAGATTTCTTCCCAAGTACTATTTTGAGGGAATCCATAGTATTCATAGGTTTTATTATGGAAGCCTGTTCCAAAATTTTTAAGTACTAATACTTCTTCATCATTAAACTTTAATTGATGTATATGAACATTATGTGTATTATCTTTATAAGTACTTATAATATCACCTTTAGAAATCGCAGGATTTGTATCTAATAATTTTTTTAAATCTTTATTGTATTCTAACATCTGTAATGATGCGTTTTTGAAGTATCCTTCATACTTGATTCTGCCAACGATACAATCTGGACGTGCAGTTTCTTCAAGAGTGTCATAGCCTTTTTCTTTAATTCTTGCATTTTTAAAATCGTCAGATTCTTGTCGAACTTTTCTTTCCCCTGTAAATTCTCTAAAGAATTTAAAATGTGATAAATCTCCTGATTCATCTCCTTGAAAATACATTTTAGGGCCGGGAGTTGTCATGAAAGTTCCTTGAGCTAATTTTTGTTTGGCAAGTGCTGTTTTAAAGGTGTTAATTAAATGTTCTTTAGATATATAAGTTCTAATACCACAATCATTTAATTTTTGTCTTAGTTGTTCTTCATTAAGTTTTTCAAAATCTTCAGAAACTATTAATTCTGCTAATTTTTGAGAACTTTGTGCAGCATTTTGTCCTTTTTCACAATCTCCATATCCATCAACGTTGAAAAATAAACCAAGATTTTTTGATAATATTTTTGATATAAGTCTTGTCCCGTCATTATTTCCTATATTATCGTGGCTCATAACATATTTAACTCTATGTAATGAATTTTTTAAATCATTATCAAGGTCATTCATAACTTTTGGATTTATATCAAGAACTGCATCTTGTAAAGTTTCTATATATTTAAAATCCCATTCACTGTCAAATCCAATTTCTTGTGGATATGTATGCCATCTTTGATTTGCAATATCATCTACGCTTTCATCTATCTTTTTTAATTCCATTTCGTGTGTAATATTATATCTGCTTATATCCGTTACATTTTTTTTGTTATTTCTTCCATCTTCTGCTATTAGAAAAACTTCCGGAGCGTGTTCATTTACTTCGTCTACAATTTGTTTTAAAAGATAATCAGAATGGCAGTGTTGTGTCATGTCTAACCTTAGTCCATCAACTTTGAATTCTTTAGCCCACCAAAGAGCAGCATTTGCCATATAATCTCTAACATATTTATTGTTAAGTCCTTCGTAATTAAATGCACTACCCCAAGAAGTATGTCCGGCTTCATATGGTCCGGTTTTCCCTAAATAATTTCCGTCCGGACCGATATGGTTTGGTACCATATCCATTATGACATTTAGGCCTTTTCCATGTGCATAATCTATTAAATTTTTTAATTCTTTTGCAGAACCTAAGTTTTTATTTACCGCAAATTTGTCTACTCCATCATATCCCCATTGTTTTGAATAAGTATTTTCTACAGGCATTATTTCAATTGCATTAACGACTTTTTCATTTGCAATTTTATCAATCATTGTGAATGCATTTTTGAAATCACCTTCTTTAGATATTGTTGGAATGTTTATTTCTGAAATAACTAAATTTTCTAGACCTCTGAATTTTTCATCAGGTTTTCTTGTTATTCTTCTAGAATCTTTTCCTTCTAGCCAGTTAGTATTTTTCCATTCATAATTATCGTGATTATAAATTTCACTCCAACCATGAATATCGTCTTGTTTTTTTGAATAAGGATCTTTAACGGTATTAACGTTATTATTTTTATCAACTATAACAAATCTATATGGGGTCCCTGCTTTAGCATCAATATTGCTAGCTTCATAAACTCCTTCGCCATTATGTTTCATTGGATAAATTTTGGAATCTTCATTTATCGCTTGTGCGGTGATAAGACCTGATACTGCTGTTACGATTTGTACAGCTCTATCATGGATATTACCGAAATTTTTACCTATGCTACTAGCTATTTCTACAAAAACTGCTTTTGCATCTGGAAAAGAAAATAGTTTAAAATTAGTTTTTCCTGTCTCTTTTATATAATTTGCACCCCAACTAACATGCTCTGACCAATTTCTTTGAAAATTTGGTCTTGTATTGTTTTGCTTTTTTGAATTGTTTAAATTTAATGTCTCTACTCTTTGAATTTTCATCTTTTACACACACTTCCTTTTACTATAATATTGTAAAACCTATAAATTTATTTTTTGCTATTCTTCTTGTTTATATCCAAATTTTTTTAGGATATTATCTTTTTTTCTCCAGTCTTTTTCAACTTTGACTTCAAGTGATAAAAAAACTTTTTTTTCTGTAATATTTTCTAATTCAATTCTTGCTTGAGTTCCAATTAATTTTAAAAGACTACCTCCTTTTCCTATTAGAATACCTTTTTGGCTTTTTTGTTCACAATAAATTGTTGCATAAATTCTATCTATATCTTCATTTTCTTCATACTTCTCTATTTTTATAGCTACCGAATGTGGAATTTCATCTTGTGTATTTAGTAAAATCTTCTCTCTTATAATTTCTTCTGTAACCGATCTCATGCTTTCTTCGGTTATAATATCATCAGGGTATAATTTTTCTCCTTCTGGTAATTTTTTTAAGATATTTGAAATTAATGTATCTTTATTTCTACCAGTTTTTGCAGAAATTCGAACGAGTGGAATATTTTTATCAAAAAGAGTTTTGTAGCTTATTAAATTTTCTTCTATTTTTTGCGGATTTTTAATTTTATCCAGCTTATTCATTACTAATATTACAGGGGTTTCTGTTTTGTTTAAAATATTTTCAACAATCCACTTATCACCTTTTCCCGCGGATTCTGTTCCATCCACAAGAAATAATATTAAATCAGCATCCGGAACCGCAATTTTTACTTCATCCAGTAAAAATTCACCAAGCTTATTAAGTGGACGATGCACTCCAGGAGTGTCGACAAATATTATTTGTCCATTTTCGTCTGTTAAAATTCCCTTAATTCTTTTTCTTGTAGTCTGTGCCTTATCTGTTGTTATGACTATCTTTTGACCCAAAATCTGATTCAAAAGAGTAGACTTTCCAACATTAGGACGACCTAATATTGTAACAAATCCACACTTCATACTTTTAGTATATCAGAAACATATAAATGTAAATATAGTTTACATTTCTTAATAATATATCAATTTTTGATTTAAATAAGACTTTTTATAGATAAGGATATTAAACAGGGATATTTATGGCGGATTTTATTAATATACAAATGCCTGCCGGTATGGTTGGCATATATAACGGAATTTTTGGAAATCCTTGGGGTGGTTTTTCTTCATCATCATCTTCTTCAAGTTCTTCAATATTGAATGAAAGTTATGAAGATTATAAAAAACGTCTTGAAAAAGAACGTGCTGAAAAGTCAAAGGCTCAAAAAGCCTCATTAGAAGCCATTCAATTAGAAAAAGATAAAGATGAGGTTAAAAAAACTCTAGGTTTGGATACAAGTATAAAAAATCTAGAAAACACAAAACGTGATATTCAAAATAATATTGATAAAAAAACTGGTGAAAGCTCTGTTGTTGCAAAACGAACAAAGGAAGACAGCTTTTGGACAAAAGCCGGACGTTGGATTTCTAATGCAGGAACTGCAGTTGTAAATATTGGTAAAGGTCTTGTCGGGATAGAAAAAGACGGCTCATGGAATTGGAAAAAGGGGCTTACAAATGCTGCAATTACAATAGGGGCTATAGGTGCTAGTTTTATTCCTGTAATTGGTCCTGTAATTGGATATGGAATGCTTGCTGGTGGAGCTGTTTTTGGTACTATTGGTGTAGCTAAAGGTGTTTCTGAGTTAAAGAATGCTAAAACAGACCTTGAAAAAGATAAAGCTCAACAGGATATTTGTACAAATGCACTTGTTGCAGGTTTATCAGTATTTGGTTTAAGAGGTCTTGGTAGTGGTTTAAGAACAGGAGCTACTACATCTGCTTCTACTTCTGGTGTTACAATGGCTAAAGCTAGTGCTGCAACATCAAGAACTGGTTTGGTAGGTAAATCTATAGAAGCAGCTTCAAACTTTGGAAGAGATATAACTGTAAATGCTTGGAGAGCAACATCTAATGCAGTAAGAGCAGATCTTGCAGCTGTTAATGTTGCTGGTGGTGGAGTTTCAGGTGCTTCTAAAGTTTGGTGGCAAAGAGTAAGTAATGGGGTTAAGAATTTTAATAATTTTAAACATAAATATGATGAAAAAATTAAAAATATGGAAGCTAAATTTCAAAAAGATATGGATGCAATTGATGCAGAATTGCGAATAATACCTTCTTCAGAGAAAAATAAAATTGCTTTATTAAGGGAACAAAAATGTATATTAAATCAAAATAGAAAGGAATTAAGAAACTTATATAATATCAAATCTAAAGCAGACTTTGATAAGCTTCTTACTGAAAATTCTTCTACCAAAATGATTGATAGAATGAAAGGATATACTCAAGATGCAGCAGGTTATTATAAAATAGGACAAGGAAGTATTAGTCAAGCAGAATACAAAACATTTATGGATAGTATGTTAAAGACTCAAAAAGCTTATCAAAAGGGAATGAATGAGATTGTAAATTTGAAAACAGCTTCAATGAGAACATTAGCAAAAGATCCTACAATGAATGCAACTGCATTAAATGAATATGTTCCTAATGCTACTCAAACATGGTCAATGTGGAAACCTTCTACTTATGGAAAGAATAATTACCAAATTGCAATCGGTGGTGATAATCCCGGATATGGTATGAGATTAATGAAAGCAACTTTGAAACGTCCTGAATTATATACAGTAGCTTATGTTAATCAAATGATTGATCCTCAATATTCAACTCCATTTATGTTTGGACAAGAATTTTCAAAAGAAGAAGTAAAAGATCAACTAGCTGTTTTAGATGAAAATTTAACTTCCTATAAAGAAGTTGAAAAAGCAATTGATAATGCAAAAACTCAAGAAGAATTAGCTAAAATAGTTGCACAATTATCTGCACAAGAAGAAAAACAGAATGAAGTAGCTACAGCATAGTTATTTTGTAGGGGATAAAATTACCATTTCGCAATTTTTGCAATCGAATTTAAGTGGGAATTTTGTCCCTTTTTCGTCTACTAAAACTAGCTCTTGAGGAGATTTGCAAATTCCGAGAGCATATTTTATGCAATGTTTGGTTCGCATAATTTCTACTTGGCGATTTGGTTTTGTTTTTTCCAAAGCAGGTTCTAAAATTTTGCAATTACATTGATTATAAAAATTTTTAGCATCCTTATTATAAACATTTCCTCTATAATCAAGCTCTTTTTTATAAAAATCTGTGTATTTCAGCTCTTTTTGGACTTCTTTAGGATAATTAAGAAGTCTTTTTTGCATAAGTTTTTCAAATAAATCGCGTCTTAATTTGTTTATTTCGCTTACAGGCATGAAGGGAATTTCTGAATTTATTTCAATATTTTCTACATAGAAATCACTATTACCTGTTTTAGAGAATTGTTTTATGAAAGTTTCTTTCATTTTTTCAGGATTTTTTGCAATTTCATTTAATTCTATTTTTTCTACAATAGAAATATTATTTTTATCAATAAGTTCTATTTGATTGTTATAAACTTTTATATTTACCCCAATTTGTCTTTTTGGGGGTAAATTTAGTTTCTTTTCGAAGTTTACGTCATTGTTTCTAAATATCTTATCTCCAATTTTTATTTTTACTTGCTTATTTGGATAAATTTTATCTCCTTCTACCTTATTTACTAAAAAGCCGTTATCTCCAAAGACCAGACCATCTTGAGGGTGAATATCTTTATCGGTATTTATTCTTATATAGTTATTTTTTACCTCTATTACTTTTCCTAAATATTCTCCTTGAGATTTAGGGGAAGTAAAATTAAAACAATCATTTCTTTTTTGAAGGAAATAATCCGTAAAACCTCTATTAAAACTTTTTTCAGGGTTTGGTTCAAATGGATAAACGGATTTTCCTGATGATATTTTTTTAGAATATTTATCAAGTTCTTTTCTATAAAAAGCAACTATGTTTTTAACATAGTTTATATCTTTTAATCTGCCTTCTATTTTGAAAGAAAATACTCCATTATCAAGCATTGTTTTTATATGCTTAGAAGCATTGAAATCTTTAAGTGATAATGCATAGATATTTTTTGCAAGAATTTTTCCTAAAGTAGTTTCAACAGTATATTTTTTTCTGCAAGGTTGGGCACATTCTCCTCTATTTGCGGAGCGCCCACCTATAAATTCGCTTAAATAACATTGTCCGCTATAAGAAACACACAAAGCGCCATGAACAAAGGCTTCCAGTTCTAAATTAGGACATCTTTTGTGAATTTCTTTAATCTTTTCTAAAGATAATTCTCTTGCAAGAACAACTCTTGAAACTCCGATTCTATTGAAGAATTCAAATTTTTCAATATCTCGATTGTCGCATTGAGTACTCATATGTATAGGAATTGTTATTTTTTCATCAATACATTTTTTTAGAAGTCCCATATCTTGTATGATAATTGAATCAACTCCTATATTATCAAGTTTTTTTATTAAATCAAAAGCTTCTATTAATTCATTATCATCAAGTATTGTATTTATTGTAATAAAAACTTTAGCCCAAAATTTATGAGCATAATTTACAACTTCTTTAATATCATTCAAAGAATTGGAAGCATTTTTTCTTGCTCCAAAAGAATTTGCACCAATATATACAGCATCAGCTCCAGCATCGATTGCAGCTATTGCTGTTTCTTTGTTTTTAGCAGGAGCAAGGAGTTCTGATCTAATCATTACATTTACCGCATTTTAGAAGTTTTGAAAAGAATGATAAGAAGTTTCCTTCGTTCTCAGCTTTTTCTTTGTATCTATCATAATTTTCTTTAACAAAACTGTTTCTAGGATCAATAGCTTTGAGTTTTTCTATATAATCAAAAGCTCCTCTGTTATCACCAATTGATTCTCTAAATTCTGCTAATTTTTGTAGTGCTGTTTTATTATTAGGTTCAACATTAAGTAGTTTTTCATAAAATTCGGAAGCTTTTGTTTTGTCTCCTTCTGTTTCCAATAAAACAGCAATTGTTTCAATTAAATCAGCATCTGAATCATTAAATCTATAAGCTGTCATATATTCATTTAATGCAACATCTTTTTCGCCTCTTAAAATATTGTATTTTCCCCAATTTATGTGTTCTTTAAATGAGTCATTTTGTTTTTCATAAATTAAAGCTCTCATTTGATATATTAGTGGAGAATTTTTATCAAATTTGGCAAAGTCATCAATTGCTTTGAAAGCTTCATTAAACATATCTTTTTGAAAATAATATTGAGCTAATAGAGAATAAAAAACTTTTTCTTTTTCGAAAATTGCTTTGTTTTTCATTAGAAGCTCATAACCTTCTTCATTTTTATCCATATCAAATAAAGCTCTTGCTTTTGTTAAATCGCTTTTTGTTATTTCAAAAGCTTTTTGAGGTTGTGAATTCCTAATATAGTATCCTGCAAGAATTTCATCAAATTCATCAGTATTTTTTTCTTTTTTTCCTCTTTCAAGAATTTGTATAGCAGATATTAATCCTTCTGTTTTTTCATACAATTCAGCAAGTTTTAAAAATATCACAGGGTTTTTCTCATCATAATCTGATATTTTTAAGTATTCATCTATTGCTTCATTTAATTTCCCTTGACCTTCACAAAGTCCTGCATATAAATATCTTGCGGGTAAAGCTTCTTCCGCATCTTTAGCGTGATCTATTGCTTTTTTATAATCATTTTTTGCATGGCTCATTTGTTGTTGAAGAGCGTGCAAATGGCCTCTTAAAAGGTAATATTTAAATCTGTCTTCATTTGCAAATATATCAATAAGTTGTTCATGAGCTAAAATATTAGGAGGATCAAGTTCTAAAATTTTTGCATAGTAAGTTTTAGCGTCATCTTTTTTTTCAAGGATAAGTGCTAAATGCCCAAGCTTAGTTAATAAGTCAATACTATCTTGTTTCTTTTCAAATAATTTTTTATATTCGGCATAAGCTTCTTCATATTTTTCTTCTTGTTCTAATTGTTCTGCTAAAGTCATATATCTCTCCTAATTAAATTTGTTTTGAGCAATTGCTATACCTTCTTTAAAATAGCAATCAATAGCTTCTTTGGCTCTAGAAATTGTTGTTTTTAAAATTTCTAATTCTTCTTTTGAAAAATTTTGTAACACAAAGACTTCTGAAGGTATATTAGGCTGTGGACCAATACCTATTTTTAATCTGGCAATGTTATTTGTGCCTAAGTGTTTAATTATGGATTTTATACCATTATGTCCGCCATCAGAACCATTAGATCTAAATCTTATTTTACCTAATTCTAATGAAAGATCATCATACACGATTAAAATATCTTCTATAGCTATTTTGTAATAGTCCATAACAGCTCTAACAGCTTCGCCAGAAAGGTTCATAAATGTGGTTGGTTTGATAAATAGAAAATCATTGTAACCATCTCTTAAGTTTGTCATAAGACTTTTTAAACGAGTATTTTCTCTAAAATTAAGGTTAGAATTAAGAGCAATACTATCTACTAACATAAAACCAACATTATGCCTTGTAAAAACGTATTTATCTCCTATATTCCCTAATCCGACTATTAATTTCATTTTATTTAAAACGCCTCATATTTTTCATCATCTGATGGGCTGTTAATTTCGCACCTGCAGCACCCATTTTTCCCATTAAACTGCCCATATTCTTTTTAACGTCTGAAAAACCTTTCATAACTTGTCGCATTTGTTCAAATTGGTTTATGAACATATTTACATCATGTAAAGGTATACCACTACCTTGAGCAATTCGTTTTTTTCTTGAAGAATTCATAAGTTCCGGTTTTTCTCTTTCTTCAGGTGTCATACTTTGAATGAATACTTCTATACGTTTAAATTGTTTTTCTCCTTCGTGCGAAATTTTTTGTCTATCGTCTTTAGATATTTTTAAACCAGGAATCATTCCCAATAATTGATCCATTGAACCAAACATTTTCATTTGAGATTGCATTTTAAGAAAATCATTGTAAGAAAATTCTGCCTTTGCCATCTTTTTTTCCATTTCTTTGGCAGTTTTTTCATCAAATACTTCTTGAGCTCTTTCAACAAGAGAAACGATATCTCCCATTCCTAAAATTCTGGTTGCCATTCTTTCAGGATAAAAATCTTCAAGAGCATTTAATTTTTCTCCTGTACCTGTAAGTTTTATAGGTTTTCCTGTACAGTAAACAACACTTAAAGCAGCACCGCCTCTTGAATCTCCATCAAGCTTTGTAAGAACTAAACCTGTGATATCAAGCTGTGCATTAAAGTTTTCTGCAACATTAACAGCTTCTTGCCCTGTCATTGAATCAATTACAAGAAGTTTTTCACAAGGGTGAAATATTCTATCAATTAACAGTAGCTCTGCCATCATTTCTGTATCAATCTGCAAACGACCTGCTGTATCAAGAATTAATGTGTTAAAACCTTTGTTTTTGGCATAATTTATGGCATTTTCTATTATAGATTGAACATCTTTAGAATTTTCTTCTGAATAAACTTCGACTTCAATTTGTTCTCCAAGAGTTTTTAATTGGGTTATAGCTGCAGGACGATAAACGTCACAGGCTACGAGTAGCGGGTTGCGTTTTTCTTTTTTTAGTTTTACTGCAAGTTTTGCAGAAGATGTTGTTTTACCACTACCTTGAAGACCTAGCATCATTATTAAATTGGGATGCCCTGAAAAATCTAAAGGTTTTACTTCTTTTCCTAATAGTTCAATAAGCTCGTCGTGTACAATTTTTATTAATTGTTGAGAAGGATTTATACCTTGTAAAACATTTTCACCTTCTGCTTTGTCTTTTATATTAGAAATAAAAGCTTTTACAACTCTTAAATTAACATCTGCTTCTAAAAGTGCTCTTCTGATTTCTCTAAGAGCATCTTGCATATTGTCTTGTGTAAGTTCTTTCTGTCCTGCAGTTTTAGCAATAATATCCTGTAATCTATCTGATAATGAATCAAACATTAATTCTTCCCCTGTATATGCGATACAAAGTTAAGAATAACATAAAAATAAAATTATGAGAATATGCTAAAAGTTCTCTCAACGTTATCATTTCTTACTGATTCTATACCTTTAATCATTTCATTAATAGCAGATTGTTCTGTTTCCAAATCTTGCATTCTGGTATCAATGCGACTTTCTTTTTCATTGATAATACTTTTTTGGTATTCATATTCTGCAAGAGCTTCATTAGCAGCATCTGAATCATTTACAGATATTAAATAATCAAAGTTTGAGGCTATTGAACTATCGTATTCATAAATTGTCTTACCATCTTCGTCAGTACCTGTATTTACAGTCGTTATGAAATATTGGTTGTTTTGTAGCATTTGGTTTAAATAATCATTGTCTGATATTTGGTTATTGTATTCCCATCCGTTTTCAGCAATAGCATTAAATATGCGATCGTAGAAGGCAATTTCACTTGAATTTGCTGCGGTAAAAACTTGGTTGTTATTATCTAATGCAGTTTTGTATTCTTCTTGAGCCGCATTGTATTCACTTTGCCAAGTTTCGTATTCTGTTTGCCAAGTTGTGTATTCTGTTGAATCTTTATCTCTCCAAGCATAAGTCATCGTTCCATAAGAATTTTGTTCTGCATCTCCTCCTGCAGATTCATATTGACCTAAAATATTTTCTAATGCCATTGAGACATTTAGTGTATAGTTTGATTCATTTAGCCTAAGTGGGCTGGATTCATTTTCCAATAAATTTTTAGAACTTTCTGAACTTGATCCTATATGTGCTGAATAATCATTATAGAAATTGTCGCAAGCTGAATTGAATGCAGTTTTATCTTTTTCTGATAAGACATTAGCCATCTTTGTTTTTAATTCGTTTATAAAAGAACTAAGTCCGGAGGCTGCTGTTGTACTATCTCCTATATTAAGAGTTCCTCCTTGAGAAATATTTATTCCTGAAATTGTCCCGGCATTGGCTAAGAAAGTGTTAGCATTACTGTAGTTAACAGGTTCTTGAGGTTCGATTTCTTTTAAATCGTTTAATTTTATAGTGGCATTTTCTAATGCTTCACTAGCTTCATTTGCTTTTTCAATTTCTTCTTCTGTTATATTTGGACATAAACTTGCAAGAATTTCTGTTCTTACTGATTCATAGTCCCCACCAGATGCTCCATTTGGAGATATCATTTCTGCATATTTTTTGTAAGTGCTTTCTATCATGACAGCACCATTTGTATTTGTTAATAGATATGGAGTATTGTTATTTGCACTATTAGGTTTCATTAAAGTGTTATAGCTTAAATCAACATAATTAGCTCCGGAATTAGTTGTCCATTTGAAAACTTTTGAGCTTAAAGCATTTTGATAATCTTTTGTAACACCCTTCATTTCTCTGGTTAATGACATTTTTTCAGCAGACAAGCTTTGTAGTTGTCTGCCGATATCGTTTTTTCGGCCAGTCAACTGTAAAAGTCTAACTTGTGATGCTGCCATTCCCATTGTTCTGCTTTCCTTTATAAATTTCCCTTTTAATATGTTTTACGGCTTTTTTATGTAAAACTTTAATTAATAAACTAAATTGTTACAAAATTTAACAAAAATAAAAAGCTACTCGAAGCTAATTCCGAGCAGCTTTTTATTTAATATATTTTCTTGTTAAAGATGTTTTTCAATGTTAGTTATGATTGACGATTTAGGCATTAATCCCACCATTCTTTCAACAACTGTACCGTTTTTAAAAACGAGCAAAGTAGGAAGTCCACTAACTTGATATTCTTGAGCAGATTGAATATTCTCATCTGTGTTTATTTTGGTAAATTTTACTTTATCTGATAATTCAGCTTCAACTTCTTCTAATATAGGAGCTAATTTCCTACAAGGACCGCACCAATCTGCATAAAAATCTACAATTGTTAATTGGTTATTATTTATTACTTCTTCATTGAAATTTGATGAATTGATATGTTTTACCATTTTATATTCTCCTTATAAAAATTTTGTAATTCAATATTACCATATATTCTTTATTTATGCTATTATTCTGTAAGAGGGGTCTATTTAATAAAAAGGACAATATAATGCCGAGAAAAAAAGAAATAGAAATAGTATTAGATACAGAAACTACAGGTTTAGATTATACTAGAGAAAGAATTATTGAGTTTGCAGCGGTAAGATTAGAAAATGGAAAAATTAAAGATGAGTTTCAAACATTGATTAATCCTCATCAGCATATTAGAAAATCCAGTATAGCAATTCATGGAATAACTCAAGATATGGTAGAAGATGCCCCTTCTGAAGAGGAAGTTTTACCTAAAATATTAGAGTTTATTGGTGACTATCCTATCGTTGCTCATAATGTTATTTTTGATTATTCTTTTTTAAATGAGGCAAAAATGAGAGTAATGGGCGAAAAGTTGGAAAATCCCCGTATAGACTCTCAGGCTATGTTTAAAGAAATAGCTCCGGATCTTGAATCTCACGGTTTGGAAGCTTTAACGCATCGTTTTAATGTAGAATTAAATAATCATCATAGAGCCATGGCTGATACTATGGGATTAGCTCTTGCTTATCCAAAATTGAAAAAGTTGTATTTACAAAGGCTTGATTGGCAAAAGAAACAATTAGATAATGTAGATTATTTGTTTGACAGATATTTGAGAATTCAGCAGAGTATTTCTACAATGCAGGCAGAATTGCAAGATTTAAAATCTGTTTTTAAGCTTCATTTTGAATTAGGTGGAGAACCTTTGGTTGCTGAAACCGGAGAGATGATGATTTATCAGTCAAAGCAGTCTTTTGGTTATGATTTAGCTGATATAAAGAATGTTTTGGAAGATATTGGAGCTTTGGAAAAAGCTGTTAAAGTTAATAATGGTTTTGTTGATAGACTTTGTAACGGTTTGAGTTTATCTGAAGAATATAAGCAAATTATTAAAGATGCTCGACAGGAACTTTCTGAAACTCGGAATATTCAAGTAATAAAGCCATGCAAACAATAAATTTAAAAGATATCCCCCAAGAAATGATTGTTAAGGTTGAAAAACTCTCAAACCTTGGGTTTGGTATTGCTAAAATTAATGGGTATGTTATTTTTGTTGAAAATGCGTGTCCTGGTGATGAGTTAAAAATTAAAATAACTAAAAAAAATAAGAATTTTGCTAATGCAGAAATTGTTGAAATAATTACTCCATCTAAGTATCGTACAAGACCGTTATGTCCTATGCAAAAGGTTTGTGGATCTTGTCAAATACAATTTATTGATTATCAATATCAATTAAAATTAAAAAAAGATATTGTATCTGATACAATGAAAAGTATTTATGGGTACGATATTGAAGTAAGAGATGTTGTTCCAAGCCCAAAAGAATGGGGATATCGGTATAAAATACAATATCCTATTGGTGAAACTAAAAACTCTAAGAGAATTATTGCAGGGTATTATAAACCCGCAACACATGAATTAGTTAATATAAAATATTGTCCAATTCAACCTGAATATTGTGATAAGATTATTGATTTTATAAGAACAAAAGCTCAAGAAATTGGAATATTAGGTTATAATGAAAAATCTCATTGTGGATCTTTAAGACATGTTGTTATAAGAACTTCTGAATATTCTTTGAAAAGTCTTGTAGTTTTGGTTATAAATGATGGTTTTGCAAATGAAAAAATTAAGAGTTTAGCTCAAAAAATTTATTCAGAGTTAGAAAATATTTCAGGTGTTTGTGTAAATTATAATTCTAAGAAAACTAATTTAATTTTGGGTGAAAAAACGGAATTAATTGTTGGAGAGGATTTTGTTGAAGAAAAACTTTGTGATAAAGTTTTTAAAATTGGTGCTAAGACTTTTTTTCAGGTAAATCCATCCAGTGCAAATAATATTTTTAATTATGTAAAGGATTATATTAAAAATAATTTTGAAAAACCTACAATTCTTGATGCATATGCAGGAATTGCAACATTTGGAATTTGTTTGAGTGATGTTGCTAAAAAAATAACTTCAGTTGAGCAAGTAAGTGAATCTATTGATTATGCAAAAAGAATTATTGAGCAAAATGGAATAAAAAATATCGATTTATATTGTGAAGATGCTGCAAAGTTTTTTGAAAAAGAATTAAATAACAATTCTGATAAATATGATATCGCAGTAATTGATCCTCCAAGAAAAGGCTGTACTAAAGAATCTATTGATTATTTACTTAAGCTCACTAAAAAAATGATTATCTATGTATCCTGTAATCCCGCAACACTCGCAAGAGATTTAAAAATTTTTAAAGAGAATGGTTGTAAAATAGATTTTGTTCAGCCTTTTGACATGTTTCCGCATACTTATCATATAGAAAACGTAGTTATTATAAATTTAGATTAAATATTTATTTGTAACGAAACTGTAATAAAGAATTGCATAGCAAATATATACGAGTTATACTTAAAGTATAGAACAATTGTTTTTTAAGGATATGTGTTAGAAATGAATGGAATTTTCATGCAAGTACGTCAATTCCCAACTATTTCACATCTAGAAAGTGAGGTGTTGTTGTGGCGTTAACGATTAACACAAATCTTTCAAGTTTAATAGCCCAATCGTCATTAAGTAGGTCAACATCGTCATTAAATCAAGCGATAGAGCGAATGAGTACGGGTTTTAAAATAAACCATGCGAAAGATAATGCAGCTGGTTATTCTATCGCAAATAATATACAGACTAAATTAAATTCTTTTGATATTGCAATGGACAATGTAATGTTAGGTACAACTTTAATCGATACTGCTTCAAGTAATTTAGAATTAATAAACTCACATATCCAACGAATAAGAGATTTAACAGAACAAGCTGCAAATGGTACCTATGGAGAAGAGTCCATAAAAGCTATTCAAGCTGAAATCGATGCTAGAACTTGCGAAGTTAATAGAATTATGGCATCAACGGAATATAATGGAATAACATTATTTACAAATGACACTCAAGATTCGATAATAAATGAGGTCTCCACTTTTGCGACTCTAGAAAATATAGATGAGTCTAAAAGAGTCATTAATCAAACAAATTTTCATTCAGGTGAAACATATTATTTAACTGACGTAGAGGATTTGGTAAAGCTTCAAGATCTTGTAAACAGTGGTATTGATACAACTAATGTAACATTTGAATTAATGGCTGACATAGATATGCAAGGAATTAATTTTAGAGGTATTGGTACTGGTGGTACCGATGGCAATGATAATACAAAATATTTTAAAGGTATTTTTAATGGTAACCAACATATTATATCCAATTTAACTATTAATACAACAGAAGATGCTGTTGGTTTATTTGGATATATTTATAATTGTACGATAGATTCAGTAGGATTAGAAAATATTGATATAACAGGAAATCAATTTGTTGGAGGACTTGTAGGTATGTCTAACGCGGATATTAATCAAGGGAATTTATCATATATAAAAAATTGTTATGTTACTGGAAACATAAAGTCAATTTCTCAAGCAACTGGAGGTATTGTTGGGTATGCAAGTCATTCTCTAATTTCAGATAGCTATACAAATGCTGATATAATTGGAGTTAATTATGTTGGAGGTTTAGCAGGAATGATTTACTCAGTTGCTATTCAAAATTGTTATGCAATGGGTAATATATTAGGAGAAAATTATGTTGGAGGGGCAATTGGAACATGTGCAGGGTATATTTACAATACTTATTCTACAGGTAATATAAATGGTAATAAAAATGTCGGTGGATTAATTGGCTCTAATAGCGGAGAAATAAGTGCTTCTTACTTTGATTCTCAGACATCAAATCAAACCGTAGGCGTAGGAGACAATCAAGGAAATGGTGATGCTGTTGGTGTAACCAGTGCAGAATTAGATGTATTAATTAAAAATGGTACACTATCAAAATTTGATTATGAAAGCACCTACGGCGATAAAGATAATTCTGGAAATGCTACTATTGGCGGGGGCAAAATATTTACTCTACAAGTAGGTATTAATTCAGATTCAAGCTCGCAAATTTCTTTTGATACTTCATTAAGCTTTAATCTTGATATAAAAATTAAAAATTCTGATAATGCAAGAAAAACACTAGATAGCTTAGATACTATATTAGAAAAAATAAACAAGAAACAAACTGAATTTGGAGCAGTTCAAAATAGATTAAACTCTATAATAGAATCTTTATCTATTAGTATCGAAAATTTAACATCTTCATTATCTACAATTCGTGATACGGATATAGCAAATGAGTCTTCAAATTATATCAAGGCTCAGATATTACAACAGGCAAGTGCGACTTTACTTTCAACCGCAAATCAAAATCCAAACATTGCTATACAATTGTTGTAAGTTAGTAACTAGTGATTAGTAAGTAGGGTGCAATTTTTTGCATCTTATAGTTAAAAAAAATTCTACTCACTCTTCATTATTCACTCTTCACTAATTTAGCTAATTTGATGAAGCAAGCTCCACCTTACGGACTAGTTATAATTATAGGTCTGGGGTTAACCCGACTTATTTGTTTAGTGAAAACCTCAAAGTTGGCAAGATGCTGAAACAAGTTCTGCATGACGTTTAACCTTTTATACATTCTTCGCACATTACTTTTCACCTTTTGTTATTCCGAATTTATTTCGGAATCTTATTGGTTTGGAGTTTAAACATCCTTGCTTGTAATATGCTGAAACTTTTTAACCCCACCTCGAATATTTTATTCTAAACCAAGGTCAAAATCTTTAATATCTGGGAGGGAAGATGTTATATATCATGTTAAACTCAATTCACTATTTTACAAATCAAAAATTAATACCCTAACATAAATTCAGGGGGACGAATTGGCTATTTTTGTTTTACTTTTTAATTACTGAATTGTTATTAATTACGGTTTTTATAAAACAGCTATTGCTATTAAATCAGGATGCTCTATTACAGATCTTACGTAATTATAATAATCATTTTTACAACCGTATTTATCAATTTTATTAAGTAATTCTTCTTTGGTAATAAAACCTTGATTAAATGCAATTTCTTCTAAACAAGAAATTTTTACTCCTTTATTAAGCTCCATAGTTTGAACAAAAACACTCGCTTGCAACATTGAATCGTGAGTTCCAGTATCAAGCCAAGCAAAACCTCTACCCAAAATCTCTACATTTAATTCACCTTTTTCAAGATAAATTTTATTCAAATCTGTAATCTCCAATTCGCCTCTTTGAGAAGGTTTAAGCATTTTTGCATGTTCACAAACCTTGTTATCATAAAAATAAAGTCCCGTAACTGCATAATTAGATTTAGGATTAGCAGGTTTTTCTTCCAAAGATATTGCTTTATTATTTTTATCAAATTCTACAACCCCAAATCTTTCAGGATCCTTAACTGTATATCCAAAAACTGTCGCTCCGGAATTTTTCTTTAAAGCATTTTTCATAAGTGTTGAAAAGCCATGCCCGTGAAAAATATTATCTCCTAATATTAAAGCAACATCATCATTACCAATGAAATCTTCTGCGATTAAAAATGCATCAGCAATGCCTCTTTGAACATACTGAATTCGATACTGCAATCTTAAACCAAACTGAGAACCATCACCCAAAAGTTTTATAAAATTATCATAATCTTGTTCGTTTGTAATAATTAGAATATCCTTAATACCTGCTAACATTAAAGTAGATAGAGGGTAATATATCATTGGTTTATCATATATCGGTAACAATATCTTTGAAATAGGTTGCGAAGCCGGATACAATCTTGTCCCTGCTCCTCCTGCTAATACAATCCCTTTCATAAAACCTCCTATTACTTTATATTACTTAACACTGCATCTACACATGCTAATTCCAATAAACAATTCGGTGTAATTTGTAAAGCATCTTTTTTTACCACCTTACTATTCAATAAAACTACATATGGAACATAACGACCGCCATAATTCCTAAAAACATTCGAACCATATAGAGTAGATGCATCTACTTTCACAAATTTGTACTGACTTTTATACTTCTCTACAATTTTGTTGTACACAGGATTAAATTTCTTACAATAACCACAACTAGGAGTATACATGTACAAAAAAACCTGCTCATTATTCTTTAAAGCATTTTCTAACTCTCCTGCTTTAACTGAACAAACTCCTAAGAAAAACAATATAAAAAATAATAAAAACCTCTTACACATAGAAAACATACTACCATCTATAAATACTATTTTCAATAGGTAAAAATGTTTATCCAATTATATATTGACTTTTTTTTCTCAATAATTAAACCTAAAGTATGACTAAAGATTATTACAAAATTTTAGATATTACAGAGTTTAGCGATATAGATGAAATCAAAATTGCTTACCGAAAATTAGCAAGAAAATTTCATCCTGATATTGCTGGCAATAGCCCTGATATAATCTCAAAATTTAAAGAAATTAACGAAGCTTACGAAATTCTTTCCGATAAAACCCGTAAAGCAGATTATGATGCAGCAAGAAAATTCTATTCTTATGCAAAAGGAGAAAGTTCCAATCAAAAATATAAAAATACTTCCACAACCCAAAAAGATTCTACCTGCAATAACAATAAAAATACAAAAAAAACTTATCACAATAAAACATCTTTTAACTTTAAATGGGATGATATATTTAAGTTCACAAACCCACAAGAAAATAAAACAAACTATCCGCAAAAAGGTAAAGATATTTATTCAGATATAGAAATTTCAATCTCTGAAGCAACTCTTGGGACTGTTAAAATTATAAATATGTTGCAAACTAATATCTGCCCTAAATGTAATGGCAGAAAATTTATAAACGGCTCTATTTGCAATCACTGTAAAGGCAAAGGTGAAACTTCCGATTACAAAAGATTCAATATTAAAATACCAGCTGGCATTAAAAATTTATCAAAAATAAGATTGGCGGAAGAAGGGGAAAAAGGATTATATGGAGGGAAAAATGGTGATTTGTATTTAACAATTCACATAAAAGAATTGAAAAACTTCAAAACCGAAGGATTAAACATCTTAAAGACTATCAGTATAGAACCATATGAAGCTGTTCTTGGAACAGAAAAACCAATTTCTACTCCACAAGGAAATGTTATGTTAAAAATTTCTCCATTTACAAAAAATGGACAAAAAATAAGACTTTCTAACTGCGGATTAAATGAAAACGAAAAATTTGGAGATATGATAGTTACAATAGAAATTCAAATTAATAAAAATCTAAGCGAAGATGAAATCAATTTATACAAAAAACTTAAAGAACTTGCGAGTTCAAAAATCAGATAATAATAAAACTTGCACTGTTTTTTTGTTCCTTTTATAATAAAGCTCAGATATGAGTATTATCCAAAAATCACAAAAATCCCTAGAATATGACAAAATTTTGGCTGAGCTTGCAAAATTTGCAAAAACCGAACAGTCCAAAAAACTTTGTCTTGACTTAACTCCTTTTGTAAAAATTGACGATATTCAAAATCAAATTTTATTAACCAGTGAAGCTAAAGATGTTTTAGATTTAGCAAGAGATATTCCAATTGATAAAATCGAAAACTTTAAAAAACTAAAAGAAAAAAACGAATATTTTATTGAAGAAGAACTTGTTGATATTGCAAAAACAATGAGAACTTCAAGAATTGTTAGAAATTTTCTAAAAGAAAATCTTCCTTTTGATGCAAAAATGCAAACTCTAACTAATGAGCTATATTCTAACAAAACACTTGAAGACAAAATTCTTGATACTTTTGATGACAATATGACAGTTAAACAAAATGCCAATAAAGATTTAGGCGGATTATATTCATCACTTAGAGATACAGAAGCAAATTTAAAGAAAAAAGTCCAAGAATTAATGAATTCAAGCGAATTCCAAAAACATTTGCAAGAAAATATTTATACTATTCGTGATGATAGAATTGTTTTCCAAGTAAAAGCATCTTCAAAAAGCAAAGTTGGAGGAATTGTACACGATGTTTCAGCAACAAACAAAACTTTCTATATTGAACCATCCCAAATTGTTCCTATAAACAATAAAATCAGAGAACTTAAATCTAAAATTTATGCTGAAATTATAAGAATTTTAACAGCTTTAAGTAATGAAGTAAGAACAGAATTTGAAGCTTTGCAAAAAACAGAAGAAATACTAGCTCAAATAGATTTTCATTTTGCAAAAGCTCGATATGCTGTAAAAATTCAGGCAATAGAACCAAATTTATCCACAAAAAAAATTATAAAATTAGATTTAATGCGACATCCGCTCTTAATTGGTCGAGTTGAAAAAATTGTAGAAAACGATTTTGAAATAGGAGAAGGATATAAATCTATTATAATAACAGGTTCTAACACCGGAGGAAAAACCGTAACACTTAAAACTGTTGGTTTATTTATAATGATGGCAAAATCCGGACTGTTTTTACCTTGTGCAGAAGCTCATATATATCCATTCGAAAAAGTTCTGGCTGATATTGGTGATGAACAGAGTATTTTACAAAGCCTTTCAACTTTTTCATCTCACATGAAAAACATAATTGATATATTAGAAAATGCTGATTCAGAAACTTTTATACTTATTGACGAAATGTGTGCAGGAACGGACCCTCAAGAGGGTGCAGTCCTAGCTGAAATAATTTTAAAAGAATTTGCAAAAAAACAAGCATTCTCAATTATTACTACACACTATGGAGAATTAAAAACTCTTGAATATACAGATCATTATTTTAAAAATGCTTGCGTAGAATTTGACACGGAATCACTTTCTCCAACCTACAAATTAGTAATAGGAATCCCCGGACTAAGTAATGCAATTTCTATCGCATCTAATCTTGGACTTGCAGAAAATCTTGTATGGCAAGCAAAAGAACTTATGATAACTCAAAGAGATACTTCAAGCATTGTTGTTGAAAGACTACAAGATACTCAACAAAGATTGGATTCCAATTTAAAAGAAGCTGAAACTCTTACCGCAGAAGCGGATGAATTAAAGAAAAAATACGAACAAGAATTATCACAACACAAAAAAGAAAAGAAAAAATCTCTAAAAATAATAAAAGATAAATTTGAAGGTCAACTTGAAGTCGCAAAAGACGAAATAAAAGCAATATTAATCGAACTTCGTAAAGAAAAATCTGAAAAAATAGCAAGAAGATCTTATCAAAGACTAGCACAACTCGAACAAGGATTTAGAGCTGACATGCACGCTCTAGAAGAAGCTGAACAATACACTGAAATTGATTGGGCTAAAATTCAAATTAATGATAAAGTAATGCTAAAAGACCTAAATCAACAAGTTACAATTTTATCGTTACCTGATAAAAATGATACTCTTTATATTCAAATGGGATTGATAAAAACAAAAATCAAAAAAAATAAATTAGCTGTTTATAACCCACAACTGGCAAAGAAGACAAATCTTCCATTAACAGCACTAAAAAAAGATAGTTCTTTTAGTATAAAAAAATATGATATATCGAATAAATTAGACTTAAGAGGAGTTCGTGTAGAAGAAGCTCTTGATGAATTAGAGAATTATTTAGACAGAGCAAGTCTTGCAAATCTCTCTCCAATATATGTCATACACGGACACGGCACAGGAGCTCTAAAAGCTGCTATTAGAGATTTTCTGGCAACATCTCCATATGTAGCAAAATATCGTCCCGGAGAAGATTCTGAAGGTGGAGATGGAGTTAGCGTTATAGATATTAACTAAAAGTTATGCTATAATGAACGCAATAAAATAAGAGAGAGGTGTTGGATGCTAAAATTAGGTATTATCGGATATCCCTTAGGTCATTCTATTTCTGCTGTTATACAAAAAGCAGGATTAAAAAGTATAGGTTTAGAAGGAGTTTATGATGTTATGGAAACTCCACCTGAAGAACTTATTAACAGAATAAAATATATTAAAGCAAACAATTACTCCGGTTTTAACGTTACAATACCTCTTAAAGTTCCTATGTCATTATTCTTGGATGATATTGATGATTATGCTAACATCGCAGGTTGTGTAAATACTGTTAAAGTTAATGATGATAAAACATTTTATGGATACAACACTGATATCTATGGATTTAAAACTGCAATACCTGCTGAAATAAACCTAAAAGAGAAAAACGCAAGTATACTAGGTACTGGAGGAGCCGCAAGAGCTGCAGTGGTTGGACTAGCTGAACTCGGCGTAAAAGAAATTGATTTTTACACAAGAAATATTATAAATTCAAGACAAACACTAGATTATGTCAGAGCTAAATTCCCAAATGTTATTTTCAATGTTTATCAAATTCAAAATATCAGAAGCCTTGAACATAGTTCTATTATAGTAAATTCAACTCCTATTGGAATGAAAGGTTTTATGGCAGATCAAATGCCACTTGAAAAAGAAGATTTAGACAAACTTAATCCTGACACTATCATATATGATATTGTATACAATCCAATAAAAACAATCCTTATACAAGAAGCTCAAAATAGAGGGTTAAGAACGATTAGTGGTTTAGACATGTTGATATATCAAGCTCAAAGAGCTATTGAAATCTGGACAGGAAAATCTCCGGATGTTAATCTTATGAAAATAGCAGCTCTTGAAGCTTTATAAAACTAACTTTAATTAGGTTGCAGAAGTTAATAATTTAATGTAAAATTGTAAAGAGAAGAGGGGAATAGGTAAGCTTATGAATAAAATTCAGATAAAAGCAGAAATTTTGGCAACTTTAACAGCTCTTTCAACATCTGTTCAACCAAATTCTTCTTTAATTACTGATTTAAAGTTGATTGATGACAAAAAAACTGTTTTAGACATTCTAATAAAAGAACTCTTAAACGCTAATGAGCAAAAATCATTATTAATCTGTTGGCTTCTAACAGAGCTTATAGACAAAGATACTCTAAATGATGAGCTTTGGAATATTATAAAATCACCTGAATATAACGACCATATAAAAATGATTGCTTTTAATATGCTTAAAGACTTAGGCAATCGAATTGATTATGAAGTAATAAGCGGATATTTCGAACAATTTAATGAATTAATAAATAAAGAAACAAAAGAGTTACTAGATACAGCTATAATGAATCCTGAAGCTCAAATAGATTTCATGGATTTTTTAAATGCGATAAGTGATGATGATAAAATTCTTTTAATTAAATCCTTAGAAGAAGATTATTCACATGATGCTTTAGCAAACATTTTAATTCCGGTATTTATATATTATATCGATTCAGAAGTGGGAAAAATTGCATTAGAAATACTAGGCCGTTCAAAATCTCAACTGGCATATCACGCATTAAATAATGCAAAAAAATATGCAAAAGAAAATATTCAACAAAAAATCAATAAAGCTATTTCTGAACTAAAAATGGCGGGAATAAGAGTTGATAAGACTGAAGAATTTTATCAAAATATACTTAAAGAATCTAAACCTTACAAAACATATATTTCATTCCCTGACGGGCACGGAAATTTAGCAATTATATTTTCAAGAATAAGAGAGAACAAAACTCTTCAATTTTTAGCTGTTGTAATAAACCCAAGGTATGGTATCTTAGATTCTTTTGGTTTTAATTCTATGAATGAAAGAGATTTCATAAAAATTGTTGATAAATTTTATAATTATAATGAAAAATATGAAATAAAACCTGAAATTGCTAAATACCTTTTAGATCAAGCAGAAGAAAATTCTTATATTAACAAAGAGCCAATACCTTATGAATACATATGTTGGCAAAGTATTTTACTCGATATAACTCCTGAAAAACCTGAAATTAACTTAGAAAAAAAAGAATTAAATCAAAAAGATATTGACAAACTTTGTCTTAATAATTATGTTCAAAATTGGTTTTTCGATGAAATCACATCCGAAGAATTTAAACTTTTTATTGATAAATTATCTAATGAATACAAATCAAATAATTTTGACATAGATTTAGATAAATTTATTGCAGATAATTTTGACTATATATATAATGCTAAAGAACTAGCATATAAACTTGTCACATTTAACATCGCTGCCTACTTAAGGCTAATAAAAGGTGATAAAGAATTAGCCCAAGTTCTGTATTCATTAGGTTCAAATTATACATTCCTAACTAACATAATCAGAAAAAGTATCTATGAATACTATGTTGGCAAAAGATATATCCTAAAAAATCAAAGAAAAGCTTCAAATATTTTTGAGAAAAAAATGGCACCAAAAACAGAAGATTTTAAATTATTACAATTAGATATGATTATTTCAGGAATAGAAGCACGGTGGGTAGACAATGCATAAAATTATGGCACTTGATGTTGGAACAAAAAGAATAGGTATCGCATTAAGTGATTATCTTCAAGTCATAGCAATTCCACATTCATTTATATTAAGAACACCAGAAGACAAAGCCATTGAAGAAATTAATAAAATTGCAAAAGAGAATCGTGTAGAAAAAATTGTTGTAGGAGTTCCATACAATATGGATGATTCTTTGGGTAGTCAAGGAGAAGATTGTATTAATTTTTCACAAAAATTACATGGTTTTGATATAATATTAGAAGATGAAAGATTGACTTCGGAAGAAGCAGAAAATCGTTTAAAATCAAGAAAAATAGATTTTAGAAAAAACAAAGGTCTTGTAGATATAGAAAGTGCCTGTATAATACTGGAACAATATTTAGGGAAATAAAATTATGAGTGAAGAATTAGAACAAAATTATGTAGAAATTTTAGGCGAAGATGGTGGAATCTTAAAATGTGAAATCTATGATATTATAGATTTTGAAGAAAAAACATATGCTCTTTTACTACCAATAGAAGAAAATGAAGATGCAGATGAAAACGAAGTTATCGTAATGGAATATATCGAAGAAAACGATGATGGGTATTTCAAAAACATAGAAGATGAAGCAGAATTTCAAAAAGTTTGTGAATATATTGAATCACTAGATGATGAAGAGGAAGAATAAATTTGTTTGAACGTTTTACTGAAAGAGCCATAAATGTTGTTAGCGAATCTCAAAGATTAGCAAAAGAGATGAAATGTTCTGAAGTTACACCGGAACACTTACTTTTGGCATTAGTAAAAGAAGCAAAAGGTGTGTCTTTAAAACTTTTTAGGATGTATGGCATTGACTTTGATAAAATGTACATAGAAGTCGACAAGTATGTAATTAAAACATCGAAGTCAATTGATAATATTCCTTTTAGTCATTTATTTAAAGAAATTTTAAAACATACTCTTGATTTAGCAAATAAATCTGGAAATACAAATATTCTTTTTGAACATATATTTCTTTCAGTAATAACAGATAAAAATTCAAATATACAAACAATATTAAATTCTTTCAATTTTGACAGTTATAATGCACGAGATATTTTAACAAAACTGGTACAAAGAAAAATAAAAAGGCTAGAACATCCTGAAATAGAAGAAGATGATTCTAATAAAAACAGTTTTGAATCAGTATACGAAGGAGAAGCTTTGTCAGGCGTATTAGAGAGTGCTGTTGCAAAATTATCAACAGCAGGATATGAAATACTAGGAACAGAGCAAATTATGGCATCTATACTAGAAAATGTTGATACTGATTTAGTAAAAATAATAAACAAACATGGACTTAATTCTTTAAATTTTGAAAAAAAATTAGCGGAACAAAAATCTCGTCAAGCAGAATACGAAGATAAAAAAATAATTTTCACTCCAAACGCTTTCCTTATGATGAATTCTGCCCTACAAACAGCAAAAGAATTAGGATCTTCAGTCATAACTCCAGAACACGTTGTATTAAGTATATTACAAACAAAAAAAGGTTTAGCTTATGATATCATCAATTCTTTAAATATCGATAAAGAAAAACTGGCAGAAGATATATTCAAACCTATAGAAAAACAAATGCCGGAAACTTTAACAATAATGCGATTAGCCAAAGAAGAAGCAAGAAGGATCGGAAGAAATGTCGTAGGGACAGAAATGTTTTTATTGGGAATAATCGCTGAAGGAACAAGTGTTGCATACCAAGTCTTAAATAATCTTGAAATAACAATGAAAGATGCTCGTTTAGTAGTTGAAAACCTTGTGGGATATGGAAATGAATATTTTGATAAAGAAATAATCTTTACAACAAGAGCAAAAAAAATATTAGAAAAAGCTTGGTTACTCGCTAAACAATCAAATAAACAAAAAATTGAAGCTGTAGATTTACTATTAGCTATAATAAATGAACCAAATTCACTAGCAATGAAAGCTTTGGATCAATTGGGCGTTGATTCGGTTGAAATTAAACATGGAATTCAAGGGCTTCAAAATTTATAAAATTTAGAGAAAAAGATGAATAATATATACAATCAAGTAACTGAATTTTTAAAAAAATACAACTTAGAAGATAAAACAATTATAGTTGGTTTTTCTGGTGGATATGATTCAATGTGTTTATTAGATGTTTTATCAAAAATTAAAGAAAAAGAAAATTTTTTTGATATGACAATTATAGCCGCACATTTCAACCATAATTGGAGAGGAGAAGAATCTTTAAGAGAACAAGAAATTTGTAAAATTTTTGCAACAAGCAAAGGTTTTGAATTTCACTGCAAACAGGCTCCTTCAAATTTAAAAAAAACAGAAAATGATGCAAGAATTGCAAGATACAATTTTTTTGAAGACACTCTTGATGCATTTGATGCTGATGCAGTTTTTACCGCTCATAATAAAGATGACAATGCTGAAACTGTTTTATATAGAATTATAAAAGGAACAGGAATTATTGGTTTAAAAGGAATTTCTGAACATAGAGATTGTTTTTACAGACCTCTTTTAAAAACTACTAGAGAAGAAATTGTTAATTACTGCGAAACTAATAATTTAACTCCTAACAATGATTCTTCAAATTCTAATACAGATTACAGAAGGAATTATTTACGCCTAAATGTAATTCCAGGTTTAGAAAAAATAAATGAGAATGTAAAAGACGCTTTAAACATACTTTCTTATAATGCATCAAGTGATAATGAAATCATAGAAGAATATTTACAAACAATTCGACCAAACATATACCAAAATGATAAAATAATTTCAAGTCAATATAAAAATTTATCAACCCCTATAAAAAAAAGATTTTTACACGAATTTATCCAAAACCTTGACTTGGATTATGATTATAAAAAAATTAATGAAGTATATGAATTTATAGAAAACAATATAACTCAAAGAAATGGAAGTACACTATCATTAGCAACAGCTCTTTGGCTCTACGCTGATGACAAAATTATTGAAACAATTCCTCCAAAAATTTCAATAAATAAAGAAATTCTAGACGAAAAAGTTACAATTTCTAAAAAAGAAGGTGAATATAAAATTGGTGATAAAACTTTAATAATAAAACCTTATATTGAAAAAGATATCTTTATATTTCCTGAAGCAACATCTAATTTTGCATATGTAGATTTTAGTAACATAAAATTCCCATTAGTATTACGACACAGAAAAGATGGTGATATCATCACACCTTTAGGAATGACAGGAACTATGAAGCTAAAAAAATACCTTAATGCAAAAGGAGTCTCAAGACATAATAGAGATGATATATACTTACTTTGTAATAATGAAAATGAAGTTTTATGGGCTATAGGAGTTGGTATTAGTAATAAAATAAAAGTTAAAACAAAACCGACTCATGTAATAGAAATAATTTAAGGATTTATATATGATTACAGAAAATGATTTAAAAATATTATTTACCGAAAACGAAATCCAAAATGCCATCAAAAATCTTGGTGAAAAAATTAATTTAGAATACAAAAAAGAAGAATTATATCTCATATGTGTTCTAAAAGGTTCTGTTATGTTTATGGTTGATTTATCAAAACACTTAAAAATGCCTTTATGCATGGAATTTATAAGATTATCCAGTTATGGTTCGGGATTTACATCTACAGGAAAAGTTAATGCCGTTGATATTTCACTTCCAGACTTAAACGATAAAAATGTTCTTATAATAGAAGACATAATAGATACAGGTCACACCGCAAAATTTTTAATTGATTTTTTAAAGCATAATTTCAAAACAAAATCCTTGAAATTTTGTTCGCTTTTAGATAAAAAAATAAAAAGAGAAGTCGACATTGATCCTGATTATCATGCTTTTGAAGTTGATGATAAATTTTTAGTCGGATACGGACTTGATTATGATGGATTTTATAGAAATTTACCGTATATTGGTTATGTATAGGAGTATGAAATGTATAATATTAGAAAAATAAATGATGATTTAATATATTTAGGATGTTCAGATAGAAAAATTAATCTATTTGAAAGTGCTTACCCTGTTAAAGACGGTATGGCTTATAATTCATTTTTAATAAAAGATGAAAAAACAATATTATTTGATACTGTTGATAAAATTTGTGCAGATCAATTTTATGAAAATCTTAACCAAGCACTTGATGGCAGAAGTTTAGATTATTTAGTAGTACAACATATGGAACCTGACCATTGTGCATTATTAGAAGAAGTAGTAAAAACTCATAAAAATGTAAAAATAGTCTGTACTGCAAAAACTGTTAATATGATAAAACAGTTCTTTAATTTTGATATTGATTCAATCGTGCAAATTGTAAAAGAAGGAGATACTTTATCAACAGGAGCACATGACTTTCAATTTATCATGGCACCAATGGTTCATTGGCCGGAAGTTATGGTTACTTACGATAAAAAAGATAAAATATTATTTTCAGCAGATGCTTTTGGTTCTTTTGGAGCTATAAATGGGAATTTATTTGATAATGAAGTTAACTGGAAACGCGATTATTTAGACGAAGCTAGAAGATATTATACAAATATTGTTGGGAAATATGGAATGCAAGTTCAAATGCTTCTAAAAAAAGCTTCAGCTCTTGATATAAAAATGCTTTGCCCGTTACATGGATTATTAATAAAGGAAAATATTTCTTTATTTATTGAAAAATATGATAAATGGTCTTCATATACCCCTGAAGAAAATAGCATAATGATAGCATATTCTTCAGTATATGGAGGAACGGAAAATGCTGTGAATATTTTAGCTGCAAAGCTTGCTGATAAAGGAATAAAAAACATAAAAATGTTTGATGTTTCAATGACACACCCATCTTTTGTATTATCAGAAGCATTTAAAAATTCCCACATAATTCTTGCAACAACAACTTATAATGCTGGAATATTTGAATCAATGGAAACATTCCTTCATTCATTAATTTCACATAATCTTCAAAACAGAAAATATGTAGTTATCCAAAATGGAAGTTGGGCACCTTCTTGTGGGAATCAAATAAAAGAAATGTTAAGCAAGCTAAAAGGTTCTGAAATCCTAGATGATTCAATTTGTATAAAATCCACATTAAAAGAAAATCAATTAGCCGATATGGATAATGTTGTAAATACAATTGCGAAATCTTTAAATTTATAGTTAAATAAAATTGTAGAAGATAAGGAGAAAAATCATGCAAAAATATGAATGCACAATTTGCCACTATATTTATGATCCAGAAATAGGAGATCCTGATAATAACATAGCACCAGGGACTTCTTTTGAAGATTTACCGGCTGATTGGGTTTGCCCTCTTTGTGCTGTTGGTAAAGACATGTTTGAAGCTATATAATTAAAAAAAATAATAAACATCCTAAATATTCATTTTTTATTGAGTATTTAGGATGTTTTTATCTGTATTAATAAATTTATGATAATATATTGCTATGGATTTATTTACACAATTAGAAGAAATAAATAAACAAACACCATTAGCAGAAATTTTAAGACCTAAGACTTTAGAGGATTTTCTAGGTCAATCAAATGTTGTTGCACCAAATTCACCATTACTAAATTTACTAAAAACACAACGTCTATTTTCTCTAATACTATGGGGGACTCCAGGATGTGGTAAAACGACTCTCGCAAGACTTATAGCAACAAAAGTTAATGCCCAATTTATTGAATTATCAGCGGTAACCTCCGGTATAAAAGAAATAAAAGAAACCATTGAACAAGCAAGACAAGCTCTCAGAGGCGGACAAAAAACAATCTTATTTATTGATGAAATTCATAGATATTCAAAAACTCAACAAGATGCATTACTACCACACGTTGAAAACGGAACAATATTTTTAATCGGCTCTACTACAGAAAACCCTTCTTTCCAAGTAGTACCTGCACTTTTATCGAGAGTTCAAGTTATAAGGCTTAATCCGATAAATGATTATAGTATGGAAAAAATTATCAACAAAGGATTTGAATATCTTGAAAAAAACTATCAACCAATACAATATGAAAATGACGTTATAAAGTTCATTATCAATAATGCTAGAGGCGATGCTAGAGCTGCACTAAATTTGGTAGAAAACTCATATTTTGCAAGTAATTTTACAAACGATTCAAGATTTTTAAACATAGAAATTTTAGAGAGTATTACTCAAAAAAGAAATACAAGATATTCAACCCAAGAACATTATGATTGTGCTTCAGCCTTTCAAAAAAGTTTAAGAGGCTCAGATCCTAATGCCGCAATTTATTATCTAGCAAAAATGCTAGCAGCAGGAGAAGACCCTCGATTTATAGCAAGAAGATTAATTGTATGTGCTGCGGAAGACGTTGGTATCGCGGATCCTAATGCAATGAATATTGCTGTAAATGCTTACAAAGCTGTTGAATTAATTGGATTACCTGAAGGTAGAATTCCTCTGGCTAATGCAGTAATCTATGTTGCAAAAGCTCCAAAATCTAATAAAGCTTGTGTTGCAATTGACCAAGCTTTAAATGATATAAATTCCGGTTTAGATTTCCCTCCTCCAATGCACTTAAGAGATGCTCATTATAAAGATGCAAAAAAATATGGTTTTGGTGAAGGATACATTTATACACACGATGCACCTGATATAGAACAACAATTTCTTCCAAATGAATTAGTTGGGAAAAAATATTTACAAGAATAAGAAAGTCGGCTTTTGTAATAAACAAAAGCCGACTTTCTTTAATTCTATTAGCTTATTTTGCTAATTTTTTAATAGCTAAAACAAGTCTTGATTTCTTTCTTGCTGCAGTATTTTTATGTAAAATACCTTTAGAAACAGCTTTATCACATAATTGATAAACTTTAGAAATAGCAGTATTTAATTCTTCTTTATTTTCAGCTGTAGCTAAAGCTAACGCTTTTTTTACTGCCGTTTTAATAGATGTCTTAAATGCTACGTTTCTTTGTCTGTTTGCTTCTGCAATTAGAACTCTTTTTTTTGCTGACTTAATATTTGCCATTTTTACTTCCTTTCAATTGTTGCAAATATATTAGTTAATGACTCTAATATATCTACATATCACTCGAGGATAGTGAGTATATTTATTGTAATAATAACAAAAATTTTTGTAAAGTATATTCAAAAAATTTTAACTTTTCTTTATTTCAGTTAATGTTGGATCTAATAAACGTCTTCCTATATTATCAAAATTTATAGAATAAAGCGTTTTATTACCATATTTTATCATTTTTTCAACAACACCAGCACCATATTTTGCATGTGTTACAGAATCACCTTGTTGTATTGGATCACTTTCAACCATATCTTCTTGAGGAATATCTGCACTATAAATAGGAACCATTGGAGTTGAAGAATTTTTTGTTTCTAAAACTTCAGCATCTGGAAGGTCATCAAGCCTTTCATTTTTATATTCTTGAATTTCTTCTAAAATTTCACCATCTTCATCATTCTGTTCTAAATCTTCCAACAAAGTATCTTCTCCAGAAACTTCTTCCAAGATTTCATTATCATCACTATTTAATTCATCAATAAAATCTAAATCAGTATCAGAAATTTCTTCATCATCTTTTCTTGTTGTAAAAACCTTATCAACATCTTTTACAATCTGTTCATCTATATTCTCAGATAAAGATTCCTCTTCATCTGAGAAATCTACAATTATATCGTTCTCATCAATATTATCAGGATCTAACTCCATTATTTCACCATAATCTTCTTCTTGTTCAGTTAATGGTATAAAATCCTGAGGCACTTTTTCTAAATTTTCTTCTATATTAATATCATCTACATTTTCTGTGTCTATAAAATTATCATTAGTATTAATGTCTAAATCTTCATCTACTTCTACAAAGTCAACATTACTAATACTTTCTTCTAAATCATCAACTTGCTCTAACGTTTCACTTTCATTTTCTGATAATAAACTATCTTCAACATCATCACTTATTTGAGAATAACTATCAACTAAGTCTTCTTCACTTATATCATTATTTTGTTGTACTAAATTTTCATCAGAAGCTTGTTCCGAAATATCGACATTAGAATCTTCAAAATATTCTCCCAAATCTTCTTCTACAAAATCACTCTCTTGATTTTCCAAACTTAAACCTTGAATATCCTCTGTCTCATGAACAACGGTATTAAAGTCATTATTTTCAACATCTTCTTCTACGTTAATAATTTCATTATCAGAATCACTTAATTGTTCTAAAGACTCTTCTTGAAATTTATTAATCTCTTCATTATCCATATTTTTAAAAGATTCTTCTAAACTATCATCCGCGAAAATTTTAACACTTTCACTTTCTTCAGCTTCTTGAGCAATTTGAGATAAAACTTCATTCGATTTTTCTTCTATAGAAGATAAAATTTCTTCTTCTGATAAAGTATTTTGTTCCAAATCTTCAGGAGCATTAAATGCTTCTACAACTTCCGGTTCGACAATATCATTTTCTACAAGTGCATCCGCAGTTTCTTCAACTACTTCTATCGGACTTTCCTCTTCTTCAGCTTCAGAAACAGCAATCTCTTCAACAGAATCATTTTCAGAATCTTGACAAATTTCGCTCTTTTGTTCGCTTACATCAGGCTTAGCAACTGGTATTACCTCTTCAATATTCTTCAAAGCAGAAACTATAGGTATATAATTAGTACCTTCTCCAACTACAAGATACATATTTTTTTGCATAGAAGTTAAAAAATTTCCATACAACTCAAATATTTGATTATTTGAAAAAGATGGAGTTATTATAAAATTATCAAAGAGATTTTTAATATCATTCAAATATTTAAATTTAGAATGAGAAATAAAAGTTGTAGCAACTTTTTCGTTAAATAAAACATCTTTTAAACTTTTTTTACTTACATTATTAGAAATTTCAAAAAATACTTGTACATTTTCTAATAAAGCAAGTTTTTCATATATAAACTCTATGTATCTATTTTGGAAATTTAAATCCAATTTAGACAAATCTAAAATTACACATTTTGAATTCAAAAGATTTTCAAAATGCTGAACTTCAGAAACATTATTTGCAAAATAACCCAACTTATGAAACTTAGCCAATTTATTTTTTAAAACTAATAACTTGAAAACATGATCTTTATCAACCATATTATCAACAATATTTTTTAAAGTTTCAAAAGGTAAAAAAGAAACAGTTTTAGCATAATCTACTAAATCTCTAAATATTTCTACAATTAGAGCTTTACTATCACTTGTTGCATCACTTAAACAATCACTATACATAAAATTCAAAGAATTTTTATCTAAAGGAATTTTAAAATCAACGCCTGCAATATATTTTTTTGCTTTTATAACACCTAAAGTATCAATTACAACAAATTTCTTATCAATATTTTCAAACTGTTTTGCAAAATTCTTAACAAATAAATTATTAGCTAATTCATCATCAGTGCTCACAAAAAGTTTTTTATCAAAAACCTTTTCATCAACAACTATATTCAAATCAGAATCAATAGTTTTACCAACAATAATAGGATTATTATACTTAATTGATTCTAACAAAATACTATAATCAAAGTAAGAGATTTCTGAATCTGTTGTAGGAAGAGTTTTATCATAATTAGTTAAACCCATATCTATATCATACAAAAATAAAAATTTTGCATAAGCTATAGGTTTTTCACCTGATTTTTTTAATTTAAAAACCTGCGCTATATAAGATTTTTCAATCGCTTCAACTTTAATAAAAGAAGAGAGTTGCGTATCAATCTCTGCTTCAAATTTTATAAAACCATCTCTTACTTCTAAAATCTTCATTCTATTTCCTCTAAAAACATTCTATCATAGATAAATCCATTTTTATACACTTATTTACAATTTGAAACCAAAAATAAAAATACTTTTTTTTAGTTTATTTTTATGATTAAATTTGAGTATGAGAGAATTTGAATTAAAAAATAATATAAAAGCTTGTTTTAAGCAAAATAAAAATACGCCAAGAGTTGGTTTAACATTAAATTTTTCAATCGAAAATCCTGAAAACAAATCAGGAGAGTATTCATTGATGAATAGACTTCTTTTAAAAGGAACTAAAAAATACTCTGCAGAAGAAATTTCAAAATTATTAGATAATAATGCAATAGAATTATATACAGAAATGAAATCTGATTATCTAAAATTTAAGTTTATCTGTCTTAATGGAGACTTTGAACTTGCATTATCTATTTTAAACGAGATTATATTGAATCCGACTTTTGAAGAATTTGAAAAAGAAAAACAAAAATTAAAAGGAGAACTTACCGCAGAACTTGATTCTGCTAAAGTAAAAGTTTCCGACTTATTTACAAAAACTATATATAAAAATCATTTCTACGGACATTCGTACACAAAAATTCTTGAAGAAATTGATAACGTACAAAAAGAAGATGTAATAAATTCTTACACAAACTTATTAAATAACAGCAAAAAATCGTTAGCTATAGTAGGTGATATTGATTACACTATAGCTGAAAAATATTTATCAACTCTTCCTTCTTCAAAAGAAATTGAAAGTTTAATACCAGAGCCTAATAAAATAAAAAAAGAGTATGTAGAAATAATAAAAGAAGATGCTAACCAAGCTCAAATTTTACAAGGGTGGCGAGTTCCTACAATCGGAAACAAAGACTATCCTGTTATAATGCTTCTAAATGTAATATTAGGAGCCAGCGGATTATCTTCAAGGTTGTTCTTAGAGTTAAGAGAGAAAAAAGGATTAGCATACACTGTTCGTTCCGCTTATGAAACACATCTAAAATCTGCAGTTTTCAGTATTTATATAGGAACTGAACCGTCTAATATTAAAACCTCCATACAAGGTTTCAAAGAAGAAATTGAAAAAATCAAAAACATACCAATAACAATTGAAGAATTAAATAATGCCAAAAACAATTTAATTGGTAAACAACAATTTATCAGTGAAACAAATTCCCAACAAGCAGGCATGATGGCTTACTATTCTGTTATGGGAAAACCTTTTGATTATCAAAAAACTATTATAGAGCAAATTAAATCAGTTACTCCTGAGCAAATACAAGATTGTGCAAACAAATATTTCACAGAAGATTATGTAATCGCAATAATAAAACCTTAGGAAATTATTATGGTAGAAACAGCTCAAGGGAACTTCTTATACTTACTAAAAAATAAAAATTACACCCCAATTCTTATAATTGGATGTATGCACGGAGATGAACCGCAAGGGAAATATCTTATTGAAAAATATATTGACGAAAATCCAGAAACAAAATTATTATTAATACCTTGCCTAAATCCTGATGGCTTAAATAATAATACAAGAGTAAATTCTAATGGAGTAGACATAAATAGAAATTTCCCAACAAAAAACTGGACTCTTTCAGAAAAAGGAGATTTTTATGGTGGTGAAACTCCTGCCAGTGAATTAGAAACAAAATTTTTAATTGAAATGATTGAAGAATTTAAACCCCAAATAATATTAACATTACACGCACCATATAAAGTCGTAAATTATGATGGTCCAGCAAAAGATATTGCAGAAAAAATCTCACAAATTATTAATTATCCAGTAGAAAAATCAATAGGCTACCCGACTCCTGGAAGTTTTGGCACTTGGGCCGGTATTGAAAAAAATATACCTACAATTACATTAGAATTGGATGAAGAAATTGAAATAGAAAAATTAGAGGAACCTGTTTTTAAAATTTTTAAATTATTAGAAAATTATTTACCTCAGGAAATTAAAGTAGATATTTAAAGGAATTAAGAAGTGGAAAATATTAAAGATATAGTGAAAAATTGCGACATAAAACATATAGCAATAATAATGGACGGGAACAGAAGATGGGCAAAAGAAAAAAATCTACCATCAGCAATGGGACATAAAAAAGGGGTAGACTCACTTAAAGCAACAATGAGAGCTTGCGACGATTTCGGTGTAAAATACCTTACCGTATATGCTTTTTCTACCGAGAATTGGAATAGAAAACCAGAAGAAGTAAATTTTTTAATGGATTTATTAGGGCAAACATTAAAAAATGAACTTAAAGAAATGGATGAAAACAATGTAGTAATTTCATTTATCGGTGATACAACAAAATTAAGCAATAATTTACAAAAAATATTATCAAACGCTGTAGAAACAACAAAAAATAATACTGGCGTTCATCTTCAAATTGCTTTTAATTACGGATCTAGAGCTGAAATCGTTCACGCAATAAATGAAATCATAAAAAGTCAAGAAACAGAAATAACAGAAGAAACAATTTCAAAATACTTATACACAAAAGATATTCCTGACCCTGATTTATTAATTAGAACAGGTGGTGAAATGAGAATATCTAATTATCTTTTATGGCAAATTGCATATTCTGAATTTATAGTTAGAAAAGAATATTGGCCTGAATTCAACAAAGAAAAGCTTGCAGAATGCATTGTAGAATATAACAATAGAAACAGACGTTTTGGAAAATAAAAAATTATTTAACGTCTAATTGTAGATCTTTCTAATGCCCTAACAAACTTCGTTGGCAAATTTTCATTAGGGTTTATTGAACCTACTAAGATTGTCTTACACCCTAAAAGTTTACCAGCTAGTATGTCAGTAAGGGGTCTATCACCTATCATAACAGCTTCTTGAGGTTTTATATCAATACTTTCAATATATTCTTTCATAATTTTAGGATTTGGCTTATTCGCGCTTCCTATAACCTTACAAGGAGCTATTCTTGAAGCATATTCTATATATTTATCATTTTTATTATTAGAAATAATCGCCACATGAAAATCTCTAATAAAAGTACTAAACCACTCTATGGTTTCAGGCAAAAAATTTGCAGATTTAGACACCATAACTGTACTATCTAAATCAAACATCAAACATTTTATACCTAAATCTCTTAATTCCTTAAAATCTATTTCATATATATTATTTAAATTATAATCAGGTTTTAAAAACATTTATTAATCTCCACAAGAACATTTAGTAGTCTCATTATTATCGCCTTTAATCCCAACAGTTCTGGCTAATGCAAATTTATAATCTTCAGGAGCTTTTGTCAATTTCACTAACAATTCATCATTAGTATTAGCTAATTCTAACTCTTCCCCTTTTAAATTTTTTATCTCAGTTAATTGAGTAACAAACTTTTCACTAGGAGAAATAACTTCTATATCTTCAAATTTATGAAACTTATTTTTTGTTTTGATTTTATAATACTCGCCATCAAAATCCCAAAATTCACACAAGAAATCAGCACCGGCTAACCCTTTAGAAATATCATAGCTATATCCGTCTTTCGGATATCCTTCACCTAAATAAAAACCTGTAGTGTACCCTCTGTTTCCAACTTTTAATAATTCATTATAAAACTCTGTCATATCAGAATTAGGATTTTGATAAACAGTATCTATAGCTTCTCGATAAGCTTTAGCAACAGCTGATACATAGTACAAACTCTTTGTACGACCTTCAACCTTAAAAGAATCAATACCAGCTTCCATCATATCTTTCAAATGTTTAACCAAACACAAATCTTTAGTACTTAAAATATGAGTACCTTTTTCATTTTCCTCAATTTCATAATACTGTCCGGGCCTTGTTTCTTCTACTAACTTATAACTCCATCTGCAAGGTTGCGAGCAGTTACCTGAATTTGCTTTTCGTTCTCCATCAGTCATATAATCGCTCAACAAACATCTACCGGAAAAAGATACACATTGTGCCCCGTGAATAAAACATTCTAATTCCATATCAGGAACATTTTTCTTAATTTCTGCAACATCTTTTATAGGTAATTCCCTTGCTAAAATAGCACGAGTAGCACCCATATCTTGCCAAAATCTTACAGCCTCATAGTTCAAAATATTCGCTTGAGTACTTACATGAATATCAACATTTGGCATATATTTTTTTGCCAATCTCATAATACCAACATCACTTATAATAAGTGCATCCGGCTTAGAGTCAACAATTTTATCCATGCAACTTTCTAATAATTTTATATCATTATTAAAAGCAAAAATATTAAGTGTTAGATAAGCTTTAGCCCCCATTTCTTGAGCTGTTTGAATAGCGAATTTTAAATTATCCAATGTAATCAATTCACCTTTTCTCATCGCTCTTAAGCTAAAATCCACAACACCGAGATATACCGCGTCAGCACCGTATTTTATTGCATATTTTAATTTTTCAATATTGCCAGCAGGCATTAAAAGTTCCGGTTTAATCATACAAAAATTTTATCACAAATTTTTATTTTTGTATTGATTGACCTAAAAATAATCTTACTCCTCCAAATTTCTTTGATAAAGTAGACTTTATTCCACAAACAATTTCATTAATATTTAAAACGACATTATTAATATTTTTTATAAGACAATCAACTAAATTCACTGTTTTATTATCAATCTTCTTTGTAATACTAGCAGTACTCGCAGTAATTTTTTCAATATTCTGAGAGGTATCTTTAATATTTTTAAATGTATCATTCACATATTCAGCTTTTGCAGAATTATTTAATTTCTGAGTTAAATCAGCTAAATTTTCAGATGCAACAACTAAATTACTGGTACTTTTTTTAATATCTGGTTTAATATCAGTTAAAATTGAATTACTTGTATTAATTAAATCTGTTAACGCACTAAAAGTATCACCCGCTGCTGAAATCGTTGTATTTAAATTATCTTGTAAATCATCAAAGCCACCATTTTCAGCTTGTGCTGATAAATATGAAGATAAATTGTAAGAAACTTCTCCTTTTATTATCGAACCATTTTTTAAATAATTAACAGAAGGCTCATTTGGATATAATAATTCAATATAATCTTTTTTATTTTTAGTCTTGATTTTTATTGCAGAATTATCAGGTAAAGCCAATTCATTTATATTCAAAACTAAATCTACATAAGTCTTGGTAAAATCTTTTGAAGGATATACTTTTGTAGAATGACCTAACTTAAACCCTTTATAATAAACAGACAAATTTTTGGGAAAAGGTTCTAATTCTTTAAATTCAGCTTTAACTTTTATAAAATGAGTTTTATAATGAAAAGAAATACCTATCAAAATTAACAGCAGAACCCCTAAAACAATTAAAATATTTTTCATATTCTAATTATTTCAATAATAATAAATTTTAAAATTAGTCATTTGGATATTAAAAATTTCTAGGTAAAATATTTCTTCTCCAATTTGATTCAATTTGTTCCAAAGAAATTCCCTTAGTTTCAGGAACAAAAAAGTAAACAAATATGATACACAAAATAGAAACCATTCCAAAAATCGCAAAAGTCCAAGCCCCACCAATTCTATGTAATAAAATAGGGAAACTTGCAACTACAAAGAAATTAAAGGCAAAATTTGAAACAGTACAAATGCTCATAGCAATTCCTCTTATTTTCAAAGGAAAAACTTCAGAAACCAAAATCCAACCAATAGGTCCAAGACTCATTGCAAAACAAACTATATAAGTAACTAAACTTCCAACAGCAAGCCATTTCAAATTATCACCCAATGCGTTTGCAAAAGCAAAAGACGCGCTCAATGCAAATAAACTTAACATAACCCCTGTAAGTCCAAAATATAACAAAGGTTTTCTACCAATTTTATCAGTAAAAAAGACTGCAACAATAGTCATCACAAAATTTACAACGCCAATACCTGTTGTAGCGTAAATAGCGGTTAAATTACTATCAAACCCCGCAGTTTTAAAAATCGTTGGTGCATAATAAATAATTGTATTAATACCGGTACAAATCTGAGCAAACATAATACCTATACCAACTACAAAAGGCATTATCATCCATTTTTTGAATCTAAAACGAACATCTTTTTGTTCAGCTTGTAACGTGGATTTTATTTCATTAATTTCAATTTGAGCATCTGCATCTGGTTCAATTTTATTAAAAACTAGTTTAGCTTCATCTTCTCTATTTTTTGAAACCAACCATCTAGGAGTATCTTTCATAAAACACATTCCAATAAATAAAATCAAGCCAGGAAGCACACCTGCAAAAAGCATCCATCTCCAACTATAAACAGCTTGAGCAAAAATAGCATTTATAAAATATGAAAATAAAATCCCAGCAGTAATAGCCCATTGATATAGAGAAACTAAAGTCCCTCTTAAAGCTTTAGGAGAAATTTCTGATAGATATAGAGGTACTACAAAATTTACTATTCCTACAGCAAAACCTACAAAGATTCTAGATAGAATAAGCACAAAAACATTTGGAGCAAAGGCACATAAAATTGAACCTAAAATAAAAATAACAGCCGTTGCCATTATAATTTTTTTTCTACCGAAAACGTCTGCCAATACTCCATTTGTTGCAGCTCCAATTACAGCACCTATTAAAACAGAACTAACAAGGAATCCTTGCAAAGTATCAGGTAATACCCAAGTTTCATTAATAAATAACAACGCACCTGATATTACACCTGTATCATAACCAGATAATAAGCCACCTAAAGAAGCTATTATAGCAACTACATAAAGCCACAAATATTTCATATAAACACCTCTAAAATATTAATACCACACTTTATAAATATTTTAACTAAAAATTTTATTAAAAACTTCCTCTTTATGCTCTATATCAAAATGTACTTTATTAAATAATTTTTTTACGAAAGTTTTTATTTCTAATAATTGCGGTAATTGTTGATTATAAGGAATAAAATATAAATCCATTGGTAAGCAACCTTCACTGTTTGGATAAAGATAATTAATATTTAAACAAACAGCTCCATTATTTTTATAAAAATTCACTCTTTTTACTGTATTTGGAATACTTACATCAACTTTTTCGACCTCTAAAAAACATCCCTTCTTATCTAACTCAAACATATCTTTAAGAGTTTTTAAAATTTGTGTCCCATAACCTTTAGAATGAAATTCTTTAAATATAGCAATATAATCAATAAAAATATAATCAGAATCTATAAATAATACAACATATCCAACAAGAAGCTCATTATCATAAAATTCATATAAACAATAATCTTTCGAAAATTTATCTACAAAATCCTGATAAGACTTTAGCTCCACTACAGGAAACTGTTTTACCATATCGCTATAAACAAATTTGTAATTTTCTGAATATACTAATTTAAACACAATAACATTATAACAAAAGAAAAGAGTTGCTATAAAAACAACTCTTTTCAAATTCAAATTTCTAGAAAACTACCCGATTCTACCAGGAACAACAACACCACCTTTTAAATTCTTTTTATAAAATTCAACGTGAGGTTGTAACACACTGTCTAAAACTTCAGGTAATTCTTTATTTTGCATAATAGCTTCTACTATTTCTTGATATACAGTAGCATAAGCTCTCAATTGAGTAACTGCACCTGCAGCCTCCGGAGTTAAGCCCAAAGAATTTGTTTCAACGTTTTCAATAAAGAAAGCACCAGATGCTACATAAGATTTTGTTAAAGCTTCAATATAAGCTTTTGCGTTAGAAGCACAAACTCCATTATCAACTGGAACAGTTAAAGCAAATACCAATTTATTAGCAGGATTAAAATGAGCTTCAGCACTATGGTGCATAGCATCAGGAACTTTAGCAACTTGTTTTAAAGTGTCTTTTACAGACTCATTTTGCATTTGTGCATGCCAATAAACAGTATTTTCAAACATAGCACCCATATATTGATGAACAGAAGCTTCTATTCCGTTCAATTTTGCATCAGCCCAGAAAATACCTTCTTTTAAAGCATCATTTAACTCTAAATCATCAGATAAAGATAATTCAGAAATTTCTTGAGCAGATTTAAGCATTGCAGCCATATCATCTTTTTTCATACCTGCATATGCTAATGTAAATAAAGCGTGATCATCAAAAGCCGAAAAACGACCACCTACATCATCATGGATAAATAAATCGCCTAACCATCCATCAGCAATAGATGTTCTTCTTAATTCACTCTTTTCTGCATTACCGTCTGTAACAGCAATAAAGTGTTTTGCAGCAGATTTTTTAGCATCTTCTTCTGATTGTCCTTTTGCGATATACGCATCTTCAAGCATTTTTTGAATTCTTAAAAATCCGTCTTTTGTTTCAAATGTAGAACCTGATTTTGATGCAATCATATAGTTTGATGATAAAACATCATTTCCCAACTTAGTTAAAAATCTATTAAAACTAATTGAATCTACGTCAGAATAAAAATAAATTAAATCAGAATTTATATTAAGTCCATTGATACCTAACATATGTTCAACAGTATGTTTTGAACCACCAATACCCATAACACTTAATTTATTTACACCGGTTTGAGCTTTTAACTTATCAGCTAAAGCATAAATATCATCTAATCTCTTTAATTGTTCTTGTGGTAAATTTACCCAATTCAAGAATTTACCTTCTTTATTTGCTCTAGAAGAAAACTCTTTCACAAATTCTGAAGTTTTTGATAAATACTTTGAAAAATCAACTCCTGTAAAAGAAGTTTTTAAAGCTGAACTTTTTGTTAACATAAAACGTCTCCTTTTCTTCGTAATTAAATAATACCATGGAAAGAGTTTTTAGTTTAAAATTTATTAATTTTCTATACAAAAAATTTGCGGAAATCTTTATAATGTGCTAACATTCTTCTATTGAGGTCTTTTTTAATGTTTAATAACGAATATTTTTACTGGAGGGAATTTTTTTCTCAAAAAGAAAATTTAAAAAAAATTACATACCTAAAAAAAATATACAAAGATAAAAGAATAATATTATACTCAAACGGCAGTTTTTTTGACGCTCTTGTTGATTCTTACCGTTTAAAAAAAATTTTAAATATTATAGGTATTTCAGATATACGTTATGAAAAACGCCCTCAAGACATATACAAAGGTTATCGTTGCATAAAACCCTCTGAAATAAATAAAACAAAATGTGATTTAATTCTAATAACAGCACCAAATCCAAATCTTGTAAAAAAGTACCTAAAAACAACTCTTGGAATAAAAACAAAAATAGAAGCTTTTGCAATAAAAGATTTTAATGCTTGGGAAAATTCTTTATTAAAATTTCAATCTTTAGTAGACTATTTCATTAATTCAAAAAACATTTTAAAAACAGTAAAATATTCATTATTTTGTACAAATAATGAAATTAAAACAAAAACTAATTATATAAAACTAATAGAAAAAATTTCTCAAAAAGAAAAAATAAGAGTCCAATTTATATGTGAAGAATCTGCAAAATGGTGCTATACAAGTTTGTATAAAGAACTTAAAAAAAACGAAAAATTTGAAGTTTTACCAGTTGTAATATATCCAATAATTACAAAAAATAGAATAGAATTTAATCAAGGTGAAAACATACGCTTCTTTAAAAAAATAAATATAGAAGCTATTGACGGATACGATTACAAAAATAGTCAAAATTTAGATTTAAAAACTTTTGAACCGGACATTGTTTTTTATCAAAATGCAAAATATATTCAAGGTAATAACCATCCACTAAAAACAAGCGAATATGCTTTAACTATAATGAACATCGAAGAAACTTGTCTATTTAAACAAAAGAACATAAATAACAAAATTTTAAAAACATTCTACTCTTCATTATGGAAACTTTTCATAAATTATAAAGAAAATAAAAAATTTTATGAAACCCAACTTAATTTAAAAAATAAAGATGTAATCAATTTAATGGAAAACCCAAAATTTGATAATTATTTAACAACACCAGAATCAAATACAGAAGAAAATACCAATTATAAAATCATTTGGGCCCCTCATTCTTCAATAAATAATGAAGGAGATTGCTTATCTACTTTTAAAAATAACTACACTTATTTTTTAAATCTTGCAAAAAAGCATTCAAATTTCCATTTTATATTTAAACCTGATCCGGAATTAAAAAATTTATGTATAAATACAGGATTTCTCAATAAAACAGAATTCGAAAATTATATAAATGAATGGAAAAATCTTAAAAATGCAAAAATAGAACTTAAAGGAGATTACATAAGCAACTTTAAATTTTCAGACTTATTAATAACAGACTCTCCAAGCTTAATTACTGAATATTATCCAACATTACACCCTATTATTTTCTTAAAAAGAGATAATAATTTAAAATTGAATAAATTAGGAAAAATTTTAATAAAAGGAGTTTATGTAGTTAAAAATAACAGAGATTTAGAAATCTTAATAAAAAAAATCCTTATAGATAAAAAAGACATTTTGTTAAAAACAAGAAAAGATACTTTAAATAAAATTTACAAACAACAAACAAACCCTATTTCAAAAAGAATAGAACAACTTCTAAAAAAAGAACTATTCTTAAATTACTAATAATCATATTTGTAATAAAATATAGATATTGGTTAAATTTTAGTAGAGGTAGTTATGAAAAAAGTTTATATAGAAACAATGGGTTGTCAGATGAATAAATCTGACGCAGAAAGAATGTTTGGAATGTTAGAACATTTTGATTATGAACAAACAGAAAATCCAAAAGAAGCAGATTTATTAATAATAAATACCTGTTCAGTACGACAACTATCAGAAGATAAAGCATACAGTGCAATCGGTGTTTGGGGGAAATGGAAAAAAACTAATCCTAACTTAAAAATAATATTTGCCGGTTGTGTTGCACAACAAAAAGGCAAAGAATTATTCAGAAGAGCTCCTTATGTAGATTTAGTACTTGGAACACAACGACTTTATGAACTACCTGAACTCATAAAAAAAATTGAAAATGGAGAAAGGGTAGTATCAGTAGATGAAATTCCTTATGAAGAAAGTGATATAAAAATAAACAGAGTTAAATCAGTAAATGCTTGGATACCAATAATGGAAGGCTGTAATAACTTTTGTTCATATTGTATAGTCCCTTATACAAGAGGACGAGAACGTTCCAGAAAGCCGGAACTTATTCTAAATGAAGTAAAAAAAGCTTTAAAAGAAGGATTTAAAGAAATAACATTATTAGGCCAAAATGTTGATAGTTATGGTAAATGGCTTTGCGAAAAAACAGAAGAAAACCCTTATGGATACACTAAGGACGAAAATGGAAATATTATTAACTTAGCGTGGTTATTAAGAAAAATAAATTCAATCGAAGGGAAATTCAGAATAAGATTTGTAACCTCTTATCCAACAGATATAACAGATGAATTAATTGATACAGTAATAGAATTGGATAAAGTTTGCGAATATTTCCATATTCCAATGCAACATGGAGATGATTACGTATTAAAAAGAATGAATAGAAAATATAATTATGCAACATATAAAAAGATTTGCGATCATATAAGAAGCAGAATACCAGATGTAACAATAACAAGTGATTTTATAGCAGGATTCCCTGGCGAAACAGAAGAACAATTCCAAAATATGCTTAAAGCTATGAGTGAATTAGAACTTGATTATTCAAATACAGCAGCATATTCTCCAAGAGAAAAAACTGTCGCTGCAAAATGGGTTGATGAATATATTGATGAAGATGTTAAAACAGAACGTTTAGCAAGATTAAATGAACATAATAGAGAATGCTGCTTAAAATCAAATCAAAAATTTGTAGGAAAAGAAATGGAAGTTTTGGTGGAAAAACACGAAATCCATAACGGCAAAAGCATTATTTCAGGTAGAACAAGAAATAATAAAATCGTTCATATTCCATATGAAAAAGACATTACCGGAGAATTCGTAAATGTAAAAATTATAAAAGCCAGAACTTGGTATTTGAATGGTGAGCTGATATAAAATGAAAAATATAAGACAATCAAATATAAACATACACAAAGATGCTTGGGTAGAAATTAATTTAGATTCTTTAGCACAAAATATCACTGAAATAAAAAAATTTATACCAGACGATAAAAAATTTATGGCAATAGTAAAAGCTGATGCATATGGACATGGAGCTTGCATGCTTGCTAAAACGATGTTAGCATCAGGAGTCGATGCTTTTGGAGTCTCTTCTGTTGATGAAGGTCTAGATTTAAGAAATGCCAAAATAAAAGCACCAATATTAGTTGTAGGAGCAATTCCTCTTTGGGCAATAGAATCTGCAACTCAAAACAATATTGCTTTTTCTATATTCAATGATGAACATATTGAAGCTTGTAAGCAAGTTTATGAAAGAACTGGAATTCGACCTAAAGTTCACATAAAAATTGATACAGGCATGAATAGAATAGGAGTTCGTTCTGAAAACGCAGTTGAATTCATACAAAAAGTTCAAGCATTAAGTAAATATTTAGACTTACGAGGTATTTTTACACATTTAGCTTCTGCAGAAGAAGAAACCGAAACTCAAAAACAAATTGAGCGTTGGAATAATGTAATTTTAAATATTGATACTAAAGGTTTACTATTACATATTCAAAACACTGCAGCTACATTTGCGTATGATATCAAGTCAAATATGGTAAGAGTGGGTATTTCATTATATGGTTTATATCCTGATTTGCCAGCTAGTGCAGAAAAACGTCCAGAACTTAAACAAATAATGGGGCTAAAAGGACGAATAACCAATATTCATGAGGTAAAAATCGGAGAAGGTGTTAGTTATTGTCACAAATTTATTGCCCAAAGACCAACAAAAGTAGCAACCATACCTATAGGATACGCTGATGGAGTTTCTCGTGGTCTATCTAATAAAATTTATGGTTATCTAAATAACAAAAAAATAAAACAAGTTGGAAATATTACAATGGATCAAATGATGTTCGATATAACAGATATTGATGCTAATGTTGGCGATGTAATAACACTATTAGACAACAAAGATTTACCCCTTGATTTTTGGGCTAAAATATTAAATACTATTAACTATGAACTTACTTGCAGATTAAAAGTTCGTCTACCAAGAATATACATAAGATGAGGCGTCTAAAATGAAAAAATTATTTATAATATTGTGTTTAAGTTTAATATTACCAATAATGGCAGAGGAAAGTCCATTTGAAAATTTAAACCAATATTTTAACTATTTACCAAATGCAGTTCATAAAAATTGGATTCCTTATCAAGCAGAAAGCAATTATGAAGTTACGGTTCAATTTAGAGTCAAAAAAAATGGAGAAATAACAGAACCAACAATTGTAAATTCAACAAACGAAAAAGCTAATGCTTCTGTTTTAGAAGCTGTAAAAAATGGAAGCCCTTACAAACCACTTCCGGATAAATATCCGTCAGAAAGTGTGAATACACAAGTTGAATTAAGATATATCAAATAAACTACTGTAATTTAAAACTTTTAACAGGAACTTTCATCGTAAAGACATGAGTTTTATATTTTTCGTCTTTATATAAATAAATATCGATATAATACTGCTCTAACTCTTTTTTTGTAAAAATATTTTTACCAAAAACAACGGGAATATCTATAGTTTCACCGCCATTCGATAAAAACGGCTTGGCTTTAGAAGCACAGTTTTTCTTAACAATTTCAAGTTTTTTATCATTCTGTCGCAATACAAACTCTGCATAAAGTTTTTGCATATCACTGTTTGAAACATTTTTAAATTTATATTTAGCATTTAATTTATATTTAAACCAAAGTTTTTTTACATTAAATGCTGTCACAATAGTTTCGATATCATTTTTATAAACAACTTTTCTATTAACAAAAACATCTGTAGAATATATTTTATATCTATATAATTTAGCTAAAGCATTATCACCCTTTAAATCAGAGATATTAGCAGCTTTCATAAGAGCTTTATTATAAACAGTATAATCGACGTCTTGAGGTTGTTTTTCTAATAACGGTTCGAAATAATTCAAAGATTTTATAGGATCTAAATCTGAAAATAAAATTGCTAATTTATACTTTATTTCAAAATCATCCGGATCATATTTTTCAGCTTTTTTCAAAAATCTAACAGCTTCCAAACATAGATTATTTTTCACCATAACATCAGCTGTTTGAACGTAAGCATTAATAATACGAGTATGTATAGATTTTTCAACAAATTTATCCTTTATTTTAAATCTATTGTAATAATAATTAGCTTTTTCATAATTTTTTGCGGCACTTAAAAATTTACCAATAGAATAATATTTATCACCTATAATAATATAAGAACGAGTTTTAAATTTTATTAATTTTACAGATTTTAAATCTCTAATAGATTTAATGATATATTCAGCATCATTAAATTTTTCTTGAGAAACAAGTACTCTAATTAAAGCATAATAAGGTAAATAATTCGTAGATTTAGTTTTTGTTAAAGCTATTTTATAAGCATCTTCTGCGTTTTTATATTGACCAGTTATTTCATAAATATTTCCGATATGCATGCATATTGTATAATTTTTACTATTCAAATCTTTTATAAAACCGGCTTCTTGGACTAACTTCAAAGCTACTTGCTTATTAATTTTATTTTGTTCATTAGCATTCATATATAAATTTTTGATCATTTCACTTCTAGCGTGGCAAGCTAATAAAACAGTAAAAAATAGAGCTACGCAAAAAGAAATCGCAACGGTTCTTATATATTCTAAAAAAATTTTTGATTTAGTATTTTTTACAACAATTTTACTCATTAATTTCCTGTAATGTTATAGAATTAAGCTTTGCAAGATTATTAAGTTTATTATATAAATCTTTAACAGCTTTTTTATTATTTAAATTAAAAATAGATGATATTTTAGATTTATCATTATTTTCAATAAGTTTTTTAGTAGAAAAATCAAGCATAGTATCAACTTTTGAAGTTAAAAAATCATATATTTTTTTAACATCTTCATTATCACAATAAATAACCACTTTAAAACGTCTGATTTGTTTACCACTGGAAGGTAAAAACTGTCTTTCAAAAATTCTAATAAGAGTAAGGACGGCAACACTTAATACAGTAGCAATAATAGCAATCCCAAACATTCCAGCTCCGCAAGCCATACCAATACTTGCAGCAATCCACAAAGTTGCAGCAGTAGTTAAACCAAAAACCATTGGTCCGTTTCTTAACACAGTTCCCGCACCAATAAAACCAATACCTGTAACAATTTGAGCCGCAACACGAGAAGTATCTCTTATTCCTGTAGCATTATCAACAATAATATTGTCCCCTTGAGCAAACGTTGGAAAACCATAAATTGAAAGCAAAGTAAATATACAAGCTCCCAAACAAACTAAAATATGAGTTCTTAATCCTGCATATTTATTAGTTAATTCTCTTTCCAATCCGAGCAAAAAACCCATTGCAACAGCTATAAAAAGCCTTGTTATAAACTCTGCATTAAAAAAAGTTTCCATTTACTCCAACTCCTCTTACTATTATTTTATAATACCCTATTTGTAATAAAAAAACAATCTAAAACTATTCAAAAACAAATATTTTATGTATAATCTTGGTATGGAAACTAAGTTTAATACAATAAAAGAAGAATTAGAACAAAAAGAACTTGAAATATTAAGTCCATACGCAACTAAATGTCTTTATTCAAAAGGTAGAAAAAGAAAACGAAATGAAGAATTTGAAATAAGAACAGAATTTCAGCGAGATAGAGATAAAATACTTCATTCAAAATCATTTAGAAGATTAAAACATAAAACACAAGTTTTTTTATCACCATATAATGACCATTTTAGAACCAGATTAACTCATACACTCGAAGTATCTCAAATAGCCAGAACAATGGCAAGAGCTTTAAAATTAAATGAGGATTTGGTCGAAGCAATTTCTTTAGGACACGATTTAGGACATACTCCATTTGGACATTGTGGAGAAGGGATATTAGATGAACTTTTACCAAATGGATTCCACCATAATTTACAGAGTGTAAGAGTTGTAGAAGTTTTAGAAGATATGAATTTATGTTGCGAAACCATAGAAGGAATTCTTACGCACACTTGGGGATATAAACCAAAAACTCCAGAAGGACAAGTTGTACAATACGCTGATAAAATAGCTTATATTAATCACGACATAGAAGATTCAATAAGAGCAGGTATTATAAGCGAAAAAGATTTACCTCAGGATTGTATGAATTATTTTACATCGAATCAATCTACAAGATTAGGAAAAATGATTTCCGATGTAATACAAAATTCAAAAGACAACCCAAAAGTTTCTATGTCAGAAGAAGGTTGGTTCTATGTTACAAAACTTAGAACTTGGATGTTTGATAATGTTTATTTGGACCCGATTGCAAAAGCAGAAGAAAAAAAGTCTCGCAACATAATTAAATCTTTGTATGAATATTATTCAGAAATGTTAGAAAATTATTATCCAAAAGAAGATATCCCACAAATTGTTACTGATTATATTTCAGGAATGACAGATCAATATGCAATAAGAAGATACAAAGATTTATTTATTCCAATGCCTTTAGCAGATAGAACGAGTGACGATGCTCTATTAAAGAAAGCTCGTGAAAGAGAATGAAATACTTAGGATATAGTGTCAATTCAGGATTAGAGAATATGAAAACAGACTCTGATATCCTTGAAAACTCGATAAAAAATAATTTTAACGATATTTTAATTCGTTTATATGGTTGGAATCCTAAATGTATTTCTCTTGGTCGAAATCAAAAAGAGTTTTCTCATCCTGCAGATATTGATGTAGTAAGAAGATTGACAGGAGGAAGAGCTTTGTTACATGATGATGAAATAACATATAGTATAGTCACTCCAATAGATCTTATATCTAATGGAAAAAGCGTTATAGAATCTTATAAATATCTTTCAAAAATATTTATAGATTTTTTTAAAGATTTAGGGGTAGATTTAGCTTTTGGAGAGAACAAAAAAGTTTCTACTCATTTTGATTATTGTATGTTAATTTCAACAGGTGCTGATGTATGTTATAAAGGGAAAAAAATTATTGGTTCTGCTCAATGTAGAAAAAGCGGATATATTTTACAGCACGGATCTATTTTATATAACTATAATAAAAAACTTTTAGAAAGTTTGTTCAAAGAAAAAATAGAAGGTATTACTTGTGTAAAAGAAGTTTTCCCAAAAATGGAGAAAAAAGAATTTTTAACAATGCTCGAAGAGTATTTAATTAAACAAGAAAAAACTTATTAGTGAAGAGTGAATAGTGAGTAGAAATTTATAATTTCTTTAAACTTCATTCTCTCCCCTTGAGGGAGGGGGTGGGGATGGGGTTAATAAATTAGTGAGTAAAAAATAATTATGCTTTTAATAAATTTTTAACAACTACTCTTGAAAAAGTATAATGATATGCTATAATATTTATATAAAGTAGCGATGTAGTATTTTCATATAAAGAAGTGA
>CASFYV010000025.1 GCA_949298985.1 uncultured bacterium | reverse complement strand
TAAGTGGCTTATAAAATCTTTGTTGTTATATTTTATATTGTTATATAAAGCTATTAGTTCAACAGATTTATCATTGATGAGCATGTTTTTATTTTTCATAGAAAAGTAAACGGCTCCCCCACCAACAAAAGGCTCAATAAAGCGAGTAAATTCATCTGGCACATTAGGAAGTATATACTTTAATTCTTGCTCCTTACCGCCAGCCCATTTTAAAATGGGTGATAAACACTTTTCTTTTTCCATAATTAGTATTCTATGTTAAACAAGAGTTATTTTCAATTAATGAAGAAAAGTTAAGAAAGCACCCCTATTAGCTTTATTTTATAGTATAATTGCCTTATGAATGATAATTGTAGAATAAAAAAAATAGAAATAAAAAATATAAAAGGCTTTAAGAATTATCAGTTTTCGCCAAATCAATATTTGATACCCAATAAACCTAATTTGTTTGTTGCACCAAATGGGTTTGGAAAGAGTTCAATTACTACAGCTTTTAATGCCTTATTAAAAACAAAAATAAAACTTTCGCCATTAGAATATAGAGAACAAAATTTTGATTATAAACCTTGTTTATCAATTATAACTTCTGATGAGTATGGTAACAATGAACAAAATTTTTATGCCGATGAAAATAAAAATACAATAAATAGTATGTTTGAAATAGAGGTAATAAATTCTCCTTTAAAGGCAAAGAAAAAATCTTTAGGAGGTGGGACCTCTTATGCTGTAATAGATATAGAGCCATTGATAATATGGAATACAATTCCTAAAAAGGAGAATTTATCATATTCTGTTAGAGAATACCGAAAAGCTATAAAGAAAAATTCTCATATATTTAAGAATTTAAAATTTTTATTTAATAACAAAAAATTCATATGTGAGTTTAAAAATAAGATTAACTATAAATCTTTTGAATTAAAAAAAAGACAAAAAATTCTTCTAGAATTTAAAGAACAATTATCTGAATTATCATTAAAAGAAATTAAAAATTTTGAAAACGTAGACATAACTAAACTTAAAAACATTAATGATCTTACTGAGATCGCTAATTTAATAAAAAAATATAGTGATGAAATTAAAGATATCAAAGATTTATATATCCAAAGTATCCAAGTTATCGATATTATATTATCATTGCCTTCAATTAAATTTAATAATATTTACAAATATTATTCTTACTGTTTAGAAAAGGAAAAATTTAAAAGCAGAATTAACAATTTTAACAATGCTTGGTTAAAGCTGGAGTTACTGGAGAAAAAAGGGAAACTTGTAGCTGAGTTTCCAAATCCTAGTTTAATTTCCAATGGTCAAAGAGATATTTTAGTATTTATAGCAAAGTTATTAAAAGCGGAAGTAAAATTACACGGGGATAACAGTATATTAATTATAGATGAAATATTTGATTACCTTGATGAAGCTAATTTAGTATCGGCACAGTATTATATAAATAAATTTATAGAAACTTTTAGAGAAAAAAATAAAAAAATTTATGTAATTATTATGACTCATTTAGATCCAGTTGTCTTTCAATCATATTACTTCAAAAATTTACATATTTACTATCTTTCAAAATCCCAAAGAAAACCTAATGAAAAAATTATTGAAAAATTATTGATTTATAGAAATAAAAAAGAAAACAAATTTACAGATGAACAAATTGATAATATTTCAAAATATTATTTACATTACAATCCTGATAATTATGAACCAATAGAAATATTTGATAATTTAAACTTAAATAAAATTCACACAAAATCTGATTTTATTTCTTATATTAAAAATCATTATGAATTATATAAAGATGAAAATAGAACTACCGAATATGATCCTCTAGCTGTATGCTGTTTTGTAAGACTAAAAATTGAAAAATCTTTATATGACAGATTAGAAAATGACAGTAAAGATAAGTTTTTAGACTGTCATACAACTATTGAGAAAATCAGATTTATAGAAGATTTAGGAGGAGATGTTTCTGAACATTACTATTTATTAAATATAATTCATAATGAGGCTATACACTGCAAAAATAATACTGATAATTACACTAGACTATATTCAAAACTCGAAAACTTAATTATTAGACAACTTATTTTATCAATATGATAATACTAAACTATTATTTTCTCTATAGTATTGATTTTAAATTATTTTACTTATTATAAAAGATAATATTTAAGATTATGTTATTATAGCACATTTTGCTGAGCAAAACTCTTTAATATATCAGCACTAGGATGATCTGATAATGAAACAAGTTTATTAGCTAATACAACAGGAACTAGAGAATTATAATATAAATCACATTTTAAATAGGCAATATTATTTAATACTATTGGTAAATTTATATAATCAGATAAATTCGGTTCAGCTTTTAAATCCATTGTTGGTATAGAAGCAATATATATATTATCATATTTAGATTTATAGATTAGTTTATGACTATAATATGTAGTTTCACCATAAATAGAGCCTGGTTTAGGTTGTCCTGGTAAAATATATTTATATATGTAACTATTGCCCAGTAATACAATTTGGTTATTCTTTAATTTATCGGCTATCATTTCAGCATGTTCAACAAAAGCTCCACTTTTTTCTAAACCAACTAAGTTTATTGTATAATTTTTATTTAAATATTTTATTAGTTTTTTCATTGGCTTATGTATATTGGCAGTTTGTCCAAAAAAAGCCAATGGCCCATCTTTAACTATTAATGTTTCTTTTAATATATCTGCTTTTGTGTTAAGAATCTCTTTTATCAAATAAACAATTATTAACTGTTCAATTGTGGTACATAAATAACCCAATATTCCGCCAGCACCAATTTCATTATCAACAACCTCATGTAATCTAAAAACATCTGTTAAATATATAGTTTCATTACAGTGAAGACAGTGTAATGTGTAATCTGAAGATAAATCATTTCGTTTAAAAGTTATAGGTTTTGAACAACTTGGACATTGCGCGATAGTCCAATTAATATCATTATTATCATTATATTCTTCAAATATTAACCATTTTAAAGCTTTTATCAAACCTTGATTTTCAATATTATTGACAAAAAAATCATATATAGATTTCCTAACAGAGTTTATTAGATCTATTTCATTTTTAAATGTAACTCCTTTTGTAGGAAGAACTAATTTTATTCTTTGCATATTTTGCAATTTAGAAAAATCATCTGGATCTATAAAAGGTTTTTCTTCCATGTCAATTAAATCCTGATACTTAAAAAATAAAGCCCCAAATTGAAAAAAAGCAATTGTAGAAGAAGGAAATTCTTTTCTTACAAAAACATCTGTAAAACCACCGTCAATAGCTATAATATTTTTTATTGGATTTATATCAAGATCTTTAAGAAAATAACTTTGCAAAGCATGTTGTGATATATCCTTATCAAATGAAGGAATATGACAATTATTTAAGAAATTTTTTACATCTTTATCATTAATAATGCTTGTATGATTAGTTTTACTAGCAGATTCAAAAGGTTTATTAGAATATTTATTATTGTAACTCATTTTATACACCTATTAATTAAAACTTTCTGAAGTAAATCTATCTATTTGAACAGGAACAATAAAGGCATTTGAATAAGTCTTCATTCTAATAAATCCCTTATCACTGCCTGAACTATATTTGATTAAGCTTTCACAAAAATCTTCAAAATCATAAAATTTACGAATTTCTTTTATCTCGTCATCGTTATTCAAATGTGCAATAAACCAATTTTGAGTATTTTTTAAAATGTTAGAACTAATAGAACTTACTTCTTGTGTTGCATAAATCATACCCAAATTCAATTTTGCGCCTTCTTTTGCAATTCTATTATATATTTGACTTAAGTCTTTATCATCTTTCTTGGGAAATAGGTTATGTGCTTCTTCAAAGTAAAATTGTATAAAATTATTTGGCACATTATTTACAAACGCATTCATAGAATCTTGAAAAATACTTCTACAGATTCTTTCTGAGAATGTTTGCTGTATCTTAGGATCTCCCTGTGATAAGTCAATAATAACAATTTTTCCATTTCTTAAATCTTCAATGATTTCTTTTTCAAATGAAATTTCTGTTGTTGCGGTGTGATATTTGCTTAATGGTACAATTTTTTTATAACCGCTAATATTTCTAGATTTTGCAGATAAATCTCTTTTTTGCGTTAGCATAACTAATATTGCTTTTAGATCTTCATCTACCCATTCATGCCCATTACTAGCTTTATATTTACGGAAAAATTCATGATTATCACAATTTTCTGCTACCCAGGTAAACCATAATGCTGCCTCATCAATACTAATTCCTTTATTTGGATCAATTTCTTCATTTTCTTTAATTGCATTATTAATATCTTTATTTCCTTGAAAAAATACTTTGAAGTTATTTGGAACAGTATAACCGGCCTTATAGAGACAGCATCTATAAGCCGCAACTTTTCTATTCCATCTTACATAATCACTACGACTTTCATTTTGATCTGGTTGCGTAAAATCAATTGAAAGAAAACTTTTAATATAATCGCCTGATTCACTTTCTAATGTATTACATATTAAATCAAAGCCAGCCTCAATATCATTATAAAAATTTAATTTTAAAATTTTGAAATCTGCTTTTTCTAACACGCTGTACCTAGTGGTCTGTTCTTTGTATTTTTCAAAGATTGCAGTTCCTGAATCTTGCATATTTGCGTTTGCATATTCACCATTTATATCAAATATTATTTGACCAACGGGAAGTTTTGGATTGCCATAATCATCAAATGATTTTAAATTATCAGCAACAGACATATTTGTATTTTTAATTGTAGGTTTTGCTTTTTTGCTAATTTCTGTTGTAGCATCTATAATTTTTTTTACAGTGTTAGATTTACCAGTTCTTGTCATACCAAATAATGCTGTACGCTTCCCCAAAAAATCTTGAGGTGTTATATAAACTGGAACATTCTGTTCATTTCCTTGAAAACGTAAACTCGAACTATATCTTACTTTACCAATTTTTACATCATTATTTCCACCAACAACCGAGTTACCCTCGCGAAAATTAACTATCTTTTCTAAAACTTTACCTGTTGGCTTATAAACTACATAATTATGTGCACTATAAAAATTTTCCACATCTGCTCCAAAAGTTATGTTATCTTTTTGATCTTTATAAAATGTTCCTAATATACGGCATTCAAGTCCAGAAAAACTAAAAGTATATTTTGTATAATCATCTAACTGATTATTACTGCCAGATGTTTTTAAATTGTCCTTGTAATATTCTACCATTGATGATATTACAGCATTATCTGTAGGTAATTTCGATGGCTTTAAAGTTCTTAACAATAAACATTCTTCAACATTATCTTTTGAATTTTCATAAAATGCAAGTAAAAAACAGCCCTGTGGGACACCACCAACTCTTTCTTTCCAAGCATCAGTAATCAAAATGTACGCTTTATCATAATCAAGATAATAAGGGCGACCAACAAATAGTTCTTTTTTCTTTGCTGTTTCAAAAATATCAACATCTGCTATAACTTTAATTTCATCGACAATACTCATCTCATCACTCCATATTTGTTTTAATTTTTGTTTTTATCGAGGGATCTTCAAATCTAATCATGGATTGTTTACCATAATCTTCATTCGCTTCTATGCTGATCCATTTTCTATTAGCTTTTTCTGCACAAAAACCTGTAGTATTACTACCACCAAAAGGATCGAATACTATATCACCCTCGTCGGTTAAAAAATCAATAAAAAAACTGGCTAATTCTAATGGCATCCTAGCTGGATGAGGTGTAAAACCACGTTTTTTACAGGTTCTAGTATAAAAATCGTTTGATTTTGTATTTGCAATACTTAACATGGAATATGGTAACCTTAAATCATCTCCGTTAATAGAAGAAAGCTCTAAAACATTGTGCGATATACTTCCCTTGTTTTCTTTCAAAAAACTTTTTTCACTTATTTTATGTTCTGAAGGTCTTGCTCCGGCATTATATTTTCCACTCGAAAGTAATTTTTGCATACTTTTGCTATATGGTCTTAAAATTCTTTGATTATTTGCTTTAGGATAATCATTTTTTGACATCCACCAAATATGTGTAAAACTATCAATTGCGCGTATTTTTTTTACTGTCACCCATTCGGCTGGTGATGGTAATCTAGCAGGATTATAACAGATAAATTCTTGACACAACCTTAAATTTGCGTCTTTATTTTCAACAAATTCCATCAACGATTTTAAATGAAGTAAAGATTGTATGGGGCGTCCTTTTTCCCAGGAATTCCCCATTTCTATTACGATTGAACCATCATCAGTTAATAAACTTTCAAATAATGGGGCTAGACTGACAAACCAAGATTTGTATTCTTCGCCACAAAAATTCCCATATTTCTTCTTTTTATTAAGCGGAAAAGGTGGAGACGTTAAAATTAATTGAACCTTTCCTTGCAATTTTGAATGTTTGATAAAATCTTCGCATTTAGCAATATAGTATTTACCAAGTTTTGTAGAATATAATGCTTTATTCACTATAATACTTCCAAATTAATTAGAAACTCTAAGAGCATTATATAACAAACAAGATCAAAAGATTTTTATTATTAATACATAATTTATAAAAAAGTATTAGTAACTTAAGAAATGAATTATCGAAGGAGGTGGGGATTTGTACAAATAAGTTTTTACGTTTTCCTCGAAATGTAAAAGGTCTAGAGTTTTTATAAATTCCCCAAATTGTTTTTTATCCCCCTGATGATTTATATATGCTATACAATGTTGTTTATTATAAAAAAAGATTAATAAGATATTTTTGTAAAATTTCTGTCGTATTTTGTTACTTTTTCTGTTTTCTCATGTTAATTTACAATAATTAAGGTCGGTTTTACTAAAACGACCTACGAAATTCTACAAGAAGTGTTAATTATTTTAACCAGCCGAATAGTTTTTCAAAGAAATTTTTCTTTTTAGGTTTTCCCAGTGAAAGGAGATTATCTGCAATCTCATCAACATTCGTTCTGGCATTTTTCTTTTTCTCATTCTCTTCCAATTCTTTTAATGCATCATCAAGTTTATATTTTAAATCTGAAAATTCTATATTTTTAATTTTTTTGGTTAATCTATTAAGCAGAGTATAAGTGGAACATATTGGTTCATTATGACCCTGATCAGCACCAAGATATAATGTCGGACGCAAGTTGTTACCTTTAGTTTTTGGGACTGTTGTTTTTAACATCATGTAAATATAGTCCTTCTTGAAAGGACCTTCCCCCTCATGAAAATACATATCTACATCATACTGTTTGAAAAATTCATTGAACGCTTTTGATTCTTTGATAGCCTTCAAAACCTTTGCAAATTCTTCAGGGTAAACATCAGGATTAAAATGACTTTGGTATGTTATAGATTTCAAACTACCAAAATTCGGTTGTCTTTGAGTATAATTATTATCTATTCTCATTTATTAATATCTCCTATTTGGTTGCGTATGAAAATATAAAAACTGTAATTTTTTTTTTTGCTATTTTAATTAATATAATATTTTATAATATTAATTTAAGTTTCTAAATTTATCTGTCCCAAAATTCCTGAACTGGTTGTTCTTTTACAGCATCAAAGCTTTTTTGTGGCAAAGAAGAGAATAACGGTAAGTAAATTTTTTCATAATACTCACTACACTCTTTCTCTGTTTTTAAACCAATATCCTTCTGCGGAATCCCGGCTGGAATATGCAAACCTTTTGAAGACACATTCTTTAAAATCTGAACATCATAAAATTTTGCAACAGGTTCACCGTAATAAGTTTTTAAATCTGAAAATTTAAGCTCTTTTATTTTATCAAGCATATCAGCATAAGGCTTATCTTTATGACTAACCTTAAGTACATATCTATCATCTATTTTATATACAACTCCATGAAAACCTTGTCCAACTATTTTATTTGGACGCATTTTTTTTCTTATAAATTCTTGAAGCTTATCTATAAGAAACTTTTCATCATTTATATCAGGCTGTCTTTTAGAAATAAGAATTTCATCAAGTTTTTTGTAAACACAGTCTTATAACCGTTAAAATTAGGATTGGTATAAGCATAATTTTTATAATAATTGTTATTTATTTTCATATTTTCTTTCTATTAATTTCTATTAAATAAAAAACAAATAATAAAAAATTTGCTACTATCAATAATCAAATTTACAAAGTTTTTTGCTTGATAACCAAATACCATCATTTTCACGACAAGTTTGTTCATTTATACTTATAGCTTTATTATTAATATTTAAAACTAAACCCTCTTTACAATATCCAGAATCAAGACAAAAATCTGAAGAATCATCAATAATGAAAAATAAAATTACAAAATAAATTATAATTAATACCAGTATAATTTTTAAAACTTTATATAAAAACTTCATGCTTTAAATTATATCTTATCAAAATCTAATACCAAAAACATATCTGAAACTACAACGAGTTCTTTCCTCTTTATTCAACAACAAAAAGCAAAAAATAAGTTCGTAGTTCATAGGATGTGGTAAATCTGTGATTTACCACATCTTTTAATAATTTTGTTTTGTGAATCAATGAATACCTAATAGAACCTGTCAGCATTACTATACTGACAAAATTTATTTTCAAATTTTGTTAATGGCGGGAACGACGAGGCAGTCTTGAGTCGCTCGCATTAAACGGCAATTCCGTATTTTGACTTCGTGATTTCATCATTTGTCAAAAGCACTCCAGCCTCTGCTCGCTCCTCGCTCGAACTCGGGCAGGTTTAAAACAACCTGCGGCGAGTTCTCACCTCTTTATTCCACGAACAAAATACAAAAAAAATAAGTCCGACTACACGGACTTATTTTTTATTAAATGGCGGGAACGACGAGGCTCGAACTCGCGACCTCATGCGTGACAGGCATGCGCTCTAACCAAACTGAGCTACGCTCCCATATTCAATTATCACTTCATAACCTCTCGGCTACTCTTTTAATATAACTTGCTGATTTTTTTTTTGCAAGTACTTATTTTTTATTACCCCATTAGTTAATTTTAAATTAATCAACTCGAGAATTTATTTAACACTCATATTTCTGTTTAATATAATCATTAAATCTTTTTCATACTTCCAGCTATTCTTAATTCCTAGAGCCATTTGGCTCTTTTTTTTATTTATTGTGATATAATTTTTTCGTGAATTAATAAAGGAAAATCATTATGTTAATAAATTGGAAAATACCTCTTTTAATGACTGTTTTTGCAGGACTTGCTACTGTTATTGGAGGCTTTATAACTTTTTTGGTCAACAGAAAAAGTCTTAAAATTCTTTCTTTAGGGCTTGGCTTTTCTGCAGGAGTCATGATTTTTGTTTCTCTTACAGAAATTCTTAATACCGCAGAAGAATTATTAAAACAATATTATCCGATTGATTACCATTGGATTATGTTTTGGGGATTTATCGCTGGGGTTATTATCTCTAAACTTATTGATACATTCCTTCCTGATCACGTTGAAGATGACCTAGGTTCTGATAATAAAGATACCTCTAAAAAAGAACATAGAATCAAAAGAGCTGGTTTATTAACAGCTATAGCAATAGCAGTACATAATTTTCCCGAAGGACTTGGAACATTCCTTGTTACATCACAAGATTTAACTATCGGGATTTCAGTTGCATTAGCTATCGCTTTACACAATATTCCAGAAGGAATTGCCGTTGCTTTACCTATTTACCATGCTACCGGTAAAAAAAGAATGGCTATTTGGTATTCTTTTTGGACTGGCATGACCGAACCTTTAGGTGCTTTAATCGGACTAACATTATTGCACTGGTTTTTACCTCAAGTCTTTGTCGGATTTGCAATGGCTGCAGTTGTTGGAATTATGATTTATATTTCTTTCGACACCCTATTACCACTATCTCACGAATATGGAGATTGGCACTACGCAATTACCGGTATTATGTCTGGAATAATTGTAATTTGGGCCAGCCTATTATTTTTAAATGGTTATTAATATATTTTTTATCTTGTTTAAGGTATAATTTTGTCAAAGAAAAGAAAGGAAACTTTTTATGACAAATTTATCACCATTACAAATCGAAAGACTTAAATACCAACCAAAATTGCCTTCTTCATTGGCAAACGGTATTAATCATTTAACGGCTTTAGAAGGTGAAGCTACGCAATCTGTTGCTAACCAAGAAGAAATTAAAGCTTTATTTAAAAATACTTATGGAAAACCTACAATAACTTTCCAAACATCTAATGATTCAAAACCTAGCGAAATCAGAAATGTTGGAGTTATTTTATCTGGTGGACAAGCTCCTGGTGGACACAACGTTATTGCAGGACTTTATGATGCTTTAAAACAAGCTAATCCAGCTAATAATTTATACGGTTTCTTAGGTGGACCTAGCGGTATTATTGAAGGTAAATATGTTGAATTCAATGATAGCTTTATCAACGATTACAGAAATACAGGTGGTTTTGATATTATTGGTTCAGGAAGAACTAAACTTGAAACTGAAGAACAATTTAAATCAGCTCTTGAAGTTTGCAAGAAATTAAACATTTCTGCTGTTGTAATAATTGGTGGAGATGACTCTAATACAAACGCTGCATTATTAGCTGAATGGTTTGTTGCTAATAACGCAAACATTCAAGTAATAGGTTGCCCAAAAACAATTGATGGGGACTTAAAAAATGAACAAATTGAAATTTCTTTTGGTTTTGATACAGCTACTAAGACTTATGGAGAATTAATCGGTAATATTGAAAGAGATGCTAACTCTGCTAAAAAATATTGGCACTTTGTTAAAATTATGGGAAGAAGTGCTTCTCACGTAGCTTTAGAAGCAGCTCTTCAAACACAACCAAATATTACTTTAATTTCAGAAGAAGTTGAACAAAAGAAAATGTCTTTAGCTTCTATTATTGATTATATTTCTGATATTGTAGTAAGACGTTCTGAAAATGGTAAAAACTTCGGTATCGCTGTTATTCCGGAAGGTTTGATTGAATTCATTCCAGAATTAAAATCAATGATTGCTAATTTGAATGATGTAATGCCGACTCTTGAAAAAGATTCAACATATTCAAACGGTAGTGATGCTGAAAAAATTGCTATTATCGAAAATACTTTATCAAGCGAAAACGCATCTGTATTTAAATCTTTACCATCATTAATTAAATCTCAATTATTAATGGACAGAGATCCTCACGGTAATGTTCAAGTTTCTAAAATTGAAACTGAAAAATTATTAATTTCTATGGTAGAAGAAAAATTAGCTAAATTGAAAAAAGAAGGTAAATTCTCTGGCAAATTCTCTACTCAATCACATTTCTTTGGTTATGAAGGAAGATGCACATTCCCTTCTAACTTTGATGCAGATTACTGCTACGCATTAGGATTTAATGCTTTTGCTTTAATCAATTTTGGTCTAACAGGATACTTATCTTCTGTAAGAAATTTAACAGAACCTGCTAATGATTGGATTGCAGGTGGTGTTCCTCTTACTATGATGATGAATATGGAAAGAAGACACGGTGAAATGAAACCTGTTATCAAAAAAGCCTTAGTTGAATTAAATGGACCAGTATTCAAAAAATTAGAAGCTAACAGAGAAGACTGGGCTATGAATGACAGATATTTATTCCCAGGAGCTATCCAATATTTTGGTCCAAGTTCTGTTTGTGATATTACTACTGTAACATTACAACTAGAAAGCGAAGCAAAATTAGCTAAAGTTTAATAAAACAAACTACTAAAAAAATGGAGTTCTTAAAAAGAGCTCCATTTTTGTATAATAATATTTTTAAATAATATCTTTACATTGCGTCATACTTTATTGAATTAGAAGAATATTTAATATATCCTAATTCTATAGTAAGGTAGTAAAATTATTTAGGAATTATTCATGGAAAAAGGTTTTGTTGAAAATGGTTTTATTATAGACTTAAGCGATGCTAAAAACACTACTCAATTAGTTTTTGAATTAAGTTCTATAATGGAGCATCCTGACGTTAAAGGTAAGAAAATTTGTTTAAAATTAGGAGATTTAGACTTAAAACAATCTCAATTATTAAGTATAAAAGCTCTAATAGAATCAATGGATGCAGATATTGCATTCATAGATACTAATTCAGAACAAACAGAAGCTTCTGCGATAAGCTTAGGTATAATAATTTCCGAACTAAGCGACAAAGAAATACCATCGATAGCAGCTTCTAGTGAAAGCAATATAAAAGAAGAAGCTGTTGAAATAAAAATTGAAGACGAAAATGTAAAAAAAGATGATTTAAATAAAACGATAGAAATTCACGCTGATATAGAACAAAACCAAAATAGCCCTATAGAAACAGCAGAAGATGTCGAAGATATTTATGAAGAAGAAACAACTCAAGAAATATCTGAGATTATACCTACAGAACATTTTGAAACAAATTTTGAAACATTAGCATTAAACGAAGGACTAGTTCCAAAAGAAGAAATAAGTAAATATATTCTTTTAGATACCGGAGATGTTTTACCAGCCGGAGTAGAAGAGAATTCTGTAAACACAGAAGCATTACCAACATTATATATAAACCAAACATTACGTTCCGGACAAACTGTAACTTACGAAGGAAATATCTTAATAATTGGGGATGCTCATCCGGGAAGTGAAATTGTTGCAACTGGAGATATAACTGTTTGGGGAATCTTAGGTGGGATAGCACATGCCGGTTCTCTAGGAAATATAACATCAAAAGTTAGAGCTTTAAAATTAAATGCAATACAATTAAGAATAGCAGGTTTATATGCAAGACGTAATGATACATTAAATGTACCTTATGTTCAAAAAACAAATGAGTTTACTCCTGAAGAAGCTCATATAGAAGATGGAAAAATAGTTATTTATAAAAAGTTAAGGAGAGATTAATGACTGGTCGAGTAATAGTAATTACATCAGGAAAAGGTGGTGTTGGAAAAACTACTACCAGTGCGAATATTGGTACAGCACTTGCAAAAGCTGGAAATAAAGTCGTATTAATTGACACAGATTTAGGTCTTAGAAATTTAGATTTACTTTTAGGACTTGAAAATAGAATTGTTTATACAATTGTTGATGTTATCGAAGAACGTTGTAAATTAAAACAAGCTTTAGTAAAAGATAAAAAGAATCCGAATCTATCATTATTAGCAGCAGCTCAAACAAGAGATAAAACAGCTGTTAATGCTGAACAATTAAAAGAAATCTGTGATACTTTAAAAGAAGAAAATGATTTTGTATTAGTTGATTGTCCAGCAGGTATTGAACAAGGTTTCCAAAATGCAGTTGCAGGTGCTAGTGAAGCAATTGTTGTTACAACTCCTGAAATGTCCGCTATTCGTGACGCAGATAGAATTATTGGATTATTAGAAGCAAAAGAAGAAATAAAAAGCTATAAACTATTATTAAATAGAGTTCGTCCAAGTCTTATCAAATCAAATGAAATGATGAGTGTTGATGATGTAGTAGAAATTCTTTCTTGCCCATTAGTTGGTATAATACCTGAAGATACAGGAATTATTACATCTACTAACAAGGGTGAGCCTATTGTAAATGATGAAAACGCTCTTGCTGGAAAAGCTTATAGAAATGTAGCACAAAGAATTTTAGGCGAAGAAGTTCCTTTCTTGGATTTAGATGAACCAAAGGGCTTTATGGCTAAAATTAAGAATGCATTTGCAAAATTGAAAGCGAAGGTGTAGAATGGGACTTTTCTCTGATATTTATAATACAGTGGCTAAGTTCTTCCGCCCACAAGAAGAACAGGGCGACGCTTCTAAATCAGTTGCAACAAACAGATTAAAATTAGTTCTTATGCAAGATAGAACGAATCTTACTCCAAAGATTTTAGAACAAATGCGTGGAGAGTTAATTGACTTACTTTCACGTTATGTCGAATTAGATAAAGAACTTCTTGAACTAAATTTTGAACAAGAAGGAGAGCAAGTTGCTTTAATGCTTTCTATTCCTGTTATAAGAGCAAAAGATGAAGAAGAAATAGAGGCTGCTCTTAAAGCTGAAGCCGAAAATTTGGAAGAAAAAATTGAAGCTATTGAAGAAGAAATAGAAAATACTGAGGATATTTCTGAAGAAAATTTTAGTGAAAATAATTCAGATGAAAGTTCTTCTAATGTTATATCAACTCCTGAAGAAATGAATTCTTCTAAAAATAATGAACAAGAAGTTTCTTTTGAAGAATGCCATTCTGAGCAATAATCAAAATTTTAATAAAAAAAAAAGAATTTGAGATACGTTTTATCTCAAATTCTTTTTTTATGCTTCTTTTAAATTCTTTAACAGTAATATCAAAGGAATAATAACAGCAGCTGCAATTGCAAAAATTCTAAAAGCATCAATAAAAGCTGCTAAATTTGCTTGCTGCATTAAAAGTTTATATGCAACACTTTCTCCCATATATCTAGCCGTATGAGGATCAACTGTTGTCATAAACATACTACTGTATGCTTGTATTCTTTCAGAATATGTGTGAGCTGTATCTGTTAGATGTTGAATAAGCATAAATTGATGTTTTTGAGCTCCTCTAGAAAGAAGAGTTGCGACAATTGAAGTTCCAAAAGCTCCGCCAATATTTTTTAGTAGGTTTTGAAGTCCGCTTGCATTAGTCATTTGGTCATTTCTTAATGTTGCAACAGAAAGTGTAATAATAGGAATCATTGCTAAGCCTAAACCAACTCCAAATAAAAAATTTGGTATTGCAATATTCATAGTTGAAATTTGAAGATTTAATTCTCCTAACATCCAGCTTCCACCTGCTATACATCCAAGCCCTATCATTACCAATAATCTATTATCAATCAAATTTGCAAGAGTTGCACACATTACCATTGCAAGTAGAGCTCCCAGACCTCGTGGCATCATTGATAATCCACTTTTATATGCATCATAGCCCATTAGAGCTTGTAAAAATTGAGGCAATATAGCCAATGATGCTAACAATACTGCTTGCATTACAATTTGAACAAGTGTTCCTATTAAAAAGTTTTTATCCTTAAATACGCTTAAATCAACAAGAGATTCTTTATTTTTAATTTGAGAAATTAAAAAAGCAACTCCTGTTATACAAGATATTCCTGATAACCAACAGATCCAAGCGGCATGAAACCAATCAGCATTGTTTCCTTTATCTAATACGATTTGAAGAGTTAATAGCCAAATTGAAAGCATTAAAAAACCAAAACCATCAGTCTTAACCCCTTTTTGTTTTTGAGCGTACGGAGGATCATAAATCAATGCATTTGATAATATAACAGCAATTATACCGATTGGAATATTAATGAAATAAATAAATGGCCAAGACCAATTTTCAGTAATCCATCCTCCAAGTACAGGACCGATAATAGGAGCCATAACAATTACTAAACCAAACATTGCCATAGCTTTTCCTCTATCCTGAGGTTTAAAATTTTCTAACAGGATAGCTTGTGAAATTGGAAGTAAACCTCCGCCACCGATACCTTGTAAAATTCTTGCAAAAATCATTGTTTCCAAATTCTCTGAAATTCCACAAAGCCCTGATGCCACTGTAAATAAAATTATACTTAATATAAAGAAATTTTTACGCCCTAAAGCTTTACTAAACCAACCGACCATTGGAATAACAATACCACTTGCAATAAGATAAAATGTCAATATCCACATTGACTCTTCTCTACTTACTGAAAAACTTCCTGCCATATGTGGCAAAGCTACGTTTGCAATTGTTTCATCAAGCACAAACATAAACGCCGCTGCCATTGTTGGAAGGCAGGCTAACCAAGGATTTAAAATTTTATTCTCTTCTATAATTTCTGCCATAATATTCCCTTATTTTTACAAGAAAATATTATCACGATTATGTTGCAAAAGCAACATGTTGTTTCTACAACATTACAAGCTAAAATTTTGCATAAGATCCTATAATTCTTATACCTTTTGCTAATGGAGATAAATCCTTTATAAGATTTTTTATTACATCATCATCTTTATGTCCATCAAAATCTATAAATACAGCTTGTTCTTCAGAACGATTATTCATCATTTTAGAATTAATTTGAGTAATATTTATATTGTATTTAACAAAAATTTGAACAATATCTAATAAAGCCCCTTGCCTATCTGTTAAAAATAAAACAATACTTGTTTTATCTTTACCAGTAGAATAAGTTTCGGCATCTCCTATTACAATAAATCTTTTTTCATTATTTTTATCATCTTCAATATGTTCTTTTAAAATATTCAAATTATATAATTCAGCAGTTTTTGGTGTTCCTATTATTGAATATGTAAGATTATAATTATTTAAAAGCCTTGCTGATTCATCCATATTTTCTGCAATCACAATATTTAACTGCCTTGGCATTTCATCTCTTACAAAATTCTTACTTTTTGCTAAAGCATTTGGGTTAGAAATTAAACCCGTTATAGAATAAAATTCAGTTGTTTTTGATAGAATACAATCATTTACAGGAACTATAGTTTCTGCCAATATCTTTACATTTTCATTTTTTGTCTGAATCAAATTATCAATCGTTTCTCTAATAATTCCTTCATAAGTTGTTTCAACAGGAATTATTGCAACAGAATTACTATTTTCATCCACATAATCAATACATTCCTTTATAGAACGTAAAGATCTTTGATATAAATATAAATCATATGCTTTAAATAATTTATCTTTAGCAATTTCCGAATATGAGCCACCAATACCTAAGCATACAATTTCATTAAATTCTTTAAACATAAAAACCCCATCTATATAAAAAACACTACAATTCTATATTATCATCAAAACATTTAAAATAATAGTAAAGTTATTCTCGAGTAAGGGTTAATAAAATTTCTTGAGGAATATAAGTATTTTTAACTCCTGAATCAGTATTAGCAAGGAAAAATTCAACAGTTTCACCCTCTTTTATACCTAATTTATCAAAAGGTATTGTAACATCTATAACATCATTATTTACAATACTAATTCCTTCCGGATTATCAAGAGTCCACAAATTTGGATGTAAAACTGTCGCTAAACGTGGCGGATATAATGTATCTTTCACTATAGTTAAAGCTATTTCATGTTCAAAACGCTCTAACAATATTGGATATGGATTATCGGTTTTGCTAATAAGTCTAATATAAGCTCTTAATCCTATATTTGTTGCGTTTCTTGTATAAATATAAAACTGGTTAATTCTATCAATAAAACTTATTTCTCCGGAACCTTTATTTACATGAAGTCTAAAATAAATATTATTTTTATCACAACCAAAATTTATTTTATCAACAATTTTATTTTCTCTAAAAACCGGACCATCTAACATACTTATAGAACCTGAATTATACCAATCATCAACACTCTTATACAAACCATCCATCCTTGGTGTAATAGAACGTTGAGGATGTTTAAAAGGAACTTCCACTGCTGTAATAAGAGTTTTATCTAAATATTCAGGATACTCAATACCCAAAATCAGATAAACATTTTTTAAACGTTCTCTGAACATATAATCAAAAATAAAATCTTGTCCGGAATAATTAGGCTCACCATACCACCAGAACCAGTCACTTCCTTCTGCTATTAATAATTCTCGTTTTGCAAAATTTATCTTTTGATTAAGTGTATGTTCTTTTATGTACTTATCTAAATCATCTTTAGTTTTTTTAAGATAAGCCCAAGCCTTATTTTTTTCAGCTTCACCTATCCAAAATTGAAAAGTTTGATCTATCCACGAACCTGAATATATTTTTTTTAATTCTTTTTTATGCTCATCTCTCTCTACATAATCACTTATTAAAACAGTTGAAAGAGAATCATCATTTTCAATATATGAATAAACATTTTCTAAGAAATCAATTCCGTCATTTTGATAATTTTCCCAACAGTTTTCACAATCTAGAGCAATTGTTAATAAATGAGTTTTGTCAGGAGAAACAACCAATTTATTTTGAATAAGTTTTATTTTTTCATACAAATCACCAGCAGCCATTTGCGGATTTATACCTGCATATTCAAAATTTATAAGATGAGGGATTGATCTATCTCTAAATATTACATCAATTTCCGAATCTTTAGTTTTATAACTATAAACTTTTAATAAATGATACGGATCATCCAAATTTCCTTTAAAATCACGTACAAAATCAAAATTAATTGAATTAGCTAAAACCCCTTCATCAGAAATTGTCCATTTTATACCTTCTTTAGCTAACAGATTTAAAGTCTTTGCACCCAAACATAATTCAGGTGGCCAAATTCCTTTTGGACGAACTCCAAAAATTTCTTCTATTCTATCTAACCCTTTTTTTATTTGAAGCTTAGCATCATCTAACATATCCAAAGATTGAGGCAATCCTTCTGTTGTTAAAGTATTTTTAACAGAATTTTTCATATCCGCAAGAATTGGTAAAATCGCATGATAATAAGGACTTGTTGTGAGTTCTATTCTTCCTGATTGAATATATTTTTTATAAGTTGGAATAATTTCTTTCATAATTTGAAGATGAATATTAATTATCTCAATTCTATCTTCTTTAGAATAATTATATTGTTTATTCCACAAATCTTTTAATCTCGGATATCTTTCATAATGTATAGGGTCAATCCAAACAAGATTAAACAAAGCCATTAAATCTGAAATTTCTTGACTTGAAAAATCTTCTAATATTGCAATATCTTTAGAAAAGCGTTTTTGATAAAGGTTTTTATAATTTTCACTTTTATAAATCATTGTTTCAAATTTGGAGCTAAAAAAATTATTCAAAACAAAAGCTTTTTCTTCATCAGTTAAGGTTTCTGCATCAGAAACAGAAAGTTCTGCGTGAATATCAGTAAGCTCATTTTCTGTATAATCAATAATTGCATCCAGAAGAGCAGGAACAATATTGAAATTAAGCTTAAGTTTAGGAAATTTCTCTAAAAAAAGAGCCATATCCAAATAATCTTTAATCGCGTGTAATCTTACCCAAGGCATTAAGTAAGTGCCTTCAAGCTCATATACAGGCTGGTGCATATGCCAATATATTGCTAGAGATAAATTTTGCGTATCCATATTTTTTATGATACTAAAAATTTACAATCTTATCAATAGAAAGTTAAAAAAGCCCTTCACAAAGAACAAATCTACCTAATAATTCAAGTTCACAATATTCTTTTAAAGAATCTATTAAACATTTATTTTCACAAAACCCACCTGATAAATATATTTTTTCAGGTTTTTTACAGAAATTCCAAGCATTAAAAGCAATCCCGTGCACAAATTTCGATATTGCATCTGAGGGTTTTTCACCTGATGAAATAGAATCCATAATTTTTTCCATACCAAAGATCCCACAAGTAACCGCAAATTTTTCAGGATTATATTTAAGTTCATCCGCTTTTACATTATAAAATTTTAAAAGCATTTCAACGGTAGCTCCTGTAGAACTTGCACAAGAAGTATTCCAATCCATATCGTGGAATTTTCCTTCCTTAAATTTAATCCACTTAGCATCTCGACTACCTAAATCCAATATTGTTGAATTTTGAGCTATACCAAGTTTTTTAGCTCCTTTTGCTAATGCTACGATTTCATTTTCATTAGAATTAGACATATGCCCGCAACAACTATCAGGAATTATATCCATTGATTTCACTATACTTGAAGGAAGAACATAATAAAATCTTTTATTTTTTTCTTCAACTAAATATTCTTTTGAAAAAATTTCAGAATCAGTTATTAATTTTGAATATGTAGTTCCGGCGTCTAAATAAATCATAAGTATATTATATCAAAATAAAATTTGATAAAAAGTTAAAATATATTAATAAAAACAATTAAAAATATGATATCCACTTGAAAAAAAATTTTTAGCGAAATAAAATGTTATTGGTCGAAAGAATCAAGTTTGGAATCTTGAAAGAACAGAAAGAAGGTCATTATGAAAGATGGTATCCATCCAGATTATAAAAAAACTGTTATCAAATGTGTTTGCGGTAACGAAATAGAAACAGGTTCTGTTGTAGATAATCTAACAGTTGAAATTTGTTCAAACTGCCACCCATTCTACACAGGTCAACAAAAAATTCTTGACTCTGAAGGACGTGTTGAAAGATTTAACAAACGTTACGGTAATAAATAATAACGGTTTGGTTAAGATTTTACAAATAAAAAAGAAGCCTAAAGGCTTCTTTTTTATTATTGACAAAATTTCAAAATATATTATAAGATAATTCTATGGCAATCGTATATTTATCATTAGGTTCAAATTTAGGAGATAGGATTGGGTATCTTCAACAGGCAACAAGCTTGATTGGAGCAATTCCTGAAGTTAGTATTGTCTCAACATCTTCTTTTTATGAATCAGAGCCTTGGTGTATGGAATCAGAAAACTGGTTTGTTAATGCTATTATTCAAATTTCTACATCTCTAAAGCCTGAAGATTTATTAAAAGAATGCCAAAGAATTGAACTTCAACTAGGTAGAAAAAGAGATTCTGCTAAAGGATATGTTGATAGAACAATTGATATCGATATTCTTTTTTACGATAACTTAATCTTCAATTCCCCGGAACTTACTATTCCTCATAAATTTTTCCATAAAAGAGCATTTTTATTAGTACCTATGCTTGAGATAGCCCAAGATTTTGTACATCCTTTGTTTAATAAAAATATAAGCGAAATTTATGAAGATTTAGAAAACCCTGAAATGGTTTGTCTTTATGGGACAAGAATTTAAGGGGTTTTAATGAATAAACAAGTTGCAATTATTGGTGCAGGAGCTTCCGGTTGTATATGTGCTTATTATCTTTTAAAATCCGGAATGGATGTCAGCATATTCGATTTTTCTACCCCATTGAGAACTATCCTTCCAACTGGTGGCGGAAGATGTAATCTCGCTCATGCGGAATACGATTTTAAAGATTTGGTCAAAAATTATCCTAGAGGTGAAAAATTTCTTTATTCTATATTTTCTCAATTTGGGACATATGAAACATTAGCCCTTTTTGATGAGCTTGGAATAGAGACCTACAGCCAAGAAAATGGAAGAATTTATCCAACTTCAAACTCCTCAAAAGACGTTCAAGAAAAAATCCTCAATAAAATAAAGGGGGTAAATTTTATAAAGGAAAGAGTTATTATTATCACACCTTTAGAAGGTGGCTATAAAATAAAAACAAATAAAGCTGAATATTTTTTCACTGATGTTGTAGTATCTATTGGTGGCGATAAATTTAAGAATGAACTTTTATTTAAAAATTTAAATTTAAATACTATTCCATTTACCCCAGCTCTTGTGGGACTTAATTCTAAAGAAAATTTTAAAGAACTATCAGGTATAGTTATAAAAAATGTTTATTCTAAAGATTTAAAAATAACAGACGATTTGTTATTTACTCATTTTGGAATATCAGGTCCTTTAACTTATAAAATTTCTTCTTTTAAAACTAAAGACAACATTCCATATAAACTAACATTCGACTTGTACCCTTATGAATTTGATTTACAAGAATTGTTAAATAAAAACCCGCATAAAGAATTGAAAAATATTTTATCAAAGATTTTACCAATTAATTTTGTTAAATCTTTTTTAGAAGACTTATCAGAAGTCAAAGCTCACAAGATTGACGGAAAAACAAGAGATTTGATTTTAGAAAAAATACATAATTTTGAAATAACAATAATAGGAACAAATAAAGGTGAAGAAACAGTATCTGCTGGCGGTATTGATTTAGATGAAATAAATCCTAAAACAATGGAAGCTAAAAAATATCCAAACCTATATTTTACAGGCGAAATTTTAAATATCGATGGATTATGTGGTGGTTTTAACCTCCAAAACGCTTGGTCTACAGCTTATGTTGCAGCTCAATCTATCTTACAAGAATAATAAACCAAGGATTGTCTTTTGTATTATCTCCAAAATGAGAAAACTGTATCATCCCTCTTTTTTTGATGTTTATAAATCCGCTTAAAGGATATAATTCATATTTAGCATTTCCGGATGTAAAAGAATAATGATAAAAATTTCTATCTGTATCATTTAATACAATTAGTTTTAAATTTTTAATAGATTTTTTAATTTTCAAAGAATTAGTATTCGGACTAAATTCTGATATTTTTATAATCTTAAAATTTGGGAAAAGTTCTTGAACCTCCTCCTGCGAAAGTTCTCTTTTATTTAAATTATTATCATCTAATGTAAATTCATAAAATTTCAAATCCTGATTAGAATACCCAAATAATTTACCATCTTTTAAAAATTCATACTGACAACCAGTAGTAAAAGCATATTCTCCAGTAGATTTATAAAATTCAGAATAACTTCCGGTACCGTCACAAATCATTTTTATATAATAATCTTTATCAGCTCTTTTTACTTTATTAGACCAAGTATAATTATCAATTTTTAATTTAGCCTCTTCTTTTAAATTTGGATAACTAATAGAAGAATATTCAACTGCACTCACAATATGTGCGGATAAAAATATAACTGTTAAAATTGATAAAAATTTTTTCATACTCAATCTCTCCTAAATAAAAAAATTATACTAAACAATTCCTAATACTTCAACTTTTTGAAGGAGGGTATTTTTATAAATATAAGCTATTATACGAATATGAGTTTGATTTCTAATGCAATAAGCGGAATAGGAAATAATTTAGGCGGGATAAAATCAACGCCAGATTTTAATTTGGACGATTCTACTTTTGCTGATTTATTAGAGAAACAATTATTGAACAAAATTGATAGCCAAGAAAATAACACTATTACAGGCTTAGGCATGCCTGCTGGTTTTCAAATAGAAAATCTTGATGGTACAGAATTTTCAGAAACAGCTCAAGATCAAATGGAAGCAATTGGAGAAAAAATAAATATTGAAGAAAATAATATCTCTAATCCTTTTGATATGGATCATAATGGCGATGTTACAGGTCATGAAGCAATTTCATTTTTCAGTTCTCTATTAAATAGTGATACAAAAGGTGATAATGCCAGATCAGAGCTATTTGATTTCGCAAAAAAACAAGCAACCAACTTTTATAATACATACTCAAAAAGTTTCGTTACAGATTTAAAAGATTTTGTTGATGATATTAAAAAGATTTCATAATCAAAGATTTTTCCAATATGGAGTAAAGTTTAAAATTTCTGACAAAGCTTTGTCAAAATCTCCATCAAATCTCAAAGCTCTATCATCTAAAATCACACTGGCATAAGGATTTTTTACGTTAGTTATATCATGTATAAATTCATCTAATTGATATTTTTTTAACCATTCATATGTGAGTTTTTTATTCCTTACTGTAAATATTTCAATTTTATAAGTTTTGGCAAGAGTTTGTAAAAATTCTTTTACCCCATTTCTTGGAGCTGGAATTTGACTTTCACTGAAATTTCCACAATATGTGTTTAACACACCATCCAAATCTATTAGTAATGTTTTTGGCATAAAACCTTCTTTCTTTTTAAATATTACAATCAGAATGTAAAAAATATTATAAACTAAAAATATTTATATTATTGCATTTTGAATATATAAATACTATCCCATAGTTTTTATTTTGTCAAACAGTAACTTAGAATTTTATTAATGGGAAGAAAAATTTATAAATATGATAAGGTCTTAGCTCGAAAATTTGGACAAAAAATTGTACAGCTTAGAAAAAACGCTAATTTCACACAAGAAGAACTTGCTTTTAAAGTAAATATTTCAACAAGTTATCTTAGTGCTATAGAGCGTGGAATTACAGATACCACAATTTCAACAGCAAAAAGATTTGCAAAAGCTTTAAATACAGAACTTGCAAAATTATTTGAATTTTAGCTATTACATGTTAATCTCCGACCTACACAATTTACAAATATTAAATTTCTATTCACTCCTCACTATTCACTCCTCACTATCCCCTAATTGATTTACCCCTTGTTTGTAATATAATAAAACTTTCGGAAAAAGATAGATAGTTAGTATGTAGGGTGCAATTTTTTGCACCTTTTAAGTTGTACAACCCCACCCCGAAATCAAAGATTTCGACCCTCCCTCAAGTGGAGGGTATTGTAAAAATGATAAGGAGATAAATTTAGAAGTTTAGAAGAAATTAATAATAAATTTCTACTCACTACTTACTAATTTACAAAAATTGCACCCTACATATTTTTGTTAGTAGAATTAATTAAATTTCTAAGAAAATGCTTACCTGAAATAAATTCGAAGTAATCTTTCTGTACAAATTTTGAAATATTAATCGGAAAATTATCTAAAAATTTATTATTCAAAAACACCGAATATGGCAATTTTGGAGATTTGTTAAATCTTTCTTTAATCCACCAAAATATCATACTCCCGTTTTTGTCAAATGATTGATAAACATTCGGAGAAAGAGAAGTATTACTGGAACCTATATACTCATATTTATAGGTTTTGTTATCTTTTTGAGCAAACTTTGTAATTTCTTTGTCTACTGAACCGTCACAATTAAAATATTTCGTAACTTTTTTTACAAGTTTTTTCCCAAAATCATCATTATAGTGATTTTCTTCTTTTAATACAAAACTATTAAGAAAAAACCTTTGGTCTTTTTGTATGAACTCAACTTCATCAGTTGTAGAATTATATTTAATTGCTAATTCCCCATCCCATTCAGGTTTTTTGCGTTTTATTTTTATAACATCTCCATTCTTGTTCAAATAATATTTTGATTTAAAATCATTTTTATCTGTCTTAAGAATAGTTACGCTTCTAAGTAGCCCATCTTTATCAAAATTGGCATAATATCCAGAATCATTTAAATAATCTTTTTTGACAATATGTTTTAGTTTTCCGGTTTTTTCTGAAAAAACATGAGAAATCTTTTTAGAAGAATCTCTAACAAAAGAAAGCAAAGGTCTTCCTGTTTCTTGTGAGTAATTTGTGAAACCGTTTTCATGAATTGTTTTTACAAGCTTTTCATTTTGAAAAATTCGCTGATTTACAGACTTGTTATTCGCATAATCAAATAAAACACAGTTTTTGCGATTGCCATTTGAATTAGTTAATACAATGTTGATAAAATTGTTAAAATTGGCTTTCATGCCTCATATTGTATAGCAAATATAAAACTACTACAAATGAAAGATAAAAAACTTAATAAATTAAAAATTGCACCCTACATAATAATATTAAATTTCTATTCACTCCTCACTATTCACTCCTCACTACCCCCTAATTGATTTAGCCCTTGTTTGTAATATAATGAAACTATCGGAACAAGATAGCTTTTTAGTATAAAAATGTGTAGAAATATATAGTAAATGCTAAGAATTTTGATTAATAAGGAGGTCAAATGGGCAAAATAGAAATTACACACGAAATCGAAGAAAAATGCTGCGTACATCGTGGTATTAAAGGTTCACCAGCTCCAATCCCTCAAGAAGGTGAATGGACAAAATGTAAAGAAATCAAAGATATTTCAGGTTTAACTCACGGATGCGGTTGCTGTGCTCCTCAACAAGGTACATGTAAACTAACTCTTAACGTTAAAGAAGGTATCATTCAAGAAGCTTTAGTAGAAACAATCGGATGTTCAGGTATGACTCACTCAGCTGCTATGGCTGCTGAAATCCTTCCTGGAAAAACTATCCTTGAAGCTTTAAATACAGACTTAGTTTGTGATGCTATCAACGTTGCAATGAGAGAATTATTCTTACAAATCGTTTACGGAAGAACTCAATCAGCATTCTCTGAAAACGGACTTCCTGTTGGTGCAGGCCTTGAAGATTTAGGTAAAGGACTTTGCTCTATGTGTGGTACTATCCACTCTACTAAACAAAAAGGTGTTAGATATCTTTCACTTACTGAAGGTTACATCTTAAAAATGGGTCTTGATAAGAATGATGAAGTTATCGGATACCAATTCGTAAACTTAGGAAAAGTTATGGATGCTATCAAAAAAGGCGTTGATCCAAAAGAAGCTTACGAAAAAAATATCGGTACTTACGGCAGATTTGCTGACGCTGTTAAGTACATCGATCCACGTGAAGAATAGTGCTACGCACGTAGACATATTGTCGGGGAACAAGGTATAAACTACAAATAAAAATTAAACCTACAAATTCCCCTCGTATGCAAAACTACAAAACGCACGTAGACATATTGTCGGGGAACAAGGTATAAACTACAAATAGAAATTAAACCTACAAATTCCCCTCGTATGCAAAACTACAAAACACACGTAGACACATTATCGGGGAACAAGGTATAAACTACAAATAGAAATTAAACCTACAAATTCCCCTCGTATGCAAAACTACAAAACACACGTAGACACATTATCGGGGAACAAGATATAAACTACAAATAAAAATTTAAACTTGCAAATTCCCCTCAATAATAAAACTACAATTAATAAAGTAAGAATTAAAATAAAAAAGGGAAAAATAATTATGACAGTAAAATTTGAAGGACAAGATAGACGTGAAGCTACTCTTAAAAAAGTTTTACCTGAATATGGTTTCAAATCTTTAGAAGATGCTCGCGAACTATGTTTATCAAAAGGCATCGACGTAGATGCTATTGTTAAAGGTATTCAGCCTATCGCATTTGATAACGCTTCTTGGGCTTATACTTTAGGTTGTGCAATTGCAATTAAAAAAGGTCTTAAAACTGCAGCAGAAGCAGCTGAAGCTATCGGTTTAGGTTTACAAGCATTTGCAGTACCTGGTTCAGTTGGTGACAGAAGACAAGTAGGTATCGGACACGGTAACTTAGCAGCTATGTTATTAAGAGAAGAAACAGATTGTTTCTGCTTCTTAGCTGGTCACGAATCTTTCGCAGCTGCTGAAGGTGCTATTGGTATTGCTAGAAATGCTAATAAAGTAAGAAAAAATCCTTTAAGAGTTATCTTAAACGGTCTTGGTAAAGATGCTGCTCATATCATTGCAAGAATCAACGGTTTTACATCTGTTGAAACTGAATATGATTACAAAACTGGCGAATTAAAAATCGTTAAAGAAACTCCATTCTCTGAAGGAGAAAGAGCAAAAGTAAGATGCTACGGTGCAGATGATGTAAACGAAGGCGTTGCAATTATGATTAAAGAAGGTGTTGATGTATCAATTACCGGTAATTCAACTAACCCAACTCGTTTCCAACACCCAGTAGCTGGTACTTACAAAAAATGGTGCTGGGAAAACGGTAGAAAATACTTCTCAGTAGCATCCGGCGGTGGTACTGGAAGAACTCTTCACCCAGATAACGTTGCAGCTGGTCCAGCTTCTTACGGTATGACAGATACTATGGGTAGAATGCACGGCGATGCTCAATTTGCTGGTTCTTCTTCTGTTCCTGCTCACGTAGAAATGATGGGCGTTATCGGTATGGGTAACAACCCTATGGTTGGTGCAACTGTTGCTGTAGCAGTTGCTGTTGAAAATGCTATGAAATAATAATAATTGATTTCATAATAAAAACTCCTCAAACTAAATTTGAGGAGTTTTTATTTTACATTACTTTCTTAATTATACTAATCTGGTAAAAGCTTTATCAAGCCCTTTTGTTCCAGCTTCGCTATTTGCTTTTATATTATCTACAATACCTTTATAAAAATCATTAGCGTGTGTTAACTTTTTTAAATCTATTTTAGAAGTTATCATACCGGAATTTACCAAAACAGTTTTATCTTTTTGTGCAAGTTTTATATTTCTATCATATAAACTTGCAAGATTTTCAATTTTTGCATTGTAATGATCCAACATTGCTTCTACATAACCATCAACTTTTCCAGCAACTTTTACTCTTGGTTCATAAGCTCTTGCCTGTGGCATTTTGATGTTTCTTATTGATTTGATATTCATAATTTCGACTCCTTTAATATCTATAAAATCTGTAAAAATATTTTTTGCTAACTATTTATTAAAATTTATAAAAGTATTTTTTATAACTTCATAGCCTTTTAACAAAGTTTTATAATCTACTTTTTCAGCGGCTGAATGCATATTATAAACATCCGCTAAACCTAACAATGATGGCATAAAATATTCACCTTTAGAATTTTTATTATGGCAATAAATATGAGTTTCAGCTCCCGCATGAAAAGATGAAATATCATTTTTTATTCCTACAATTTCACAGGCTTTTGTATGAACTTTCTCTATTCTATCATCATCAGCTTTTTCAAAAGGAAGTAAATGTATTTCAAATTCGATTTCAGCTTCCGCTAAACCTTTATATTTTTTATTGAATTTATTAATTATTGATTGCATCAACGCTTTTAATTCATTTTCTTTTTCTACAGAAGCACTTCTTATTGAATAAGAAGCCATTCCTAAAGTATTTATTATATTAGTTGAAGACTTCTTCATAATTTCTTCAATATAATTATTTGTTTTTGTTCCTTTTTCAACAATTGAAGCAACAGAATTTTGAACCCCTCCCGCTACAATTGCACCAATATTACAAGATGTAATAACTCCGGTATTATCAGTATAATAAACACCTTGAGGAAACTCTGCAATTAATTCTGCAATTAACTTTGCAGCATTTAATCTAGTAGTATCTGCAATATCAATACCAGAATGTCCACCTTTAAGTCCTTTTACGATAATCTTAGCATTTGTATAACTTGCACCTGAAACCTGTAATTGTCCAAGTTTATCCGCATCACATACTAAAACATATTTTGATTTAAACTTATCAAATTCTAAATGTTCCGCCCCACTCATACCGGTTTCTTCATCTCTGGTAAATGTTATTTCAAGTCCTCCGGCAGCATCAACAATACCATTTTTAATGTCTTTTGCAAGTTTTAAAGCACATGCAACCCCAACTTTATCATCAGCACCAAGAGTTCGTCCTTTCGCTTTAATATAATCGCCATCTAAAATTAATTCAATCGGACTATCATCACCTACGACATCCATGTGAGAAGATAACATAATCGGTTCTTTAGTAGAATCCTTTGCAGGGATATTAATATAAACATTTCCATAATTATCACACTTTGCATCTATTTCATTTTTCTTAGCAAAATTTAAAATCCACTCAATAACTTTCTCTTCTTTTAATGATGGAGATGGTATTTGAACTAATTCACAAAAAATATCTAAAACTTCATTTTCTTTTCTTAATTCTTCTAAATTCATAAATTACCTCTTATTTTCTTTATTAAAACTTATTCGCCTCTAAAAAATCTTCTACTCGTTCCTTCTCCGCCAATTCTAACTCTTACAGGTCGCAAACAACTTGGACATCTTCCAACGTATGCAGTCCCGTCCTTATTTTTATAAAGCCTTCCATAAGTATGACAACAATCGAACCAAATACCTAAAAAAGCTCTTCTTGTTTTTTCATTTTCGTCTTTTTTATCTTCTTCCATCTCCTTAATCCTTTTTTTGAGTAGAAGACTTTGTATAGCTTTCAGTTATTACAACTTCTTTTCTTACTGGTCTAAAAACACTTTCTGTAAGAGTGTTAATATACATATCAGTTAAATGTGCATAATCAAAAATTATCAAACCATTTAAACCAAATCGTCTTGCAGCATGAATTTGCTTCATTAAATCAGAAGTAGCACCATTCATAAATGTCACGAATAAACCCGCATACAATTTTGTACTACTAGATTTATTTCTTAAAATTTCTTCCATTAAATTCGTTGCTGTAGCATCATTACAAGTTAAAAATAAAGGAGTAAAACCATCTACATAATTATTCATAGACCAATTACGCCAATCCTGCATTTTTGTAGTTAAAGCCAGTCCTCTATTAGGGAAAATAACAGCTGTTAGCATAATATTATTAGCCCTACATAATTTACATGTTTTCTTTACAAAATCAGTAACTTTATTGGCTCTATAAACCCTCCAACTATACCATAAATAATCACTTGTCTTTAAAGTAATCGGATCTACTCCGTATATATTTCTAAATTCATTTCTTGCAAATTTTGTGTAGCCCCAATTCGACATATCGTAATTTGAATAACTAATATCCAATGATTGAGGATATCTTATATAATCTAAATTTATACCATCAGGTCTATATGAAACTATAATTTCAGCCAAGAGTTCTTGTAAAAATCTCTGAACTTCGGGATTTGCCGGATCTATAAAATATCCGTTATGTTCAGATATTGAATAAGGAATTGTTGAAGAATCTGCATTTTTCTTTTGATAATTTGCCCATTGAGGTTTTTTAGACAAAATGTAATTTGGATTTGTTTCCGGTGGTTTATTTCCTACATAGAAAGTCTCAAACCAAATATGAACTTTTATACCTCGCTTATGAGCTTCGTTAATCCAAATCTTTAAAGGATCAAATCCGACAAAATCCTCATTTTGAGAGATAAAACCGTATTTTTGCATCGTTTTTGAAGGAAATATAGTTTTACCGTGATAATATGTTTCTATAAAAATATTATTTATTCCACAATCAGATAATTGTCCTAAAACCTTTACAATATCTTTTTCAGAATAAAAAGTCGGTCTTATCCAAACTCCCTTCAATTCATTTGAATCATATGGTATAACCGTTGACATTGCTAAATTTGCATAATCTATAGCACGGGATGCATACTTTTGAGAATTATTGCTGTCTTTTTGAGCTTTATCAATATAATCATTAGCTTTTGCAATATTTTGAGAAGTTCTTTTCTGATTATAATCAGAAAAATTTTGAATATAATAAAGCATCATGTTTTGAACTTCTTTTATTTTTTCTCTTGCACTATATAGAAAAGTATCTGATGTAATATATGAAGTTATAACTTTTTTATTCAAATCAATAGAAATCTTAGCTCCAACCATTACATTTTCATGAATCCACTTTTTAGCTTGTCCATGTCCACTAATAACAATACCATTTGCAGGAATTAAAGAATCCGCACCACTTAAAGCTGTTACAGTATCTCCTACAACAACAGCTTCCGTTCCAAATTCATTAGTATTAGTTCTATACCCAAAAGCCGGAGTATATATAACAAGTTGATTTGCACCTCTTAATCCTGGATAACTGGCACCTTTCCAGTTTGTAGAAAATTGAGGATCTACTACATCAATTTTAAACATTGATTGATTAAAAATCACTTCATTTTCTTTAGGAACATAATTAGAGTAAACACTCTGAGCAGATACAACTCCACACAGAATAAATATTGAAATTATCAATAAACAAACTCTTCTTATCATCCCCTATAGTCCTTTATTGAATATTATAAAACCAGAACAAGAGAAATACAAGGATATATTTTATTTTTATCCTTCTGCCTGATAAGCCCAAGCCGAATGGTTATGAATACTTTCTAATGATTCACATTCCACTTCAAAAGAGTCAATAATATCGTTATTCCTCATTAAAACAACAACATCTCTTAAAACATCCTCAACAAATTTAGGATTATCATAGGCTTTTTCTGTTACAAATTTTTCATCTTCACGTTTTAACAAAGGATAAAGCTCACAAGATGCAGATTTCTCTATATCTCTAACTAAATCTTCTAACCAAATATGTTCCTCTTCCGGATACGTAACCTTTACAGAAACAATTGCTCTCTGATTATGAGCCCCATAATCTGAAATTTCTTTTGAACAAGGACATAAAGTTGTTACCGGAACTTTTACTCCTAAAAAGAAACGATACTCTTCATCCTCTTCATTATAATTATCTAAAATTCCTTCAAAAAAGCAATCATAACACATAGGTGCTGATATCCCTGTAACAGGAGATGTCTTATTAATAAAATATTTAAAATCTAACTTTAAATAACCACTCTTTGCCTCAAGCTTTTTGACAATAGCTTCCACACAACCTTTGATATCAATCCCAAGAGTTTTTTTAGTTCGCCACTCATTTAACACCTCAACAAAACGTGACATATGAGTTCCCTTATAATGAGCGGGTAAAGAAACTCCGGCAGTTGCATTTGAATACACAACAATATCATCCGCATCTTTACGTTGAATTTTTAAAGGTAATTCTATACCCTTAATACCAACTTTTTGAATATCTACACCTCTTGTATCAGATTGATTTTGAACATCTTTCATTTATATATCAATTCCTTCAAAACTTTTTTGTTCTAATGCGATTAAAAGTTTTAAAGCTGCAACTCTTTGCACACTTGCTGGAGCATTTCTCAAAAGTTCTACAGCTTTTAACATCACTGGATCATTATCATACCAACGATTCCCTTTACCCTGATATGTATTTATTATGTCATAAACATGCTCAATAACTTCTCCTGCAACTTGTTCTTGAAGCTGCAACATAAATTCTGCTGCTTCACTTTTTGTTTCATCAGGAGATAATCTTAATAATTCCAAAGCTTCTTTTAAAATCGGATCTTTGTCATACCAGCGTTTGTTAACCATTTTTTCCTCGCATTCTTTTAATTATTATTGTATTATAAAAAGTATGATATTGAAAGGTATTTAATTATTATGAAAATTTTACTTATTAACGGTGCTAATTTAAATATGTTAGGTCAAAGAGAACCTGAAAAATACGGTTCTACAACTCTTAAAGATATAGAAACTCTTATTGTTGAAAAAGGCAAAAGTCTTAATTGCGAAGTAGAAACTTTTCAAAGCAATCACGAAGGTGAAATTGTTGATAAAATTCAACAAGCAAAGAATATTTATGACGGAATTCTAATTAACGCAGGCGGATACACTCATACTAGTATAGTAATAAGAGATGCTATTGCCGCAGTTAATATCCCGACTGTTGAAATCCATATGACTAATATTCACGCCAGAGAAGAATTTAGACATACGTCCCTTATTTCAGGAGTTTGTATTGGACAAGTTGTAGGTTTCAAGGAACAAAGTTATATTTTTGCTTTAGAAGGGCTTATTAATTATCTTAAATAAAAACTTCCCTTTTAAGGGAAGCTGTTAAATTCTCTTTCTCTCACTCTTTTATCACTTATATAACATTTTTGTTATGACCGATTTACATATATATAAAGTATTTAAAATTTATACGATTTCATAAAAGAATTATTCTTTTACAAATCTTTACAAATAAAAAAAGATGAGATAAAAATCTCATCTTTTTTATAAATTTACCACATTAATCCTTCAAGAAAGATTCATAATTTCTTGCCAACAAATGTGTTTTAACTTGATTAATCAAATCTAAAGCAACACCAACCATAATTATCAAAGAAGTTGCTCCAATACCTTGAAGAGTAGTAATCTTAGTAATATAACTAGCAAAAGATGGAACTAATGCAATAATACCCAAAGCCAAAGCTCCAATAAAAGTTGTCTTAGAAAGAATTTTATCAAGAGCTTCTGCAGTTGGTCTACCAGGTTTTATACCAGGGATTGAAGAACCATATTTTTTCAAATTATCGGCAATCTCTTTAGGTTGCATATTTGGCATAATTGATGCGTAGAAAAATGTCAATGCAACAATCAAAACAAAATATATTACATAATATACAGCACCGCTCGGATTAAAAATCTTATTCAAAGTTAAAATCAAACTTTGTGCCCAACCGGCTTGTATACTTGCTTGACCGATTACACTCAATACAGTAGAAGGGAACAATAAAATTGCTACTGCAAAAATTATCGGCATTACCCCTCCAGGATTAAGTTTAAAAGGAATAAAAGTATTTACTCCTCCGTAAACTTTATTACCGACTTGTCTTTTAGGATTTACAATTATGACCTTTCTAATAGCTTCTTGCATTATTACAATGAAAACCATTGTTGCAAAGAAAATTACTAATAAAAGAACTAAACCCCACATTAAAGCAGAATCATTAGAAACCATTTGTGCAGTTCTTGAAGAATAAAGAGGTATTCCTGATAAAATACCTACATAAATTATCAATGAACCGCCATTTCCAATGCCTTTTTCTGTGATTAATTCTGAAATCCACATTACAAGCACTGAACCTGCAGTCAATGTTATAACTGATGATACATAGAACATTGCATGATTCAAACCTGGTAATATTCCTGTTTGCATATGTGCTAAAAAGCTCATAAATATACAACCTTGAAATGCTGCTAAAACAACAGTAAACAATCTTGTATATTGCGATAACTTTCTTCTGCCAGCCTCACCTTCTTCTTTTTGCAATTTTTCTAAAGCAGGAATAATTACTGCCATTAACTGCATTATAATTGAAGAAGTAATATAAGGCCCTATACCAAGTGCAAATATAGAAACTTTTCCTAAAGCTCCACCGGTAAATAAATCTAAAAAGCCTAGCAAATTATTTCCGGCTGCTAAATTAGCAAAAGCTTCATTATTTATACCATAAATCGGTAAATGAATACCAAATCTGAAAAGAACAAGCATTAAAAAAGTAAAAATCAATTTCTCTTTTAAGCCTGATGCATTCCACATAGACATTAAATCTGCCGTTGTAGGTATTCTCATTCCGCTATGATTTGCTCCTGCCATTATACTAATTCAACCTTTCCGCCTGCTGCTTCAATTTTTTCTTTTGCTGATGGTGTTACATAGCTAGCTTTTACATTGATAGCTTTTTTAATTTCACCATTTCCTAAAATTCTCAAACCATCACAAGAAGGATGAGCTTTTCTAATTTCTTTTAATGATTCTAAAGATATTTCAGTAATTTCTAATTCAGCAAGTCTACCAACATTGATTTCTGCATAATTACGTTGATTAATCAATTGGAAACCTTTTAATTTTGGTAATCTTCTATATGCTGGCATTTGTCCGCCTTCAAAACCTCTTTTTGAAGTTCTGCCTGAACGTTGACCTTCACCATTATGACCACGACAAGATGTTTTACCATGTCCTGATGAACGTCCACGTCCTACTCTTTTTGATTTTGAAGTTGATCCTTCTGCAGGTCTCAAATCTTCTAACAAAATTTTATCTGCCATAATTTATTTTCCTCTTTTCTTTTACTATTCTTGTACTTCCAATAAGTGTGAAATTTTATTTACCATTCCCATAATTGTTGCACTGTTATAATGTTCAACAACTTGGTTTGTTTTACTTAATCCTAAAGCTTTTGCAACCCTACGTTGTGCTTCAGAACATCCTATTAAACTTTTTACAAGTTTTATTTTTATTTGTTTTGTTTCTGCCATTTTTATATTCCTTTTTACTATTAGTCTTATTATTTCATCTAAATTTTTAACTGAAAATAGCCTACTAGTTTAATAATTCAGCCATTGTAAGACCACGTTTTTTAGCAACTTCTGAGAATGGTCTTAATGATTTTAATGCTTCTAATGTTGCATTAGCTGCATTTAAAGGTGATTTTGAACCTAATGATTTTGAAAGAATATTTTCAATACCAGCAAGTTCTAATACTGAACGAACAGCTCCACCTGCAATAATACCTGTACCTTGTGAAGCCGGTCTTAACATAACTGCACCTGCTCCTGAACGACCTGTGATTGGGTGAGGAATTGTTGTTTTAAAGATAGGTACTGTTATTAAATTCTTTCTTCCATCTGCAATAGCTTTTTGAATAGCTACGATAACTTCAGATGCTTTTGCACAACCAACACCTACTTGACCTTTTTGGTTTCCTACAATAACGATTGCTCTAAAGCTTAATTTTTTACCACCTTTTACAACCTTTGTTACACGACGGATTTGAACTACTTGTTCTTTCCATTCTGATTCTTGTTTTACTTCTTGAGTTTCTACTCTTTTCTTTCTGCTACGTTGTTTTTTTGCAGGAGCTTCTACTGATGCTTCTTCTACAACAGCTGATTCTTCAACTACTTCTTCTGTAGCTTCTGCAACAACTTCTTCAACTTGTTTAATTTCTTCTGTCATGTTATACCTTTCCTATTTTTCTAACAGTTGTACTATTTTTTATTTTATATTACATCCGAATATTCAAACATCAAAAACGCCCGTCTTTCGGCATTTAATAAATATTCAAATGTGGGTTATTTTCTGACATGAAAATTCTATTATAAAAACTTTTTTTTCGCAAGTTTATGTTTTTACATTAAAAAATTTTTGTAACTTTTTTTAACATTATTTTTTTTTAACAAATAAATTAGTAAACCGTTTAATTGCTCTTTTTCTCTATAAATGAAAAAATTTTATAGAAAAGGAGGGTATAAAATGAAAACAAAACTTGTTTATTGGGACAATGAATTATACATAAAAATTCCTAAAGATTTTTTAAATCAACTAGAGTGGGAAAAAGGAGATTGCGTTAATGTTGATTTAGATTTTGAAAATATGAAATTAGATATTTTTAAATCGAATGACAATGAAGATGTTTTAGCTAAAGAAGCTGATGAAGACTTTTGAAAGCAGTAAACAAAAAAAAGATTTCTGAATAGTATTTCAGAAATCTTTTTAATTATAAATTAGATTCTCTTAAACTTTTTGACAATTCCAATATAGAAGTTTTAACTTCATCGATAAAATTTTCTTTATTCATATAATCAAGAATTTTTTTTCTACTTCCTGCAACTAACAAACTTGAAGCATCAACGGGTAAATTAGGATGCAGAACAGATATTTTCAATAAAGCTTCACCATCAATCATTTCATCTTTTTCAACAGATAAAGCTATATACTTTCCAAAAATTTTACTATCTTTATTCTCAAAATTTTCAGCAAAATTTCTAAAATAGCCTGTATCTGGAATCTCTCTTTCAACACGAGCTTTCATAGTTGTTATCATATTTTCAATATTTTTCATTATATCCATTTTTAACCTCGGACGAAAATTTATATTTTTACTATTTCTGATTTTATTTATATCATATTTTATCATACTAAAAACCCCTAAGCTACTTGAACAAAAGACGGAACAAAATTTTTGTTTAATTCTTTTATTCTTTTTTCATTTAAATCATGCAAATTTTTCATATTTTCTTCACTTAATATTTTATTAAAACCCTTTGGCAATTTAGGTTTATGAGTCGGTAAACCTATAGACTTTCTATTATAATAATTATAACATTCACTCAAATATTGCGTATATTTACTATATTCATTATCACTTAATTTAGAGATTTCTCGTTTATAATCATTAAACAATTCTCCCAAAGTATTCTTACCCATTCTTAAATCATATGCAATATGTTCATATTCGGCAAAATCATTAGTAAAAAGATCTCTAAATTGGAATTTTCCTCTAACTCCATTTTTATGAATAACATTTCCTTGAGCAGTACGATAGCCACTTTGCCTGATGGATTTTTGCATTTTTTCTATATATTCTTTAGGATATTTATCATAATCCAACAAATCAGGGCGTGAAATTATCTTTAATTTAGCCCCAGAAGCTTTTTCTATTTGTTGCAACTGAGCATTAGTAAAAACTGGAAGTCCAAATTCACCTCTATAATTATTTACCAAATCAAATTCTAAAGGTTTAATGTCTTCTTTTTGTAATCTTTCTATTAAAACATCAGAAAGCATACCTTTTGCTCTTACATCTTCTATTGATAAACCTTTTTTAATCATTGAATTTTTAACAATTGATAAACTAATTTCATCAACAACCTGTTGCGACTGTTTTTGTATTAAAGGCTCAACAAATTTCTCAAAAATTGGAAAACCATTTTTCTTTTCTTCCAAACTCATCGGATAATCATAAACATATTTATACAAAATTTTCTTATCTTGCTTAGATAATTCTTCACCATTTAATCTAAATTCATTTAACATTTTCTTTATTTCTTTAGAAGACAATTCAGGCAAAGATTTCAGAAATATTCTACTTCCAATGCCATCTCTTACCAATTCTTTAGCATCACTAAACGAATTAAAAGGTTTCCCTGCTATAAATTCTCGCTCTAGTTTAGTTTCCATAGAACCGGCACTTTTGGGTCGAAAAGAAAAACTTTCAACTGTATCGAGTTTCTCAAATATATCTTTAACTTCCTTTTTTGCATCAGGAAACTTTTGTACAAAATCTTTCTCTAATTGCAAAGCAGTAGTACCAATTTCAGCCAACTTATCATTAACTAATTTCCCATTTACGATATCAATATCTTTATTAAAAACTAAACTCACATTAGTATCACCTAAATTAAATCTCGTTTTATTAACCAAAATATACTGTTCGGGTTTTGTACAATATTTCGCAATTACTTTTGCAGAATTTAATAAACTCAAATCAATAAACTCCTATCTAATATTCCCCTATATATTCATTAAGTAATTCAAATAAAAAAAATTGCTTTTTTGTTACAAAGATATACAAAAAGGGCGACTGATTTTAATAAAAATCAGTCGCCCTTTAAGTTTTTAAATTATATTAAAATGATGCAGTTGGTTTCTTTTGTTGAGTAGCACCAGGAATAGCTTGCCAATTAGCAGCCATAATTTTCTTAAATGATTTTAAAGCTGTATCTTCTAATTCACCTAATTCTTCAGCTTCCATAATCAATTCTCTTAATGGTAATAAAGCTCTTTGATCTCTTAGAACACCTAATGCTGCAGCAGCACCTGCTCTAACCAAATCATTTTCAGAACGATTTTTCATAACGTCAATTAATGCAGGAACAGCTTTTTTATCATTTAATTTACCTAAAGAAGTTACAGCATAAATTCTAACATTAACCCATTCGTCATATAACATATTAATAATTTTATCAACGCATTTTTTATTACCAATTTCACCTAATGCACGAGTTGCGTCACAACGAACATTAACCTTTTCGTGATCTAAAGAATTCATCAACGCATCTGTTGCAACATCACCAATTTCAATTAAAGCATCAGTCGCTGTTATACAAACTTGAGAATTTTCATCATTTAATGCTTCAACGAGAGGTTCTACAACAATTTTTCCGCCTAAACGTCCTAATGCTCTGGCAGCACGAACTCTAACATCAACATTTCTATCTTCTCTTAAAGATTCAATCAAATGCTCAGTAGCCTTTGTATCACCTAATTCACCTAAAGCACGAGCAGCATATAAACGAACAGAACCGTTTTTGTCATTTTTCAAAACATCAATTAACGGTTCAACAGCTTTAGAATCGCCCATTTCTCCTAAGATACGAGCAGCATTATATCTAACCTTTTCAGAACTTGATGTCATTAAATCATTAATAAGTTCTTGAAAAGTTTTCTTTACCTGTTTTTTCTTTCCGTTTACTGTAATTGCCATACACTTTACCTCCAATATGTAAACATATTATTTTACTTCTACACAGTAATATAAAGTTTTTGTTTTTATTAAAATTGCCTTTATCTATTTTTTTGTAAATTTTTTGTTACAATCCCTTTTTAAGGGTAAAATTTACACTTAATCTCGGTAGTATTAATATATCATATTTTTACATTTTTTTTACTACTCTACTAGATTATTTTACAAAACTTAATTCAAATTATAAATACTACTTAGTTAAAAATATTATTAATACTAAATCTTAGACGCTTTATAAAACTTTACAATTCCTACTTACTAGGGATAGTAATACAGAATTCACTCCCTTTATTCACCTCTGAATTTACTTCTATGCTTCCCTCGTGTTTTTCTATTATTTTTTTAGAAATAGCAAGCCCTAAGCCTGTTCCTACACCAACTCCTTTTGTCGTATATCCTGCAAAAAATATTTTTTCCGGATCTTTAATTCCACAACCATTATCTTTTATTTTTACTATTAAATTTTTATCCTTAAACAAAGTGTCAATAGTAATAATCCCTTTATCTTTTATTGCCTGAACTGCATTTACTAATACATTCATAAAAACTTGATTCAACATATTCGGATAACATTTAACCGGAGGTAATTTCCCATAATTCTTTATGATTTCAACTTTATTTTTTGTTTCATGCCTTATTAAATCCAATGTTAAATCTATCTCTTTATTAATATCTGCTTCTTGCAATTCTGCTTCATCTAACCTTACAAATTTTCTCAACGAAACAACAAGCCTGTTAATTCTTGCAATAGCTTCTGAATCTATTGTATTTATCTCTTCCAATAACTCGAAAACTTCTTCATCTTTTATTTGAGAAATAATTTTTTTTATTATTTCATTATTAGATTTTATTGATGCAATTGGAGTATTAATTTCATGAGCTACACCTGCTACCAACTGACCTAAAGAAGCCATTTTTTCTGAATTAATCAACTTTAATTGAGTATCTTTTAATTCTTCTAAAGCTTTTGTCAAATCTACAACCATTTGTTCATTTTTTTTATATAATTCAGCTTGAACAATAGCATTTCCCAATTGATCTGAAACCCCTTTTAAAACCTCTAAAGTATCATCAAGCTTTATTTTTTGTTTCGTCAATAAAACTATTATCCCCAGCATTTTATTATAATGAACAATAGGTAAAATTATTCTCTGCACAAGTTCCTTAAAAGGCTTCGCATCTTTATACTCTTTAATACACGAAAGATGAGATATATTACCTTCTGTTATTTGTATATTTATAGAATTATCAAAAGAAATTATTTTACCTAAATCCTCAACCTCTAATGATTCTATAATCTTATATTTTTGATTATCATCTTCTAACCTTGCATAATAAGCTCTAAAAGCCCCAAACATTTGAGAAAGTTCTTTTAAAGCAGAATTTAAAATAACGGAAGAATCTATAGATTCTCTTATAATATTAGAAACATTATTTAATAATAACAATTTCATAGCTTGTGATTGAGCTTTCAATTTTATTTTTGAAAGATTTTTATTTTCATTTTCCAATAAAGCAAGTTTTTTTTGGGTGTTTTGCAATAATAAATTATTACTTTCAAATTTGATTTTCGCAGTTACATCAGTAAAAACGATAATTGTATATTTACCCTTTTTAGTAGAATTCAAATCATAATAAAAATATTCATTATTAGAAGATTGATACATTACATAAGCTGAAAAATCTTGAGAAGATTTTAATGCTTGTAAAATTGGAGAATGCACGCTTACATCATTACTAACTAGTGCACAAACACTATAATTTAATTTATGAGAAAATTTCTTTATATTTTCAAAATCAGAAAAAACTCTCTTAAAAACATTATTTGCAAAAACAAATTCCTGTTTTTCATTTACGACGAGAACAGCACTATTAAATTTATTAAATAAATCAAACTTCCCCATATAAAATATTATATATTCTAAAAAGAAAAAAATCTAATTAACACTTCTCAAATCAAATAATGTTTCTTTATGTAAAAATTATTTTTCAAATTAGTGACAATATTAATTCATTAATATATTATTGAATCTATAAAGAGGGAAAAGGAGTTTGGGTAAGTGATTAATAAGAAGATAGAAGTAGTTAATCCTGTTCAAAGCAGTTTATCAAATAATGATGACGCATTTACAGCACTATCAACATCAGCTTTATTGGCAAAAAGTGCTGTTCCATATTCACACAGAAGAGTTGCTGACAATTACGTTATTATAAAAAGAATATATCGCTTCCAAGCTGTTCAAAGTAGAATAAGTAATTCTGAAATACAACTATTAAAGAAATATGATTTCAATACATTAGAATTTTCAACTATAAAACAAATTAATGAAGAACTGTCTTATCTAAAAAAATGGTCAACTTCTAATAATGAATTATTAAGAAGAGATGCTGACAACATATTACAAATAAGATGCAAAGAGTTGAAATATATTGTAGCTAGTAAATATACGACAGTTACTAATGAAATTTACAATGGATATAAAGCTTTAGAAAAATATTTTGAGGAAATTTCTAAATTTTACTCTCCAATTTGTTAAAATTTCTTAACAATAAGTCAATTTTTATCTTTTAGAGTTTTATAATAACCGAAAGGTTATGTGATGTTGGACTCTATTAATAATATTTACAATAAAAATATAAACTTTGGACATGGTGGTTCTTGGAACGATAGCAATTATAACAAGGCAGAAAAACATTTAATTGCTACAACAACAGCTTTGGGAGTTGTTGGAAGTTTAGCATATTTATCAAAGTCAAAAGGATACTCATTAAATCCAAAAAAAATGTTTAAAAACATAAAAAACAGCTACTTAGTAAAAGCACCTTACAATGATGAAAAAGACATAATAACAATAGGAGCAGGATCTTGTTTAGGAGGTTTAATCGGAGGGTATGTAGTAGATAAAAATAAACGAAACAGAAAAGCTAAACTCCAAGAAACTTTATTACAAATAGCAAACATATCATTACCGGCATTTTTCACGGTACGCTTTGCAAAAGCCGGAGAAAATTTAGGAAAAAAATTCTTAGAAAAGAATCCTTACAAAAAAACATATAGAACAACAATAGCAAAATCCTCTGCCGCAATGGCCGGTTTAATGTTAGGTGTTTATTTCAGTAATATTGTCGCAAATAAAGTCAACGAAATAATTTTCAAACAAGGAAAAGGTCGCCCTGTTAAATTAAGTGATTTTTCGGCACACGTAGACGATATGTGCTTAGCAGCAAGACAATTTGGAGAACATCCTATAATAAATTTAATCTCTATGACTATTCCATTCGCCCTTATGACTGCAGGAAATGAAATAGGAAACAAACAAGCATAAAAAAAAGTCGTAAATAAATTTACGACTAATTTTAAATCTTTTAAATACTCCCTTTAAACACTAAGCTAAACCTAAAGTCTTTCTATACCAAGAAAAAGACTTTAACTCCATACCATTAAAAGTAGTTCTTAATTGTTGTCTTTTTAAATAATCTTCAAAATCTTCATTGAATGAGGACTTAACTGTTTTTACTTCTTTAGAAATCAATTTCATCCTTAAATCTCCTATTTTAGTAACACACATATATAACCAATCTGGCATTTAAAAGTTAATTTCCACATCCTTTTTATGTGTTAATTATACCATATTTTTTTAGGCTTAACAATAACAATGTAAAGAAATGTAAGCAAAAACAATAAAAACCATTCTATAGGATTAGTTGATATACCAGATTATATAATCATAAAGAATAAATTTACAAAATTGATTTAAGGCTATTTTTCATGTATTCTAAATAAGTAATAGGGTAGTTAGGAGTTTGAATTATGTACAATGTTGCAATTATCGGAGCAGGACCTGCCGGAATTTTTAGTGCGTTAGAAATTATGAAACGTCGTCCTGATTGGAAAGTTGTATTAATAGAAAAAGGACAAAAAATTGAAAACAGAAAATGTCCTATAAGAGAAGGCTCTCCAAAATGTGTAAACTGTAAACGTTGCGGATTACTTTGCGGTTGGGGCGGAGCAGGAGCTTTTTCTGATGGGAAATTAACCCTTACTCCTGATGTTGGCGGACATTTAGTCGATTATATGTCACGCGAAAAAGTTGAAGAATTAATCAAATATGCTGATAATATGTACCTTGAACACGGAGCTACAGATGAAGTTTTTGGAACTGATATGGAAGTCTTCAGAGATATCGAAAGACAAGCTGTATTAGCAGAATTAAAGCTCGTTCATTCACCTGTAAGACATTTAGGAACTGAAAGAAGTCTTGATGTATTAAAACATATGCAAGATTATTTAGATGAAAAAATTACTATTTTAAACAATGTTTCTGCAAAGAATTTAATCGTTGAATGTGAACAAGTAAAAGGAATTGTTCTTGATAACGGAGAAATCATTAAAGCAGAATATACAATTATTGCACCTGGAAGAGAAGGAGCAGATTGGTTAACACATGAATTTGCAAAGAATAAAATCGGAATGGTAAATAACGCAGTTGATGTCGGTGTAAGAGTTGAATTACCGGCACCTGTATTTGCACCATTAACAGATAAATTATATGAATCAAAATTAGTTTATCATTCGCCAACATTTGGAGATGAAGTAAGAACTTTTTGCATGAACCCGAACGGCGAAGTAGTACAAGAAAATTATAATGGTATTGCAACAGTAAACGGTCATAGCTATGCAAACATAAAAACAAATAATACAAACTTTGCATTATTAGTTAGTAAAAAATTTACAGAACCATTTAAAGAACCAATAGCATACGGTCAACACATTGCAAGTTTAGCAAATATGTTAGCAGGAGGAATTCTAGTACAAAGATTTGGTGATTTACTTGAAGGAAGAAGATCTACTCCGGATAGAATAAAATCAAGTATAATAACTCCAACGCTAACTTGTGCAACTCCTGGCGATTTAAGTTTAGTAATCCCATATCGTCAAATGAAGAGTATTATAGAAATGTTATTTGCTCTTGATAAAATAGCACCTGGAACAGCTTCCAGATACACACTACTTTACGGTATCGAAGTTAAATTCTATTCTGCTAGAGTCAAATTAACAAACGAACTGGAAACAGAAGGAGTTAAAAACTTATTCACAATAGGAGATGGAGCCGGTGTAACAAGAGGATTGATACAAGCTTCTGCATCCGGTGTATACGTGGCTCAAACTATCTGTGAAAGAGGATAGAGGGGGTAAATGTATTGGGCTGGTAAGTATGATTACAAGCTTGGCGTTAAAAGGGGGTAAATGTATTGGATTGGTAAGTATGATTACAAGCTTGGCGTTAAAAGGGGGTAAATGTATTGGGCTGGTAAGTATGATTACAAGCTTGGCGTTAAAAGGGGGTAAATGTATTGGATTGGCAAGTATGATTACAGGATTAGTGTTAGAAGTAGTTAACAATCTATTCACTATTCACTATTCACTATTCACCACTCACTATTAACTATTGACCAGTCACTAGTTTACTTACACATAAAAAATATGATAAAATAAAAATATGGATGGAGTTAATCAAGAGTATTTAGATAATCTAAAAGTCAAGGTTCGAGAAAAAATCGAGAACCTTGACTTATATCAATTTAAAGGTAGTGTATCTAAATTACTCGGTTTAACTGTAGAAGTAAAACTTCCGGGACTTAAAATCGGAGATTTATGCTATATTGAAGCTGCAAACGGAGAGAAAAAACCAGCAGAAGTTGTAGCATTTAAAGGTGATGTAGCACAATTATTACTTTTATATGACGGAGCAGGAATCGGTCAAGGAAGCTTAGTACAAACAACAGGAAAACCAATTATAATTCCTGTTGGAGATTTTCTTTTAGGCAGACTAATAAACCCTATGGGAGAACCAATAGACGGAAAACCTTTGGATTTAGAAGGAGCAACTTGGCGTCCTGTAGAGGGGCCTCCTCCAGGTCCATTCGAAAGACCAATTATTACAGAAATGTTTTCAACTGGAGTAAGAGCAATAGACTCTTGTCTGACATTTGGATGCGGACAGCGTATGGGATTATTTGCAGGTTCAGGAGTCGGGAAAAGTACATTGCTTGGTATGATTGCCAGAAATTCTGACGCTGACGTTAACGTAGTTGCACTAATCGGAGAACGTGGAAGAGAAGTTAAAGAATTTGTTGAAGATGCTCTTGGTCCGGAGGGTATGAAAAAATCTGTTCTAGTTTGTTCAACAGGTGATCAACCACCTTTAATCAGACAAAAATGTCTTTTAACAGCAACAGCAGTATGTGAATACTTTAGAGATCAGGGTAAAAAAGTATTTTTGATGACCGATACGGTAACTCGTTGTGCTATGGCAGGTCGTGAAGTTGGTCTTTCTATTGGAGAACCTCCAACAATGAAAGGATACCCTCCTTCAATATTTTCTTGGCTTCAAAAAGTTCTTGAAAGAGCCGGCAACAGTCCTAAGGGTTCAATAACAGCTTTTTACACAGTACTTATGGAAGGTGACGATATTAATGACCCTATTGTAGATACGGTGCGTGGTATTACCGATGGTCACATATTTTTGTCAAGAAAAGTTGCCGAAGCTAACCACTATCCTGCAATAGATATTTTAGGAAGTATCTCAAGACTTATGTCTGCTATTGCATCTCAACCACACAAAGAAGCGGCTTCTAAATTAAGAAAAATCATGTCAATGTATAGAGAAAACAAAGATTTGATTGATGTTGGGATGTATCAACCTGGAACTAACCCCAAACTAGACATTGCAATAGAGATGATGCCTAAAATCAATGCTTTTTTACAACAAAGAACTACCGACAGTGTAAATATGCAAAATACAATTGATACACTGATTGATATGATGTCTGGCGTAGATATCTAGTTCTATTGTCCTTTACTTTAGATTTTGTTCATTATATAATCCAAGCATACTGTGTATTATATATAATATTAAATTTTGTAAAATTTTTCATTTGCATGCCTGAGATTTAGGCAAAAATATTTTTTTTACAATCTTTATATTTATAGAAGGAGTTTCGAAAGTGTTTGTAAATAAAATTAACGGTGTATCAAATTTAGGGTTTAAAGGTTATCAACATATAAAAAACAATGTTGGTGAAACTATTATGAAATTTAACTATCCATACGATAGTGATAAAGAAACCTGTGAAGTACAAATCTTTAGAGCGGTTCCTACAGAAAAATACAATTATAAAATAGATGAAACTCCTCTTACATCATTTTTCTTAAAACCAGAAGGTATAGAAGTTAATTTACAAGACATTACTAATTTAGATAAAGATGCTCCTTTCGCTTATAAAATAGTAAGAAAAAACAAAGAAACAGGCGAGATTGTATATGAAGGTCCTGATACTGGTGTTAAAATAAAATCTCTCGGAGATGAGTATGGATTTAGAATTCATAACGATAAAACTTGGCATCAAGTTAAAGATAAAGACGGGAATGTAACAAAAGCTTATGAAAGATATCAAGATCCTGTTGAAAACTATAAATACACTTTAGTTACAAGAAAAGGTACAACTCCTATGGTACAAGGAGCGGGATATTTAGCAATACCTGATTCCTTCAAGCCTGGAGCTATGTATAGAGGTTTTTCAGAACCTAATACAGGCGAAATTTATTATGACTCTAACTATCAAAAAGAAATGGAAGGAGCTATAAGAACATTTTCTAATAGATTTGATGGTTCTATTGCAGGATTACAAAAAGGTATTCCATATCTAAAACAAAACGGATATAAAGTTTTATTTACAACTCCAATTGCAAACGGTGACAGCGTTTCATCTCACAGCTATTGGAACAAAAATAATATGCAAATTGCTTCAAGAATGGGAAATACCGAAAACTTTGCATCATTTTTCAGAGATTTATATTCTAACGGAATGAAATATGTATATGATGGAACGTTTACTTCTGAAGGTCTTGAAGGTATCCATTTCCAACATGCTTTAAGATGGGCAGAGAAAAAACCTCAATCTTACTATTGGTTTAGAATGAACAGCATTAAGGATACAAACTTAGGCTTAGGAGTTGTCCCTCAAAATAGCAAAAACCTAAGACATAGAATAATTAATGCACCTTATAAATATGAACTACAAGCAGATGGAACTTACAAAAAAATAGCAAATAGTGATTATGATGCAAATAAAGAAACTTTGTATCAAATTTATGATGCATCACAAGCTGGTGATGAGCAAGTAAAAGCTTTAGATAAAGCAATTGATACTTACAAAAATATAAAATCAGGAAATGAATTATCTATTAACAGTCATGATGATACAATTATAAATTACGTATTCCAAATTAATCCTAAAGAATACGATAATAGAATTGAACTAATTAATGACCTAAACAAAAAAGAAGGAAAAAATATTAAATTAGATACCTCTGAAGGAACAATTTTAGCTTCTCAATTTTCTAATTTTAAAATAGATAAGAAAACAGAAGGCGGATTTGTAACTTGGGATGCAAACACTGATATGGTAAAAATGAATTATCATATCTCAGGTTATGATGAAAAACTTTTAAAAGCAATGCCTGATAGAGCTCAAAGATATCACGAACAACAAATGATAGAACGTGGTGCTAGAGAAGTTCAAGATATGGCAATTCAAGCAGGTAAATATTGGACAGCTAAAGTTAATGACATACAAAAAATGTACATCGCACAAACCGTAAGCGGAGTAAAAACAGTTGATGGTATCAATAAACTTATCGAAGAAGGTAAACTTCCTCAAGAAGCAAAAATTTCTGATAAAGTTTTAAATAACATTTTAAATGCTCAATACTTATTAAAAACAAAAGGTAACTTACAAAAAGATGATGTAACTGTAAAATCATTAATGAAAATGCCTTTAGATGCATTAGAATTTGGAGAAAACACTGTTGGTGTATTATCAACTTCTTATTTCTCAAATCGTGCAACTACAGATGAAACAATCGGGGTTTCAAGATTTGATTTAATGAAAAATAATAATCCCCATCTTGTAGAACCTTATTCTAAAAATTATAAAAAAGTAAATAGCTTATTTAATAATGAAATTAAAGATTTTGCAGATGCAATAATCAAAGAAGTTAACAAAAATTCTAATGAAAAATTATTAGATGCTAATGGAGATTATACTGAATACGGAGAATATGTAATATATTTAATCGGACAAGATATTACAAAATACGCATTCTTAAAATCTCTTACAGGCGATAAATTACAAACAAAAATATTATCAAACGGCGAAATAACTTACGATTATGACAAACTAAAAAATGATACAACTTTAAAATCTTTAAAAATCAATGCTCACAATCCTGAAGACGAAGCAGAGATGTTAGCAAATAAAATGCAAAAAGGTTTAAGAAACTTATCAAAAGAAGATATTTCATATGTCGCAAACTCTGTATCAAAAAGAATCAATGGAACAGATACCGCTAGTTTCAGAATAGCAGAAGCTCTAAATGAAAGATCAGCTCTAGGACTTGATTGGAGATTAGATGCAGCAAAAGACGTAATGGACATGGATGCAATTAGAAACGGTGATAACGATTTTAACGATAACTGGAACGATGTTATAAAATTCTGGACAAAATTCGTTCAAGGAGTTAAATCAGAAAACCCTAATTCATACATAGTTGCTGAAATTACTGATATCCCTGATTTAATGAAAAGTACTTATGGGCCAAATTCTTGTCCATATAACGGTGATACAAACGTAAATAATCCTAAATTTAACGGAGAACCTGATGCTTTAGCAAAATTCTTTAACGAAACAGGTATTACATCAGAAGCAGGATACTCTTATTTCTTCACAGATTTATTAACAATTTTTGCTCCATCTTTTGATGAAGGCAGCGGAGAATCTCCTAACCACGATAGATTTAGAAATCGTATGGATTTATTACTTCAAACAAGAAGTGTGGATTATTTAAGAAATTTATATACATTTATGGGTAACCATGATAAACCAAGATTAATTCACGGTTTAGCTTTAGATATGAAACTATTCCACGATAATGGAGATAAAGTTCAACATAGATTAGATGCTCTACAAGTTTTATCAGATTCAAAATCAATTGAAGAAATGCCTATTGAATTAAAACTAAATGCAGCTAATCAAGAATACTTTAGAACTTTAAGTACCAAAGCTATCGCAATGAGCAAATTACTTAAAGATGTTCTTAATAACGATCTTAAAAACATCGTATCTGATAATGATAGAAAATTAATCAATTCTGCAATTGTTGATTTAGCAAATGGTAACTACTTAGGAGAAGGTGTTACTAATAATTTCCAAGTTATTAATATTAAAGAATTATCAAGTATTAAAAACGCTTTTAATGAAATAACAAAAATTGCAGAAGAAAAATACGGATTAAAACTTACCGAAACAGAAAAATCTGAATTATTAAAATCAATACAAGAAAATGCTAATAATAATTTTAGAAATTATCTTGTAAAAGGCTATTTCTCAGGAGAAGATTCTCAAAGTATTCATAATAGAAAACTAGCCAATATGCTTCTTAATAAAAAAGATAAAATTGAAGATATATCAGATTCTACTGTAAGTAATTCAGAAATTTATAATAACTACAACTTATATACAGTAAATCTTGCAGCATTAATTAGAGATTCATATGTAGCTTCAGGAAAATCTCAAGGAGCCAAAAATGCAATATTTTCTGCAGTAAAAGATTTTGTAGAAAAATATGATGAAAATACTGTAAAAAATAATTCATCAGAACTACCAAAAATCGAAGATCCAGTAAATGCAATGAGAAAAAATGGTTATGCAGCAAGAGATATAAGAACAGCTATTACAATGGCAATAAAACAAGCTGAATATAAATCAGGTCATGAAATAACTAATAAAGACGCAATAATTGATAATGTTTATAAAGCAGCAACAGAACCAGCAGAAGCAAAAGCTGAGATGATAATGGAATATTTAAAAGGTTTATTCGGTATTCCAACAATGTTTGCAGGTGATGAATTAGCAATGAGCGGATATGAAGAAAAAGCTAAAAACATTTATCTTCAAAACAGAAATGCTCTTCCTTGGGAACAATTAAACGAAGATAATTTAATTGGTAACTATAGAAAAACAGTTATGAATAGAATGAACGAAACAATAAAAACTCGTTCAGATAAAGAAATGGAAGCACTCAATAACGGAACTCCATATGCTTTAGATGTTCTAACAAACTCTAAAAATAGAGATGCCGTTCAAGGACGTATTTACCAAATTAATGATGAATTAAACGGTAACAAATCATTAGATTCTAAAACAAGAGAATCTTTAGAAAATGAACGTAGAGAATTATCTAAAGAATTGGCAAAAATTGCATATATGATGCAAAATGCTAATGGAGATATGACCGTTACATTAATGAATGCAGGAGATGTCGAATTCGGTAATAGAGTTGATTACTTCGCAAAATATGGTTTAGATACCGAAGAAAAACGCAAAAAATTCTTTGAAGAAAACAACATAGATTCTATTAATCCAGAAAATAAATACGTTCCAATTCAACCAAAAACAGAAGTAGATTCAATTCTACTTGCAGCAGGAGTTTCAATCCCTGTTGGCACAGTATTTATGAATGCAAATGCAAGAGATAAAGCTAAATATGTTGTCAAAGATTTAGGTAACGGTATGCGTGGAATCGTAAAAGAAGGTGGCGGTAAAATCGTTATGGATGGTTTAACTTCTAAAAATGGAGTTATGATTTTAAAACATATCAAAAAGATTGTATTTAAAGGAAAACAACATAAAGAATACTTTAATCCTCAATATAATTTCACTTCTAATCCATACAAACAAAAAGAGATTCCTGTTGAAGGAGAAAAGCTATCAATAATTGCAAAATAAATAAAAAAGGGCGGTCGATATTAAATTAACATCGACCGCCCTTTTTTTATTTACAACTAAAACCCTATAGCATAATTAAAAATTTTCTTTTTAAATATTTTTTTGCTTCTAGAAGAATTATCCACAATAACTTCAGGAGCTTCAATTACTTGTCCTGCTCTTTGAAGCATATTTGTTTTTTCCATTGTCTTATCTACATTATTAAATGATTTTAAACTATCTAACTTATTTTGCAATTCTTCGTTTTCATTATTTAAAATAACAGTCTGTCTACTTAAATCATTCAGTTTCATCTCACAAGAAATAACAAAATAATAACTTACGATAACAATACCAATAAGCATACTCAAAATGACACATAAAGTTTTATTAACTCTTTTTATCGCCATATCTCTTACAAGATTCTCCTTCGGAAAGTACCCTTCTATTATACTATTAACAGCCAATTTTTGAATAGATTTATCAATAAAATCTTTTTTTCCATTCTGCTCACTAGATACGTACTCTTTTTTATTCTCTTTTGCAAATTTTTTAATAAAATAAACTAAACCACTCTCGTTGTGATTATTCAATTTTAAAGCCGAAACCAACTATATACTCCTCTACTCCCAAACAGCAGCCGTCAATCTCGAATTTTTCTAACTACCCTTAACTTTGCACTTCGTGATGGCGGATTTTCTTTTATCTCCTCTTCGCTCGCCATAATCGGTTTCTTATTCACTAACTCAATCTTAGGCGGCGGGCATTTGCAAATCATCTCATTGCATCTGCACTTACTACTCTCATACTTGAAGATTTGTTTAACTATCCTATCCTCTAAAGAATGAAAACTTATTACAGAAATTATACCACCTTCTGTTAATAAATCCAATATATCATGCAATACAAAATTTACATTTTTTAACTCATTATTAACTTCTATCCTAATAGCCTGAAACACTCTTGTAGCAGGGTGTATATTAGACTTAACACGAGGAGTCGCTTCAATAATGAGATTAGCCAACTCTTTCGTTGTTCTAATTGCTTTAATCCTTCGAGTTTCCACAATCTTTTTTGCAATTCTTTTCGAAAATCTTTCTTCTCCATATTCACTAAAAATCCGGACTAAATCATCTTCTGAATACTTATTAACAACATCGTATGCAGAAAATTCAGCATCCATATCAAATCTCATATCTAATAGTGCATCCTTTGAAAAAGAAAAACCTCTTTCTCCCTTAGTAAGCTGATGATAAGAAGCTCCTAAATCTAAAATCACTCCTCCGGTAATTCTATCTATCCCTAATTTTTTTAATTCTTGTTTTATATTTACATATGATGATTTAACAATTGTCAAATTTGAATAATCTTTTAATCGATTCTTAGCGTGATTAATTGCCTCGTCATCAATATCAAAAGCTATTAACCTTCCATTCGGAGAAATCCTTTTCAATATTAATTCACTATGACCACCGCCACCTAAAGTACAATCTACATAAATTTTACCATCTTGACATTCCAAAGCATCAACAGCTTCATTTAGCATTACAGTATAATGTTTAAAATCATCCATATTATTTCTCCTAAAATAATTGTATCAAAACAAAATTTATAATCGAGATTTATATAAAATGTATTTGTAGAAAAAATTATTAAATGTTACAATATCTTTAATTTACAGGAGAAAATATGAAAAAAATATTTTTATTAATTATAACACTGTTCTTTATGAATTCAGTTTTTGCTGACACAATGCCTTTTTACATGGATTCAATCCCTAAAAAAGCAATTGGTATGTATCAAACAGGTGATAATTTAACAATCTTTTCAGAACCTGAAGCAAATTCTAATATTATAAAAAAATTTGAATTTAAATATACCTCAGAAACCATGCCTGACAGTGTTTTTGCTGTCTTATTAAATGAAAAAAAATTAGGCTTTTTATATGTTTCAGATATAGGTGATGAAGGTTGGGTTGAAGTTATTTATGATAAAAAGACCGGAGCAAAAGGTTGGGTTTTAACAGAAGACAGATTTCAATTTCTACCGTGGTTAAGTTTTTATAATATGTATGGACGAAAATATGGTTTAAGAATTTTAAAAGATGCTCCCGAAGAAATCAATGCTTTAAAATCAAAAAGCGATGATTTTTCACAAACTGTAGCAACATTAAATTATATAAAACAAATAAATTTAACAGCTGTACGAGGTAACTGGGCTTTAGTTTCAGCATTTGACATAGATAAAACTCCAAAAACAGGATATCTAAAATGGAGAGAAAAAGACGGAACTATTTACGCTTTTCCTAATATAAAATAACCATTACTTTTTTAAATAATTTATAAAACTCTTATCTTCAACTTTATATCCGCAACCTTCATGCAGTTTACCCGGATAAGAAATTGATTTAGCCGGATAACTTCTACACATTTTTAAACGCTTATCATAAACAGAACACAATCCATCTTCGGTTACATATTTACAAGCAAAAATTAAATTTCCTTGTTCATCTTTTCCTCTAATATAAAACCTACGATAAGAAGGAAATAAAAATTGCATAATTTTAAAATCAGTAGTAGTATACGTATCAAAACTATACATATATCGACAACATTTACCACATTTTAAACATTTACCTGTAATTTTATATTCCATTTTTTCAGGAACAAAATAAGATAAAATTTCATTTTTAATATTTGTCAAAAAACTTAACATTACAGTTAAAAACTCCCTATCTATTTTTTTATTTGATAGAATAACAATATAATAATATATAAAAACTTATAAATTCAATATATAAAAATTCAAAAATTAATAAAACGAGGGGAAATAAATGAGTAATTATAATATACCCAAAAATCGTAAAAAAGGGCAATCAAAAAGAATACAAATAGACAACCCAATACTAAGTTTAATATCAGGAGTTTTTGTATTTGGTTTAGGAGTATTTCTAGCTGGTATGATAGCACTACAGCTATATTTAATGTCACTACCACCAATAAAAAACTTAAACACTTTAAAACCCAATATAGTAACTACATTCTGTGCTAATGACGGAGAAATTATAAAAACATTTGCAGCATATGCCTATTCAAATGTAGAATTAAAAGAAGTTCCTGAAGACTTAATAAAAGCTCTTGTTGCAACAGAAGATAAAAATTTTTATAAACACCCCGGATACGATATATTAGGCTTAGCACGTTCAATGGTCGCAAATGTTTTAGCTGGACACGTTGTACAAGGTGCAAGTACAATAACTCAACAATTATCAAGAATTTTATTCCTTTCAAACGAAAAAACATTTACAAGAAAAATAAAAGAATTACAAGTTGCAGCACAAATAGAAAAAACCATATCAAAAGACAAAATTTTAGAAATGTACCTTAATAATGTTTATTTAGGTTCAGGAGCTTACGGAGTAAAAGGTGCTGCAAGAATTTATTTCAATAAAAATTTAAACCAATTAACGTTACCTGAAATGGCTTTAATTGCAGGTTTACCTCAAGCACCGTCAGTTTATTCTCCGTATAATAATAAAAAATTAGCAGAGCAAAGAAGAAATCAAGTTCTGCTAAGAATGTATAAAATGAAATACATCGACAAAAAAACATATGAAGAAGCAAAAAAAGCTCCAATTGTTCTTTCTACAATGCCAATAATGTATGCAACGAATAAAGCTCCTTATTTTTGTGATTACGTAATGAAAGAGTTACAAAAATTAGGATTTAGCGAAGATGAGATCGTAAATGGCGGTTTCAAAGTTATTACTACTCTTGATTATAAAGCTCAAGTAAAAGCAAATGAATCAATTTTAAAAAATTTAAATGCTTGGGGTTTAACAAGGGATAAAAACCAAGCGGCTGTATTTTCATATAGTCCAATAGATGGAAGAATTTTAGTATACGCAGGAGGAAAAAATTACACAAAAAGTCAATATGACCGTGTAACACAATCCGCAAGACCATCAGGATCAGCTTTTAAACCTTTTATTTATACAGCAGCAATAGAAAAAGGTTTTTCACCTAACGACATGATAGATGATTTACCATTCAAGGCAGGAAACTGGACTCCTAAAAACTATGGTAACAAATATAGAGGTCCAATACCTATGTACACAGCTTTAATGGTATCTTCAAATGTTTGTACTGCAAGATTAATGGAAATGGTAGGAGTACGCCCAGTTATACAACTTGCAAGAGTAATGGGTATTACAACACCAATTCCTTATGACTATACAATTTCATTAGGCTCTAACAGCGTCAAATTATTTGAAATGACAAGAGCATACGGAGTTTTTGCAAACGGTGGCTATAAAGTAGAGCCTTACGCTATAGAGAGGGTTGAGTCCTCAAGAGGAACAATTCTTTATGAAGCTAAAAAAGCAAGAACAAGTAAGGTTTTAAACCTAAATACAGCAGCTACAATGACTGCAATAATGAAAACTGTAATAACTAACGGAACAGGAAGAGCTGCAAATATAGGGAAACCTGCCGCAGGTAAAACAGGTACTACAGATGATAGTAGAGATGCCTATTTCATAGGTTTCACTCCAGATGTTGTAACCGGGGTTTGGGTAGGAAATGATGATAATTCTCAAATGGGAGGAGTTACAGGAGGAACAATTCCTGCCCTAATTTGGAAAGATGTTATGCAAGTTGCAACTGCATCTTACGGAAATGTTGATTTTGAATATCCGGAAGTAATTTTAAATCCATTTAAAGCTTCAAGCGTTTCAATTATTCCTCAAAATGAAGCAAAAAAATCATTTGAGGAACAAGAAAAAGATTCAAATGAAAATACAAAAGATAAAGACAAACAACCAGTTCAAATTATGAAACAGGATTCAATAAAACCTTCAGATGTAATACCTTTCAAAAAGAAAGAAACTCAAACAATTGAAGTAAAACAAGAACGAGCAAATGAAAATAAAACAGAACAATTTGCACCAATTCCAATGACAACAGCCCCAATCGGACAATAAGGAGATTTTATGAAAATAGAAGATTTAAATATTTCAACAGGAGAAAATATTTCTCAAAAAGCATATATTGAAAAAAATGAAAATACTATTGATTATGAAACAAACAAAAATTTATCTTACGTTGATATAATTGCAATATCAAAAGGTTTAAATGTTATAAGTGAATTTTTCGATGTAAATGCTGTAGTTTCTGTCTCAGGAATTGGAATTTCAGCCGTAGCTTTAGGTAAATCAATGGAAGATGCTTTACTAAAAGTTATTGATAGTAATCCTATAGATTTTATGTCTTCAACTATAATTTGTTCTTCAGAAATTGATAGTGAATTTGCAAAAAAATTAAAAAACACAAATAAAATTGTAGCACCTAAATTTACGAAAAATGCAATAGATTTTTTTGAAGCTCACGATATATGTTATGTAACGATAAATACACCGTTAAAAGATTATAAAAAGTACTTATCAGAAGATATAAAAATAACTCCATTAGGAACGTTAAAACAGGCTCCTAACTTAAGCGAATTAAACAAAGAAACATTCAAAATAGTTTCATCACTAAAACCAACAGTCGAACAAATAGAAGATGCTGTTTTTGCGTGGAAAATTGCAAAACATATAAATTCTCAAGCAATTGTAATAGCTAAAGATTTAAAAACATCAGCAATTTCACAAAGTTTACATTCGGCATCAGTAGAGTTTGCAATTGACTATTCTTGCGATATGACAAAGGATGCAATACTTGCATCAGATATGGAAATCACTGTTCACGACTTAAATGTAGCAGCTCAAGGCAGAATAGGTTTAATAATCATTCCTAATGCAAATAAAGAACTTATTAAATTAGCTGATAAATACGGCATCATAATAATTACTACAGGTTTTACAAATATTCTTTATTAAAAATAGCTTAAATATATTACAAAATTGATTTAAAGAGTTATTTGTAATATCATATAATAAGAGAGGTATGTATGGATTTTTTTAGAACTCATAAAAAAATAATTGTAGGAATAATAGCACTTTCATTTATACTTTGGACAGTTGGAATGGGAATTCTTTTAATGCTACCAACTCTAGGTCATTAAGGCGGAGGTTTTCTTGAAAAGAATATTAAGCATATTAATATTTTTCACAATACTTATAGTTCAAACTATGAGTATGAGTGTTTATTCCGCTCAAGATATTGAAACTCAAAAGAAACAAACTCGAGCTAAAATCAACCATTTAAAATGGTTAGAAAGCCTTGAAACAAATAAATTATATAAAAATCAACAAAAATTAGAAAATGCAAACAATAATCTAATACAATCTAAATCCCAAATCGAAAATACACAAAAAGAATTATACGGAATGCAAGCGAAATTAGATAGGGCAGTTGCGGAATATACTACTCTTAACTTAGCATTAGCAAGCAGGATAAGATTGGTTTTCAAATCGCAAAGAAAAGCTTTTTTTGAGCTATTAATATCATCAGAAGATATTAATATGTTAGTTGATAGAATATATTTCCAAAAAATAATCTTAAAAAATGATTATGAAAAAATGGCAGCTGCAAAAAATAAAGCTAAAGAAATTCGATTACTAACATTAAATATACAAGCTAAAAAACAACATTTAGAACGGTCTGTCGCCTCTATAAATTCTCAAAAAGCATATATAGATAGAGCCATTGCTAAAAATGAAAGTATGATAAAAAAACTCAAAACAGATAGAGTTGCATACGAAAAAGCAGAAAAAGAACTTGCTAAACAATCAGCAAGCATTGGTTCATACATCAATAAAACAACAAAAGATTCAAGCGTTCAAGTTGCATCCGGTTTTATAAAACCAATTCAGGGAAGAATAACATCACCTTTTGGCTGGAGAACTCACCCCATTTTTAACAGTAAATCTTTCCATTCAGGAATTGATATAGGTGGACCTAATTTAGGAGCAATACGAGCATCTAATTCAGGAAAAGTTATCTATTCCGGATGGTATGGCGGATATGGAAAAGTTGTTATTGTAGAACACGGAATAATTAATGGTAAACCAATAACAACATTATATGCACATATGAACTCAATAGCCGTTTCTAATGGAACAAAAGTAACAAAAGGACAAATACTTGGATATGAAGGTACAACAGGATATAGTACGGGGCCACACTGTCATTTTGAAGTTAGAGTAAACGGACAACCAAATAATCCATTGAATTATATATAATAGGAAATCTAAATCTTGAAAAATAAAATAATAATAACATTAATAACATCTTTAATTATATGTAACTCTGTTTTAGCGGAATCAGTTTTTGTGGATCCGTCAGATTTTACAGGTGACGCCTTTTTTACACCACCGGCATTGAAAGAAAAACAAGAAAACACTGAAGTTTCCTCCGGAAGAGAAGCTACAACGCCACCTGTAAAAAAAGTTCGTTTATTATTAAAGAAAAAGTTAAAAGAAAAAAATGCGAAAAAAATGGAATTGGCTCCGGTAGCCCCTCAAGATAGTGTTTTTGTAGGCGGAACTGAAACTTCCGAATATGTTTCTAAAGATTTAAAAGAAGATTTTGATGAAGACATGATGTCTGACGGTTTTGAGGTCGATGAAATTTCTGCAGAAGACTCTAAAAACACAAAACGTTTTTGGAATAAGAAAAAAAGAGATAAAAAACAAATAGAACAGGAAGAAGATACAGAAAACATCATTCTTGATTGCGAGAATATGGATTATGATTCTGACTCTTACTGTTTAATTGCAACAGGAAACGTAAATGTAGAATTTGTAAAACAACAAACCTCTGTCAAAGCAGATAAAATTACCTACGATAGAATGAATAATACAATAAAAGCAGAGGGTAACGTTCAAATATTAAAAAACGGTCAAACAATAACTGGCGATTACATTTTTGTCGATATGAACGAAGAAAATGCTTTAATAGAAAACCCTGTTACAAAAACTGCTACAATCGAAATAAAAGCAAAAAAAGGTTATGTTTACGGAGATAAAATAGTACAAGAAAACGGTTCTATTACTGTTGATAAATCATTTCCAATAAATTTCAGATCCGGAAAAGCTGGACCACAAATGCACAGAATGATACTTCCTAAAAATCAAACTTTAACAGATGATATTGAAAAAGGTCTTATTAAAGTTGAAGCAAAAGACCTAAAAATAACACAAAAAGGTGACTTAGAAGTTCTTGCAATTAAAAGAGCTACTATTTTTAAAGGAAAACGCAAAGTCGTAAAAATTCCGGCATTAAAAGTTTATACAAATAAAAATAATGACTATGTAGAAACCAATTCCTGGGAATTAGGCTCATTAAGAGGTCTTGGTATGTATATCGGGCCTGGTTTCGTTTTTGAAATGCCAAGAGGAGCTGTTTTGAAAGCAATTCCTATTCTAAACTACAAAAGTGGTTTTGGAGTAGGTGGTATTGGTCGTTATCAAAGTGCAACTAACAAAACGCAAATAGCTTACGGTACAGCTGGAAGTAAAATACTTGTTAGAGGTAAACAACGTTTAGATGATAATTTATACCTGCAATATGGTATGAACGATTACATGAACGAGTGGTTTTTAGGTAGACGTAGACCTAAATATGGTATAGATTTGGTTTATGAAAATGCATACTCTAGTAATAACTTTTTATTAAAAGAAAAACCTTCATCTTTTGCTCACCGCATAGATTTAGGCTATTACCACGACATAGAAGAAGATGTAAACTTTAAGGCATTAAACGGAGCTCAGATTGGAACTTTTAGAGCAAGGTACATGGCAGAAGCTTCTCAAAATTTTTATAATTACAGAAATGAAGAAAAACAAACCGCTTTTTCTTTTGACATATCTTCTCAATTAGCTGCTTCTATCTATGGGACAGGTGATACCCAAATTATTGGAAGAATTGGTCCAAGAATTCATACTCAATACAGAAGATGGATGCAAGATGTTGGGTATTTCCACTCTGTTTATGACGATAATTCTCCATTACCGGTTTTTGATGCTTATCGTTATGGTAAATCAAACGTATACATTAGAGAAACCTTTAGATTTAGCAGATACTTGGCTCTATCTTGGTTTGGTTCAATAAACCTCTCCGGAGATTCCCCTAACGAAAGAGCTTTTCAAGAAAATTCTTTTTATTTATCTGTTGGACCTGATGATTTAAAATTTCATATAGGGTATGATTTTATAAGAGAAAATACATATTTTATGTTTGAAGTAATGATGAATGCCAAAGGAACAAAAGTTGATTATGAACGTTTGGAAATAAAACAAGATAAAAAAGCTCAAACGAAAAAGAATGAAGTAAAAGAAGAAAAAGAAAATGATAGCTTTGAGAAATCACCAAAAGCTCCTGTTCTTCAGTATGCACAAGTAGAAAATGTAAAAACGGTTGAAGATGTTTTATAAAAATAAATTAATAAATAAAATAATTAAATATGGTAAATTATGCGGAGATAAAAATTTTACTCCGGGATATTCTGGTAATATTTCAGCAAGATACAAAGATGGAATGTTAATAACAACATCCGGTTCTGCAAACGGCTATTTAAAATCAAAAGATATTGTGTATACAAATTTTGAAGGAATATCTTTAGAAAAAAATAAGAAACCTTCTAGTGAAAAATTTTTACATATAGAAATTTACAAAAAAAGACCTGATATAAATTACATTATTCACGTCCACGCTCCATATTTAAGCTCTTTTGCTTCAGCAAGTAAAGATTTAATGGAGCCGATTATGGCAGAAAATGTCTTTTATTTTGGAGGAATCCCACTTGCAGAATATGCACTACCTTCATCTATGGAATTGGTACATAATACTGTAAAGTTTTTCCAAAATTATAATGCAGTGTTAATGGAAAATCATGGTTTTATCATAGGTTCTCATTCTATTGAAGATGCATATATGAAATTAGAATTAGCCGAATCCTATGCCCAAGTTGTTATAAATACAAAAATTTTGGGAGGAGCAAAACTTTTAAAAGAAGAAGATGTGAATAGCATTTTAAATTTAAGATAAATTTTTCTTAAAAATAGCAATAAAAATATTTAGGCTTTTTATAAAAGTAAGGAAACTAAAATGCTAATAAATCAACAAAATTGCAATACTAATTTTAAGGCCCTACACATAGCAAATTGTAATAATCTTAAAATTTATAAATTAAATGACAAGCAAGATCTTAAATTTATAAAACAATTGCCTGAAAAAATAAATTTAAAAAGTTTAATGCCTAATCTTAATAAATTTGAATACGACAGATGGAAAGAAATGTTACAATATGCAGTCGACAATGCACAATTTTATGAAAACTCAACGTATTTAGGCATTAAAAATAATAAACCCTGTGGCATTATCACATTTTTAAAAGATAAAATAACAGAGTTAGACTGTATCTGTACTTGGCCTATAGAATATGGTAAAAAAGTAAAACTTGCAGGTCAAACTCTTTTCTATCAAATGTTTTTAGATTTTTTAGAAATTAACGGGAAAAAAATTAAATTAGAAGCCATAACTAATGGACCATTTGACACTGTAAATAAATATAAAAAATTAGGATTTAAAGAAATAGAAACATTACCTACTAAAATAAAAATGGAAATTACAAATCCAAAAGTAAAAGATAGCTTAAAAGAATTATCAGAAAAATTCTCTTATGAAAATATCGAACCCGAAAAAATAAATTTATATGAAAATTTAGATATTTAAATACTTATAAAAAATTAACAAATTAGCTAAAACAATTGACATCAATAAATTTTCGTCATAGTATAAAGTTACCCTAGTCGAAATTTTCTTGCCGGATTTGACGGCTCAGGGTGGGATAAATAAACTCCAGTTGGTATTACACCTACTAGCTGAAAGTGTTTATCTTAAAGATAATTAGTAAAATAGGTAAAAGGAGACAAAATATGCCTACAATGAACCAGCTTGTGCGTTCAGAACGTAAAAAGCTAAAAGACAAAACCAAATCGCCGGCTTTAATGGAATGTCCACAAAGACGCGGCGTATGTACAAGGGTTTATACAACAACCCCTAAAAAACCAAACTCAGCATTGAGAAAGGTTGCCAGAGTCAGACTTACTAATGGATTTGAAGTAACTTCTTATATTCCAGGTATCGGTCACAACTTACAAGAACACAGTGT
>CASFYV010000024.1 GCA_949298985.1 uncultured bacterium | reverse complement strand
TACATTAACTAGGAATTAATTTATGTAGGGGCAAACTAATGATTAAAGATAATTTGTCTGGCAAACCTTTAGCCAGTGCTAGATGGTTAGATATACATCACTATGCAAAATTAAAAGAGCGCACAAATTACGCAAAAAAACTAGCAGAGTTGCAAGTAAACACTATTGTAGATTTAGGTTGCGCTTCGGGTTTATGGTTAGAATTGTTAAATGATTATTTTCCAGAGAGTTGTGAGTTTATAGGAATAGACTGTGATGAAGATTCTTTAGAAATTGCTTATAATAAAAGTAAATCTTGGAAAAGAAAAACAAAATTTTTAAGATTAGATTTAGAAAGCGAAGCTAATTTAATACCGGCAAGTGACCTGACGCTGGCATTTAACGTTTTCCCATACATTAAAGATCTTGAGCGTTTTGTTAATATATTAGCTGCTAGAGTTCCAAAAGGAATACTTGCTGTTAGACAATATGATGGCGCGGCTATAAGGTTTGGTCCATTGCCAACATATCAGCGGCAGCAAATAGAAATAGATTTAAGAACTTCATTAGAAAATAGTGATAAATTCAATCATTACGATTTAGATAGAGTTATTGAAGTTTTAAACAAATCTGCCTATAATAAATTTAATTTTGAATTCGAGCTTTTTTCAAAAATTAGTCCTTTTGATAATGATTTTGTTCCATATTATATAGAAACGCTTAAATGGACCTATCAAAATATATCCTTTAGCGCAAGAAATTACTTAAAGACATTGATGTGTAAATCAAACAAGGTATCGGGCAAATATTTCTATGAAGTTGATTTAGTTGCGACGTTGTCATAATCCATTACTGATATTTTCCACAATCCATTATATTGAGCGGCAAAGAGATTTATTATTTCTACATCTCTTGATAGCAGCACTATAGGATCTTGCGGAATATCGCGAAAATCCCAATTAAATAACACCTCAATGGTTCCGTCTTTATATGTCAATATAATAAAGCCAATTTGAGGCTCTGAATGAGCAATTAATCGATATTCATAATGTCCTTTACTTTTTACATCCACAAGATTATTTAAACTTCTAAACCTATTAATGGCAAAAGAATCTCCGACGTCTTTCCAAACCAATCCTTGATTAATGTATTTTGCGATCACATCATATGATTGCTTATAAATTTCACTTGTATACAAGCGTTCATCTGAACGGAAATTTTCATCTTTTAAATTAAATGAAGTATTTTGGACATATTCTATAATTGGTAATCTATTTATAATGTATTCCCAAGCATGTTTAGGGGTGCCCATTTTGGTAACATGCAAATAATTCTTCACGGTTTCACATATCAAATCTGAATTTTCCGCAACTTTTTCTACTTCGCTATATGTATTTATAGCTTGTCCTATTATTAACACAATTACTGACAGTAAAAAAGCGGGAATTGCGGCTAAGGAAGAATTTTCTGCATATTTCAAAGGATCAATAAAATAGGTAACAACAAATATAACAATAGATAGCGCTAAATTAAAAATGAATAGCAATAATCTTTTTTTGGGAGACTGATTTTTCATTCAATTTTCCTCGCATAGCATAAAATTAATAGCCATTAATTCCTAGTTAATGTAACTTTTCTAAAAGAGTAGAGAAATGAAAATTTAATTACTATCTGATCAAGAAATAAAGAATAGCAAAATATATTACAACGAACAATAAATCATTGTGTTTTGTTAATATAATGCGCTTTTT
>CASFYV010000023.1 GCA_949298985.1 uncultured bacterium | reverse complement strand
AAGTACCATCTTCATTTTTTCTGTATGCATTATAATCGCCATCATTTATAAATTCAGCTTTTCCATTTTTATCAAAGTGTGTGCTATATAACTTATCTTCACTTTTTACATTGTTTGCAAGTATTGTATTTTGATTCAACAGCTGGTTTGTATTAGTATTATACTTCTCATTCCAGCTTGATTGCATTTGACTATTCAATCCACCGTTTGAGCTGTTGGAACTAGCTATTCCCTTTCCGCCCGTTAGAAATGCCATTGCATTGTAGTAGTCTACTTCTCTGTTTGCCATATTCTTTGCAACTGTTTCACTCTCTATTGTTTTGTGTATTCTTTCTTCTGCATCAGTTGTATAGAATATTTTATTATCTGTTGCTGTTTTACCTGCATCAATATAGCCTTGTCCTGTTGTTTTATCATTAAATCCTAGTTGTTCTCCAACTCTTCCGTCTGCATCTTCAACTATAATAAATAAATATTTTTTCATATTACCATTTTTATCATTCAATATCTGGCTCATTATACTCGGTAAATACATCTAATTTTATACAGCCATCTTTTTTGCATTCAAATTGAAAAAGCTCATAATTACCAGTACTTAAATCAATACAGGCATCGCCAAATAAAAAATGACAATTATTTGGTAACAATTTTATAGCATTATCACTTTTAATTTTTATTCCCAAACAACTATCTAAATTATCAGTTATATAATATTTTTTTTCATCTCCAATTATATATTTTTCTTCATTTGTTATATTTATTTCCGTTATATTTTTATTCTCAAAATCAAAACCTACACATTCTTGATTTCTATTCCAATAATTTACATATCTGCTATTAGCAAGACATAACTCGTTATTGATAAATAATAAAATTATTAATATAAAATATTTTTTCATATAGTTCCTTACTTATTATTAACATTTGGTAATCCTATTTTTACTTTTGTTTTATTTGGAAATAAAATATTAGTAGGATCTTGCTGATTGACCTTTTTTCTTCCATTTTCTGTATTTATATATGTTTCAAATATTTCAGTATGAGTATGATTTGGAGTGTTTTGATATGTTGGATTTTTCTTTATATTAACCTGCTTTCCAATTATATTTCCTTGATTTACCGATGTATTATCTCGTATTGAAATTGGTTTATTATTTTTATCAACTTTATTTCCGCTTTGTGTATACAATGTCTGTATTATACCATTATCAGTAGTTACATTTATACCAGGCAATTTTATACCAGTTTTTTTATCTGTAGTTGAAGTATTTTGCAATGTTCCGTCACCTCCAGCCACTATATAATCACCAATTCTTGTCATAATATCAACACCATTATGGGTTCTTCCTCCGCTATCTCTTAATGCACCAAATTCTCCACAACCAGTTGTTCCACAACCCGTGCTTTCTCTTGGATAATTTCCAATTGCAGGGTTAATGAAAGGTCTTGTTATATCTAATGAAGTTTCAAAAGTGTTAGTCATTGTTTTCGTTGGATTTACTTTTCCGGTATTTATATTTGAGTTGTCTGCTATTGTTAACCATAAATTAGAAGCAAATAAATGATTTAAAGTATAATCGTCTGCACCAATCTTAATAAAGTTATTTATTTGTTCTGTATTTTTAACTTCAAGAGATATTGTTGATTTTTTTCCTTGTATATACATATCAAAATCTTTAAAAATCTCAAATGCATTTGTTGAAGTTAAAGCTTCTGAAAATGATTTTGGCAATCCGTTAGCCCAATTTGCATCTCCACCACCCAATAAATACATTCTATATAAATCAGCCTGCACTTCATTAGTTTTCATTTGCTCTTCAAATTCTTCTTTTTTATCTTCTGCAATATTCAAATTAAATCCTTCAGCATATGTTATTTGATTTTCATAATTTAAAGTACCATCTTCATTTTTTCTGTATGCATTATAATCGCCATCATTTATAAATTCAGCTTTTCCATTTTTATCAAAGTGTGTGCTATATAACTTATCTTCACTTTTT
>CASFYV010000022.1 GCA_949298985.1 uncultured bacterium | reverse complement strand
TTTACAATAAAAGTTTTGTTTTTTGAAACAATTTTTATTTGGTAAATATCAACATGTTTAACAACAAAGCCTTTTTCAACTTCAATAGAATCAATTGAATCAAAAGGAAGAATTTCAAATTTGTTTTCATCTTCATATAAAATTATTTGGTTAGCTTCGCTGTTTATAGCAATTGCTGTATATTTATTTTTGGCAAGATTAAATAGCGTTATTAAAAGATACAACCAAAAAGAAGCCAAAATAAGCCAAACGGCAAAATAGAAAAAATCGCTTGCGGTTTTCCAAATTAAAATGGTTGGAAACATATATCTTGAAATAAAAAGAAAACCTGTGAATAACAAAAAAACCGTGGTAATGTGCACTTTGTCTAAAAATGATAAGCTATATTTTTCCATAAAATCTTATTTCCCAATATTTTTTATTCTATAACATTTTTTAAAAAAATATAATTATTAACCGGGAGAAATTTAAAGATAAATTGCAAACTTTTTAGCTTATGAATTTCGTTCAAGCCTTAAAACTTAGGGGTTAAAAAAGCAATAAAAAATTTGTCGACAAGCTCTCGAATAAGGAACCCTCAAGTAATAATATATTACAAATAAATTGCCTGAATAATCTTTGCGTTGAGCTTGTTTTGCTTATGAAGCAAGCTACTCAAGAATATTATAGCATGCGCATGGCATTAAATTTAGAATGTACTTAAACTTTATTATTCAATCTAAAAAATTAAAAAATTATTAATAATTTAAAAGAATAGAGAACATTATGCTAGATTGTTTTCATGATATAAGGAGGTTTTGATGAGCATTTTTAAGACTTTAATGCAAAAATATAAAATTAAACGAAATGGCCGAATTATTAACGAGGAGTGCTATGGTAATTATGGCAAAAATGGCAAAAGTATAACATTTGATTATGGTTCTGATATTCAAAAAGGTGATGTAATATTAGATACGCATGGCAGTTTTGTTATAACATCAATTAAAACATATGAAGGTAGCCAGTTCCCGAAATATATGTGGCACCACGAGGCTGATATTGTTCCTGAAGATGAATACAATAATGTTCAAAATGCTACTAATACATTTAATTTAAGAGAATGCACTATAAATGGAGCGATTCAAAATAGTGGAAAAATAAATATCAATAATGGTATAGGTATCTCAGATATAAAGAAAATGATAGAAGAAAATGGACAGGAAGATAAAGAACGACTTAACCAATTAATTGAAGAATTACAAAAGGCTGAAAATTTTGAAATATATAAAAAGGGGATGCTTTGTAAATTTTCAGATTTAATTGTCAAGCATTCTTGGTTGAGTGGAGCTATAGCAAATTATATTGTGCCCATGCTATTTAATAAAATTGTATAAATATTGTACATTGAATTCTTAAAATAATGACCATAGTCGATTTATAAATAAAGCATCAATAAGTTTTTAATTTAGAATCTTTTAGCAATAATGTAATGTCGTGACTTACTAAACTTATATTAATTATGAAATAGCCAACTCAAGAGTATTGCAATATTAGGAGCATTTTTGGATTTAAATACTTATAATAGTTGGGTTTACCTTTGTAGTATAATAGTATTGCTGAAATTATTTAGGGATATATGAATGGATATTCTGATTATTGGGAATGGTTTTGACCTTGCACATGGTTTAAAGACTTCATACAAACACTTTTTAGATTTTTGCAAAGAACAAAATAACAAAAGAATTCCTATGGCGGTAAATTATGAAACAACCTTTATTGATAATATTTGGTTAAGACATTTCTTAATGAGAGAAAAACAACTTGGTAACACTTGGATTGATTTAGAACAAGAAATCTATAAAGTTATAAAAAATGTTTCGTTTTCAATAAACTATTTGTCTTCAAATAAACCTAATTTTAGATTTCCAGCCTTGTTTTCAATTAAAAAAGATATTCTTGAGTTTTATTTTAACAAGATGTTTGATTATATGAAACCTGTAAATAATATGCAAACAATTGGTAAAAAAGGTTACATAGAAATTGAAACAAATGTTTTTTCTTGTTTATACTATCATATTGAAAATTCTGACGGATTAATACATTTACTTTATGACCAACTAAGAGAGTTTACAAAGGTTTTTGAACAATATCTAATTAATGAAGTTATGGCTAAATTAGTTAGAGATGATAAATATATACTAACTTTACCAACAGGCAATACTAAGCTATATGTTTTAAGTTTTAATTATACAGATACATGTTTTAAACTATATAACCACAGTAGGAACCCTTATACGGAATATAGTATTGAAACAATATTTGTACATGGTAAAGCTGAATATGATTCAAATTCCAAGCTAGTACTAGGAACAAAAAGCTTTAAGGCTTCAAATAATCCTAAAACAATTTCTTCTCAATTTAATATCTTTCAAAAACATAACCAAAGACACAAATATAATACAATAGAACCATATCAAGATTTGTTAAAAGGTATAAAACTTCAAAAAGATGAAAGCGTAATCTTTTATGTATTAGGTCACTCTTTGGATGAAACTGACCATAATATACTCAAACATGTATTTTCTGCTAACAAAGATGCAATGATAAAAATTTATTACCACGATGAAGAATCGCAAGAGAGATTAATTAATAACATTACTGATATTATTGGCGAAGAAGAAGTAATGACAAGAGTCCAGTTTATAGACCAACACGATGAAAAAAGAGGAATCCTAAGACCTGTAAATAAAAAAGTTTTAACTTCATCTTAATATTCAATACAACTTTTGCGCTTAATTTTATTTTGAATAAAAATATTTTTTTGCTCTACGAAAACCCTTTTTTATTGCCTCATCAACATTCCAAGCATAAAATTCGCCTTTTCTGTCTCCAATAACAGTTCTGTCATATTGTTGATCAAAAGGTAAATGATAAATTTTTTCATTGCCATTAATATTGCACTTTATCCGAGGAAATTCTTCAAACTTTTTATTTTCTATAACTTGAATTCCTAAGTATTGAGCAAATTTTTTAGCCGTTTTAGATAATAATGAAGACGTAACAAATACGGGTTTTGCTTTAAATAAAGAATTATTTTCTAAATTGAATTGTATAGTAGTGCCATATAACTGGCAAATGTGATTTTCATGAATTTCTTTATATTTTGACCAATTTTTGCATTGTATAATTAATACTTCATTATTCTTCTGTGCTATTAAATCTCTTCCTTTATCATTTAATTTTTCTGCAATACCACAATATGAAACTTTATATCCTTGCTTTTCATATTCGTATCCTATAAACATTTCATAATCTCGACCAATTGCCCATTTACTTTTTTTCCGTGAGTCAATGTATCTTTCCAATGCAAGTTGATTGCGCACATTTTCGCTTAAGGAGCGATATTCCTCCTTGCTTATCCAATTTTGGACATAATCGTAATTATCTTTGATTTCTTCTATTGTATTATTCTTTTCTTCTGAATAATATTCTAAATAATTTTCAAGCTCGGGGAACAAATTAAACAACATCTCATATTCATATCTCATTAATCTCTCTTTAATAAGCAATTCTTTGTATTTTTCTTTTAATTGTTTTACATCCTGCGCTCTTTTAATAGCAGGATGTTTTTTGAACTCCAGATAATTTGATAACAAATTAAAATCAACAGTATTTATATCACTATATAACTCAGCCAAATATTTAGTTCCATTTTTAAAATTTTCTTTAATATATCTTTTTAAATTATAGCTAGCTTTTAAATTTTCATTTTCTTGACTTAGTCTAGTAATATCTTCCTTATGTCTTTGATCTAATTTGTTGATTTCGTTTCTATGGTTTTCGTTCTTATCTTCTATTATGTTGTAAAAAGCAATGATACATATTAATAAAGTTATCAATACACATGTAATGCCTGCCGCAAGAACATTTGAAAAATTATCATTTATTAAATCAAAAACGAAACACAGCGTAACAGGAATTACAGGGAATAAAAATGTCAAAAATATTATCGTTAAATTAAAATTATCTCTGTTACTTGTTTTGTTGGGTTTTTCCATGAGCTAATATTAACATGAAATTTATAATATATGTGAGAAATATTTATTTTATACAAAAAATGTCGATGGGGTTAGCAAACTTGCTTTGCAAACGGCAGGCTTGCCAATTTCGTTCAAGTCCCGAAACATTCAGATTAAAAAAGCAATAAAAAATTTGTCGAAGACGGGAACTTTGCAACGTTAGTTGCAAACGGCAGGCTTGCCAATTTCGTTCAAGTCCCGAAACAATTTGATTATAAGGCAATAAAAAATTTGTCGTTAACGTTACTATATTGGAACCAATTTTACCTGATAAAAACACCTGTTCTACAGCAGACATGAGTGTTTACACAGAACTTATCAGTATAATGAAAGACTCTACGCAGCAATATTACAACATGAGGATTGCTTTGGGGATGCAATGCCACTAGTTCAGTTTTCATTATATAATGGATTAAAAGGAGTTAATATGGACGAGGAAGATAAAAAAACTTCAATAAAACTGTTTGAAGATTATAAGGTCAGAACGAGCTGGGATAACGAAAAAGAAACCTGGTATTTTTCGGTCGTTGATATTGTATGTATATTGTCAGGAAGTACAAATCCTAACAATTATTGGAAAGTTCTTAAAAACAGACTACGCAAGGAAGGTAGTCAGTTGGTTACAAGTTGTAACCAACTGAAAATGAAATCTTCTGATGGAAAGTATTATAAGACAGATGTCCTTGATACTGAAGGAGTATTACGGCTTGTTCAATCTATTCCAAGCCCCAAAGCCGAGCCTTTTAAGCTATGGTTAGCAAACGTCGGAAGTGAAAGACTTGATGAAATGCAAGACCCTGAAATTGCTATTAACAGGGCATTGCAATATTATTTAGCTAAAGGTTATTCTCCTGAATGGATAAACCAACGCTTAAAATCCATTGAAATAAGAAAAGCACTCACA
>CASFYV010000021.1 GCA_949298985.1 uncultured bacterium | reverse complement strand
TTGAGTTTTTCATGTTCAAAAATATGTAGAAAACTTGTAGAAAACTTTCAAGTTTTGAACATCTTTGAACATAAAATTTATAAATAAACAAATAATATAAAAATAAATGTAGAAAACTGTAGAAAACTTTCAAGTTTTGAACATAGTTTTCTACATGTTTTTTTAAGTTATGAACATGTTTTGAACATAAAAAAGTCGAAAAATTTAAATATTATTTTCCGACTTTTTTAATTTTTTATTAATAATTTTTTTAATTTATTTTATTAAAATTTAAAAAGATTTTTTAGTTCTTCAGTTGTAGTTTTCAATTGTTCTTTAGAAACATTCCATTGTTCTTTAGAATTATTAATAACTTCATTAACGCTTTTCACTGTATTATCTAAATCTGTACCAACCGAAGTTTTTATATCATTAAAAGTTTCTTTCATAGATTTTTGTTCAATAGCGGAAGTATCAACTTCTGTTAACCATTTAAAAGATTTTATAGCAGAAGTTTTGCCTAAAGTTCCATTGATTGTAACTTTAAAATCTTTATAACTTAAACTTCCCGTAGATAAGTTAGGAATAGCAGAGATATTTTCTGTTTTAGGATTTTGAGTTATTGCGTTAACTATATTTGATGTTAAGTTTCCAAATTTTGGAATATAATTTAAAATTTTACTTGCGGAAAGTTCTCCAATAGGTCCTAATTTAGCAACTATTTGTCCATCAAGTCTGCCTAAAACATTTATATTTGAATAACCGTTTAGAAGATTGTATTTTCCATTTATAAAATAAGCAAGAGAAGGACCTGAACTCTTTATTTCTTTAATATTTGCATATCCGTTTAAAAATGATAGTTTACCGTTTAAATAACTGAATTTTGCTGTATCAGTAAACCAAGTTGCACTTGTTATTGTTGCAACTGTTGTTTTTAAAAGAGTGTTACTTATAATATTTGATGCTTGTAAATAATTTTCTAATCTACCGATTGCTCCAAATGAACCGTTTTTGATATTGAAAAGAATATTTCCTTTCATAGATTTCATCATCTCTTCATAATCAGCAACTTTTAAATTTAAATCAGCATCAAAATCTAAAGTACCATCTAAGGCTTTTTTTATTCCTGTAGCACCAAATGTTGCTTTTTCTGCGTTCATTCCGCTTCCTGTAAATTTAATATCAGTATTTGCATTTGCTAAATTATAAATAATATCTCCACTGATTTTTCCACCAAAAGAATCTCCTTTTAAATTTTTTAAATAAAAATTTTCACCTTTCATTGAGAAATTTGTTACAATATTTTCCGCTTCAATTCCACCGGATGTGAATTTTTCTACTGTTGCATTACCGTTTAATATTTGACCGTTTAAGTTAATACTCATATTATTCATTGAAACAGGGATTTCAGGAATATTTAATACGGGAATTTCTATATGACCTTTTAATATCGGATTTATCATTTTTCCTGTTATTGCAATATTTCCTGTAAAATCCATTTTTGATTTATCAAACATTGGAATTATTATAGAAGATTTTTCTCTTGTGAAATAATTAAGGTTTAATGTTTGTTTCTTATTATTGATTTCACCTTTAAAATTAGATTTTATATCTCCTTCTGTTATGAAATCTAAGCTCATTTTTTCTTGTAAATAATCTTTTATTTTTCCTGATAATATTAAATTAATTTTTTCAATACTAACAGGAGTTTTAGTTATTTCTATTTCATTTTGGTTAATGTTAGCTAAAATATTTGGAACAGAAACTTTAGCAGCAGGATTATTTATTTTTATATTAGAGCTTTTAGCATTGCCTATGAAATTAGTTCCTTCTGTTTTTATATTAACTTCTGTTTTAGGTGCTAAAACTTGAGTATTAGAAGGTGTATTTTTTATATTAATGTTTTCAACATTAATTTTGATAACAGGATTTATTTTATCCAAAGTTCCTGTTATATCAACAAACATTGATATTAATCCTGAATTAATTTTATTATCTTTCATTAAACTTGCTTGACCAAAAGCTACTAATAAACCTTTTAAATTAAGTTTATCAGCTGTTAAATGTATGTCACATTCAGAAGTTTCTTTTATTGTTCCATATATTTTTAAAGGTTGATTTAATACTGAAAATCCAAGATTTGCAATATTTATATTATTATTTGCTAACTTAACATCAGCATTAATATTATCTACTCCGATTTTATATAAACCATAATATAATTTTGCAGAAGGTATTTTTAAATAACCGTTTGATTTTACGGTTTTCATATTAGATTTGATATTGAAATTTGCATCTATTTTACCGTTTGCAGTTAGTGTTTGTAAATCTTTTATATCAAAGATTAATGCGATATCTTTTATTATTTTTAATAAATTCGATAATTCCAAATTAGATTTTAAATTTATATCAATATTAGAATTTTTACCAAAATCTAATTTTCCGTTAATTTTTGAGATTTCATTTTTTTGAGTATAAATTTCTGAATTAATATCTATAGAATTTCCACTAAATTTTAAATCAATATTGCTTGGAGGTAAATTTGATATTGATAAATTATTTATTGAGATTTTTCCTTTTGAATTATTTTGTTCTGTAGTTAATTTAGCATCTATATTTGCAGTTACATTGTTATAATACAATCCTTCTAAGATTCTTATTATATTAATAGGAGTTATTTCTTCTTTTTTATTTTGTTCTTCATTTATTTGTGAATTAAAAATTAAATCATTTAATTCGATTTGAGGCATTATTTTGTTTACAATTTCAACATTGTATTTAAATTGTTCTTTATCTTTTAATTTGATATTTCCGATAGATTTTATTTTTATTTTTTTATTTAAAATAAAATCACTAATTTTATTTTCTTTACCACTAATTATATAATTACTATTGCCATCAGTTAAAGTAATATTATATTCATCTAAAGAAATATTTGGTAAATGATTAGAAAGTTTAAATCCTAGAGGAAGTTTATTGATTGTATTTTGAGATTGTTCAGGATTTTTATTTTCTTCTTGTTGTTCAGGTAAGTATTTTAATAAATCTAATTCTCCATTTTTATCAAATAAAAGATAAGCATTAAATTTTTTAAGTTGAATAGCGTCAAGTTCAATTTTTCTAGCTAAAATTGGAATTAATGAAAGTTTAATTTTAAAATCATCAGCTTGAATAATTTGTTCATTATCAGGGGTTAATAATTCAAAATTTATTATATTTAAACCAACAGTTAATTTAGGAGTAGTAATTAATTTTACTTCACCTATTTTAGAATCTAATCCCAAATTTTTATGAATTTCATTAATAATTTGCGGACTGTATCCGTTAATTATCGGATTTAATAACAATGGAAGAAGTAAAAACATTATGTATAAAAATACAAAAATACTAGCTAAAATAATTCCTAATTTTTTGAAATTAAATTTTTTCATATAAATTTCTCCTAAATATTTTTCTAATTATAAACGAAATTATAAAAATCAAAATCACCAAAATGGATTATACAAAATATAAATCCTTAATATAACAGGATTTTAAGAGTTTAATGTATAGTTTTGTAACAAAGTTATAAAAAAGTCTAAAGTTTGAGAGAAAAAAACCGTAAACACTAATATCCAAAGAACAAAGAACAAAATTGATTAGGAGTTTGTGTCGTGAAAAAAGTAGTATTAGTGTTATTTGCATTTATATTTTTAACATTGAACCAAGCATTTGCATATAGAGCATCAAGTTTTTCAAGTGATGCAAAAATTATTGCAGCAATTCAATTGTTAGAAAAATCAGGTGACACTGATGTATTAAGAAATCTTCAAAGATACGGCATGAGAGTTAAATTTAATGATTTAACAATGGTAATGAATGGAAGTAATGCTTTTGCAGTAAGTACTTATAATGATTTTGGAACAAAAGTTATAATGATAAATTCAAAATACAAAAATGCACCAGTTGAACAAATAGCTTGTTTAATAGCACATGAAAGCTATCATACAGGTTATAGTGCAGATTTAGAAGAAGAAACAATGGCTACAGAAAAAGAAGCAGCTTGTTGGAAAAGATTAAAATCAAATACAAAATCTTATCCTGATAATAGATTAACAAGAAGATTAGATAAACTTGCAGGTTTATATACCGCATCAAGTCAAGATAATAACTTAGTAGAACAAAAAATTGCTAACAATGGTTTTTATAGAGCTCAATTAGGTTTAAACTAATTATCATTTTCAATAATTAAGTTCATAAATTCAATATCATCATAATCAATATAAGCAGTTTGCATTAAGTTTCTACCGGTTTTAATAGTAATTTCATTAACTTGTCCTTTTTTTACTAAACTGGCAGGAAGCTTAATTTTTTGTCCGTCACCATTAAGTTGAATTTCAGAAACTTTGTTCCCATTAAAATAAACTTCCGGAGGTGACGCAAATGCATTTGTAATTTTGTTTTGTCCCATAGAACGAGCCATAGCTGTGTCTATTCCAATTATTGAACCTATAACAAGGTAAATGGGTTTAGAGAGATTGATATTTTTAAGAGTAAATCTTTTAGTGTAAAAAGGTCCTATAGCTTGCATTCTGAATTCTCCAGCATTAGCAGACAAATCAGAATAACTGTTATCACCTAAATGATACATATTAGAATCAATAGCAATATCAGAAGCATTAGATTTTTCAATTCCAACAACAATCGGAGTCGATAGTGTTTGATCATTGATAGTCATTGTGAAAGGTTTGTAATTTTTTTTCTGTACAGACATAATACTTGGTCCGTTAATAGAAGTATCTAATTCAAAAAATCCGTCTTTGTCAGTTCTAGTAGAATAATTTTGTTTAGGAAGAATAATATCAGCTCCCCCAACTCCTTCACCGGTATTTTTATCTATAATTCGACTGGAATTCCCTGAACCTTGCTCTGATACTCCACCTTGAAATGTGGCTGCAAGTGTCGGGTTTATTAAAAATAGTATTAAAATTAGTATTGAAATGATATTTTTCATATGCTTATTATTGGACTTTCTTTTAAGAATAAAAATTAGTCTTTTGTATATTATTTAAGGATAATATTTAAAAAGTAAAAATAATCATTGAAATAAATTTGTTTTTTTGTTTAAATCATTATATTGATAATTGAATATGCCGATGTGATGCCCAAGCGGGTAGGTTATAAATAATCTTCGCAAAGTGGTAAACACGTGGTAATATTAAAGAAGTGAGGGATTTGGTAAAAAATCTAGCGAAATAAAGATATAGACCAATTCCATCACAGACAAGATTTTAGAAAATTGATAATTGAATATGCCGATGTGATGGAATTGGTAGACGTGCCAGACTCAAAATCTGGTGTAGGCAACTACGTGCCGGTTCGACCCCGGCCATCGGCATTTTTTTAAGAGATATAAATATGCAAGTTAATAGAATAAATTATCCCGTAGGCAGTTTTTGTGCTGTGCAACAAAAAAGTAGTTTAGCTAAAAAAAATAAAGTAAATTCTGTGAATGAAAGTTTAGTAACTGCAGGTTCTTGGTTTGGTTTTGGTGTAGCTTTAGATTTAGTATCCAGAAAATGCCAATTCTCTAAATCTCCATTTAAGAATTCTTTAGCTATTAATAGTATTTTAGGAGCAGGTGCAGGTATTTATACAGGTTTGAGAGCTGCTAATAAAGATAAATAAATATTTTTAGGCTTATTTTTAACTGACGATTTTTATAATATTAATCTTTTTTTATTTTTATAAGTTCGTCTAAATTTATGTTTAATGCTTCACAGATTTGAATAACTACTATAATAGTAGGGTTAGATTTTTGATTTTCTATCAAATTAAGATATTTAGTAGTAATTCCAGCTTTTTCAGCTAATTCTTGTTGGCTTAGTCTGTTTCTATGTCTTTCTATTCTTATAGTTTCTGCTACTTGTCTTATAATTTCGTTTTTATCCATAGATAAAATAATAATTTATTTGTTCATTAAAATATATCCATGATATTATATAAATTAGGAAATATATTACATATTTAAAGTTATTTAGTATATAAAAGGAGATATTTATGGAAAATAAAATAGCAGATTTGAGATTAGGTTTAAAAGAAATAAGAAGTTGTATTTATATTTTGCAAAAAGCAATAGAAAATGAAAATGAAGAAATTTTTTTGTTTGATATTAGTAATTATTTAGAAGTAGCATTGAATAAATTAGATAAAATAATAGAAAATTTTAGTGAGTAGAGAGTAATTAGAGTTGATAAGTTTAGGAGTTTAGAAGGAATTAATAATAAACTTCTATTCACTAATCACTATTCACTCATCACTAGTTTAAAATTGAGTAGGAGTTAATAATGGTAAAATTAATTTCTTAATTGAACAGGCATAACAAGGTAAATATAATCTTCATCAGAAATCGGTGCAAATACTGTTGCAGATAATGGAGAATTTAACTTAACACTAATTTCTTCAGATTCAGCTATTTTAAGAAATTCTAAAATAAATTTGTAATTAAAAGCAATAGCTAAAGGTTCTCCCATATAGTTAATATCAATTTTGTCTTGAGAATTACCCGCATCAGGAGTGTCTCCTGATAATTTTAAAGTATTGTCAATAAATTCAAATTTAACTATACTATTTTTTTCATTAACCATAACCGCAACTCTTTCTAAAGCAGAAATTAAGTTATTTTTATTAACTTTAGCTTCTTTAGGGAAAGATTGTGGAATTAACTGGTTATATTTAGGGAATTGACCTAACATTAAACGAGTAACAATTTTAGTTTTATCAATAGTAATAACAATTTTTTTCATTTCTTTGCAAATTTTGATACTATCAGCATCAACAAGTAATGAAATTTTAGATAATTCTGATAAAACTTTAGAAGAAATTAACATTTCAAAAGGTTTTTCAGCATCAGAAGAAGTATTTTTAACAACTTCTCTTACTCTAGCAAGTCTGTTACCATCAGTAGCAGCCATTTCTAAGATATTTTTATTAACTTCACAAACAACACCTGATAATAAATTGTTTGTTTCATATCCTGCAGCAGCTGAAACTACTTCTCTTATTGCTTTAATAAAAGGTTTTGTTTCAATTTCCATACAATCAGTTTCTATTATATTTTCTTCAATTTGCGGAAACTCATTTGCAGAAATCCCAATGATATCAAATTTAGAATTTTTACAAGTTATTGTTGCAGTTGATGAATTAATTTCAAAATTTACTAATTCGTCATTTAATCTTGATAAAATTTCACTTAATTTTTTTGCAGGTAATGTAACTTTACCTTCTTCTTGAATATTTGCATTGATGAGTGTAATAATTGATAAATCAAAATCTGTTGCGGTAAGTTTAATTTGATTATCTTCAACTGTTTCAATTAAAACGTTTGCTAAAACCGGTTGTAAACCTTTAACAACGGTAGCTCTTTCAACTATCTTAATTCCATTTAATAAATCATCTTTATTTGCAACAAATTTCATTTAATACACCCCTTAATATCTCTTAGCAAGGTTATTTTAATACAAATAAAGTCACAAGTAAATAAAAGATTAAATTATTATTACAAAAAAGGAAAGTCTTGCAGAATGTGCAAGACTCAAAAATATACATTTACCCCACTAATTTTATACCATACCTAAAAGAGTTTGTCAAGCAAACCTATAAACCCAATAAATATAAGGATTTTGGAATGGTAACTAGTTTTCTGCTAATTTTTCTCTAACAAGAGTTTCAACTTGATTAAGAATATCCGGATTAGCAGCTAAAAATTCTTTTGCTTTATCTCTACCTTGACCTAACTTATCATCATTGAAGCTAAACCAAGAACCTGCTTTTTTGACGATATCTAAATCAACAGCTACATCAAGAATATTACCAATTTTACAAATACCTTTTCCAAAAATAATGTCAAATTCAGCAGTTCTAAAAGGAGGAGCAACTTTATTCTTTAAAATTCTAACTCTAACGTGGTTACCGATATCTTCTCCATCACCTTTAAGTCCTTCAACACGTTTAATTTCTAAACGAACAGATGCGTAATATTTTAAAGCATTACCTCCGGTTGTAGTTTCAGGATTACCGTACATAACACCGATTTTTTGTCTTAATTGGTTAATGAATATAACAGTAGTATTAGTTTTACCAATAATACCTGTTAACTTTCTTAGAGCTTTAGACATTAATCTGGCTTGAAGTCCCATTTGTTGATCTTCCATAGAACCTTCAATTTCGGCTTTAGGAACAAGAGCTGCGACTGAGTCTACAACAATAACATCAACCGCACCAGAGCGTACAAGTTCTTCTGTAATATCAAGAGCCTGTTCACCAGTATCAGGTTGTGAAATCAATAATTCATCAATATTAACGCCAAGATTTCTGGCATATTCAGGATCAAGAGCGTGTTCAGCATCAACGAAAGCAGCAATTCCGCCACGTTTTTGGCATTCAGCTACGATATGTTGTGCTAAAGTTGTTTTACCTGAAGATTCAGGACCATAAATTTCAATAATACGACCACGTGGAATTCCGCCAACGCCTAAGGCTACATCTAATGCTAATGCTCCGGTTGGGATAGTTTCTACACTTACGGCAGGCTTATCACCGAGCTTCATTATTGCTCCCTTACCAAAATCTTTTTCTATTTTATCTATTGCAAGTTTTAGTGCTTTACTTCTTTCTTCGCTTATATTTGTTGTTAATTCTTCTTTTGCCATACTTCTACCTTAAAAATTTTACTAAATAATTATATTATCTTCTTCTTTTTTGATATAAAATCCGCACATTAAAGGTTTAAAACTGCTTAATAGATTTTTTAGCTTGAAATTTTCTTTATTTAATTCATTAACTTTATTTTTTAAATTTTCATTTTCAGTTTTACATCTTACAAGTTCTAAAACTACATCATCCATACCTTCTAATTTTTCATCAATTAGCTTAGTCATAGAAGTTGTAATGTTATTTTCCATTTTGTTGAGGGTTTCTAACAAACCATTTACTACAACTTGTGAATTTGGTTTTGTCATAACGGGTAATGTTGCCTTTCTTTCGCTATTCTTATTTTCTCTCTTTTCTGACATTTCCGCGACAACGGATGTTTGTGCATTTTTTAATTTTTTAACTTCATCTATTGAAAAATAGATTTGTCCTCTATTATCTTTTTTAGGGACAACAGAAGTTTTTTTACATAATTCAACTATTTCTTTATTATCTATATTTAAAAGTTTTCTAACATCATTAGGTAAAAGTACTTTATTCGGATTAGCGTTCATTTTGATAAATTCCCCTCTTTCTATTCCCAATAGATATTCTAATCAATAAAAAAAATTATTTCTACTAATTGTAACAATTATTGAATAACACTTTACAAAATTAATGTAAATAGTCCATTTTATAATTATGTAAATATGATATTATACTTTTATTATTGAATTTTAATAGAAGGTATTTTTATGCAAGTTTCAAAACGTTTAGTTATAAAAAAAGAAATTCCAATGGATAATTCTAAAGATTTAATTCTATCTTTAGATGAGGCTATGGCTGAGTATTATTGTAAGAATAATAATTTTGACAAAGGTTTGCAAATTTATAGAGAAGTTATTCCGACTATATACGATCAAGTTGAGAAAAATAGAGTTGTCAATCAATATATAAATTATGCTATGCAATATGCTCGTAAAATGTCTAATGATAAAAAATTTATTGAAGCTATTGAGCAATATCGAGATATAATGAAGCATTCAGGATTTCCGATTAATGTTTATAAGAATATTGGTTTATGTATGAAATCTCTAGGAAATGCTGATTTAGCTATTAAGTTTCTTAAACGTTTTGAAGAAATTTCGCCGGATAAAGAAGATGTTTATGTATATCTTGCTGATTTAACATACACTGATATTAAGGATAATAAGAAAGCTATTGAGTATTATGAAAAAGCTCTTTTAAGGAATAGAAATAATTTCTCTATTTATAATATGTTGGGGCATTTATACTCTACTTGTTATCAGGATAAGTTTAAAGATAAGCAGATTGAATATTTAACTAAAGCTTATGAATTAGCTCCTAATAATAGGATTATAGTAAAAAATTTAGCATATGTTTATGGTAAATTTGATGAAATACAAAAAGCTGATGAATTTTATCAAAAACTTATGTATTTAAATCCTACACATTCGGATTTACACGCTTATGGTGCATATTTAGTAAGACATAAACGTTTTTCTGAAGGTTTTAAATTTTTACAACATAGATTTCAAAAAGAGGATTTGAAGAATGTTTCTTTCCCTCAAATTTTCACTAATAAGAAAAAAAGATGGAATATGAAATTAAATATAAAGGATAAACATATTTTGGTTCATTTTGAACAAGGTTTTGGTGATTCTATGATGTTTGTGCGATTTATTGATGAATTAAAAAAATTATGTAAGGATGTTTCTCTTGTTGTTCAAAGACCTTTAATAGAATTGTTTAAAGATTCAAAATTGGGAGTTGAAATATATTCGGAAGATGAAATTTCAAACATTAATTATGATTATTATATTCCTATGATGGATTTACCTATTGTTTGTGAAACTCAGGCGGATTCTATACCAAAAGCCGGAGGATATTTAAAAGTTCCTAAAACAAAAGTTAATGCTTATAAGAAAGAGCACATTAATGATAATGACAAAATAAAAATTGGTATAGCTTATGAAGGAACATTAGCAAGTAAGGAAACAGATAGAGATATTCCTTTGAGTTATTTATATCCTCTTATGCAATTACCTGATGTAGAAGTTTATAGTTTTCAGGTTGATGATATTTCTCGTCAAATGGATAGAATCCCAGAGGATTGTAATCTTATACGATTGGGTAAAACTTTTAAAAATTGGGAAGATACGGCTTGTGCTATGAATTGTATGGATTTGATGGTAACTACTGATAATGGGGTTATGAATTTAGCGGGAGCTTTGGGTATTAAGACTTTCGGGCTTTTCAATAGAATTGTTGAATGGCGTTGGTTTAAAACTGAAGGTGATGATATCGGATGGTATAAAAGCATTAAACCTTTTCAAACTCCTACTGCTGGAGCGTGGGAAGTTCCTGTTGAAAAAGTTTTAAAAGAACTTGATAATATCAGATGTAAAAAAATTGCAGAAAAAATTAAAGGAAAAAAGGTTTAATTTTTTTCTAATTTTGATAAATCTATTTTCAGTGGATTTTCTTCTGGAGATAAGTTTTCTAGAGTATATGATAGGTTTGTAATGTAGCCTTTAGATAAGCCTATTTTTCGGAATATTCTGGTATTGTATAATTCGACTAATCTATCAATATGTTTTTGGAATGTTTCGTATAGGTGTGGTTCTTTTCTCATGAGAGTTGAAATTGCAGTATGAGCTCTGGTATTATTTTTGTATTTTGAGGCTAGAGCCATATTGTTTAATTCATCTTCTCCGCCTTTTATTTGAGGTTTTATGTGTTCTATTGTGCCTAATGAATTAACTAATAGGTCATAACCTATTTTTTCGGATGAATTTAAGGCTTCATTAACAATAAAAGCTGATAGCGAATTTTTTGAAGTTGGAAGTTCTAATGCTGTTTTAAGCATTAAATTACCCAGTTTTTGATCTTCTAATTTAGAAGTTATTTTGTTGAGATTATAAATAAATGACTTTCTTTTAAACGGATGCAAAGTAGGAATTTTATATATTTGTGATTTTGACATAATAAATAAATTATTGAGTTCTCTATCATCTTTTAAAGATGAAGCATATAGAACTTTTTCCATTTGTCGTAAAACTTCTGCATTATGCTTAGTCAAATCTTTTGGTTTTTTATTGGCAATTGAACGTTTTTTTATATTTGTTTTTCCTTGTACTATGTGTTCTTTAGGGTTAATAAAATTTTCTGACATTTTAAGTAATTTTTGTAACACTTGACGTTCTTTTCTGATATTTCTACTTCTAATACTTTCTGAAATTCTATCAAGTTTATATTTAAACTCTTTTACACTAAATGGAACAACTACTGATTTATGTTGGATTTTGTTATTATAAAGTTCCATTAAATTGTCAAATTCTTGTTTTAAATCTGATGGCATTTCTTTTGAATATTCTGTTAATTTTTCAAATATAGGTTTTTGTTCTTCCATTAAGATTTTATTATGTTTTGCAAATTGATCGTGTATAATTTGTTCTAATGTTTTTTTAGGTTGTTTTTGAGCAGAATGTTCAAGCATATTTAATACTTGTTTTTCTATTGGGAATAATGAACTTTTGTACATTTGTAAAAATTTTACTATGCTCTTTATTTGTGAAGAAAATATTTTTCTTTTTAAAGCACTTTCTAGAATAGAATTATCTAATAACACTACATCTGAATATAAATCAGGAAGTTTGTATTGTAATAATAATTTTAATTTTTCTTCAGGATGAGCTTTGCTTTGAAAAGTTACTGTGTCACATTTAAGGCTCTGTAATTGTGGATTACTAATTACAGGAGGTTGATATTTATTTGTAATGGAATTATTTGATATTTTGTTATTAAAAAATATTGGTAAAATTTTCATAGTTGTTTATTAAAAACTTGTCATAGATTTTTTTGCTAATAAAAAAGGAAAATATCATTAATAATATTTTCCTTTTTATGATTAAGCTGAAACTTTTTGTTTTATCATTTTTTTATCTTCCCAAATATCAACAAGAGTTGAACAGAAGAAGATACTTGAATAAGTACCAACAGTGATACCTAAAATCATTGCAAGTACAAAATCTCTAGTTGTAACTCCGCCTAAGAAATATAAAGCCAATAGAGTTATAAGAGTAGTTAGAGAAGTATTAATACTTCTTGCAAGAGTTTGGTTAATACTTGCATTCATAATTTCTCCAAAAGACATTTTCTTTGAATAATATTTTAAATTTTCACGAACTCTATCAAAAACAACGATTGTATCGTGAACGGAAAAACCGATTACAGTTAATAAAGCTGTTACAAACAATGCATCAATTTGCACATCATAAAACAATCCTAATATAGAAAATACTCCGAGAACAAATATTGTATCGTGAACAAGTCCCAATATTGCCGATAAAGCGTAATCAAATTGAAATCTGAATGTTAGATAAGCAATAATTCCAATAAGAGCTAAAGATAATGCAATTAGTGAATTTTTAAAAAGTTCAACCCCAAGAGTAGGTCCAACAGAGGATACTTGAACTAATTCTGCTCCGTTGAAATCTTTAGATACAATATTAGTAATATTATTTTGTGTTTCAGAACCTTCTTCAATAAATTTTGTTCTGATAGAAAGAATTGATTTTAAATCTGTATTATCTTGAGAGTTAACGTGAATAATTTGTAAGTATGGGTTATCAATACCACCTTGTTCCAAATTATTTCTTACTTCACTTAATTTTTCATTAGAAATATTTTCTTTAATTCCATATTGTAATGTTGTACCACCTGTATAATCAATACCGACTTTCAATGGAGTATGAGTCGGATAAGTTATTGTTGAATAAATCATCGCTACAATCCCTGGTAATAATAAACAAGCTGATAATGCTAGAAATATGAATCTGTTTTTTACTATATCTAATTTTATTTTCATTTTATTATCCTCATTTAATTAATCTAAAATTCCGAATTTAGCTTTTTCACGTTTTGTTTCAACAGCTTGAAAACCTTCATTAATTTCATCTTTTCTAAGTCCGAAAAGTTCAGGATGTTGAAGTTTACCTGTACCAAAAATCAAATGCATGAAATTCTTTGTAATAGTAATAGCACTAAACATTGAAACTATAACACCTATAGCAAGAGTTAAAGCAAACCCTCTAACAATACTTGTTCCGCAGTAATAGAGGATTGTACAAGTAATAATTGTAGTCATATTAGAATCAAAAATACTTGTAAATGCTCTATCAAAACCGGAGTTAATTGCGGTAAATAATGTTCTACCTGCTCTTAATTCTTCTTTAGTTCTTTCAAAGATTAAGATATTAGCATCAACCGCCATACCGATACTAAGAATAAATCCTGCGATACCTGCTAAAGTCAATGTAATAGGAATAGCTTTAAATAAAGCAAATAACATTAATCCATATATTACCAAAGCTATATCGGCAATAACTCCAGGTGCTCTATAATAAATAGCCATAAATAGCATTACAAAACCTAACCCTATAGCACCGGCTACTTTTGATTTTGCGATACTATCCGCACCTAAAGTCGGACCAACTGTATTTTCTTCAATTATTTTAGCAGGAATTGGCAAAGCTCCGGCATTTAGCAAATCTACCATTGTCTTAGCTTCTTCGTAAACAAATCCGTTATCGCCACCTGAAATTTGAGCTCTTCCACTTGGAATAGCTTCTCTAATTACAGGTGCTGATTGTAATTCTCCGTTAAAAAATATTGCCATTGGTTGACCGACAAGTTGTTTTGTTAAATCAGCGAATTTTTTAGTTCCTTCATTATTAAATTCCAAATCAACAACCCACTGACCATTTTGAGAGTTGGTGCTTAAATTTGCTCTTGATAAATCTTTACCGGTTAAACCTGTTGCAACCCATTCAGGTTCACCATCTTTCATAACAGGTTTTCTAAAATCTAATTCTGCTGTTTCACCTAAATATGCTTTTGCTTGGTTTAAGTCTGAAACATCCGGAATTTCAACAACAAGACGTCTATCGCCTGCTCTTTGAACTACTGTTTCTGAAACACCAAGTTTATTAACACGATTTTCAATTGCAAATTGTAAGCTTGCCATCATATCCGGCGTAATCTGTGCTATTGTATCTGTTGTTTGAGCTTCAAGTACTAATCTTGAGCCTCCGACTAAATCTAAACCTAGTTTTGTCGGTTTAACGAAAATTGTAATAATGGAAGCAATTACTATCACTACAATTGCCCAAAACATTATTAATTTGTTTTTCATTTATATACTCCTTATTATATTATCTATAATTTTAATCCAAGTCTTAAAATTTATATCTTACCCGACTGATTATATTGAATCAAGAGTAAAAATTAATTCAGCTTTTTCTGATTTTGTAAGTTCCACCAAAGGTCTTCTTACATATTCTTCTATTATTCCTCTATAAGCTAAAGCTGCTTTTACTGGGACAGGGTTTGGTGCCATAAATAATTTTTTGAAAATCGGATATAATTTTTGATGCATATTTTTTGCAGTCATAAAATCTCCGGTTTTGAAATTTCTAATCATAGATTTAATTTCTTTACCAAAAAGGTGAGATGCTACTGAAATAACACCGTGAGCACCAACTGATAGCATTGGAAGGGTTAAGCTGTCATCACCTGAATATATTGCAAAATCTTTTGGACAATTTAACTTTAATTCTGTAATTGTGTCCATATCTCCAAAACTTTGTTTAAGTGCAACGATATTTTCATATTTTCTTGCTAAAGTTTTAACTGTTTCAACCGACATATTAACGCCTGTTCTTGAAGGTATGTTATATAAAATTATTGGTAAATCTACAGCTTCAGCTATTGCCGAAAAGTGTTCTATCATACCTGCTTGTGAAGGTTTATTATAATAAGGTACGACAGATAAAATTGCATCAACTTCTTCTTTTTGGGCTAATTTTGCCATCATAACAGCAGTTTCGGTTGAATTTGAGCCGGTACCCATAATTACTTTACCTTGATTATTAACAGCTCGTTTTACACTGCTTAAGATTTCTATTTCTTCTTCGTGTGTAAGAGTTGGGGATTCGCCGGTTGTCCCTGTTACTAATACTGCGTCTGAACCGGTATTTACAAGTTGATATGCAAGTGTTTCTACCTTTTCGTAATCTATTTCTCTTTTTTCGTTAAATGGGGTTACCATCGCCGTTATTACTTCACCTGCATCGTATCTCATTATATAACTCCTTTTTCCAGTTCTATTATACTACATAATTTCTTTAAATTCATGAATTTCCATTGTTTGATTGTCGTTTTGGAAAATACCTATTTGTGTACTTTCATATTTATGAATTGGATTAAATTCGTATCGGTAAGAGGTTTCTGATAACATTATAATTTTTCCGTAATAATCTAATGACATTAATTTTTCAAGTAATGTGTAATTATTATTTATTTGAACGCAAATGGCATATTCTATTGGGGTTGTTGATTTCAAAACTTTAAACATTATTTCTAATACAGAATCTATTTGATTAAAATCGTGAAATTCATATAAAAATCCACCATTAAATTCTTTTGGTATAACAGATAATTTTTCCATTATATATTTATTCATCAATAAATTTTGTTCATTAATATCTACATTTATTTCTTCGTATTTATATTTTTGTTTGGCTTTAGTTTTTATTGCGATAGAGAAATTTTTTATTTGTCGTTGTTTTTTATTTATGTCTTCTTGAAGAGATTTATTAAATTTTTCTTCTTCTATTTTTCTACATAAAGTTTGAGTATTTGTAACAATTTTTTCCAAGAAAGAATTTAAAAATATTAATCCATTTATTGCATAATAAATAATAGTAAAAATAATTAATGCAATACCATATTTGAATTCAAATATAGCTCCTAGAAGATTAATAGAATTTTTGTTTATTGATTCTGAAAAATTTAATATAGAATTTAATAATGGTCTTATAAAATTTAACCAAGTCCAATTTGTATTTAAAAGATGTTCCACCCATTCAAACAAAAGCATTAATATTGAAAAAATTACAAGTATTTTGAAAAAATAAAGAATGTTTTTTGTAAATTCAAAGCTTTTGGATGTAAGTTTTTGCATCTAAATTTCTCCTAAATAAATATTATCAATAAGTCTAACATTTTCAACTCGGCATGCTATAAGAGCTATAGAATTTTCATTTGCATTTTGGTTTTCTTCTAAAGTATTTTTATCTAAGATTTCTAAATATTCCAATTCGTGTTTATCTGTTAAATAGCTGTAAGCTGTTTCTTTTAAAGCTTCAATATCTGTAATTCCTTTTTTATAACAAGCTTTGATATTGTTTAAAATTTGACTAAGCACAAGTGCTTCTTTTTTTCCATTTTCACTTAAATATTTGTTTCTTGAACTTAAAGCTAATCCTGATTCTTCTCTTACAATTGGGCATTGAATAATCTGAACAGGAACATTTAAATCTTTAACCATTTTTTTAATTATAATTACTTGTTGAGCGTCTTTTTGTCCGAAAAATGCACAATCAGGTTGAACTATATTGAACAATTTTAAAACAACTGTGCAAACTCCGTCAAAATGACCTACTCTGGATTTGCCGCATAATTTATTTACATAGAAAAATGGAGGACAAACATAAGTTAAATTGTCGTTAGAAAGTCTAATATTTTCACCATACATTTCACTTGGAGATGGAGCAAAAACTAAATCTACTCTTTCTTTGTTGCATAATTCCATATCATTTTCTAATGTCCGCGGGTATTTATCATAATCTTCAGAAGGACCAAATTGAATAGGGTTAACAAAAATTGAAACAACGACTTTATCACAAGTTTCTTTTGCTTTTTTTATTAGGCTCAAATGGCCTTCGTGTAAAGCTCCCATTGTTGGAACAAGTCCGATTTTTAAACCATTCCATTCTTTTATTTTTTCTTTTACTTCACTAATTTTATGTACTAACATTATTCTACCCCTAATTTAATTTTTTCTTCTAAAACGAGTTCAAAAGATTCTTTGTCTGAAGGAAAAATAACTTCTTTAACTTCTTTTTTGTATTCTTGTAATGCATTAAAAGTTATTTCGTTTAAATTTGCATATTTTTTTATAAATTTAGGAACAAAATCAGTAAATTTACCTAAAATATCATCAGTAACAACGATTTGTCCTGAACAATTTTTTCCTGCTCCAATTCCTATTGTTGGAATATCAAGATTTTCTGTGATATATTTAGCAGCTTCTGTTGGCATAAGTTCTAATACAATTGCAAAGCATCCTGCATTTTGAAGTTTCTTAGCACTTTCTAAAATTGTATCAATTTGGTTAATGGTTTTACCTTGAATTTTATGTCCGCCAATTGTGTTCATTAATTGCGGGGTAAAACCCAAGTGACCTAAAACAGGAATTCCTGATTCTACGCTTCTTTTAATTAAGGCTATAATATGTTCGTTACACCCTTCCATTTTAACAGCAGAAGCTCCGGCTTTAATCATTTTAGAAGCATTTTCTAAACCTTGTTCGATAGAAAGATTATAGCTCATAAATGGCATATCGCCGATTATAAAAGAATTTTTCGCACCTCTTGCGACAGCTTTTACAAAAACCAGCATTTCATCAATGGTAATATTATATGTATTTTCGTACCCTAAAGCGACCATTGCTAAAGAATCACCAACTAGTATTCCATCAATACCGATTTTATCTAAAATCTGTGCTGTAGAATAATTATATGCCGTAAGCATTGCGATTTTTTCGTGATTATCTTTTAATTTTTGAAAATGATTAATTGTTTTCATATTATTTTTTTGTTGTTTTCCTATACCAGTAATAAACAGCTCTAGCTACTCTTTGAGAACAGTGTCTTACAAGACCTTCTTTACTTTCTTGGATTAATTTTTGAGATACAACTTCAATGCCTATTGGAGCAATATTTTCCATGTCTAATTTTACAGGTATTGAACCATTTTTTGCGTATCCTTCTGAAATATTATCAGGTAATAAATTATTTACTAAAACAGCATCAATAATTTTTTTACCTTTTGCGTGTGAAATTAGGGCATTAACGTGACTCGCTACAGAATAATCATCAGTTTCTCCCGGTTGAGTCATAATATTACATACATAAATTTTCTTGGCATGAGATTTTTCAACTGCTTCAACGATTCCTTCTACAAGTAAATTAGGAATAACACTTGTATACAAGCTTCCCGGTCCTAATATTATTAAATCTGCATCTTTAATAGCAGCAATTGCTTCAGGAAGAGCATGGCAAACTTCAGGTTCAGTAAATAATTTTTTAATTTTCCCATGTTGTTCAGGGATGTTAGATTCGCCCTTAACAATTCTTCCATCTTCAAAGATTGCAGCTAATTTCATATCATCTAATGTTGCAGGTAAAACTACACCTCTTATATTTAATACATTTGATGATTCTTTAACAGCTCTTACCATATCGCCGGTAATTGAACATAGAGCAGTTAAAAATAAATTTCCAAAACTATGACCTTCAAGACCTTCTCCATATTTAAAGCGGTATTGAAAAAGTTTTGTAATCAAATCTTCATCATCAGCTAAAGCTGCAATACAATTTCTGATATCTCCGGGAGGAAGAATTCCCATTTCCTCTCTTAATCGCCCTGAACTTCCGCCATCATCACCTACTGTTACAATTGCAGTAATGTTGTTGGTATATTTTTTTATACCTCTTAATAGCATTGATAAGCCTGTCCCTCCGCCTATCGCTACTATTTTTGCTCCTTTATTTAATTTTCTTCTGCGATATAGTTTTTCTAAAATGGAATCATTACCTTTTTTAGAATCCATATCCATAATTGATAAAGTTGTTTTTTGCCAACCTTTGAAGAATATTATTGAACCGATTAAAATAAATAATGCTGCTAAGAAATTTGATGGTAAGATTAATGCAGCTTTTCTTATTAATTCTAATGTTAAGTATATTGGTCTTACATTTGCAAGAACCATAAAACCTAATACTATCATAATTGAGCCGATAAAAATTAAAAGAAACCAACGTTTTACTTCTAATCCTGGAATTAACCAACCCATATCTTTTGTAACTTTTACATTATTTTTTAATTTGAAAAACATAATCTAATCCACCCATCCGGAAGCTTTTGCATTAATATAATTTACTGGAGCAGGAGTTATTAAATTCCTTGCTTGTTGTATTAATTCTAAAGAATTTTTGTATTTATTAGAAAAATGTATTGTATCAACTTCAACAAAGTTTATTCCGCCTAAATTATTTCTAATTTGTGAAGTATGTAATAAATGTTGAAGTCTTTTAATCATTTCATAATTATTTGTATTATCTGGAATTGAATAATCAATAGATAAATCTTCTCTATATGTTTTTTCTAAATTGATTTCTTGAGCAACTTGAATATTAACGTAATCTCCAACTTTTTGAGTAATGTCACCAGCTGGAGCATAATAAACCAGCCAATCAGAGCATTTTTTTATAGCTTTTGCAATCACAGTAGAGAAAGTAAAATCTTCACCTGCCATTTTATACATAGCACCGTGTGGTCTAACATGTTCTATGCTAAGTCCAAAAGCTTTTGCAAAAGAAATTATTGCACCAACTTGATAGATAACGAGAGCTTCTAATTCTTCATCTTTTAATTCAACAGGGCGATATCCGAAACCTTGAATATCGTTAAAACCAATATGAGCACCAATTGCGACATTTTTTTCTTTAGCTTTAAGCATTGCTTCTTTAATGCTCATCGGATCTCCTGCGTGAAATCCGCAAGATATATTTACAGAACTTACATAATCTAAAAGTTGATATTCTTGACTATTTTTATATATCCCGTAAGCTTGAGCCAAATCGCAGTTAAAATCGATATTTTTTATTGATTTTCTCTCTATTGTATCCTGCATATTCAAATTCCCCTATAAATTATACATCTAAAAAAATTATAATAAACCGGTAATATTATCTCTTGTTATTACTGCATCATAATTTTTATAACCTAAAATCGCTTCAATGTTATCAGAATGAGCTCCAACTATTTTTCTGCATTCTTCAGAACTATAGTTTACCATTCCTCTAGCAATTTCTACATTATTTTCGTCACAAATAGAAACAACTTCTCCTTGTTTGAAATCATTTATTACATTTAAAATTCCAATCGGTAAAAGACTTGAATATTGTTCTAAAATAGCTTTTTTAGCTCCTTGATTAACGATTAATTGTCCCCTGATATTTGTTGCATAACCAATCCAACGTTTTTTATCAGAAAGATTTTCACTTGTAGGTAAGAACATTGTTCCAATATCTTCTTTATCAAAGATTTTACTGATTACATAAGGTATTTTTCCGTTAGCAATGAGAACTTTACCGCCAAATCGTGTAACTAATTTAGCAGCTTCAAGTTTTGTTCTCATACCGCCACGACCACCTTCTGAAGCGTCAGTACCTAATGCCATAATATCATCAGTAACTCCATTTACCTCCTTAATTAATTCAGCATTTGGATCTTCTTTCGGATTAGCAGTATAAAGTCCGTTTATATCAGAAAGAAGTATTAATAAATCAGCATCCAATTCACTTGCTACAAGAGCTGATAATTTATCATTATCAGAAAAACAAGTTTTCATGCCTGATAAAACAGCATTCATTTTAATTGTTGAAACCGTATCATTTTGGTTAATGATTGGAACAACACCAAATTCGAGTATTTTGTTTAAAGTTGTTCTAAGACTTAAATATCTGTGTCTAAGAGAAAAATCGTCTTCTGTTAAGAGAATTTGAGCGATTGGAATATCGTAAATCCCGAACCCGTTTTCATAAAAAGACATTAAACGGCTTTGACCAATTGCAGCACAAGCTTGTTTTACTCCGTCTTCTGCTGTGGAATCAAGATTTAATTTTTTCTTTCCTAATCCGACTGCTCCACTTGTTACAAGGATAACTTCTTTTCCTTGTTTAACAAGTTTTGACATATCTTCAATGAAAGAATAAATCCTAGAAATTGCAACTTCTCCGTCTTCGTTTCTTAAAACATTTGTTCCGAGTTTTATTACAATTCTCTTAGTATTAACAAATTCTTCTCTTTGCATAAATTACATTCCCATTGCTTTTAATACGTCTTTTATTTCAGAAGATGTCTTTTTAACATCAGAATTTGAATATTTAATCGCATTATCAGGGTCTTTTAAACCGTTTCCTGTTAAAATACAAACGATATCAGAACCTTCTTTAACAAGACCTTGAGAATGTGCTTGAATTAGACCTGCAACAGATGCTGCACTAGCAGGTTCACATAAAATACCTTCTGTAGACGCTAACATTTTATACGCTTCTACAATTTTTTCATCACAAACACAACCGATTTTTCCGCAGCTTTCATCTCTAGCTGCTTCTGCTTGTTTCCAACTTGCAGGGTTTCCGATTCTTATTGCGGTTGCTATAGTTTCAGGTTTTAATATTCTTTCACCTTTAACTATTGCTGCAGAACCTTCTGCTTCGTAGCCCATCATTTTTGGTAATGCTTTAATAATTCCTTCTGAATGATATTCTTTATAACCTTTCCAATATGCAGTTATGTTTCCTGCATTTCCTACAGGTATAAAATGATATTCAGGAGCTTTACCTAATGCATCACATATTTCAAATGCACCTGTTTTTTGTCCTTCTATTCTATATGGGTTAACTGAATTTACTAAAGTAATAGGATGTGTTGCAGAAATCTCTCTTACACAATCAAGTGCTTGGTCAAAATTTCCTTGAATAGCAATAATTTCTGCACCATACATCATTGCTTGAGATAATTTCCCTAAAGCAATATATCCGTCAGGGATTAATACAAATGTTTTGATTCCTGCTTTTGCACCATATGCAGCAGCTGAAGCTGAAGTATTACCTGTTGAAGCACATATAATAGCGTTTGCTCCTGCTTCTTTTGCTTTGGTAACAGCCATTGTCATTCCACGATCTTTAAAGCTTCCTGTTGGATTGCATCCTTCAAATTTTAAATAAATATTAGCTTCAAGACCAATTTTCTTAGCTAAGTTATCAGCTTTTATTAAAGGAGTATTTCCTTCGTTTAAAGTAACTATAGGTGTTGACTCTGTTACTGGTAAATATTTACGATATCTATTAATTAAGCCTTGGTAATACATATTTCCCTCTTTTCTTATTCCGCTACTCTTATTAGACTGTTTACTGTGCAATCTTTTAATTCTTCTACAACTTCTTTTATAAGTTTTTCCTGACAAGATTCTGTAATAACAATGATATCAGCATTATTATCACCTGATACTTCTTTTTGCATTATACTTGAAAGGCTTATATTTTTATTAGCACAGATTGTTCCAATCTTTGCAATAATACCTATCGCATTTGGAGCTGTTATTGAAATATAGTATTTATTAAAAGTATCATCTATCTTAACAGGATTTGCAGCTTCAGTATGATTACATCTCATCATCGGTAACATATAATCAGTTTTTTCAAATTCTGAAGCTATTGCTAAAATATCTCCTACAACAGAACTTGCAGTCGGGAATTCTCCTGCTCCTGGACCTGATAAAACTATGTCACCAATCGGATGGCCCTTTATTTTTACGGCGTTAGTTACATAATCAATATGTGCAAGCATATTATTTTTAGAAACTAACATTGGATGAACTCTTACATCTGCATTATTGTTTTCATCTATGGTTGCGCTTGCTATTAATTTTATTTTATATCCTAATTCATTCGCATTTTTCATATCTTCTCTGCGAATTTTTGTTATACCTTCTCTATATACGTTTTCCAATTTTACTCTTTTTTTGAATGCAATAGTTGCAAGAGTTGTTATTTTATAAGCTGCATCAAATCCTTCAACGTCGCCTGTTGGATCAGTTTCTGCATAACCAAGTTCTTGTGCTTTTTTTAATACTTCATCATATGATGAACCGTTAACATCCATATTTGTTAAAATATAATTTGTTGTTCCGTTTAATATTGCTTGAATTTTATTGATTTTATTTCCTGCAAGAATCGTTTTTACAGGCATAATAATTGGGATACCACCTGCGATTGCTGCTTCATATAAAACGACACGATTGTATTTTTCTGCTAAATTGAATAATTCTTCACCTTTTTTAGCTAATAATTCTTTATTAGCAGTAACTATATGTTTACCGTTTTTTATAGCAGTTTCTAAATAATCCCAAGTTGGATTTACTCCGCCAATAAGTTCTACAACAATATCTATAGAAGGATCGTTTATGACTTCATATGGATTATCAGTCATAATCGTTGTTGGAACATTTACTGAACGAGGTTTGTTAATATTTTTTACTGCAATTTTTACAATTTCTACATTATCGATGTCTTGTAATGTTTTATAAACACCAGTACCTACTGTTCCAAGACCGATTAAACCGATTTTTAATTTTGCCATACACTTCTCCTTTAATAGAAACAATTATAGCATAGAGATAAAAATTTATTAAAGCTTGTAGATTTGTTAATTATTGTTTATTAAGCTTGTTTAACTTATTTTCTCTTTTTTGTAATGAGTTTATTTTTATTCGTTATTTATTAATCGAAAAATAAACTTCTTTAAGACGTTTTTTACTTATATGTGTATAAAGCTGTGTAGTTGAAACATCACTATGACCTAACAATTCTTGTACGACTCTTAAGTCAGCACCGTTTTCCAAAAGATGAGTGGCAAAACTATGACGCAATGTATGTGGGGATATATTTTTATGAATAATCTTTCCTTGAGCATGGATAAAATTATAAACATCTTGTCTTGTTATAAATCTTCCATTTTCTAAAATAAGTAAACTTTTACTTTCTAGATTAAATTTTTTTATAACAAGTTCTCGATAAGGCAAATATATTTTAATAATATTTTTTGCAGTTTCACCTATAGGAATAATTCTTTCTTTTGAACCTTTTCCAAAACAACGAACATATTTTGAATTCAAATCTATATCATTAATTTTTAAATTAACTAGTTCTGAAACCCTTAAACCGCAGCTATATAAAAGTTCCATAATCACATGTTCTATTGGAGTAAGATTATTATGAAGCATTTCTTCAATTTCTTTTAAGGAAACAACTTTTGGTAATCTTTGAGGTGTTTTTGGTTGTTCTAAAGTTGATGCAGGATTTTTTTCAATTATCCCAACTGATGTTGCCCATTTAAAAAAGCCTCTTAGAGTTGCCACTTTTCTTATAACACTTGTTGGTGCTAATTTTTTTTCTCTTAAATTCCTTACGTAGCTTCCTATAAAATTTCTATCTATATTTTTAATATCATCTACTCCAAAAGAAAAATCAGACAAATCTCTTCTATATGCATCTATTGTGTTTTGAGAAAGCCCTTTTTCAAGCTCAAGATATTCAAGATATTGAGCAATTACTTGATACATTTTCTACCTATAATTTTAAATAAAGTTCACGAATTAAGTAGTCTTCCAAAGATTTCATATCTGATGAAGTTGAAGATGGATCATTTATTATTATGCAAAATGCATATTTATTATTATTCTTTGTTGTCAAAAATCCTGCAATAGAACTTATATCTGCTAGAGTTCCTGTTTTTGCTTTCAAATTATCTTTTATCGGAAGCATTCTATGTGTTAAAGTTCCTTCTCCAGGGCTTGGAAGTTTTGCTAAAGTTGAATTATCCTTATTTTTTATTAAAAACTCTGTCATAAAATCTGTTGTAATAAGATTATTTTTAGAAACTCCACTTCCGTCAACTATTTTCAATCTGGAATTATCTAATCCTATTTTTTCACAATACGAATTAAAAACTTTTATTCCGTTTATATCAGTTCCTTTATCTTCGTATTTTTTCCCACCTGCTAATTTTACAGTTGTTTCTGCGACTAAATTATTACTATTTTTCAAAACATCATCTATCGCTTGAGAAATCGGATGAGTAATTTTTTCTAACTCTACATCACTTGATATTTTTTTATCTACTATAAAATTTTGTTTTAAATATATTTTTTTATCAGCTAAAGTATTCATTAACCTAATATCAAAATATCTTTTTAAATTATTAGTCGGAACATAAACAGTAACAGGTTTATTAACAGTTCCGTTTAAAGCTAGGGCATTATTTGATATTGAATTATCTCTTGTCACTTTTACATCATTTTTATCTGAAGTAATTACATTATTTAAAAACACTAAAGGATATTTGCTTGGATTAATAATTGTAGCTAATTCTCCTTTATTAGTAGGCATAATTGTAAGTTTAATAAGATTTCTATCTAAATTATAAGAATTAAATCTTGGCATTAAGATATTCATATCATCATCCCATTGCCATCCTTCACCCCAATCTTTTTTTTCTAAAATACTATCATCAATTAGAACTTTTTTAGTATCCAATGTAAGTTTACTTGCCAACTTGCTTAAATCAGAAGTTGTTAAATAAGGATCAGCTCCCAATTTGAATAAAAAAGTATTATCATCTCTTTTATAAATTTCTGTAGAAAATTCATAATCTTCACCCAAAACTTCAACAGCAGGAGGTAAAGTTAAAACTTTCTGAATAGAGGCCGGATGCATAAGAATTTTTTCATTTAATTGATAAACAACTTTGCCTGTATTTAAATCTTTGATTGAAACTGAAATTGAATTCTTTTCAACACCTGATTCATTAATTATTGAATTAAAATCTCGTTTTGTACTTTTTGCATCTGCTAGATTAAAACAAGAAAACAAGATTAACAATAAAACTACTAAAATTTTTTTCATTTAATAATAACCTCATAAGAGTCTTTAATATCTTTTAAAACAGTACATTTATCTCTGAAATCATACATTTTTTCTAAATCAATTTCAGCATAAATTCCACCTTCTAATTCATTTATTTCATCTAAAATTTTACCTTCATAATCAATAATCATAGAATGTCCAAGATTTTCAGAACCATCATTAAGTAAACCAGTTTGAGTTAAAGCTACAAAATAAGACTGATTCTCTACAGCTCTTGCAGTTGTAAGACTATCCCAATGAATTTTTCTACTCTTAGGCCAAGCTGCCATGTCGACTAAAATATCAGCACCTGCTTTTCTATATGCACGATAAATTTCAGGGAATCGAATATCATAACATATTGAAATCCCTATTCTAACACCTTCTATTTCTGCAATTACAGGGTTAGTTCCTTTTTCGATATATTCGCCTTCATTATCTCCATAATATGAAAATAAATGATTTTTATCATAAGTACAAATTAATTTTCCGTCTCTATTAATCACAGGACAAGTATTAAAATACTTATCTCCTTTTTTTTGAATAAAGCTTCCGCCAATAATATTAACATTATATTCTTTAGCGATTTCTTGAAGCATCTTAACAGAATCGGAATTATTTATATCTTCAGCATTCTGATGAAACTTCGGACAATACCAACCAGTAGTCCAAACTTCAGGCAAAAAAACAAAATCCAAAGGTTCATATTTATTTAAATTTGCCACTAACAAATTTTTAACGCTTTCAATGTTAAGTTTTAAATCTCCAATAGCAGATTCCATTTGAACAGCAAGGAGTTTTAATTTTGTTTTCTTTTCCATATCCCGAATTTGTATACCTCATCAAACGCTTTAGGAGCCTCTTTTTCGAGGTTTTCTAAACTTTTTTGTAATTCTAATCTTGCATTTTCTTCTGCGGTCTCATCTCCATCTTGAGGAACATAAATAGGCTCTCCATAAAGATTTATCAAATTTGTACCAAAAATAGGACATCTCATTTCATCCCAAGATGGAAACTTTGCAAACGTAGGATTTTTAGAATACCAATATACAGGAACAATAGGAACTCCTGCCATTTTTGCAATTTTTATTACACCGTCTTTAACAACTCTTGCAGGTCCTTTAGGTCCATCAACCATCATTGCACAATTTTCACCATTTTTTAATATGGAAATCATCTGCATAGTAGCTTCTACTGCACCTTTTTTACCCTTAGAACCTCTAACGGTTTTGAATCCCCAACGCTCTACAACATCAGCAATAATTTCTCCATCTCGAGAACGACTTACAAGAACGTGTAATTTTGAACGATGACGTATTCCATGAATACAAAACTGATGTGCATGCCACATTGCATATATACAAGGCATTTTATCAGGATTATTTACTTCTAATATTCTTGTAAAAAGCTCTTGAAATTTTAATACTCTGAAAACAAGATGTGAAACTTTATCGATATTTTTTCCATCTAAAATTCTTACCATAGCTTTAATTATACTATAAAACTCAAAGAATGTGGTATACTTATTATAAAATTATGGAGATTCAAGATGAAAAAAATTTTATCTACGATTTTATTTTTACTAATTTGTCCTTTTGTTTCAGCTAATTATAATGACATTTATATTGCAGATATAAAATATGATTGGATAGATAAATCCATTGTTGAAAAAGAAGCCATAATTAACGAAGTTAAAGATATAATATTTGAAAATCCTGTTGTAAAACAAGAAAATTTTAAATCTCAATTTAAAGATAAATTAAAAGATAAAGACAGAATCGAGCATTATCTTGCAGCATCTGCGGGATATAAAGAATACGGAGATTATAATATTTCGGCTTTTTATTATAAAAGAATGAAAAACATTTATATGTATGCCCTTCAAGATAAAAAAGATGTTTCAAAAGCTTATTATTACGACGCTTTAGGAAACTTAAAATATGTTGATTTTATCTATGGCGAATATCCTGATTATCCTTATTATTCTATCCAATATAGAATTTCAGGAACTCCTGTTAGTGCAATATATTTTGTATCAAAAGATTGCCAGTATTTATTTACTCCGGATGGGGAATTTGAAGGAGTTTGGTACAAGCATAATTTGTATAACGAAAAATCAAAAATAATTCTAAAGCGTACGACATATTAATTTTAGTGAAGAGTGAGGAGTGAATAGAAATTTATAAATTTATTTTCAACTCTTTAATTTAACATTCCCTTCCCCTTGAGTTTGTAGTATGCGGTAAATCTTTGATTTACCGCATACTACTTGTTTACTATTTATTTAAAACAAGAAAAAAGAGTTGAGAAAATGTCTCAACTCTTTTTTAATTTTATTTTTGTATAACTTACATTTCCAAATTCATTTGAGAGAATTGAATGATTTTATTCTTTCCTCTGTGTTTTGCGTTATATAAAGCGTGTTCTGCATATCTGATTACAGTATTTGCATCTTCTTCAACATCTACCATACAAGGATAAGTAGAAATCCCACCTGAAATAGTTACCTTGTGAGCTTCTTCTTCACCCGCAGGAATAAATTCCATTTTTTCAACTTCTCTTCTAAATCTTTCTCCAAATAAGAAAGCATTATCTTCTGAAGTATTAGGTAATACAAGTAGAAATTCTTCATCACCATATCTTGTTACAACATCTTCTTTTCTTGCCATTGCAGATAATTTATTAGCAATATTTTTAAGTAAAATATCGCCCCATTCATAACCGTACATATCATTTACAACTTTGAAGAAATCAATATCAAAAAGAATACAAGATAACTTAGTTCCATATCTTTTTGAACGAGAAATTTCTTCTTCCAAACGTTCTTGAAGATATTTTCTATTATGTAATCCTGTTAAATCATCTGTTGCAGAAACTCTTTCTACTTTATCTTTTAATTCTTTTGTTTTTAATAAAGCTTTAACACGAATAATTAATTCATCAGTATTATTGAAATCCCTTATAAAATCATAGCTTTCTGCTCTTACAGTTGCATTTCTTCTTGTTTCTCCTAAAAATAAAATAGGACAAGGGAATTTATTTGTCATAAGTGCATCTTTTGCTAAATCTATATTTTCAATAATCATTAAAGATGGGTTGATTACTGCATAGTCTTTAATTTGGTCGATTGCAACTACTCTAACATCAACTTCATCAATGTCCATAAGTTTAGCTTGTAAGTCAGGCATTGGTTTTGTTGAATAAATAACAATATTGCTCATAAAAAATCCTCTTATTTCAAAATTTTATTCTTATATTAAATATACACTAATTGTAACGTTTTGTAAATCCGTATTAAAAAAGAAGCCGAAGTAGAAACTTCGACTTCTTTAAAATATAACGTCAATTTTATGCTAATGCTTTTGATTTTTCAATACAGTTAATCAAAGTAGAAGCAACAGTTTTTTGTTCTTCAAGAGTAAGTTCTGGGAACATAGGAAGTGAAATAACACATTCAGTATCTTTTTCAGTGTTAGGAAGCATTCCCTTAGTCCATCCAAGATGAGCATGAACTTTTTGTAAATGAAGAGGTACTGGATAGTATAACATAGCACCGATTCCTGCTTCTTGAAGCATTTTATGGATATTATCACGATTAGGAATTTTTACTGTGTATTGGTGGTAAACACAATAAGTATTATCTAATTCGTGAGGAGTTATTATATCTTCACATCCTGCAAACAATTCATTGTAAGTTTTAGCGTGTTCTCTTCTTAAAGAGTTCCATTCATCAATATAATTTAATTTTACTCTTAAAATAGCTGCTTGAATTTCATCAAGACGAGAGTTTACCCCAATTTCATCGTGGTAGTATCTTACAGCGCCACCGTGGTTTCTTAAAGCAATAATTCTATTTTTCAAGTTTTCACTGTTTACTGTGATTAAACCGCCATCACCCATTCCACCTAAGTTTTTAGTTGGATAGAAACTGTAACATCCGATATCACCAAATGTACCAACCATTTGTCCTTTATATTTAGCGCCAATTGCTTGACAGCAGTCTTCAATTACGTATAAATTATGACGTTTAGCGATATCCATAATTGCATCCATATCACAAGGTTGACCATATAAGTGAACAGGAATAATTGCCTTTGTTTTTGGTGTAATTTTTTCTTCTATTTTTTTAGGATCAATATTAAATGTATCAGCATCAATATCTGCAAACACTGGAGTAGCTCCAACAATTCCAATTGCTTCTGTAGTAGCTACAAATGTGAAAGCTGTTGTAATAACTTCGTCACCTGCTCCTATATCTAAAGCTCTTAATGCTAAATGTAGAGCATCTGTTCCTGAGTTTAAAGTAACTGTATAGTTACATCCGATATATTTTGCAAGTTCTACTTCTAAAGCTTTGCAGTTTGGTCCTAAAATATATGAACCAGAACGTAAAACTTCACATACTGCTTTTTCTACTTCTGCACCAATTTTTGCATATTGTCTTTTTGAATCCAAAATAGGTATCATATTAATCCTCCTTTATTATACTTCCTCTCTATAATTATAGTTTAGCACGGATTTTTGGAGTCTTTATATAATCTTGATAAGTTTAGTTAAGCGAAAGAATTATTGCAATAATTAATGCTATTGAAAAATAAATCATTAAGTTTCTTGATTGATAAATTCTAATCATAAAACTAGGAGAGTTTATCATATTCTCCATAGGGAAATGATACCATTTTTTTTCTGGAATTGAACTTGAATCTGTAGAAAAATCTATCATTGATTTATATAAATCCATCGCTAAAGGAATTGTTAGATATGATAAAAATACTTGCCAATCTAAAATATCAAATATGCATAATAAAACAGGTGAAATATAAGCTAATATAAGTAATATTTTCAAAATTATAAGGCTAGAAAGCTGAGAATCAAATGAATTTGCAATAGTTTTTTTACCTTCATTTAAATCAAACTCAAAATCCATAACAGTATGACTGTATAAAAGAACTATTGTCATAAACATAGTTGGAATTGATAATATTAAGCTATCGACAGAAAAAGTTTTCGTCATAACATAAAAAACTCCACCAAATAATGCAGGTCCGTAAGTTAATGCAACTGCAAATTCAGAAAGTTTAATTTTTGACATAAAAGAATATAAAACGCAAATTATTCCGCCAATAAGACCGAAATATAAAACGCCAATACCACATTTTAAGTAAAAGAAAAGTCCAATAAGTCCTGCTATAAATAAATAAAGGAATACTAAAAATAATAATTCTTTTTCACTTATCAAACCTGCAATTAAATATCTGCATTTTGTTTTTTGCGAGTTTCTTAAGTATTCTTTTTTATCAAATCCAACTTGTTTAATTAAAGATTTATAATCAAAATAATCATCTAAAATGTTTGTAGCCAGATGTACTAATCCAATTCCGACAAGAGCTAGAATTCCATATCCGATATTTCCTGAATGTAACGCTGAATAAGTAAAAACAACTCCCCAAGATATAATTGTCATTGGAAGAGAAAATACTCTGGAACAAATTAAAATTGAGCTTACTTTATTTAACATAAAGTTATTATAACATATAGCTTATTTTAATAAAATGTTTAGCTTACTAATCCTCCAAAAGCCATAACATCTTCATATTCAGCTCCTGCTTCAAGCATTTCTTCTGCAGTAAAACCAAATAAAGTAATTGTATCAATAACTTCGTTTTTGTGTCCGATATTTTTTATAACAGATTCAAGAGCAGATTCTCTTGTCATGTATTGGAATTTATTGTGAATTCCTTGTTTAAGGCTTCTTTTTTTAGCTTTTCCCATTTAAACACCTTCCTTTGCAAGTGCTAAAAGAGCCGCTCCAATCATGCCGGAATAATTTCCTGCTGTAGCTAATCTTATTGAAGTAGGAGAAGTTACAATATCAGCATTAACTTCTTCTTCTATTTTTTTTACATCAACAAACTGAGCCATAGAACCTGATAGTACAACACAGTCAGGATCAAAAAGATTTGCTAAACCTTTTATTCCAATCATTATATCTCTTTGCCAACGATTTAAAATTTCAATCATTTTTTTATCACCGTTTTTAACACCATCTATAACATCATAAGTTGTAACATTTTTATCATTTAAAGCTTCTTCTGCATCAAGTTTTAATGCTGTACCTGAAGCGTAGATTTCAAAACAATCATAACTTCCGCAAGTACATTTTCTGCGTTTATCAGGATACATCTTAAAATGCATTTCACCAGCAGCACCTGATTTTCCCTTAAGAAGTTTATTATTAATAATAATACCTCCGCCAACTCCGGTTCCAAGAGTTAACATAACAGAAACATCAGTCCCTCTTGATGCACCGATTTTGTACTCTGCCCAAGCTGCAGCGTTTGCATCGTTTTCAATAAATACTCTTTTAGCACTTAGTTTTGGGAACTCTATTGTATAATATCCTTCAACAAGATTTCCTGTTGAGCCGATAACAGCTGTATTTTCATTATTAACAGCTCCGGCTGTTGCTATTGCAATTACATCTACTTCTTTTTCATATTTTTGAACTTGAGTTTTGAGAATATCTTTTATTCCATCAAGAGTTTTTGGAGTAGAAAACTTATCAATTTCTCCAACAATTTTTCCTGTTTCATCAATTATAGTACTATAAATTTTAGTTCCGCCGATATCAAACGCTAATGCTTTTTTCATAAAATAAATTATCCTTCTATAAATCTTTTAGTAATTAATTGCGGTCTTGTAATCGCTGAGCCTATTACAACAGAAAACGCTCCTAATTCAAAAGCTTTTGTAACTTCTTTAGGCTCCCAAATTCTACCTTCTAAAATAACAGGTTTATTAATGTTTTTTACTAATTCTTTTAAAAGCTCATAGTCAGGACCTTCTGTAGGTTCACCTGATTCCATAGTATAACCTGCAAGAGTTGTTGAAATAATATCAGCTCCTAAATTTGAACAATTAACTCCTTCTTCTAAGGTTGAAATATCAGCCATTGCAAGCTTATTTGCTCTATGTATTGCATCAATAATTTCTTTTAAAGAACAATTTCCTCTATCTCTTGAAGTTCCATCAAAAGCAATAATATCTGCATCAGCTTCTATTAGTTCGTTTACTTCTTTTAGTGTTGGTGTAATATAAACAACTTCTCTCCAGTTAGAAGGTAATTTTTCAGGCTTAGTAAGTCCTATTACAGGAATATTGAATTTTTTTGCATTTCTAACATCCCTAGCACCTGCAACTCTTAAACCAGAAGCTCCACCATTAATAACAGAAGCCATCATAGCTTCCATACAATCTTCTTTATATAATGGTTCATCCGGCATGGCTTGAGATGATACGATAACTTTTCCCTTGAGTTTTTCCAGTATTTCCATATGGATAAATTTTAACATAAAGATTGATAATTGTAAAAAAAATTATTATAATAATTATGTGCTTTTGAGGGAATTTTTATGAAATACTGTAAACAAATTTTATTAGTAAGTTTTATTATTTTAGTTGGATTTGGATTGTTTTTATATTTGGATAATAAAAAACAAAAAACTGTTGTAAAAATAGAAGACAATTCTCCTAGTGTGGAACAAAAAATTCAAGAAAATAAAGTAGAAAAAAATATTTTAAAAGAAATTCAAGAAATTCCAAAACCTAAACAAGAAGTTATAGAAGTTCCTAAAGAAGTTATGAAGAAAGCTAACTTGTATAATAACTTTTCTTCTAACATGATTAATTTTTCAACAATTTCTCAAAGTGCAAATTCTTCTTCAAAAATTCAAAAAGAAATTTCAAATATTATAGACTCATCTCAAGCAATTTTTTATTCTGCTAAAACTAAAGATAAATTATATTTAGTTAAAGAAATTTCCTCTGAATATTCTGCAAAGCATCCAAGACATGGGCTAGAATTTATTGAAATATCTTTAAATGATGGGCAAATAGAAAAGTTTTCACCTAGTTATAGTGAAGACAAAGAGTCTGAAACTGATATTTGGGAATATGATAAAGAAACCGGTGTTCCGATTTCTCACGTACATAAAGATTCTGATGGGAATGTAATTTTTACGGAATTATGGAATCAAAAGAAAAATGTAAAATATAAAATGCTTAATTCAAAAGATGAAGTAATATCAATGTTTAAGGAAACCATTGAGGATGGAACACAATTAAGACAAGAGCATATTTTTTATGATACAGAAGGAAATATAAGAATGAATATTTCTGCTAATTATGATGGTCAGGATTTAGTTAGATTTACATACTTTGATGCTCAAAATCCTGAATATAGCGGAAGTATTATAAGTGAATATCAAGATGGGGTTAAACAAAAAGAAACTGTTTATACTTCAGATTATAAAGTTAAAAATATTTATGAAGCAAAATATGAAGATGGTGAAAGAGTTGAGTTGAAAGAATTTGATGCTGATAATAATGAAATTGATAAAATATTATCCAAATAAATCAGACTCATCAATTTTAACTTTTTTAGGTCTTGAAAAATAATCCATAATCATACTTGAAGCTCCGACAGCCAGTCCCATACCAACTGCGTGTGTTGCATATGTTAATAAAGCTTTTGAGTATAATTTTTTCATGTTTTTGATTAAAGGTTCACTGAGTCCGCTTTTTCTGGCGAGTTTAATTCCTTTATAACTAGCGAGTCCTTCTTCAAAAACAGTCGGAAGCATACTTAAAAAAGCAATTTTCCCACAGTTATCTTTTACTTTATCTGTAAAATCTTTAGGAGCATCTTTTGGTTTTGATCTGGAAAATAGTGCAATATAAGACATAATACCTGCAATAGTTCTTCCTGGCCATCTCATTTTACTTAAGATTTTTCCGCCCTTACCCATCAAATCATTCATAGCATGACCTAATTCGTGAAAACCAGCAATTGAAATTTTTTGGGTATTAATTTTAACAATTTTTTGACTTGGAACATAACAAGCATTTGTACCTCTTGCATAATCATCCATTATTTTACTAAATTCCATAGGAATAATTTGTACACCTTTTTTGTCTAAGCCTGATACATTAAGTGATTTTATAAAAGTATCTCTATAAAGATGATTATTAACCTGTTCTTTTTGTAATTGATTAGCAAAAGGTTTTCCTGCGTATTTAAGCATCGAGCCTAAAATAGCACCATAGACAGCAGAACCGATTAAGAAGCCTTTTTGTCGGTCTTCTTCTGTTCGTGGGATATACATATTTCCTGAATAATAATATGAATTTACCATTTGCACACTAGTCCTAGAACACTTCTAAAAGTATAAAACAAATAAATAAAAAAAATTGCCTATTTGTAATCAAACTGTTACAAATTAAAAATATATAATTTTAAGTAGATATTCTTAGATAGATGTAACTAAATAAAGTACTTGTTACTTTTTATGTTAAGATTAGTTTATGATTAAAACTAGATTAAAAATTCTTGCAGGAGATACTTTAGGGGCTTTAAATTCTGCGATTGTTGCTCTTCCTCAAGCTTTAGCTTTTGGTGTCGCAACAGGTCTTGGTGCTAGTGCAGGTGTTTGGGGTGTTATTATTCTTTGTTTTGTTGCAGGAATTTTAGGGGGAAAAGTTCCCCTAATTTCAGGAATAACAGGACCTGTCACTATTGTTATTGCTTCAATGATGGCAGCTTTGAATGCTAATATTTCAACAATAATTCTGGTAATTCTTATCGCTGCTATTTTGCAAATTTTTCTTGGAATGACCTCTCTTCCATCAATTGTTAAATATGTCCCTTATCCTGTAATTTCAGGCTTTATGAATGGGATTGGATTTATTATTATAATCATGCAGTTAAATCCGCTAATCGGTTGTCCGATTATGTCGAATACTATTTCAAGTTTGAATGCGTTTTTACATAACTTCCATTCAATCAATTCTCATGCATTATTTATAGGATTGTTAACACTTTTAATTGTATTTTCAGTACCAAAGAGATTTAATAAAATTATTCCATCTCAAGTGATTGCACTTATTATTTGTACAATTATTTCAATAAAAATGGGTTTGAATGTTGAGAAAATCTCGCAAATTTCGATTGATTTTCCACAAATTATAATTCCTCAGATTCATTTAAAGGAATTAATTACATATTTGCATTATTCTGTAATTTTAGCGATTGTATTATCTTCTGAAAGTCTTTTAACAACGCTTGTAGCAGATTCTTTAACAAAAACAAAAACTTCTTCGAAAAGAATGTTAATTTCGCAAGGTATTGGTAATATTTTTTGTGCCCTAACAGGTTCTCTTCCTGGCTCTGCAGCTACTATGAGAACTGTTGCTGCAATTAATACAGGCTCTACTACTAAACTTACAACAATAATTAATCCTATTATTTTACTTTTATTGTTATTTCAATTTTCAGGTTTTGTGGCTGAAATTCCTTTAGCAGTTTTGGCGGGAATTTTAATTAAAATCGGATACGATATTATTGATATAAAACTTTTAAAAGTTATAAAATACGCACCAAAAGATGATTTATATGTGTTATCTTTGGTATTTTTATTAACTGTTTTTTATAATCTTATTGTTGCAGTAGGAGCTGGAATTACTTGTGCGGCTTTACTTTATGCTAAAAGAATTGCAGATAGTGCAAAGCTTGTGCATAAACAAGTTTATGATAAAGATATTATCAAATTAGAAAAATTATTGGATAAAGATTATAAGCATAAAATAAGAGTTGTGCATATTGACGGACAATTTTTCTTTGGTTCAGCTACACAGCTAATCTCTCAATTTGAAGATATTTGGGGGACTAAATATCTTATTTTAGATTATTCTTCCGATAATTTATTAGATATTTCTGCAATATTTGCTTTAGAAGATATCATAATAAGATTACAGGCTCAAAAAATTAAAATTTTGCTTGTTTTAAAGAATGAAGATGTTTTAAATCAATTAAAAAATCACAATATAATTACTCAAATTGGTGAAGATAAAGTTTTCTTAAATGAAACCGACGCAATTGATTTTGCTAAAAATTGCCTAAAAAATAAAGTTAAAAAGAAACATTTTTGGCAAAGATAGATTTTTATAGGTAACACTTAGGATCTTGTCCATCAACTCCTGCATATAATTCAACATATTTTTTAGCAGGACTTGCATCAATTTTTGTAAATAAAACTTCTTCTACTTGGAAAAAACCGACATCAGCAGTCATTTCTACAACTATTTTAATAGGTCTTCTTTCACCTCTTAAAATACGTATTCTATTAATAGCATTAGCAGAATACTTATGAATATCACCAACTCTTGGAGTAGTATTAATAGTAAGCGGAATTCTTGCACGACCTTTTGTCATATCGCAACCGTCTGCAATAAGAATTATTCCGGCTTCGGTTGAATGAATTTTTCTTGATGACATATGACCAATTATTGATTCTATTACAATTGAGCGGATAATTACTCTTTTGTGTAAATCATGCGGAAAAACATGCATTAAAGCTCTTTCGATAAGGGGTTTTGCTAAGATGACAGACATTTCTTCGTGTCCTTGTCTTCCTATCATCATTCCCAAATCGTGCATTAATCCTGCTAGAATTACCGCACACATGCTATCTTCAAAAGTTCCTATTTCTTCTGCCTCAAGTGACATTTTTATACCGGAATCGTGAAGAATATTTAGCATTTTTATTGCATTAGCTGCAACCTGTCTCATATGGACAGGACCGTGATCATTGTATCCAAGTCGTTTTATTGAAACATTATTTGCATAATCTTGCATTTCTTGAAGTTCTTCATCTTCAAACAGATAATGCACAAGTTTTAGACAATTGGGGTTGTCATGTAATCTCTTAATAATTTTTGATTCTACGGATAACTCTTTGACTGATTTCATACTTTTATTATAACATATTATTTATATAAATTCTTGTTTTTGGAAAATATTTTTATGAAAAAGTTTTTATTAATCTTATTGGTCTTAACAAATATAACGGTTTTAGCTGGAGAAGAGTTATCTCCTGTATATTTAGATGATTCTGTAGATACTTCGATTAAGATTCCTACTATTGATAAAAGTAATTTTGATGAAACTAAAATTGATAAATCTACTCAAGCAAAAACTTTTTTAGGAAATGTTCAAAAATATGGAGAATATAATCCGTATAATAAAAAGACTTTTTCTTACGGGAAAGAAAAACAATGGAAAGATTTTTATTACGGAACAAATACGGATTATACTTATAACGCTGATAGTATGAGTCATATGAATACTTTGTATACAAAGTATAAGAAAAATAAGTTTTCTCTAGGAGCTTATTATCGTTCAAATGGTTCTTTATTATCTCCAACCCCTGTTGGAAGAGGAATTTTTGCTTTCACACCTGAATATGAAATAAACCAGCATTTTTCTATTCAAAATTCTTATTCAACAAATCTTTTAGAAAACAATCAAAAAAATGAAATGAAATTGTTTTATAAGCCTTTTGAAGATGATCGAATGGATTTTAATGTTGGAACAAGTCAGATTTATTCAACAACTAATGCACCTAAGCGGACTCAAATAAATTTTGGTACGAATTTTAGATTTTAAATGAACTTTTTAATTTTATTATCGTTTTATGAATAAATTAGCCTAAAAAAGTGATTTCAATTTTTCTTTTTTTGATTAAAATACTGTTGCGATAGGAGAATTTTTGAAAAATTTCACTAAAAAGTTAACAATTACTTTTTTAACAATGAGTCTATTATCTAATAGTCTCCTGTTTGCGATTGAAAATTCTTCTAAGGAAAACGAAGTTAAGAAGCCTAAATTTTCTTGGTTTTGGAAAAAAGATTCTAATGAGGTTAAATTAGAAAAAGCGAAAAAAGAAAAGAAAGTTAAAAAAGCCCGAGTAGAAGAAGTAGTTTTACCTCCGGTAATAGAAGGTCGACCAAAGATTGCAAGAAAAGACATGCCTGTTATGTCGATAGAAGAATGTGTAGAATATGCTCTTTCTCATAATCCGAATTTAGGAGTTTCATTATCTAGAATAGAAGCTGCAAAATCAGGAATCGGTCAGGCTCGAAGTAATTATGCTCCTCGCTTGACTGCAAAAGTTAGTTATAATCATAATGATACAGGTGGAACAGTTTATTCTTATGATAATTCAGCAGGATTTAATGTTGGAATTTCTGAGATGATTTGGGATTTCGGAAGAACTACTGCTCAAATTAATATGGCAAAATATGATACTCAATCTGCTGAATTTGATTATGAATTTGATGTTTTGACTGTTATTTATAATGTAAAAATTAATTATTTTAAAGTTCTTTCAGCTCTTGCTAATTTAGATATTTATGAACAAAATGTTCGTATTCAAACTCTTAATTATGAACGTTCTAAGGCAATGTTTGAAGAGGGTTTGAAATCAAAAATCGATGTAGTGAATGCTGAAGCTAATCTTGCCGATGCAAGAATTCAGCTTGTAGAAGGGCAAAACAGTTTACAAACTGCTATTATTGCACTTAAAAATTCTATGTATTTTCAAGAAGAAAAACCTTTTATTGTTAAAAATACAGAAAATTTTGGGTTTTTAAAAGCTGATTATCGTGCAAAAGTAGAAAATTTAGATAATATAAAGCAAGTTTCAGAACCTGTTAAAAAAACTGCTGATGGTTTAATTTTGCTTACTGCAGGAATAAAACATAAAGATATTATTCAGAATTTTGAATTCAAGCCTTGGGGAATTTCAAAACAAGAAGCAGTAGATAGAGCGATGGAATTAAGACCAGATTTAAAATCTAATAGAATGTTAGTTTCTGTACAAGAAGAATCTTTAAAGGCAATAAAAAGACAATATGCTCCGCAAATTGACGGTAGTCTTACTTGGGGGTATACAAAAAATGAAAGAAGAGATTCCAGTCCTCTACAAGTTGGAGTTAATATTGGAATTGGTTCTTTAAATCCTTATGGAATTTATTATCAAACAAAAGAAGGCGAAAGTTATTTAGATATTGCTTTAAATAATGTTAATATCGCAAAATCTGATATTTACTGGGAAGTTCAAGCTAATTATGTTAATATGCGTCAGTTAGAGAGAAAAATTCCTCTAATGAATTCTAAAGTAAAAGCTACTTTAGAAAATTTTGAATTAGCTGATGGTAGATATAGTGTAGGACTTAATAACTATGTAGAACTACAAGATGCTTTAACTAATTACAATAATGCTCAATTAAGTTATGTTGAAGCTGTTTTTAATTATAATGTAGCAAGAGAAACCTTATTAAAATCAATGGGGGTAAGATGAAAAAAAAGTTACTAATTGGATTGGGAATATTAGTAGTATTTATCATAATTATAGTTTTAGTATTTAGTAAAAGTTCCGTAAAATATATTACAAAAGAGATAAAAAAAGATACGATTATTCAATATGTAGAAGCTTCAGGTACTATAAAACCAATAAATACAATTGCTGTTGGTACACAAGTTTCAGGTACTGTTGCTAAAATTTATGTTGATTATAATTCTGTTGTTAAACAGGGTGATTTACTTGCAGAGCTTGATCCTAGCTTATTCCAAGCAAATGTTGATCAGTCTACTGCAAAATTGAATAACGCTCAAGCTACTTTATCTAAGGCAACTGCAACTTTGGCTTATAAGAAGAATAATTATTCAAGATATAAACATTTGTATGAGAAACATTATGTATCAAAAGATGATGTCGAATTAGCTCAGTCTAATTATTTACAAGCCTTAGCGGAAGTAAATGCTGCAAGGGCAGAAGTTAGTGCATCTTCTGCTGCTTTAGAAAATAATTTGACGAATTTAAGATATTCTAAAATTACATCACCTGTAGATGGAACTGTAATTTCAAGAGCAGTAGATGTTGGACAAACTGTTGCAGCAAGTTTTAATACTCCAACATTGTTTGAAGTTGCAAAAGATTTAACTAAAATGCAAATAGAAACAAGCGTTTCAGAAGCTGATATCGGTAAAGTTAAAGTAGGACAAAAAGCTCATTATACACTTGACGGGTACCAAGATAAAGTTTTCGAAGGTGATGTAACTCAAGTACGTTTAGCTTCTACTACTACAAATAACGTCGTAACGTATACTGTAATAATTTCTGTTGATAATTCAGAAAGATTTGTTATTCCAGGCATGAGTGCAAATGTTTCTATTATTGTTGGAGAGGCTAAAGACGTTTTATGTGTTGACAATAAAGCTTTTAAATTCACTCCGCCTGATAATACTAAAAAATACGAAACTCAAGGGGTTTGGATTCTTACAAAATCAGGACCTCAAAGATATAATGTAAAATTAGGCCTATTTGATGATAATAAGACTCAAATAATTTCTAATGAATTAAAGGAAAATGACAAAGTAATTGTTGGTGTTGCGGGTAAAAATTCAAAAAGACCTAATACAAATAATATGGCAAGGATGAGATTTTAATAAAAATGGCATTAATTGAAGTTAGAAACGCTATAAGAACATATGAAATGGGAGATGAAACATTTTATGCACTAAACGATGTTTCATTTTCTATTGACGAGGGTGAATTTGTAGCGATTATGGGAACTTCAGGTTCAGGAAAATCAACTTGTATGAATATGTTGGGAACGTTAGATAGACCAACTTCAGGCGAATATTATTTGGATGGAGTAGATGTTTTTTCTCTTTCAAGTGATGAATTATCGGATATTAGGAATAATAAAATCGGTTTTGTATTTCAAGGATTTAATTTGATTTCAAGAACTTCTGCAATTGATAATGTGTGTCTTCCTATGATTTATAAAGGGATTCCCGAAGCGGAAAGATATAAACGAGCAAGAGAAGCTTTAAAAATAGTAGGTTTAGAAAAAAAAGAAAATAATATGCCATCTCAAATGTCAGGAGGTCAACAGCAAAGAGTCGCTATAGCAAGAGCTATAGTTAATGATGCACCGCTAATTTTAGCGGATGAACCTACCGGGAATTTGGACACTAAAACCAGTATTGATGTGATGGAATTTTTTGTTAATTTGAATAATAAAATGGGAAAAACAGTTGTTCTTGTAACACACGAACCGGATATTGCAGAATATACTAAACGAATTATAAAATTCAAAGACGGTAAAATTGTGTCTGATTTATCTAAAGAAGAATGGATGAAACATCGTACAAAGGAAACTTAGGATATGATAGATTTTAAATCGACTCTTAATATTGCTTTAAATTCTTTAAAAGTAAATAAAATGCGTTCAGCTTTAACTTCTTTAGGAATAATAATAGGGGTTGCGGCTGTAATTATAATGCTTGCAATAGGAGCAGGAGCTAATAAGCAAGTTCAAGCAAATATGGAATCTATGGGTTCTAATTTATTGACAATTAGATCAGCAACGGCTAAGACTGGTGGAGTTTCAATGGGAAGCGGAACTAAACCGACTTTGAGTGTTAAAGATGCAGAAGCTATTAAAAAACAAGCAAGAGGAGTCGAAGCTGTTTCTTCTATTTTAAACTCTACAAGTCAGGTTATGTATGGAAATCAAAACTGGCAAACTTCTGTTTATGGAGTGAATTCTTCTTATTTATATATTAAAAATTATGAAATAAATTTAGGCAGAAGTTTTACAAAAGATGATGATAATAATGCTGCAAAAGTAGCATTAATCGGCTCTACGATTGAAACAGAATTATTTGGAGATATAAATCCGCTTGGAAAAACTATAAGAGTAGGAAATGTTCCTTTTAAAGTTATTGGGACTTTAAAATCAAAAGGGCAGATGGGACCAATGGATCAAGATGATTTGATTTTAATTCCATTAGCAACAGCTCAAAGAAAAGTTTTCGGTACAGATTTTCCTGGTTCAGTTAAACAAATTTTAGTTAAAGCAAAATCTTTAGAAGATTCTACGATTGCTGAACAAGATATTCAAGAAGTTTTAAGAAGAAGACACGCACTGGGAAAATTACAGGAAAATGATTTTGATATAAGAAATAGTGCAGAATTTCAAGAAAAAATGAAATCAACTGTAAAAACTTTTGCAATATTACTGGCTTCAATTGCATCTGTTTCTCTTGTTGTCGGCGGTATTGGAATTATGAATATTATGTTGGTTTCCGTTACAGAAAGAACAAAAGAAATTGGGATTAGAATGGCAATCGGTGCTAGAGCTAAAGATATTCGTTCACAATTCTTGATTGAAGCTCTTGTTCTTTCTATGCTGGGAGGGTTAATTGGTGTTATTATCGGAATATTAATTTCTTTGATTATTGGCGGAGTGTTTCATACTGCAATTGAAATAACTCTTCCTCCGATTTTGCTTTCTTTTGGTTTTTCAGGACTTGTTGGAATTGGGTTTGGATATTATCCTGCTTATAAAGCTTCTCTTTTAAACCCTATTGATGCTTTAAGATATGAATAATTAAAATTTTATGGAACTTTTTTTTTAATCTTTCGTCTAATACCATGGAAGGCTAGAGGAGATTAAAAAGATGAGTAGAGCTTTTAATAATTTAGAGTATATTGACAATTCAGAAATGGATGCAAATTTACCTAAAACTTTTAGCACAATTGTCAATAACGATGATATTTTACAAATGTATTTGAGAGAAATTGGTAAGAAAAAAATGCTTACCAAATTTGAAGAAATGGAACTTGGAAGGAAGATTCAAGAGGGTAGCAGAAAAGAAAAAGAAGAGGCAAAAAAAGCATTAATTCAAGCTAATCTCAGGCTTGTTGTTAGTATTGCAAAAAAATACATTGGGCAAGGCGTTTTATTTATGGATTTAGTTCAAGAAGGTTCTTTGGGTTTGATTAAGGCTGCGGAGAAGTTTGATTACAAAAAGAATTTTAAATTTTCAACTTATGCGACTTGGTGGATTAAACAAACAATAATTAGGGCGATTTCTAATCATTCCAGAACTATTAGAATTCCTGTTCATATGTTAGAAAAGATAAGAAAATACAAAAAAGCTTGTTCTATTGCAACTTTTGATACGGATATGGAAGTCGATGATGAAACTATTTCTAAAATTTCAGGGCTTGATTTTAAAAAGATTAATGAGGTAAAAAGTGCTTTGAAAAAAGAACCTGTAAGTTTAGATACTTATGTAACTGATGATTTATGTATTCAAGATTATGTAGAAGATACAACTTATTCTTCGCCTGAAAGTAATGTTCAAAAGAAATTAAGAGAGCATGACGTGGTTAAATTATTAAAAAAATTGGATAAAAGAGAGGAAGAAATTTTAAAACGAAGATTTGGGATTGAGGATAATGAGCCGAAGACTTTGGAACAAATCGGAAATGCATTAGGGTTTTCCAAAGAAAGAATTAGACAAATAGAAAATATTGCATTGCAAAAATTGAGGAAAGTTGAGCGTATTGAGAATTTAAAAACTTATTTAGATGAAGAATAGTTTAAAATAAATGCCTCTTTTAAAGGGGCATTTATAGTATATCTAATGGATCAACATCAATTGCAAGTTTAATATCTTTTGGAAGCGTTATTTTATTTAAGAATTTTGAAACAAAATCATGTCCTTTTTGCGAAAGTTTGTTTTTAATAAGTATTTGAAAACGGTATAATTTATTAATTTTTTCTATAATACACGGAGTAGGTCCTAAAGTTTCTAAATACTCTCCAAACCCAAATTTTTCTGTCATAGTATTAAGTCTTAATGCGATTTCCATAGCAGATTTTTCCGCTCTAAACTGGTTTTCGGAAGATAAGATTAATCTAATAATTTGACTAAATGGCGGATAATCAAACTCTTGACGCGATTTAATTTCTGTTTCGAAGAATTTTTCATAATCTTGAGATTTTGCAGTTTGGAAGGCATAAAAATCCGGATTATATGTTTGGAATAGTACTTTTCCTTTAAACTCACCTCTTCCTGCTCTTCCTGCAACTTGTGTTAATAATTGAAACCCTCTTTCTGAAGCTCGATAATCAGGAATGTTAAATCCTGAATCAGCACTCAAAACTCCTACTAAAGTTACGTTTGGATTATCCAAACCTTTAGCAATCATTTGGGTTCCTACTAGAATATCTATTTCACCTTTTTGAAATCTGTTTAAAAGTTCAATATGAGCATTTTTTCTTGTTAAAATATCGCTGTCAATTCTTTCTACTCTAGCATCAGGATATAATTCTTTGATTAAAACTTCGATTTTTTGTGTTCCAACTCCGGAAGTTGAAAGAGCATCACTACCGCATTGTGGACAAAAATCAGGAAAATGCATTTCTTTATTGCAGTAATGGCATTTTAAAGTCTTTGTGCTGGCATGCCAAATCATTGGTATTGAACAATCAGAACATTCTACAACAGTTCCGCAAGCTTTACATTGTGTGTAAGTTGAATAACCGCGTCTGTTCATCAACAAAATTACTTGTTGCCCTCTTTCAAGTGTTTCAGTAATTTCTGTTTGTAAAGGTTTTGAAATTATTCCACGATAAGCTGCACGACCGTATTCCTGCATATTGATAACTTGAGGTTTTGCAAGCGGAGAATTATTGAATCGATGTTTCATTTCAAACAGATTATTGTTATTTGTAGCATAATAATATGTAGAAATATCAGGAGTAGCAGATCCCAAAAGCAAAGGTGCCTGATGGAATTGAGCTAAACGTCTTGCAACAACCCTTGCATCATATCTTGGTGCAGGACTTGTTTGTTTGTAAGCTCCTTCGTGTTCTTCATCAATAATAATAAGTCCGATGTTTTGAAGTGGTGCAAAAACGGCTGAGCGAGCTCCTGCTAGAATTTTTATTTCATCTCGATAAAGTCTTTGCCAAACATCGTATTTTTCGCCATCAGAAATACTGCTATGCCAAATTGCAACATCTTTTATTCCGAATTTTCTTGCTAAACGTTTTGTAAGTTGTGATGCCAATGCAATTTCCGGAGCTAAAAACAAAACATTCTTTCCTGAATTAATAACATCTTTTATAAGTTTAAAATAAACTTCAGTTTTTCCAGATGCAGTTACTCCGTGAAGTAAAATCGGGTTTTGTGATTTTAATTTTGATTTAATTCCTTCATAAGCTGTAATTTGTTCTCCCGAAAGTTCAAATAATGGCTCTGTTTCAACATCTTTGAATATTGATAGAGGATTTCTATAAATATATTCTGTATCTATTTTAACGCAGCCTAAACTCTCCAATTTTTTCATTGTTGCACGAGTAGTTTTAGCCTCTTCTTCAAAATCTATTAATGATGATTTTCCTTTTTCTTTCAATAATTGAAGAATCTCTTTTTGTCTTTTAGTAAGTTTTTCATTTTCATCATTAATAAATGATACAGATTGTTCGACTTTAGCATTTTTTTCGATTAATTTCATTGGAAGAGCTGCATTTAAAACAGTTACAAAATCCGTGCAATAATAATTAGCAACCCATTCTAGAAGTTTTAAATATTTTATCGAAAATAGAGGCGTCTCATCAATTATCTTGTTGATTTTCTTTACTTTAAAATCCCCCGGAAGATAATCAGAAAACCCGACAACAAAAGCGTTAATCAGTCCTTGACGTCCAAATGGAACTAATACAGCTTGTCCGATTTGGATAATCTCCTTTATTTCATCAGGAATTAAATAACTAAAAGTTCTAACTCCTAACCCTTTAATATTGACTAATACTAACGCATATTTCATTATATTATTCCGATACTATTTTAACTCCGGAACTTGTTCCTAATCTTGTAGCTCCTGCTTCAACCATATCTAAAGCAGCTTTCTTATCACGAATTCCACCTGATGCTTTGACTTGAAGTCCTGAATCTTTAACAGTTTCATACATAAGTCTTACATCTTCTGCTTTTGCACCGACTCCATTCTTAACAAATCCTGTTGAAGTCTTAACAAAATCGGCTCCTCCTTTTATACAAAGTTCACACGCTTTTTTGATTTCTTCTTTGTTTAATAAATCTGTTTCCAAAATAACTTTTAAATTCTTGCCCTGGCAAGCAGCTTTAACTTTTGAAATCTCATCTACTATATAATCAAATTCATTATCCTTTAACTTCCCTGAATTTAGTACCATATCAATTTCATCAGCACCATTTTTTATAGCATCAATTGTTTCCAGTACTTTATTTTCACAAGTAGTCTGTCCTAAAGGAAAACCAACTACTGTAACCACTTTTACATCAGTATCTTTTAGATACTGTTTTGCAAGAGATACGTAAGAAGGGTTAACACATACGCCTAAGAAGTTGTATTTACGGGCTTCTTCAACTAATTTTATAATTTCTTCTTTTCTTGCATCTTGTTTTAATAAAGTATGTTCTATATATTTATTTAATTCCATAATAACCCCTTTTCTTATCTGAATATTTCAAAAAATACTGCAGTAAAAATACCTACAATTAAACAATAATATCCAAAAATTCCAAGTGAAAATTTAGATACAAATTTTAAGAAATATTTAATACAAATATAACCTACAATTCCAGAAACGATTGTTCCAACTATTATTGCAGTCCAATTATATGAAATAACTTCGTGAAAATCGAGTTTTATAAACGGATAAACCATTGAGGCTCCAAGAATTATTGGAATACTCAATAGAAATGAGTATCTTGCAGCAGTAGTTCTATCAAGTCCGTTTAAAAGTCCTGTTGCAATAGTTAAACCTGAACGAGAAAACCCCGGAAGTGCTGCTAAACCTTGAGCTATTGCAATTAAAATAGAGCTTTTTAATGAAATTTCTTTTTTGTCTTTGATTTTTTTAGCCAAAGTTTCGCTTGAAAGGAGTAAAATTCCTGTAAATATAAGTAATATTCCAACTATTGCAGGTTTAAATACTAAAAATTCAGCGACTTCATTTAGAGGGAATGCAATTAACACGGTAATTATTGTACCTATAAAAATATATGCTCCGTATTTGAAATCTAATGAAGAATAGTCTTTGTTTTTTAACCCCAAATATAATGCTTTTAGAATCTGCATAATTTCTTTTCTAAAAAATATTAAAACAGCAATTAAGGTTCCTAAATGCAACATTATATCTAAAAATACTTCTTGATTAGATTCTTGAACTATTTCAATTCCTTTAAAAACTTTATAAAAATTAGATGTAAATACTAAGTGTGCAGAACTTGAAATAGGTAAAAATTCACTAAGTCCTTGAACTATTCCCATTAAAATTGATTGTATTAAATCCATACTCCCCCTTATAAATAAATTTGACTTGATTATTATAACACGGAGTAATTTACTAGAAAATATAAATTTTAATTGAAAATAATATAATTAGAATTCTGATATTTCTATTTGGAAGAATCATTAAATTTAAATACTTTAATTATATAATACCTCTTTTACACAATCAAGAGCAACATCTGTTACATAATCCATATCAGGTTTTTCTATTATTAATGGTGGATTAAAATAGATTACATCTCCTAAAGGACGTAAAATTACGCCTTTTTCCAAAGCCTTTTTATAAATTTGATATCCAGTTCTTCGTTTATAATCAAAAGGCTCTTTTGAGTCTTTATTTTTAACAAGCTCAATTGCATTAATTAAACCGATTGAACGAACTTCTCCAACATTTTCAAGCGGAAGAAATTTCTCTTTAATAATATTATTGAAATAGATTGATTTTTTATTAGCTTTTTCAATAACATTTTCATCATTAAGAATTCTAAGAACTTCAATAGCTGCCGAGCAAGCAAGAGGATTTCCTGAATAAGTGTGTGAATGCATAAATGCTTTACCTTTAAGATAATCGTCATAAAAAGCATCATAGATTTTTTGTGTTGTAATAGCAATAGCCATAGGCATATAGCCGCCTGTTAATCCTTTAGATAAACACATAATATCAGGACTTATATTAGCATGGTCAAATGCAAACATTTTACCGGTTCTACCGTACCCTGTAGCTATTTCATCAGCAATTAAATGAACATTATATTTATCACACAATTCTCTAAGTTTTTTTAGATAAAGTGGTGGATAAATTTTCATGCCTGCAGAGCCTTGTAAAAGTGGTTCAACAATAATCGCAGCTGTTTCATCTGCATATTTTTCAAAAGCTTCTTCTGTTTTTTTAAAACATTCACAATTGCAAAGAGGTAATTCCTCTGAATTTGAATTATAATGACCTTGGCATTGTTTTTCATAAGGGCACCTGTAACAATCAGGTCCGTCTATTCTTATTACATCTAAAAGCAAAGGTTTATATAATTCGGAATATAAATCCACACCACCTACTGCTAAAGCTCCTAAAGTTTCTCCATGATAAGCATCTGATAATGCCATAAAACGTTTTTTCTGCGGATTTCCTGTTTGATAATGGTATTGAAAACTCATTTTTAAAGACATTTCGATAGCTGAAGAGCCATTATCTGCGAAATTAAATTTACAAAGTCCTATAGGAAGTACTTTCATTAATTCTTGGCAAAGAGTAATTGCGGTTTTATGAGTAAAATTGGCAAAAATAACGTGCTCTAGTGTATCAACTTGTTTTTTTATTGCTTCATTAATTCTTGGATTACAATGTCCTAAAAGATTACACCACCAAGAGCTTATTACATCTTTATAGCATTTTCCGTTTACATCATAAAGATTAATTCCTTCCCCTCTTTCTATTACAATTGGAGGTAATGTTTCATAATCTTTCATTTGTGAACAAGGGTGCCATATATATTTTAAATCTTCTTTTTGCCAATCCATAAAATTACTCCTTGAATAATCCTTCTAAAAGCATTATATCATTAGCTCCTCTGGAAACTGTAGCAACAACATTTACTCCGCATAAGGTTTCAACTTGTTCTAAATTATCCCAGTGCATAAAATTATTTGAATCATAATTATTTAAAATAATCCCTTCAACTTCAATACCATTTGCTCTAGCGTATTCAACCGTAAGAAGTGTAGAATTAATAGTTCCTAATCCTGCATCAGCAACGATTATAGTACTTAATCCAAGTTCCCATATTAAATCTTTTAATAAATATTTTTCATCTTTTTCAATTATTAGAGGGCAAGTAATTCCCCCTGCACCTTCTACAAGTAGGTAATCATATTTTTTACTTATTTGAGCAAAATCGTATTTAATTTTACTGATATCAATTTTTTGGTTCATTCTTTTTGCAGCTAAATGAGGTGAAACAGCCTCTTTCCACCAATAACTTACGCACTCATCCGCCATTGTTGGAATATCAGCCATCTGTACAACATAGTTAGCATCACTATCAACTAAATGACCAGCTAGTTCTTTTACTCCACTTAAAACAGGTTTAAAATAGCCGCAATTCAAACCTTTTTCACGCATTTTTTTTATTATTAATGCTGAAATATAAGTTTTACCAATATCAGTTCCTGTTGCTGTTATAAAAATATTTTTCGACATAATGTAACTTCCTCAAAATAGGGTACAACTTCAATGTTAAAAAGTAAAGTATCAATTAAAGAGGAGAAGAAGAGAAGTTTATAAGTTGAGAAGTTGAAAAAGAGTTTATAAATTTCTATTCAATATTCACTAATCACTATTCACTAGTAAGTAGGTTGGATGAAACCCAACAAAACTCTAATTTACAAAAATAAAGTTTTCAAACATTAAAACCCCACCCCCAACCCCCTCCCTCAAGGGGAGGGGATGATAGAAGATAAGTAGGAATAAGTTTATAAATTGAAAAGGAGTTTATAAATTTCTATTCACTATTCACTATTCACTACTCACTAATCAAAAGTAGTAAGTAGGTTGGATGAAACCCAACAAAAAACTAATATAAAACTTTAGCAAGCTCTCCAAATTGCTCAATTGAGAGCTTTTCTCCCCTAATATTTTCGTCTAATCCTAATTTTGAAATAGCATCTGTTACTTTTTGTTTATCAAAACCTGAAGATATCAAACAATTTTTCAAAGTTTTTCTGCGTTGAGAAAAAGCACCCTTCACAACTTTTCTAAAGAACGTATAATTTTCCAATTTAAGCAAAGGTTCTTTTCTGACTTTTAAAGAAACTAATGCGGAGTTAACTTTTGGAGCTGGATAAAAAGATTTTCTTCCAACAAGTCTTATAATCTCACAATCTGCCCAAAATTGAGAAAGTATTGTTAATAATCCATATTGTTTTGATGAACTTTTTTCTGTTGCAACAATTCTTCTTGCAACTTCTTCTTGTACCATCAAAATTATATCAACAATTTTATTTCTGTTTTTATTGTTTAAATCATCAATTTCTCCAAGTAAATGAGCAATAATTGGGGAAGTTATATAATATGGAATATTTGCTACAACTTTAACATTTTCATCAGTTAATTCAGAAATGTCTGTTTTTAAAATATCATTATGAATTATTTGAAGATTATCACATTCAAGTTTTTCAAGCTCTTTTATAGCTTCTTCATCTAATTCTACTGCAATAACTTTTTTAGCATGCTTCACTAATTGTTCAGTAACAAACCCGACTCCTGGACCTATTTCTAAAACGATATCGTCTTTTGTAATTCCTGCATAATCAATGATATCAGCAATCACATCAGGATTTATCAAAAAATTCTGACCTAATCTTTTTTTTGTTCTAAAAAATTTTGCCCGTTGTAAATAATCCACCATGGTATTTATAATAATACAAACAGGCAAATGTTAAAATTCTTTTTCTAACTTATATTTAAATAGTAATAAAAATCTGTTTAATATATAATTTCAAAAAGGAGAGTATCGTGAACTATTGTGAATCAAAAGCAGAAGAAAAATTAGAATACAACCAACTATTAGAAGAATTTATTTTGGGTTGCAAAACAAGTAAAAAAATAGGAATGGAATATGAAAGAATTCCTATGAATAAATTTACAAATCAAGTTGCGTCATATTATGGAGAATATGGTGTTTGCGAGGTTTTGCGAGAATTTGCTAAAATTGATAATTGGGATTATATTTTAGATGAAACAAATATTATTGGTTTAAAAAAACTTCACGATACAATTACATTGGAACCTGGTTGTCAAATAGAATTAAGTATTGAACCTAAAGAACTTATTAGAGATTTAAAAAAACGAATAGAAGAGATTGATAATATATTAAACCCTATTTTGGAAGAGTTTGGGATAAAACTTATTAATAGAGGCGTTTCTCCAACTACAACTTACAAACATATTAGACTTTTACCAAAGAGAAGATATAAATTAATGGCGAATTATCTTTGGGGAATTTTATCAGATGTAATGATGAGAGAAACTGCAGGAATACAAGTCGGAATAGATTTCTCTTCAGAAGAAGATGCAATGAGGAAGTTTCGTGTTGCAAATTTAATGATGCCTTTTGCTACAGCTATGTATGCTAATTCAAAATATAGAGGCGGAGTTGATACTGGATATAAATCTTTTAGAGCTTTAGCTTGGCTTAATACTGATAATGAAAGATGTGGTTTTGCTACAAATTTTCAGGATGGAATGTGTTTTAAAGATTATGTTGATAATCTACTTGAAACTCCTATGATTTTTATAAATAGAGAAGATCGTACAGTTAATTTAAACGGAAGAATGACTTTCAAGCAATTCATGAAAAAAGGTTTTGAAGGGTTTAATGCAACAATTGAGGATTGGCAATTGCATTCTAATTTATATTTCCCTGAAGTAAGACTTAGAAACTTTATTGAAATAAGAAACCATGACTGTGTTGGTGGAGGTTTGGAATACTCAATTCCAGCTTTATATAAAGGGATTATGTATTCTAAATCAGCTTTAGAAGAAGTAGAAGGGATGCTTTCTAAATATTCATTTAATGAAATAAATGAATTAAGATATAATGTTTCAAGATATGCAACGGGTGCTAAGTTAAGAAAAAACCCTATCTTAGGTATTTGTAAAGAACTTGTAGAAATTGCATATTATTCACTTAAGACGCAATATGAAGATGAGGAAAAATTTTTAGAGCCGATTATTGATTTATTAAAGAAAAATAAAGTTCCTTGTGATATTTAATTTTATGTTATATAATTTTTTCATAAGAGAGAAGAGGTAGGATCTATGGAAACTTTAAATAAGAATGAGGGATTAATTACCCAGATAATTGGGCCTGTAATTGACGTTGAATTTGCTCAAGGTGAATTACCTGAAATATATCACGCATTGAAAATTTATAATGAAGATGGTTCTTGTACTGTCGCAGAAGTTCAACAAATGTTGGGTTCTAATAGAGTAAGAACAGTTGCGATGTCCTCAACTGATGGTCTTAAAAGAGGAATGAAAGTTATAAATACTGGAGAGCCGATTAAAGTTCCTGTAGGTAAGCCTATTTTAGGAAGAATTTTAAATGTTATTGGAGAACCTGTTGATAAAATGGGTCCAATCGAAACAAATGATTATTTACCAATCCACAGAGAATCTCCTAGCTTGGTTGATCAAAATACAAATATCGAAATTCTAGAAACAGGTATTAAAGCAATCGATTTAATTCAACCATACCAAAAAGGTGGTAAAATTGGTTTATTCGGTGGTGCAGGTGTTGGAAAAACAGTTTTGATTATGGAATTAATCCATAACATTGCATCAGAACACTCAGGCGTCTCTGTATTCGGTGGTGTTGGTGAAAGAACTCGTGAAGGTAATGACCTTTGGAATGAAATGAAAGAGTCCGGAGTAATCGATAAAGTTGCACTGATTTACGGACAAATGAACGAACCACCTGGAGCTAGAATGAGAGTTGGGCTTTCAGCTCTGACTGCGGCTGAATATTTTAGAGATTTCTCTAAACAAGACGTATTATTATTTATTGATAACATATTCAGATTCACTCAAGCAGGTTCAGAAGTATCAGCTCTATTAGGACGTATGCCTTCTGCAGTAGGTTATCAGCCTACCCTAGCAACTGAAATGGGTGAATTACAAGAAAGAATTACATCAACTAAGGACGGATCAATCACATCTGTACAAGCAATTTATGTTCCTGCTGATGACTTGACTGACCCTGCTCCTGCGACGACATTCTCTCACTTAGATGCGTCTACTGTACTTTCCAGACAAATTGCATCTTTGGGTATTTATCCGGCAGTTGATCCGCTTGCGTCTAACTCTCGTGTTCTTGATCCTAACATAATCGGTGAAGAACATTATGAAGTTACAAGAAAAGTATTGGAAATCTTACAAAAATACAAAGAATTACAAGATATTATCGCAATTTTAGGTATGGATGAATTGTCTGATGAAGATAAGGAAACTGTAAATAGAGCAAGAAAAATCCAGAGATTCTTATCTCAACCATTCTTTGTAGCTGAACAATTCTCAGGTATTCCTGGAAAATATGTTAAGTTAGAAGATACTATCAGAGGTTTCAAAGAAATCATCGAAGGTAAGCACGATGATTTACCTGAACAAGCTTTTTATATGGTAGGAACTATAGAAGAAGCTATCGAAAAAGCTAAAACATTACAGTAGTGAATAGAAATTAGTGAATAGCGAATCGAAAAATTCGGACACTATTCACTTTTTAACATTCAGCTCATTTGGAGTTTGATTATGAAACTAAAAATTATAACACATGAAAGAATAGTATTTGAAGGCGAAGTAGATGAGCTTGTTATCCAAACTAAAAGCGGTCAAATGGGTATTTTAAAAGATCACATTCCTATAACTACAGCTTTGGATATTGGAGTTACTAAAGCTATAATTAATGGTAAAAATAAATATTTCGCAACAATGGGTGGGATTTTCCAATTCAAAGATAATATTGCAACAATTCTTACAGATGTCTGTGAAGATGGTTGCGAAATAGATGTTACTCGTGCAAGTGAAGCAAAACGCCGTGCAGAAGCTCGTTTAGCTGATGCGAGTGCAAAAGTTAACGCTGAACGTGCTCAAGCTGCTTTAGCTCGTTCGCTTGCCAGATTGAAAGCTGCGTTGAATAAATAATTATGAAAAATATATTTTTAATCACTTTATTTATACTTTTAAGTACAACTTTAATATCTTTAGCAGATGATGTTAAATTTATTAATGCTTTAAAGAATTGTTCTTCTTATTCTGAAATCGGAAATATTAATACAGAGGGGATGAATGTTAATTCTCATAAACAAATATTAGGTTGGGAAAATGATAGATGTGTTTACAAAGAAAAAGTAAATTTTTCTGGAACAGATTCTTGTATGGTTTGTAAATTCAATAAATCTCAAATTAATGAAATTGTTAATGTTATGGAAGCATATAATACTGTTCAAATGTATTCTTCTCAAGAAATTGATACTTCAAGTTATGAAGCTGTTAAAAATAATCCTGTTGTTAAAGTTTGGGGAAAATATTTACAAGATAGCTCTGTATGTACACTTACAAACAATTAATTAAATCAGATGAAAAAAGATTATGATATTTTTAATATAAAGCTTGTTATTTGGGATTTAGATGAAACAGTTTGGAATGGAACGATTGGTGAATCTAAAATTGAATTCAAGCCTTTGGTATTAAATCTTATAAAAGAATTTACGACTAAAGGGATTATGAACTCTATTTGTTCGAAAAACGATTTTAATAGAGTTAAAGAAACTTTTTTAAACTTTGGCTACCAAGAATTTTGGGATTATTTTGTTTTTCCATCAATTAATTGGGCTCCAAAAGGAGAAAGAGTTCAAGAAATTATTAAAAATATGAACTTAAGAGAAGAGAACGTCCTTTTTATTGATGATAACGAACTTAATATTAATGAAGTAAAATTTTACTCTCCTAAAATAATGACTGCAAGACCTGAACAAATCAAAAAGATTTCAGAAGAATTGTACCTTGTAAATGACTATGATTTAAAACATATAAGACTCAAGCAATATAAAATTTTAGAAAAAAAATTTGTTGCAAAATCTGAAAGCTCAAACGAAAAATTTTTAAAAGATAGTAAAATCAAAATTTGCATAAAAACCGATTGTATTGAAAACCTTGAACGCATAAAAAAGCTTATATCAAGAACTAATCAGCTAAATTTTACTAAATTTAGAGATGATGATATTGAAAATACAATAAAAAATAATTATTCAGCTTATATTATTGCAGAAGATAAATATGGTAATTATGGAATTTGCGGATTTTTTTCACTTGATGAAAAAGAAAATAAATTAATTCATTTTCTATTCTCTTGCAGAATTATGAATATGGGAATTGAACAATTTATTTATTCATATCTTCAAAAACCAAAATTAGATATTCAAGGCGAAGTCGCATCAAATCTGGATTATGATGTTGATTGGATAGAAGTTGTGGATAATTTGGAAGTTCAAGAAAAACAGATTCCTATAAATAATAATATTAATATTCTCTTCAAAGGTCCTTGTGATTTGTATTCAACTCTTAGCTATATTGAATCAGATTGTAATATTGATACAGAATTCCCATACTGGAACAAAGATTTAATTTATATATTAGCTCATACTCATACCGCTTTTATTGAACAAACACATAAATTTTCAAATGAAAAGCTTCAAGAGCTCTCAATGAAATTCCCATTCCCTAATAAGGATGAGTTTAAAACTAAATTTTTTGATCCAAAATATAATCTAATATTTCTAAGTTTGCTTACTACAACCCATAGCGGAATTTATTACAATAAAAAAGATTTAAGTTATGCATTTTTCGGTTATGCTGACTGTGATATAACAGATGAAAATAATTGGGATAGGATTTTAAAAAAACTTCCTGATTGGGCAAAAGAACAAAATCTTAATATGTTAAAAGAGTTTAAAAAAGAATACATTTTTGGCGGTAATCCTCCTGTAGAAATTGTCTTAAATAATCTTGAATATATTAAAAATAATTTGAACTCAAGTTGTGAATTAGTATTAATTTTGGGTAGCGAAATACCTACAAATAAAATTCTTGACGGCTATGAAAATATGGCAGAACGTCATAAGATTTTAAATACAGAGGTAAGAAAATTTGCATCAAAAAATGATATTGAGATAATTGAACTAACTGATTTTATTAAAAGTGACGAAGATTACACAACTTGTATAAATCATTTTTCAAGAAGTGTATATGTAGAATTAGCGAAAAAAGTTATAGATATTTCTAATAAAAAACTTGGGAAAAAATATTTAAATATAAAAAAATAAAGGTTCAGTGCGAGTTTGAAATTTGTAGGATACTATTTTGTAAAGTGTCCCCCAAAAAGTAGACAAGTCAGCTCCTTCCCCAATTGGGGAAGGCTGGGATGGGGAATTATTTGAAGCGGATAAATTTTGAAATTTAGAAGTTGAGAAGGAGTTAAATAATCTTCTATTCACTAGAGAGTAGGTTGGGTGAAACCCAACAAAACTTTAACCCCACCCCCTAACCCCCGCCCTCAAGGGGAGGGGATGGGAGAAGATAAGTAGGAATAAGTTTATAAGTTGAGAAGGAGTTAATAATATTTGTCATTCCGAATTTATTTCGGAATCTTACACACTTGTAGTTTTATTTTCTAATTTATAAGACCCTGAAATGAATTCAGGGTGACGTATTTATAAGTTTAAGAGTGTATAAGAAGTTAATAATAAATTTCTATTCACTACTCACTATTCACTAGTTTAAAATTTATTTCCAATAAACTTTAAAATCTCTGATTTCTTCTAAAGTCTTATTATAATCGCCTTTAAAGCAAATAGTCCTATCATCAATATAAAGAAAAGAAGGGAGTTTTATATTTGTTACATCCTTAAAAAAGTTATCTAATTTATTCTTGATTAACCATTTAGAAGCTAATAATAAATTCCTTGAAGTAAATAAATATAATTCAGCATCTTTAGATAATTTATCTAAAAAATCAAAAGCACCAGTTTTAATTTCAGGGATAAAATTCTCATCGAATTTTTCTTTCCCATACTCATTTAGAACACCATCTAAATCTATTAAAATTTTCTTTTTAAACATATTTTATCCTCCTTCTTTTTGCTAGTGTGACTAGTTGTATATATTGCTAGTATAGCTAACAATTTAAAAATGAACAAGCCTTTTTTAGAAAAATTAGCTAAAAATTTAAAAAGATTAAGAAAAGAACGAAAATTAACTCAAGATGATATTGGAGTTAATGGAGTTTCAAGAGCTATGATTAGTTTAATAGAACTTGCAAAAACTGATGTTACAGTAACAAAATTAAAAATTATTGCAGATAATTTGGGAATTGAAGTTAAAGATTTATTTGATTTTAAAGAATAATTAGTAATTAATTTAGTATCTTTAGATAATTTATCTAAAAATTCAAAAGCCCCAGTTTTTATTTCAGGAATATAATTTTCATCATATTTCTCTTTCCCATACTCATTTAAAACCCCGTCTAAATCTATTAAAATTTTCTTTTTAAACATATTTTTGTCCGTCACACAGTTTGTTAATAATGTCATTATAGCGGACAATTTAATTATGGACAAGGTGTTGTTACAAAAATTAGCAAATCGAATCAAGGAATTGAGAAAATTAAATAATTATACTCAAGATGATTTGGCTGATTTAGCCCAGATTGCTCGTTCTACATTAGGAAATATTGAAACTGCTCAAAATGATATTACTTTTTCGAAATTGAATAGAATTGCAAAAGCTTTTAATTTAACTTTATCTGATTTTTTTAATTTTTAAATTTCATTATGAACAAACCTTTTTTAGAAAATATGGAATATGAGTCAAGAAATTAGACAAATTTTAGCGAAAAATATCGAAAAATTAAGAACCAAGAAAAATTTAAGTAGAGAAGAATTATCATTAGTCTTGGGAGTAGATAATTCAAATATTTCAAAGCTAGAAAAAGGTAAAATAAATATTACATTAGATAAAATAGAAGCATTAGCAAATTATTTTGAAACAGAAGTTTACATGTTGTTTAAGTTATGATATTTAGTTTAAACTTCTATTCACTAATCACTATTCACTACTCACTAATAAAAAAATAAAGGTTCGGCGAGAGCATCCCCGAACCACAGAGTCGTAATACTGAAAAAATATAGTTACTTGTTGTTTTTGTAATATTCTCTAATTCTAACTTTAGGAACAACAGACATTCCTGGAATTATTGAATATTCGCTAGGATCAATTTTTTCTGTAAACACAATTTTTACAGGAATTCTTTGAACAATTTTTACAAAAGATCCAACAGCGTTTTCCGGTGGAAATAAGCTTGCCTTAGCCCCGGAACTTCTTTGTATACTATCGATTTTTCCTTTAAAAACTTTATCAGGATAAGTATCAATTTTAATATCAACATTCATACCTTTTTTCATTTTAGTAAGTTGTGTTTCTTTATAATTAGCAACTACCCAAACATCGTGAGGTACTATAACAAATAAAGGAGAGCCAGGCTGAACCATCATACCAACTTCTACTTTTTTGTTAGAAACAGTACCATCAATTGGAGCTTTTATATCAGTGTATTCTAAAGCTAATTCAGCAGCTCTTTTTTGAGCTTTTAAAACATTTAAATCTGCATCGGCAACTTTTGCACTTTTTTCAGGATTTTTTGAAAAAATTGACTGTTCTGCAGTAGTTTGTTTTGCTTGAATACTTTCTAAATTAGTTCTAGCTCTATCAAGAGTCTGTTTAGAAACTGCTCCTGCAGCATAAAGATTTTCGTATCTTTCAACATCTTTTTTTGCTAGTTCAATTTCTGAATTAGCAGCATTTAAATTGGCATGAGCATTTTCTTGATTTAATAATGCTTTTTCATAAGCAGCTTTTGCTTGATCTAACTTTACTTCATAATCAATTTTATCAATAACAGCAACAACTTGACCGGCTTTAACAGGTTGGTTATCTTCCACTAAAACTTTTACGATTTGTCCGGATACTTTTGGTGATACTGAAACTGTAGTGGTTTCTACGTAAGCATCATCAGTAGATTGATAACCTAAAGTATCATATATAAAATATCCGCCTATTATTGCACCTATTATTGCTAAAAAACTAAAAATGTATCTTTTTTTTACAGGTAATTTTTTTGTATGTAATTCTTCTTCCTCTATTTTATTCTCTTCACTCATTTTTTTCACCTATATCTGTATTTCTAACGTATCATTTAAAAAATCTCTTAATTCTCTTAATAAATCACTTACTCTTGCAAGGTCACTATTATTAATCTTATCCATAACAACTTGCATGTGTGGTCTTAATTTTTCAGATACTTCCTCAACTCTATCTTTTCCTAAATCTGTTATTTCTGCTATTTTTACAGGACGATTATTTTTTATAGCTAATTTTCTTTTTATATAACCGCGTTTTTCTAAGCTGTCAAGAATTTTGCCCGTATTTGCTCTATCTTTTAAAATTAATTTTGCTAAATCTCTTTGACAAATTTCAGGTCTGCAAATTAATGTATCAAGAACAGAATATTCTTCTACTGTTAAACCTACATTATATTTTTCAAAAACTTGTTGTCCCATTAATTTACAATATTTTGCGGTAAGTTCTATTTGATAGAAAATAGTATCCGTAAAATGCTTTTTCACTTGATAAAATCCTTTATTTAAAGTATGTTGTAATTACTACATGTTGCAAATGCAACATACTTATGTTATCATTACTCTCAGAAAAAATCAAGTACTCGGAGAAAAAATTATGAAAAAGCTTTTAATAATTACATTAATGCTATCATTTATAACAAGTAATACAGGTATTGCATTTAGTGCAGAAAAAACTGTTTTAAGTGCAGGTGCAGAACAAAATGTAGATAAAAATAGTAAAAAGAATAAAGAAAAATCAAATAAAATTCAACCTCAAAAGAATAAATATGAATATATAAATTTAGCATGGTGGGGACAATTTAATGATGAATATTTAAATAATTATATTATTAAAGCGATTGAAAATAATAAAGATTTAAAAATGGCTACATTGACAATTGATGAATATTATCAAAATGTAGTAATGCAAAGAGCCAATGAATTACCAACATTACAAGCAGGATTTTTTCCAGGGTATGGTAAGTTTATCGGACCATCTTCAGGAGGTTTTGGTTTACCTATTATAGCTAATTATGAACTTGATTTATTTGGTAAAAATCACAATAAAACTACAGCAGTTAGAAAATTATATGAAGCGTCAATTTTAGACGAACAAGCGGCTTATATTTCAATAGCTTCTGCAGTAGGAAGTGTTTATGTAAATATCGTAAAACTTGATGCAATGATTGATATTCAAGAAGATATCGTAAAATTAAGAAAAGAAATCTTTGAAATAATGTCAGTAAGCAACGCAGAAGGTGTAGTATCAACTTCTGACTTAGTTAAAGCAAATAAGGCTTATATTTCAGGAGTAGCAGATTTAACAGATTTAAAAAAAGAAAGAACAAAATTATTACATCAGCTTGCAGTATTAACAGGAGATAGTCCTAATAATATCGAAGAATATAAAAGATGTGATTATACAAAACTTGCTTTTTCAGGAGTGATTCCTGAAACTATAAATTCTGATATTATTATGAAACGTCCTGATTATATGAAAGCAGAAAAAATGCTAGAAAAAGCTGGAATTGATGTTAAAGTTGCAAGAAAAGAAATGTTGCCGACATTGAGTTTAGGAGGCGGAGTTTTATTTAATACAAAACATTTAGAAAGTTTATTTACCACATCAAATATGATATGGGGATTTGGTGGATCAATTATGCAGCCTTTATTTATGGGTGGAAAAATTAAAGCGAATTTAAAAGCTAAAAAAATTGCATATGAAAAAAGTTTAAAAAATTATGAAAAAACTAATTTAACATCAATGCAAGAAGTTAATGATTCTTTAGTTTCAATAAATATGGATAAAGAAAAATTAGCAAAACAAAAGAAAATTCAAGAATTAGAAAAGAAAGATTTTGAGCTTTCACAACATAAATATAATGAAGGTGTAATTGCAAAATTAGATTTAAATCAAATGGAAGAAAATTTACTTAGTGTAAATAAGATGGTATATTCAAGTGAATTTGATTGCATGATAGATTACATAAGTTTTTATAAAGCAATTGCCGCTCAAAAAGTTTAATTAGAGTAAAACCAAAAGCACAGGATTTTTATCTTGTGCTTTAATTTTTAAAACTCCCTCTTCTGAAGTATTTTCATCAAAAAAACGACTAAAATACTTGAAAATTTAGTAAAAAACCACTATGATAGCAATATTATGGAACAATTTGTGATAAATTTTGATGAAATAAAAGCATTATTAGAAGAAAAACAATATACAGCTGAAGATATAGAAGAACTGGAAAAAGCTTTTGAATTTGCTAAAAAACTTCATAGTGGGCAGTATAGGGTATCAGAAGAACCATATATAATTCATCCAATGGAAGTTGTAAAGATTTTGATTGGCTTAAGAGCTGATAAGCATACTTTAATGGCAGGTTTTTTACATGATATCTTAGAAGATACTGAAACAAAGCCAGAAGAAATAAAAGAATTATTTGGAGAAGATGTTCTTAATTTGGTACAAGGAGTAACAAAGTTAGGAAAGCTTCAATTTAAATCGACAGAAGAACGTCAAGCAGAGAATTTTCGCAGAATGTTTATTGCAATGGCAAGTGATGTAAGAATTATTCTTTTAAAACTTGCAGATAGACTTCATAATATGCGAACCCTTAATTATATGACTCCGGCTAAACAGCATAAAATAGCTCAAGAAACATTAGATATTTTTGCACCACTTGCAAATAGATTAGGGGTTGGTAAAATTAAGGCTGAGTTAGAAGATTTATCATTAAAATATTTACATCCTGATAAATATTATGAAATTGCTCAATTAGTTTCTCAAAAAAAAGCAGAGCGAGAAATGACTGTTAAACTTTTGATAGACAAAATTTCAAAAGATGTTAAAGCTAGCGGTATAAATGCTCAAATTACAGGAAGAGCAAAACATTATTATAGTATTTATAATAAAATGCAACGCTTAAATGTCGCATTTCACGATTTGTACGATATAACTGCAGTACGTGTAATTGTTGACACAGAAAAAGAATGTTATGAAGTTTTAGGCCTAATTCATTCACAGTTTAAACCAATTCCCGGAAGATTTAAAGATTATATTGCAATGCCAAAAGGAAATATGTATCAATCACTTCATACTTCTGTAATTGGTCCGAGACAAAAACCTTTGGAGGTTCAAATTAGAACTTGGGAAATGCACGAAATTGCTGAATATGGTATCGCAGCACATTGGAGATATAAAGAAAAAGGTTCTAAAAAAGCGGATTCTGCAAGTGATATTAAATTTTCTTGGATGAGAAAATTAGTTGAATACAATAAAGACACGAAAGATGCAGAAGATTATGTAAATTCAGTAAAATTGGATTTATTCTCAGACCAAGTTTTTGCTTTTACACCAGGAGGGGATGTAATAGATTTACCACAAAATGCAACTCCTATTGATTTTGCATATAGAATTCACTCCGATGTAGGACATAAAACTATCGGAGCTTTAATTAACGGTCGTATCGCTCAATTGGATACCAAACTTAAAAATGGTGATATTGTTGAAATTATGACTTCTAAAGTTGCAGCTCCTCGCTTAGATTGGCTTAATTTTGTTGTAACTAAACAAGCAGCATCCAGAATTCGTCAATGGTATAAGAAAAATAAACGCGAAGATCATATTGAAATTGGTAAAGCTAACTTAGAAAAAGAACTTACAAAAACTGTTTTTGATGAATTTGTTAAAAACGGAGAATTCGATAAAGTTGCAAAACAAATGAATTATGTAAGTGCAGATGATTTATTTGCGGCTTTGGGTTATGGTGAAACAACTATTAATAAAATAGTAAATAAACTTAAAAAACCTCCAAAACCTGAAAATCCTGATGCACAACATTTACATAGACCTAAAAAAGCTTCTGAAAAAGATATTATAGGCCTAGAAGGTCTTTTATATTCTTTTGCTAGATGTTGTTCTCCAATACCTGGAGAGCCTATTGTTGGTGTTGTTACACGTTCTAAAGGTGTAACAATTCATAGATTGGATTGTAAAACATTAGAAAATATTCCTGTTGAAAGATTGATGGACATTCATTGGTCAGGAAATAATATCAATAAAACTTATAGCACTACAATAAGAATTGAAACTGCTGAAAAAATGGGATTATTAAAAGATATCATAGGAATTGTATCAGATAACGGCACTAATATTATTTCCGCAAACGTTAAATCGAAAGGAAAAGTTGGTATTGTAGAGCTTGGAATAGAACTTGATAATATTTATACTTTAAGAAAAGTTATGAATGCACTTCAATCCATGCAAGATGTTTTTAGTGTGAAAAGAATTCAAACATCTTATACTAAAACATCACAACAATATACTAAGAAAACTAATAAACCTAAGAAAAATAAGAAAACTCACTAATGATTATTTTTCTTACAATAATTCATCAATTCTACTATTAAATTTAAATCATATTTTTTCAATAATTCTTTTTCATTAGCTGTCAATTCTTTTGCATCAGCTACTGAAAGAAGTTTATGCATATTATATGGATTATCAATTGCATGTTGATATGCTTCTTGGGTATATTTATTTAAAGCTTTATGCAATTTCTTTTCTTCTTCTTTTTCTGTAAATGTCATTTTATCAGGATTTTTCTTTGCTAAAGGTTTTAAGTAATCAGATATTAATTCATACTTTTTATCGATTACTTTATTATTTTTAGCTTTATAAAATAAATTTTCGGGATCTTTAACAGTAAACATACTTCTTGTCATAATCTGTACTTCAGAAAAATTTCCGTCCGGATGTTTAACGGTAATATGTAAGCCTGAATAACCGGCAATACTATCAACATCTTTCCATAATGTTTTAGTCGGATTTAAAAATTTATCAATATTACCTTTTAATTTCAATAAACTAGAAGTAGGTAATGAATCATACGATTTAACAACTTTTCCTCTTTTAATTGTTGGTGGCATTCTTAAATATTCAACTTCAACCACATTAGCTTTACTGTGTTTCATCATTTCAGAAAAGTTTTTAACAAAATTGTTAAACCCTTTAGAATTTTCTAATATAAAACAAACTCCTGAAATATCACGCATATTATCTAATATCTCATTTTTTGTATACCAACCTCTCGAAATTGCTTTTTGACCAATTGAAAATTCGTTTTTTACTCTATCATATAATGTTATAGATTTTTTTTCTTTATCAGTTGAAAGATCATTTTTAAAATAATTTTTTATATCAGAAACAAATTTATTATGAGTAGGAGAAACTTTTCTTCGAATTCTTTTTTCTAAATCAGTTGTTATTAAATCTTTTAAATCTCCTGCAGTTTTTTTAGATTGTTTCGAAACTTCTTCTGCAACAACCTTCTTAACCCCTTTGAAATTAATTGTATCAGCTTCTAAAGGACTTTGTAATTTAAGTCCGAAATTTGTTGTAATATTGTTAGTTTTATTGTTATTAGGATTTGTAAAAACTTTATTAAAATTTGAAATTGGTAAAATATTCATAAAAATAACACCTTTCATCTTATCACTAGTTTGATAAGTACTCTAAATAAATAAAATTGCCTAAATATTAATTATTGTAAAGTTAAACTTTAACTATTTCAGAAATTGAATTTTCGATTTTATTTTCAAAACCAGTGTATTCACAAATTTGTCTTGCCCATTCTCTTAAAATTTCATCTTCAGGTAAAGTATAAGAAATAGGTTTTCCAACTGTTACTGTAATGTGTTTTTCAAAAAGTTTTTTTGCATAACCATCAAAACCTTTAATTCCAACAGGAACAATATCAGCTTGGAATTTTTTAGCAAACATAATAAAACCTTTATGAACGTTTTCAATCACAGGTTCTTTAACAATTTTTCCTTGTGGGAAAATTCCAAGTGACCAAGAAGTGTTAAAAACAGATTTAACAGTTTTAAAAGTAGCTATTTCAGGTTTTTCTCTATTAACAGCAAAAGCTCCTAAAGTATGTACTAAAAATCTTAAAAGTTTATCTTTATCATTAAACAATTCTTGTTTTGCCATATAAGCAATAGTTTTCCAAGCTGCAAGAGCAATTATTGGCGGATCAATATAAGAAACGTGATTTCCTGCATAAATTATACGAGAACTTTTAGGAATATTTTCTCTACCTTTTATTTTTATATTATACATTAATTTTGTTACGGGTAGAACTATGAAAATAACAAAAAACATATAAAATATTGTTCTAAAAATATTATAATCTTTTTCAGTTCTTCTGTTATAATTTTTTTCTTTTTTCATTAAATCTTTTCCAACCTTAATTTTAATTTACACTTGTACTTTATCTTTAATATATTTAAATCCGGTTAAATTCTCTATTGCTTCTCCCCATTTAGAAACCATATCTTCAACATCATCAGAATAAGGAATAACTTCTCCGATTTTGACAATAATTTTTCCGGTAAAAGGAAATCTTTTGACTTCATTAGTCCCAACTATTCCGACCGGTAAAATACCGCATTTGGTACTTTTTGCTAGAGATGCAAACCCTTTTGTAATATTTGAAATTTCACCGGGTTCTTGTCTTGTACCTTGTGGGAAAATTCCAAGCACCCAGCCTGTTTGTTTTAAATTTTTAACAGTTTTAATGGTAGATACGCCTAATTTTTCCCTATCGACTGCGAAAGCTCCAAGCCAATTAAGCCACCATCTCAAAAAAATATTTTCAAAAAGTTCTTTTTTTGCCATATATGCAACACCTTTATTCATAATCCCGCAGACTAGCGGAGGATCTAAGGTCGATAAATGATTAGCTGCGATTATAAAATCATTATTCAAAGGGATATTTTCTTTACCTTGAACTTCTAATCTATAAACCAGTTTAAAACGTATCATATAAAAAATGTGAGTAACAAGAAAAAGAAACATCCTTCTCCATTTATTATAAAATTTTACATCCCTTAAAGCATAATTAGTACATTTTTTAGTGTCGCAAGACATATTATTAGGTCCTCTCAATTACAGCACTATTATACTATAAATATTTTAAACAAAATAGTTAAAATAGGCTATTTACTATTTATCTTCTGATTTTTCTTCATTATTTTCGTTTTTATTTTGGGGATTGTTGTTTTGTGAATTATTTTTTTGTTCATCTTCATTAACTAAAATATCTTTAAGGTCTTTTTTATGTTTTCTGGAATTTATAACAGATGCAACATTTGTCATAGCGAGGGAATTTAATGTAGCACGAAGTAAGGCACTTCTGTCTACAAATTCTTGGTTATAAAAATTTTCCCCCTCTTCTTCTCCTTCAACAGGGGGAAGATACATAGCTTCAGAACCATATTTATCTTGGCTCATTTTTGCAGCAGTTCCGGAAGGGTCGCCACTTTTAAAATTAAAAGCACCGCCTATTCCATAAAAACCTGCTGATCTGTTATCTACCATTATTTAGACCTCATGTTAAGGATTTTTACACCACACATTATAAATATCCTCACAGTGTAATATAACCTCTAAAAGTATTATTTGCTAGTTTGTGACAAAATTGTTACATTTTATTCCGTGGTCTATAAATTTTAAGTTTTTAATTATTTGATAATCATTATTTAAAGGAATTTTTTTTATATTATCTAATACAAAATAAGTAGATCCGGAACCTGACATAATTGAATTTGGAATAGCTTTTTTGATATTTTGTAATTCTGTGTAATCATCAAAAATGGCATATTCTAAATCATTATATAAATATTTAGAAATATCTTCATTTTTTTTCAAAGCTTCTAACATTTTTTCAGTCATATTATATTTAGGTTTAATTTCTTTATTTGCATATTTTGTATAAGCTTCTTTTGCTGAAATTCCTAAATATTTAGGTTTAATAAGAGTTAAATTTTTTTTGATAGAATTAAGTTTTTCAATAACTTCCCCTCTTGAAGTAGCAAGTATTGTTCCGCCTTGTAAACACACATTCAAATCTGAGCCTAAACTGGCACAAAGTTTATGTAAATCCTCATTCTTTAATGGTTTATCAAATAATTCATTAAGTCCTAAAATTGTGCCTGCTGCATCAGTACTTCCCCCTGCTAAGCCTGCTGAGATAGGAATATTTTTTTCTATATAAATTTTTATTTCAGCAGTCTTGTTAATAGTTTCTAAAAATAATTTCGTAGCCTTATAAACTAAATTACTTTCGTTATATGGAATTTCTTGACTATTACCTGATAAAATAATTGACGTTTGTTTAGAAGCTTTCAATTCAATATTAAGATAATCATACAAACTTATAGTTTGCATAATACTTTTGATATTATGAAATCCATCTTCTCTCTTACTAACAATTTCAAGAGTTAAATTGATTTTCGCAGGACATTTTACATTTATTTTTTTCATAAAAAAATTATACTATAGAAATATATAATAAATTTTACTTCACAAAAGATAAAAAATATAGTAACATTATGATTAGTTCAGAAAAATATGAGAGAGAGGAAATCAATGAAGAGAAAAGGGTTTACATTAGCAGAGATTTTGATATCTTTAGCAATAATTGGTATCATTGTTGCTATTGGATTTCCGGCAGTGAATTCTATGAAGCCGGATAAAAATAAAGTGATGTATTTAAAAGTTCATGACGAATTAAAGAATGAGATTGCATCTTTAGCAACAGATTCATCTTTGTTTCCGGCGTGTAAGGATGATGGAGGGGATGGTATAGAATGTGCTTCACATCCTTTATTAAATACCATGTTGCCTGTGAATAAAAAATTTAGTGGCTCTAAATATGAAGGAAATAAAAAATTATGTAATTTGATGGCATATTATTTGAATGTTTCTGATGCTAATTGTAGTGAAAGTACATATTCTTTTAATGCAGGAACTTTTAATGCAGATTTTAATAGTAAAAAATCTTTTACGACACAAAATGGGGTACAGTGGTGGATAATTCCTCAAGCAAATAGTGCCTCTGGTGGTACAGCATCATATCAGACAGATATTTATGTTGATATAGATTCTTCAAGTGAATCTCCAAATTGTATATATAATAAAAATAGTTGTAAAAATCCTGACAGATTTAAATTTATGGTATCAGCCGATGCTTCCGTGATTGCTGCTGATCCAATGGGTGAGATGTATATTAACACAAGAAAATCATATTTGAAAACAAAAAAACAAAATATTACCAGTGATACAATTTTGGCAGGTTTGGATGCAAATTTAAAAACTTTTGATTATGAACCTTGCGTTGGAAAATTAGCAGATATTGAACCAGGGAAAGATGAAGATCCTTCTGATGAGCCATTCCAAGGAATATGTCCAAATATACCTTCTCATGAAACATTTGGGGAACCTGATTCTTATAATGATGATAACACAGTAGCTTATTTAAGGTATGTATATGAAATGTTGAGTAATGCTTTTGATTTGGCTGTAGAAAAGCATGGTGATCCTACAAATTGGGGATTGGTTAATGTTTCTGATTATCAATCTGAAAATGATTTTAAAGGTTCAAAGAATTTTTATACAGCAATGAAAGACGGTATTGACGTTGCAAAAGATTGTGGTAGAGGTACAGGTTGTTTTGCACCAAGTTATAAATTTCTATTTGGTTCAGGAACTTATGGTGCTGATAAAGAAAGACATATTTATAAAGTTATAACAAAAGAAGGTATTTCTATTGCTTGGCATGGGTATTCGGCTAATTGTAATTGGAATAGGTATGGCTATTTTGTTTCAGGTTTAGGATATTGTGGACGTATTAATGTTGATATTGATGGACCTAATAAGGGGCCTTCTGTCGGCGGGAAAGATTGGTTTGAATTTATGGTTACTAAAAATGGTGTTTTACCACATGGATTCCCTGAAAAATATACAATTGATCCAATGACCAGATGCTTAGATAGTGGTGCTTGGTGTGTTGGAAAAGCATTAAGAGATTGTAATCGTGCGTATATGTATTAAATATGATATTTTATATTATTACGATGAAGAGGAAAAATCCTCTTCATCGTTTTTTAATGAATTTTAATTATTAATTTTAATAATTTATGTATGGTATAATTTAACCATGAGAAGATTAAAAATTTTTGCAGCTTTATTTGTTTTTATATTTATTTTAGTAGGGTTATTTGTAAGTATTTATTTATTTGTAATCCCTAAATTAGTTTCTAATGAACATATAATTGATTTTATAGAAGATAATGTAGAGAAGTCTTTAAATATCGATTTGGATATTGAAAATCCAAGGCTTAGTACATCATTAAAACCTACAATAGTTTTCAGGGTTGATGAAATTTCAATAGAGAAAGATGATGTTAATATTTTTGAACTTAAAAATTTTGATTCTCAGATTTCTTTTAATAATCTTTTTAAAAAAAGTATTAAAATTGATAGAGTTTTAGCAGATGAAATTTTTGTTGACAGTTATAAATTAATTTCTGTATTACCAAAACAAGAAAAACAAAAAGAAACAAAAGCTCCGGATTTTAATATTGATTTTTATTCTACTGTTTTAGGTGTAAAAAAATGTTTTATCACTTATGATTCTCCTGAAATTTTTATAAAGTTTGATTCTAAAAATATGCTTTTAGATAGATCTAAAATTAAAAAATATCTTCATTTTGATTTTGATTTTGAAATGAAAAAAGGTCAGGATAGAATTTTAGTATCTGCTAATGATAAGAATAAAATTTATATGGGAAATGGTGAATTACATATAGATAAATTTCCTATAGAAATTGATCGTTCTATAGTTGTAATTGATGCTTTTGCTGCTAGAAAAAAAGGATATGAATTAAATATTTCTTCAAACAATTTTAGTGCAAGAGATATTTATAATATTGCGGCTTCTAATATTATAATTCCTAATGGAAAAGAATTACTAGCACCAATTTGTGATGTAAAAGGCAGTGTTGATTTTAACTTAAATCTTACTAAAAATAATATTCGTGGTGATATTAATGTTAATGAATCTGAGTTTAAAATAAAAGATTTATTAAAACTTCCTGTAAAAATTACTCAAGGGATTGTAGAGATTGGAAATAAAGATATTACATTAAAAGATTTTAAAGGATATTACAATAATAAAAAAGAAAACAGCATTGTAATGTCAGGTGATATCAAAGATTATTGGAAAACTTGTGATACAAAAATTGTATCTGATATTTTTGTGAATAATGATTTTTTTGCTAATTATGTTTCCAAGATGCTTAATGCTCCAATCGGTTTGGTAGGTGATGCCGGTTCCAGATTAACTTTAACATCTAAAAACGGCTCTTGCGATGTTGTTTGGTATTTTCTTTTAAAAGAAAATGAAGGTTTTATGCTTGGTAATGAATCAATGGTTTTAAAACAATACCAAACACTTTTTAAAGTTGATTTGAGTGTTGTAAAAAATATTTTAAAAATTAATACGATTGACTATTATATTACTAATGAGCTTAAGAAAGGAATGACTCCGGTTTTAGCAATAAATGGGAATATCGATATGGCTGATAATATGAAACTTTTGGATATCAGTTTAAATATTCCTCGTCCGCTTCCTAGTGAATTTTTAAATTTCTTAGCTTGTCAAAAAATATTTAGAAAAGGTACTATCTCAGGAAATCTTAGTATAGATAATAGAGGAGAATTTCCAAAAATGGCTGGGGTAATTTCTTTGGATAAAGTCTTTATTCCTGCTCAAAGACTCTTTATCAAATCTGCTAAAATTGGAGCAAAAGATGATAAATTAGGTGCTATTGCAACTGGAAGATATAAGAGAACAAAATATGATTTTAATGGTTATATAGTTAATGATTTAAGACTTCCTATAATTGTAAAAAGTGTAAATTTAAAAGTTGATAATGTAGATGTTGAGAGAATGCTTTTATCTAATAGTTCTAATCAACATACAACAGAACCTGCAAAAGAAGTTTTGGCAGATACAAGTTCAACAGAAGAGATTTCAGAAGATTCTTTAAGCAATGATAATACTCCAACATTTACAAAAGGATTAATAATCGTTGAAAAATGTGCGTTAAATCTTGTAAAAGGAAAATATAAATCTGTAGATTTCGGAAACTTACAAGCTAATTTAACTCTTGATAAAGATGGAGTATTAAATGTTCAGTCAAATAGATTTGATATTGCAAAAGGTATTTCATCTTTGAAGGTTAATGCTGATTTAATTAAACAAAAATATTATCTTCGTCTTGGTATAAAAAATGTTGATTCAGATATTATGGCAACAGCAATTTTGGGATTACCAAGAGAAATTTCAGGAAAAGCGAGTGGACTTATTGAGCTTAATTCTGATGCAAGTTTGAAACTTAATGGTAATATTAAATTTGCGATTAAAAATGGAACAATAGAAAAAGTTGGTTATGTTGAATATTTATTAAAGGCAGCTTCTTTATTCAGAAATCCATTAGCAATGATTTCTCCTGCTACTTTTAGTGATTTAGTAACTATTCCTGATGGTAGTTTTGAAAAAATTTCTGGAGATTTAATTATTAAAGATAATGTTATAAAATTAATTAAAATCAAATCATCTGCAGAATTATTAAGTTCATTTATCATTGGTCGTTATGATTTGATGACAAATGACGCGTCTTTGAGAATTTATACAAAGATGTCTAATAAAGGTGAAGGTTTTGCAGGATTTTTAAGGAATTTCTCGTTAAATAGCTTGGCTAATCGTATTTCTGATAGCGGAAGAAATGATGCTAATTATTATTCTTCAGAAATTTCACAACTTCCTGAAATTAATGCTGATGAAAAGGATTGCCAAATTTTCCTTACTAAAGTTGAAGGAGATGTGATTAATTTTAATTTCTTATCATCTTTAAAAAGAATAAAATAACTCGAAAATTAATCAGAGTAGATGAAATTTTCTTGTCCGTTTTCTTCAAGAATTAAAGCACAAAGCTTTGCATGAGGATATTTCCCACAACCTAAATCTATGCAAATTTTGTCTTCTTGAATCAAAGGTTCATCAAATTCTGTATGACCAAAAATTATTTTTTGAGGAAGATTATGTTTTGAATAAATAAATTTTCCTCTAATATAAACTAAATCAGTTTCATCTTGGTCTTCAAGAGAATAGTTAGGATTGATTCCAGCATGAACAAATAAATATTTGTCTGTTAGATAATAAAATTTTAGACTTCTAAAAAAATCTCCATGAATTCTAAAAATATTGTTGAAGCTTCCGTAACTTCTAATAGTCGCAGGTCCGCCATAATTATCAAATAAATATTTGTAGTAATCATCAGATGGAGAATGTAATAAAGCATATTCATGAGAACCTATAAGATAGATACATTTATTATAATTAGATTGCTCAATAATTCTATCAACAACACCTTTTGAATCAGGTCCTCGGTCAATATAATCACCCATAAATACAAAAATATCATCGGGTTTAGTATTTATTTTTGATAAAACACTTTCAAGTTTTTCCAATTCTCCGTGAATATCTGTGATTGCTATATATCTCGACATAAATATAATCCTTTTTATAAAATTATACCCTAAATTGGAGGATAATTTTACAAAATTTTATTAGCAAAAATTATTTTTATAGTTTTTAATTGTAGTATGAGAATAGAAAAAATAAATATTAATTTAAACAATTCCAAAACAAACACAAATTTCAAATCTACTTATCCGATTGTTCATTGGGTAGCAGAAGCAAACGGAAGCTATGCTCCTGTAAGTAACTTGGAACTTGTAAAAAAATTACAAGGGAAAATAATTCGTGTTTTGAATAAACCTTTAAAAGACAGTAAAAAAGTAATTAATCCTACAGAGCAAAATTTAAGAGCATATATTGGTAGTAGCGATGTTGATTATAGAAATTTAGCGAAAGTAAGATCGTTTTATAATCGTTTTTTAAGTAGTGTTGAGAAATATTCTCCTGTATCATATATAATCTCAGGAAAAGACGTTGATATATTTGAAGATTATTTAGCAAAATCTATAGGAAAAGCAAAACATAATGCAAAAGAGTTATTAAATAATCCGTATTCACCTGAAACAGTGGATGCAATAAGGCTGTATAATAATAAAGGTTTGAGTTATGTAAATAACAAAAATAATCGAATAAAAGATGAGAATGGCATGGGTTATATATTACATACTAAATTTGAAATAATACGGAATAAATTGGGCAAGATAAAAGATTATCGTTTCATAGATGCAAGATTTTTACCGGAGCAAGGCCCTAAAAATCCATTAGAGCGATTATATAAATAGATATCTTGACAATAAAAACTTAGCATGTATCATAATAATATACCGAGCGGGGTAAATGGTTTAGTCGGTAGTAACCCCAACAAGCTTGGTGAATTATTCGCGGGGGTAATTCAGTGGTAGAATGCCTCCTTGCCAAGGAGGATGTCGCGAGTTCGAGCCTCGTCTCCCGCTCCATTAAAAAATAAATATGAGAAAATAAACAGACTAAGCGTTAAGCTTAGTTTTTTTATTGCGTTTTGAGGCGAGAACTTCCTGAACGAAGTTCAGAAAAGAGTTCGGTGTGAGAGAACTGAGGCTTAGAGGTTTTGTGGAATGTTTTTATAAAAACGTAAAAGAGGTATTTTCTTTTTATGAAAATACCTCTTTTACTAAATAAATATTAAATTATTTATGCAACTTCAATAGCTGATACAGGGCAAGCATTAGCTGCTTCTTGTACACAATCTTCGTTGCCGGCAATGTTAGCTGCATTAACTTCTGCTTTATCTTCTACATGGAAAACTGCTTCGCAAATTGATTCGCAAGCACCGCATCCTACACATGAATCATTAACTGTTACGTTCATTTTTTTTCTCCTTTTTCTTTTAACTATATGGTCGGTCGACATTGTTGTCATTCCCGAGTTTGTTTTCTTTCTACCGGTTAACCTCTCTAGTATCTTCTACCAGTTGGTTTTACTTGACCTTTAACTATATGGTCGGTCGACATTGTTGTCATTCCCGAGTTTGTTTTCTTTCTACCGGTCAACCTCTCTAGTATCTTCTACCAGTTGGTTTTACTTGACCTTTAACTATATGGTCGGTCGACATTGTTGTCATTCCCGAGTTTGTTTTCTTTCTACTGGTCAACTCAATAGATTTTTCATTTTGATTATACTATCAAAACCAAAAAATTAAAATAACCAATCGTTTATTCTTTTTGAGATTGAATCAAACCCAAGTGTTACGCCTAAATCTTTTGGTTCAATATTTTTTGAATAATATAAAACAGGCACTTTTTCTCTTGTATGATCTGTTCCCGCTACAGTCGGATCACAACCGTGATCTGCTGTTATTATTAACAAATCATCTTCAGTAATATTAGGTAAAATCATATCTAAATAGTCATCAATCTCTTCTATTGCTTTACCATAACCTTCGGCGTTGTTTCTGTGTCCGAATAACATATCTGTATCTACTAAATTCGTAAAAATAATTTCTCTGCTATCATCAGTAATATTTGTATCATTGTATTTGATATTATCCAAATCTAATTCACCTTTAACAGCTTTAAGAGTTAATTCTAAACCTTCTTTATTAGAACCTGTATGAATAGCGTGTGTAATACCTGCTTTAGAAAAAATATCTTCGATTTTCCCGATACCGATAACCTTTGCTCCGCTATCTTTTACTTTATCTAAAATAGTTTTTCCATAAGGAGCAACGGAATAATCTCTTCTATCCTTAGAAATTCTTGTAGGTTTTCCATCAATAACTTTATATGGTCTTGCAATTACTCTTGATACATTATATTTTCCTTCATCTAAAATTCTTCTTGCGATTTCGCACCATTTATATAAAGTCTCTAGTGGGATTAAATCTGTATCTAAAGCTATTTGGAATACGCTATCAGCAGAAGTGTATACAATCGGATACTTAGTTTTGTGATGTTCTTCATTTAGTTTTTCAATAATAGCAGTACCACTTGCGGGACAATTAGCAAGAATTCCACCACACTTAGTTTCTTCAATAAATTTATCTACTAATTCTTTTGGAAAACCATTCGGGAATGTTGCAAAAGGTTTATCTAAAACAATTCCTGAAATTTCCCAATGTCCTGTAGTTGTATCTTTTCCTTTTGATTTTTCAATCAAAGTTCCATATTGTCCAATCGGAGTTGCAGTCTTTTTAATACCTTTAAAATCTTGAATATTTCCTAAACCCATTGCTTCCATTACAGGGACATCAAGACCGTTATTAAACTCGCAAACATTTTTTAGTGTGTTACATTCTTTTACGTCATTAAATTCTGCATAATCGTCCATAGCTCCTATTCCCATAGAATCTATTACCATTATTATCGCTCTTTTTTTCATTCTAAGCCTCCTAAACTTTTTTAATTATAACATATTTTTATGCTATTATTAAAAAAAAGTAATACAAAATTTTAGGAGATAAATAAATGCAAGCAAGACGTGCAGCAAGAGAATTAGCGTTAATACTTTTTTCTCAATTTGATAAAGAAATTACAAAATATTCAAGAAAAGATTTTGAAGATATTATGTTGAAATCTGTTAGAATTCTTTCTAACTCAGCTTCAGAAGAATTAAAATTAACAGTAGGCTCTTTAATCGATATTAAAGATATGTTAGATACTTACGAAGCAGAACACGAATCAAATCTTTCAAGACCATTGGGTGCAAAAAACCGTCCTGTAAAAATCCCTATGACAGATGAAATGATTTCAAAAGTCGATACAATGTTGGATGTTGCAGAAAAAGCAATTTTAGCTCTTGAAATAGCTGAGTTTACAACATTAGAAAATCAATCAGAAGTGAAAAACTATACAGTAGAAATTGCTGAACAGTTTAAAATAAACCACGAAACAATTGATGGAGAAATCCAAAAATATGCGAACGGTTGGGATATCTCAAGACTTGTTAAAATTGATAAAGATATCTTAAGAATAGCAATAACAGAACTTCTTTATACAAAAGGAGCACCTTTAAAAGTTGTTGTTGATGAAGCTGTTGAATTAGCTAAAAAATACTCAACAGAAGATTCTTCTTCTTTTGTAAACGGAATCTTAGCAAAAGTTATCGTTGAAAACGGACTTAAATAACTATTAGTGAATAGTGAGTAGTGAGTAGTGAATAGAATTTTACTATTAACTTCTAAACTATATTGTAAGGATATATAATGTTTAATTTTTTCGATAAATTAAAAAATACGGTTTCAAAAACTGCTCAAGCATTAGTAGGTAATGTCGTAGATACAATTTCTGAGGAAGAAGAATTTTCGGAATTTGTCCTTGAAGATATGGAAGATATCTTAATAAGTGCAGATTTAGGGGTTAATTATGCTTCTGAATTGGTTGATAAACTAAGAGGACAGAATAAAATTAAACCTTCTCAAGTAAAAGAATTTTTGCAAAATGAATTTTTAGATATTCTTGATAAAACCGGTTCTTGTAAACTTAATTATAAAGAAAATGAATTAAATATTTATTTTATAACCGGTGTGAACGGGGCAGGAAAAACTACTCTTATCGGGAAATTAGCTTATAAATTTAAACAAGAAGGTAAGCGAGTTTTAATTGCAGCAGGTGATACCTTTAGAGCAGCAGCAGAAGAACAAGTGGATATTTGGTCAAAACGTTCCGGAGCTGATATTGTAAGACGGGATAAAGCAGATCCGGCATCTGTTGTGTATGAAGCTATCCAAAAAGCTCGTAATGAAAAATATGATGTAATTCTTGTAGATACTGCAGGAAGATTGCAGAATAAATTTAATTTAATGGAAGAATTATCAAAAATTAAAAACGTAATCGATAAAAATGCTCCGGATGAATTAAGAGAAAGTATTTTGGTAATCGACGCAAATACAGGACAAAACGGTTTACAACAAGCAAAAGTATTTAAAGAATGTGTTAATTTAACCTCAGTTGCTTTGACTAAACTTGATGGTTCAGCAAAAGGTGCTATAGTTTTAGCTATAGCAAAAGAACTAAATCTTCCTGTCAAACTCGTTGGGGTTGGTGAAAAAATGGAAGACTTAAAAGACTTCGAATCAAAAGAATTTATTCAGGCTTTGTTTGATTAAAAAAATAGTAGATGACTAGTGAGTAGTGATTAGAGTTTTATTGAATTTCACCTAACCGACTATTTATATAAAAGGAAGAAATATTTAACATATTTACCCTTTATTTATGAATTTTATTTCATATCCCAAAATTTCTGCAACTTGTACAACTTCGTTATAACTTAAAGTTCCTCTTGTTAACTTTGCCGAAAGATTTGCTAAAGAACAGTTTTTACCTGTTTTAACAGATAATAATTCTGCTAATTCCTTCATTGTAATATTTTTTTCGACTAATAATGTTTTTACTTGCTCTCTTACTAATAATGCCATAAAAATTATTATATTTTTATATTTCATATTTGACAAATAAAATAAAAAATGCTCTCTAATAATTAACTCTAATAACAATAAATCAACTCTGTGATTAATTAATCTTAATAAAACTTTATAATGGAGGCAAGTATGAACGAAGAAAAAATTAGAGAACTTTACAATGCAATATCTATGTTAGATGTAAATTTTTATGCTTTAAAATGGATACAAACTAATAATAAAGTATGGGAATTAGAAAATATTATATCTTCATATGACTATATTTTAAAAGAATTAAAACGTTGTTGTATTAATACTATTGGATATCCTGAAGAAGATAATTTATAATCTTTATTCCCTCTCCTTTGAGGAGAGGATTAGTAAGTAGGGTGCAATTTTTTGCACCAAAATTTTGTATTTAGTGAATAGTGAGTAGTGAATAGAGTTTTACTGTTAAATTCTTATAAATTTATAAACTCATCCTCTTTTCTACTTAAAAAACACTTCATCCCAACCTTCTCCTATAAGGAGAAGGAGTGTTTAATATTATTTTATCCCCTCTCCTTTGAGGAGAGGGTTAGGATGAGGTGAATAGAATTTATTAGGTTTCACCCAACCTACTACTATTGTTTATCTAAAAGTTTATACATGCTAATAAAAAATTCTCGCACATCTTTTAGTTGTGTATTTTTTGTCTACAGTCTCACTTACTAAAATCAAATAAGATAACATATTTTTAATAATTTTAAATTTTTTATTCATAAAAAATCCTATAATTTTTATTTCGGACAAATAGGTCAATGACTTAATTTATATTATGTGGAAAAATAGGTCATATGTCAAGAATAAAAAAATTAGGACAAAATATAAAAAAATATAGAGAAGCTAAAATGTTAACTCAAGAAGTTTTAGCAGAGAAACTTAATTTCTCAAAAGAATATATTTGCAGGGTAGAGAAAGGACAAAAATATATGAGTCTTAGAAAATTATTTGAACTTGCGGATGTATTAGAAATTGAATTTTACAAATTAGCAGATTTTGAATAGAATATTGGGTTTGTTTGGTTAAAAAGCAGGTTACAATAGAATAGAGTTTTTTATTAACTCCTTTTATTTACCTTTTAAACTCAAAATTTACCCTCCCCTTGAGGGAGGGTCGAAATCTTTGATTTCGGGGTGGGGTATGAGAACATGTAAGTAAGTAAGGTGCAATTTTTTGCACCAAAATTTTATATTTAGTGAATAGTGTATAGATTTTTTTTTGAGTAAAGAGCACGTTAAAAAAAAGATAAGTTGATAAGTTTAGGAGTTTAGAAGGTTTTTAAATAATTTTTACCCGCCCCTGGAGGGAGCGGATTTTCGGTAGGGCGACGACTTCGAAGCAGACTAGCTCGTATGGTAGAGGGAAGCTGAGAAGTTATTTGTGCGTCAAACGACGCATCCTCCTCCTAAAATTGAGCTTATTTCTGATTGATTTATACAACTTCCTAACCATTAAGAGAGAGATTCACACTACTAGAAAAAGTCTCCAAATTTTATATTTTTCCATTTTGGATGTTTGCGTGTTGCCATATAAAGCCTAAAACCCATCAAAATAGATATTGCAGCAGTCGAGAACTTTGAAAAGTTCTCGTTATTTTTCTGCTTAGCATTTTCATATAATTTAGCTAATGGATAGGCAAATAAACAAGCTGAACCAACCGCCCACAAAGCATTGATTCCAAATTGTTTCCCAAGAGTCTTTGTCGGAAGTTTTGTTTTTGACTTAGAATTATGAAATACATCAGCTACAGTTCCAACAGTCATATCAATAGCAAACCAACCCAAACCAGCTTTTATCATATCCCTTTTTGAAATTTCTGGCTTATTATTTGTTGTTGAGAAGGTATTTGTGGTATCTATTTTCATTTAAATTCTAGCCTGCATATCTGTACAATTATTCCATACTGTCAGCCATTTTATCTAAAATTTTGTTACGAACTTTGTTGCAAGCATAATTCGCAGCTACTGCACCAGCAATAAATCCTATAGTCGAGCCTAACGGTCCAAATATTGCTCCTATCGCGGCACCTTTGGCTCCCGCCAATGACCATGTAGCATGTCTTACAGGATTACCATAATCAGCCATTTTCATTGCTACTTTCCAAGCTTGTTCTTCGCTCTTTGCTTCACCTAATTCTTTAAATCTGCTATATACTGTTACTGAAGTACTAACATCATCTGCTATGTCTTTTAAAGATTTAAAAGAAGGATTTTTTCTACTATAAGAAAGTCTCTGTGTATTTGTAACGCCTGTATTTAATAATATTTTCATTTTTTTTCCTAATTAATAATTCTTAAACAACTCAATACAACGGACCATAAAGGCCTGTTTAGTTTTCTTACTTTATTTTGAGATATACTTTAGGTAAAATTTTGCATTTTAACTAAAATCTAGAACATATCATCTAAACTTTTTAAAATTGTCTTAGCTAAATCTATAGCACCATCTCCAATCTCGTCTCCTAAGTTTTTGACGAGTTTTCCTGCATGTTTAATTTGTTCCCACATTGAATCATCAACACTGGTACCTGGCTCGTGAGGCTCTGCATTTGGTGGAACATTTGCACCATTCATTGAAGAACCAGCAAGTAAAGTTAAACCACTCACAACAGGTAAAATGGTTTTATTAATATTTTTGTTTTTTGCAATTTCTGCACCTGTTCTATTAATACCTGAAATACGTACCATCTATATATTCCTTAAAATAGTTAATGACAACAACATTAATCGTACAATAATAAAATTTATACGTCAATAACCTTATTGCTATATATATATTATTTGATACAATTAAGTTAATATAAATCTTGGAAATATACTGTTGCTATTATGATGTATTCAAAAATAAATAAATCTAATATTAATTTTACTTCTGGAATGAATAAAAATACAGTATTTGCTTGTCAAAAATTTAATCCTTTAAATATTGAAAAAATTCTAACTAATAATCATATAAAAACTGATTGTGCTGGAAATAAACCAATAGCATTTTGTTTAAATCAGATTTTTAAAATTTTTGATTTTTTACAAACGAGAACAAATAAGTCATTATATGTCTTTAACTTTCCAGAATTTAAAGTCTATAAACAAGATGAATTAATAGATGGTATAAATGTAAAAAATTTTTGTATTCCTGAAACACAAACTATATTAAAAAATACCCCGCCTTTTAAAACAGGTTCTATATTACAAGAACAAATAGCAAGCCTAGAAGAATTAGACTATGTTATAGAAGATGATTTTAAAAATGGTAAACGTAGTAGTGGACATTTTTTATCTGAAACCATACATGAAATTCTACATAGCACTTATATAAATCATATATATAAAAAATATGGTTATTTGGGTTCTTGTCCTTATACACGAAGTTTATATCCTGCAAAAAATACAATTAAAGACGGATTAGCCATCATGAAAGAATTGCAAAATAAAATTTTTTCACAAGAAGAAAATACTATTATTAGAAATGTTTTAGGACATTATGCTACTCTTCCGCTTAACCAATATCATGAAGTTTTTGCAGAAACTTTTACCAAATTAATATGCGATTGTATATCAGATAAGGATATATTACCAACAAAAAACCCGCTTGATGAACTATTAAAATATCCGCCTAAATTTCTCGCAATTCTAACAAAAGTTATAAACATTTAAGTTTGTAGGGTGCAATTTTTTGCACCAAAATTTTATATTTAGTGAATAGTAGGGTGGAGCTTGCTACACCAGTGAAGCGTGAGGCGTTAAGAGTGAGGAGTGCATTTTAAATTAGTGAATAGTGACTAGTGAATAGAGTTTTATTGTTAAATTCTTCTAAACTTATAAACTTATCCTCTTCTCTTCTAAAAAACACCCCATCCTAACCTTCCCTTGGGGAAGGAGATTTTTGATACTTTTTTTAAATTCCTCAACTATAAACTTCTTCTCATCAGTAGTCCCCTCCCCTTGAGGGAGGGGGTAGGGGGTGGGGTGAATAGATAAAATATTAAAGAGGTGAGAAAATTTGAGTTTTCCCACCTCTTTAAGTTTATTATTAGACTAATACTCTAATTACAAAATTAATTACTTATCATCTAGTGCAGCAACACCCGGTAATACTTTACCTTCGATGAATTCTAAAGAAGCACCGCCACCAGTTGATACGTGAGTGAAGTCTTCTGCTTTGCAGAATTTCTTAGCTGCAGAAACTGAGTCACCACCGCCGATTACTGATGTTGCACCGTTTTTAGTAGCTTCTACGATAGCTTCTAAAACTGCTTTAGTACCTTCAGCGAATTTAGGGTTTTCAAAAGCACCTACAGGACCGTTCATAAGAATAGTTTTTGAGTTTTTAAGAACTTCTGCAAAAGCTTTTCTTGAATCAGGACCGGCGTCAACGCCTTCAAAACCATCTGGAATTTCGTTGATTGCAACAAATTTATTAGTACCGTTTCCAGAGAAATCATCAGTTGCTAATACATCAGTTGCCATAACTAATTTAACGCCTTTTTCAGCAGCTTTCTTTTCGATAGCTTTTGCAACTTCTAATTGGTCATCTTCACAAATAGAGTTACCGATTTTACCGCCATTAGCTTTTACGAAAGTATAAGCCATACCGCCACCGATAATTAGGTTATCAACTTTATCGATAAGATTTTCTAAAACACCAATTTTAGAAGAAACTTTAGCACCACCTACAACTGCTGTGAATGGTCTTTCTGGATTATCAAGAGCTTGTGATAAGCATCTGATTTCTTTTTCCATTAATAAACCTGATACAGCAGGTTTAAGAATTTTTGCTAATTTAGCAGTAGAAGTGTGATTTCTGTGAGCTGCTCCGAAAGCATCGTTTACATAAAAATCACCTAATTTTGCTAATTCTTCTGCAAAAGTCATATCATCATCTTTTGCTTCTTCTGCTTTGTAGTAACGAATATTTTCCAATAAAGCAATTTGACCGTCTTGTAATTTTTCAACATATGGAGCTGCTTCTTCTACAGAAGGAATAAATACAATTTCTTCTCCAAAAACTTTTGCCATATATTTTGCTACAGGTTCAAGAGTGAATTCAGGATTCTTTTCTCCTTTTGGTCTGCCCAAGTGAGCCATTAATATAATTTTTGCTCCTCTTTCTCTTAAATAATTTACTGTAGGAACAATCGCTTGAATACGAGTGTCATCTGTTACATTTTTGTTTTCATCTAAAGGTACGTTAATATCAACTCTGATTAGAGCTTTTTTACCCTTGATGTCGCCTAAATCTTTAATTGATTTTTTCATCATCATTTCCTTTCTTTATTTGATGCTCTCTTTATTGGCATGTAAATTATAGTAAAAACAAAATTTCTATTCAATAGAATTTTAACCCTTATTCAATAACTAAAAGATTTTGGGTAAATTAAACGATAACTCAAATTTAATTAAAAAAACTTAATAAAAACGAGATTTTTTTTGTTATTTAAGATACAATATTATAATGAATTAAGGACGGACTTATGGTGGAATCATTTGAACTTACAAACTACAATTTTTATTCAAGCAGGCTCGATATGGAGCTTATTACAAATATTGTAGATACTTTAAAAGAAATCCTTGAAGAAGATAAGAAACAAGAACAACCTTTATTTTTAAAAGTTGCGGATGATTTTATCATGAATATTGCCAGAAGAGTTGTTCAAGAAAAGAAAAAAACTTTTTTGATTGGTATAACAGGCGAAAGTGCTTCGGGGAAAACTGTTTTTGTAGATAATACAATCGAAGCAGTAGTTAGAAACAAAAAAGAAGGTATTTATACAGTAATTCGTCAAGATGATTATTACAAAGACACTTCTAAAGAATTGCAAGAAGCAGGAAGTTATGATGCTTTATTCAAAACGGGATTCAGTTTTGATACGCCTGATGTTATTGACTTAAAATTAATGAGAAATCATTTAGAAAGCTTAAAAAAAGGTGAAACAATTACTTCTCCTAAATATGATTTTGTAACTTGTGTTTCTTCTCCAGACGGGGACGTTAAAAAACCTGCAAAAGTCATATTAACAGAAGGTTTGTATGTTCTTAATGAAGAAGTTCGTGATATTATGGACATAAAAGTTTATGTATTTACTCCGATTGATGTTATAAAAGAGCGTTGGTATAAACGTGCTGTATCTCGTGGTAAAACAGGTGAAGCTGCTGATTTACAATTCAAAAATGTAAATGAAACTGCTCAACAATATATTCGTCCAACTTATCAAATTGCCGATTGTATAATTAACGGTATGGTGGATAAGGAATACATTAAAGTGATTACAGAAAGAATAAAAGCTCGCCTAGCTGAAGTTTGTTGCTAGGGGTAATTTTAGTATAGCCTGTAGTTTGTTCCAAAGGGCTTTGGGAATAAAAGATGAGTAAGTAATATAGTAGAACAACGTTATCCATAAAGGTAAATAGGCAATAGCTTAATGGGGTAGTTATTCAAAAAGGAGTGCTTGGAGTATAGAATTTGTTTAGTAGGTAGGCGGAATGCACTCCGCCAGAAAGGTATAAAAGATGTTTGAATTAAAGGCTCAAATGTATTTTTCAGCGGCACATCATTTACTTAATTATGATGGTGAATGCGAAAATCAACACGGTCATAATTGGCTTGTAGAAGCTTACGTAAAAGGTGAAAGTTTAGATAAAAGTAATATTTTAGTTGATTATAAAGTTCTTAAAAAAGAAATGAAGGCTGTTTTAGATTTATTAGATCATAAAGATTTGAATGAATTACCTTATTTTGAAAATGAAAGTCCTTCTAGTGAGATGATTTCGATGTTTATTTATAACAAATTAAAAGAAAAAATTGTACAGATATCAAAGGTTTCTGTTTGGGAAACTGCAACATCTTGTGCGAGTTATTTTGAGGAAGATTAATTAAATCTTCCTTTTGTTATATAATAAGTCGAAATGAGAGGTTAAAAATGTATACACTAGTCTATTCAATAAATAATGAAAAATCACCGGAAACAGTTTATGTTAATCTTACAAATTCTTGTACAAATTCTTGTATTTTTTGTTTAAGAAATCAAAAAGATGATGTTTGTGGTTCAAATATGTGGCATGATGGCGAGTATACTTTAGATGATATTATTACTCAATTCAAGGCTTATAGCCCTATTCCAAAAGAAGTTGTATTTTGTGGGTATGGTGAACCGTTTTTAAGACGTGAAATGATGAAGGAATTTTGTAAGTATTTAAGAAAAAATTTTCCTGAAATAAAGATAAGAGTTAATACAAACGGGCATGCTAATGCTATTTATAAAACAAATGTTGCTGAAGAATTTAAAGATTTAATAGATGCAGTGTCAGTGAGTTTAAATGCTTCTAGCGATTCTGAATACGATGAGATATGTAAGCCTAAAATTCAAAATGCATATGATGAAGTGAAAAAATTTATTAAAGCTTGCGTAGCAGCAGGTATGGATGTTTCAACAAGTGTTGTAACCGGATTTGATAAAATTCATAATATTGATGTTGATAAATGTGAGGAAATTTCTAAAGAATTAGGTGCAAAATTTAGAAATAGAGAATTTATAACAAACGGGTATTAGAGGTAAGGATTTATATGAAAGTTCAATCTATTAATCAAGTAAATTTTGAATCTAAAAAACGTTTTTTAAACCAAGAGCAGATGGAGAGTTTAGAGAATGTCCTTACAAGAATGAATAACGAAACTAAACTTCATCAAAATGATACTTGGTTTACTTCTACAGTAACAAAGGAACTTTCGTACAATGAAAATAAAATTCGTTTAATTGATGACAGAATGTTGTTTAAAAAAATTGCTGATAATAAACAAATGCAAAAAGAAACTTTATTTACTTTAGGTAAAACTCAATTAGTTATTAACAATAAAAGCGGAGAAATTATTGACTGGAATAAATCTTTTTTTATAAGTTGGAAAAAAATAATGAAAAATATTAGTGATTCACTTAAAATATTTGTAGAAAATTTTGATAATTCTAATATAGTTAAAAAGAAAAAGATGACTTTTGAGGGATTTACACCAAAGGGTTGGGAGATAATAAATAAATTAAAGAAAAATAATAAGAGATGATTGATGAAAATAAATTCGATAAATTTTTTTAAAAAGCAAGAAAGGTACATTTCCTCAACTACATTGAAAGATGCTAATTCTTTGATTGAGAAAATGCATATGGAAAAGACTTACAAAGAAATATCACCTGATTTTTTTGAAAAAACAGAAGTTCGGGGATTAAAAATAAAAGATGCAACGTTTAAAGACGGGCAATTTTTGGCAAGGAGAAATTCTAAAAAACAATTAATTCCTTATGGAAAAGATAGTTCTATGTTGGAATTTGGTGAAATTAGATTAATATTTAATAATTCATCAGGAAAAATTATTGAGCATGAAAAACCATTTTTTACAACTTGGAAAAAAATTTTTAATCAAGCTCAGGAAATTATATCTTTAGCTTTAAGTCAGTATAATAATGAAAATATTGTAAAAAAAATAAAAATTCATACCGCAGGTTTAACAAATGAAGGTAAAATAAAAGCAGCTGATGAACTTAAAAAAGTTTTTGGTGCTTTTAAAATTTTTAAGTAAAAGGATAGTTAAAATGGTTAAATTGATATTAGCTTCAAATTCTCCAAGAAGGAAAAAAATCTTATCTGATTTAGGATTAGATTTTGAAGTGATTTCGTCTAATTATGATGAAAAGCTTGATAATGATAATTTTTCTTATGAAAAGATAGAGGATTTAGCAACACAAAAATGTTTGGATGTTGTAAGAAGAGTTGATAAAGATTCTTTAGTTCTTGCAGCAGACACTGTTGTTGTTTTACGCAATAAGATTTTAGGAAAACCAAAATCAAAAGAAGATGCTTTTAATATGTTAAAGTCGCTTTCAGGAGCTACTCATTCGGTTGTTACTTCAATTTGTGGAATTAATACAAAATTAAACACCGCAGCATTGTTGTCAACAACAAGTTATGTAAGATTTACTCAATGGTCAGATGAGATGATAAATGAATACATTGAAAAATTTAAACCCTTAGATAAAGCCGGAAGCTATGGAATACAAGAATTACCTGAAGGTTATCTTGATAAATATGAAGGAAGTTTTGAAAATATTGTTGGGCTTTGTCCTGAATCTGTTAAGGCGGTTTTAGAACAGTTAAAATATTAATTTATTTATTTCTTTGAAAGAATTTTGCAATATCTTTGTGTTCAATAATTTTAGAAATTGGACGTCCATGAGGACAAGTATATGGCTTTTCACACTTTCGCCAATTTTTTATAATTTCTTCCATCTGATAGCTGTTTAAATATGTATTAGCTTTAATTGCAGCTTTGCAAGAAGTTGTTATTAATATTTGTTCTTCTATGTTATCAATATCACCTGATAAATTTTCTAGAATATCTGATAAAATTTCTTTTGGAGAAATTTTTGATAAAAGTTGAGGAACTTTTCTAAAAATAACTTCGTTTTCAGAAACAAAATCTATTTCATATCCAAATTTTGTAAGTTTTTCTTTATGTTGTTCAAGTAATTCTCTGTCTGTTGGAGAAATTTCTATAACGTCAGAAATAAACAACAATTGGCAGTCAATATTTTTACTCTTTTTTAATTTTTCATAAATATATCTTTCATCTGCTATATGTTGATCAACAATTTCTAAACCTTCTTCTTTTTCTATCAAAATATATGTTTTTCTATATTGACCTATTATTAATTCTTCTTTTTCTAAAACAGGTTGTTCGATTAATTTTTTTTGAAAACTTTGATTATTATTTTGTGGTACAAAATTTTGTTGTTCAAATTTAGGCTTGAAATCAATAATTTCTGCTTGTTTTGGTATTTCAAAGATTTTTGCAATATTTGTATTTTCTTCTACATAAATATCTTCTGATACTTGTTTTAATTCTTTTTTTTCTTGATTTTCTACTGGAAAATTATTTTGGATCTCTACACTATTTTCAATTGTTCTATTTTCTTTAATTCCTGATAAAGCCATATCAATTGCAGAATAGATAAAATTAAATATCTGATTAGGATTTTGATATCGAACCTCTTTTTTTGTTGGATGTACATTAACATCAACGCTTTCAGGTGGCATTTCAAGATTTAGAATAATAAACGGATATCTTGTGTTTCCGATTAAATTTTTGTAAACAGTATCAATCGCTTTTTGAAAAACAGGACATTTTACATTTCTAAAATTTACATACATGTAATAATCTTTTTTAGTTGCTCTTGTATAGTCAGGAGTACTTACGTAACCTGAAATTTTAAATCCTGAAATCTTATCTGTTTTAAAAACTTCTTTTAGATTTTTTGCAACTTCTTCTGAAAAAATTTCTTTTACAGTTTGAATATTATTACTTTGACCTGTAGTTTTTAAGATAATTTTGTTATTATTTTTTAATTCTAAAGCAATTTCAGGATGAGCTAATGCTAAAGATTGCATTAATTCATTTATGTATGCAAGTTCTGTTTTTTCTGATTTTAAAAATTTCATTCTAGCAGGAAGATTATAAAATAAATCTTTTATTTCCATAATCGTTCCAATTGCACAACCTGTTTGGGATTTCTTGACTTCGGAATTCTCACATTCAACTTTAAAACCATAATCAAAATCTTTTGTTCTTGTAATACAAGTGAGTTTTGAAATAGAAATAATACTAGCTAAAGCTTCTCCTCTAAAGCCCATAGTTTTGATTGAATATAAGTCTTCTCCGGTTTCAATTTTGCTTGTAGCGTGTTTTGAGAACGCAAGTATAATATCATCAGGATGAATTCCTGAACCATTATCAGCAACTCTTATATTTCTGCATTCATTAGAAATTTCAACACTAACTCTTGTCGCACCTGCATCAATTGAATTTTCTACTAATTCTTTTACAACAGAATAAGGTCTTTCAATAACTTCCCCTGCTGCTATTTGATTAATTACATTTTTGGATAGCTGAACTATTCTTTTCATATCTGTTATTATACCTTAAAAAATTTTTGAGTTATAATTGTTGTATTAAAAATAAAGGGAGTATAAATGGCAAAGAGTTCTAAAAATAAAAAAATAAAAGTAGCATTTCCTCATATGGGAACAATATCAATAGCTTGGGCTGCAGGGCTTAGGAAAATGGGTGTTGAACCTTTCATTCCTCCTTATACAAGCAAAAAAACTCTTTCTTATGGAACAAAAAATTCTCCTGAAGCTATTTGTTTACCTTATAAATTGATTTTAGGTAACTTCATAGAAGCAATAGAAGGTGGAGCTGATTATGTTGCGATGATTACTTCTCCTGGGATTTGCAGACTTGGAGAATATGGAAATAATATTTATAATACGCTTAAAGATTTAGGTTATAAGGCAAATTATATTGAACTCTCTTTATATGATGGAATAAGAGGACTTTATAATTTTTTAAGGGATATTTCAGGTAAAAATGATCCTGTTTTAATTTTAAGAGCTATTAATATCACTATGCGTAAAATCTTTGCTATTGATGATTTGGATACAGCATTAGCATATTATAGAGCAAGAGAAATAAAATTTGGTGATGCAGAGAAAAATTATAAAAAAGCTCTTAGGATGATTGATAAAGCTAATTCTACACATGAATTAAAAAAAGCTTATGAAGAAGCTTTAAAAGAAATTGAGAAAACTGAAATAGATGAAAACAGAGAAGTTTTGAATGTTGATATTACAGGAGAAATCTTCTTGGTAAATGATGAATTTTCTAATCAGAATATAGAACGTGAATTAGGCAGAATGGGCGTTCAAACAAGAAGAAGTCTTACTGTTGGAAGTTTCTTAAAAGATGCAATTATTCCAAAAGCATTCAGACCTCCTGAAACACATTTACAAAGAGCAGAGAGAATGGCAAAACCATATTTAATGCGTGATATAGGCGGTGACGCTTTAGAGTGTGTGTCAGATGTTGTTTTTGCTGATGAAAAAGGAAAAGACGGGATTATTCATATTTCTCCGTTTACTTGTATGCCGGAAATTATGTCCCAAAATATTTTCCCTACAATGAGAAGCGAACATGAGATTCCGATTTTAACTTTAATAATGGATGAACAAACAGGAAAAGCTGGTTATATTACCAGATTAGAAGCTTTTGTAGATTTAATGCGTCGTAAAAAAAGAGCAAAACTTCATAAAAATAAGACTAGAATTTAGTTTTTATATTTGATTTACCACATCCTACTTACTTAATTACCCTCTTAAATGCAAGAAGGCTTTTTGCTCTGGCTGGCCTTCCGTCAAAGCTTTCCATACTTCTGGAAGGTCTTGTTTTTCCCGATGAGCTTTTTCTATAACATCAGTATCTACATTTGTTTTACCAACTAAAGAAACATTACTCATTGGGATTTCTTCTTTTACAATATATTCAGTAGCTTTTTTTCTTTGATTATATAAAGGAGCTTTTTGCACATTTTCACCTTGATATATATATTGAAACGCTTCTAAGCTATGAGAGAACTTGTGCTTATCTTCTGCACTATTTGTAATTACATTTCCAAAATTACCCAAACCACATCTACATTCCTCTTGAACTCTCAATCTCATAGTTCTTGCATCTAAAGATTTTGTTGGGATTTTTAATAAAACAATATTACCATTTGTTTGATAACCTAAATGAGTTGCTATCAAATTAAGTAATGTTGTTCTTGGCTGCTCAGCAACTTTGGAAGTTTCTTTCCAATATTTCGTAAAATTTTTCATATCAAATAAAAAAGTCCCTGATGCGAAATCACACGCTTTACTTGGAAGAATTTTCCCATCTCTGAGCATCGACAAATAAGATTCTTCTGTTGTTAAATGATACATATATCTTGGTAATTTATGTTTAGCTAGGACTTTTTGCACTCCATATATTTCAGAAGATGAAGAAGTTTGAATTCTAGTTAGAGTTTCATCAAAAATATTAAACAATTGCTGTTCTTTTCGTTCATTTAAAGGAGTTTTTATTGCCTGATTTTCCAATTTTTTTACTGCAGAAATTAATGTATTTATTTTCATACCCAATCTTTTTCCCAATATAAATATATAATCTATTATTATAAAGTAATTTTTTTTTCAAAAATTGCTTAATTTTTAATATTGTAACAAGTTATATTCTTTAATATTAAAAAACTTATCTTAAATAAGTAACAAGTATGATGTGGTAAATCAAAGATTTACCACATCAAAACTACTATAGCCTGCTTTTTTGTTCAAGCTCTGCGCGGTAGCGTTTGTAATTATTATTCAGCTCCGTCAGACTAATTGCTTTATCAATAGCTTCAAGAGCGTGTTCGTAATCTCCTGCGATTTCATATGAATGAGCTAAGTAAAAATATGAAAACGGGGTATTTTCCATCTCTGCTATAAGTTTTGAGGAGTTTATTCTTTTTTGGTCATATTTAGCTTTTAATCTTTTAGATTCTATAAGATCCTCTTCTGCTCCTTTTTCGTCACCTAAAGCTCGTTTGATTTTACTTCGTTTCCCGTATAAATAATATGAATTGATGTCTCCTTCGACTTCATCAATTGCTTTATTAATATAATCCAAAGCTATTTGATTATTTACATTTATAAAGCTATCTGCATTTTCAACATAACGACGCATTGTATCAGTTTTTACGATAGTTGTATTAAAAGTATATTTAATAGTAAGGCTTTCTTTTGAGGTACTAGCGGGGAATTTATCAAACGGAGCAGCTTTTTTTAGAGCTTCTAACGTTGCTTCATCAAATACAGGATTATTAGAGCTTTCTACAATTTGAGCGTCAAGAAGATGCCCAAATCTACTTACTTTAAACATAACTGTTGTATGTCCGTCTTCTACAAAATCAGGCGGGTCCCAAGTTCTTTGAATTTTATTTTGAAGAGAGGTCATATAATCAGAGAAACTTACTTGTAATTCTTGATTCCCTCGATATTTGTTATAATCAAATTCAGAAGAAAATACAGGAAGTGCAAGCATAAATAAAATGCAAGCAAAAACAAATCTTTTTATACAATACCCCATAAAATTATTTTATAGTAAATCTAAAAATGAGTAAACTTTTTGTAAAACAGCCTTTACAAATTCTTCTTTCATTTCAATTCTAGGAGTTTCAGACGGTAACAAAACTTCATAAGTTAAAGCTTTATTTTTTGTATAGATAGTTGAATACATAAGTCCAACGGGTTTTTCTTTTGTACCTCCTGTTGGTCCTGCGATACCTGTTGTTGAAATACAAATATCAGCATGAGTTAATTCTTGTAAACCTTTCGCCATTTCATACGAACATTCTTCGCTTACTGCTCCAAAATTTTCCAAAGTTTCTAATCTAACTCCAAGCATTTTATGTTTTGCTTCATTAGAATATGTAACTAAATTAAGATGTACAAATTCAGAGCTTCCGCTTATGTCTGTAAGTTTTGAGCTTAAAAGTCCTCCTGTACAAGATTCGGTCGTTGCTATTGTTAATTTTTTCTCAAATAATTTTTTTGCTAACTCAAATTCTATATTCATTCTTACCTCGTTTTTATTATATGTAAAATAAAAAAATTATTTAAATTTGTAGTTTGTGTTTTTAATTTAATAATTAGTCTATTTACTTTTTTGTGTTTTGTTCAATTTTAGGTTTTAATTTAAGCTTATTTTATTTTTTGTCTTTTTATTATAATATTTTATTGAAAATTTTTAAAATTTATTTCTTTGATTTACAATATCTTTATAAAATTCAGGAGTAATTATGAAAATTCTATCAAACACAATTTTAAAAGGAAATGCAATTAACAGACAATATAAAAACTACAAAACGGCTAGAAACGTCAAAAGTTTATGTATAGGAACTTACATCACAACAGGAATTTTATCAGCAAACCAAAAAAATCCAATAGGACTTGTTGGCAGTGGTTTTTTAAGTTGTGCGTATATCAAAGAAGCTTATGACATATTAAAAAATATGCGAAAACTCAACCCTGAATACAAAAAAATTACCAAACGAGCTAAACAAATATATTCAAAATAAATAAAAAAGCTCCGAAATTTTCGGAGCTTTTTTAACCTATGTTAATCAGATAACTATCTTAATTTTACAGTTACTGATTTAGCTTTTTGAGTATATTCTAATTTATCTTCTCTTGATAACCAGCCTAATCCCATTTCAGCAAAGTTTTCATTTAAGCTTAAATCTTTTTTCATTTTGTTGATAGAAACTTCACCTTTGTTAGAAAGGTAGTTGTAAATTTGACCAGCTGATTCGATAATTTGTTCTTGGATTCCTTTTCTTTCTTCTTTAATTTTTGCCATTTTAAAAATCTCCTTCTTAAATAGTGTAACCGTAATAACTTACCCACTCATTGTATTAAAAATTTTTTGTTTTTGCAATAGGTTAACCCCCTGTTTATGATAAAATAGTACATAAGGAGTATGTTATTAAATTTTATTAAAGTCGATTTTCGAACTAAAGTATTAGTTGATAAATATTTAGATTTAATCTCTAAAGGAATAAAGCCTTCAGAAATACTTGTTCTTGTCCAAAATTCAACTTTAAAACAGCAATTTACAAAACAAATTCTTGAAAAAATTGATTCTGCTGCAATTGAAAAATTAAATATTCATTCATTTTTTTCAATTGTCTATAATACATTAATCGATAATTGGTGTTTTGTTGAAAATTTAATTCCGGGAGATAAAAATTTTATACTTCCAAATCTTGTTGGACTTGAAATTTCACAATTTTTACTTAAAGATATTTTAAAAAAAGTAGAAGTTAAAGGGTATAATTCTAAAAAATCTTTGCTTCATCAAATTTTTAGAAGATATTCATTAATTGTTCAAAACCATTTAACAAATGAAGAAGTAAAAGAACGTTCTCAAATCTTAAAAGAATCTTTTGCTGATGATGCTGAACTTATTATAAAAAAACTTCTTTCTTCTACTCTTAAAAACAGAAGTTTAGATTATTTAAGACAAACTCTTATTTTTAATCATATTTATACTAATACAGATTATTTTAAGAACATAAAATATCTTTTAGTAGATGACGCTGATGAAATGACTCCGGTTTGTTTTGATTTTATAACTTATTTAAAACCTCAACTAAAAGATTGGATAATTTGTTTTGACTCATTAGGTTCCAGTCGTTGTGGTTATTTAAGTGCAGACACTTCTATAGAATATAAATTATCAAAATTATTTAACGAAAATTCTATTAATGATTATCAAAAATTATTTCCTGAATTGAAAGATGAAGAAAATAAATTTACTCAAGGAGATATAATATTTTCTAATATTTTAGAAGATAAACAAGAAAGATTAGAAAATTTTACATTAATTTCTTTGTCAAAACGTGCAGAAATACTTGATTATACGATTGAAAAAATTCAAAATTTGTTAAAAAAAAATATTAAGCCAAAAGATATTACAATAATTACTCCTTTGCAAGATAACATGCTTAGATTTACTTTAGAAGAAAATCTAAAAAAGTCATGCAATCTTTTGTTTCTTTCAGGGAGTGAAAAATTAATTGATAATCCGCTTGTCAGAGCAAGTTTAAATATTTTAAAACTTATGCATAATATTATCATTTCTGATTTTGATTTACGAGTTATTTTATCAGATTATGTTGGAATTCCTTTAAAATATTGTAATAAGATTTTATCAGGATATGAAAAATCAAAAATTTTACCTGAAATAGAGTTAGAGTTTTATAATGAAAATTACCAAGATTTTTTAACTGTATTTAAAGATATAAAAAATAAAGATTTAAAACTTTCACAAATTATATATGAAATGTTTTATAGAGTTGTTAAATATGTAGATGAAACTAAAATAAATAAATTCAATTTCTTTATAAAACAATTAAAAGATTTTGAAAAAGTTTTAGGAGCAGAAAACGTAAAAACCAGAACAGAAGAAATAATTACTCAAATAGAAAATTCTATTATTGCAGAAAATCCAAGCTCAACATTGGAAATACATGATAATGATTTAGTAATAGCAACTCCTCAAAAAATTATAGATAATAAAATTCAAACAAAATACCAATTTTGGCTAGATGTATCTCATTCAGATTGGGTAAAAAATGATACAGGACCTTTATACAATGCTTGGGTATTTCAAGCTGACTGGTCTAAAGATGAGTATACAATAGAGGATGATATCTTTTTATCAAAACAAAAAATTGCAAGAATTTTAAGAAAACTTTTACTTTTATCTACAGAACATATTTGGGCATGCTCAAGTCTTTTTGATCCTTCGGGAGTTGAAAATTTAGGAGGAATAGAATCTTATCTTAAAGGTGGAGAAGATAATTTTGATACGGTGGAAAATAAAGGTTTTAAAATAACTCCAAGAGAAGATCAAAAACCTGTTCTTGATTACAAAAAAGGTTCAATGGCAATTTCTGCTGTTCCCGGAGCCGGAAAAACGACTATCTTATTAGCTTTAATTATAAAACTAATTGAAAGAGGAGTTATTCCAACTAATATTTTCGTTTTAACATACATGGATTCTGCAGCAAGAAATTTTAGAGAACGAATAAAAAATATGTGTCCGAACTCTACTCTACTTCCTAATATTAGTACGATTCACGGACTTGCTCTAAAAATTTTGAAAGAAAATTCTAATTTTGAAAGATTAAATCTTCCGTCAGATTTTGATATTTGTGATGATACTCAAAGAATTAGAATTATAAAAAGTATTAGCGGTAAAAGTACAAAAACCGAAGTAGAAGAATTTGATAGAGCAATCTCTGTTTTAAAACTTCAAGAAGGTGATATTGAAAAAACTTCTTCTGATAAAAAAATTGAAAAATTTAAATCTTTTTATAAGGAATATCAAGCACAATTAAAAGAAGCAAATTTGATTGATTATGATGATATTCTAATAATGTCAGTAAAATTGTTGGAAAATAATCCTGACATTTTAGAATACTATCAAAAAATTTGTGAATATATAATAGAAGATGAAGCTCAAGATTCATCAGGAGTACAACAAAAACTGATAGGACTTTTAAGTGGAAAGCATAAAAATTTAATCCGCTGTGGTGATATTAATCAAGCGATTACAACAACTTTTTCTAATGCTGATGTAGAAGGTTTTAGAAATTTTATCCAAACTGCCGATACTACTGTTGAAATGAATCATTCTCAAAGATGCACTCAAGCTGTTATGGATTTAGCGAACAAACTCGTTAATTTTGGGAACACAATTTTACCGAAAGCTTTTTTTACCAGTTACATGAAAGGTGTTGAAGGAAAAAATCCGATTAGTGAGAATGCAATTTTCTCAAATGTTTTTGAAAATACTTTTGCGGAAAAAAATTTCATTTTAAAAGAAATTAAAAATATTCTTACAAAAAATAAAAATGCTACTATTGGAATTTTATTAAGGAATAATTATCAAGTAAATTCTTGGGCAGAATTTATTAATAATGCTGGGTTAAAAAGTATTACAAGAAGTGAATCTTTAGGACAAAAGGGAGTATTTAATACAATATTTTCAATCCTTAAATTTATTCAAAACCCGTTTGATAATGAAATAGTTGTATCGACTTACGAAACTCTTGCCGATTTAGGTTTTTATAAACCCAGATTACAATTAGAAATTAGAGCATCAGAAATTCCTTTTGTTGAAAAAAATGGAGATGATATTGAATCAAATGATTTAGCACAATTCCTTTGGGATATGCAATATTGGCTTAATTCTTCAACTTTACCACTGGAAGAATTGGTGATAAGAATAGGACTTTTTTATTACACAAGTGACATTGAAAAATCAAATGTGTATCTTATTGCAACTTTAGTAAAAAGATTAAATTCTACGGGTAAATTTGATTTAACTTTGCAAAGATTAGAAGAACTCGCTAAAAAACCAACATTAAGCGGATTTAAATTCTTTTCCGAAGAAGAAGATAAAGATGCTATGAAGGGTAAAGTTCAAATAATGACATTGCATAAATCAAAAGGTGATGAATTTGATTATGTATTTCTTCCTGAAATGGCAGAAAAAAATCTTTCAATAGATGTTAATCAAGCAAAACTTAAAGCTTCATCATTATTTATGGAAGAAATAAAATCATTCAATCCAGCATATAAAAGAAAATCTGAAATGGAATTAAAAGAATTTAACTCAGAAGAGAGTTTAAGATTATTATATGTAGCGATTACCCGAGCCCAAAAAAAACTCTATATTACAACATCCTCAAAAGCAAAAGGCTGGGGAAATAAAGAAACAGAGCAAGAACCAAGTATAATTTTTAATAATATAATTTAAAAAATAAAAAAGAATAAAGCAGTTCATAAGCCGTGTTCTGTTCAGGAAAAAATTCCTTGATAATCATCTATCTGGTATTAGGATTACTCCTAATCTCAAGCGATTTTTCCAAGCTCGGCGGACACCTCAAACGCTTGCATCAATCTTGCATCCGACCGGGGGTTGCCTAGCCGATACCTTCCGATATCGCTGGTGAAGCTCTTAACTCACCGTTGCACCATCGCCTGTGATTTTACAATCCATCGGCAGTCTCTGCGATTAGCCTTAATTCCGCCTGTGCAATCATAGATTGCTACACTTCATTCGCTTACGCTCATTTCGTAACGGTGGAATCGTAGTATTTCGTGCGTTGCTTGTTTGCTGTTGCAACCACGCAACGGCACTCATACCGGCTTCGCATCCATTTCTGTGGTCCTATCCGCCAGCTCACGCTGCCCGGAGTTTCTCCGGCGGTCTGTCCTTGGATGCACGGACTTTCCTCACCTTTTATTAGGCGCGATTATCCGACTGCTTTATTCGTATTTATTATAACATAATGAGTTCAAACTTTCATTTAAAAAATCAAGAAAATATTCATATTCTATTTTAAATTCTTCTTCTTGCAAAAGTATCCGTCCTATTATCACGTTCGCGAAAGCGATAATAAAATATTACACTTAAAATTTAAATATGCAAGATAAAAAAGAAATAACAAAAAAGAAAAAAATTATTCTCACAGCTTTAGCAAAAACTATAAAAGAATTAAGAGGCAAACAAAGTCAATTTAAATTTTGTAGTGAAAATGATGTTCCTATTGATATTATAAGCAAAAGTGAAAGAGGACTAAAAGACCCTCAACTTACAACTATTTTTAAACTTGCAGAAGCTTTTTCTCTATCGCCGGAAGAATTTGTTTCAAAAATTGCATCTAAACTTCCTGAAAATTTTTATTTAATAGAAAAATAAATTTACCCCTTAACAGCACCGTCATTTTCGCCCGAGATAAAATATCTTTGCATAGCAAGGAAGAAAATAATAATCGGTATTGTAGAAATAATAGAACCTGCAGCTATAAACCTCCAATTAGAAGAAAACATCCCTTGAAGATTATTTATCCCAACAGGAAGTGTATACATACTATCTTTTGTAAGCATAATACTTGGCCAAAGGAATTCTCCCCAGGAGCCAATAAAAGTAAATACAGCAAGTACTGCTAAAGTTGGTTTTACCATTGGAATAACAACTTTCACAAACATTTGAAACACGTTACATCCATCAACAATTGCAGCTTCTTCAACTTCTCTTGGCACTTTTAAAAACGCTTGTCTCATAAGAAAAATTCCAAAAGCACTAACCGCAAACGGCATTACAAGTCCTATATATCCCATAAAATTATTTACGCTATCGATTAAATGTAATTTTAAAGTAATAATATAAACAGGCAACATTATAGCTTGGAATGGAATCATAATCGTTGCAAGTATTGAGAAAAATATAATCTTTTTACCTCTAAAATTCATTCTGGCAAGCGGATAAGCAGCAAGTGAAGATAAAATCAAATTCAAAATAACAGTAAGAGCTGCAACAATAACACTATTCCAAAAATATCCCATAAAATTAACTCTATGCCAAACATCTACATAATTGGCAAAAGTAAAATCCGAAGGTATTAATTGTGGAGGATAAGCAAAAATATCTTCATTTAATCCTTTAAGTGAAGTTGAAGTTAACCATATAAAAGGAAAAATTGATAACAAAGATACAAAAATTAAAACCGAATGAATAATACCACTTGAAGAAAATCTTTTAAACATCAATTATTCTCCAAATTAACATTACTTTTTTTAAACAAGAGTATCGGATCCAATTTAAATTGTAACATCTTTGCAGTATCTCTCCCACCATCTCCACCTTTTCTTTGCATTCCTATATAACCAATATTTAAAGAACCTTTTGGACTAAATTCAACATCCTTAGAAGAATAATATTGTAAAACTTCATTAATATTTTTTAAAACCCATTTAACATTATTTAATTTTTGAACTACTAGCACCCATTCTGCACTATATTGCCCGCGTCCTTTAATAATATCCGAAATAATTAACATTTTATTTTCTCGAAACCAATTTAAGACTTTTTGCCTTTCTTCACTACTCATTTCATCAAAAAACATTCTCCTATTATCTCTTACATTTTCTTTATAAGGTAATATTTCTCCTGTAAAATACTGTAAAATTTTATATACATCATCCGGAATCTTCCACATTTCTCTATAATTTTTTAACCATCTTTTATCTACTTGATTAAAACCAGACTTATTTGAAACCAACTTAACTTGTATATTTTGAACATCTAAAGCTTTTTTCATTTTTATTTGAATTTGAACATTAACATCCGCCTTAAAACCATGTAAAATAACAGCTCTTACAAATTCTATTTCTTCTATTTTATAATTCATTATTTCTAACCATTGTTTAGCTTCAATATCATTTTGCCAATTATTAAATTTATCACATATTTCTTCCTCATTTTTAAAACCATTTTTAGCAGTTTCTGAACCTTTTTTTAACAAATCCATTAAACCTCCTTAAAGACAACATTCAATAAGTTGTTTTCCTATCGCTTGAATAACATTTACAGTCATTGCATTACCAGCTTGTGATAAAACTTTATTATTTAAAAGTTCAGAATCAATTACTTTTTGAGCAAGAGTTTTTGGAAAACCTTGCAAAAGAAGAGATTCAAAACCTGACAATTTTTTTAACTTACCATTTTTTACATATAAAATTCCATGTCTACCAGTTCTAAGAGTAGGACATTTTTCTTTATATAATCTTAAATCACTTTGCCTTGTGTCTAAAATCAAAAAATTTTGCTTTAAAATTTTTTCTAAAGAAAATTTTCCTTTATTATACTTATTATTTAAATATTTTTGAAAAGTTAGATTATTTATATCAAAAATATTTTCCTCTCGTTCATCTATTAAAAAGTCCTTTAATTCTTTCATTGGAATAGCTTCAGGAAATCTAAAATCTTTTTTATAAAAACCTTGTTTCATTCCAACAATATATATTCTTTCACGCATTTGAGGGATTCCAAAATCTGAACTATCTAAAATTTTATAAAAAACTTTATAACCTAATTCTTCTAACTCCTGAATTATTATTCTAAAAGTTTTTCCTTTATCATGGTTTACTAACCCTTTAACATTTTCTAATATAAAATATGGAACATTTTTTTCTTCTAAAATTTTACAAATTCCATATATTACCTGTCCTCTATAATCTTCAAACCCCATCCTTTTACCAACAATACTAAAAGATTGACAAGGGAACCCTCCAATTAAAATATCAAATTCTGGTAATTTATCTATATCTATTTTCATTAAATCACCATAATTTTTTTCTTTATAACCATAAAAAATATTGTATGTTTTTTCAGGATTACTATCTATTTCACTATATCCAATACATTCACAACCATTAAGAGAAAGCCCTAATCTACCTCCTCCAATACCTGCACAAAAATCAATAAATTTCTTTTTCCTTTGTTTCAAAATATTCACCATTAAAAATCTAACACAATTATATTATAAAAATGTTACATTTAGGCTTAAATGTAACGATTTTGAAATAACTTGACATGTTTTTGATACAATAAAAGATGCGAAAAATATTAGACACATTAGTCGAGAAATTGAGGAAGAAAAAGATTATGAAGAGATTTTTAATTATGTTATTTACAATGCTAATGACTCTTAGTTCAGTACAAGCAATGAATGTTGATGCATTTATGGACAAACATATTGCACCTGTATCTGATGCTGTCGCGAGTTTAATCTTTTTCCCAATAAAAATATGTGGTTCAGAAGTTCCTTTGATTATCTTTTGGGTATTAATTGCCGGAATATTTTTTACTTTCTACTTTAAAGGTATGGCAATTTGGGGCTTCAAACATGCAATTGACACTGTTGCAAAACCTACCGAAGAACACCATCAAGGTTTTGGAGAAGTATCCTCTTTCCAAGCTTTAGCAACAGCTCTTTCAGGAACTATAGGAATCGGAAGTATTGCTGGGGTTGCTATTTCAATTTCAATTGGTGGACCTGGTGCTGCTTTTTGGATTTTCATCGGAGCATTACTTGGAATGTCTATCAAATTTATGGAAGCTACTTTAGCTGTTAAATATAGAAAGTTTAATTTAGACGGATCTGTTTCCGGCGGACCTATGCATTACATTGCACACGGTCTTACAAGAAAAAAATTACGTTGGTTAGGACAACCTTTATCTGTTTTATATGCAATACTTTGTATTGGCGGTGGTATCACTGGTGGAAATATGATTCAAATTAACCAAACTGCTCACCAAATGGTATTTATAACAGGTGGAAATCATAGTTTCTTACACGGACACACTTGGTTAATCGGACTTGTTGTTGCAATTTTAATCGGAATGGTTGTTGTTGGTGGTATCAAAAGTATAGCTAAAGTTACTACAATATTAACTCCTACAATGTGTATTTTATATATTGTGTCAGGATTGATTGTTATATTTGCTAACATAGTCAATATCCCACACGCAATTATGTTAATACTAAAAGAAGCATTCCATCCGACTGCTGTTTTAGGCGGACTTTTTGGAACAATTATTATTGGCTTAAGACGTTCTGTTCAATCTAATGAAGCCGGTACAGGTGCTGCAGCTATCGTTTATGCTACTGCTCAAACTAAAGAGCCTGTTTCTCAAGGTTTTGTTGCTTTATTAGAAACATTTTTAACAGGTGTTCTTTGCTTATTCACTTCTTTTGCTATCGTATTTTCAGGTGCTTGCACTCACGCAGCGAAAGAAATCTCCGGAATTGAACTAGCATCAAATGCTTTCCAATCAGTTATTCCGTTCTTCCCAATTATTCTTTCAATAATTGCGGTTATGTTTGCTCTATCAACATTAATTTCTTGGGCTTATTACGGACAAAAAGCTTGGACTTTCTTATTTGGTGAAGGCAAAAAAAGAGTTCTTGCTTTCAATTTGATTTACTGCTTATTTATCATCATAGGCTCTGCTATGAACGTTAAATCTGTTATTGATATCACAGATGCTATGATGATTGCTCTATGTGTTCCTAATATTATTGTTCTTTATGTTTTAGCTCCTGAAATCAAAAGAGATTTAAAAGCATATTTAGAAAAAAATAATATGAACTTTATGAGATTTTAAAAAATAATAAAACTTTTCAAATAAAAAAACAACGATTTTTAAAATCGTTGTTTTTTTATATATTTAAATAATTAAATTTAAATTAAGTATTGTGTAAAACAATTTCACCTGTTTCAAGCGTAGGTTTAACATCAATAACTCTTTGATTAGAACTACCAACCCAATGAATTTTTGGATCAAGTAATTCTTCTACAAACTTACCTTCTGCAATAACATCAATATCAGCAATATCAGGAATATCACAAATTTCTTCCCATAAAAATCCTGTATAAAGCCAAATAGTTTTATTAGGTAATTCTTTTCTAATTTTTTTAACTAATCTAAAAACTTCATCTCTGTTAAACGGATGTAGAGGATCACCTCCGGAGAAAGTAATACCAGCAACGTGAGGTTTATCAAGAGCTTCAAATAGTTCTTTCTCAGCAGCTTCATCAAACAATAAACCACCAGTCACATCCCAAGTAATAGGATTTTGACATCCGTGGCAATGATGAGTGCAACCTGCAGTCCATAATACAACCCTTAGGCCATCGCCATTTAACATATCATCTTTTGTAATATTGTGATAATTCATTTTCTTTTCTATCCCCTTTTAGTCCATGATACCACTTCAAACAAAATTATGCATGCTCTTTACAAAAATAAAAATTTGATATCATAAAAACATTAAAATTTTACTTTTTTACTTTGCAAAATCTCATACAGTATATCTGTACATTTTATTATATCTTTAACTATAAAATTTTCTAATTCAGAAGATATCTCAAAAAGAATATTTACTGGATATTTTTCACAATTTCTTTCAGATAAAATAAAAATCAAGGCTTTAATTTTTATCATATCACCAATTAAATTATTGTATATTTTATTTACTTCTTTAATTTTTCTAATATCCATAACCAATACCTATAATAAATTTATAATTTTTTCTGCCTTTTTCATTTTATAATAACTTTTTTTTACTAATTCACTAATCAGATATATAACTGTACAATTTTTACTGTCAGCCTCTTCTAAATCTGCTAATGCTTCCATTAAAGCTAATAATCTAGAATAATTATTAATAACTGAATCTGATAATTCTAACAAATTTTTTCTCTCTACATTTTCCATTACAACATAACCTTTACAAACGTCTTTGAAAAACAAGACTTTTCTATTTATTTATAGAATATTGTATATTATACGTGGAAATTTGTCAATATTAATAGAATTATATAAAATTAACTTATGAGTATAAGAGAAGACATCAAAATGCTTCTTGCTAAAAAAGCTATGACTATGACTGAATTAGCAAGAATTTTAACAGAAAAAGGAACTAAAACTTCAATAAAAAGCCTTTCTAACAAGCTTGCACAAAAAACTATTAGATTTGAAGAAGTAAGAAAAATTTTAGAAATTCTTGGGTATGAAATAGAATATAAAGAAAAAAAAGATTAATCTTTCTCGTTCAAATATATAACATCCCCAGTACAAATTTCCTGAATAATATTCTTTTTAGACAATATAATTTTTGAATTTAAATCACAACAATGACAAGGTGCAAGGTATTTTATATCTTCTTTTCTAAAAAACTCACCTAAATCTTCAATTTCTTGTTCTGATAAATTCAACAAATGCATACCACCCAGAATCCCATAAACTTTATTAATTCTTGTAACTTTTTTAGCATAATTTACTATATTAATTATTCCAGCATGAGAACAACCTGTTATAATAAATAACCCATCTTTATGAATATATACAAGAGCTGAATCATCAATATCATCAGACTTATTATTCTCAATTTCACCCAAAAACAATAAATCCTCAGAAAATTTATACACTTTAGACGTTAAATTTAAAATAAACTTTTGCTCCATTTCAGCTTTAGACAAAGGACAGCCATAATAAGTTCCATCCAATTCAAATTTCTCATCAAAAATATTCGGATGTGCTGTAAGTTTTATACTTGTATTTTTACAAGAAAAATACACCAATCCTCCTGTATGATCATTATGACTATGAGATAAAACTATATCCGTAACCTCATTTAAATCAATATTTAAACTCTTAGAATTTTTTAGAAATATGTCACTATATCCCAAATCAAAAAGAATTTTTCTCTCGGAATCCTCTATAAATAATGAAAACGCAGGTTCTGAAACCAAGTAATTATCAATTCTTGAATTATTTTCAACTAATACTGTAATTTTCATATAGCCATTATATCCTAAACAAATCAAATACGATTTCTAACAAAAAATAAGTCCTGCAATTAAGCAGGACTTATTTCATACTAATCTTTATTACATAGATTTTCTATCTGCCAACTCTTCCATTTTAGCGTCATTCAAACGAGTATCACCTTTAACTCTTGAATAAGATAGATAACCATTCATTCTATCAATTTTAGTTAAATTTCTGCTTCCACATTTAGGACATACATCCATATTTAATTCCTCATGACCGCAATCATCACAATATGAAAGAGATAAATTAACACCTTCATAGAATCCCATATCCATCGCTCTGTGAACTAAAGTTTCTACAGCTTCAGTATTATAATCAAGCGGATATTTTACATACTGGATTTTACCACCGTTTAATAAATCCCAAAAACGTTTTTCTAAATCTTGTTTTTGAATAGGACTTATATCTTCACTAACGTGACAGTGGAAACTATTTGATACATAGCCTCTGTCTGAAACATTAGCCACAACGCCATACTTTTTACGGAATTGTTTTACTTGTAATCCACAAAGATTTTCCGCAGGAGTTCCATAAATTGCATATAAATAACCATCTTGTTCTTTGAATTCATTAACCTTTTTATTAATATATTCCATAACTTCAAGAGCGAACTCACCATCTTCTACCAAAGATTTTCCATTATGCAATTCTTGCAACTCATTTAAGGCTGTAATACCAAAAGAAGCTGTTGCAGATTTTAATAAAGGTTTAATTTTATCATGAATACCTAAATGACCGCCTAAGAAACCACCTTCACAATAAGCTAAAGGATTTACAGAAGCTTTCATTTCGCCTAAATAATCATAAGTTCTTATATGTAATTTTCTGATTAATTCCATATAATAATCAAGAACTTCATAGAAATCTTTGCTTTCCTTCTTAGCTTTAGCATAAATCATAGGTAAGTGTAAGCTAATTGCACCAATGTTAAAACGTCCAACAAAAATAGGTTCATCATTTTCATCAGCCGGTTTCATACCGCCTCTTTCATACCAAGGAGAAAGAAATGCTCTACATCCCATTGGAGAAACTACTTTACCATATTTTTTATACATAGATGCTACATAACCTTCACCTGATAAAGACAACCAATCAGGATACATAGCTTTTTTAGAACATTCTATACCTACTTTGAATAAATCTTCATTAACTTTGCCTTCGCCATGTAAATTTTCATCATATAAGAAAACTATTTTAGGGAATAGAACAGGTTTTTTACATTCTTTCTTACCTTGTCCCTTCATTCTTATAGTCAACATAGCTTTCGTAGCCATTTTTTCGTATTCGCCGGTTCCCAAACCTGCTGAAACTGTAATAAATGGATAATCACCTCTTGAAGAAGCTACAGTATTGAATTTATATTCCCAACCTTGGAAACCTTGTTCAAAATCTTTTTGTAAATCTTTTAAAGCTTCTTCTCTAGCTTTTTCAAACGACAAGCCTAAGCATAAGTATTTATTATATTGTCTTTCATAAGTTTTTTCCGCATACGGTGCCAAAATTTTATCAACTTCAGCAACCGTAAAACCGCCATATTGTTGACTAGCTGCCGCCATAACAATATCACCGATTACATCAAATGCTACATCAAGAGATTTTGGTTCATTATACCAAAGGTTGCCCATTTCAAAACCACCTTTTAAAACTGAAGCTACATCAAATAAGCAACAATTCATTGTATCTCTTCTTGCTGACATATCGTGAATATAAATATATCCATCTCTAATTGCTTGTAATTCATCTACTGTTAAGAAGAATTTTTTATACAACTCTTTATTCAATTCATTAAATATTAAAGAACGCTTTGTTGATACCAAAGTAGAATCAGCATTAGAGTTTTCTTTATCTCCAATGTACATAATCTTTTGACTTTCTTGGTATACTTTATCAAGCATATGTACAAAATCCTGCTTATAGTTACGATAGTTTCTATAGCTATGAGCTACATTAGGATTAATATGTTCCAAAGCACCTTCTACTATATTATGCATTTCTGCAATGGTTACTTCGGTTTTATTCATTCTTAAAATATTATTATCTACAAAATCACATATTTGTTTTAATTCCACATCCGATAATTCTACTAACATTCTTGTTGCAGACTTTTTTACGGCATTAATAATCTTACTATTATCAAATTCTTCTTTTGTACCATCTTTTTTAATTACTAAGACGTTATTCATCTTTATAGGAGTAATTTTTTGTTCTGATTGTATATTGATTTTTGAGATTGGTGACGAAATATAATCACTACTTACAGCTGCATTCCCTTTTATCACATCTGTAACTACTTTATTTGAGGTAAATTCTACTATATTTCTTTCCTTATTTAAACTATTTTGCATTGCTATCTATCTAACCTCCTAATTTACGACAAAATAAGCTATTTTCTTTCTATTCCGCTTATTTCTATTTAGAGAATAACATTCTCTTCCCAAAATCTAATCCTATATTTAAATGATAATTCAAATAAGTATTCTAATCAAATTATTCACAAAATTTCATAATCCCCAAAACCCAATAAAAACAATAGTTTTACATTTCTCAATAATATTAATTTTGTTACAGTTTTCGCATGAAAAGTATATACTTTTCTTGACAAAATCTCAAACCCTTATTAATTGTTAAACACACACTTTTGCGATAAAAACATTCAAAAATTTTGGGCATGCCATTTGAGATTAGTGATTAGTGAATAGTGAGTAGTGAATAGAATTTTTTATTAACTCCTTCTTAACTTAAAAACTTTTACACTTGTGAATAGAATAAAAAAACAATACCTTAGAAGTGTACAATGATTTTATAAAAAGAAAGGCGGAGCTTAGCTCCGCCTTTTAAAATCTAACCTTCTAAAAATCCTTTTATTAATTCGTTAACTGTTTTAGGATTAGCTCTACCTTTAGTTTCCTTCATTACCTGACCAACAAAGAAACCTAATAAATTAGTTTTACCATTCCTATAAGCTTCAACTTGAGGCTGATTAGCTTCAATAATTTTTTGTACAATTTCTTTAATTGCTCCTTCGTCAGAAATTTGGCTCAAACCTTTTTTCTCAACAACATCAGAAGCTTTTTCACCATTTGTAATCATATCTTCTATAAGAATTTGCTTACCTATATTGTTAGAAATTGTACCTTTTTCGATTAATGAAATTAATTCAGCTAAATTTTCAGGAGTTAATTTTGTTTCATTAATCTCTACTTTATTTTCTTTTAAGTAAGCTGCAATTTCACCCATTATAAAGTTAACTGCAATTTTAGCGTTAGCACCTAACTCTAAAACTTTATCAAAGAATAAAGCTAAAGGCATTTGCTCTACGATAACAGATGCATCATATTCGCTTAATCCTATACTCATATATCTTTGACGCTTGGCTTCCGGAAGTTCAGGCATTTTTGCTCGAATTTCTTCAACCCATTCTCTTGAAATTTCTAACGGCATTAAATCAGGTTCAGGAAAATATCTATAATCATGAGCATCTTCTTTTCCTCTCATTGAACGAGTTTCTCTCAAGTTATCATCCCAAAGTCTTGTTTCTTGAACAACTTGCCCACCTTCTTCAACAATCTCAATTTGTCTGTCTATTTCATATTCAATAGCACGTTGTAAAGCTGAAAAACTGTTTACGTTCTTAATTTCAGCTCTTGTTCCAAACTCTTTAGAACCTTTTGGCATGATTGAAATATTCGCATCACATCTCATTGAGCCTTCTTCTAAGTTTCCGTCACAAACGCCAAGATATCTAACGATATTTCTTAATTTTTCCATATAATTTCTAGCTTCTTCACTAGATCTCATATCAGGTTCAGAAACGATTTCCAATAATGGAGTTCCAGCCCTGTTTAAATCAACTAAAGAACCTGTAGCACCATTAATACCTGCTGCACCTAAGTGAACTAATTTCCCTGCATCTTCTTCCAAATGAGCTCTTGTAATACCGATTCTTTTACCTTTAACATCGATATAACCATCAACACAAATTGGCTCATCATATTGAGAAATTTGATATCCTTTTGGTAGGTCAGGATAAAAATACTGTTTTCTATCAAACTTACATCTGTTAGGTATTTTACAATTCAAAGCAAGACCTAATAAAATACCCATATTTACACATTCTTTATTCAATACAGGTAAAACCCCAGGCATACCTAAAGTAATTGCACTTGTTTGTGAATTTTGTTCATTACCAAATTCTGTTGAATCCGGTGCAAATATTTTTGATTTTGTTTTAAGTTGTGCGTGAACTTCTAAACCGATTACAACTTCATATTTATCTCTTAAATCTGACATAATTTTTCCCTCACTTAATAAAAACATTTTAACATAAACATTTTTAAATGTTTTTTAAGTGCTTAATTTCTACTTTTGGTTTTAAAATAATTGAAACGGCATCAATTCTATATTTTTTATATTGTGGATTTTCTTGTATATAAGAAAAAAGTCCCTGTTTAATATGCTGATATTTTGATTTTGTAATAGCCTCCAAAGGCATTCCTGTAATATTAGAACTTCTTGTCTTAACCTCAACAAAAACAAGAATATCTTTATCTAATGCAATTATATCAATTTCGCAAAATCTGGAAAATCTTTTATTTGTTTCAAGAATTTTATACCCCAATTTTTTTAAATAATCTTGAGCTATTTCTTCACCCTTTTTTCCAATTAATATATTTGACATATATTTAATTTAACATAAATCAATGAATAATTTTTTTCTTATCCTATTTTATAATTAATTTACTGTTAAAATTTGTTACATTTTAGCAATTTTTTAATAAATTTCGTTTTTTAATAGATATATGGCTAGTGTGAATTTTAACAATATAAATTTTTATAATACCCAAGGAGTAAAACAAATTACCCCTCAAAGTACTTCTGTTACTATTCCTGAAGAAATCAAAACCAACACTAAGCCTAGTTTTAGAGCAACAGCATATGAATCTGCCGTAACTGTAAGAACTTCTTTAGTTACTAAAGATGAAAAAAATAAATATGAAGATTTAGTAAATGAATTAGATTTGGATCATAGAAAAAAATTAGAATTTGCTTTAAAATCAGGATTATTATTAAAGAATAATTCAAATGATAAAAGCACTGTTTTAGATAACTTGCATAAAATTTTAAAAGAAGAACGAGATCCGGGTTTAGATAAAATAAATATCTTAAAAGAATGTTTAGATATTTTAGCAAATCCTTATGTAATAACTCAAACAGCAGAGGATATTCCTCCTGAATATCAAAGACAAGTAATAGGATTAATAACAGGACTTAGTGAAAACCCGCAAGAGATAGCAAAAGCGAAATGGGATTTAGAAAACTTACATACAGGAACTTGTCCTGCTGCAAGTATAGAATTTGATTTAGCGACAAAACATACAGCAGAATTTTTCAGAATGGTTGAAGGACTTACTTCACCTAAAAACGAAGTTGAAAAAACAATTAAAATGGATAATCTTTCAGAAAAATCATCTGATGCAATTTGGTTGCTTACAAAATTTAAAACTCCTCATCAAATGCTAGATTTTAATACCGCAAAAATATTATTAAAACCGGATGAAAATGCAATAATAAGAGCAAGAATTCAAAATCATCATAGAGATAAAGGTGAACGTTCTATGATTGATGTTTTAATGCAATCAATGTTAATGCAAGTAGGTTCTCAACAAACATACAATTCCCTAACGGATAAACGTGCTCCTAATGCTTGGACTCAAGAAGACGGCGGATTAATTGATTTTGAAAAAACATATGTTGAATCTGTTGTAGAAGATAAAAATACAACTTCTGTTACTTATCAAATAGTTGATGAAAATGGAAGATTAAAAGGGTATGAAAAAGATTTTTCTACCATAAAGAAAGACTTATTAGATACTTTAAAGATGGGACATAATATAATTATTGGCTACACTTGGCCTGATCCTGAAAATGGTAACAGATTAGCCGGACACGAAATTACTATTGTAGGTTATAAAGTAAACCCTAATGGAGAAGGTATTTTCATTTGTCAAGATTCTGATGATGAAGTTGCTGCTCCAATTGAAATGAGTGAAAAATATTTACTTCCTAAAATCCATCATGCAGGACTTCCTGAAGAAATTGCTTCCAGAAATAATCAATATGAAGATAGTTGGAAAATCGGACTAGATGAATTTCAAAATAATCAACAAACTAAACTTTCAGCTTAAATAAATTTTTTGCATTATTAAAAAGAATATTTTCCAATAAATTTTTATCGTTATAATGGTTTAGAATTTTTTGTTTGAAATTAGATAATCTATCTTGATAATAATTTTTATTTTGATTAATTTCTCCTACAGGAGTATCTGTAGCCCATAAAATTCTATTTGTAAAATCACCTCTACTTGTATTTTTTAAACTATCAATCAATAATATTATTTCATCTAATTCTAACCAAGAAGTATCAACATATAATTTCGCTTTATCGTTTTTAATAGAATCAACTATGATTTTAATTGCTTCAATTTTAGAATTCCTATCCCCCATAGATAAGTGTCCTAAAATAATCGGAACATTTGGAAATTGCTGAGCTTTTTCATAAATTAATTTTGGAGAAGCATATTTTGAATTCATATTATCTGAATGAAACAAACAAGGTTTATTATACTTTCGAGCAAGCTCTAAATATTTATTATATTTATCCGAATTTGCAGGTAATTTTGTAAATTCCGGATGAAATTTTAAACCAATAAATTCCAAATTTTCTTTAATCAATTTTTCTACTACTTCACAACCTGAAGTTCTTTCAACTTGACAAACGAGTAAAGGTTTTATTTTACAATACCTTTTAGAAATTTCTAACATTTCTAAATTAGCTTCTAATTCATTTTTTTGAGTATACCAATCAATACCTGCAAGATTAGAACAAATTAAAAAATCAGCATTTTTATCAACTATATCTAAAAGAAATTCAGGTGAAAAATCTCCCCAAAAAGCTTTTCCAATATGGGTATGAGCATCAATTATCATTGCCGATTCCTCGAGTAATCGCTTCCAAAATTCTTTTAACTCTTATAATTTTAATATCCTTAAACTCTTCTTGAATCTCGTTAGCTTCAGGAATAATAATTTTCTTAAACCCTAATTTTTGAGCTTCATTAATCCTTTTTTCAATATGATTAACTGCTCTAATTTCTCCCGACAAACCAATCTCACCAATTATTGCAGTGTGCGAATCAAAAACAACATCCCTTACACAAGTTACAATTGCAAGAGCAATTCCTAAATCCGCAGCAGGTTCATTTACATCAATCCCGCCAATTACATTGACATACACGTCCTGTTTAGACAAATTTAATCCAATTCTTTTTTCTAAAACAGCAAGAATTTGTAAAACTCTACCTGTATCAACGCCATTTGCTACCCTTCTTGGTGCAGGATAAGGAGTTGTTCCTACTAAAGCTTGAATTTCTACAAGCAACGGACGAGTGCCTTCACTTGTTACAATAATTGTACTCCCTGGTGTTTGGGTTTGATTGTATTCTTTTAAAAATAATTCACTTGGATTAATAACTTCACTTAAACCATTCGCATTCATTTCGAAAATTCCGACTTCTGAAGTATTTCCAAAACGGTTTTTTATAGAACGTAGAATTCTATATGTTTTATATTTATCACCCTCAAATTGTATTACAGTATCTACCATATGCTCTAAAACTTTAGGACCCGCAATATTTCCTTCTTTAGTGACATGACCTATCACAATAATTGATACATTTTGAGATTTAGCAATTTGCATAAGAGAATTAGTACATTCTCTTATTTGAGAAACACTTCCTGCACTACTTTGAATTTGAGAAGTATAAACTGCCTGAATACTATCAATAATAACCAAATCAGGTTTTAAATCTTCTATATGTTTTTTTATAAGCTCCAAATTCGTTTGGGGGTAAATGTATAAACTATCAGATTTAACTCCAAGCCTTTCTGCACGAAGCTTAATTTGACTTGCAGACTCTTCAGCAGAAACATAAAAAACTTTTTTGTTATTTTTACAAAGCTCGCCGGATGTTTGAAGTAAAATAGTAGATTTTCCAATCCCCGGATCCCCTGCAATTAAAACCAGTGAACCTTGAACAATTCCACCTCCAAGAACTCTGTCAAATTCAGAAATATTCGTACTCATTCTGATTTTTGAATTCATTTCAATCTCATTAAGTTTCATCGGAGGTAAAGTTTCTAAAACTTCACTAAAAACCTCTTCATTTTTAGTAGGAGTATTTATCTCTTCAACAAAAGAAGCCCAACTGCCACATTCAGGGCATTTCCCTAAATAACCTGCTGTTTCATATCCACAATTTTGACAAACATACTTTGTTTTAAGTTTAGCCATAATTATTGATTAATATTCATAGGGATAATTAATTTTTGTCCGATAGATAAAGCATTAGGATTTGCCATTTTATTAGCTTCTTGAATAGCATTTACTTTATTCATATCAAAAGAACCATAAAATCTTATTACGATACTTTCTAAAGTATCACCTTCTTTTACTTCATATTCTTCGTTAGTAACTATAGGTGTAGCTATTTTTTTAGAAGAAGCACTGTCAGCTGGAATAAATGAAAATTTTCCGGTTCCCACTGAAACTTTTTTAATAGGTGCAACAACATCTTCTTTAGGAGTTGATACATTAATCAATAAACTAACAAAAGTTGTAATCACTAAAGTTATAATTACACCGACTATTAAGCCTGTAACAAAATAAACTTGAGGAGCTTTTTCACTTTTTTGAGATTTAATACCAAAAGATTGCCAAAGAGCATCCAGTTCACGATTTTTGTTTTGAACTCCATAGAAATCTTCATCCATGTGTGTTTTATTATAGCGATTAAGCGCTTCCATCATGGCAACTTTTTCTCTGGTAATATTTGATCTTCTAAGTGTTGTGCTTTTCATAAATCCTCACCATTTTATTCTAATGTAAAATTACCATAAAATTGGATTTATCGCAAATTTGTAAATGAAATTATTAAATTTTGTTAAGAAAGTGTGAAATTAATGAATTGTTTGTAATTCTTTTTGATTTGTAATCAAGTTTTTACAAATTGGATTAATAATTAAATTTCCCATTGTATATCAAAAATTATTCCCTAGTCAGATTATCTTTATTGGCAATGTTTTAATTTATAAAAAATAGAATAATTTAGGAGTTAGTTTTGGGGTAAATAGAATTTACGCAAAGAATCTACTCCCCACATTAACGGGGCAAATAGAAACAAATACACGTAATATCTAATTCACCTACAGAAAAAGGAGGTCAAAATGACGATTAGAAAACTTTCAGTGGCAGCTGCGATTGCCGTTGGTATAGCAACATGTTCCTTTAATACGGTGATGGCAGCTTGTCCTTGTGAACAACGTCCTGTAGTAACACAGGGTGCTTGTCCTTGTGATGACATACCGGAAGTAACAGGTGCGGCATGTCCTTGTGAAATACCAAAAACACCTGATTGTGGATGTGATACTGCTCCTAATTGTGAGCCTGATCCTATCCCTTCTTGTGCTTTATGCCCAGGAGTTAAAGACTTATCCAGAGCTGATATGAAACAAGTTTATTCTTATCCTAACGCAATTTATGGTTACAATAATTACGTAGGTACAGAAAAAGATTCAATCTATTCAGCAGAAGGTTTTTCAGTAAACAGACAAGAAAACACTTTAACAGCAGGAACAATGGGAACAACTGTTTCAAGTGAAGGTTCAATGACCGGTGCTGCAACTAATATTCCTTGCTTAAATGATTTATCAAGACACAATGGTACTCCTATTGTAAGAGATGAATCAAAAATGGATGGTAACGGATGTCCTATTCAGATGAGTACAGCAAATTCAATTCAAGCAATTAAAAAGACTCTTGAACCGTTTGATTTAACACCATTTAGTAATATGACAGGTGCTGCTGCTAATTTACAAATGTTCCCAGATGTTCCTAACGGATATTGGGCTTCTTGTGAAATCGATAAATTAGCAACAAATGATGTAGTAGTAGGTTATCCGGATAGATTATTCAAGCCATCTAAGAATATTTCTCGTGCGGAATTCGCAACTATGTTAGTAAAAGGATTTAACAAGGATATGTATTCTTGTGCATCAGAAAAATTATTCTCTGATGTTCCAACAAATCATTGGGCAAGTAATGCAATTACAGTTGCCGTACACCAAGATTTGTTAAAAGGATATCCTAACGGTAAATTTATGCCTAATCACAACGTAACAAGGGTAGAAGCTTTATGTGCATTATCTAAAGCAATTAAATGTCCTACAATTGACAAATGTAAAGCAAAAGATATTTTATCAAAATACTGTGATGGTAATACAGTACCAGAATGGGCTCAAATTCCTATAGCAATTGCATTAGATAAAGGTGCTTTGAATAATTCACCAAATCCAAATACAATTGCTCCATTTAAAGATGCTACAAGAGCTGATATCGCAGCTATGTTACAAAACATCCGTGTATCAGCAGGTTTAGATACAAACCCTGTAACTGCAAATAATGATTGCCCAATGTGTCCTACAGATAAAAAAGCATTCATAGAAAATGAAGAACTTGTTCAAATTCCTACTTTAAAATTGGAATTCAGAGATCAAGTAAGTGCTAAATCTTCTCATGTTGGTCAAAAATTTGCTGCAAAAACATTAGAAGATGTAACAATTAACGGTCAATTATACCCTTGTGGTTCAAATGTATACGGTAAAGTAGTTGAAGTTGTAAGACCTTCTGGATGTGAAAAAGGTGCTTTAAAACTTGCATTTACAGAAATTGAACACTGCGGATGTAAAGCTACATTACCTAGACAAATTCTAAATGCTGAAATAAATAAATCTAATACTCCTAATATTGTATCAAGAATTGTTACAGCACCATTTACTTGGGGTGGTCAAATGTTAGGTATCGTAGGTAGAACTGCAGGCGGTATGTTAACAACTTTAGGTAACGCTGCTGAAGACGTTGCATCAGGCACTGGTATCGCTTTAGGTGAAGCTTTCCAAGGTCAATTCATGGCTTCTGCCAGAAGTGTTGGTGATGTAGTTAAAGATACAGTTAAAGCTCCGATTGACTTAACTAGAACCGCTATCTCTGGTACTATTGGTCTTGCTCAAGCTACCGGAGATGAAGTTGGATACTTAGTTGATGCTAAAGGTTACAAAATCTCTGCTATTAATCCTAAAGAAAATGTAACTATTGCTTTCGGATGTAATGGAAACTAATTTTGATTCCTAATTGCCATCAAATTCCTAAAAGAGGGTGATTTTTTAATCACTCTCTTTTATTTATAATAATACTGAAATTGGAGAAAAATCTTGAAAAGAAAATCTTTAGGTATATTAAACGGTATGGTTGCTGCAATAAGTTATGGGACAAATCCCCTATTTGCACTTCCTCTGTATGCTCAAGGTATAAAAGTTAATTCTGTTTTATTTTATAGATATGCTTTTGCTATAATGATTTATTTTATCTGGATTAAATTTGTGAAAAAGGTTAATTTAAAGCTATCTAAAACAGAAATTTTAATACTCTGTTTTTTAGCAATTTTATTTTCTCTTTCTTCATTAACTCTTTTTGACGCATTTAATTATATAGATGCAGGTATTGCCTGTACTATACTTTTTATTTATCCGGTTTTAGTAGCTATTATTATGGCTATTTTTTTCAAAGAAAAATTAACTAAAACAACTATTTTTTCAATTATATTAACAACTTTTGGAATTTCACTACTTTACAATGGAGAAAATGGAGTAACTCTTAATCCAAAAGGTATTTGCATAATATTTTTATCCGCAATTTTATATGCACTTTATATTGTAGGAATTAAAAAAATAAAAATAATTCAACATATAAATCGCTATAAATTAAGTTTTTATATAATGTTTTTTGGTTTGCTTGTGTATATTTTTAATTTAAAATTTTGTACTCAACTCCAAATTTTAACAGAGCCTAAGCAGTGGTTACTTGTTTTAGGACTTTCACTTTTCCCTACAATAATATCTTTAGAAACTATAAATATTTCAATAAAATTAATTGGTTCAACTCTAACGGCTATTCTTGGAGCTTTAGAACCGTTGACAGCTATTTTCTTTGGAGTATTAATTTTTCATGAACAATTAACTATGAGAATTGTTGCAGGTGTTTGTTTGATTTTATCAGGTGTATTTTTAGTTGTTTTGAATAAATCAAAAGCTAGCAAATAAATTTTTTACAGATTTTATAATTATTACACACTTTAAGAAAGGCCGAAATTTTTATGAAAATAGATTTTATTACTCCAAAATTTGGGTATTTTAATGCTCAAAATTTAAAAGATAAACACGAAAATAATGTACAAATAAATAAGATAACTAATCCGATAGAAATACAAAATCAATTTAATGATCAGTTGGTATTTGAAGCAAGAGTTGATAAAGGTTTGACAAGATTTTATGAATTTAATAAAGAGAGAATGCCAATCACTGTTAAAAATTATATTGAATCTTTGAGTGAAAAAACAATTTCCCCGCTTGAAGCACAAAAAAATGCGTTTCAAGATTTAACTTTAGCCACAAGTCTTGAAGATATAAAAAATTTGTTTCCCAAAGAAAATTTATTTAAAAATTTAATTCCTGCAGCTCAAACTAAAGCTACAAGAGGAATTCTGCAATCTGTAAGAGAAAATTTAGAACTTTTAGAATTATCAGGGCAAGGAGTTTTACAAGATAAAAGTGATTTAACTGTTTATTTAGTTAAGAAAATATTTCTTGAAGGAAAAACAATAGATGAAATAAACAATGATTTAGAAGGCGATTTGGATAAAGATTTTCAAGCAGATTTTAAATTTAAAAATAAAGATGGTAAATATGTTTACAGTTCAACTTTAAAAGCTTTAGGTATAGAATTACCTTCTTTTGAATATATGCAATCATTAAGATACACTCGTGAAGGATATTCAGATTTAGTCGGTGAAAATATTTCTAGAGGACAGATAGAATTTTGGAATTCCCTAAGTGAAGAAGAAAGAACTACAAGGGCGAAGAAAAGTGTCACAAAATTCGAAAACTGGTGGTCAACATTAAGTAGAAAACAAATTATTGAAATGATAGCAAATCAAGCAACTGCAATTGATATGTTAAAAGCGTTTAAGAAAAATGAGAAAAGTAAACAGATTTTAATGAAATCTATTTTAACAAATGATAAAGAAGAAATTAAGCCAACACAAGAAAAAATAAAAACAAAAGTAGGCTCAACAAAACTTTCTCAAGATGAATTATTCATAAAATGGGCGACTAATAATCTTAAACTTTTTGAAGCTAGTTTAACAGAAGCAGAAAAAGATACTTTGCATTTAAAAAGAATGCAAAAGCTTACTCAATATTGGGCTTCAATGACTCCTGAAGAGAAAACTGATTATATTTCAAAACTAAAATCAGGTGCAGAACCTCTTCGTTATACAATGATTGATGCTTGGAATAATAGTACGGAACTTATTAAAGATTTGTCTGAACATTTGAGAAAAAATCAGATTTTTAAACCTGCTGATATGCTATTTTCGAATGTAGAATTTAGTAAGTTCCAATCTGAAATAATGAGTGAATTTTGGCAAAATCATCCTCAATATTCTGATTTTATAGGTGAACAGATTAAGATTTCTCAAGAAAAAATAAACGATGCAATTTCAAGAGGTACGTTCGAAGAATTGAAAAAAGAAATTATGAGAAATAAAAATCAACGTATTAAAGAAATGGAAACTTTAAAAAAATCTCAACCTGTAATTAATCAGGAAAAAGTAGACGCTATTAGGTATCCTGAATATGTAAGAGAATTTAAAGATGCTTATTTTAATGGAATTATAAAATCCCGTTTAAAATATTTACCTAAAGCTTATTTAAACGATTTTATAGAAGTAATTGCAAATGATATGCCGGAAGAATATATAAAATCTTGGACAAAAAATTTAAAAGGAGAAGAATTAAATTTTACTGATATAGAAAATTTGAAATCAATTTCTAATTTTGAACCAAAATCCGGTGCAAAAATGAATAGAGCTTTAGAGGCTGCAATAGCTTATACTCTTTATAATTGTACAAAAAATCCTGAAGTTTATTTGATGTCGCATTCTGATGTAAAAACGGCTCTTTATAAACTTGATATTGGTCAAAATCCTATAGAATTAGGTTCTTTAAAATTACAAAGAGATTTTATTATCCCTGTAATTAAAAAATATATTGACGCTAGTAATATTGAAAAAATGTATAATACTTATAAAACAGAGCTTTCTGAAATAGAAATCGAAAGTATTATAGATAAATATTTTTCTATGAAAAATCAATCTTCTGGAGTAGTTATAAATAATCTTGTAGACATTAATAATTTTAAATATGATGAATTAAAAGATTATTTAGCAGAATATGGTCAGTCTTTATTAATTTTATTTTCTGAAAAATCAGTTTTTCCTGCACAAGTTAAAAAAGCATTTTATCAAAAGTTGAAAAATAATGCTCCGGGTTCTTTAAAAGAAACTTTTAACTATTGTATTTTTGAAAAACAGGATGCTTTAGAAATAGAAGAAAAATTAAAAAGTTCTGCTTTTGCATATACTTCTAAATATCCGTTTTTACCAACTTTTTATTCAACTTGTTATCAAGAAGAATTAATGAAAGCTTTTAGAAAAATGGTGGATAAAGGTGATTACTTTTCTTTAGAACAATTTAGTAAACTCTGTACAGTAAAAAGAAAAAATTCAAAAGAAAACAGTAAAATTGTTATAGTTCCAAAACCAGCAATGAACGTAGAAAATAAATTAAAAATGTTAGTAATAGAACAAGCTTTAGCAGATATTTTATACGAAGCAACTCAAAATAAAGATGTTTATGCAATGGAGTTTGAAGATTTATGTGACACTATAGAAGTCTTTAATTTAGTAAAACATTTCCCAAGTGAAAGTCGTAATTATTTTGCTTCATCTCTACAAAAAGAAATTTCTTTAACTGCATATAGAAAATTAAATTTGGGTAAGATAAATAGATTAGCTGAAGAGTATAAAAATGAAATTAAAATCTTATTACATGAAAGTACTGTAGAAAATAAACCAATAACTTTAGAAGATTTAGTATATATTTTAAATCCTGATGAAACTAAATCAGAATTAGATGAAAAAGTTATTGAAAGAATTAAAAAATATAATTTAAATCTTAAGTAGAATAAACTAATAATATTCTATGTTATAATGAAATTATAAAATATTTAGCAAGGAGAAAAACAATGTCTTTAAGGAATGAACGAGTTAGAAAAGAATTAATGCGTGATATCTCTGATATTATTAGAAAAGAAATTAGAGGACTTGAAGGTGTTGTATCCATAGTTGATGTAGAAGTTTCTCACGATAATTCTTTTGCTAAAGTTATATATAGTATTTTAGGATCTGATGAACAAATCGAAAAAGATAAAGCAATTATTGAAAAAAATACCGGTAAGGTTCGTTATGAAGTTGGAAAAAGAATTAGGCTTCGTGTAACTCCTGAAATAAAATTCGTATATTCTGACGGCTTAGAAAAAGGTTCAAAAGTCTTGGACTTAATTGATAAAATTTCCAGAGGCGAAATCAAGTAAATGTTCGGTTTTTTAAATATTTATAAACCTAAAGGAATGACTTCTCATGATGTTGTTTCTGTTTTGCGTAAAATTACTAAAATTAAACAAATAGGTCATACAGGGACATTGGATCCTTTTGCAGAAGGAGTTTTGCCAATTTGTATTGGAAAAGCTACAAGATTAATTGAATATTTAGCCGATGAAAAAGCTTATATTGGGACTGTTCAATTTGGAAGTGCAACAACTACTTATGATATTGAAGGAGAAATAACTAAAACTTCTTCAAAAGAGATTTCAAAAGATGATATCGAAAATGCTTTATTAAATTTTCAAGGCGAAATTAAACAACTTCCGCCTATTTATTCTGCAATAAAAGTTGATGGGAAAAAACTTTATGAATATGCAAGAAAAGGTGAAGAAGTTGAAATTAAACCTCGTAAAATTTGTATAAACGAAATCAAACTTTTAAATTTTGATAAAAATTTAAACCAAGCAGAAATCTATATTGATTGTTCAAAAGGAACTTACATTCGTTCAATTGCAAATGATTTGGGAGAAAATTTAGGAGTTTTTGGACATTTAATTAAACTTGTAAGGGTTAAAGCAGGTGATTTTAATGTAGAAAATTCTATTAAATTAGAAGAATTAAAATCTCAAAAAGACGTGAGTGATAATTTAATTTATCCGTTAGAAAAATTAAATTATCCAAAAATAGAATTAAATCAAAAAGAATTTGAAAAGATATCTCACGGAATGAAAATAGAATATAATATTCAAAATGGAATAATAATTTTAACTTATGAAAATCAGCTTATAGCAATGGCAGAAGTTAATCAAAACATTGTAAAACCTTTAAAAGTCTTTATTTAAGCTATCCCTATTGCCCAATTGAGTTAAATATGATATAATAGCCCTGTGTTTATTTGGAAAAAGGAGAATACGAATGATTGAACAGTATTCAGATTGTGATTTTGAGGCTCTTTTAGAGAAATATGACTACAAATTTAAGCGTGGTGATATTGTAAAAGGAGTTATCTGTGCATTTGATTCTGATGGAGCAATAGTAGATATTGGCTCAAAAAGTGCGGCATTTTTGCCAAATTACGAAGTTTCTTCTGATAGGAAAGCTAAAGCTGAAAATGTTTTAGAACCTAATACAGAATATGAATTTTTAATCACACAAGATTGTGATGAAAACGGAAAATTTACACTTTCATACAAAAAAGTTCATTTAGCTCATACTTGGGCAGAATTAGAAAAAGTAAAAGAAGCTGATGAAACAATTTCTGTAACAGTAACTCAACAAGTTCGCGGAGGATTAATTGTTGACGTTTCAGGAGTTCAAGGCTTCATCCCTCAAGGACAGCTTTGTGCAAGAGAAACTATCAGTAATCCTGGAGATAAAATTGATGTTAAAATTTTGACATTGGATAAAGCTCAAAATAATTTGATTTTATCTAATAAAAAAGTTTATGAAACAAATATGGCAGAAACTCGTAAAAATGTCTTTGAACAAGTTGAAGTTGGTCAAGTTGTAAAAGGGGAAGTTGTTAGAATTACAGATTTCGGTGCTTTTGTAAATGTTGGAGGTGTAGATTGCTTACTTCCGCTTTCTCAAATCTCTTGGAAATGGGTTGAGCACCCTACCGATTTATTGAAAGTTGGTGAAGAAATTAATGTTGAAATTATTGATGTTGATTACAATAAACAACGTATAAGCTTAAGCTTAAAAAATACAGAGCCTGATCCGTGGATAAAAGCAGAAGAAGAGTTAAAAGAAGGCGATATAAAAGAAGGTACTATTACAAGAATAAAACCTTTTGGAGCTTTTGTTGAAGTTCTTGGCGGAGTTGAAGCTTTACTTCCTCAAACAGCTTTAGCTGAATATCAAAACCAAAATAATTGTATTCTAAATGCTGGGGATAAAATTAATACTAAAATTATTAAATTTAATCCAAAAGATAAAAGAATATCTTTAGGGCTTCCTACAGACAGTATTGAAGAATAATTAGTAATTAAAATATAAAATGAAAAAGGATGGTTTAAAAAACTATCCTTTTTTATTTTAGGTTACATTTCTTTACAAAAAAGCAATTTTTTTATTAGTTTCGTTTTAATAGAATTAAGTAAGTGTAGAAAAATTAAAAAAGAAAGTAGGTAGTATATGGATCCAATTAAAGGAGCAGGTGTTAATAATATTGTAATGAAAGCTATTCCGGAACAAAATAATCAAGTAGCGGAACAGTATCCGGCAGTAGAACAAAATTATGCAGATTACTCATCAATGCCTATGGTATATGATCCGACTGTAACAGAGAAAAAAGCCGATGCTAAAAGTGGTGCAGGATTAAAAGCTTTAGGTGCTTTAGCAATAGCAGGTTTAGCTTTGTGGGGAGGTCATAAATGGGGAGCTAAAAGTGCAAAAGATGCAATAGCTGCTGTTGATGGATATAAAGCTGCTGCAGAAGCTGCTGAAACAGCTAAAAAAGCTTTAGAAAATGAAAATAAGGCGTTAAAAGATGCTAGTGCTGAAGCTATAAAAATTGCAGAAAAAGAAAAGTCTGGTTTCTTTGGCTCTCCAATTGGTAATGTGAAAAAGGTTTGTGCAAAAATTACAGAAGCATTGAAAAAAGGTACAACAGATGCTGCTGAAAAAATTAGTGATGATGTAAAAAAAGTCGTAGATGATATGCAGAAAGTCGTAAAGGATAAAGATTTTGCGGATAAATTTAATAAAGCTGTAGATGATCTTGCAAAAGAAGGCGATGATAAAGCTAAATTGAAAAAAACAATATTAGAAGAAATGAAAAAAGGTACAGAAGATAAGGATGCAATTTCTGCTATCGATAAAATGTTAGAAGAAATCGCTAAGTAGTCGAAAAAGATTTAATATTTAAGGCTCGGATTTTATCCGAGCCTTTTTTATTTAGTGCATTATAAATAAAATGTAACAAATTTGTAATATAAAAAATAAAAAAAGCAATTTTAATTAAAAATAATACTTTTATAGTTTACAGAGGAAGAGATAAAGAAAGGAGATATTTATTATGGGAGTACAAGAAAACAAGATTACGATTTATCGTCCGGCAATTGATGGCAGAAAAGTTACTTATTATTCTAATGGTGAAAATAAAACAGTTGAATTTTCAAAATATAAAGAGGGTAGTATTGGTTTAGCTATTGCGAAAAATTTTCATGATTATGCATTTAAAGATAAGGATATAAATAACGGTAATATTCAACGTAAAGATGCAATAAAAATTTTACAAGATATTTTTGCAACTAAATATGTAGGATCAGCATCATGTCGCGATGCATCCGCAGCAGCAGCATTTTCTGATGTAAAAGATTTGTTTGAACTATATATGGATAAAGATTCTGATGGGGGTGAAAAAATTACTCAAAAAGAACAAGCCGAAATTCTTGATATATGGGGATATAGACATGGTGAATATTAATTTATGAAAAATATTTAAGGCTCGGATTTTATCCGAGCCTTATTTTTATTTAGCAGTCGGAGAAATTCCCCAATGCAATTTATTTCTTAATACTGTATAAAAGCTATCATTATTTAAAAATGCAAGTTTTGCTTTATAAGGAGCAATTTTTATTGTAATTTCGTTTACTTCTTTACTGATACCACCATCAGATGAAACTGAAAGTTGTTTATCGGAAGTTTTTACTGTAATTTCTTCTTCTGTTGGAACAACAAGCGGGCGAGCATTAAGTGTATGCGGACAAATCGGAACAATTACTAAAGCTTCAAGTGTTGGATAAATAACCGGTCCACCTGCGGATAATCCATAAGCAGTTGAACCTGTTGGAGTCGAAATAATCAAACCATCTGCAATATAATCGCAGACGAATTTATGATTGATTTCAAGATAAAATTTTGATGTTCTACTTGGAGAACAGCCTTTTATCACAAAATCATTCAAAGCAGAATCATTTTCTGAAATTAACATCAATCTTTCTTCTACAGAATAATTTTTAGCTATTATTGAATCAATAACAGTTTTGATTTCATTAATTCCTGCTTGTGATAAAAAACCAAGACGGCCTAAATTTATACCTAAAATCGGAATATCAAATTTTGCAAAAAATCTTGCAGCTTTTAATATCGTTCCATCTCCTCCGATTACGAGGACAAAGTCTCCATAATTTTCCATTTTATCAATATCAAACGATTTGAATTCGACATTTTTACTAATTAAAGCTTTTTCAAGACTTTCTAATACTTCTTGATAACCTTCGATTTCTCGATTAAATACTACATTTATTTTCATACGTGGATTATATCATATAAAATGGTTTTGTGGTATAATTCCTCTAGTAAAAACACTGGCAAGAGGGCAAAATTATGATAGAAATGAAAGTTATGGGTATTGCATTAGATGTAAGAACAAATTCTCCTATTGTTGTATTACATGATTTAGAGAATAGAAAGGCACTTCCTATTTGGATAGGTTCAGCAGAAGCCAGTGCGATTATAAGATGTATTGAAGGGCTTGTTGTTACTCGTCCAATGACACACGATTTAGTTACAAATATTATAGAAAAAACAGGCTATAAACTTGAAAAAATTGAAATTAATGATGTAGAAAAAGATACTTATTATGCTACGTTATTTCTTGTAAAAGATGGTGAAATACTTGAAATTGACGCTCGTCCGTCTGATGCTATAGCTGTTGCAATGAGAGCAGAAGCTCCAATTTATGTTACAGCAAATGTTCTTATGAACGGTTCGGTTTCTACTGATACAGCTAAAGATGAAGAAGAAGCTCAAGAGTTTAAAGATTTTATCCAAAATATAAAACCTTCTGATTTTGAAAAATTAATGAAGGGTAAACACGAGGAAAGTGACCAATAATTTTTAAAATTATTAATTTTTGTAAAGCTTAATACTATTATTAATACTTGTTTTTAGCACTTTCTGGTAAAAGAGTTAAAAAATTAGTTGTTCTTAATGATTTTTCTATATAAAATATAAACTAATAAAAATCAAGGGTGTGTATTATGAAAATATCATTAGAGAATTCTTCCAACTTAAATTCAAGACAAATCAATTTTTCAAGAAGGAATGTACATATACTTGATGGAGGTGCACACGGTGGATATATTAAACATTTTGCAGAATCCATGATAAAGGATTTACATTCTGATGTTGATATAAAATTTCATAATGTTCGCACCAATCCAAAGGTTGAAAGCGTAAAACAATTATGGGAATTAGAAGGCACCCTAAGATATTTAAATGAATCCGATCAAATTAAAAAAGGGGATTTTGTAAGTATTCCAGGACAAGCTGCCGTTTCTTTATTGAATTTAAATGAACGTATTTGGAATGTTTTACGGGAAGGTTTGAATTTAACTTCTGATAATGTAAAAAAACATAAAGATATTATTTTACGATTCCTTAATAATATTTATCATAATAGAAATTCTTTTACAGAACAAATAAAATACATGGATGATTTAGGTCAAGGAATTGAAAATACTTATGGTGTTATTCAAGAAATTAATAGACTTACTCAAAAAGGTGTTAATGTTTATATTCCGGCAGGTCATCCTGATGATAATAGTATTAAATGGTTAGCAGGAGAACGAAACCAAAAAGAGGATTTATATAAGTTTATTTCTACCGGTAATAAGCAATTTTCACCTGTAGTAAATGATATAATTAATACTGTAAGAAATAATGGATGGTATGAATTTAATTTATTATCATTAGCAAATGCACATATTGTAAATGTTATGGATAAAAACGGTGAAGAATATTTATTTGCTTCAAGAGATGGTTTAGCAAATGATCGTGCAAGAGGTGTTTATAATTTTACTCCAATAAGAGATGGGTGGGGAAAAATAAAAGGATATAGTTATAGAGATGAATCCACTGTTGATTATCCTTATGATGAATTTCCTGATAATGATAAAATTGCAAATATAAATAAGTTTGTAGGATTAAATATTATGGGATTATTTGCTGATGAAAATGAGCATAAAAAATATAGAGAATTGGTAAAATTAGGAAAATCAACAAATAGTTTACCTGATAAGCTTTATAAAATTTCTGAAGTTTTTGATGAAAATGAAATTTCAAGAAGGAAATTGAATTATTTAGGTGGATTTATTAATAATAATCAAAAACTTGTATTTGATATAAATTCTCAAGGAAAAGTTTTATTTCAAAAATGTAATTGTGAAGGTTCTGAAAGACCTTCTGTAAAATCAATGTGGGGTTGCTGTTTTGCGACAATAGGGGCTATTAAAAGAGATATAAGAAAAGCTATGGAAAGAAAAGAAATAGATACTAACATACCTTTCACAACAAGTTTAACTATGGGATTAATAGTTGCATATGCTGCGGCAACAGCTATGATTGGTGGAATGTTTTATCATAATAATAGCTTCAGGAGATAAATTTTATGAATATAAGTGGTATAAATAATACTGTCTTTTTGGGGAAAATTATTGATACACACGCTCATATTGGAAAATTAAATGGACAGTCATATAAAAAAAGCCAACTTGATGTTTTCGTAAAAAAAACTTTACCAAATGACGATATTATTGATAAAATGTATGTCTCTAATATTGATGTTTTAACTGCAACTGAAGATGAATATATCGGAAATAAAAAAACTTTAAAAATATTTAAGAATTCTAAGAAATATGAAATTCTTGCCTCTTGTTCTCCTAAAACTGGAAATATTGATAAAATTAAAAGGCTTTATTTAGAATTTCCTAATAAATTTATTGGTTTGAAATTTCATCCTTCTCTTCAAGATTTATCTTTAACAGATGAAAAATATAAACCTTATTTGGAATTTGCAAATCAAAATAAAATACCTTGTTTATTTCATACAGAAGTTACAGTAGATAATAAAGGTCAAATTGTTCCAAATGTTAAAAATATTTCTGACCCGGAAGCAATTTATAAACTTGCAAAGAAATACAAAAATACCCCATTTATTCTCGCTCATCTTGGAGCAGGTTGGAATGAAGCTCATGACAAAGCTATTGATGTTTTAATACAATCAATAGAAAAAGGTGATGCAAATTTGTATGCTGATATTTCTTGGGTAGATATAGGACTTGCCCATAATGGTAATTTCCCGAAAGGAGAACATAGATCCAAAGAGCATATAATAAAAGCTATAAAAAAGTTAAAAGGTATTGGAGATGAAAATTGGAAATACGGAGATCAATCATTTCGACTTATGTTCGGTTCGGATGCTCCTATAGATAGATTTTCAAATAAAAAAGATCGTATTAAAGAATACACAAAATATATTGATGATATTAAATTTGCAATAAGAAATGATAAAGAATTAAAATTTAATGCTGAAAGTATTATTGATAATTTATTTTATAACAATGCTCAAAATTTGTATCAAAAAGAAATATTGCCAACTGCCCCTGAAAAGTTCGGAGCAATGAAAAAACTTGCAAAGAAAATTGTTATACTATTAAATAAAATTTTAAAATTTTGCAAAATCTAAATTTTTGAAGTAGGTGTTTATCCTCTTTGTATTTGGTATAATTAGACTGGATAATATAAATTAAAGAGGTTGAATATGTACATAAATAAAAATTATGAAAATTTAGAACAAAGTTATTTATTCTCAACTATTGCTAAAAAAGTTAATGAATATGTAAAAAATAATCCTGATAAAAAAGTTATAAGATTAGGTATTGGCGATGTTACATTACCTCTATGTAAAGCTGTAGTTGATGCTTTGCATAACGCCGTAGATGAAATGGGAGTTCAAGCAACTTTTAGAGGATATGGTCCTGAGCAAGGTTATGATTTTTTAAGAGAAGCTGTCCAAAAATATTATAAAATTCATAATGTAGTTCTTGAATTGGATGAAATTTTTATTTCTGATGGGGCTAAAAGTGATTTGGGAAATGTTTTAGATTTATTTGATAAAGATAATACAGTTCTTGTTCCGGATCCGGTTTATCCTGTGTATGTTGATACAAATATTATGGCAGGAAGAAAAGTTGTTTTTGCTAATGCAAATGGTGAAAATGAATTTTTGCCTATGCCTGATAGTAACATAAAAGCAGATATTATTTATATTTGTTCACCTAATAATCCTACAGGGGCGGTTTATAATAAAGAACAATTAAAAGCTTGGGTTGATTATGCTAAAAATAATAATGCAATAATTTTGTTTGATTCAGCTTATGAATGTTTTATATCAGATGAAGATTTACCTAGAAGTATTTATGAAATAGATGGGGCAAAAGATTGTGCAATAGAATTTTGTTCATTATCTAAAACAGCAGGCTTTACAGGTACAAGATGCGGTTATACGATTGTTCCTAAAAATTTAGATAAATTAAATAAAATGTGGTTACGTCGTCAAACTACTAAATTTAACGGTGTTCCTTATATTATCCAACGTGGTGCGGAAGCTGTATTTTCTGATATTGGGCAAAAAGAAATCAAACAGAACATTAATTATTACAAAGAAAATGCAAAATTGATTTCTGAAACATTGAAAAAATGTGATATCTGGCATGTTGGTGGAAAACACTCGCCTTATATTTGGTTAAAATGTCCTAATAATATGAAATCTTGGGAGTTTTTTGATTATTTATTAGAAAATGCTCAAGTCGTTGGAACTCCTGGAGCAGGTTTTGGACAAAATGGAGAAGGATATTTTAGACTAACTTCTTTTGGTTCAAAAGAAAATACCAAAGAAGCTATGGAAAGATTTGAAAAACTTTTTGGTTAAGAAATAAAAAAGGTGGCGGTTTTGTGAAACAAAACCGCCACCTTTTTTATTATTCTTTTATTGAACCCAATATTTATCAAGCCATTTTGTAGGTTTTATGTATCTAAAACCTAATTTACCAAAATATCCTTTATATGCTTGCTCCGGATTTGGTTTCCCGTGGAAGATAAGAATTTTAGCTTCTTCAGGATCTCTTGGAACTTTAAACCAGCATAGAGGAAATTTATGTAAACATTGGCGTTTAAAACTTACTACCCAATTTTTTGGCCAGTATTTTAATAAACCTTTTCTATCCATTTCATATGATAAAAATGCTTGTTCATTTTTATAACGTTCTCTTATAGTTTTTCCTTCTTGATAAAAATGTTCAATAATTTCAGGATGTTTTCCTACTTCGAATCTAAATACAGAAGAATTTCCAATAATATCATGCGGAAAATCATAATCTTTAGATATTAAAAAGCTTCCTTCTACTTCAAAAAACGGATCAAGTGAACTTCTTATAATAATATCTAAATCCAAAAATAAAGCTGTTCCTTCTAAATCTGATAAAGGGTTTGCAAATAAACCTAATTTTTTCCACATTCTATCAGGAATTCCTTCATCATTTAATTCAGGTAAAGGACGAATTTCAACTCCTTCCATTATTCCTTCTGCATTATCAGTAAAACATACAAATCTATGTGGAAGAGTTAGATTTTTTTCAACCATTTTATATAGTTTGTTTACATACTCAGGACCAAATTTTGTTCCCCATTTTATACAAATAACGTTTCGCTTTTCCATTATCAAAACTCCCTTATTACTCTGCTTAGAATAGCATAAATCAATTAATTTAACAATTCTTTGTTCATTTTATCTATTTTTTTGCGATAATTTTTGTCTATTTTTAAAACTTGAGAATTTTTAATTGAATCTAAAAATGTTTTATTATCTATTTTTTGTGCAACATCTATTCTAGCAGGGACAATTAATCCTGTTGATAAAAAATATTCGCTATTTTGAGAGGATGATAAATATTGGATAAATTTAATAGCACTTTGCTTATGTTTAGAAGTTTTAGAAATGGCCCATCCTGAGGCATCGAGCGGAACTGTTCCTGGAAATGTTACAATATCCCAGTCAAAATTGGCTTTTTCTTTTATTTTAGGGTATAACCAACGTCCTGATAAATATAAACCAATTCTGCCTTCCAGAAACATTTGTGCTAATGTTAAACTCCCTATTTCTGAAGGTGTTGGTGCAAAGTTTCCTTCTAAATTTTTATAAAATTTTATCGATTTTCTTGGGGAATAGATATTTTCTTTTAAAGTTAATATATATGGAAAAGCATAGTACATATCTCTTTCATAACTTATTCCATATTTTGGACTTGAAGAAAGTATCTCTATTAATTCATCTAAATTTTGTGGAGTTTTTTTTATTAGTGATTTGTTTCTGTAAAATACTAATGTTGAAATATCTCTGGGTATGGCTAATAATTGATTATTATAACTTAAAGCATCTATGCTCTGTGGGTAATATTTTTCTTTTTCAATAATAGCACTTAAATCTTCTAACTTATCTGCATAAACCGGTAAATATAAATTGTTAATAAAAACGACGTCAGGAGCTTGATTAGAGACAAATAAAAGATGGGTTTTTTGAAAATAATTTTGTGGAATATGAATAAAATTTATTTTTATCGTTGGATTTTCTATTTCAAAATTTTTAATTATATTTTTTAAAATTTTAGTTTCAGTAACAGATCCCCAAGAAGAAAATGTTATTTCTTCTTTATTATTTTGATTACAAGCAGTTAATAATGGAATTATAAATAAGATTAATAATCTTTTTAACATAAATCCATTATGTACTCCATATTGTCTTGAGAAACATTCATTATGAACTTATGTATTCCTATTCTTACAATATATCTGTCTATATTATTATCTATTTTGTCAGTTTTTCTAGCTTGAATCTTTTCACTTTTAAGTTTTTCATAATATTTAATTTTAAATAATTTTTCGCCAACAAAACCTAATATACAATATCCAGAATTATTCTTAGCTAAATAACATCCCATTTTTTCTGTAAAATTAGTTGTAGAAACAATTTCGTAAATTGAATTATCAACAATACAAGTATTTGGTACAGATTCTTTGATATCAATTTCATTTTTTTCTTGATTTGTTTTAGTTTCATTGTCTGTAATAGCTTGTTTGTTTTGTTGTTCTTCTATTTTCTCTTGTTTTTCTGCTTGTTTCTGTTCAATTATATTTAATAATTCTTGAGCGTTCGTAGATTTGTTTATTGAAATCTCTTGTTCCGAATCTGTTTTAGCAGATTTATCTAAATCAAAATATTCATTGCTAAATAATGATTCAAAGTCATCATTTTCATTAGTAGTTGAACTTATTAGATCGTTATCTTCTTTAATAATTTCAACATTTCCTAATTCTTTAAATTCAGCTTGTATGTCTGAAAAACTTGGAGCTTCTTCTTTATTTGTATTTTCTTCTTCGCTATAGAAAGGTTTGAATGTTACATTTGTAATATTTTTTAATAATGCTTCTTCGTCAACTTCTACTGGGGCAGATTTTATGGCGTCCAATTTCTCTTGCTGTTTTAACATCGCATCTAAATCTAAAAACTCCTCTGAAACAGAAAGTTTGTCAACTTCATAGCCAGTTACTGAATATTCTATTTCATCTGAAGGACGGGTGGCGTAGGATTCTTTATTATTAATTTCGATTGATAAATCAGGTAATTGATCTTTTAACGAAATAACATTAACATCATATCCTTCACTATAATATACAACTTGTGGTTTGTATTCAGACTCTATTTGTTTATTACCTTGCTTTTTTAATGCTTCTGATAAATTAGGTAACATGTCTTTTACATTCAATGTGAGAATTTCAGATTTTTTATGAGGTTGTATTTTTTGATTTTTTATCTCATCCTGCATAATTTTTATTCTTTCAGGATTAGTTCTTAAATCTGTTATAAAATCATTGTCCAATTCAACATTCATAAGCTTATTTAAAGCTTCAATATCTTGTTCACTAAAAACAATATTTTGATTTATTGTATAAGTCGAAACAAGATTTTCTAATAACTCTGTTCTAGAAACTTTTCTTTCTTGTGGATTTGTAACTAAAAACTGGTCAATATTTTTTATTGTATCGTCATTTATTTCAGTGTTTAAAAGTTTTTCTATTTTGGTAATATCTTCTTTGGAAAAATTTATAGAATTATCGTTTATATATTTACTATAAAGTTCCTCATTAAATAAAATTTCTTATTTTTCTTGTTCTTTTTCTTCTTCTTTTTCTTCATCTTCAAATGTGTATGCTTTTAAAAATTCTTCTAATGCAAGATTTTCTGTTTCATCTGTCTCATTTGTTGTATTTTGGGTATCAATTTGAACTATTCCATTCTCAGAAATATTATTTTCATTATTTTGTGTATTTAATATTTCATCTAAATCCACAATATTTTCACTTTCAACAACTTCTATTTGTTTGTTAGTAGTTACAACTTCTGTTGGAGTAGCTATTTTATTTGCCGGAGGATATGTTTTATCAAGTTTATTTATTACACTTTTTATATCTTTTTTTGTACTTTTTTCTTTTTGAGTTTTTTTGCCAGTTTCTTCTTCGTTAATATCAAAATCAACTTGCTCTCCTAAAATTTCCGCTATTTTATTTTTTCCTTTTACATAAAAAAATACTGTTGTTATTAATACAAGTAAGATACCTAATAGTATAAATTGAATTTCTGAATGATTGACATTAGTTTTAATACTTTTTTTCTCTGTTTCCGTTTGAGTATAATTATCTTCTGATGTAGTATTAAAATTGTTTAAATCGGGTACATCATTTTCTTCAATATTTTTATTTGTTTTATAATCTAAATTTTCTTTTGTTGTATTTTGATTGAACTGTTCTTTTGTTTTATTTATATCTACAACATCTCTGCTTTGTGTTTGTGCTTGGGTTTGTGTTTGATAATGCTCTGTTTTAAGATTGTTATATTGTTTTTGTTCATTATATTTTTCTTGATGATTTGGTTCGATTTCTTGAGATTTTTGAGAGTTTTTGTCTTCTAATTGCGGAGTTTCTTTGGTTGGTATATAGAGAATGTTTTTTGCCGTAATATTTGAATTATTAAGTGTTTTTACAGTGATTTTTGTATAACCTATATTATTTTTGGTATAAGGCATTGTTTTTATGTCAATTTTATCGATTGTTCTCGGTAATTCCGGATTTTTGATAAGAGATTCTTTTACTTCAGGAAGCATTATTACATATGTATTAGGATTGATTTTTGTTAAATTTATTTTTTTATCATAATTTACTTGTGTTTCAAGTATAATGTCTGTTGAACTTTCGGTTTCGCTAAATTTTAAATTAAGCAAATTGTTTTTATAGTTTTCAGAACCAAATGTTCCAATAACTGTAATAACTGATGCCAAAATTAATGCAATTGTTCTCTTCTTATACCGATTCATACTTCGTATTTTAACATAATATACTTATTTTCACTATACTTTATTTGAATTACATATCTGTAATAATAAGTTTTTTATCTGATGAAATTTTTTCAATATTTAATATTGTATATAAATTTTCATTATACATAAATTCATTAGAAAAATAACCTTCTCCTTGTTCAATTATGTTGTCTTCTTGAAATTCAAAAAGTTCATTAATTTTATCTATCAATAATGCTAGTTTTAATTCGTTACATTTGATAATCACAACCGGTTTTTTATCTTGAGCTGATGTTAGAGGTAAATTTAGAAACTTTTTTAAATTAATTACAGTTATATAATCCCCTCTAAGATTCATAATACCTTCAATAAAATCAGGGGTCCCGGGAACATTTGTTATGGAGGTGTCTTTTAAAACCTCTTTTACATAATCAAGTGCTATACAATAACAATCATCATTTAAATTAAAAGAAATATATTTATTCTTAACGTGTAATTCTCCAGAGGCTAATTTTAAACTTGCTTTATCTATTATTGATAAAGTTCTTTTGGCCATAATACTTTTAGAGTGTTCGTCTTGTGGAAATAAGGATAATATATCAATTTCTTTCCATTTATTTTCGTGTTCTTTTAATAAGTTTTCAATTGCGTATATGTTTATTACAAATATGGTTTCATTATTGAATTTATATAAAGAGTCAATAATCATTTTATTATCTACAAATGGTATCGCATCCATTAAAGATGTTTCAAACGGAAGAATGCCAATTACTTTATCTGTAATAATTCCGTAGATAACTTCATCGGTTTTTACTATTAGTAATTCATTATGAATATTATATTGAGGGACTTCGATGTTTAAGTAAAAACGAATATCAAGAATATTAATTACAAAATTATTGTATTTTAACAATCCAACAATATTATTAGGTAATTTTTGCGGGTAATCCAAAGCCGGTAATTTCATAATCTCTAATATATTATCAGAGTTAATAGCGTATTTATTATCGCCGATTTGAAAATATAAATGAGTATTTTTCTTTTGTTCAATGTAATTATTGTTGCTCATATAATATTACCCGATTTCGTCCACTTTCTTTAGCTTTATATAAAGCTTCATCCGCAGATTTTAACATTTCTGAATGTGTGTTAAATTCTTGATAATTTGTTGTAAGCCCGATACTGACAGTAACTTTTGCTTTTACTCCATTATATTCAAAATCATAATCCTCGACCATTCTTCGAAGTCTTTGAACAGGAATAACTGCACCTTCAATATTTGTTTCCGGCATCATCATTACCAATTCTTCTCCACCATAACGATATAGTAAATCGGTTTTTCTAAATGCGGATTTCATTAAATCAGCAACTGTTTTTAATACATAATCACCATATTGGTGTCCATATGTGTCATTTACCTTTTTAAAGAAATCAATGTCTAAAATCGCTAAACTAAAGTCTGAAGGATGTCGTTTTGTACGATTGTATTCTTGTTCTAAACTTATTTCAAATTGTCTTCTGTTGTATAATCCGGTTAAGCCATCTAATACAGACATAAATTCTTTTTCTGTATATTGATATTTCATCTTAAATATTGCAAGTAATTCGCTTATCATAATATCAAAATATCTAAATGAAGCATAATTCATGTCTTGACGAGTGTAAAAACAAACCCCTCCGATTAATTTTTTATCGAAGACCATTGGGATAATGATTTTTGATTTTAAATCTGTAAATTGATAATCGACTTCTTTCCCCAAAAGAATTCTTACAACTTCAAACTTTGTATTATTAAATTTTTTGAATTCTTCCATTTTTCTAAAAAAATCGTATTGAATATCAGATAGAATATTTTTATTAAAATTTCTGCCTAAAGTGTCTAAGTATAAAATATTTTCTGCAAAATTATCAGGAGATGCAAAAAATATCCCTGCAACACTATATTCAACAAACGAACTTACCAAAGAAAATAATTTTTCAACTAAGATTCTTTCATAATTTAAAAAGTCACTTAAATTTCTAAATTCATTTGCAAAAACTGATTTTAGTAATAAGTCGTTGAGAATTGTATTTAAACGAGTTTGGGCAGAATTTTCAGTAGAAGCCTTTTCTAAAATTAAATTTTTATATTCATCTGTGACCGGATAGCGTCTAACTGTTGCATTAATATTTCTAACAAGCTCGTTCATATCGATGGATTTGGATAAGAATAATTGAGCACCGGCTTTTTTGCCCCAAAAGCTGTCAATTTTTTTATCTAAAACTGTTAATAGTATGACTGGAATTTTTTTTACTGCATCCACATTCTTAATCATTCTACATAATTGATACCCATCGATTATAGGCATCATAATATCTGATACTACAACATCAGGAATATATTCAAATAATTTTTTATATGCTTCAGCTCCATTCATAGCAGTTTCTACTTCAAACCCACTATTTAGAAGCCCTTCTTTTAAAAATTTTAATTGCGTTTCACTATCTTCTACTAATAAAATCTTAATTGCCATTTATTCGTATATTCCAATTTTCTAAATTTTAGTATAAAATAATTATATAATAAATACTAAAAAAAAACTATAGGAGAGAGAAAGTGTTAAGTGAATGGAATTTTGGATTGAAACAAAAATTTAATATTAAATGTATTATAGATTTAGTTGTTTTTATAGCAGCGTGTATTTTATTTGTATTATTTGCAAAATTAAATCATGTACAAGCTTATGATACATTTGTATTTTTAATTATAATTATAGCTTTAGGCGGTACGACTCACTTTTTGACGAAACAATGGATTTTAAAGTCGATTAGTAAGTCATATACTCTTCATTCTGAATCTTTAATGGCAAGTTCAAATGAAATTTTAAATATCTTTGCGGAGCAAAAAAAAGTTTTTGAAACACTGACAGCTAATACAAAGAGTGTGTCAGGATTAATAGATAAATTAAAGAATATTTCAGAAAATTCTGTTGTTACGACTAAGAATACAGAGAAACAGGTAAGTCAATCAATAAATTTTTCTCAAAAAGAACACGAAGCAATTTCTTCTAATGCTGATAAGATGTTAGTTTTACGTCAAAAGATTCAAATGATTGCAGAATTAATATTAGAGTTATCAGAACATTCTCAACAAATCGGAAATACAATAAGTGTTGTAGATGATATTGCAGAACAAACAAATATGTTAGCGTTGAATGCCGCTGTAGAAGCTGCTAGAGCAGGTGAACACGGAAAGGGGTTTGCAGTTGTTGCAGGTGAAATTAGAAAATTGGCTGACGAATCTAAGCAAGCAATTACAAAAATTACTTCTTTAACAAGTAATATTCAATATACAACAAATTCAACAGTTATGGCGACAGAAGAAGGTTCTAAAGAAATTGAATCTGTTGTTAAAGATATTAATTTAGTTTCTGCTAATTCTGAAACATTGCTAAATTTAATTAAAGAAATTTTAGAATCATTGGAAATTATTAATCAGAACGCACAAAAACAAAATGAAATAATAGAAAAACTGAATACAATAGATGTAGAAAATGCGTCTATTGCAGAAACTTTGTTGGATTCTATGAATATAAATACGGCTAAAATTACAAAATTAAGTAATTTATCAAATGATATAAAAAATTCTGCAGTAGAGGGCTAGAATAATTGAGTTTTAATGAAAATGACAATAATAAAGAGGTAATGTCTATATTTCAAGCTGAATCTGAAGAAATAATAGAGCGTATTTTTTCGAATTTGTTTGATTTAGAAACAAATCCTTCTAACAGGGAAATTGTGAGTTCAACATATAGAGAATTGCACAGTTTAAAGGGTGCTGTTAGAATGGTTGGATATAACAATATTCAGAATATTATTCACAAGATGGAGGATATTTTTGATGCTGTTAATAATCTCGAGTATTCTTTAGAGTTAAATGTTTTAAAATTAATGTTCAAGACTTTGGAGATTGTGTCTAAGTATCTTCAAGAATCTATCAGAAATTCTCGAGAAATTATTGATGAACAATATTCTGCAATTATATCTAATTTAGAGTATATAATTGATGTGGAAATTCCTGAACAAAAAAATAATAAATCGCAAAGTATAATTTCTGCAGGACAAAAGGAAGAAAATATTGATAAAACTTTAGTTGAAAATCAAGAGATTATAAATTTTTCTTTTAATAGAAGTTTTGAATTGATAGATGGAATAACTCCTGAAGAAGAAACGCAAGAAATTGTTATTTTAAAAGAAGAAATTCAAAAAATATATGATATTGTTAAGAATTCTAATTTATATGAAGTCAAGACTGCATTAGAAAATATTATTACAAAATTAGATTTTGTAATGAATGCGACAAATACACTTACAATTAGTGAAATTTTAGAACTTCGGAATGAGTTAAGTTCTGCTGCTGCCAAATTTACTACTTCTTGTATAGAAACGGAGGATTCCGGTTTTACATTTTTTGATGTTGCAGAAAAAATTACAATGTTACAAGGCAGTAGTGTTTATACAAATGAAATTAAAGACGATATTATAAAGTTAAAAGAAAATGTAGAAGATCAAAGTATTTTAGAAGTTATTAATACTGTATTAGAAATTTTGGATTTTATACTTGAAAATTCTGTTCAATTGGAAGAACAGATGATGTTAACTTTAAAGAGTGCTATAGAATACTGTGCTTCTCCAAGTGAGAGTATAGATAGTGATTTAATAGTTCAGCAATTAGAAATTATGAAGCAGTTGTTGGAGTTGAATTATAAAAAAGATTCTGATGTAAGTGAAGTTAAAAATTTATCTACTCAAACTGTTACAGGGCAAAAAAATTCTTCTTCTACTGAAATTAAGACTTTGCATGTTAATGCACAAAAATTGGACTTATTAGTTAATCAACTTGGGGAATTGATTATAACCAAGATTAAAACTGAGAAAAATTTAGAAAAAATTGATAATATAAAGAATGCTAATGAGTCTTGTCAAAAAGATTTATTAAAGACTTCGAATTACTTAAGATATTATAATAGAAAATATTTACAAGCTGGAGGAAGTGAACAATATACCGGAGCTTTTGTAAAACAAGTATTTTCTTTGCTTTCTGATATAACTCAAAATGTTTCACGAACTATTTATGATTTAAATTCATTGTATCGTTCTTCAAAAGAAGATGATATGAAGATGCGTTTAATTATTGATGAAATGGAATCAATGGTTAAAAATATTCGTGTTTTACCAATATCTACGGTGTTTAATTCGTTTTCAAGAATGGTACGCGATATAGCAAATGAAAAGGGAAAAGATATAGATTTTGAGATAGAAGGTAAAGATACTTGTGCTGATAAAAAGATTATTGAAGAAATAAAAACCCCTTTAATACATATACTTAGAAATGCTATAGATCATGGTATTGAAACGAAAGATGAAAGAATTGCAAGTGGTAAAAGTCCGGTTGGTAAAATTTTATTATCTGCAAAACAGGATGATAGTAAAGTTATAATTGATGTTGTTGATGATGGTCACGGTTTTAATTTAGAAAAAATAAAGGATAGAGCGGTTTCAAGAGGCTTCTTAACTCAAGAAGATATTGATTCAATGACAGATGAAGCTATAATGAACATTATTTTCTGGCCCGGTTTTACAACAGGGGATTCAATAACAAGTATTTCAGGTAGAGGTATTGGTTTAGATGTAGTAAAAACAAAAATTTCTCAACTTAACGGTAAGGTAAAAGTAATTTCAGAATTTGGTAAGGGTAGTTGTGTTCATATAGAGATTCCTGTTACATTGACAACTTTGAGGGTATTTCTTGTAAAAATTTCTGAGCAAACTTTTGCAATTCCAATACAAGTTATAACAACTTTCATTTTGAAAAAACAAAGTGAAATAAAAACTAATAATGGGAATTGTTCCATAGCTTATAATGGTAAAATTATACCATTGTATTATTTAAGTGATATTTTAAAGCTTAAACCTATTCCAAGAGGAGAGAAAGAGACTATATTAATTATAGAAACAGATGAAAAAACAATAGGTTTAGTTGTAGATAAGTTATTGGGTGATCAAGATATATTACAGAAAAAATTATCTCCACCATTATATAAAGTAAAAAATATTTCAGGAATAACAAATTTAGCTTCAGGTGAGTTGTGTTTAATTTTAAATATGCAAGACATTATGCATTATGATTTTAATAAAGCGATGACTTCTGCTAACGCTCCTGCATTATTGCCGTCTGATATTCTTGCATATAAGCGTATTCTTGTGGTTGATGATTCAGTGACAACCAGAATTATGATTAAGAATATACTTTTAAATTCCGGTTATATGGTGGATGCAGCTCTTGACGTTGAAGAAGCAATGGTTAAATTAAAACTTAATCATTATGATTTAATAATAACTGATATTACAATGCCTAAAATTGATGGATATGAATTTATAGATCAATTAAAGACAGATGAAATGTATATGGATATTCCGATTATTGTAATGAGTTCTATAAGCAAAGATGCTGCTGTGAAAAAGTTAGCACATTATAAAGTAGATTATTATATTTCAAAAGACAACTTTAATCAAGCAGAATTATCTCAACAAGTTAAAAAGATTCTTACTAAGTATCATAACGTATAGAATATAAATGTTCTGCTACAGCCTTTGGTACAAAAGCATCAATTTTGCCATTATTAAATAGGATTTCTCTAACTGCAGATGATGATATAAAGTTATATTCCGGCTTGGTTATTAAAAAAATTGTTTTTATATCTTTGTATAGTGCTTGGTTGGTTTGAGATAATTGCATTTCGTATTCAAAGTCAAAAGAAGTTCTAAGTCCTCTAAGAAGAACTTTTGCATTCTTTTTTTTAGCATATTCAATAGTAAGTCCTTCAAAAGAATCTACTTCTACGTTAGGAATGTTTTCAACGCTTTTCTTTATTAAATCTAATCTTGTTTCAATAGGCAAAAAACTTTGTTTGTTTACATTATAGGACACCGCAATAATTACTTTATCAAAGATTTCGGCTCCGCTTTTTAAAATATCTATATGTCCTTTTGTTATGGGATCAAAACTACCCGGATATATTGCAATAGTCATGTTTACCTACTTTTTTCTGATTATAACATAAGTTGACTTTTTATGATAGAATTATAAAAAAAGAAGGGGTGAGGTTAAATATGTCAATAGTTATAATGATTTTATTATTAAGTTTATTAATTTTAGTACACGAAGTAGGGCATTTTTTAGCCGCACGAACTTTTGGTATAAAAGTTGATAAATTTGGGTTTGGTCTACCTGTTGGACCAACATTATTTAGAACAAAAATTAATGATGTAGAGATTTTAGTTCACGCTTTGTTATTAGGAGGTTATGTTTCATTTCCTGATGATGATAAAGATTGTGATTTACCGAAGGATTCTCCAGAAAGATTTATTAATAAACCTGTTTGGCAAAGAGCGATAGTTGTTTCAGCTGGTGTTATTGCTAATGTTATTTGTGCGATTGCTTTAGTTATTTTAGTAGCAAGTGTTTCCGGAAAATTGCCGTCCGGGAATTATGAAATTTTTGCCGGTGGAATTACAGCTCCAAAGGGTGCTAGTATTTGGAATTCTGGTTTAGAAGCAGGTGATAGAATTTTAGAAGTTAATGGATGTAAGATTAATAATTTGTATTCATTTATGACTATTGTTAAAAATAGTGCTAAAAATAACGGAATTATAAAAGTGCAGACTATTGATGAAAATTATAAAAGGTTAAAAGAATTAAATCCCGGTTTAGAAAGAAATGAGGTTATTCCTACAGGAATTGCGATAAGACTTCCTTTAGAAGTTCAAAAAGATACTATAACAATGGATAAATATGCAGCGAAGGGTGCTAAATATTTTAAGAATGAAGGAATAAAAATCGATTCTAAGATTGAAAATTTACAAAAAGAATTAGAAAATAAAACAGTTTACACATCTGATGGTAAATATTCAATGTATGATGTTGCAAAAGCTCTTTCTAACGGAGAACATCCTTTAAATATTATTGTAGAAAGAGATAATGAAACTGTTAAATTAAATCCAATTTATCCTGATGAAAAAGGGGTTATTGGAATTGGATTAAGTGCAAAACAAACTATGATAGAAACGAAAACAATTCCTTCTATTACTAAAGAAAGTTGTAAATATCTTTGGGAAAATACTTATCTAATGATGTATTCTTTAGGTCAATTGTTTACCGGAAACATTCCATTAAAAGATATGCATGGTGTTGTTGCCATTACTAAAATTGGTGGGGATATGATTGAAAAGAGTGGAAAATCTTCAGGTATTTTATTGGCAGCACTTATTTCTATGAACTTAGCTATATTAAATATACTTCCTATTCCGGCATTAGATGGCGGGCATTTAATGTTTTTATTAGTAGAAAAGATTATAGGAAGACCTGTTGATGAAAAAGTTATTGAAATTATTTCAAATGTATTTTTCTCATTGTTAATAATTTTGATGATTTTTGTAGTATTTAATGATATTACGCTTTTGATTCGAAAATAATTTAATTATATCTTGATGTCTAATTGTATAAAATATTGGATTTATACATAATCCAATTATGAAGATAATAATTATAGGCGGAGTTGCAGCCGGAGCAAAAGCAGCAGCAAAATCAAAAAGATTACTTCCTGATGCGGAAATCCATATTTATACAATGGATACGCACGTTTCATATTCTTCTTGCGGACTTCCTTATTATATTGCAGGAGATTTTGAAGATTGGCATAAATTAATAGTTAGAACAAAAGAAGAATTTGAAAAAAGCGGTATTAATATTCATACGGAAAATGAAGTAACAAAAATTCTTTCAACAGATAAAAAAATTTTGGTAAAAGATTTAAAACTGGGAACTTGTCAATTTATAGAGTATGACAAACTTATTATTGCGACAGGTTCAAGACCATTTATTCCTGATATTAAAAATAATCATTTGAAAAATATTTTTACACTTAGAAATTTAGAAGACGGTATTAATATCAGAGAAGCTATGTATAAATCTAATAATATTACGCTTCTTGGGGGGGGATATATTAGCGTTGAGCTGATAGAAGCTTTTGTTAAGAATCATAAGAATGTAACTTTAATAGAACGTTCTCCTTTCATTTTATCAGTTTTTGATGAAGAAATTTCTTCTTTAATCCAAACATTTATTTTAGAAAATTCAGAAGGTTTAGTAAAAATAATTAATGAGGATAATATTTCAGAATTTATAGGTGATGAATCTGTAAGTGGTGTTGTAACTTCAAACGGTATCGGTTTCGAAACTGATATGGTAGTAATTGCAGCAGGAGTTAGACCGGTTGTTAATATTGCTCAAGATGCCGGTGTGGAATTGGGAATTACAGGGGCTATTAAAGTAAATAGCCGTATGCAAACAAATATTCCTGATATTTATGCTTGCGGTGATTGTGTTGAAAAAATTAATATGATATCAAATACTCCGGTTTGGGTTCCATTGGGTTCTACGGCTAATAAAGAAGGCCGAGTTGCTGCAATTAACGCTTGCGGCGGGGTTGAAGATTTTGAAGGGATTTTAGGCTCTGCTGTTTTAAGATATCACGCATTGAGTATTTCTATGACCGGATTGAGTGAAAAAATGGCTCAAAAGCTTGGTTATGATACCGTTTCTGTTGTTATAACAAAAAGAGATAAAGCAGGGTATATGCCAGAGGTTAAAAACGTAACATTAAAAATAGTTGCAGATAGGCGTTCGCATAAAATTTTAGGAGCTCAAGCAATTGGTTGTGGCAATGCTGATAAAAGGGTGAATACTATTTCAGTAGGTTTAATAAATGGTATGAGAGTAGAAGATTTGCTTGATGTAGATTTAACTTATGCACCACCGTTTTCTACAAGCATAGATATTTTAATTTCTGCGGCAAGAATTTTAAAATCTAAGCTTATAAATTAAATTATACTTGTTTCTTTGTGTGAGGTGTGAAATCTTTGATTTTTTTGGGGGTGAAGATTAAGGTGGTAAGATAGAAAAATTGCACTTTATAAACTTCATATGGTAAAAATTAAGAAGTTGAAAAGAAGTTTAATAGTTTATTTATTATACTTTTTCACTTAAAATTTTTGCAGAATTTTCTAAATCTTTCATCAAAGCTTCATTTGCTTTATCTAAACCTCTTTGACGTAAAGCTCTTGCAATAGTGTCTGCAAGATTTGGAGCTTTACCTTCTGCAACGGCCTTATAATAATCATTTTCAAAATCTTCACCTAATCTTAAAGCCCAATTGCCTTCAGTTGTTCCTGGGCGATTGTATGTTTTTCCAAGCCCAAAGAAATCTGCAAAAAATATTTGAACTCTTCTTGCAGGACTTGTAAATAATTCTGCAAAACTTGCCGCTATAAATTGTTTTTTATCTGTTCTTAGTTGTTTTAAATACTCGTTTTCTTCTGCTTTTGAAGAATTTTTAGCAATTGTATCTTTTGCAAGAAGCTTTGTTTTATTTAAAAATCTTTTATCTTGAGGATTTTTAAATAAATCTTCTACAAATTCTAAGAAAGATTGGTTATCATGAGAACCCAACATTATTACTTTATTTTCTGGTGTAGTAGCTCCTCTATGATCAAATTGTGTAACAGCAATTCCTGTAAGATTTAGATTTTTCATAACATTTGCAACCGGAGGAGTAACATCTCCTAAATCTTCACAAATAATGGATGATTTATCTAAACCATATTTTTTTGCTGCAGGAATAATTATTTTAGTTAAAATTGATGCGAATTCTTCATCTGTGTGTTTTTGGTATTTTCCTGAAAAAATTGAATAAATTCTACCTGAATTTGATGGAAGCATTTCTTTTGAATTAGTAGAATAAATAAACGGATCAATTAGACCGATTATGTGATCTACTCTTACACCTCCAGGGCAGCTTGCAAAATAGTCTTCATATTTTTTCTTTAAAAACTCCCCAGCTCGTCCTAAAGAACCGTCTTTATTAAAAATCTCTTCAGGATTAAAATATTTAAATCCCCATCTTTGTCCTGATTTTGAAAAATAATCAGGAGGGCAGCCTATTGCTGCATCCTTTAAAAATAAATTTTGATTTACCCATTCATCTACGGTTGGTTGTGCAACAGGTGAATCTCCAATAATTTTTATTCCATACTCTTTACTTATTTCATTAGATTTTTTATTCTCTTTTTCTAAAATCATTTGTTGGAAATAATAAAAATCAATTTTATCTGTATTTTCTTTTTTTATTTGTTCAATTCTTGCTTCTGCTTTTTTTGCCTCTAATTCATCTTTAGGGGCATACAAGTTTTTATCAATTCCTCTCCATTTAGACCAATCTTTATTTGCGTTTTCTTCACTTAACACTCTAAAGATAGCTGCAGGTTCATATTTTGAAGAAAATTCTTTTTTAAAATTTTCTAATTCACTTGTATCGCCTTTTTTATAATTTTCATAAGCTTCACCTAATGCTTTATTAAAATAGGCTCTAACATATTTATAATCAACATTTTGAGGATTAGGATTATTTTTTACTATAGAATTAAAAGTTTCTTTAGATAAAATCTCATTGTATTCTTTTGTTGTTAATTTTTCTAAAGGAATCATGAATATATTTTTACTACTTGCTTCCGGTGCATAAGGTGAGTTATCTCCGAATTTTCTTAATCCGTTAGGTTCTTGTTGTATTCCTTTTATCATATGTTTTTTTAAAAATGGGAATAGCTTTTTTACTGTAGTTGTAGAAAATAAAGAACCTATGCCTACATTTTCAGCTTGGATTGATGGTGCTGAAGAGTTATGCAAAATAATATCTACTTGTTTTCCTAAAAGATTTAATCCTTTTTCTAAAGATTTTGAATAAACTTGCATTTCAGCATTGCTGGGTTGTCTTCTAAAGCTAGTGTTATCAATTTTTTGAATTTTCATGGGATACTCCTTAATACACACATCTTAAATATTTCGATAAATTAATATTATCATAAAAATTTATTTTCCAATACAAAAATTAGAAAATATATTATCTAAAACATCATCCGTAATTAATTCCCCTGTAAGTTCATCAAGAGCTAAAATTGCAGATTTTACATCAATTGAAATTAAGTCTTGCAATTCATTCAATTTTGCCGCCAAATACGCTTGCTCTAAAGATTCTTTAGCTTTTGTTAAACAAACTTGTTGACGAGAATTTGTTACAAATTCTAATGCATCAGGTTCTATATCACAAACTTTTTGTTTAAGAAGTTGTTTCAAATCTTGAACTCCCTCTCCACTTAAAGCTGAAATGTTTAAAGCTTCAAGATTTTCTTCTTTTGCTAAATCTGATTTGTTAGCAATTAAGATATAATTTTTATCTTTGATTAAATTTAAAACCTCTTTATCATCATTATCTAAGCCTTTAGATGCGTCATATACAAACAAAATTAAATCAGCTTCATCTAAAGATTGTTTAGAATATTCAATACCTATTTTTTCAACTTTAGAAATTTCTTCATCATCTCTTATTCCTGCCGTATCAATAAGAGTAACCGGAATTCCCAAATCAAGAGTTTCTCTAATAACATCTCTTGTCGTTCCTGCTATATCTGTAACTATTGCTCTATCTAAATTTAATAAAGCATTAAAAAGAGAAGATTTTCCAACATTTGGTTTCCCAATAATAGCTACAGAAGCTCCTTGTCTAAATATATTAGAAGTTTTAGCACCTGCAAGAACTTTGTTTATTTTTTCAATAATTTCTTGAAAACAATTTTCTAAATATTCATATTCAGGCTCTTTTACGTCATCAGGAAAATCAATCCCAGCAGTTATTTTAGATAAAACTTCAAAAATATCGTTCCTAATTTCATTAATCTTTTCTTTTAAAACTCCTGATAAGTTTTTCATAGAAACTTTTGCAAAATCAGAAGTTTTAGAATAGATTATATCTGCAACAGATTCTGCTTGAGAAAGATCCATTCTTTTATTAAGAAAAGCTCTTTTAGTAAATTCACCCTTTTCAGCTAATCTTGCACCGTTTTTAAGAACAAGCTCAAGAATATTTTTTACAACATTAATTCCGCCATGACACTGGATTTCAATAACATTTTCTCCTGTGTAACTATTTGGTGCAAAGAATGGAAGTATAATCACTTCATCAATTTTCACACCATTATCAATAATCCAACCGTGATTGAATTTTCTTGGCTCAAACTTAGGGTTTGAAAAAATTTTTTCAATAATTTGAAAAGCTTTTTCGCCTGAAATTCTTATAACACCAACTCCACCAACACCTATAGGAGTAGAAATTGCAGTAATTGTATCAAATTCTTCTAAAATATTCATAACTCTATTGTAGCTCAAAAACATATTGACAACAGAAAATTTTAAAATGAGTTTAAAAATATTGATTTTAAAGGCGTTTCGTTATACTACAATTGACAAAGCTAATTAAATCGTTTATACTGTAAGTAGTCACTTGATAATGGCTAAGGAAGGTTCTTAAGGAAACCTTAGAGGAACTATCAAGTGATTTTTTATTGTCTGAAACTTCTGAATACAAATCATAAATAGAAAACTCATCAATCAACATTTTTTGATAATCAGTTCTTTCTTTAACTGTAATCATTGTTAAAAATATGAAACCACCGATTTTTAAGGGTAAGGCAAAACGGTGGATAATTTGAGTTTGATATAATGCTTCTTTCTTTAATTCCGGGTGTTTTAATATTGGTATTGCAGAATAAAAAATTTTATCAATATTAGTTATAAGTTCTTTTTTTAAATATGCGTGTCTGCTTTCAATATCACGAGTGAAAATCGTAGAGATAATTTTGTTCAAATGTCGTTTTGATAAAACAGCAACAATCTTTGATTGATTATTTTGTATAAAAATCTTATCTTCACCCTTTAAAACTTCTTTGTGTATCTGTAATTTTTTTATATCTTTTGTTTTCATGCCTTCAAACTTTAGTTTTTTAATATCTACAATCTCGATATTTTGAATATTTGAATTATTGTAAAAAATCGCATCTACAATCTCACCGTCTTTTCTCTTAAGTTTTAAAGGCTTTAAAATATTGTTCATATAACTATTGTAGCTCAAAAAAATTCATCATATAATAAGTTTGTTATGAAAATAAAAGATTTAATTCAAGCAACAAATGCTAAAGTTTTAAAAAAGATAGATGAAGATTTAGAAGTTAAAATTTCTACCGATACTAGAACTATTTCTAAAGGAGATTTTTATTTGCCTTTAAAAGGTGCTTCTTTTGATGGTGAAAAGTTTATAGAACAAGCCCTCGAAAAAGGAGCAATTGGAGCTTTTTCAACGACAGATGAAGGAACTTTAAAGGTAAAGGACACTTTAGAAGCTTATTTAAAACTAGCAAATTATCGAAGAAATAAACTTAATTTTAAAGTAGTAGCAATTACAGGAAGTTCAGGAAAAACTACAACAAAAGAACTTGTTGCATCTGTTTTAAGTGAAAGATTTAAAACTTTTAAAACTCCGCTAAATCATAATAATGAAATCGGATTTTGCCAAACAATTTTTGAAGCTCCAGGTGATACCGAAGTTTTGGTGCTTGAAATGGGGATGAGAGGTTTAGGGGAAATAGAACTTCTTTCTAAATATTCAGAACCGGATATTACGATTATTTCTAATGTTGGAACTGCTCATATCGGAAGATTAGGCTCTAGAGAAAATATTGCTAAAGCCAAATGTGAAATTGTTAAATATCAAAGAGGTAATGTTTTTATTGGACATAACGATGAGCTTATCAAAAAAACTGTTCAATTTGATGGTAAAAAAATCTTTTATTCAATAGGTGATGTAAAAATTATTAAAAAAACAGCAAATTATTCTAAATTTGAATATGAAAATAATATCTATGAATTAAATGTAGGTGGAGATTATAACATTGAAAATGCTCTAAGTGCAATTAATGCAGGATTAGAGTTAGGAATGAATGTTACCGAAATTCAAGAAGGTTTAAAAAAATATAAACCTATAGAAAAACGCTGGGAAGCGGTAAATGCAGGTGGTTTTGAAATAATAAACGACAGTTATAATGCAAATCCTGAATCAATGAAAGCATTTGTTGATACGATTTTTGAACATTATAAAGACTATACATTAATTCTTGGCGATATGGGAGAATTAGGAGATGGAGAAATCATATATCACAAAGAATTAGGCAAATATATTAATTCACATAAATTATTAAATAAGGATTGTAAGATTTTATCTGTTGGTAATTTATCAAAACATATTACTGATGAAATTAGTAATTGTTTTTCAAAACATTTTGACACTATTGATGAAGTCATAGTATTTATAAAAAATAATCTTCAAAAATCAACAAAATTATTTTTAAAAGCTTCTAGAAGCATGAAATTAGAAAGAATAATTGATGAATTAAAGTAAAAATTTAACACATGCCAACATCTTTACAAAACTTAATCAGAAAAGAAACACATGCAAACATGCTAGCCACATGGTTTTTCATGATTAAATTCGCTATAAGCATGTAAACTTAAGGGTATCGCATGCATTTAAAACAGCTTAACCAGTAGTATTAGGAATTATAGATTTTTTAAAAAATCTTAACAAATAGTATTTTTAGGGTTGTAAAAGGTTTCTTAATCAATATAATAGAAATATGGTTGGGATTTGGGGAAATCCTAAAGTTAAAAATCACAAATAAATATAATTTTGGAGGAATAAGTGTTTAAGAGTCGTGATATGGGGAGAGCTATTGCTGTTAAAAGATGGACGCCTACGGCATTAGAATGTTATAAACGCGGATGTGTATGTGAAGGTTGTTTTTATAGTGACTTTTTTAGTGCTACAGCTCAAAAGTGCCAAATGAAAGCTGCAGTATTAGAATTGGTAAGAACAATCGGAACTCCTAACGTTGAGTTACCGCAGATTTTAGAATAAATCTTTTGCAAAAAGCCTCTTTAAAAATACAAAAAATGTTGTATAATAAAAGGGTAGTACATTAGGAGGTGTAAATGCATATACACGTAAATGGTAAAAACATTGAGATTACAGATGCAATCAAAGCTTATGTAAAGGAAAAAGTTGGTAAGGTTGCGAATCATTATGATCAAATTACAGGCATTGATGTTGTTTTATCTGTAATTAAAAACCCCGCAGCTACAGGAAAACACGTTGCAGAAGTTTCTTGCAAAATGAACACTGGAGTTGTACACTGTGAAGAGTCAGCTGAATCTATGTATGCAAGTATTGATTTATTAGCTGATAAATTATCACGTCAAGTTAAAAAGTTTAAAGACAAAGCATTAACTTCTGACAAGGCTACTATTCGTGGTATTGAAATGGAAGAAGAATCTGATGCTGAGGCTCTGGAAAGTTAAATAAATGATTAACAACAAAAAAGTTGTAATAATTATGCCTGCTTATAATGCAGAAAAGACTTTAGAGAAAACTTATAATGAGATTTATCAAAATTTCGTCGACGAGATTATTCTTGTCGACGATTTCTCTTCTGATGCCACAAAAGATGTTGCAAAAAAATTAAATATAACAACGATTTTACACGAAAAAAATAAAGGTTACGGAGCTAATCAAAAATCTTGTTATCGAGCAGCGTTAAAAGCGAATGCTGATATTGTTATTATGCTTCATCCTGATTATCAATATACTCCAAAACTTATTCCTGCAATAGCTTCAATGATGGCTTTTGAAGAATATGATGCGGTTATTGCATCCAGAATGCTTGGAAATTCAGCCTTAAAAGGTGGAATGCCTTTGTATAAGTTTATTGCTAATAGATTTTTAACTGAATTTCAAAACTTTTTTATCGGTGAAAAGTTATCAGAATATCATACCGGTTTTAGAGGTTTTACACGTAAAATCCTTGAAACTTTACCTTTAGAAGATTGTAGTGATGATTTTATTTTTGACAATCAAATGTTAGCGTTAATTTTATATAATGGATATAAAATAGGTGAAATTTCTTGTCCTACAAAATATTTTAAAGAAGCATCTTCTATCAATTTTATTCGCTCTTGCAAATATGGATTAGAAGTTCTTTTAGTAAGTTTAAAATATAGATTTGCAAAATTAGGAATAAAAATTAATTTATTTAATAATGGTGGTAGAATTTTAGATAAAGAAAAAGAATTAAATTATTATAATAAAAGGGAATTATGAAAATAGTTTTAGCATCTTCAAATAAACATAAAGTAAAAGAGGTTAATGAAATTGTTAATAAATTAGGCTATGATATAGAATTTGTTCTACCTGAAGGGAAATTTGATCCTATTGAAGATGGAGAAACTTTTGAAGCAAATTCTTTGATTAAGGCTAAAGCTGCATGGGAACTTACAAAAACTTGGTCTTTAGCTGATGATTCAGGACTATGTATTGATGCGTTAGACGGAAAACCCGGAATATATTCTGCAAGATATGATGTAACTCCTCAAAAGAGAATTGAGAAAGTTTTAAATGAAATGAAAAATATTGAAAATAGGAAAGCCCATTTTACCTGTGCAATGACTTTAATTAATCCTAAAGGAGAAATTGAATTTGTGTGTAAAGGGATTTGTAAAGGTAGTATTGCCTATAAACCAAGTGGAGAACACGGTTTTGGATATGACCCGATTTTTCTTTTGAAAAATTCAAATAAAACTATGGCAGAACTAAATGACGATGAGAAAAATGAAATTTCTCATCGCTCATTAGCTCTACAAAAAGTTTTAAATTATATTAGTGAAGCTCATTTGGTTGAAAACGAGTAAAGTTGTTAAGATATCCTCCTATTGGAATCATTGTATCTGTTCTATCATACATTTCAGGAGGACCCATTCTTGATTGTTCCTGAGCTTCTATCTTTGCATTATATTCACTGTTTTTTTGATATTGTTTTACTTTTACTTGCTGATAACAACTATATTTTGCGTCATTTGCTTCTAAGTTTCTACAATCATTAATGGCATTTTCAAAATCAACTCGTCTTTTATACCAATAAGCTGCAGTTTCATTTAATTTCCCTAAACCTTTTGGTTCTTGTACATCAACATATGCAGATGGAACAAAATCTTTCCAAGCCGGTTCTACAACTCCATCAAGCGTTACTGTTTCTTCTGCAATTACTGCAAATGGTAAAAGTAACATTAGTAATAAAATAATTTTTTTCATATTCTATAAACCCTTTTTTTTGATTATATCATTTGGAATAAAATTTTATCAAATTTTCGTTACAATTAATTTAAATTATTTTAGTATTAAACTAATATAGTATTATGGATAAGAATAGTTTACGAAAATATTTTAAAAATTTAAGAAAAGAGCTATTAACTCTAAAGATATCTCAAAGTTTAGTTAACAAATTAATTAATTTAAAAGAATATCAAACTTCAAAAAATATAATGTTATTTTATCCATTGGATAATGAAATAAACTTGTTAGAAATATTATCAGATACAACAAAAAATTTTTATTTGCCAAAAATAGAAGGTGATGAAATTGTTTGTTGTCCCTATAAAATTGGTGATGAGCTTAAGATTTCAAAATTTAATACTAAAGAACCAATAACAAATTGTGTAGATAAAAATATTCTTGATTTAATTATTGTACCAGCACTTTGTTGTGATAAAAATAATTATCGTCTTGGATATGGAAAAGGCTACTATGACAGGTTTTTAAAGGGTTTTGACGGTTATACAATAACTTGTTTACCTAAAGAATTTATTATAGACACAATAAATCCTGATAAATATGACATACCGATAAAATTAGTAATTACAGATTAAATTATTGGAAATTGTAGGTAAATGAGCTTCTAATAGCTGCATCAACAGCACCTTGAGCAGATTGTAATTCTGCATCAACCATTTTTAATCTATTTTGATACTCTTGCATTTGTAAATCTAATTTCTTTTCAAGAATAATAAGTTTATCTCTTCTCGCTTCCAATTGTTTGATTGCAGGATTTTCAGGATCTAAGTCATTTCCTAAAGCCATAATTTCATCTGAAGATGCAACCAATTCCATCTTAGCCGAAGCAATCCACTGAATTTTAGTTTCCAGCGTTATCTTATAAGCTGTTAGATACATCATTCTGAAACTAGAGGCAATTAATCCCATAATACACAGTCCTTCTATCTTGTTTCGTTTAGATTCTTACCTTTCAGGAATGTGTGTTCATTACTTTCTGCAATCAAACTTTCCATTTTATGTAATTGATGCTTGTGATAATTTACCCTATACTTAGCCATTTTTAGTTTTTGCCTAATGGTAAGCATATCCTTAAGGCTTGATATTAAACTTACAGCCAGTGCCTTAAATGGATTTTTCCTTATGAAAAACGATCTGGTAAAATTCATAAAATTCACTAACCGTTGAATACTTTGTTGTAGTTCTTCACGCATAAGCTTTTACTCCTATACGTTCTAAGCCTACATGTATTATAAAACATGTAGTTAAGAATAATTGCGTATCATTAGTTATTTTTTTTACAATTGTTAACATTACCTAGAACTATTCCTCTTGTTGGTTATTGAATTAAACACAAAACGTTTTTTATAATATTCTTTTTCTACTAAACTAGTTAACGGTAATTTTTCAGAAAACTTTAATTCATTACGATTATAATACTGTTGTTCTTTACAAAAAGTTACAAATGCTATTATCGTTTTGATAATAACATTATTTAGTATTAAATCTAACATTATTCTAAAAAATGTGCGTCCTTGCATATTATTAAATCTTTTTTTAATATTAGTTAAACAAATTATAAGTCTTGAATATCTTTACTAGCAGATTCAATATCATCTTTAAGCATTTTTCTAACAATATCGCCTTGCGTATCAAGCATTTTGCAAACAGTCTCAATATTAGCAACTTTTTGAGACAGTATTGTATCAGCATTAGAAATAATATTACTAGAAACACTTTGGTAAGCAGAAAGAGCCGCCGAAGTAGTACCTTGCATTAAATTACCCATAACAACAGCCGGGAGTCCAAATTCCCCAAGATACGGAGCAGCTGCAGTCATGATTCCGCCCCAACCGGAAATTAATCCTGCAAGTGGCATTAAAACATTTGCAGCTCCAATTCCATAACCATTTGCAGTTCCAACTCCATAAGCTGCAGTACTTGCAATATCAGCAATACTTCCAATTCCGGAAGCATACCCGGTAGTTGCACCATCAGAAGAGCCAAAACCGGATAATAAATCTCCGATTCCTGATGCTCCGCCTGTTGTATAACCGCTTTGTCTATAACCAAAATTTGCTGCGTATCCGCTAGGAAAACCTGAATAATTTCCTAAACTATTAACCCCAAAAGAAGAATAAGTTCCTGTAGTACCACCAGTTCCACCGGTATATTGTGTCCAATATGAAGTCCCCGGAATATTCATAGCACTTGTACCACCAAGCGTTGTCATAAAAGCTGATGGAGCAAATAAACTAGCAAGCTGGTATAAAAAACCACCTGCTGCTTCGAAGCCTGTGCCAGAACCTGCAGAACCGGCTACTGTTAAATCTCTTAATCGATCGTAGGTTTCGTAAAGCATAACTTTGGCATCCGCTGATGCGGCTCCAAATCTGTTCGCCATTACTAAATATCCATCGTTTTTGTATGACATAATTACCTCGTTTAATTAAAAGTTTAACCGCCAAATGTTTTGAATGATTTTTCAATATTATCTTTAACAACTTTAGAAACTGCATCTATTTCCGTTGCAAGAGCATTTTGTTCTGTATCAAGCTGCTTTAATCGTAATTCCAATTGTAAATCTTCTTGCTGAATTAAGGATGTTTTTGCATTTATATCTTGAACCATTTTATCATATTGTGCATTTTCATAATAATATTGATTCATTGCATCTTGATAAGCATTATCATCTGTTACCGTTTCCATGTTCAAAGTGTATTTAATTGAGTCGTCTTCAAACCTTACAGACGTAAATCTACCGTTACCGTCTGTTTCTAATAATGCTTTTTTAGTTTCTTCCATTTTTGTTGAAACGTATGTTGCATTATAATATGCTAATTTATCTTGACCATCGATATGATTTATACCGGTTCCACTTTGATATGATTTGTTTAAATCAGCATATGTTGTATAATATGTAACACCATTTAGTTGGAAAGAATAAACCCCACCTAAATAATTTCCTTCATTATCAAAACAATCGGTGATTGCAGAATCGATACCTTGAGCTTTCATATCAGTGACAATTTGTTTTAATTCGGCTTTTTGATCGTCAGTTAAATCAACCAGTAAAGTTAATTCACTATTTCCAACATATGTAGGTCTTTGTAAATTATTATATGTGGTTTCTGCCGCTTCAAAAGCCTGTAATGCAGCAAATTCTGCTGCTTGTAGTGTTGCTAATTCAGCGTCATATTTAGCAGCAATGTTTTCAATAGTTCCGGTGGTTCCCGCATCTCCTGTATAATAAACAGGTAAAATTGTTTTAGAACCATTTACATTTCCTCCATACAAGCTTTTTAAATCTGATTTAAAGGCAATGGAACCATCTGCTTCATTATAATAAATATCGGCATAATCTAATTTGGTATCTTTGCTTAATGCCCCCTTTTCTATTAAAACATCTAAAGCATTTGCAATTTTTTGTTGTGTAACTGCATCATATTGAGAATATCCTTTATAAACAGCATTTGGTGCATCTACCATTGAAGCAAGAAGAGTTTCTGATCCAGTATAAGGAGTACTTGTGCCATCTGTACTATAATATTTCTTGTCTTCTTCATTATAATAATACTTGTTACCTGCACTATCTTTATATACTAAAGCATTACCATATTTTTCTTGTTCAGATCTCGATACAGTATAACTATTTGTATTGACGTCATAATTACAAGCTGTGATATGTTGATAATTATCCGTATTTACATAATTATTTAAGCTTGCAGCCTCAGCTTCTTTTTCTTTTACAGCAGCTTTTGCCGCTTCATAATCTGCCTTTGCTTGTGTCATTAATCTTTGTGCCATTTCAATTTGGTCAACAGTTGCTGCCGTACCACTTGAAAATTGTACTTGAGGATCCTGCTTATGTTTTTGCGAACCTGTATATACATCTGCATAATAATGATGTGTTACTACATAATTATAGTCAGGATCATTGGCAAGTTGCTGCCAGCTATCTATTGTGTATTCATTTGAACCGTCTGAAAATGAATATTGTTGCTTTGTAAAATCTTGTGTGCTAGGAGGGATTGGTACATTTAAGCCCAGCATTTGGTTAAACAAATTTGCACTCTGATTTGATAAAACAGTTCTTGCCTGATTTATTTGTTGACCTTCATATTCACAATTTGATTTTCTTGCAACTAGTGCTAAATATCTGGCCTGTGATGCTGCCATTCCCATAATGTTATTCTCCTATTTTGTCTTTCTTATATTGGGTTTAATGAAAAGTTACTATAAGTCAATCTTCACAACAGTATTATATATTATTTTAACATTTTTTAATATTTTTGTTTTTTAAAAATCATTTATTCAGATGAACAAGTTTGTTAATTTCATTCATTTAATGTATTCGTTTATATGTTATAATTGCTTAATGAAGAAATTTTCGTTCCTTCTGGTTTGTTTTATTTTTTGCATGACTTCTTCTTTTGCAATTGAAGAAGTCTTATTAGACATTGATGATAACAATATTCCCCAAAAAGGTGCAAATAAAGTTTTTGAAGAGGATGATGAATACACTCTTTGGGAAAAAATTCAAGATATAAAGTCAAAAGAAGTTAAAGACACTAATAGTTCTTCTTATTTATTAGATGGAATTTTAACTAAACATTTCGAATCGGGTCCAATAGAAACAATGCATTTCTTTGGATACTACAGAGCCGCTGCTGAAATGAATTTATCAGAAAATGGGGATACTATTTATGACTTTAATGCTATTCAAGCAGGAATTAACGGTAAATTTAGAGGCGGGCAAAATTTTTATGAAGCTCGATTTAGATTTGATCCTGTAGATGGGTATAAATTTTTACAAACTATGCCAATAGATATCTATGTGGCTAACGCCTCAATTCCACACCATATAATAATTTTGGGTAATACAAGAACTCCTACAGGATATGAAGGCGGACGTTCTGATTCAATTATACCTTTTGTTGCAAGAGCTCAAATTGCTAGAAATTTTGGAAACACTAGAAAAGTTGGCTTAAGGGTTAAAGGGAACTATGATTTAATAGAATATGATTTAGGAGGTTATAGTTCTGATACTTATTTTAGAAGTTTTTTCCCAGGAGCTGAATTTGCCGGATGGGTAAATTTTAAACCTCTCGGGAAAACAAAAGGAAAGTATGGAAATTTACGTTTAGGGGGCGGAATCACTGCAGGAAATAATAATACTGATTATTTTGTATCAGGCTTGTATGCAGGTTACGAATATAAAAATTTTATGGCAAATTTTGAATACGCTTCCGCTGACGGATATAATGGAGCTTATACTATTTCTACTAATAAAGCAGAAGGTTTTTATTCAACAATTGCATATAAAATCACTCCTAAACTACAAATCTTAGGACGATATGATCATTTTATTCCTAACAAAAATTATGCTGACGATATAAGAAGAGAATATTCAGTTGGTTTAAATTATTTCCTGAAAGGACAAGCTATGAAAATTATGCTTAATTATGTCTTTTGCCAAAATGATATCCTAGAAGATTCGCACAGATTAATTTTAGGAACTCAATTAATGCTCTAAGCTGTATATTTATCTAAAGATACAAATCCGCTTAATGTAGGACTATTTGCTTGATATTTTTGTGTTGCAACTTTATTGCTACAATTTCCTTCAACTGTTTCGAATGAACCATCAGAATTTACTTTTGTAACAATACCTGTATGAGATTTTCCCCCATTTTTTTCTATCATAATATCGCCGACTTTTACATTTTTTGCAATAAATTCGGCTTTATTTGCTGAAGGTACTGATAAGTAACAGTTGTTATTTTCTCCCCAAGTTTTGATATCACTAACAGCAGAAAAATGTTGGAAGCTTGATGGTAATTTATCTTTAAAAGTTTCTCTTGTTATTGTTGATACAAAGTCTGCACACCAAGCTTGAGATTTTCCGTTTGAAAATAATCTGTTACCTTCAGCATCAGAATTTACTTTTCCTATATAACTCTTCGCTTTATCTACAAGTGCTAATTGTAAGTTTGAATTTGTTGGATTTCGTTTTATTTCAGCATTACTTCTTGTAAAAGTATCACCCCAATTTGCCTGCCAAGTATTATTCCAAGAAACATTCCAATTTGTTTTTAAATTGAAATTTGCTTGTTGATTATCCCAAATATTGGTAGTTGGAAACATTTTTTCCAAATTAAATGAAAAATTAGGTATACTATTAAAATTTTGAAATGGAAAACTAAATACATTAAAATTGAAAAAATTAAAATTGAATGTTGGCATCCAATTATTAAAAGGTAAAAAGTTATTACAACTAAATATAGGAGGTGTTCCTATATTCATATAAGGAGTATGAATATTTATTGTTCGATTAAAAATAGTCATAATTATAGTTCCTTATATGTATAAAGTATATATTTATTAAATAATTGCCTTTTTGTTACAAATGTTTACTAACTAAAATTCCAAAAAAAGTGGGAATAATAAACTTACCCCCACTTTGTATATCTTAATCTAATTTAATTTATTCAATAAATCTACCCATTGCTCGGAACTTATTGTATCTGTCATTCTTAAGTTCTTGAGGAGATTTTTCAACAAGTTGAGAAATTGCATTAATAATAGAATTCTTCATATTATTTGCAGTTTCATTATAATCGTTATGAGCACCACCTAAAGGTTCTGCAATTTCTTCATCGATAATTCCAAGTTGTAATAAATCTTTAGAAGTAATTTTAAGAGCTTCCGCAGCATCCGCAAATCTTGCAGCATCTCTCCAAAGAATAGAAGCACAACCTTCAGGAGAAATAACAGTATAATAAGCGTGCTCGAGCATCATAACTCTATCCGCAACCGCCAAACCTAAAGCTCCACCGCTACAACCTTCTCCTGAAATTATTGCAACGATAGGAACATTTAACTTTGCCATTTCTCTTAAGTTAACCGCAATCGCAGCTCCTTGTCCTGTTTCTTCAGCCTTAATTCCAGGATAAGCTCCAGGAGTATCAATAATTGTTACAACAGGTAATTTGAATTTATCTGCGTGTTTAAACAGTCTTAAAGCTTTTCTATAGCCTTGAGGTTGAGGCATTCCAAAATTATATTCCAAATTTTCTTTTGTGGTTTTACCTTTTTGAATACCAATTATCATCAAAGACTTACCATCTATTTTAGCAATTCCGCCAATAATGGCTCTATCATCCATCCCTTCTCTATCACCGTGTAATTCTATAAATTCATCACACATCAAATTAACATAATCCAAAAATTTTGGACGTTCTGGATGTCTTGCTATCTGTAATTTCTGTGAAGGTTTCAATTTTGAATATAACTCCTTTTTATAATCTTGAGCTTGTCTTTCAAAGTTCTGAATTTGGCTATCCAAATCCATGCCTGAATTTTCACTCATTTTTTTTAATTCATCTATTTTTTTTTGTATTTCAACTATTGGTTTTTCAAAATCTAATACTACTGCCATCTTTTCTTATACTCCATGCATATCTAAAATGCTTGAAAGAGTTTTTCTCAAATTCTTTCTTTTAGATACTATATCCACCTGCCCAAACTTCAATAAATATTCAGCAGTTTGGAAATCATCAGGTAATTTTTGTCTAATTGTTTGTTCAATAACTCTTCTACCTGCAAACCCGATTCTTGCACCTTGTTCAGCAATAATAATATCGCCCAAAGTTCCAAAACTTGCAGTTATACCACCAAAAGTAGGTTCTGTAAGCAGATTAATATATAAAAGTCCAGCCTCATCCAATCTTGCAACCGCACAAGAAGTTTTTGCCATCTGCATAAGACTTAATGCACTCTCTTGCATTCTTGCACCGCCTGAAGATGTAATTGCAAGTATTGGAAGTCTAAGTTCAAGAGCTTTCTCCATAATTCTTGTAACTTTTTCTCCAACAACACTTCCCATAGAACCGCCCATGTAATCAAAATCCATAACCGCAACAGCCAATTTATGACCTTCTATAGTTGCAAGACCTGTTATAACCGCTTCGTCGAGACCTGTTTTTTCGTGAGCTTTCTTTAATCTTACTGCATAAGATTCTGTATCAACAAATTCTAAAGGATCACAAGGAAGCACATTTTTAAACATTTCTTCAAAACTTCCTTCATCAAATAATTGTTTAATTCTTGTTGTAGCATTTATTCTAAAATGATAATCACAATGAGGACAAACCATTAAATTATCTTCTAATTCTGATTTCAAAATTTGAGTACCGCAATGAACACATTTAGTCCATAATTCAGGAGTCTCAACATCAATCCCTTTCATATCTTTAGCACGGCGTTCTATCTGTGCTTCTTTACGTTTATCAAACCATTCTTGTATCGTCATATTCTATACACATCCGACTTTTATTAAGTCGTCCTTCTCCTAACATAATTTACCAAAACATTCTACATCAAACAAAAAAAAAGGGGAAGTTTTATAATATTTTGTTACTTAAAATTAACAAAAATTCCCCTCTGATTAATTTCTATACTAAGCCTTCTTTAAGGGCTTTTACTGCAGCTTGAGTTCTATCATCAACTACAAGTTTTTGAATAATATTACAAACGTGTGCTTTTGCTGTATGTTCTGATATTGTTAAAGTTTGTGCAATTTGACTATTTGACTGTCCATCGACCACTAACTTCAAAACTTCGTATTCTCTTTGTGTTAAATTCGAATGATGTTCTTTAAAAGCACTTCTTGAGAGTTGTCTTGATGGAATAACACCACAATTTTTATCACGAATAAACGGAACAACTTGAGGATCTATCCACATTGCTCCGGCTTTTACCATATTTATTACACTCATTAAAAAATCCGTACTAATATCTTTTACAATATAAGCACTTGCTCCTGCACTTAAAGATGCATTTAACTCACTTTCTGAAATATGTGAAGTAAGCATTATCACCCTGATATTCTCATTATGTTCAAGAATTTGTTTAGTAGCTTCAATTCCTGAAATATCAGGTAAACCTATATCCATAAGAATAACATCAGGTTTTATAAGCTTAGCTTTTTCTATAGCTTCTTTACCATTTACAGCTTCACCTATAATTTCCAATTCAGGATAATCACAAAACAAAGATTTTATTCCTATTCGCATTAATTTTTGATCTTCTACAAGTAATATTTTTATTTGCATAAAAACCTCCTTTGAGTAATAAATACCCAAAGTTATATTAAAAGATATGTTTGTAAATAAAAATTGTAAAAATAAGTGTACTATATGCTATTGTTCTTTAGTTTAAATTTAGAAATATTTTTTTAAAGCTTCTTGTAAATCCAAAATCCTAACATGATTCTCCAGCATAGCCTGATTTCTTCCCTCATATGCCACGTCATAATTATCATTTTCTTCAATCGCTAGATTAAAATACATAATTGCATCATCTAATTTATCTTGAATATAATAAACCGTTCCTAGTAAAGCATATTCTATTTCTTTCTTAGAAGAAAATTCTAAAGCTCTTTTATAAAAACCAACTGCAACTTCATAATTCCCTCTAAATTGATTAATACAACCTAATCCCCTAAGAACTGTCGAATTATTTTTATCTATTTCATATGCTTTATTCAAAGACTCAAATGCCAAATCATATTCATACTTATCATACTCGACTTTTGCACGCTTTATTAAACTAATTAATTTGATTTTATAATTAGCTCTTTTAAAAAAATCCGAAATTTTATTTAAATTATCAAGTTCTTCACTCATAAAAAATCTATACAGTATGCATTTTTTCAAAAATACCTTTTTTCTGAACCCAAACTTCAACTTCCAATTTATTACCTTCTTCAATTAAAGCATTTTTAAGTTCTTTAAAATTCAATTCAGCATTTTTAATATCACACAACATAAACATTACAAAATGACCTTGCATAAGTGTTTGTTTAATATCTTCGATATTAACTTTATATTTTGCTAAAACCGCGGAAATCCCTGATACAATACCAACTTTATCACTACCTGAAACAGTTATAATTATTTTATAATCATCCATTACAAAATCTCCTTTTTAAGAATTATATTATGATTTCCTGAAATCTTCAATCCTTTAAAATATTTTCTTTACCTTTACAACCGAGCCTTTTTATGTTGTAATTATTGTGATTGGGAAAACCCGAGTATTATATTAGGAGAAGTTATGAAAACAGAAGAAAGAACATTTGTAGCTATCAAACCAGATGGTGTTAAAAGAGGGCTTATCGGAAAAATTATAGACAGATTTGAAACAAAAGGTTTTAAAATTGTTGCAATGAAGCTTTTACAAGTTACTCCGGAAATGGCTGAAAAACATTATGAAGAACACAAAGGGAAACCATTTTACAATAGACTTGTACACTACATTACAAGTGGTCCTATAGTAGCTATGGTTATTGAGGGTTATGAAGCAATCGAAAGTGTTCGTCATATGGTGGGTGCTACAAGTCCTATGAAAGCAGATGTCGGAACTATTCGTGCAGATTTCGCGCAAGTTATGGAATACAATGTTATCCACGCTTCAGATTCTCCAGAAAGTGCTCAAAGAGAAACTGCTATTTATTTTAAGCCGGAAGAAATTTTTGACAACTGGCAATCTATGTTAGAGCTTATTACATATAACGAAGAAAGATTTAACGGATAAATGACAAGTGTTTTTGACAATTTTAGCTATGAATTACTTCATGTAGATTCTAAAACAGGTGCAAGAGCAGGAATTTTACATACTCCGCACGGAGATATTGAAACTCCCATCTTCATGCCGGTTGGAACTAATTCTACGGTTAAACTTGTTACAAACAATAATTTATATGATACAGGTGCTCAAATAATTTTAGGAAATTCCTATCATTTATACTTAAGAGCAGGACACAAATTAATCGAAAAATTTGGAGGCATTCACGGGTGGATGAACTGGCAAAAACCAGTTTTAACTGATTCCGGAGGCTTCCAAGTTTTTTCATTAGCTCATTTAAGAAAAATTTCAGAAGAAGGTGTCGAATTTAGAGATCCTAAAGATGGAAAAAAACATTTTATAAGTCCTGAAATTTCTATGGAGATTCAACAAGCAATCGGAGCAGATATCATTATGGCTTTCGATTGGTGTGCTCCATTTCCTTGTGATTATAAAACTGCAAAAGAGGCAATGGAAAGAACTCACCGTTGGCTTGAAAGATGTATTAAAGCAAAAACCTCTACAAAACAAGCTTTATTTCCAATATGTCAAGGAGCTTTTTATGATGATTTAAGAAAAGAAAGTGCAGCTTTTGTATCTTCTATTCCAGCAGTTGGATATGCAATTGGAGGGTTAAGCGTTGGTGAAGACAAAGAAACTATGAATCATTTTGTCGAATTAACTGCACCACTTTTACCGCATAACAAACCTCGCTATTTAATGGGAGTTGGAACTCCTGAAGATTTATTAGACGGAATTAAACGAGGAGTTGATATGTTTGATTGCGTTTTACCTACCAGAAACGCAAGACACGGTTCTTTCTTCACTTATGAAGGTAAAAAGCAAATTAAAAATGCTCAATACTGGGATGATCCAAGACCTCTTGATGAAAATTGTGATTGTTATTGCTGCAAAAATCATTCAAGAGCTTATTTAAGACATCTTTATAAATGCGGAGAAGGAACGGCTCAAGCTTTAATGTCTATTCATAATATCAAATTCTTAATTGATTTTGCTAAAAAATCCAGACAAGCTATTTTAGAAGACAGATTTGAAGAGTTTTACAACGAACATTATTCAAAGATTATGAATAATTAATTTTCATAAAATTTTAATTTATTTACCCTCTTGCAATCATTTTTTCAAGTGCTATTATCAATAAGGATTTAGAAAAAGACTTCTTTTTTAGGAAGTATGAAGTTTAAATAGAACATTAAAATACTTAAGCTTTAATATATAAATAGTAAAATAATTTCTAAGCATAAATTTCGAATTCTTCGAATTTTATCTATAGCTTTGTATTGACTAAAAAAGAAATCATAAAAAGGAGAAATATAAATGGAAGAAAAAGTGATTTCAACACAAGATAGCCTTACTCCTAGTGCAACAGTACACGAATTAAGTGACAAAGTTATGACAGGAAAGGCTGATTATAGTAAAACAAAAATGTTTACTTTAGCTATTGCAGCAGGTGCTTTTATCGCATTTGGTGCTCAAGTTTCGCTTACAGTTATGACAGGTGATTCTAATATGGGATGGGGTTTCACTAAATTAATCGGAGCTATGACTTTCGCTACAGGTTTGATGTTAGTTACTCTTACAGGTGCTGAACTATTTACAGGTAACGTTATGATGACTTTCTCTGTATTAGAAAAAAAAGTTAGTTTAGCAAAATTATTAAGAAGCTGGTCTATTGTTTATGCTGCAAACTTCATTGGTTCTGTGCTAGTAGCAGCTTTAGTTTATTTTGCAGGAATGGGACATAATGGTGGAGATGCTGTTGGTGTTACTGCTATGCAAACAGCTTTCTCTAAAGTTAATTTGTCATTTACAGAAGCTTTCTTTAGAGGTATTCTTTGTAACTGGTTAGTTTGTTTAGCGATATTTATGGCTTCTACATCTAAACGTGTTATCGGTAAAATATTTGCAATTTTCTTCCCTATTACAACATTCGTTGCTTCAGGTTATGAACACAGTATTGCAAATATGTTCTTTATTCCAAACGGTATTTTAATGAAACATTTTCCTTCTATTGTAGCAGCATCTGGTATGACTCCTGATCAATTAGCTACTATGACTTGGAAAGGTTTCTGTTTACACAATTTAGTTCCTGTTACTTTAGGAAATATGGTTGGTGCATTTGTTTTTGTTGTTCTTTTATTCTGGACTGCTTATTTAAGAGAAGAACACAGACATCAAAATTAAGTGATACTATAAGAAAAGGTCAATCTTTTAAAGATTGGTCTTTTCTTTTTAAAATATAATAGAATATAGTTATGAAAAATAAGATTTTACTAATAATAATCGGATTAATAATAGCAACAATTACTCCAGTTTTAGCTGCAGATACTAAAAATAAAAACAATGACAATTTAGAAGAAATTGTTTTAGAAGATATTCTTGATAAAGAACTTGCAGATGCTCCGCAAGCGGTTTCTGTTAGTGAAAGCAGTATTAAAAAAGAAAAAAGTTTAAAAGAAAAACTTCAAGATGTTTATCATTTGGAAGTTGATAAATATGATAAGCCTACATATCTTTTAAAAGATGTTTTAACTCAAAAATTTGATGAAGGTTCTTTAGTTGACCATACTCAACTTTGGGCAGGATATAACGGTGATATAGGGCTACATTTTGTAGAAGGAGGATTAAACTCCGATCATACTACTAACCATTACGATGTTAATACTATCAACGTTGGTTATGATATTTTCTTTAAAAATAATAGTGCTGATGCAAGAATAATGTTTAACTACAATCCTTTTACGGAAAGAAATTTTGTACAAAACCTATTTGCTGATATGTATATCGCAACCAATAAAATTCCTCACCACAGATTATTAGTTGGACATTCTCGACCACCTTTAGGTATGGAAGGTGCTTATGGCCCGTTTGTTCTACCATTTATAGCTCGTTCACAAATTTCCAGAAACTTTGGAACGATAAGAAAATTAGGTGCAAGAGTTTCTGGTGACTATAGCCTTTTAGGATATGATTTTGGGGTATATAGTTCAGATACGTATTTCCAAGAATTTTTCCCTGGAGCAGAATTTATCGGTAGAGTTGATTTAAAACCTCTGGGTAAAACTGACGGTAGATATGGGAAATTACTTATCGGCGGCAGCATGGATGCTGGACATAGAGATAACAACTTCTGTGTTGTTGGTGCTCATATTCAGTATGATTACAAAAGATTTATGGCTAATTTTGAATGGGCTCAAGCTAACGGATACAACGGACCTAGTGGATTTTCTACTGATAAACATGCAAGCGGTTTTTATGCAACTGTTGGATATATGCTTACAAAAAAACTACAAATTCTTGCAAGATATGATGAATTCGACCCTAATAGAGAAATCGCACATAATAATCAAAGAGAATATTCTGTTGGGCTCAATTACTTCATTAAAGGACAAGGGTTAAGATTAATTCTAAACTATGTATTCTGTCAAAATGATGCGGCGAAAGATTCTCATAGAATTATGCTTGGAACACAGATATTAATATAGTTATGAATTAAGTTGGTAAAGCGTAAATTCTTGAACTTTATTCGCTATTATTTATAGAGAGTAGTGAAGAGTGGTAGTGTTTTAATTAGTCATCTATTATGAATTAAATTTATTTTACTATACATTTTCTTTTTTAGTTTTATAATTTAGTTAAGAAGGAGAAAATTATGAAAAAAGAATTAATTTTTTTAGGGCCTCCTGCTTGTGGAAAAGGGACTCAAACAAATCATTTGTCAGAATATTTAAATTTACCGCACGTTGATACAGGTTCACTTTTAAGAGCTGAAATTGCTAAAGAATCTGAAGAAGGTAAAATTGCTAAAGGTTTTATTGATAAAGGTCAACTCGTTCCTGCGGAATTAGTTGGGAAAATTATTGCTAAAAAATTAGCAAGTGATGATTGTAAAAATGGATATGTTCTAGACGGTTACCCAAGAAGCTTAGAACAAGCTAAAATGTTAGATGAAATTAATAAAGATATTGATAAAAATAATGAAGCAGCTTTTAAAGCTATTTATTTTGATATTGATACTCAAATTCTTATTGAAAGAATTATTTATCGTCAATCTTGTCCTAAATGTGGTGAAATTTATAACAAAAAATTTAAACCTTCAAAAGTTGAAAATATTTGTGATAAATGCGGTGAAACTTTGAAAACAAGAGCGGATGATAACGAGGAAATAGCAAAAGCTCGTTTTGAAACATATTTTAGAGAAACAGCTCCATTAATAGAATTTTATGAACAAAAAGGAGTTCTTCATAAAATTGATGCGAATGGTTCTATTAATGAGGTTTGGGACAGGCTTTTAAATATTATAAATGCTTAGTGGAAATCGGGTTTTTAAAACCCGATTTTTATTTTATTAAATGTTAATAACATTGTTAATAGATTGACATGGAGGGGTTTTTAGTGTCTAATTAATGTAAGGGAGAAGGGATTTAATGTACATTAAACAGCTCGAGGTCGATAACTTTAAGTCGTTTGCGAATAAAGTCGAAATACCAATGCTAAAAGGCTTTACTACTATTTCAGGACCGAATGGTTCCGGAAAAAGTAATATTATAGATAGTATTTTATTTGCTTTAGGACTTTCTACATCAAGAACTTTGAGAGCTGAAAAATTATTCCATTTAATATCAATTTACAATAAAAGAAATGAAGCTTTTGTTAAAGTAACTTTTGCAGAAGCCGGTGATGAAGGAGAGTTTTCTGTAGCAAGAAGAATTCGTAAGTCTTCACAAGGTTTTAATAGCATTTATTATTTAGATGATAAAATTGTTACTTTATCCGATATTCATGCAAAACTTGAAAAATATAACATAACTCCTAATAGTTATAATGTTATGATGCAAGGCGATGTTATGAGTATTACCAATTGTACTCCTAATGAACGTCGTAAAATTATTGATGAAATAGCTGGTGTCGCAGATTTTGACAGGAGAATAGATCAAGCTACAAATGAATTGGATACGGTTGAAAAAAGAGTTGTTAATTCGACTTTAATTTTAAACGAAGTAAATGTTAGATTAGAGCAACTTAAAGAAGAAAAAGAAGTTGCGATGAAGTATCAAAAGTTAAAAGATGAAAAGGTTGGGCTTGAAAGTCAAATTAATACTGTGAAATTTTTTGATTTGAGAAGGAATTTAGAACAGGCTCATGAAAATATTTTAGAGTTTACAAAAAGAAAAAAAGAAGAAGAATTAAAATCTAAGGATTTAGAAGAAAGATTAAAATTAGTTAAGGAAAAATATGAAGAAATTTCTTCTACTATAAAAGAAAAGGGTGAAGCTCATCAGATTGAATTAAAACAAAAATCAGAAGAAATTAAAGGGGCAATTTCAAGAAAAAATTCTTCAATAGTTTATGCAGATAAGCAAATACAAGAAAATTTAAAGACTATTGAAAATACTAAAAATGGTATTGAAACTCAACAGGGTAAAATTAAAGATAGTGAATTGAAAATTTCTTTAAAGCAAGATGAAATTAGAGGAATTGAGAAGAATATTCAAGAGCAAAAAGAGATTTTGCATAAGATTTTAGAAGATATGTCAGGGCTTAATGAAACAGCTGAAAAACATATCGAAAGAAGAAATGCTCTTAGAAAAGAATTAGAAGAATATCATGATAAAGAAACTAAGCTTATTCAAAAACAAGCTCCGATGGAAGCTGATTTATCTTCAAAGAAAAAGGTTATTGAGGAAGCTAAAATTAAGCTTGAAGAATTGGAGAATTTTAAGAATAATTTTTCAGAAACAAAGGCGAACAAGGAGCTTTTAATCGAACAATTAGGAAAAGAACTTGACGATTTTAAAATTATCCTTAAAAATACATTGCATGATTTGGATAAGACTAAAAATGAAATCACAGATATGGACTATGATCTTCAAGCAGCACGCAAAAAAATGTATATGCTTGAGGCATCTAAACAAGCAAGTGAAGAAGCTAACCTCGGACGTGCGGTTGATACAGTTGTAAACGCAAATATTCGTGGTGTTCACGCTCCATTAATGAAATTGGGACAAGTTGATGAAGAATATTCTACAGCTATGGAAATAGCTGTAGGCGGAAGAATGGCTCATATCGTTGTAGATGATGAGCATGTTGCATCTACTTGTATTGAGCTTTTGAAATCTTCAAATGCAGGGCGTGCAACATTTGTTCCTTTAAATAAAATTGTTAAATGTCCTAAGAGTTTGAATTTGCCAAAAGAAAAAGGTGTAATTGATTTTGCGATTAATCTTATAGATTTTGATGATGAGTATTTAAATGCTTTTTATTATGCAGTTGGAGATACTTTAGTAGTTGAAGATCGTTCTGTTGCTAACAAATTAATCGGTAAGTACAGAATGGTTACGCTATCTGGTGATTTATTTGAAAAATCAGGTTCAATTACAGGTGGTGCTGTTAGAAAAACAGGGTTGAAATTTGCTCAAAATTCTGATAGTGAATTAGATACTTTTAGGGTTAGATTAAAAGATTTGGAATCTAAATATGCAACTTTGATTTCTAAGCGTTCAAGTTTGGAAGCAAAAATAGAAGATGTTAGAAGTAAGTATTCTGCTTCTACTACTGAATTTAATAAAGCTAAATTGGAGTTGACTAATTTAGAATTGAGTTTTGAAAGTACTCAGAAAAACATTGATGAACAACAAGAGTTTATTAAAATAACAGAACCTGAAATTGCTAATATAGAAAAAGGTTTAGATAAGTTAGAAGAAGAACATATTAGTATTTCAGAAAAAATGACAGATATTCAGACTTCGATTTTAGAAGTAGAAAAATTGATGAATGATGCTGATTTAAAAGATTTGAAAGAAAAAACAGCAGGAGTTGAAGCTGAAATTAAGCGTTATGAGAAAAATATGGCGGATGCAAATAATGAGATTGAAGGTTTGCATCAAAGAATTGATTTTATGAATACTACTATAAAAACTCATAATGATACAATAGAAAGAGCTTTGGCTACTAATAAAGATTTAGAATTGGATAAAGCTAAATTTAATGAAGAAATTAAAGGTTTGAATGAGCAATTAGAAGTTTTAGAAGTTCAAATAAAAGAAATTACTGAAAAATTAGGCGAACTTTTGAAACAAAGAGATGATATAAATAAAGATTTAGTTGATATAGAAACTCAAAGAAATCTAAAAGTGAGTGATATCGAAAAAATAGCAGAGCAGATTGAATCATTCAAAGCAAGAAGAAGAGAGTTAGAACCACAGCTTGAAGAAACAAAAAATATTTTAACAGAGGCTGGTGTAAATGTTAATGATTTAACTCCTGTAGAAATGTCAATAGAAGAGATAACTTCTCGCATACAGAGATTACAAAAGAGAATGGATGAATTAGGTGCTGTTAATATGAAAGCACTTGAAGATTATGAAAAAGTTTTTGCACGTCAACAAGAATTGCAAGGTCAAATTGATACTTTATCAAAAGAACGTGAGCAAATTTTAGAGAGAATGAAAGGTTATGAAGATCTTAAAAAAGAAACATTCTTGAAAACGTATAATGTGTTGAATGAAAATTTCAAAGATATTTTCCATAAATTATCAGATGGTGAAGGAACTTTGGTTTTAGAAAATGAAGAAAAACCATTTGAAGGCGGATTAGATATTGAGGCACAACCAAGAGATAAGAAAAAACAACGTTTAGCAGGTATGTCAGGCGGCGAAAAAGCTTTGACTGCTCTTTCATTTGTTTTTGCGATACAAAAGTATATGCCGGCACCGTTTTATGCGTTTGATGAAGTTGATGCAAGTTTAGACGGTATAAATGTTGAAAAATTGGCTCATATCGTTCAATCACAAGCCGAAACAACTCAATTTATTGTTGTAAGTCACAGAAAACCTATGATTGAATCTGCAAATCGTACAATTGGGGTTACTCAAAAAGAAAAAGGGATTTCAAAAGTTACCGGAGTTAAGCTAAGAGATTAGTATGAAAAATTTAGTAGAAATAAAAAATTTAATATACGAAATCCGTGGTTATAAAGTAATGCTTGATAGTGATCTTGTAAATTTGTATGGAGTTGAAACAAGGGTTTTAAATCAAGCTGTAAAGAGGAATATTGAGAGATTTCCTGTACATTATATGTTTCAGGTAACAAAAGATGAATTTCAAAACTTGATATCACAAAATGTGATTTCAAATTGGGGTGGAGTTAGAAAGTTGCCTTATGTTTTTACGGAATAATATTTTTAAAGAATATTCAAACGATGAAAAAGTTGCAAAAAGTATAATTTATACATCAATTTTAATGTAACTCATAGTGAACAAACTTTTTTTAAAATTTTTTGGAATTCCTTGTTTGTTTTTTTTATTTCATCCATAGGATTTTTAATTAAATTTGCTCCTGACAATGAATTACAAATAAATTTTGTAAACGCTTCACTAAAAATTTCTAAATATTGATTTATGGGTCTTGTAGAATAATTACCTAATACATCAAAAATAATTTCATTTTCTTTTTGTGTTAAAGTTCTTGTTTCTAGTTTTTTTAATAATAGAACTCCTGATATATTTGATTTTTTAGGATATAAATCTTTTAAATAATCACAATCACCACCATATCCGTATTTTCTATATATATAATCTAGTTGAATGCTATGTAACCATTCATGTATAAAAGGAGATAAAAAATGAGATGAACTTGATTCTTTATTATAAAATAGTGTATTAGCTTTATCATCAATTTCTTTAAGATTTAGTGATTCAAGAAAAAAGATTGCTCTGCCAGGGAAGGGATAATCATTTTTTAATACATTTTTTGTGTCTGAAATACAAAAATTAGGAGCGTTATTTGTATCTATAATTTCATTTTTTTTGTACATATAAATTGTTGGAGGAAGTACCATTTGACTATTAAAATGCTTAAATAATTTTTCGAAAATTTTAACACATAAACTGTTGGCCAAAGCTCCAGATTTATTAGTATTAAATCGAGTTTCTATTCCGTATTTATTCAGAAAAATTTCTTCTTCTTGTTGTATATTGATATTCTTTTCCTTTAACAAAATTTTATTGTTTAATCCAGAAGAAAATGTTGTATTAAAATTGTTTAAGTTAATAATATTCATATTTATATAAAGTATAAACATATTTTTTTTTGCTATTTGTAAATTTATTTTAAACATGCTTGAAAAAAATAAAAATTCTTGTTAGATTTTACTTAATTGGTATAAGTACATTCAATAAAGGGATATTAAATGAATATTTTAGCAGTAGGAAACTCTTATTATAATTATCCTGCATTTAAAAGTTGTTCAAGTACAATACAGAAAAAAACTTTAAATAGAGCACTATTAAAATCTACAAGTAACAATGACTTAAAACCATTATTCGGTCCTAAAGAAGTTAAAAAAGCTAAAGCTTGGGTTGCTGGATATACAGCAGGAAATTCTGTCACAGCAGCATTGACGGCTCAAGCTCCAGGGTTTGATGAATTAGCTTTGACTGGTATAGAAGTTTTAATGGCAACGCATATTTTTAATGGAATTTATGATTTTAAATTATCTAAAACTCTTCTTAAATCAGTAGCAGCAGGTGTTGCTGGTCATGCAGTAGGAAAAACTACGTTTAAGATGTTATCAAAAGGAATAACTTGGATTCCAGTCTTAGGTAATACTGTTAATGCTGTCGTAGCAGGAGGAACTACTGCAGCTCTTGGTGCAGCATTGATTGATATAGCTGAAGAGATGGATAAAGCTCGTAAAAGAGGTGAAAAGCTAGATGAATTTATAAAAGCAATGGAAAATGAAGATAATAAAAAAGGTAGGTAATTAAATGCAAATAAACCCTATTTTGAAACACTCACTTAATGCTAATTTTAAAAATTCAACTCAGAAATCATCTAAATATCCCAAAGTTGTAGAAAAACAAGCATACATTGAGGCAAAAACAGAAAATCTTGAAAATCTTGTAACTCTTGGCTTTTTGGGAACATTTGCTAGTGGGGTTTACGATATAAATTCGTTTCAAAAGGATAAAGGTTTATCTAAAATAAGTATTATTTTATTGATAGCAACAACATCTTTACTTATTGCTAAATGGGTAAAACAGATACAATTATCAAAAAGATATGAAAAGGAGAATGGTTATGATACAAAGAATTATGCCTAAAATATCTACACCTGTAGTAAATCGTTCAATGTTAAAAAATAGTAGTAGCAAATTAAAGAATTTAGCTGGGAGTAGTATGCAGGGAGGGAATCCTATGCATTTTGAGCCAGTAGAAATGATAATACCCGGAGGTTTAAGTTATAAAGAAAAAGCATATTTCTTTATCAAAGGGCATATGCCTAAGAGTGTAATGGAACGTTGGGTGCCTAATGATGGAAACCACATTGCTGGCGATGGGGATCAACTTGTAACTGCAAATATGTCGGGGCCTTATGTAAATGGGATATTAGATAATCCACATGATTTCATATCAGGACATGATTCAGATCATTCATTGATTGATGATATAAGCAATGATACTTCTCATTCTTTTGGATTAGGCGATGGTGATGATAGTATATTGTAAATATTTATATATATTATGATAATTTAAATTTGAGGTCGCAAATTGCGCCCTCAAATTTAATATGTGGTAATTACTAATATATACAACAAGTATTTGGAAAAGCATCGTATATTTTAAATCACACAAAATGTGATTTCAAGTTGGGGAGAAGTTAGAAATTTTCAAATTTTGTAAATGTTTGCAGAATGAGTTTTTGGATGGTATAATACGGGATAGGTTATTGGGGAGATTTTATTGTTTAATTTCAATAATATAAAGGATAAAAGTCTTTAAATTAGTATTTAAAATAATAGTATAAATTTTGGGTAGATGGTAGTAAATAATATAGATAGTTTGAATAATACATTAAACGCTTCAGCAAATTCTTTGTCTGAAAAAGAAGAAAAGTTTGTTCAAGAAGCTGAAGTAGATGGGATTGAAATTCTTGTAAGTCTTGCAAAACAAGGAAAAATTAATCCGTGGAATGTTGATATTGTTGAAGTGACTGACAAGTATTTAATGCATTTATTTCAGTCTAAAGCTCAAAATTTGAGATTAACAGGTAGAACTTTATTATTTGCGGCTATTCTTTTGAAATTAAAATCAAATGTTTTGGAAGGATTAGATATTTTAGATTTTGAACCTCCTCAAGAGGATGTATTTAATTATGATGATGAAATGCCATTAGATTATGAAGAAGAGTATATTCCGACTAATAATGTTATTTCTATTGATGAAGTTTTACAAAGAAGAACAAGTGTAAGATTGAATCATAATCGTGTTGTAACATTGAGAGATTTGATTCGTCAATTAGAATTTTATGAAATGCTTGATAAAAAGCAATCTCTTAAAAATGCACATGAAAGAGCTAAAAGAAGAGTTCAAAATTATGCAAAATTATCTCCGGATGATATTATAAATTTAGCTCACGACGAATATATTGAAAATGGAGTACAACGTTTAAGAGCTAATTTGACTGAAATTCTTTCTAGGCAAGATAGAATTGAACTTAATGAGTTGACTCTTTTGGGTATGGATAAAATAAGTGCTTATGTTTCTTTATTATTTTTAACTGTAGATAGTGATTATGATTTAGAACAAGATGAGTTTTATTCAGATTTATATGTTGTAAGACGCTCTAAAACTCAAGATGATGTTTTAGATAATGAAGGTGAAATAGAAGAATTTGACAATAATTTTGAAAATGCAAAAAGTGTTATTAGTGAAGAAAATAGTAGTGAGGTAGCTAGTTAGTATGGAACAGTTGAAGTCTAGAATTGAAGCTGTTTTATTCGTAACAGCAAAAGTTTTACAAATAAAAGATATCGCAGAAATTTTAGGAGAAGAACCTGATTTGGTTGAAGAAGCTCTTCTGGAATTAATTATGGATTACGCATCTCGTGATGGTGCTTTAGAAATTGATGATGAAAATGGTTATATTTTACAGGTTAAACAAGAACACTTGGATATTGTTGAAAAGCTTTGTCCTGTTGAATTAAAACCTCCTGTTTTAAAAACACTTACTGTTATTGCATTAAAAGAACCGATTAGGCAGTCTTTGTTAAAGGATTTGCGTGGTTCAAATGCTTATGAACATGTTCAAGAACTTATTGAAAAAGGTTTAATATCCCGTCATAAAGATAAAAACGGCCGTTCGTTTAATATCAAAACTACTCCAAAATTTGCTGAATATTTTAAATTAAAAGGAGATATCAGAGCTCTTGTTAAGACTTTGAATATTGACAAAGGGGTAAAAGATGCCCCGGAAGACTTAAATCCAACTAGTCTACTTGTTGAAAAAGGGGTAAAAGATGCCCTGGAAGATGCAAATTTAACTAGTCCGCTTGTTGAAAAAGGGGTAAAAGATGATCCGGAGGACTTAAATCCAACTGGTCCGGGGGTAAATGAGAGAGTAAATGGGTCTGACGATGAAAAAGAGTAAACTCTTTTTTTATTTGGTATTGTTAATTATTTTATTTTTAGCATTTTATTTTAATAAAAATGCAGATTTTGTGTATGCTAAAATAGGTGATTTTTATTATCGAAATAATCAAATAGAAAAAGCTCAAAAATATTATGAAAAATCTTTTGCATTGGGAAATAATGATGAAATTTTGCGTGATATTTACGTAAATTCTTTAATAAATTCTCCTTTAACATTAAAATCACAAGCAAAATTAGTAAAAATTGCAACGGGAGATGTTCGAGATTCTGCAAAATTAAAAGCAGAAGAATTTTTATCTGAACTAAGACGAGAAATTTTTAATAAATATTCTGATAATTATATTCAACAAGCTCCTTACAATCAAAAAATTGTTCGTTGGTCTAATTTACCTATAACTTATAGTTTTATTGTTTCTAATGATGTTCCAAAAGAATACATAGAAGAGATAGAAAATGCTTTTTCTGAATGGGAAAAGTGTGGGATTGTTTTATTTACTAAAGTCGCTGGAGATGCTGATATAAAAATCAGTTTTATAAATAATAAGGAAGAAATAACAGGGAATAATCAGAAGTATGTTGTAGCATATACTGTTCCTCAAATAAATTTAACTCAATTAGAGAGAATGGATATTTACTTTGATTTATATTCTCCTGATGGAATTTTGTATACACGAAACCAAATATATAATATTGCTTTGCATGAAATTTTTCACGCATTAGGTTTTCTAGGTCATAGTATGGATAAAGACTCTTTAATGTACATTTCAAGTGATAAAGAGATATTAAAGAATGATTTGCGTCGTGAATTGAGGGAGGAAGATAATGAAACTTTAAAGCTTTTATATAAAATAAAACCGGATATTACAAATGATGGAGAATTAAAATCAGAGTATCTTTCCTATTTGGTGTTGGGAGATTCGGAAGATATTAGTGCAAGTAAAACTTTAGAAGCTAAACATTATATAAATCAAGCTCCTAATTTACCAAGCGGATATGTAACTTTAGCAGAAAGTTATGTTGCAAAAGGTGAGTATTCAAAGGCGATAAAGGTATTAGAAAAAGCTTTAAATTTAGCAACAACAAGTGAAGTTAAATATATTTTATATTATGATTTAGCAATTTCTTATTTTTATATAAATAATTTTGACATGTCTTTGTTTTATGTAAATCAAGCTTTTAAGATTAATGAGGCTGAAGAGTTACATTATCTTTATGCTGAAATTTATTTAAAAATGGGGAATTTACAAAGTGCTATTGATGAATATAATAAATTAGTTAGGATTTCACCTAATAATATAGATTATGTAGTAAATTTAGCAAATATTTATGTTAAGGAACGTAATTATTTGGCTGCAAGAGAAGTTTTAAAAAAATATTTAAAAAATAATCCATCTCAAAAAAATAATAAAAAGCTTTCTCCATATAGAATGTTGTTGTTTTAACTAAATTATGATATTTATTAAATATGAAAGTTTTAGGAGTAGATACAAATAGAATATTTACTGTAAAAACGACAGGCTATGCCGCAACAGGAAGTCTTGTTATGGCAACAGTTAGTGGAGTTACTAAAAATAGAACATTAAGAAAAACTCATAAGTTTTTTTCTTATTTAACGGCTTTTTTAACTGTTTTACATATAGGTTTAGCTGAATATTATAAGAAAAAATGGTTAAAGAATAAAGCTTTATAATTTAAGTTTTTTTGATACTTTATTGAAAACATCTTCAAAACTTTCAATTGGTTCAAGTCTATAACCACAATTTTCAGCAAGAGTTCCCCCCATTGTGAATAGTTCTTCTTGCGGATATCTTCTGCAAATTCCAGGGCGTTTTTTATGGATTTTACATTTTTTGGTTTCTTTATCTAAATTAGTACATTCAAAAACTAATCCGGTTTCGTCTTTGTCTATAATTTTTAAGTAAGTATAAAAAGGATGTAATTTCTGTAATTTTTTAAATTCTTCTTCAGTTTGAATGACATTTTTGTGTTTGACATAAATCTTTTGACAGCATCTTCCGCAAGCATTACAAGAACCTACTCTATAATACTTCTTTTTTAGAATATGGAGATAAAAATTTTTTTTAATCCAATTAAAAAGTTTCATTAATTTTTGATTTTGCAAATTTATACTCCGAAGAATTTTCATTTGATAATAGCACTACTTTAGAAAAATATTTATTTGCGGTTTTGAAGTCATTATTTAAATAAAGTTCTCTTCCTTTTTCCATACAAGTTTCAATAATTCTTTTTTCAGGATGCAGATAATGTTTTATCTTGTTAATTTTGTCATTAATATCATTTAATAAAGTATCTTTTAAAATTATACAATTTTCATATTCCATTAATGCCATATGATAATTATTTTCATTATAATATTTATCAGCCAAATTATTATGAATTTGATAACTTTCATTATCAAAAGAAGAATTCAATTCTTTGATAATTTTAAGCACTTTTAAATATTCCGCCTGATTATGTAAAACAAGAGGTAAAAGTCTTCGCATAGCACAATATGCAGAAGTAAAATCTCCAATATTAATAAATGCAGATGATAACATTTGTAAAATATCTAAAGATTTATTATCAAGACACAGTGCTTGTTTTAAATAATTTATAGCTAAAATATAATTATTTTCTTCAAAATAAAGTTTTCCAAGAAGTAAATTAATATCAAAATCAATAGGGTAATTTTTAATTGCATAATTTAATGATTCAATAGCAATATTGTTTTCTTTATTATTAATTGCTTGTTTCGCTTTTTGTAAATATTCTTGGCTGATATTTCTACATTTTTCGATACTTGATTTTATGGCATAAAAAGATTCATCCTTAATTTTCGTATATTTAATACATTTTTCATAGAAGAATATAGATTGGAAATTCATTCCTTTTTTAAAATACGAAGTTGCTAAATTAAGACAAACAACGCTGTCATCAGGTTTATAAGCGTAAGAATTTATCCAATATTCAATGGCTTTATTGATGTCTTCACGTTTAAATACGATATTTCCAAGATAAAGATAAGAAGGATTTTTAAAATTTTCCAGCCCTATAGATTTTTTAAAATATTCTTCAGCAGGCAACATTTCATCAAGTTTGTAGTAACATCTGCCTATTTCATAATAGAGTTTGTAAGATAAACTTGAACTAAGCATATCAAGATAGAGCTTTAATGCCCCGCGATAATCTTTTTTATAAAATAAATTTTTAGCAGCCTCCAACTTTTGATTTTCAATATCCGAGTTATCTGCTATATAATAATCTGACGATACCATATCTGAATTTTAACATATTTATAGTTCTAAATCATCCCATAATTTAGAATTTGTAACAAGATCTGACAATACATCATCTTCGAAAGCATCAATTACTCCTTGAGAGAATAACTCGTTCATTTTTTCAAGATGTGACGTATCGTCTAAATCACTTGTTGCTATTTTATTAAATTTATTTATATCCAAATCTCTTTGGAATAATTCCATAGCACTAGAAGAAATTTCAGTTTTATCAACATAGGGGTTAGAAGTGTATGCATTTTTTTGAGCATTAGCTCTAATAGCAGCCAAATTTATCACATTATTAGAATTTCCTACTTGTGAATTAAGTAATAAATTTTGGTTGTTGTCATTAATGTTGTTAAACATGAGACCCTAATCTCCCCTATCATTTTACACCATTATTATACATTTTTTTTATTATGTAATCAACTGAATAGATGAGATTTTTAGTTTTGGTAAAAATATTTAATCGCAAGTGGAAACAGGTTTTGTGTAGTAAATTAACTTATATTAAATTAATAATTTTTATTCTGCAATCTTTATGTATGCTTTAAAAATTTTGTTAGTAATAGTGTCGTCAAAAGCTTGTTGAATTTTATCAAGTGGGTAAGTGGTTGTTAGATTTTTTAAATTAACTTTTTTTGATGTTATTAATTCATATGAATTTCTTAAATCCGCTGGAGAAGGTGAATAGCTTCCTAAAACAGTTAATTCTTTGTAATAAATTTCGTTATTAGGATACCCGTTACTTAATGGAGTACTTGAAAATACTAAAATTTTACCACCTTGTCTTATTGTTGCTAAAGCGACATCAATTGCTTTGTCAGCTCCTGAAGTCATAAAAACTGCATCAACTCCATAGTCATTGGTTTTGTTCTTTATAATCGTTGAAAATTCCTCCAGATTTTTCGAATTAAAAGCTTGAATCCCCATTTTATTTGCAAGGGTAATTCTTTCAGGGATTAAATCACAACCGTAGACATTGAATCCTAATGCTTTTAAACTTTCACTCATTAAAAGTCCGATTGAGCCGAGCCCAACAACTAGAACATTGTCATTTTTTAAAAGATTACATCTTTTTATTGCTCTAATGCAGCAACCTAGAGGTTCGTAAAATGAAATTTCTTCTTCTGAAATATCGTTAGGTATAATATATGCAACATTTTCTAAATGTTCTTCCGAAACATAGACAAGTTCACTAAAACCTCCTGGGAATATGTTTGTTTTTTTAAAATGTTCACACATAGAAACATTCCCGTGTTTACAATAATTACATTCTCCACAAGGAATATGATGTGAGGTTACAATTTTATCTCCGATTTTAAAATTAGTATTAGAATTTATTTCAACAATTTCCGCTACAATTTCGTGTCCTAAAACCGCACCATTTTTAACTATTTTGTGTTTAAATTTCACGATATCAGAGCCACAAAGTCCGCAGCCTAAGACTTTTACTATTGCACCTTTTATATTATCAAGTTTTATATCATCAATTTCTTTTATTACAATTTTCTCGTTTTCTACTTGTGCGGTTTTCATTTTATAGACCTCTAATATTCGTTTCTTACTCTGGCAAATTTTGTATTTGCATAAAAATATTTTAAAATCTGATAAGCGTTATATCCTCTTTTTGCAAGGTTATTAGCCCCATATTGACTCATTCCGACTCCGTGACCGTTTTTCTTTATACCATCATCAAAAGATGGGACGGATTTTAAGAAAGGTAAGTCTGAAGACCATACTTGTCCTCCGGTTCTTGTTTTACCTCCTGCAGAAGCTGAATAATATGCCGGTACAATTTTACCTTGGCATACTAATACAATTCCTTCTGTTTCACTAACAGCGTCATTTGTGTTTTGTTTTTCAGCACTTGCTCCTCCGTATGCTTGGTCTTCGGGAGTATCTTTTAAGTCATAACCATATTTTGCTCTTTTCCCCCTATTTGCAATTGCATAACTTCTTGCTGCGATTGCTTGAGCCTTGTGAGCTTCGTGTTCCCAGCTTGATGGCATCTCTGATGGAACAACGCCTCTAAGATATTTTTCTATAGGGATATCATTTATGACAGTTAGTCCCAGCCCGTCATTAATAATTTTGAAATGGCCTCGATACCATTTTCTTTTTACACTCACAAAACCGTTTTCATCTGGTTTTATTACAATTTTGTTGGCATTTATTTTTTTCCATTCACCGTCAACTTTTATTGCTATAACTCCTCGATAGGATTTAAATTCATAGCCTTTCATTTTTTTCATAATGAATATAAGTTTATTGGTATCGCTATTTATTATTTGAGCTTGTGTCGATGCTCCTATAAATGTTTTATTTACTTGAGTTTGAAGCCCTATTTTTATTGCAAAACAAGGCGGTATAAAATTTAACAATATGAAAATTATAAATAAAGCTTTCCTAATCCCCATATTAAAATTATACATCAAAGAATTATTTTGGACTTTTTTGTTGTATAATCAAGAAAAAGAATTAATTTGGAGAAATATAAATGAGTAAGTATTTATTGGAAGTAGGTGTTGAAGAATTACCATATAAATTTATTCCTATGGCGATTTCTCAACTTAAAACAGGTTTTGAAAACTTTTTTAAAGATAATAATGTTAATTATAAAGATATAAAAGTAATGGCAACTCCAAGAAGATTGGCTGTTATTGTTGATGGGCTTGATGCAGTTCAACCTGATGTTGAAAAAGTTGTTAAAGGTCCGATTGCAAAAGTTGCTTTTGATGAAAATAATAATTTAACTAAAGCCGGAGAAGGTTTTGCTAATAAAAACGGCGTTGGGGTGAATGATCTTTATGTTGAAGATAATTATGTTTTTGCAAAAATTGTTGTAAAAGGAAAAGACACAAAAGAATTATTACAAATTAATGTTCCACAAATTTTTGCAAAACTACAAGGTCCTCATTTTATGAGATGGGGAAATAATGATGTGAAATTTTCTCGTCCTATTCGTTGGGTTTTATCTATCCTTGATGGGGAAGAAGTTAAACTTACTATTATTGATAAAGAATCCTCTAATATGACAAATGGGCATAGGTTTTCTACTCAAAATATCGTAATTAATAATCCTGATGAATATATTGGAAAACTTAGAGATGCACATGTTATTGTTGATCCTGAGGAAAGAAAACAAAGAATTCTTGAGCTTACTAAAATTGAAGCTGATAAATTGAATGCTGTTACCAAAATTTCTGATGATTTATTGGAAGAAGTAACTTTTATTTGTGAATATCCTGTTGCTGTTACTTGTAATTTTGATGATGCGTATCTTACAATTCCGCAAGAAGTTGCAGTTACTGTTATGGAAACTCACCAAAGATATTTTGCACTATATTCTAAAGACGGAAAATTAATAAACAAATTTGTAACAATTACAAATTACATTGGTAATGAATTTGAAAATATAAAAGCTGGAAACTTACGTGTAATAAAAGCTCGTCTTGATGATGCAGTATTTTTCTTTAATGAAGATACTAAAAAACCTTTGGAAGCTTATGTTGAAAACTTAAAAGGTATGACTTTCCAAAAAGGTATGGGTTCAGTTTATGATAAAACTCAAAGAATTGTTAAACTTTCAGAAAAAATTGCATCAGCTCTTGGAGTAAACAAGCCTTCAATAAAAAGAGCTGCTGAATTGTGTAAAGCTGATTTAGCTACAAATTTAGTATTTGAATTTACAGAGTTACAAGGCTTTATTGGAGCAGATTATGCAAGAGTTTCAGGAGAAGAAATCGGTGTTCAAGACGGTATTAGAGAACATTATTTCCCTCTAAATGCTGATAGTGAAACCGCAAAATCAATCGAAGGTCAAATTGTCGGTATCGCTGATAAAATTGATACTATTTCTGCGGTATTCACAGCTGGTAAAAAACCTACCGGTTCATCCGATCCTCTTGGAGTAAGACGTGCAGCTTTGGGTATTATTAAAACAGTTTTAGAGCATAATTTAAAATTAGATTTATCTAAATTAATTGATGTTGCTTTAGAATTATTACCTCTTAAAGCTGATGTAAAATCTGATATTGAAGAGTTCTTTACTCAGAGATTAATAATTTTCTTGAATGATAAATATTCTAAAAACATTCTTGAAGCATGCTCAGGAGATATTTGCGGAAAATCACCTTGTGTTGATTTATGTGATTATTTAGAAAGAGTAAAGGTTGTTTCAACATTGAATGATGAAAAACTTTTAGAAAATGCAAATCGTGTTTTAAGAATATTAAAAGAAGAGGTAAAAGGAGAGGTTGATGTAGCTCTATTTAATTTACCTGCTGAAAAAGATTTATATGAAGCAGTTAAAGGAATTGAATTTGCTGGAGATTATAATAAATATTTGGCAGATTTGATTTCTATTAATCCTACTGTTACAAAATTCTTTGATGAAGTTCTTGTAATGGATAAGGATGAAAAGATTAAGAATAATAGACTTGCACTATTGAACACTTTGAAAAATAAGTATATAATATTAACAGATTTCTCAAAAATGTAAAAATTTGTAACAAATGGATAAAAAACAGTCAATTTTTACCTTGAGGACACTTTAATATAGTACAAAGTGAAGGTAGTAAAAATAAAGAGGTCGTTATGTTTAACCTAGATTTATTCAAGTCACTAAAAAGAATATTTGATCCAAAGACTAATTTATTGACTTTTTCAAGCGGACAAAGAAAAGCCAATGAAGATTATATAGCATCTCTGTCAAGTACAGAGTTGAAAATAAAGACTGACGAACAGAGGCTGGAAGCAATGGTCAGACAACAATTAAAAGAAGAATTTCCTAATATTGAGAAAAGTTCTTCTTACGACTTATTAGTGGATGCTGTTATCCACAATTACAAGTCAAAACAGCTTCAAGCCACCGATGATGCTGAAATTAGATAGACATCATCAATTTATATCAAGCAAAACTAGCCGGTAACGTAAGTAGCCGGTTTTTTGTTTTTTATTTTTATTTATGTTGTAATTACAATTGAAAGGCATGTAAAAGATATGCTATAATCCAAAATGTTAAAGGGTAAGACCTTAGAATTTTAAAAGAAAGGAATTAATTATGGCAAAATACGTTTGCACAGTATGTGGTTATACAGCAGAAGGCGAAGCTCCTGAAAAATGTCCTGTTTGCGGAGCTGCTAAAAGTGCATTTTCTGAAATGAAAGACGGTAACAAAAATTATGCAGATGAGCATAGAATTGGTGTCGCTAAAGATGTTGATGCTGAAATTTTAGAAGGTTTAAGAGCTAACTTTATGGGTGAATGCACAGAAGTTGGTATGTATCTTGCAATGGCTAGACAAGCTGATAGAGAAGGTTATCCTGAAATTGCTGAAGCTTTCAAAAGATATGCTTTCGAAGAAGCTGATCACGCTTCAAGATTTGCTGAGTTATTAGGTGAAGTTGTTACTAATTCAACTAAAAAGAATCTTGAATTAAGAGCTGAAGCTGAATTCGGTGCTTGTGACGGTAAAATGATGATTGCTAGAAAAGCTAAAGAATTAGGTTTAGATGCAATCCATGATACAGTTCACGAAATGGCTAAAGATGAAGCTCGTCACGGACGTGGCTTTGATGGACTTCTTGCTAGATATTTTGGCTAATTCTTAATAGATATTAAAAGAGGTTAGAGAATTTCTAACCTCTTTTATTTTGTTTATTTTAAGAATTGAATATTTTTGAAAAATTAGCTTTTATTATTTTTTGATTTTCTTCTATGATATCTAATCCGGATAAAATTTCCTTTATTTCTTCTGATTGAGTTATTTCATCTGTACAATAACTCATTAAAATTTTTACCATATGTTCATTTTTTTTTGTTAAATTTTTTATTTCATCTAATAGCTCAAGTTTATCCATATAATATAATTCTCCTTATTTGTTTCGGAAGTACGAAACATTTTTGTTAATAATAGCATTATTATAAAATTTATGCAATATAATGATGAAATAATTTTAAAAGCTATTGGAACAGTAATTTCTAAAGAAAGAAAGCGACGTAATTTGAAATTTACCATTTTTTGTTATGAAAATGATATTTCAAAAACAACGCTTTATATGATTGAAAAGGGTAAAATAAAACCTTATGTTACAAATTTATTAAAAATAATAAATGCTTTAGGTTTAACTTTTGAAGAATTTGGAAGGCTATTGGATAAAGAATTGCCTGATGATTATATTAATAGCGAAGAATAAATTATTATTTATTATAATCAGCAAAATGTCTGTAATCTTTTAAATTATTTATTGCCATCATATCAGCAACTCTTGATGCTTTCTTTTGCTCTTTTGTTATGTATGCGTTCATCAAAACAGATGGTACTATTGAAATTCCGATTACTGTCATTATATATTTTATGAAATTATTTGCTTGTTCAAGTGTTGATTTAGCGTTTCTTTTTAAGAATCTGAAACCAAGTGCAACACCTATTCCACCTGTAATTAAACCTAGGGGATACATTAGAGATTGTCCTAATGCTTCAATGTTTTCAGAGTATTTTTGAGAATTTTCATCGACTTCATTAAATGCCATAAATGTGTTTCTCTGCAGTTTTTTTGCATCTTTTAATTGTTCAGGACTTAAATTTAGAGTTTCGATAGCTTTATAAAGTCTTTTTTCTTCTTTTGCACCAGTTTTTTTGTATTTTTGATATTCTTTGTTATCTTTCCAAAGTTTTTGTAAAAATTTGAAAAATCCAGGTTTTTCTTTTTGTTCTATTTGAACATCTTTTATATTAGCGATATTTTTATCATCAACGTAAATTAATTGTTCAGGGTTTTGCATTAATTCTTGTTTTATTTTAAATCTTCCGACTCTTGAAGCTTCTTTTTGGATTTCTGTTGCAAATATTGAACTGCCTATGATTGCTATAAAGCCTAGTATATTGGCGATTGCATTTCCGGATTTGATTTTTAATTTGTCGCTAATTTTTGCTGAAATCATTGAGAATAAACCGCTAAAAGCAGTTGCTCCAATTAATACTCCTTGAGTTGCAAGTTCTGCATTTTCCGCATAATCTTGTGATGCAATATCAATTTTTTCTATTAAATTTGTTAATAATTGTTGATCTTTTTTTGCATTTTCGATATCTTTTGGTGATAATTTTTCGTTTAAATGTTGTTTATGTTCTTCTAATTCATATTCGAAAAGTTTTCTTTGTTGTTTATATTCCTTGCTGCCAACTGTCATATCCTTTATTATAGAAAAACTTTCTTTTAAATTTTTCATTAAAGGTTTTTCCTCTTCTTCTAAAGGCATTTTGGCAGCTCTGCGTTTTGCTTCTTGGATTTGTTCAGGAGTAAGCATTGCAAAACCGTTTGGATTTTTTAAATCCTTTCTCATCGCTTCATATCGGCCTTTTTTTGAGGCTGATACTTGTGCTTTTGCTGCCCATGCTTCTAATGGAAATACTGCGATTGTTCCTAAAATACCACCTATAACGGAAGGAATTGCTGCCACCATTATTTCTTTATTTTTATTATTCTTAAAAATTTTTGTTAAAAATGTATTTACAGCCTTAATTCGTGATACTCCAAAACCAAGTGCAGCTCCTCCTAGTAATGCTAATTCTAAAACCTCTCCAGTAACAACGTCTGTTGCCATTTCCATATCCTCTGCTCGCTTTTGAGAATATTCATCCATGATATCAATGGCTCTTAATAAAGTTTTACTTTTTTGGATGTCTTCACTATTTATTGCTTTTGGGTTCTCTTTTAAATATTTTGTACGTTTAGCTTCAACTAAATCGCGATTCTCCTTCCAGCTATTGTATTCTGGAATAAGTGCTCTATAATTTTTGTAATCACCAAACATAGACATTTTAAAAGACCTTTTTTTGTTATAAAAATTATAAAAAAATTTTTTGCTAATTTATTATTAATATTAATTTTTATTTACAAATTATAACTCATTATTGATAAAAATTAATTAACATTCTATAATCGTTTATCACAAATTGAAGTTGAATGTTAAATAAGAGGAGTTTTTATCTATGAAGATTTTGTTTGCAGCTGCAGAAGTTTCTCCGTTTTCTAAAGCAGGTGGGTTATCTGATGTTGTAGGAAGTTTGCCTAAAGCTTTGGAAAAAGATGCTGAAATTGCGATTTTTACTCCTCTTCACGGATGTATTGATTATAAAAAATGGGGTTTAAAAGAGCTGGAAAATTCTGAAATGTGGATAACGTTCGGAAGTTCTCCGCAAAAATTTAAGCTTCATATGACTAAACTTCCTAATACTAATATTAATGTGTTTTTTGTTCAAAATGATTGGTATTTTTCTTGTTTTCAGGAAGTTTATCCGCGTTGGCTTGATCCAAGATATGAGCATGAAAGATATATTGCTTTTTCTCTTGCGACTTTAGAATATGCTAAACAATTAAATTTTAGAGCTGATATTATTCACTCTAATGATTGGCATACTGCGATGATTCCTCTTTATATAAAAGCAAATTACAAGTTTGATGATTTTTGGGCTAAAACTAAAAATGTTTTTGAAATCCATAATCTTGCTTATCAAGGTGTATGGTTTGAAGATATTTTAGATTTTGCAAATATGAGAAAAGATATCGTTTTTAATGAATGGGGTTGTGAACATTACGGAAAAGTTAATTGGATGAAAGGGGCTATTAATTATTCTGATAAAATCGTTGCTGTATCTCCAAATTATGCTAAAGAAATCCTTACAGGTGAATATGGAGAAGGTATGGATTATACCTTAAGAGGAAAAACTGATAGACTTGTGGGGATTGTTAACGGTATCGATTATGATGTGTTTAATCCTAAAAAAGATAAAACTCTGACTAAAAATTATGATGTTAATTCTTTAAAAAATAAAGAAGAAAATAAAAGGAAAATTCTTGAATATTTTGGACTTAAATATAATCCTGAAAGACCTTTAATTGCTTTGATTTCAAGACTTGTAGAGCAAAAAGGTTTGGATTTAATTAGGCAGGTTGAAAATGATTTAAAGAATCTGGAAGCTGACTTTATTTTCTTAGGCTCCGGAGATAAAGCTTATGAAAATTTATTTATCTGGCTTTCTAATAATACTTCTAATATTAGAACTTATGTTGGATATAGGGGTGATTTAGCTAATCAAATATATGCAGGAAGTGATTTCTTCTTAATGCCTTCTCGTTTTGAGCCTTGTGGGTTATCTCAACTTATTGCAATGAGATTCGGTTCTTTACCAATTGTTAGAGCAACTGGCGGACTGGAAGATACTGTAACGGGTTATCCTCTGAATAATTCTAACGGGTTTAAATTCTGGAGATATGACGGTTGGGATATGAAAGAGGCTATTCTTACTGCTATGAATGTTTATAAGGATAAATATACTTTTAATGCGATGAGAAAATCTGCTATGGAAGCTGATTTTAGTTGGAAAGAAAGTGCTAAAAAGTATTTGGAAATGTATAAATCACTTATGTTAAAATAATTGTATGAAGAAAAAGATTGCAATTGTTTATTCCAAATATACTCCAACAATTGATGCTATTATTTATAATTTGAAAAATGTCGAGGTTTGTTGTTTTCAAAATGAAATTACAACTAATGACGATTTCGATTTGATTGTAGGAATTGGAGTTGAAAAATATGAAGATAAAAATATCTTGACTTCTCATTATTCACTTTTACCTTCTTTTCCGGATGAAGAACCTGTAAAAAAAGCATTTTTAGAGGGTGTTAAAGTTACTGGTATTACTTTTTATTATACAAATCCCAAGAGAATTATTGCTCAATATCCGATAATTATTTCTAATGATGCTGATTTTATTGAAATTGAAAATGAATTAAAATATCTTGAACAAACTCTTTTTCCGATAATTATCGAAAAAATTTTAAATAATGAAATTATTGACATGAAAAAGATTGGGAAGTCTTCTACTTGCTCTAGCTGTGGTGGAGGGTGTTCAAGTTGCAAAAACTAAATGTCTTAATTGCAGGAGATGGTGTTTCTGCGGATTTGATTAAAGCTTCTAAATATCTTAATAAATTATATATTACTTCTGATATAAAAATAGAGGGATGTATAAATATAAAATTTAATACTTTCATTGAACTTGCTAAAAAATGTAAGGCTTTAAAAATAGATGTTGTTTTTGTAGAAAACGAAAAATGGATTCTACAAGGAATTTCAGATGTTTTAAGAAATAATTTTATAAATTGTTTAGCTTTAAATTCAAATTGGGCAAATATTTTAATTGATTTTGGGAAATTAAAAAAATTATTACATAAATATAAAATACTTACTCCAAAAAATTTAGCATACCCAAATGAATTTCCTGTAATTGTTAAATCTAATAGATACGTTAAGGTTGCAAACTCTGTAGATGAGGTTATTAAATATAGAAATGAATTTGCATCTGTATCAGAAGAAATTGCAAGGTCTTCTTTTTTAGAAGAATTTATTCAAGGGAAATACTTTAAAATTACTTCTGTCTTTGATGGAAAAACTCTTGTTTCTATACCTGTTCAAGGGCTTTCAAATGAAAAATTATTAGAGTATAATCAAAATCTACAAAAAATGTTAATTACTGAAAATGCTAATTTTATAGGTTTTTTTAATTCAAAAATTATTTATAATGATGAAATTATAAACATTGGTTTTGATTTTGAATGGCAAAATTTTGATTATGATATATTATACTTGGCAACTTCAATAATATATCAGAAATTAAATGAAATTCAATTTATTCAAGTTTAAATATCCTTATCATCAAAAAGTTTGCTGAAAAAGTTTTTAATTTTTTGTCTTAAACTTCTTTGGGGTTTTATTTCTTCCGTTTGTTTAGGTTGAACATTTTGAGCGTTGTATTTGTTATTAAATTTTCTTCCCCATTTTCCGGTTTTTCTTTTTGTTTTTTGATTTCTTTTTGCTTCTTCCAGAGTTTGCTTTTTTTCTGCAAAAATTCTATCTTTTTTAGAAACTTTATTAGTTTTTATTTTTATTGGAGTTTCTTCTTTTTTTGTAAAATCAAACCAATTAAAATTAGATTTTTGGTTTAAATTGATTTTAGCTACATTATCTATATTTAAAGTATGGTTTTCACTTGTATTTAAAAACGCTTTTTTATCTATATTTAAGTTTTTTCTTGTCTTTAGATTAAAAAATAAAGCTACTATGTTTTGTTTAATTTTATGAGCAAATTTTTTACTCTTTTTCTCACTCGTATCTTGAATATTAATATCTTTAATTTTAGTTTTTTTAGAATTATAAGTATAATCTTTTAAATAACTTTCAGGAGCTTTATCTAAATTTAAAGTGTGATTTTCACTTGTATTCAAAAACGCTTTTTTATCAACATTTAAGTCTTTTCTTGTTCTTAAATTGAAAAGAAAAATTTCGAAATTAAGTTTTAATTTGTCTAAAAAGTTGATTTTTTTATGAGTTTCAGTGATAGCTTCTTTTATTTGCGAATCTTTTTTAGTCGTTTCTTTTTTGATAATTTCTTCTGTTTTTTTAGAAATTTGTTCTATATATCCTCTTTCTTCTTCAGAATTAAAAGGAGTTAGTTTATAATTAAAAGTTTGAATATTGTTTTGTTTGTTTGTAGAAAATATTCTATTATTATTTGTTTTTGTATTGTTTTTTTGAACTGTTTCATTTGAAGTTGTTTTGAAATTTTCATTTTTGTAAAAACCTTGAGTTTCTGTTTTTCTTTTATTAGTTTTTTTTAAATTTTCAGCAGCTTCTTTTGTTGTATTTTGAAGTTTTTTATTAATTTCTTCAAGTTTAGTTTTTAATTCTTGTTGATTTTTTTCTGAAATATTTAGTTTTTCAAGAGCTTTTTTTAAACTCTCATTTAAACCTTTATTTTTGTGAATAGTAACACCTGCAACAGTTGCAGAACCTAAAAAACCTAAAGTAAGTAATATATCTTTAGTATTAAAATTTGATCTTTTTGTTGGAATTGTTTTTATAAAATCATCATTTATAAAAGATTCGTTTTGGTTAATACTTGGGATTTCAATATTTTCTTCTGATTTAAAGTTTACAAATTTATGAGGAATATTAAAATTGTTAGAAATTTTCATACTAAACCTTTCAAGAAACAACACATAATAATTAAAGCACCTGAAAAAATTAATTGCTATCAGGTGCTTATTTATTAAATTTTTGTTACATTATTCATTTAAAAGCTTATCAGCTAAAGGTGATTCGACTTTTCCGTTTAAAGTTTTGGATACCTTTTTAATATTTTCTGACATTGTCTGCATTTCAGGAGTCCATACAAAATTATCCATTACATATTTTTCTCCTTTAGAAAAATCACCTTTCATTTGTACTTGGATAATTTCTTCTAACATTTTCTTTGCAGTTGGTATCATTTTTTCTATATTAACGTTTAAAATACCGTCTTTAGAAATTTCCATTGCACCTTCTTTTATGAAGTAGTAGTTCTGCATAACTGAGCGAACTCTATGAGCTTGGCTTAGAGTTGGTTTTGAAGTCATCATATTATCTGCTGCATATGTTACTATTATTTGATTTCTCTGCTCCGGTGTGTACATTCCTGCTTCTGTTAATACATCAAGCATTGCAAGAGAAACCATATCAGCTTTATTTTCTTCAATAATTGATTTATATTTACCCAAACCTTCTGTTCCTGATTTTGGTCCAAGAGAATGTCCGTTTTCGTGTCCTACTGTAAACCAGTGATCTGCTTCATCGTTATAATATTTATGTAGTTCAGGGTTTAGAGTTGCATCTAAACGTTTCTTCATTTTTTCTCTAGCATCATCCGATGTAATTAATCTTATTTGTCTATGATAAACGTTTCTTCTTCCGCCATCTAATTCTATTATTGATAATTTATCATCATTAGGTAAATTTTCTGCAAGAGTTATCCCTGCTCTAAATTCTCCAACATCACCATTTACTGCAACTAAATCTACATCAACCATTGTTTGTTTTGATTCTTTATCCGGTGAAATGTTTTGGATATAACTATCTTTAAAAGGCATATTTTGTGCCATTAGCGGTAAATAGTTTTTAACGCCTAAAATAGCTTCTGTACCTTTTTTATTAACTATTCCGACACGACCGCCTAAAAAGTCTTTAGCAACAGGGGTAATTCCATTTTCATCAAGTAATTTTTTTAATTCAGGGTTTTCAACCACAGTTTCTGTTAATTCATCTGAATAATTTTCTCTGGTTATTGTAAATTCTAACGGAGTATCTTGTAGAGTTGCCCATTTTTTATCTGCATAAGCATCTAACATAGGATCTGCTGTTCTTAATGCTTTTGCTTGCAGTTTTAAGAATTCGTTAAAATCTTCATTTGTTGAAGTTTCTGCGGCCTTTTCAAGTTCTGATGCCATATAAGCAAAATCATCTTTGAATTTATCTACATAATCTGTAGCTACAAGTTCGTTTCCAACTCTTTCTACAACAGAGCGTTGATTTAGAATTTTAGCAACTTCATCTATTTTACCTTCTTTTAACATTTTAATTAATATATTGTGAAATTCTTCTTTTTCTAAATCTTGAGGATAAACACCTTTTCCGGCTCTTTCTTTGACACCTTTAGCCAGTTCTATCATATTGCTTTCTCTATCAAGTGAGCAAACTCCTTTTTGAGCATCAAAAAGAATCTTTGTTAATTTTGCTTGCTCGTTACCTTTTGCAATTTCTTTTTCCAAATATTCTTGAAAAGGTAAGTTATTAGGGTTATCAAGCTGCATATTAACTTTATCCAAAACTTTTGCAGCTTTTACTAAATGTTTTAAAGCTTCTTTATCGCCATCTGCTAATTCTAAATATTCTGGTGCATCAACAGTAAGCATTTTTTTTGTCGTTAGATAATCTTTATGAGTTCGTTTTTCTAACTCTTCCATAGAAAGATTTAATTCATAATCTTTTTTATTAATATTTACATTATTAATCATACTCATTTTATTAAGCTCCTCTACTAATTTTTGTGAATTATCTTTTTTTATATTTTTATTATCATCTTTATTGATATAATTTTTTCCAAAAAGATTAATATTATTTTTATTTAAACGATTTATTTCCATAAGGATTCCTTTTGTAAATTATTGATTGCTTTAATTTATTAATTTTATGTTTATTTTCATTTTTAACCTAACATTGCGACATTTGTTTTTCCAAATTTAGCCGATAAATCATCAATATGATGAATTAAATAAACATAAGGCTCCAAATCCTTTTCGTTCAAATCAATAATAGCCCCCCATTCTGCACGGGCATGATGTGCTGCAATCATTTTTGCAACTCGTTTAAATCCTGCTAGCATACATATTGAAAATCCGTACTGAGAATGAGAAACCCATTCTTTTCTAAAGTTTTCATCGTAATCTATTAAACCTGATTCAGTATCAATTGTATATTCAAATATTTTTCCTATATCATGTAACAAGCAAGCTGCAAATACTTCATCTTTATTAACTCTTTGGAAAAAGTTTTGAAGATTACTTTCTGCATATTTTACACATTCTAAAGTATGTACAAGTAAGCCTCCGATATAATTATGATGCATTAATTTTGCAGCAGGGGAAATTAAGATTTTTTCTCGATTTTTTTCATAAATATCTAAAACAAAGTTTTTTAAATCATTATTTTCAATTTTATTAATGTAAGAAATTAATTCATTATAAGAGTTTTCCTGTTCTTGCTTATCTAAACCTGTTTTAGCTTCTTTTATTAGTTCTAAAGAAGAAACTAAACAATTATTATATTTTTCGTTAAAAGAACCTGATACAATTTTTAATTCGTTTCCTGTTCGGAATAATTTTGAATCGATTCTATTTAAAGCTTCTTCCCAAAGAATGCAATTCAAAAATTCTCCGGTTTTAGGGTCTTTTAATTGCAATTTCCCCATTTTTGTTCCGGATTTTGTATCGCCGATTGAGAACGTCACTACTTCGTAGATAATATCAGTACTAAACATTAAGATTTCTCCTATAATTTGCCTAAATTATAGCATAAAACTCCACTAAATAGCAAAAAAGATGAATTGAACGCTTACAATTCACCTCTTACTTAAAATAAGAAAATATTAAATCTTATTTTTTAAATTTTTTCTGTTCTTCATTATATTTGTCTACAGATTTTCCAACAGCTCCGCCAAGAGAACCAAATATCGCACCATAAGCTAAATATGCTGCAGGAGCTGCTATGCCTCCACTTAAAAAAGTAATCGCAGCTAAAGCGCCAACTCCGACTACAGCACCAATCCCAGCACCTTTAACAGCCCCTTTGCCTTTAAAAGAAACTGTATCTGTTGCGAGAGTTTCATTAGAGTTTGTTGGAATTTCGTTTCTAAATTTCTTGTTAATTTTTCTAGGCGAACAGGTAAGACCATAACTTTGGATAGCATTGATTTTCATAATATAAACCCTCATGGTTAAACACACTCGGCAAGTATACTCTAAAGTATGTAAAATGTCAACACTTTTGTAGTAAAAATTTACATTACAAATTAAATTACCATATTGGGGAATATATTATTTTGTAATTAATTTTATTATGTAGTTGTTATGACAAATAATTTTAATGAAGATTACCAATATGACAGTTGTACTGCAAATGGAAGATGTTCTGTTAATCCAAGAATTTCTTCTTTGCAAGAAGTTTTGATTTTATATTTAAAACTACTTGCTCATTATGCTTTAAAACTGCATGAAAATAATAAAAAAGATGATATTGCTAAAAATATTATTCTTAATATTATATCTGTAATGGTTTTGAACTCTGATTTTTCAGAAAAAGATTTTGAAAAAATAATTTTGAGATTAAATAATGAATTACCAAGAATAAAAGAAGAATATTCAGCTTTATGCGAACAAAATGATTTAGTACCGGATTACTTAAAATCGGTTTTAAAATTTGATGATAAAGCCGATATAATAAAATCTATCCAATTAGGAGAACGAGAGTTATTAAAAAAAATAGAATCTATTTCTCAAGAAGTTAGAAATTTATACACAATTTTGTTAGTTTTAGCAAAAAGTATTTGTATAAATCTTTTGGATTTAGAAAGTTTTTCTGTTAGCAATGATGAAGCATATATTTATATTTTAAAACTATTAGACAGTTTAAATGTTAATAAATATAATTTGGAAGAAATTAAGACATTAATAAAAGATACAGTTGAATTTGATAATACTTTGATGAAAGAGCTCAGAAAAGTTCAAGAAGAAAGGTATGGAATACAAAGAGAAACTAATGTTTCTTATTCAACAACTCCAAGTAAAGCTTTATTGGTTGTCGGTTCTAATATAAGAGAATTGGAGGATGTATTAGAGGCTTTAAAAGAAACTGAAATTGATATTTATACTCATGATGAAATGATGCTTGCACATACTTTTCCTAAATTTAGTGAATATAAGCATTTAAAAGGACAGTATGGTCAGGGAATGGATAATTGTTATTTAGATTTTGCAACTTTCCCGGGACCAATTTTATTAACAAAGCATTCTTTGTATAATGTAGAAAATTTGTATAGAGGAAGGCTTTATACTACTGATATTGCATATTCAAAAGGCGTAATTTCTATTGATAATAAAGATTTTTCTCCTGTAATAACTTCTGCTTTTGAAGCAAAAGGTTTCAAAACAGGAAAAAAATGTGAATCAGTTGAAGTCGGATATAATTTTGATAAAACTTTTGAAAAGATAAAAAATAAGTTTTTGAAAGGAAATTATTCAAAAATTTTTCTTATTGGCCTGAACGCTTACACTTTAGAGCAAAAATCGTATTTTGAAAATTTAATTAAGAAAACTCCTAAAGATGTTTTAATTGTTTCACTTTCATATTGTGAAGATACTGATAATATTATTTGTATTAATGCTTGTTTTGATACTTTTGCAATAAGTAAATTTGGTGAAGAAATAATTAAAGAATTTGATATTCCAATTACAATATTTTTCCCTAAATGTGAAAGACATAGTATTTCTCAAATGTTGTATTTATCAGAGTTTGAAAATGTTAAAATTTATGTTGGCAGATGTGCTCCGATATTATTAAATCCAACTTTGATAGAAACTTTAGGTAAGTTCTTTAATATAAAAACTCTTTCCAGTGTAAAAAAAGATTTAGAAAGTATTTTTGAATAATAGATTGTTCTAATCTTAAATTTAAGGTATATTAAATTATGGAGTTTAATTATAAATTCAATTTATTTGTCTTAAATTAGAAGAGGTCTAAAATGGAAAGCAAACCTGTTGTTATAGTTCTTGATAAAAATGAGAATTCAAGAAATATTTTGGCGTCATATATAGAAGAGTTTGATTTTATAGAAAATGTTGAATGTTATGAAGATTATAATGTAGGATTTGAAAATATAAAAAAACAAAATGATGAAGCTATTGTAATAGTTGATATAACAGAGATTGAATCTGATGAATTTATTGAACAAGTTAGATTACATGCTTCAAAATTGATAATAACTTCTACAGATTATTCAACAAATACAATTGTAAAAGCTTTAAGAATGGGAGCGAAAGAATTCTTACCTAAACCCATTATAAAAAATGATTTGTTGAGAACAATTTCTTCTTTAGTTAATAATGATTTTTCGGAAATACATTCTCAATCAAAAATAATAACTGTATATTCTAATAAAGGTGGCATCGGAAAGACTACACTTGCGATAAATCTTGCGAAAGAATTAGAAAAAGTGACCAAATGTAAGGTAGCTCTGATTGATTTAAATCTACAACTGGGTGATGTTTCAACTTTTTTAAATTTGAATCCGACATTTGATGTTAGTTATGTAATTAAAAATTTTATAAATAAAGATGAAGAGATTTTTTTGAAAGCTTTTGAGCGTTATAAGGATAGTTCGTTATATATTTTATCCGATCCTACATATATAGAACAGGCTGAAAGCATTTCTCCGCAGGATATTACAAAATTATTTAATGAATTAAAAAAAGTATTTTCTTATATAGTAATAGACATGTCTTCTAATATAGACGAAAATTCTTTAAAAATACTTGATTTATCAGATTTAGTTTTATTTACAACTATTGTAAATGTTCCGGCAATAAGAAATGCTCAAAGATGTTTAACTTTATTCAAGTCAAGAAGATATCCTAAAGATAAAGTTAAAATAGTTGTTAACAGATATATTGAAAGTGATGATATAAAAATAGAAGATATAGAAAATACCTTAGGAGAAAAAATTTATTGGAAAATTCCTAATAATTATTTCACAATAATGGAAGCTATAAATAAAGGCATTTGCGTTTCAGAAATTAATTTAAATTCTAATATTGCAAATAATTTTAGAGAATTAGCAACAAAAATTTCAGATGATATAATAGAAAAGACTGTAATGCAATATAGAGTTTAAAAGAGGATAGTAGATGTTAACTTGTATAAAAGAAAGTTTTAAATTAACTAATAAATTTATCATATTGGCAACGCCATTAATATTGTTTTCTTTGTTGTCCAGTTTGTATATTATATTTTCGATGAATGGAAATTTATTAGGTTTAATTTTTGCATTTATATTATTTATAATGATGCTGGGAGCGTTTTTATCAGGTTGGTTTTTTATGATAAAGCAAGCTATTGTAGCTTCTGAAGAATATGAAGATCCAAATTTTTTAATAAAAGAATTTCCTGCAGGAGTGGGAGAGTATTTTTTGAATTCTTTAGGAATGATTATAAATGTTTTTATAGTAATAGCTTTATTTTTATTTTTATCTTATTTAGTTGGTATGAAATTTATTGGACAAATAGGGATTTCTGCCGTAGCCTTTTCTAAGGCAGTTACTTCTCCTGAAGCTTTAAGAACATTTTTATTGTCTTTGTCTGATGAACAATTATTTAGGTTAAATGCTTGGAATTTGTTATTGTTAGGCTGTATGATAATTACATATTTTGTGATTTTTTTGTATCCGCCAACAATGTTTTATAAGGAAAAAAATCCATTCAAAGCTTTTCTTGTTACCTTAAAAAATTTATTAAGTAAAAATTTTTTCAAAAACATTTTATTATATTTGATATTATTTATTTCTTATTTTTTAATTTCAATAATTACAACTATTTTTGGCAGTAATATTTTTGCTCATTTTGTATTAACATTGGTAAACTTTTACTACATGATTTATGCAGCAGTTTTAATGTTTTATTATTATTCTAAAAATTATGTAAATTAAAATTTAAGATAGTTTTCTAATCAGTTCGTGAGCTTCTTCATCTTCCGGGAAAATTGATACAATCTTTTCTAAGATTTCTAAAGCTTTATCATTGTTTTTCAAATTTTCATAGCATTTTGCAAGGCTCATTAAAACTGAAATGTTATCAGGCTTTTTAGAAAGCAAATTTTCAAATATATTTATCGCAGATTGATATTCGCCAAGTTCAAAATATGTTAAAGCAAGAGTATTTTGAGTTTCAATATCAGGATTTTGTTCGACTGCTTTAATTAGATATATTTTTGCTTCGTCATATTCTTTTCTTGCAAAAAGAATTCTTCCTACACAAAATTGAATATATTCGTGGTGAGGATTTATTTTAAATGCCTTCATAATATAATCTTTAGCCTCATCTAATTGATTAAGGACTAATTTATTTAATGCCATAAAGGTTAGTGCTAAAATATTTTCAGGTTCAATATCCAAAGCTTCTGTATAATATCTTTCTGCTTCATTATTTTTAGAAACTGAATATAAAAAGTTTCCGAATTCAAAAATTATCTCAAAATCATTTGGAGCTAGATTTAAAGCTATTTTAAATTCGTCTTCTGCATAATCAAATAATCTTTTATTCAAATATATAATTGCCAAATCTTTATGTGCTTTTGCAATATTTGGATTCATTTTGATAACTTTTTTTAATATTCTTTCAGCTGTATCTGTGTCACAAAGACTTGAAGATAATACCGCATATTGATGTAAAGTTTCTACTGTCGGATTGTTTTTTAATAAAATATTATCGTAAATATCTTTTGCTTTAGAAAGATTATTTACCTTAATATATAAACTTGCAAGTTTTTGAGCCGGTAATATAAATTTTTGGTTAACAAAAACCATTTTTTCCAACATATCTATTGCAGTATTTATATCACCTAAGGCTTCCAAGCAAGTTACAAGATTGTATTTATAATTTTCTTTTTCAGGATGTTGTACGATTAATGCTTTATAAATATTTGCAGCTTCTTCGTATTTTTCGGATTTAACTAATGACATTGCATAAGCAATTTTAAAACTTTCATCTTCTTCATCAAGTTTAACTGCTTCTTTTAAATATATGCTTGCTTCTGCATGATTTTGTTGAATTTGAAAAGCTGAACCTAAGTTAAAATAAGCCATAGGATTTTCAGGAGAAATTTCCAAAGCTTTTTTATAATATTTAATGGCTTTTTCTCCTTGGCTTGTTGCCATATACGCTGTTCCTAAACTATTTAAAATTCCTAAATTTTCAGGTTCTTTTTGTAAAGCTCTTTCAAAAGGTTTGATACTTTTTGAAAATTCTCTAATTTTCATATAAGCAGTACCGATTACAAAATCAAAAATATAATCATCATCAAATAAACTATTTGCAATAGTTGCGTATTTTAAAGCTTCTTCTGGTTGGTTTAGTTTCATTAATATTACGCATAAGTTTTTGTATGCTTCTAAATATTCTTTACGTAATTCGATGACTTTAATGTAGCTATTTTTTGCAGAAATAAAATCATTATTTTTATCATAACAATTTGCTAAATAAAACCAAGATGTTGCATCGTCTGGAGCATATTTTAAAACTGTTTCAAATTTATTTTGTGCTTCTTTCCACTCTTCAAGATTTATAAAAGTTAAACCTGCAAGTTTTAATAATTCTATATTATTACCATCTTCTTTAAGAGCAGGAATTATTAATTCTTTAGCTTCACTAAATTTTTTTTCACCAACCAGTTCATTAATTCTATCAATATTTATCATTTTATGCTCCGAAATAATTTTTTAAACCTGCGGAAATATTTGTATTTCTGCATAATTTCTTTAGCTTAGAAATTGCACGGTTTTCAATTTGTCTAATTCTTTCTCTGGATACTCCGTAAATTGAACCAATTTCATCAAGAGTTTTTTTATTTCCATCGTTATTTAATCCAAATCTTAATATTAAAACATCTCTTTCTTTTTGGCTTAGTTGATCTAACATGTTTTTAATATCATCAAGCATGCTTTCTTGTGAAACTAAGTTATCAGGAGCTATTGTTGATTCGTCAACAATATAGTCAATAATTTTATTGGAATCATCTTTTTGTCCTGTTGGAGTATCAATACTTATTGTAGATTGCGTAGATTTTACAATTGAGTTTAATTTTGAAACAGAAATTCCCATTTTATCGGCTATTTCCTGCTTGTTAGGAATTCTTCCAAATTCTGTTGTTAAATCCATTGTTGCTTTTTTAATTTTATTTATAGATTCTATTAAATGGATTGGAAGTCTTATAATCCTTGCTTTATCAGCTATTGCTCTTGTTATTGATTGCTGTATCCACCAAGTTGCATACGTTGAAAACTTGTAACCTTTTGTATAATCAAATTTCTCAGTTGCTTTTATTAATCCCATGTTTCCTTCTTGTATTAAATCTAGGAAAGACAAGCCTCTTCCAATGTATTTTTTCGCAATACTTACTACAAGACGTAAATTTGCGTTAATTAACACTTTACGGGCAATTTCACTTTGTGTTTCAAATATTTTTTTTGCAACTTCCAATTCTTCTTGAGCAGATAACAAAGGTATTTTACCTATTTGTTGCAGGTAAATTCTTACAGAGTCATCTGAATTAACAGAATTTAAGCTCTCTTGGGTTTTTGGCTCTTCTATAGAAATAGAATCTTCGTCTTCTTCTATAGGTTCAAGACTGTTAAAATCAACACCTTCATCAGATATATCATCAATAAGATTTAATGATTCTTTTTTTCTACTCATTTTTAATACCTCTTTGTTTAACGCTCTCAAATAATATTATAGCAGTGGCATTTGAAACATTTAAAGAATTAAAATTTGTTAACATTGGGATTTTAACTTTAAAATCTGATAATTTTATCAAAGATTTTGAAATTCCTGAATGTTCAGCCCCCATGATTAATGCAAAGTTCATATTCGTATAATCAATATCATAATAATTATCTTTTGCATGGTGGTCAGATGCAATTACCCAGTAGTCGTTTTCTTTTAATTTTTGAACAGTATTAACTAAACTATTAACTTTTATTATTGAAATATGATTAATAGCACCTGCACTTGTTTTTTCTACTGTTGAATTGATTAAAACACCTCTTCTTGATGGTAAAATTATTGCTTTTACTCCCGCACATACGCAAGAACGAATTATTGCACCGATATTGTGGGAATCTTCAATTCCATCTAAAATAACTACGGATGTTTCAGAATCTTTATTTTGTACAAGGAAATCTTCTAATTCTACATATTTAATTGGAGATATTAATGCGATAACTCCTTGATGCCTTCCTTCTGTTTCAATTTGATTTAATTTTTGTGGTGTAACAAATTGATAAACAATCCCGAGTTTTGTTGCTAATTGTTTTATTTTTTCAATTTTTTGATCTGCTCGCGAATTATTAGAAATCAGAATTTTATTAAATTCTCGAGTTCCAGACTCTAAAGCTTCTATTATTGAATTTTTACCGTAGATATAATTTTCATTCATTAGTTTGAAACCTTTAACATTCTTTCAATGCAGTTTGAACTCGCTTGTCTTATTTTTTCATCTAATAAAATTTCTGTAGTTTCGTTTTCTAAAGCGTTTAAAATTTCTTCTAAAGTAGTTAATTTCATACTTTCACAAAGCATGTTGTCATTTATTAGAATAAATTCTTTGTTTGGATAATCTCTTTTTAATCTGTCATAAACACCTTTTTCTGTGACAATTATAAATTGATTATCAGAACTATTTTTAACGTAGTTAATAATGCCACTTGTACTTCCTATATAATCTCCCAATTTGCTGACTTCAGGTTGGCATTCAGGATGAATTAAAATTTTTGCATTAGGATATTTATTTCTTGCGTTTTTAATGTCTGAAATTTTAATATTATTATGAACAGGACAATTACCTTCGTATGTTATTACTTCTACATTATTTAGTTGATTTTCAACCCATTTCCCTAAGTTTTTATCAGGTAAAAACAAGACTTTATTCGAATTTAAACTTTTTACTATTTGTAAAGCATTAGAACTTGTACAACAGATGTCACACTCCGCTTTTACTTCTGCAGTAGAGTTTATATAGCAAACTATTGGAATGTTAGGATATTTTGCTTTAAAATCAAGCATTTGTTTATGGTTTATCATGTCTGCCATTAAACATCCTGCATTTATATTAGGTAACAAGACTTTTTTTTCTGGGGATATTATCTTAGCTGTTTGAGCCATAAAATATACTCCTGCAAATACAATTATATCTGCATTTGTTTTTTTAGCTTGTTGGCTCAAATACAAAGAATCTCCAACAAAATCCGCTACTTCATCAATTTCTATATTCTGGTAGCTATGAGCAAGAATTATTGCATTTTTTTTCTTTTTTAAATTGTTTATTTCTTCAATTATTTTTTTCATCTATTTATCCTGTGTACAAATTTTATATTTTATTGTACAATAAAAAAAAATAGGAAGAAAGAGAAAATGGAATTATTTAAAAAGAGTTCAATAGTTGGTGTTGCTGTTACTCCTGAGAGAGGTCTTGAAATAGCAGAAATAAATTTTTTAACCAAAGAGGTTTTAAAGTATGGAGTTCGTTCTTTAGAATTTGATATTCATCAGAGAACAATTGCGGATTTGGATATTTTTAAAGAAACTTTACAGGAGTTGTTAATGGAATTACAAATTCCAAAGAATTCTCCATTGGTTTTATGTACTCCTACGGTTGCTTTTAGGGTTAATGATTATCCGGCAGCATTAGATGATGGCCAGATTTCTAACGCAATTGAAGAAGAATTGAATGAAAATTCGTTTTTTAAAAATTCTGAACCTGTTATAAGTGCTGCAATGTTACCGAATTCTTCTATGCAGTTTAATAAAGTTGCTTATGTCGCTTCTCAGAAAGTTATGCTAATTGAGATCGCAATGATTGTTAAAGAACTTGGTTATAAGATTCACGCTATGGAAACATCTGTAAATGCAACATTGAATACTTTGATGTATAAAGAACAGATTAATGTTTCAGATGAATCAAATTGGTTGATGTTGGTTATTGAAAATTATTGCTGTCGTTTGATTTTAATGAACGGTAAAAATTATGTAGATGCGTTTGAAGAACGAGTTGTAATTGGCGAAGTTTTAGGTGACGAGGAAAATTATTCGGCTGTTGTTTCTGCCATAGATCCATTATTGAAAAACTTGCCTTCAAAATATTTATATATAGTTTCAAAAACAGATTTGATTAATGCAGAAATTATTGCAAGTAAGATAAATTATTCAGCAAGAATTATACATTTAAATGCAAATAGATATTCTTTAGAGAAGGATTTATCGTTCGCACCAACGGTAGATGAAGCTGTTGCTAGTTTTATAAGTCTTGAAGTTATAGGTGCGGCTATATACAGAGAGTTCATGCCATATGCTAGTGCGTGTTTTAACCTTTATAATAAATCTTTGGGTGATATATACATATTAGAGCAACCTCCTGAAATTAATTTTAGAGGGCGTAATATTGTTTTATCAAATGAAAATTTGATAAAAATGTTTATAGTGATTGCGATTATTATAATTATCCCTTCTGTTATTGGGTTGTCTGTTGTTTCAAAATATGTTTCAGATTTGAAGAATAAGGGACAAGAGCTTGATACAAAAATTACTCAAATACAAAAATTCTTAAAAGAAAATGAAAATGTTTCTTCTGATTTGTTTGATGAAGGCGATGAAATTAAAGTCGGATTAGTTCATAATAAGAATATTTATTCTTATTATACAATTGTAGGTACGGAAATTCCTAAAAAACTTTGGTTAACTCATCTTGATTTTAATGATAAAGTTACAATAGAAGGGCAAGCTGATAATTTAGAGAGTGTCTATTCTTTCTTTAGAAGTTTAAAGGATTATAATCCGGATTCAAAGTTAGAATTACAAGAATTATCACTGGCCTCTAATTCTGCTCCAATTGAACTTGATAATAATGAAGAATTGGATACAGAGTCTGTTTTAACATCTTTAAATGCTGATTTTTATAAATTTAAAATTTCTAATGCTCCTAAAGAGATTAAAACAAAAAATGATAAAGATAAAAATGGTAAAGATGATAGTAAGGATGTCGGAAATTTACCTGATTTAGAGACAATAAAAGAATAAAGGATATAAGAATGGATAAAAGTAAACGATATTATGGGGTTTTAGCTTTTTTAGCTGCGGTGGGTTTATTGATTTTTATAGTTTACTCTTTGTTTTCACCTAAGGTAGTAGAGATTAAAAGCCTTGAAAGCTCTGTGAATAGTAAGCAAGGCCAGCTTGAAACTTTAGAGAAAAAATTATCTATTGTTAAACAAAAAATTAAAAAAATTAAAGATTCTATATTTACATCTCAAAAGAAGATTTATTCTCCTATTGAATCTGATTTGGGTAGTGATACTTTGTTCTTTACTTTGTATAATGATATTATTGAAATGGTTCATGCTAATACTGTTAAGATTAAGAAAATTGATTATCAATATAATCCGGAAGATGATCCGTTTGTAAATTTTGGCAAAGGTATTTATTTTGTTTGTGATGTTGAAATGGAATTAGTCTCTAATTATGTTAATTTAGGGAAATTGATTCAGGATATTTATCAGTACCCTTATTATGTAAAAATTAATGGTTTAGAAGTAAAGCCTTATGAAAAAGATAAGAAAATTTTAATTTCAAATCTTAGTTTAAGGTTGTATGCTCATACAGAGCCGGATGAAGAGACTGAAACTCAGTCTAATCCTGAGGCTGTTCCAATGAACAATGCAAAAACTTCTTTACCACAATAATTATAAAAAATACTTGAAATGTTTTTATGTTTGAGTTAGAATAACTCTTGTGCGGAAGTAGCTCAGTTGGTAGAGTATCTGCCTTCCAAGCAGACTGTCGCGAGTTCGAGTCTCGTCTTCCGCTCCATTTAAACACTAGAGAAATATAGATAGAATCCCTTTTGGGGGTTCTTTTTTTTATGTTAACTAAAAGAGCGGAAGCCTCGACTACGTCTCGTCCCTCCATCTGCTTAAATAAAATTTGTTAAATAAAATAAAATGTCGACGAAAAACGTGACATTTAGTCACGTTTTTCTGTACGCAGCCGGAGTCCTTGCTCCATTTAAACACTAGAGAAATATAGATAGAATCCCTTTTGGGGGTTCTTTTTTTTATGTTAACTAAAAGAGCGGAAGCCTCTACTATATCTAAAGCCATCTTCTAACTAATTCTGATTCTAATTATATTTACCCCCACAAAAAAAAGTTTGCCAATGAGTGATGGCAAACATTAAATAAACACGAGGATATTAAGAGAGAGAGTATAAAAAGAAACTTGTGGGGTAAATGTATATTCTTATTTGAAACACATTTACGATTAAATTTTATTTTTTATTTCAATCATTTAATTATCCCTTACATTTATATAAAGTATTTTTATTTTAAAAAATTGCGTTATATTTTACAAAATGTAAACATTTATTTTCTAAATCGATTAAAGAATTGTGATATTTTTTCTCGAATAGATAAGCCTGTTGTAACACTATCATCACTACCGCTACTACTTTTTACTCCTTTGCCCCAGTTGTTGGATTCTGCATGTTTTTTAACAGCTTCTTTTAAATCTTTTATAGTAATAGGGGAGCCTTCTTTTCTTGTTCCTGATTCAGAAATTACTCGAGCATGTTCAAAGATGTATTGTAAATCTCTAAATGATGCGTGATTAGATTTTTTAGCGATATCTCTGCAAATACTATCTAATTTTGAACTGTTAACATCAGTTAATTCTTTATCTACAACGTCTTGCGGCAGACTCTTATAATGAGCAACTACAGCATTTTTTAATTGGTCTTTAGATGGTAATGGGATAAAGACTTTTTGAGGGAATCTGTTAAGGATAGCTTCATCTAGAACTTTATTTAATGCAGCATCTTTTTCAGCTTTGTTAGTAGCTGCAATTACTTGGATATTATCACAAGCAGTTAGTTTAGTTAATGTTGTTTTGAAAGCATTTTGGAATTTTTCACCCATTTTTATATTGTTACCGTCTTCTTTTCTTGCGATGGAATCAAATTCATCCATAAACACAATATATTTCTTTTTAGGATTTGCTTTTGCTTGTTCTACCATTTGTTCTACAAATCCCATGATATTGTTTTCTGTTTCACCGACGTATTTATCTGTTAATTTTAAAACATTCATTTCGTATAGCTCAGAACCCGGGAATTTTTCTTGCATGTATTTTGTAAGAGCATATACATAAGCGTTTTTACCACCGCCGGGCTCACCATATAACATTATTCCGGATCCACCTTTTGAACCTTTTTTCTTTAAAGCTTCTGCTCTTTCAATTCGGGTTTTCATATCTTCTACAACTTTTTTCATTTCGGGACCTAATGTTAGTTCTTCAAAGTTTTTTTCTTTGCTTACATCTACAGGTTTTAATGTGTCAATCAATTTTTTGCTTTCTTCTTTTACACCTGTTAAAGCTTTTTTAGTCATTTTAGCTGAAAAAATTGTTGCTAACGCAGAACCTATTATTCCTAATGCTATCGCGGCTTGTGCAATTACACCGGCTTTATTCCAATTCTCTTTTGATTTTTCTTTTTTTGCAGCTTTTTGATTAGCCATTTCTTGCATTAAAAAAACATCTTCAATGTTGTTATCAAGCATTGGTGGAGTATATTGATTGCTGTAACTAATAGCTGGATATGTTGTATCTGCTTTGAATTTAATTGGGGTATTAATAGATTGAACCATTTTTATCTCCTGTTATTTTAAAGAATCTAAGAATTTTTGTAATTCACTATCTGTTATATTTAAGTTATTTTTATTATTTATTATTGAATGAATTAAATCATCCATTGTCATAATAGCATCTGTTGAATATTCTTTATTAGATGCGGCAGGTCTTAAAATTCCGTTAATAAGTTTTCTAAAAGAGGTTTCTCGTTTTCTTTCTGCTAAGAATTCTGCAATTTTATCTAATTTTTCATTATTAATATCTTTTAAAGCATCATCTACATCAGGTCGTTTTGGGGATTTATAATAATTTGTTATAGCAAGTTTTATTTGATCTTTTGTTGGTAAATCAACTAATACTTTTTCTGCAAATCTATCAAGCATTGCACTATCAAGAACTTTTCCTTCCAATCTTGCAAGTTCTGGATCTATTTTTAAGTTTGTCGCACCAATTACAATAATATTTTCTTTATTAGTTAAATCATTAAAACCTTTTTTGAAAGCGTTTAAAATATCTTGAGAAAGTTTCGCATTGCTTCCGACATCTTGCATCATTACTGAATCTATTTCATCAATAAATACAAAATATTTTTTATCAGGATGTTTGGTTGCTTCTTTAATAACTGCTTTCATTGTACCTAATACATTTTGTTCAGATTCTCCGTGCCATTTTGAATTCATCTTAGAAATATCCATTTCTACAAACTTTGCATTTGGGAATTTTTTTGTTATCGCATAAGCAAAAGTATTTTTACCTGTACCAGGAGGACCATAAAATAAAATTGATGAACCTTCTGGACCACCCATTTTTACAATTTTGTCATGATGTTCTACAAAGTTTGTTATACGTTTTGCTGCTTCTTGTTGACTTTTAGGCATTGCCATTTCATCTAGGCTTAATTCTTTGGCTAAATCTTTAAATTCAAGTTTAAATCTTTTAAACAAGTCCATTTGTTTTGCCATAAAACCAACAGAAAGTAACAATGCTCCTAAGACTCCTAATTGAATACCTGTATTCAATCTTTGTTGATTTCTGGCTTTTTTTCTAGCTTCTTCTTGTTGTTTTATAAAGCTATCTAATTCATTTTCCGGTTGATTTGTTTTTGTTGCCTTGAATGAAGTTGTATTTTTTACAGGCGTGTATACCGGAATTTGTGGGGTATTAACAATGTTATTAGTTTGAGTCATAATTCACCTACATTAAGCCTTCTAACATGAATAAAACGAAAAAAGTTTTACAATTGCTATTTTGTAAAGTTTTGTAAAAATTTTTAAGAAAAATTTAAAGTTTTTAGAAAATTTGTCGATAACAATAATATAAAAGGGACAATAAAGGAAAGAAAAAATGGGATTAGCCTGCTCACAAATTAGACTATTAACATTGACCGCCCGCAAAGCTGATTGCGAGTATGGTATCTCTATCAATTCTATGGAAAAAATGGCATTGACGAGAGAACAAAGTGCATTGTCCAGAGAATATCAAAGTAAATTACAATCAAAACAAATTGCTTATTATGCTGATGGTAAATATAATAAAATTAATTATAGTTATTTAATGGGATATGGTGGAAATTATCTTGCAGTTACAGCCGGAACACAACCTTTAAAAAGTGAAAATTCTATGATTTTAACTGATTATAAAGGTCAGGTTGTAATGAGTAAGAGTTATGCTGATGCTATTACCTCAGTTCTTGGAAGTTCTGCTATGAATGCTCAAGGACAAGGCGGGACTTTTTCTACTGATAAAATTCCAGAAATTTTAGCTAATTTAATACCAGGGTTTACTGCTGAGCAATTCCAAACAGTAATTGATAATGAAAAGCTTTCTTCTAGTTATGATGCAGATGCTGTTCAGACTGTTACAGGTGAATCTACTGGAGAGAATGTTGAAGTTGATAGTAGTGATTCAACTACTTCTTTGGTACAAAATATTGTAGATTTTTATTATCCGATTTTTCAAGCAGCTGCCGCAAATGGTTGGACTACTGAATATAATAAAGAAATGGCAGCTAATGAAGACTATGTTAGTGATGCTATTGTTAGTGGAACTTTTCAACTTGCAACTGTTAATGACGAAGGTAATTATGATCCGGATACTTCATTAACTTACTTTATAACTTCTGGGTTAGTTGAATCACGTACTGATTCCGGAGTTAGAGAAGAAATCACAGCTTGGTATAATGCTGAAAAAGAAAGGATTTCTGAAAAAGAAAATTGGTTAGATATTGAAAATCAAGATTTATCTACGGAGTTGGAATCAATCAATACTGAAATTCAATCTATTCAATCTTTAATTGATGATGCTATATCTTCAGTATTTGATTGGGGTAGCGGTTAATTATAAATAAAATTTATTTTCCTTTATTTCCTTTTATATAAAAAGACTTGCCTTATTTTAAAGCAAGTCCTTTTTTTATTTTTTATTTAAATCAGAAAGTCTATAGGTATAACTATTAATTAGATTAAATTTACCCCTATTTACCCTTACACTTCTTTTTTAACTGTACTTTTGATATGTAATTCTCTAAGCTGTTGTAAAGAAGCTTCGCCAGGAGCATCACTCATCAAACATTTAGCACTTGCGTTTTTAGGGAATGCAATAACATCTCTGATTGAATCTGTTCTGCATAATAGAGCTACTAATCTGTCTAATCCGATTGCTAAACCGGCATGAGGAGGTGTTCCATATTGTAGAGCATTGACCATAAATCCGAATTTTTCGGTTGCTTCTTCTTCTGTTAAGCCCAATGCTTTAAAGATTTTCTTTTGAACTTCGCTTGAATGGATTCTAACACTTCCACCACCTAATTCAGTCCCATTATAAACGATATCATAAGCAATAGATTTAACATTTCCTAAATCTCCGCTATCTAATTTGTCTAAATCATTCAAGTTTGGAGATGTGAATGGGTGGTGCATTGCCATGTATCTACCTTCTTCTTCTGAATATTCAAACATTGGGAAGTCTACTACCCATAACAAATTATGTTTATTTTCATCGATTAGGTTTAAAGATTTACCAAAATGTAATCTCAATCTACCCATAATGTCATAAACTAGTTTTGGCTTATCAGCTACGAAGAAGATAATATCTCCTGCTTGAGCTTCAGCTCTTTCTTGAATACGTTTTGCTTGTTCTTCTGTTACGAATTTTAATACAGGAGATTTTGCTGTGCCGTCTTCGTTATAAATAATGTTTGCTAAAGCTTTTGCTCCAAAAGATACTGCTAATTTTGTAATATCATCAATATCTTTTCTTGAATATTTAGCTCCGCCAGGGATTCTTATACCGCGTACTATACCCCCATTTTGAAGAGTCTTTTTAACAATTTCAAATTCTGATTCAAGAATAATATCTCCAATATCAAATAGTTCTAAACCAAATCTTGTATCAGGTTTGTCAGAACCGTATCTATCCATTGCTTCTTGCCAAGGCATTTGAATAAAAGGAGGTTTTATTTCAACTCCTGCAGCTTTGAATGCGTCAACCAAAAGACCTTCTACAGTTTCTATAACATCTTGTTGTTCAACAAAAGATAGTTCCATATCTATTTGAGTAAATTCAGGTTGTCTGTCTGCTCTTAAGTCTTCATCTCTGAAACATTTAGCTATTTGATAATATTTTTCAATTCCGCCTACCATCAATAATTGTTTAAAAATTTGTGGTGATTGAGGTAGTGCGAAGAATTTTCCTTCTTGTACTCTTGATGGAACCAAATAATCTCTTGCTCCCTCTGGAGTCGTTTTAATTAAAATAGGTGTTTCTACTTCTAAGAATCCCTTGTTATTCAAATAATTTCTAACTGCCTGACAAATATTATGTCTTGTTGTTAAATTATGAAGCATTTTTTCATTTCTTAAATCTAAATATCTGTATTTTAAACGAACATCTTCTGAAACATTATCATCTCCTAACACAAATGGTAATACTTTTGATTCAGATAGAATTTCTACAGATTCAGGATACATTTCAACTTGTCCTGTTGGATATTTTTCATTATATGTTTCTTCCGGACGTTTAGTAACTTTACCTTTTACCATTATTACATATTCACTTCTCACTTTTTCAAAAGCTTTATGTACTTCAGGGTTAATTTGTGGGTTTGCTACTAATTGAAAAAATCCACTTCTATCTCTTAATTCTATAAATAATATCCCGCCAAGATCTCTTACTGTTGATACCCAGCCGGATAAAGTTATTTCTTGATTTAAATTGTCTAGAGTTAGTTCTCCGCAATTATTTGATTTCATTCTGGTCATCAGTTTTTCATCTCCCTATAAATTTCTTTTTTAGCACTAAAATCGTAACAAAAACAGGGAAAAATGTAAAGTAAAGGGGAAAGGGGTAAATGAGGGGGGGTAAATGAGGGGGGTAAATGAAGGGGGTAAATGAAGGGGGTAAATGAAGGGGGTAAATAAAAATTAGGATAAATAAAATATTGTTGATTTGACTGGAATATGGATTTTTATATAATTTAATATTATAAGTATATTTTTTTAGAGAGTTTAATATGTTTTATTTTGAAGAATATTTGGGTAAAAAGGTTTTAAGAAGTGATTTTTTGAAAGATATTAATGCTTTTTTTACGACAAGAGATGAATTTGATTTTAGTAAAATTCAATCAAAAAGAGTTGTAACACCAATTCAAACTCATAGTGATAATATTGAATTTGTGAATGATAAGTTGGAATATCCAGATACTGATGGTTTAATTTTAAAAAATCATAATGATGTAATTTATTTAAAATTTGCCGATTGTACTCCATTGATTTTTTATGATAAGAAACAAAGAATAATTGCAATATCTCATGCCGGTTGGAGGGGAACTGCTCAAAGAATTGGAGTTAAGACAATACAAAAAATGCAATCAAATCCTAGTGATATTATAGCTGTAATTGGTCCGGCAATTTCTGTTTGTTGCTATGAAGTTTCTGATGATGTTAAAGAAAAATTATTAACTACAGTTAATAATCCAGAAGGGCTTTATCAAAATAGAAATGTTGATTTAAAGAAGATTAACGCTAGGCAGCTTGAAGAATTTGGAGTTAAATCAATTGATATTTGTCCATATTGTACAAGTTGTAATAATGACTTATTTTTTTCTTATAGAAAAGAGAATGGAACAAAACTAAGGCATTATGCAGTTGCAACAGTTTGAGCTTGTTTAGCTTTTTGTGCTTTGCGTTTTTTATCTAACATATTAGTTACGTATATATTTAAGTTTGGAATACCTAAACCAAGTACTAAACCTGAGAATATATAACCTGTAAGTTGTGCTTTATTTAATGTTCCTAAACGTTTTTTAGTTAGTTTTTTTACATTACTATCATTAATTTTATCTAAATCTTTTAGCATTTCTTTGAAAGTTTTTGCAACTAATTTACCGTTATTTTCTTTGGTTGTAGAAATTCCGTTCTTAGCTAGTGTTTCAATTAAAATTTCATCTCTTGTTTTTAATTGAGCATTAAATGTACGCTTAAAGATATTTTTGTCTTTAGTTTTATTATTGTAATTTATAACTGATTTATCCAACATATCAGCTGTAAGTTTATTTATGATATCTCCTAAAACAAGCCAGCTTAGATATCCTAAAGTATCTTTGGTTAAAACTTCTCTAAGTTCATCTTTATCACGTGCAGAGAAAATTCTGGAAATAATTGTAACACCGTAAATACCTTTAAGCTGTTCAACTGTTGGCCATACTCCTTTAAATGCCATTTTATCCATAAATTGTAATGGGCCAGCTTTTAGGGTAGCTAAAATCATGCTAAAGAAACCTACGCTACTTGCAGCTTTTATTACTTTAAATTGATTACTGTTATCTTTACTTCTTCCTTCTACTCCAACAAAACCATCTGAACCTGTTTTTAATTTAGATAAATACATATTTATTGGTTGAGTTGCCATACCAACAGCTGCACCCATTAAAAATCCGATTCCAGCTCTGGTTTTCATAAATTTTTGTAAGCCTTTTACAAAAGAATTTTCTTTTATGCCTTTTCCTGATTTTATTTGTTCTTCAAAAGCTTTTGTTACTTTTTCTTTGTTAAATGAATGTGAAACTAAATAAATATCATCTAATAATGTTTTCAAACTAGACTTACTTGTTATTTTTTTATCAACTGATTCTAATATATATTCTGATTGAGCGCCTGTATTTTCTGTTATTTTATTCATAATAACGTTTCTTGCGTTAACTGTTTTATCTTTTGTCCATTCTTTAAAGTGTAAATTTTCATTTTTTAAAGCTTCATCAAAATATTTTGCAGCTTCTTCTATAGTATCATTTGATAATCTTACAAAGCCTTCTTTATCTGCGTTTTTAGAAGTTGGATTAAAGGCTTTTATGTTGCTTAATGTTTCTTTCAAATATTCAGCTTGAGTTTTTTTATCTTTTAATTGTCGTGCTTTATTGTCAGCTAAGATATTTAAAGTTTCGGGTGCGGTAAATATTTTATTAATATTTACTTCATATTTTTTATTCATAGCATAAGCTATTAAAGAACCCGCAAGAATACCGTAAGAGCCGATTAAAGTATCATTAACCGTACCCATAATTTCACGTCTTAAAGTTTCCATACCTGCAGTCGGACCACGTTTTATCATATCACTGGTTGTTCTTGGTGCAACCATTGACGCAATATCAATTGCATTGGCTCCTAATGCTTGGTTTGTAGCAAAAAATCGTAAACTTGTATCGACTGCATTTTTAAAATTGATATTTTTATTTTGGTATTGATTTGGTTGAGCTGAATGTACTTTCATTGTAAACCTACGCTATTTATTTTTTTATTTCGACTTGTGAATTATTATTTTCTTGAGCTTGTTTTAAAGCTAATTCATGCTTCTTTTTGGTATTTTTTCTTGTAAATACCGGAACTATTATCCCTAACAAAATTAATGATAACCCAAGGTTTGCTATTTGGCAAACTGAACGTAAATTTTTTGCGTTATTTAATTCTTTTTTGATTGTATTTAGCTGTTCTTTTGTTGGAGTTAAACCTTTTTCTTTAAGCATTTGTTCTGTTTTACTTGTAACTTCTTCTGAAGATTTTACGTTTATATCTTTAACCCAATGCCAAGCTTTTTGGAAAATATTTGCATTCTTATCTAATTGTTTTGTTTCATTTAATAAAACCGTTCCTGTATTTCTTTGAATAATTGTTGCGGCACCTTTTGCGGCATAATCACCTAAGAAGTATAATCCTGAAAAAGTCGCGATATCTCTTATTGTTGATTCTGCAAGTTCATTTTTGTCTTCGGCGGCTGCCATTCTTGATGCAAATGTTGAGGTAGATATAATTCTTGCTTGATCCATTGTTGGGAATATGCCTTTAAATTCAAGCATATTCATACTCGGCATTTTCATCATTGAAAGTAGTGATACTCCTAACATTGAAGAAATTGATATTAATTTTTGTTTAAATAATCCTCTTTTTTCTTCAGGAGTCATTTCTTTAGGTTGACCGTTTTTACCAAAATCATCATAGATAGGTGCTCCTTTTACGCCGGATATTTTACTTGTAATCCAACGGTTAATATATTGCATTGAAATTGCTAATGGTAAAACTACGGCTAGTCCCATCAAACTTTTTGATTTTACTAATGTTTTACTTTTTTTAGCAAATTCTTCAATACTGAGTTTATTGCCTTTTTTTTGAAATTCTTCGTAGAATTTTACTGAATCTTTTAACATTGAGCCGACTGATAAAGCCTTAACTTCTTTACCATCAGTTATTTTAACGTGTTCAGAGATTTTTGTTTTATCTACAATTTCTTCTACTATTTTATTAAAATCTTTTTTAAATGTCTTTGAATCCTTCCCTGAACGAGATAATTCACTTAATCTTTGTGAAAAATTATCCAATTCTTTTTCTGATAATACATCTTTGAATACGACTCTATGATTTTTACCTTCTGAACCCTCAATATTTCCTAAAATTCTTTTTAAAGATTCTTTAACTCTATCTTCGCCTTTAGCTTGTTTGTAATACTCTTCAGCTTTATCAATTAGAGTACTATCAGCCCAGCAGCCGGACATATTAATACCTTTTGGCATAATAATAGGATTTAAACATTTTGCTATGCCTAATGTTATCATGCTTGGAATTAAGCAGTTAACAACTAAACCCGAAGATTCTCTTCTAAAAGCCTCAAAACCTGCAAACCAGTTTGTGGTTGATTCTACAATTGTTCTTGGTAAGATTGCTGATAACATGTCAACAACGGTAACATTTACCATTGGCATTCTTTCGCACATTTGAATGCCTGTTAATATCATTGCTCCTGCTCCTTTAAAATTAGGATTTTGCTTTCCTTCATCTTTTTGGTTACGAACAATTTGATAGCTATTTAATTTACTAGTGTTTTCAATATTTATTCTGTTTATCATACACATATAACTTTGTTTATATAAGTTGATTATATCAACTAAGATATACATTTAAAAGTCGCTAAAAATAAAAATTGCTAGTAAACTTTGTTTTGTAAAGAAAATGTAAAGATGAATTTTTGATTTTCTTTTTCGTTTTAAGAATGTTTTATTAAAAATGTTTTTTTTTGAATCAAGAATTCCAGCTTCATTAATCCTGAAATTATAAAATTTAAGTTTTTTTTATTGTATTTATTTTGTAAATTTTTGTAAATTTTTTAAATTTAATTAAATTTATTTAATTAAAAAGTCTAATATCTTAAAATCTTTTTTTAGCTTTTAAGCTAATTAAACAACATAATAAAAATGTAATGATATTGTTATGAAAGTAACAAGTTTTTTTAAATTACTAAATAGAAAAATTAAAAAGTATGACAAAGTTGCTACAAATCCATTTGGAAAGCTTCCACTTTCGATTACTTTAATTTGGGTGGAAGAAGATAAAGATAAAAAAAATCCTTTTGACGGTAAAATTTAAGCACTGTATTCAACTTTTTTAGTGGTTATTTTGCTAGGATCAATTATATCCATTATTTTATCTACATCATGCCCATCAGGATTATCTGTGGCTTTAGGGTTGTATGCAATTCCTTTTTGTTTACAAGCATTAGTGACCAGTTTTTGTTCTGAAGGTAGTATTTTTTGCCACATTTTAGAAATTCCGATTGGTAATACAAATTTTCCAACACTGGCAACTGTTGCTGCTATTGCACCGCCACAACTTAATGGATTTAATAATAAAGCTGGCAGTACAAAATAACTTAAGCAACGCACAATTGATTTCCCTGTTTCTTTACCTCCGTTTTTCCAATTTGTCCCTTCAACTTTTTGGCCGTTATCATCATATTTTAGTTTAAAAGCCGATGGAACATCCATAAAATCAAAAATACAAGTTCCAAGTGTGATAATTCCTGCCATCCCTCCAACTTTTGCTAGTTTTGGCATTTTCTTTAAAAAACTCGTATTATTATCTGCAACTGCTCCTGCTGTCGTTGCTGTTGTAGTCATAATAACTCCTAATTAACTTAATCTTTTATCCCTTATATTTATAAAGTTTTTTAGGAGTTAATAGTTGCTTAATTATTACAATTTGTAAAACTTTTTTATAACCTAGCATTTTTAGGAACTACAGTGACTCCGCCTGTGGATACATAAAAACCTCTTGCTAAATCCTCTTCTCTGTTTATTCCGATTTTAGTATAAGGAGGAATATCAACATTTTTATCAATTATAGCTTTTCTGATTTCAGAATATCTGCCAACATTTACGTTTTCCATCAAAATACTATCTGTTACTTGTGAGTAACTGTTAATTTTAACTTTTGGAGAAAGTATGCATCTTGAAATCATACCGCCTGATACTACACAACCTTCAGATACCATTGAATTTGTTGCCATTCCTACTCTATCACCTTGCTGCCATATGAATTTTGCAGGTGGATAGTTATAATTAAATGTTCTTATTGGCCATTCTTTTGAATATAAATTGAGTTCCGGCTCATAATCAAGTAAATCCATATTAGCTTGCCAGTAAGCATCAATGCAGCCAACATCTCTCCAATAACCTTTTTCTTTTTCTGTAATTCCTGGGAAATGGTTTTCATGGAAGTTATAGATAAATATATTTTTACCTTGATTTAATAACATTGGAATAACATTTTTACCGAAATCATGGTTAGATTCTTGTATTTTTGAATCTTCTTCTAAGGCATTTAGTAAAATATCTTTGTTAAAAATATAATTTCCCATTGATGCTAAGCACATTTTCGGATTATTTGGCATTGCCTTAGGCGGAGTTTGAGGTTTTTCTATAAAACCGGTTAATCTCCAGTTTTCATCAACTTCAATAATACCGAATTCAGACGCTTCTTCTATTGGAATTGGAATTGCTGAAATTGTTAGGTCGGCATTATTGTCTTTATGAAAATCAAGCATTTGTCCAACATCCATTTTATAGATGTGATCTCCGCCAAATACACAAACGTAATCGGGTTCTTCATCGTGTATATGAAATGCATTTTGGAAAACTGCATCAGCTGTTCCTTGATACCAAGCTCCGCCTGTTCGCATTTGGGCAGGTACTAGATCTACGTACTGATTTAAAAAAGGTGATAAGGCCCAACCTTTTGAAATATGTTTATTTAAAGAATCTGATTTGTATTGAGTGAGTACTTTGATTTTGAAAAAACCTGAGTTAATAAAATTATTTAGAACAAAATCTATAATTCGATATCTTCCTCCAAAAGGTACTGCAGGTTTTGCTCTCTCTTGAGTTAGAGGAAATAATCTTTTTCCTTCTCCTCCTGCTAATATCATTACCAAAGCGTCATCAATTGACATATAAACCTCCTAAACTTTATTTTATTCTATCAAATTTTACTCACCTTTGCACTCATCCTTTAGTATGGTTGTTGTTTGTGTGATATAATCTTTTTATGAGAAGAATTAGAAAGCTTTATTATTTTGATAAGAAAAATATGCAAGAAATGATTTCGTTTCTTAATAATAACGAAGCTAGGATAAATAATATTATGTTTAATCCGTTTTTACCTTTGCATTATTTTTTACCTTTAAAATTAAAGTTTTTACCTGAATCTTATGTTCTAAAAGATAAAGATGAGATTAAAGGGCTGATTACTGTTTCTCCAAGTAGATGTCCTCAAAAGAAAATGAAAATTCAAAGATTGTTTTTTGAGGAAAATTGTTATGAAGATGCTGCTGAACTTATTCAGTTTGTTGTTTCTAAATATAAGGCAATGGGGACTACTTCTTTTATTGTAAAAGTGGATGATTATTTGCCCGAGTTAATTAAGCTTTTTATTTCAAGATGTAATTTTACTCAAATTTCTTATGAAAAAGTTTGGGAAATTAAAAATTTTGAATATGGAAGTTTTAATAAAAAAGATTATAGAGAGTTTAAATCTTCTGATGCTCCTTTAGTTGCTAATTTATACAATGAATCGCTTTTGCCGCATTTTAGAACGCTTTTAAGTAAAGATGCAAGAGAGTTTAAGGAAATTATTTTTAAAGGTTTGGCAGATTTTGTTGAGTATAGATATGTAATTGAAAATAAAAAATCAAAAAATATTACTGCTTATATTTCAATTAAATCTTCTGATGGGATTAATTATATTTTAGATATTTATAAATCTTCTTGGATTGATTTGAATTTGGATGAAATTATAAGTTTTGCGTTTTCTCAAGTTAGTAAAAGAAATAAGAAATTTAATTTATTTATAAGAACTAAAAAATACACTCAAACTGGTCAACAAGATGAACAAGATTTTATGGATAAAGGTTTTGAGTGCGTACAAAATCAAGTTTTATTAACAAATTCCTCTGCAAGAATTATTAAAGAGTCTAGTAAGGTTAAAAAATTTACTATATTAAATCAGTTTTATGGGAATTGTGAAACAAATTTAAGTTAGATTTTCTTGTTTAGATTTTTATGTTTTTTATGTGGTAAATCAAATCTCGGATCGTGATCTGCTATATCTGCTAAAATTGTTGAAATAAAGGGAATTATCATATAATATACGCTTCCGACTATTAAAATAGGTTTTGCGACTTTTATACCGAGTAGTTGTTTTTCTAAATTTGGTTGACCTTTGTTTGCTTTTTTAAAATTTTGTATAAATTTTTCTGTTGGTTTGTCCATTAATTTGTCTGCCAGATACCCTGTTCCAATGCTTAAAGCGGTTGATATTCCTGCGTTATACATTACTGCCTTTTTTCTTCTTTCTTCTATATTTTCGCTTCGATAGACTTCGTGGATAAATGTTCCTGTTGTTAAGGCATCTGTTAGAGCAACTATATGCATTACGAAATTACTGTCTTTGTATTTTTCACTGAAGTTTTGCAGCCATTTTTTATCCAGAATTTTTCCGATACCTTTTGAAAGTTTTTCTGAACCTTTTGATTTGAAATTTATATTGTTTGACTCGGGTTGTTCTTTATTTTTTAAGGGTTTTGGCTTATGAAATATTTTTTGTAATATAAATGGCATGCAGGCGGCTGTTAGTATTGCTTTTGGAATTGAGACAATTAATCCTGAACCTAGTTTAAATAATTGAGTTGCAAATTCATAATTTTTTGATTCAACTAAATTTTTACTTGTTTTTTGTAAATTGCTGATGGTTTTTTGTTTTAAAAATTTATTAGGATTTTTGTCAATATTTTTAATAGCATTTCCCATCGGGGTTGCAATAATAAATGTTAAAATAAATTGTGCAACTGATGAGGCTAGAGATTTAGCACAGGCAAATTTTTTATTTTCTTTATCCGTATGTGGGGCAAGCATTATTGCAGCAGGGCGAGCAAAGGTTGATAGAGCTAAAGTTGTTGTTGCTGCAAACATTGCACCATAATCTGCGGCAAACTCTAAGCTCTTTTTTAAAGCTTTATTATTATAAAATCCTTTGAATGAGATATCCCTGTTTGAATTTACTTTCATCTATTTTTATTAGATAACATAAATATGAGATTTATTAAACTAAAATTTTGTAAAAATTTTGAACTTTATTTTCTTTTTTTAGTTTATTTTGTTCTTTTGTTTAATTTTTTTGTTTTTAAAGATAGTATTCCGGCTTTATTATCAGCATTTTTTGGAATTACTTATACTGTTTTTGCTGGTAAAGGAAATCCTATTTGTTATTTATTTGGACTTTCAGGATCAGGTTTTTATATTTATCTTTCTTATACTAATTCATTGTGGGGAAATCTAATTTTGTATTTGTTTTATTATGTTCCGATGCAAATTTTAGGTTTCTTTAAGTGGAAGAAGAATTTAAAGAGGGGCAAATTTGAAATAAAAAAAAGTCAGTTGGATAAAAAAACTTTTTTTAATTTGTTAATTATTTCAATAATAAGTTCAATATTATTTTCGTTTATTTTGATTTATTTAAAAGATAAAAATCCTTTTTTTGATGCGATTACTACTGTTTTTTCTATTACAGGCATGTATTTAACGGTAAAAAGAAGTATTGAACAATGGATTTTTTGGATGATTGTAAATGGTTTAAGTGCAATTATGTGGATTAATATTGCATTAGGTGGAGAAAAAGTATACTCCACAATTATTATGTGGAGTGTCTACTTTTTTCTTGCAATTTATTTCTATTTTAGTTGGAAGAGGGAGTTGTTAAATAATTAATAACTTCATCAACGTGTCCGTTTACTTTAACTTTTCTCCATTCTTTTTCAATTTTACCATCTGGAGATATTACAAAAGTTGAGCGTTCTATTCCCATATATTTTTTACCGTACATCGATTTTTCTTTCCAAACCTGAAAAGCTTCCGCTAATTTATGTTCATCGTCTGAAAGTAATATAAAATTCAAATCTTGTTTATCTCGAAAATTTAAATGACTTTTTATACTATCAGGACTTACTCCAATAACTTCTGCATATGAGGTAATTCTGTTTATGTTGTCTCTGAAGTTACAAGCTTCTTGAGTGCAGCCTGATGTATTATCTTTTGGATAAAAATATAAAACAATTCTTTTACCTTTAAAATCATTCAATGAAAAGTTTTTTTCTTCTCCGTTTTTATTAATACCTTTCAGTTTAATATTATGCATAGCATCTTCTCCTTTTTTTGTTATTATAGTTTAAAAGAAATTTATTGTAATCATAAAAAAGGCTAGACGAAATGATTAATGATTTGACAAAGGGAGCTCCTGTAAAATTAATGTTGCTTTTTTCTATTCCTTTGCTTATTGGGAATATATTTCAGCAATTTTATAATATTGCAGATATTATTATTGTTGGTAGAACATTGGGAATTAATGCTTTAGCTTCTGTTGGAGCAGTTTCTCCTTTGTTTTTTCTTATTATGTTTATTTTAGTTGGTTTAACTAATGGATTTGCAGTTATTACAGGACAAAGATTTGGGGCTAAAGATTTTGATGGTGTTAGAAAATCCGTTACGATGTCTTGTATTTTGGGATTTGTGTTTACAGCTTTATTTACTATAGTTTGTTCTGTTTTGATGAAATATATTTTGATTTGGATGAATGTTCCTGTTGAAATTTTTAAGGATGCTTTTGATTATATCCAAATTATTGTCTATGGATTAATGGTTGTAACTTTTTATAATATGTTAGCAAGTATTATAAGAGCTTTAGGAGACAGTATGACACCTTTGTATTGTCTTATTATAGCTTCTATTTTGAATATATTTTTAGCTCTTTTATTTATTTTAAAATTTCATTGGGGAGTAGCAGGTTCTGCATTTGCGGTTGTTGTTTCACAAGGTATTTCTGTGATTTTATGTCTTTTGTATGTCAAAAAACAGTTTCCGATTCTTCATTTAAAAAAATCTGACTGGAAGTTTAATTGGAAAGAAGATTATAAATTTGCTTTAGACCATTTAAAAGTTGGTTTACCAATGTCTATGCAATTTGCAATATTGGGTTTGAGTATTTTAATCATTCAAAGCGTTTGTAATTCTTTTGGTGCAGATATTATAGCTTCTTTTACAGCAGCTCTTAGAATTGAGCAGATTGCAACATTACCAATGATTTCTTTTGGTGTTGCTTTGGCGACATTCGTTGCTCAAAACTTCGGTGCTAATAATTTTTCAAGGATAAGATATGGAGTTAAAAGAGCTTCTTTGATAAATATTGGTTTAAGTCTTTTTATGGCTTTTGTAATGCACTTTTATGGAGGAGATTTAGTTAGAGTATTTATTGGAGAAGGAAATAATTCTATTGTAAAACTCGCTCATGATTATTTGTTTGTAAGTTCATTATTCTATTTCTTTTTAGCTCAAATTTTTATTTACAGGAATGCACTGCAAGGTCTTGGAAGAGCAACAATACCTTTATTTGCTTCTATTGGTGAACTTTTAGTAAGAGCTTGGGTTGCGATTTATCTTGCAACAAAAATCGGATATTTAGGGGTATTTTATGCAGGTCCTATTGCTTGGGTAACTGCTGGTTTAGTTCTTGCTATCGGATATTATTCGACAATTAAGATGTTTATCTTTAAAAAGCAACAAGAACTAAGAAGAGTCAAAGTCTATAATGATTAATTTATTAATCAAGATTTTTAACTTTCTTTAAGCCAAATTTCATACTTTGGCAAATTGTATTTAATATTTCAGAAGTTGAATTTTTGTATTCGATTATTTTAATTTTTTGTTTTTCCTGACCTTCTGTGTAAATTATTTCATTTTTTCGTTTTCTAAAAAATAAAGGTTTCCCAATAAAAATTTTACCTAAGCTATTTTTTTCTTTTGTGTATTGAATGCTTACAGGAACAATACGAACACTTCTTTTATTATTTACTGCTTTTTTTACAAAATTAGCAACTCCGTTTTGTAATCTCTCTTCAAGAGGTTTATCCAAGTATGATGAATTATTACCTTCCGGAAAAATAAAAATATTTGCTTTATTATTGACAAAATCTTTTAGTAAAGAATGAATTGATACCGCATTAAAATTGCTGTCTTTATTTTGTAATGAAGCATCAATAGGGGTTAATCCCATTTTCTTATAAATTTCACCTATTTTATTATGAACAACTTTTAGCATATTTCTGCTTACTAAAATTTTTGGTATAGGACTTTGCGCTTGCTTATTTTCTTGAACATATAGTTTACTAAGAATTGAATTTAATATTACATAAATAAATTTGTCTTTATGATAGTTAGGGTGGTTTAAGACAAATATAGTAGAATTTTTTGATTTTGCAACTCTTTCTAAAATATGGTCCTCATTATTTATTACAATATATTTATTATTAATAGAATTTCCGATTTTTGCTAATTCTTCGGTATATTTATCTGGTTTGTTTTCTATTTGTTTGAAAACATCATTTGTCTTATTAACTTTTGCTAAATTTTGTAATAAAAAAATTCTATCCGCTAATTTTCTGGCATAAAGTATTGATTTATATTGAATAAGTGCTAATATCTTTTCTGCCTTAGTTTTAGGCTTGCTAAAATATTTACAAAGCACATTATTTTTCATAAAAATAGAATAATTATCAAGCTTTTTTACCAAGTAATTTTCATTAAACATTGTATCAATACAAGTTTTTTCTATTTTTAAATTTGGTTTAGAATAAATTTTATTTAACTCTTTTAAACTTAATTTTGCTTGAAAATTTGGAGATATATTTTTACCAATATTATTTATAAACATACTAATATTTTAAAACTAAATAAATTATTTTTTGCTAAAAGTAAAAAATAGGCGAGAAAGTTTTAACTTTCTCGCCTCAATTTTATAACATCAACTATTTTTGAATATCTTTAACAGATAATGCAATTCTGTGTTCTTTTGGAGTGAATTTTTTGATTAGAACATCAACTTCAGCACCAACTTTGAACATGTTGAATGGATTAACATTTTCATCAGCCATTTCAGCAACTGGTAATAAAGCTTCAACTCCAGGGAAAATGTTAATAAAAGCACCAAAAGTAGTTACTTTGTTTACAGTACCTTTAACAACTTGTCCTTCTTCGAATTGTCCTTCAATTTGTTGCCAAGGATTTTCACCCATTCTTTTTAATGATAAAGAAATTCTCTTTAATTCGTGGTCAATTTTAATAATTTTAACTTCGATAGTGTCACCTAAAGTGATAACATCAGAAGGGTGTTTAATTCTTTGCCAAGAGATTTCAGAAATAGGAAGAAGTCCATCAATTCCGTTAATGTCAACAAAAGCACCAAAATCAGTGATTCTAACAACATTACCAGAAACAACTTGACCTTCTTCAAGAGATGATAAAACATTATCAACAACTTGATCTCTTTGTTCTGCAACAGCTTGTCTTTGAGATAAGATAAGTTTATTTTTCTTAGGATCAGCTTCAAGAACTTTAACTTCGATTTTTTGATCAACAAGACCTTCAAAAGGAGTACCTGTTCTTAATTGAGAAGAAGGTATGAATCCTTTAAGATCTGCCACATCAACTAATACACCACCTTTAACCGTTGAAACAACTTTTGCAAGGATTGTATCGCCTTGTATTTTAGCATCATTAAGTTGAGCCCAAGCTTGAGCAAATGCAATTCTTTTTAATGATAATTGCATTGCATCTTCATTGTTTTCTTCTTTTAATACATAAAATTCTCTAATATCACCGATTTCTAATTCTTCAGAATCGCTTGATAATTCTCTGTTTGATAAGAAAGCTTCCATTTTAGCACCCTTAACGCTTACTAAATAGCCTTCAGCTTCTTTTTTTATTACTGTACCTTCAACGATATCAGCAACAGTGTTAGCTTTTGCAAAGCTTTCTTCTAGTAACATTTCAAATTCATCACGAATTTCAGTTGTTGTCATAATTATATTCCTCCTTTTATATTTTCTATGACTTTATCTATAATTGATTGCGGAGTAGATGCTCCGGCTGTTATTCCTATGTTTTCAACATTATTGAATAATTCTTTGTATCCATCCAATTCTGTATCATTTTCAATGTGGATAGTTTTTGTACAATCTTTTAAAATCTCTGCAAGATGAGTAGTGTTAGCACTTTTTTTAGAACCTACAACTACCATTAAATCACTTTCTTTAGCTAATTCTTTAGCTTCTTTTTGCCTCATTGCTGTAGATTGGCAAATTGTGTTATATATTAAAACTTCTTTTGCTATAGTGTTTAAATAATTAACAATAAGATTTAAAGAAGAAACCATTTGAGTTGTTTGAACAACAACTCCAACCTTTCTGTGAGATTTTATCGCAGAACTAAATGGCTCTAATTCTTCAATAGTAGTTGCAACAACTACTTTATTAGAATATAAATCAGCGTTTGCTTTAATAGCCATAACTTCCGGATGATTAGGTTTTCCAACAATTACTACAAAATAATCATTTTTAGCTAATTCAATAGCTCTTTGTTGAACTTTTTTCACGTCAGGACAGGTTAAATCTACAACTTCAAATCCTGCGTTTTTAATCTGTTCAAATACCTGAGGTGTAGCACCGTGGCTCCTTACAATACAAATTCCTTCTCCTTTTGAAGGTAATTCATAAATGGTTTTTATCCCCAATTTATCCAACTCATTAATAACATCTGTATTATGAATTAATTCTCCTAAGATGTAGATATTTTTGTTTGGGTTTTCTTTTTTTAATTTTATAGCAGTTTCGACGGCTCTTTTGACTCCGTAACAGAATCCTGCAAATTTGGCTAGTTTAATATTTGGATTATTCAAAAATTTATAAAATCGCTTTCTTAGTGAACTAGAGGAAATTTCCTCCGTAAAATTATTAAAATATAAAAAAGATTTTATTTCAATACGTTATTGTTACAAATTGTTTCGTAAATAGTGACAATAAGGAGAAAAATTTGTTATAATTCACATGAAAATGGAACTAAAATTTAGGAGTGTGTAGTATGAAAATAGGTCTAAATCCTGCGGTTAGTAGTGTAAATGGTGTGGGATTAAATAGAGGTGTGAAAAAATCAAATCAGCCTGCATTTCAAGCAGTGAATCAAAAATTATTGAAAGAAGCCGAAGATTGGTATAGAAGAAGAGGTAATATTAACACTACTTGGTATGATGCTATTTTAGATGGCGTAATTCTATTTAAAGAGATTTCAAAACAGGATGCTATAGATACAATAAATGCAGCTAGGAAATATGTTAATGCAGGCAGTATGGAAGCATATGATACATTATTAAAAGATGTTCAAAATGCTTAATCTATTAATTTAGAAATTTGATTTCCTGCTATTGCACCGAGTCCCATTCCGACAAGAGAACCGATTGGACCGATACATTTTGTACCGATTGCTCCTCCGTAACCTATACCGGCAATTGTGCTTGTGAGGTTTATAGCTGATTTTACTGTTGATTTGATAGCATTTTCTCCATCAGAAATCTCTCTTGCTAAATGAACAGCTTCAAGTCCGCCCAAAACTGCTGTTCCGATTTTGGTTGTTCTTGTCATTGCTCGTGCGGTTAATTCGCCAAATAAATTTGGAGCTTTGAATTCTTTAGCTTTAATGAATATAGGTTTTTCATTTGTAGAGGTAATATTTTCTATTTTTGTATTATGGTTTGAATCTACAATTTTAAGCTTTTTAGAAATATAATCTCCGAATTTTGTATCCATAAGTGTCGTATCATTTTTAAAAAGCCATTTAGCTAATTTGGGGCAAGGGCTTGTTGATGGATTAACAAAGTTATGTAATAATGTTCCTCTAAAAAAAGAAAATGGATGTTGTGCAATTCTATAGTCGTAAGATGGTTTGAAAGTTTGATTTGTTGCAGCACATTTGAATTGGTTATATGCAGATTTCATATCTCGCCAATCTTCTGGAGCATTTAATACTGCAAGTGATAGTAATCCTGCTGCGGGAATATAGTCTGAGTGCTCAATTTTATTGGGAATATTTTCTACTCGTCTAAATGTTGGTATAACATCAAAAATTGAGCTTAAGCTATTATTTTTATCAATAGAAGATTTTACTTTATTATAATCTTGTTGGATTTGAGGAAGCTTATCTATTTGATTTTGATACATTATCGGACTAATTTCGCTCATCTATAATCACACACTCAAAAACAATGCTACACAGTTATATAAAGTATTTTTATTTTGAAAAATTGACTGATTTTTACAAAAAATAGTAAAGGTGGCTAGGTGTAATTTATTGTATAAAATATTAATTTACTCTTCAATACATCCTATATTGTTGTAGCAGAATTCTTTTAGTTTTTTTAAAATATATTCATATTCAGAAACAATTGCACCAAATTTCCAATTGTAATCTTCTCTTGTTTGCCATTTTAGAGCGTAAAAAGTTGTTTCGAACATATTAATAATTTGATTACATTCTTTTATTTTTTCTTCGTTCATATTTTTCTCCTTTATTGTTACTACAAAAATAGTAACAAAAGTAGCAACAAAATGTCAACATTGTTTTGTTATAATCTAGTCGAGAGGTTTTAATGATTGAGAAAAAATTAAGAAATATAGGCAATAGCTGGGGAGTAATAATCCCAAAAGCTATTTTAGACGGATTAAGGATTAATCCTGTTATGGACAAGGTAGAAATTTACCTTGAGAATAACGAAGTAAGGATCCGAAAAGTAGAAAAGAAATAATAATTTTGGTGCAATTTTTGCACGAAAATTAATTTATTATTACTCTTCAATACATCCTATATTGTTATAACAGAATTCTTTTAATTTTTTTAGGATATATTCATATTCAGAAACAATTGCACCAAATTTCCAATTGTAATCTTCTCTTGTTTGCCATTTTAGCGCGTAAAAAGTTGTTTCGAACATATTAATAATTTGATTGCATTCTTTTATTTTTTCTTCATTCATATTTTGCCCCCTTGTTAGTACTCATGTATTAACACATGTCCGTACCGAATGCCAAGAGGTGCATGTTATAATCCATATTATAATTGGAGTTATAATATGATAGAAAAAAGAATGATACAGGTTGGTAATAGTTGGGGTGTAGTAATTCCAAAAGCGATAATAGATGGATTGAGGATTAATCCTGTTATGGACAAGGTAGAAATTTATCTTGAAAATAATGAAGTAAGAATTCGAAAGATTGAGAAAAAATAGAGTTTTTAAGGGGATATAATATATGAAAATTGCCGTAATTTCTGATATACATGGAAATATGGAAGCTATTGAGGCTGTAATGGATGATATTTCTAAGAAGAGTTGTAACAAGATTTTTATTCTTGGAGATTATGCAATGGCAGGGCCAGAGCCTTCTGATGCTGTTGAATATTTTATGAAAAGAAAAGACAATCCTGTGTTTAAAATGATTCAAGGTAATACGGATTTGATGATTGCAACTTACACAGATGAGTTATATGAAGGATTAAAAGAAAAAGCTCCTATTATGGCAGAGGCTTTAAAAAATGATGTGGAAATATTGAATCCTGTAGAAAAAGATTTTTTAAAGAATTTGCCGATTCAACTTGAGGTTGTTGAAGGAGGAGTAAAATTTCTTTTGGTGCATGGTTCTCCAAGGAAAAATAATGAAGATATTTTACCGGACACTCCTTTGCAAGAAGTTGAAAGAATGTTATTAAACGTAAAAGCCGATGTAATTTTATGCGGACATACTCATATTCCTTGCGGATTTCAAACTTCTACAAGACAAACCGTTGTTAATGTCGGAAGTATCGGAAGGCCTTTTACTCCTGAATCTAAGGCTTGTTATTTGATAATAACGGTAGAAAATGGTCAGTGTGTATTCGAGCATCAATTTGTAGAATATGATAAAGAAAGAGCTTCAAGAAAAATGAAAAAAAGAGAGTTTATAGGGGCCGATAAGCTTGCAGGAATGCTTTTAGATCCCAAAGAAAGACATTTTTAGTAGAAAGAGTTAATTATGATAGAGAGAAGAAAATCAAGACAAATTTCAATAGGAAATATAAAGATAGGCGGAGATGCTCCAATTTCAGTGCAATCTATGTGTAATACAGATACAAGAGATGTTGCTGCAACATTAGATCAAATTGGCGAATTGGCAGCCGCAGGATGTGAGATTGTTCGACTTGCTGTTTTAAATAAGGATGCAGCTAGTGCTATAAAAGATATTGTAAAAAAATCTCCAGTTCCATTAGTTGCGGATATTCATTTTGATTATCGTCTGGCACTTACTTGTATAGAAAATGGAATCCACGCACTTAGAATTAATCCCGGGAACATTGGGAAAAGAGAACATACAGTAAAGGTTGTAGAAGCAGCTAAATCTCATAATGTTCCTATTAGAATTGGTATTAATGGTGGATCTTTAGAAAAAGAATTTGAGCAAATGGATTTGCCATTGTCTGAAAAAATGGTTATGAGTGCTCTAAGGCATATTGAAATTTTGGAAGATTTAAATTTTTATGATACAAAAGTTTCTTTAAAGTCTTCTGATGTTATGACGACTATAGAAGCTTATAGAAGTATTGCAAAAAAGGTTGATTATCCTCTTCATTTGGGAGTAACTGAAGCAGGAACTTTAAAAATGGGGTTAATAAAATCTTCTGTTGGTTTAGGAACTTTGTTAAGTGAAGGAATTGGGGATACTATAAGAGTTTCTTTGACTGAAAAACCTGTAGAAGAGGTTCATGCCGGGTTTGGGATATTAAAATCTTTAGGTTTAAGAAAGAAGGGTATTAACTTTGTTTCTTGTCCTACTTGCGGAAGAACTCAGATTGATTTAATCGGTTTAGCTAAGAAAGTTGAAGAAAGATTTCAGAATATGGATTTACCAATAACAATTGCTGTTATGGGTTGTCCTGTAAATGGACCAGGCGAAGCAAGACATGCTGATTTTGGAATAGCTGGAGCCATTAAAGAAGGGTATATTTTTAAAAAAGGTGAAATTATTGCAAGAGTTCCTGAGGCTGACTTGATTAATTCTTTAGAAAAGATTATAATGGAATCATATAGTAGTAAATAAGAATGAGTGATGTGAGAAGTTTTATGAAAAGAAGATTATTATTAACTTTAGCTTTAGTTTCGCTAGTATGTATTTCTGTAAAGGCAGATATAACACCTCAAGAGGCAACAAGTCCTGAGTATTTAATTAATTATGGATATTCAGAAGTTACTGCTGAACAGGTTATGATTCAGAAAAATCGTATAGAAGGTAAACCTTGTGAGCCTTTGTATGAAAAAAAACATAATAAGTTTGTTAGATTTTTGAAGAATTGTTATTCTTATATAGATCCTGCTGTAGACAGTGAAGAAAGATATCATCACGATATTAAAATGTCTCCGCATTATACAGATTTATAAGAAATTTAAAATCGCCTGTTTATCAGGCGATTTTTTGTTATATAATACTAATTATGGATAAATTTAGATTTTTAACATCTGGAGAAAGTCACGGAAAGTGCTTAAATGCTATTATAGAAGGAGTTCCTGCGGGAATAAGGATTAAGGTTTCTGTAATAAATGAAGATCTTGCAAGACGTCAGGTTGGCTATGGCCGTGGCGGAAGAATGAAAATAGAAAAAGATACTGTTGAAATAAAGTCTGGAGTTAGATTTGGCAAATCAACAGGAGCTCCGATTTGTCTTGAAATTAAAAATAAAGATTTTGAAAATTGGCAGGATGTTATGAATACAGAGTATCAAGAGTATCCTGTTCAAGAAACTTTGAAAAAGATAGGGGAAAAATCTTTTACAAAAGTTCGTCCGGGACATGCTGATTATGCAGGGTTTAAAAAATATAATTTTACTGATTTGAGAGATGTTTTAGAACGTTCAAGTGCCAGAAAAACAGCGATTGAAGTTGCAGTTGGTTCGATTGCAAAACAGATTTTGAAAGAATTTGGAATTATGGGGTTTTCGCATGTCATTCAAATTGGGAACGTGAAATTGGATTTTTATCCTAAGACTTATACTTTGATAAAAGAAAAGGCTGAAAAATCAGATGTTAGATGTGCAGATGATTTGACAGCTGATAGAATGAGAAATGCAATTGATGAGGCTTCTCAGGCCGGAGATACTTTAGGTGGAAAATTTGAGGTAATATTTGGTAATCTTCCGGTTGGATTAGGTTCTTATGTACATTGGGACAGAGCACTTGATGGAAGATTGGCTCAAGCTGTTATGAGTATTCCGGCGGTGAAAGCTGTTGAAATTGGTGCAGGGGTTGATGCTGCATCTTTAAAAGGTTCACAAATGCATGATGAAGTTTTTGTTAAAAATAAAACTATTTATAGACAAACAAATAATGCCGGTGGTTTGGAAGGTGGTATGACTAACGGTGAAGCTTTGGTTATTAAGGGAACGATGAAGGCGATTCCTACTATGAGAAAAGCTTTAGCTACGGTTGATATTAAAGATATGCAACCTGCGTCGGCTCATTTTGAAAGATCTGATACTTGTGCTGTTCCTGCTTGTGCGGTTGTAGCAGAAGCAAGAGTTGCTATTATTTTAGTTGACGAACTTCTTTCTAAACTTGGTGGTGATAATTTTGTAGAAATGAAGGCTCATTATGAGGCAATGTTGTAATATTATTCTTGTAGGTATGCCTGCTAGCGGTAAGTCTACTATTGGAACTTTGCTTAATAATCATTTAGAGAATTATATTTTAATTGATACTGATAGTGTCATTGAAAAAACTCAAGGTATGACAATAAGCAAGATTTTTGAACAATATTCAGAAGATTATTTTAGAAAACTTGAGTATGATACTATAAAAATGGTTTGTACGGGATTTGGTAAAATTATTTCCGTAGGTGGTGGGGCGTTTGAAAATCCTGATAATAGAGCGACTTTATTAAATTTCGGTAAAGTTTTTTATTTGAAATCTGACCTTGATGTACTATATTATAGAATAGCAAAAGATTCTACCAGACCACTATTACAAAATAAAAATCCTAAAGATGTTTTAAAGAATCTTTTGATTAAGAGAGAAAATAATTATAAAAAAGCTCATTATACTATTGATACAACAAAATATAGTGAAGATGAAATTATAAGGATTATAATAGATGCGACAAACTCTTAAAGTTCAAATAGCGGAAGATAAATATTATCCAATCGAGATTTCGGATTCTTCTTTTGATAAGCTTAAGCAAGAAATTGCATCTTATACTGCCAATAAAAAGAAATTGATTATAATTTCTAAAAAAGTGTATGATTTGTATCAAAAAGATTTTGGCTTTGATGAAAATGAAATTTTTATTCTTAAAGATGGTGAAAAAGAAAAGAATATTAAAAATTATTTAAAGATAGTTCAAAAAGCAATTCAATTGGGGCTTACAAGAAAAGATATTTTGATTGCGATAGGTGGTGGTGTTGTTGGTGATTTAACAGGTTTTGTGGCTTCTACTTATATGAGAGGTATAGATTTTATACAAGTTCCGACTACTCTTCTTTCAATGGTTGATTCTTCTGTGGGGGGAAAAACTGCTATTGATTTAGATGAGGCTAAAAATATTATTGGAACTTTTTATCAACCTAAAGCTGTGTTTATTAATATTAATTTTTTGAATACTCTTGATAATAGACAATTTAGATCAGGTTTAGGTGAAATTTTAAAGTATGCTTTTATTGAAAATAGTTGTGGCTATAAAATTCCGCTTTATTTATTTGAATTTCTTACTTTGAGTTGTGAAAAAATATTTCAAAGAGAAGCGATTACTCTTATTAGAATGATTGAATATTGTCTAAATCTAAAAATTGCGGTTGTTAATCAAGATGAAAAAGAAGGTAATTTAAGAAAAATATTGAATTTTGGGCATACTTTCGCTCACGCATTGGAAACTATTACCAGATATAAAAAATATACACATGGTGAAGCTGTAGTTTATGGTATGTTTTTTATAATTGATTGGGCTTATAAAAAAGAGTATATTAGTTATTCTTATTATAGATTATCAATTGAGCTACTTGAAAAATATGGTTTTAAACGTTTAAATAAAAAATATTCAACGGATAAAATTATTGAGATTATGAAGAAAGATAAAAAAGCTTCCGGGGATAAAATAACATTTATTGTTCCTTCTGATAAAAAAATTGTAAAGGAAATAAAATTAAGTCCAATAGAAGTAGAATATATGTTTGAGGAGTAAAATTTTGAGAGTTGTAGAAGTTTATGCAGGTGCTTATGCTAGTGGAAAATCCGAAACATCAATAAATCGTGCTAGGCAGTATGCAGCAATGAAAAAGAATATTACATTGGTTGATTTAGATACTGTTGAACCAGCTTATACTTTAAGACCTATTATTAAAGATTTAGAGGATATGGGAATAAATGTAATTACTCAGCCTGATAATTTTGGGTTAGGAGAAGCTGCGAGTTATGTTACTTCTGCTCAAACTAATTGTCTTGCAAATATTGGCGATATTATTATTGATGTTGGTTATGGGGCTGGGGGATTGGATATTTTGGATATCTTAAACGGCATTGATAAAGAAGAAAATTTACAAATTTATCTTGTTGTTAATACTGCGAAGTTTGAAACTTCTACGGTTGATAATATTGTTGAATATGTTACCTTTTCTGAAGGTATTGAAAAACGTGATTGGAAAAAGTTTTCCGGATTTATTTCTAATACTCACTTTGGAGATGATACTCAAGTCGATGATATTATTAACGGATATCAAAAATTAAAAAAAGCCTGTGAAATTGTTAATATTCCAATTCGTGCTATTGGGGTTGATGAAAAATTGGCATCAAATTTTGATTTAACTTTTGATAATACAGAAGTTTGGACTTATAAAAGAATGATGCCTAAAGCTTTTTGGTAGTATTATTCCTTTAATGCTCCATTCATTGGATTATTAATTAAATATTTTTTACCTATACAAAAAATTATAATAATTGGAATTGTGCATATAAAAGATGCTGCCATTAATTCTCCCCACATTGTGATTTCTCGAAATGAACTTTTAAAAATAGTAAGATCGACTGTTAAAGTTCTCATATTATCAGAATTTGTAACAATTAAAGGCCACATAAAACTATTCCAAGTCGTTACAAAAGTGAAAATGCTAAGTGTTGTAATAGCTGGCATGGCTGTCGGTAAAGCAATTTTATAGAAAGTTTGGAAAGTATTACATCCGTCAAGTTTTGAAGCATCTTCGATTTCTTTTGAAAAATTTAAAAAATATTGTCTTAGCATATAAACCCCAAATCCACCGAATATTCCCGGGATTATTAATGCTTGGTATGAATTTATCCAGCCTAATTTACTCATTAGATAAAATAAAGGTACTATATTTACTTGTGGTGGTATCATCATTGTTAAAATTATTATAAAGAAAATTAAATCTCGTCCTTTGAATTGAGTTCTTGCAAATCCGTAACCGGCAAGAGTTGAAATTATTACTTGGCCTATGGTAGTAAATAAGGCTACTATAAGGCTGTTTAAAAAATATTGAAAAATAGGAATTGATTTGAATACGTTTTTGTAAGTACAAAATGATAGGTTTATGTTAGAATTATTGAAAATGTGATTATCTCCGCTTAGTGATATTAAAAACATTACTAAAAAAGGAATTAGCATGCTTAAGCCCAATAAAATAAGTATTAAGTAAATAGCAAATTTTTTCATAAATCTATTTTAATATATTAAAAGGTTTTATGATAGCAGTAAATTTTTTTATTATCGTGTATCGTTATGAAAAATATTAAAAATTTAGATAAGTTCTTGAACTCAACTTCTTTAACTGCAAGTCTTTTTCTGGCAACGGGCGGATATAAGACTTATAAAGACTATGAAGCAGCTACGCCTAAATATAAAAAAAGATTTTTAATAAAAGATTGTGTGGTTCTATCGGGAGCCGCACTTGGTATTGCAACAAATAGAATGATAGGGAAAAAAATTGTAAAAAATAGTCTTTATAAAAAAATTATTGAAAATATTTCTAAAAAAATTACCCAGACGAAAATGGAAGCTCCAATAAAATATACTTCTTCTATTATAAGTGAATTATTAGCAGGTTTTTCAACTACTGCTTTAGGGATTTTAGGTGCTTTAGGGGCAGATTTTTTACTTTCTCAAACAAAATTTAAACAACCTGAAAAATCTAAACTGAATCCTCATAAGGATAAATTTGAAAAATATTTTGAAAATAATATTCATAAATATGCTGATAAAGATACTGTTGATATGTTTTACACTAGTATGACAGAAATGCCGCAAATGAAATTTTTAACTTCTGGAATGTTAGGGGCAGATGCTATTGATATAGCTAAAGATTTAGAATTTGATAAAAGGCTTAAGCATACTACGAAATATCTTGTAAATGATACATTAATTCCGTTATTATTTTTATCAGTTTCAAGTGCTTTAACTAAAAAAATGAAATCTCTTTATCGTATTCCGATTATTTTTGTTTCATTGATAGGTGGAACTATGGTGACTAATAAAATCGTTGAATTAAAAGAAAATAATCTTAATTAAAAATGTAAATTTTTATGAAAATAGTATATACTTTCGTTTTATAAATTAAAACATATGATACAATCATGCTTAGAAATATGAATATACATAGTATAAATAATACTGTTTTCAATGCAAGGCTCCAATTTGTTGATTTAAGTTCGGCAACAAATCAACGTCAGGTCCCATCAAAAACAAATTATTTAAGACAAATATCTCGTACATCAGTGGTGTGTTTCAAGAAGATGTGTTTGTTAACGATGTTTTTGGGCCCAATTGTTTCAAAGATTTTAAAAATTAAAAATAGTGTGAAGATACCATCCTAAAGAGGAAGAAGTAAGGAAAGAAAGGAAAATTATGAAAATCAATGCTATTAGTGCTACAACATTCGGCAAAAACCAACAAATCGTTAAAAAAGCAGCAACTGGATTTATGGCAGTAACTGGTTCTATGTTAGCTGCAGATACTTTTGTAAAAGGGATTTCTAAACCTAATAAAGCTATTGAAGAAAAATCTACTGATGATATTTTAAGAGGTAATGATGAAGGTTGGAATCCTTGTGATTCTTTCTGTGATGATTTATGTGGAACTCCTCAAGCTCAGAGAGAAGATGATACTTGCGACTGTGATTGCTAGGAGTTTTAATGATATTACCGCTAAATAATATTAATGGTGTGTATTTTTATAGAAGAGAGCAGAGCTTGAAAAGTTCTGCTCCTTCTTTTAATGCGGCTGCTTATAAAAAAATTAATAAAAATTCGTCAGAATATATTGAATATATTTATAAATATGTAAAAAAAATGTGTAAGCAACCTGTTGAAATAAACATTGAATCAGGACAAATTCAAAATGTTGTGAATGATTCGGATTCTTATATTTTTATTCTTAATCATACTTTTAATCAGTTTAAAGATTTAAACTGTGCTAAATTTTTTAATACTCTTTTGTATAGAGAATATCTTTATAATGGTTTGGCTGAAACTTGTCCAAGAAGTAAAATTCTTGCAAATTCTAACATTTTAAATAAACAAAAAGATCACGGTGAACTATATAGGTGGCTTGGTGTAACTCCCGTTAATGTCGGATTTGGAGATAAAAATAAGCAGGCTAATTCTTTGGTTTTGAGAAATCTGACGAATGAATTTATTAATAACGATATAAATTTGTTCATGTTTCCTGAAGGTTCACTGGCTTCTTTAGTTTTTTTACCTTTGAAGTATAAGTTTCAACCGGGAGTATCGTCGATTATAAAACATGCACTTGAAAAAAAAGAGAACGTTAAGGTTATTCCAGTAGGGTTTGCTCATAAAAATGGGAATTCTGCTATTCATATTGGGGAAACAATTTGTTTTTCTAAACAGGATGATTCGTATTTGGTTAATCAAGGTAATTTAAATTCTAAATATTTTGATGAAAATTTGGCGAAGTTGTATAAAGATGATAAATTAATTCTCACAGAAAATGGAAATCCTGTGAATATTGATAAAGTTGTTCCATATATTTCAGGTGTTCTTGTTAGAAATTTAGAATGTGTTGTAAAAGAAGCGAAAGATGATTTGAAGGCTTCTTCTGGTAAAGTATTTCAATTATGAAGATTAGGTTGTATTTAGCAAAAACAAAAAATAATATTTTGTATAATTCTTTAATATACTTGAATAAAAATAATAAAAAAACAAAACAGTATATTGAAGAAGGTTTTTCTATACTTTCGCAAAAAGTTGATAATTTACCTGAAAAAGTTGCTTTTAGACCTAAGTTTATTCATCAATCAAGTTGTGTAAAAATTTTAGATAAAATTTATCTTTATATTTCAAAGGCTAATTTAGATAAACCTAAAGATAATAAATTTGATGCTCTTTTCCACGAAATAGGTCATTGGCTTCATTTCCAAAATCTTCCCCCTAAAGAAGAAAGGCAAAATATCTGGAAAAATGCGGATTTAGAGAAAATTAAAAATGATGTTTCTGAATATGCGGTAAAAAGAAATGAAGGTTTAGAATTTGTTCCGGAAGTTTTTAAGTTTTTAATAAAGGGTAAAAAATTTGATAAATATATTATGGATTTGTATAATAAATTAAATGGTCCGAAAGTTAAAGATGTTTAATTAAGTATTGAATAGTTCCGGAGCTTCTTTGACGGTAATTTCTTTATTTCCGATAAAAAGTTTATCACCTTTTGCTATTGATATATTTTTGAAACATTCTTTTAATCTTTTTAAATTTTTTATCTGAAAGTAATTCCCATTAGGTTTCTTTTGGTATTCAGAAAATAATGACCAAGTGTCTGTTTTCGAATCATAATGATAGTGTGTTTGAGAATTTTCAAAATTGTGTTGCTCAAAAAGGGTTACATTTTTTATTCTATTTTGAAAAACTTGTTTGAAATTTTTAAATTGTTCTATTGAATATTTATCATCTTTTAATTCTTTGCTTCCAATAAGTAATGCTCGTTCAGGATTTTTTATATATCTGAATAATGATGCAATTATTGTATTAAAGTTTTTTTTGTTCGTTTTATCATCCCAAATATGAAATCCTGCAGCTTCTTTTTGAGGATTTATTATTCCGCCACCTGTACAAGTTTTTATTCCTTCTGAATAGAATTCTGTTGCTTTTAATATATTAGGTCTATCATGCCAGAAAGATATGTAATTAGTTTTTTTTAGTTTATTATATGTGTTTCTATCGACAAAGCGGATATTTGATTTGAAAGATATGTTAGAATTTTCCATACAATTTTAAAACCTAAACAAAATAATATTTGCTTTATTATTAAAAAAAATAAAAAGAAAGGATGTGGTAAATCTCTGATTTACCGCATCTTTTAATATATGCTAAAATATATTTATGAATTACAAAAGATTATATATTCCAAACAGTCTGTAGGGTGCAATTCTTTGCACCAAAATTTTTTATCAATCAATTAAAATATCATTTTATAAATTTAATCAAAAAAAGTTATTTTTTAGAATGATAAATTTTATTAATCATATTATTCTTTAAAGGTGCAAAAAATTGCACCCTACTTACTATAACGTATTTTAATCAGACCAGTCGAAAATCAGTCGCAAAATAAAATTTTAATATAAAATAAAGGCTTTAGAAAATCTCTAAAGCCTTTATTCATAAATGGTCGGGATGACACGAGTGCTACGCACGTAACATTTAGTCGGCAGACATTTCATCTTATTCCCCAATTTTATTTCACCCCCTTGTCTGCCTCTTTTATCCACATTCCAAAACTATCAAACGTTCGAATCGCATAAAAAAAGAAGCCTTATTTAAGGCCTCTTTTTAAAATGGTCGGGATGACACGATTCGAACGTGCGACCCCCTCGTCCCAAGCGAGGTGCGCTACCAAGCTGCGCTACATCCCGTTATTTAGTTTTCAATTTTTCTTTGGTAGCGCACCTACGGTGCTACCTCTCCTCGGACGTGACATTTAGTCACCTCCTCGTCGGCAGAGTCAAGCTGCGCTACATCCCGTTATTCAATTTTCAAATTTTATCTCAAATGCAGCTTGGTATATCTTGTATACGGCTCTCTCGAGGCTTTGCCTCTCGTCTCGCCTACCTCCACCCAAAACGATATTTAATCGTTTTGTTCGGAGTCCTTGCTACATCCCGTTATTTAGTTTTCAACATCTTCCAAAACCTTCAAAACAAATTTTATGTCGGCTTTCGAAGTGCATGTTAATATTACTTTAAACAAAAATAGAAATCAAGTATTTTATTTTTTATTTTGAGGTATAATATCCATGCAATGATAAGTAGTGTTAAATCGAAACATATTTCTAATTCTTCTGCATTAGTTTCGACTCTTCAAGATCTTGGAGTTGATAGTGTTTTTGGTTATCCGGGGGCTGCTGTTTTAAGTGTGTATAATGAGCTTGCGGATAATGATTTTATTCAACATTATTTGGTAAGACATGAACAAGCAGCTGTTCATGCAGCAGAAGGTTATGCAAGAGTTAGTGGTAAAACAGGAGTTGTTCTTGTGACTTCTGGACCTGGGTTTACTAATACTGTTACCGGGATTGCTAATGCTTTTGCTGATTCTACGCCTCTTGTTATTTTGGTTGGTGATGTTTCAGAAAATTATACTAATGAGAAAATTTTTCAGAATATTGATATAGAATCTATTGTAAAACCTTGTTGTAAAAAAGTTTTAAAGTTGAAAAAAGGCGATGATATTAATAAAATTCTTAATCAAGCTTTTCAAATTGCAAATTCTGATGTTAAAGGGCCTGTAGTTTTTATTCTTCCTAGAAATATTCTTGAAGCTAATTTTGAAAATGGTGATTCTGTAAATTATTTTAATCAAGAAAAAGTTAAATTTGATAAAAGTGATATAGATAAAATTGTTGAAGAAATTATATTGGCAAATAAACCTCTTTTTCTTTTAGGTGGGGGGGCTATTGATTATGCTGTTGAAATTGAGAAGTTAATTTCTAAGTTTCAAATTCCTGTTATTTCTACTCTTATGGGGATTGGAATTTATCCTTCTGAAAATAATTTATATTTGGGGATGATTGGTCTTAATGGGAATGAAGTCGCTAATAGAGCTTTAAACGAATGTGATTTGTTAATTTCTTTGGGGACGGCTTTTTCTGATAGATCTACTTGTAAGAAGAAGAATTTTTTTGAAAATTTAAAGATTATTAATGTTAATATTGAATCTTCAAAACAAGATGTTTATATGGAATTAATCTCTGATGTTGGTGACATTGTTGGTAAATTGTCTGAATATGAGATTAATAAATCATATAATAGATGGTTATTAGAACTTGATTTATATAAATCTGATTGTTCTCTTGTGGAAAATATTTCTGAAAAGTTATCTTCCTCATTAGTTTTAAAAACAATATCAGAATACACTAAGTACTATGAACCTATAGTTGTAACTGATGTTGGACAACATCAGATGCTTACGGCTCAGTTTTTTAATTTTAATAAACCGAGAAAATTTATAACCTCAGGTGGACTTGGAACTATGGGGTTTGGTCTTCCTGCAGCTATGGGGGCGAATATTGCTAAGCCTGAAAATTTGATTTTGAATATTACAGGTGATGGTTCGTTTCAAATGAATTTACAAGAGCTTGCAACTTGTAGAGAACATAATATTCCGATAAAAATAATCATAATGAATAATGGTTATTTAGGTATGGTTCGGCAATTACAGGAAAAAATTTATAATAAATGTTATCAAGTTGAGATGACAAATCCTGATTTTGTTAAAATTGCGGAAGCCTATGATTTAATGGCGATAAGAGTTAGGAATATTCAAGAATTAGTTCCGGCTTTAGAAAAAGCGATTAATCATAATGGTACAGTGATTCTTGATGTGATTATAGATTCCTATGAAAATATATAATAAAAAACCATCAATATAAATGATGGTTTTTTTTATTCCTAAATTTTCCCTTTTCCTTTTTCCGCTTCTTTCAAAGAAAATTTAATAAACAAATTTTCTTTGACTAAATTTATTTAATATATTGGCTAATCAAGTAATGCTTCCAGAATAGCAGCATTTTTACCTGCCATTGTATTAGCTTTTACACGACTTTTGTACATATAGCTTCTTAAAGCTTCTCTGATTAATTCTGAACGTGTACGATTTTCGCCTTCTGCTACTTGATCAATTCTGTCTAAAAATTCTTCGGGCATTGAAATTAAAACTCTTGCCATATATTTCTCCTTTACTATGTAATGATTTTTGATATCTTGGATATATATATTAAGTTTTTAAAAAAGAAAAAATTGCTATTTTTTAAATATTTTATTAAGTTTTGTTACAAAAAATCCTTGTCATTTAGTAATAACAAGGATTTTTATTTTATGATTTAAATCATTCTAGTAAAGAATAGTTAATTCTTCATCCGGATTTAGACTTGAGTCGTTTGTAGTATTTGGAACAAAGATATATTTTACTTCATCAACTAATTCGTAGCAAACACCAAAAACTCCGCTTGCTGCAATTTTAGTTACGTTGTAAACCCCTTTACCTATTGTAATAAAACTGCTTCCAACACTTTTCAAGCCTTTTAGAGGGTGAAGAGACGCTGTATCACAGAAAGCATCTGACCAGTTATCGCCAAATTCTTCTGCACCATTTGAGATTACTTCACAAGTAGAAGAAATTGAACGTCCTGCAACACCTGCTGTTCTTCCTATTATAGAGAATGGTGCTCCTAAAATTCTAGATGCTATGTTAGGGTTTTTATAAACATTAACATCTGCACTTGACATAATTTTAGGAAAATCTGCTATATTATCTCCGTTTTTAATATTTTTGAATTCTATTTGAACATACCCAGGATTTTTAACACCAGGTCTTGAAATTCCAGAAACAATACCTTTTACTGTAGAACCTGCCGGATAGCAAACTCCTCCGATTGTAACATTTTCAGTTGTTTTTGCTGTAAATGTATCACCAACGTTAGAAGTTCTTGCACTAATTCTTTCGCTTAGTTTGATTTTCATACTAATTGGTTCATATTTTTTAGTTGCACAATTAACAAGACCATTTGAAGTATCAATATCGAAACCTGTTTTTAATGCACCTAGCATGTATGCAACTTGTTCTTTAGAAAGATATTCGTCATTTATTAATTTATCTTTGTCTGGCATTTTGTTTAAAATATTTGATGCTATAACTTCGTTTGTTGCATTATAAGCCCATTGAGGAATATATTTTACAGTATTTCCTTCAAAGGTTGGTGCTGTTTTTGTATCAACATCAAGATTAATCATTTTTGCAAAAGTTGCAAAAACTTCAGCTTTTGTAATAGGTTGGTCAGGTCTGAAATTTAAATCAGGGTAACCAATCATAATATCTGCTGTTAGAGCTTTATCAATTTCATCTTTTGCCCAATAATCAGCTTCTATATCTTTGTAATTATTGGCTTTAACTGTTTTTAAATCTAAGCCTTCTGCTAAGATAAATGCCATTTCTGAACGTAAAACAGGCATTTTAGGATTAAAAATTCCGGCTCTTTTTGCATCCATTTTACCTTTCATATTATCCAGCATATGTTTTGCAAAATGACCGATAATAACATTTTCTTTACCTTCCATTGTCTTAGCATGACAAGGTTTGTAAACTTTTCCGCCGATAATAGCATCACTTTCGGCGTTAACAAGAGTTTGAGCTTGTGTACCGAACATTGTTGGGTGTGCATAAGCTTGAATTTTTGTTGGCTCTTTTGCCATTACCATACAGGATGTCACACATACAGCACTTAGGGCTGCTAATAATTTACTTGATACTCTCATACTTCTCCTTTCGTAAGCAGTACTAATGTTTTTTCTGCACCAAATATGCTTGAGGATAGCAGAAATCCTCTTTAAAACCGACTTTGCGGTACATTTTTAAAGCTTTATAATTATTTGTTTCTGTTGTTACGTTTACCTCGTGAAAAATGCGCTCTCCTAATTTTGTCCAATCAACTAGCATTTTTATTGAGCGATTTAGTAAGTAAGCAGAAAAACCTTTACCACGATGTTCTTTTTCTATTGCAACTAATGGTAAATTTGCAATTGTTCCACCTGTTACATTTGCAAATGCAAATCCAACAGGAGAATCTTTATACAATAAAACAGACGTTACTTCAGGTAGGAATTCACCATAGATATTTTCTACTATTTTATTAATTATGTCAGTAGTTCCTTCTATTGATAAAAATCTTGTATCATAAACAGCATCTTGTGTATCTTTAAATGATTCATGAATAATTCTTATTGCATCTGCTTTGTATGAATCTGTATATCCAACAATTTTATATCCTTCAGGCTTTTCAGGTAATTTCATGTTCTCTAATATGCGTTCAGAAGAGGCATTACCCATTATGAATCTTAATATTGCAAGTCCTATGAATTTAAAACCATATTTTGCTATATCTCCGCTAAATATTGATTGATGACCTAGCATTGGATATGAAACGACTTTGGTTTGACGTTCTTCTTCTGTTAATTCTAAAAATTTTTCAATAAGAAGTTTTACTTTATTAATCTCATCTTCTGCTCCTAAACAGTGAATTAAATTTAATTCTATTGACTCTGAGATAGATGTTGTGTAAACTAAAAAAGCTGTAGGAATTTCATTTTCTTTTAAAACGATACATTTCATATATTGTTTTTCTATAGCATCTATAAATTCTTCATATTCTAATGGGGCTAATTCAAATTTATATTCATCAACGGCCTTCGCTTTAAAGTCGTTGTATACTCCTTTAAAAATTTTGAATAAACTTCCATCTAGTAATCCTACTTCATAAGCTGTTTCTGCCATAAAAAATCCTTTACATTATATGATGCATTTTTTCTCGTTTAGTATTAATATATTTTTCATTATACTTGTTAGTTTCTGACTTTAGGTTTATGTTTTCATGAATAGTTAAACCGTATCCTTTTAATCCTACTATTTTTTTAGGGTTATTGGTAATCAAATTAAAGTTATTAAAACCTAAATCAAGAATAATTTGAGCTCCCACTCCATAGTTTCTTAAATCAGGAGCAAAGCCTAAAGATACATTTGCTTCAACGGTATCTTGTCCTTCATCTTGAAGTTTGTATGTTTTGAGTTTATTAATTAAACCAATTCCGCGACCTTCGTGATCTCTTAGGTATATTAAAGCCCCTTTCCCATACTCGTTAATCATTTTTAATGCGGTATGAAGCTGCCAATTGCAGTCGCATTTAAGACTATGAAAGATGTCTCCTGTTAGGCATTCACTGTGAACTCTAATAAGCGGGATTTTATCAGAACCGTCGTCTTTATATAAAGCGACGTGTTCGCATCCGGTAATTGTATCAGTGTATCCTACAATTTTAAAATCGCCGAATTGAGTTGGTAAAAATACTTCAATTTCTCGTTTTACAAAAGTTTCTCGTTTTAATCTGTATGCAATTAAATCTGATACGGTGATGAATTTGAAGTTATGTTTTTTAGCAAATTCGTGTAAATCATCTCTGCGAGCCATTTCTCCGTTTTCTTTCATAATTTCGCACATAATTCCGGCTTCTCTGTGACCGCATAATTTTGCTAAATCAATAACAGCTTCTGTGTGTCCGCAACGTTTTAATACTCCGCCTTTTTTGGCTACACAAGGGAATAAGTGTCCCGGTCTTCTTAAATCTGATGGTACAGCATCAGGAGCTATTGCAACTTCTATTGTTTTTGCTCTGTCAAATGCTGAAACACCTGTTGTTACTCCGTATTTTGGATGTGCATCAATACTTAAAGAAAAAGCTGTCTGCATGCTCTCGGTATTTCTTTCAACCATTTGTGGCAGTTCTAATTTTTCTGCAATTTCTTGAGAAATCGCTAAACACACAATACCCCTGCATTCTTTAGTAATAAAATTTACAAGTTCAGGGGTTACAAATTGAGCAGAACAAATCAAGTCGCCTTCGTTTTCTCTATCTTCGTCATCTGCAACTATAATAGGTTTTCCTACTCGAAAATCTTCTAATGCTTCTTCTATTGTATTAAATTGATTTGTCATGTTAGCAAAATCCATTTCTTTGGAGAAATTCCATATCTATTCTTGACCTATTATCACCCGTTGATAAAAATTTTTCAATATATTTAGCCAAAATATCGACCTCTATATTAACTAAATCATCTTTTTGATGTGTTTTTAAATTTGTATTTTCATACGTATGTGGAATAATTGCTAAGTTTACTATGTTATTTTGTATCTCAGCTACAGTTAAACTTATTCCATCTATTGTTATTGACCCTTTTTTTACGACATATTTTGAAGAAGAATTATTCAGTTCTATTTTTATGTTATAAAATTCGGATTGTTTTTCTATTGAAATAATTTTAGCAATACTATCAACATGTCCGGAAACTATATGACCGCCAAATCTTCCATCTGCTGCCATTGCTCGTTCAAGATTAACTATAGAATTTGTTTTTAATTCTTTTAACGCAGTAATTTTGTATGTTTCAGGTGAAATATCCGCACTAAAAGAATTACTTTTTAAATCAGTTACTGTAAGACAAACTCCATTTACAGCAATACTGTCACCGATTTTTGTATTTTTAAGTACAACATCAGCTTCTATTACTACGATTCTTTCTGTGATAGTTAAGACTTTTCCCGTTTCTTCGATTATTCCGGTAAACATAAAGGAATTATATCATAATTCACCTTAAATGTACATCAAGATTACTTATAAAAATTAAAAAACAGTATACTTAAGATTCTTTTTGAAGTATATTTGTTTTAAAAGATATTAGGAGAAATTAAGTATGATAATGATTGCAGTAGCTTTGCTTTTAAGTATGGTATTATGCCTTCTTTTTGGAGTTCCATATATTGATTTTTTAAAGAAAAAAACAATCGGACAATATATTTTAGACCTTGCTCCGGAAGCTCATGCAAAAAAAGCTGGTACTCCAACGACAGGTGGTGTATTTATTATTTTAGCAATCATAATTTCATCTATCATTACACTTCTTATGGCTCAGCAAATGGATAAATCTGCTTGGATAATTTTAATGACTTTATTATTTATGGGGTTAGCAGGTTTACAAGATGACTATCTAAAAATAAAAGGACAAGAAAATAAAGGTTTAAGCCCTAGAGGAAAACTCGTAAGACAAATTCTTATCGCTCTTATTCCAACTGTTTATGCTATGAATAATTTTGGAACATTTGTTACATTAGGTTCAAAGACTTTAGAATTAGGGTTTTTATATCCGATTTTTGCCGTATTTATAGTTGTTGGAGCTTCTAATGCTTATAATTTAACAGATGGTTTAGATGGACTTGCAGCTTCTACCGGAATTCCGGCGTTCCTAGCTTGTGGAGCATTAGCATTTTTAGACGGACATAATGTAGTTGCAATTGTTTCTGCTACAGTTATCGGTGCTTTAATAGGATTTTTAAGATACAATAAACCAAAAGCTCAAGTATTTATGGGTGATACAGGTTCTCTTGCTTTAGGCGGGCTTTTAGGAACTTTAGCAATACTTGGGAAATGCGAAATCTTACTTGCTTTATTCGGTGGAGTATTCGTTATGGAAACTCTTTCTGTAATTTTACAAGTGACAAGCTTTAAACTCACAGGTAAAAGAATTTTTAAAATGTCTCCTATCCACCACCACTTTGAATTATGCGGACATTCTGAAATAAGAATAGTAAAAGAATTTACTCTTGTGTCTTTAATTCTTTCAGTAATAGCAGTAGCGATTAATTTCTTGTTATAAATCAATTCCGATAGCTTCACTTACATCTTGAAATTCTTTGTAGGTATTTTGAAAATATTCTTCTAGGATTTTTCCAAAGCTATACAATTCTACTACTGTTTCATTATACCAATCACTTTCAATACAAAATAAAAGTAAAGAAAGAGCTTGTTTTGTTGTAATTAATCTTATTGAATGTTCTTCAAGTTTGTTTTTTATTTCTTCGGATACAGTATTATTGTTCATATAAATTTCTCCTTGTTATATTATTAGAGTATATGCTCTAATAATAGCATTTTATCTCTAATTGTGTCAAGAAAAATTAGCTTATTTTTACTAAAAATAGAGTCTAATATATAATATTAGAGTATGAATGCTATAAACGAAGTTAAAATGTTAGTTGCTAAAAGGGGTATAACTCTTACATTGCTTGCGGAGCGTTTAGCAAAAATTTCAGGAAAAAAATATTCAATAGATCTTTTATCTAAAAAATTAAGAGGTAATACTATTAGGTATTCTGAAATGAAAATGATTGCTGAAGCTTTGGATATGGAGCTTTTGTTTGTTGATAAGAAATAAGTCATTCCTTTCTTTACTAAATAAAAAAATATTGTATAATACTAGAGTATGAACGCAATAAATGAAGTAAAAATGCTTGCTGCAAAAAAGGGTGTAACTTTAACATCTCTTGCAAAATATTTATCAGAACACTCTGGAAAAATTTATTCTATTAATAATTTATCTAATAAATTAAGGTCAAATACTATTAGATACTCCGAAATGAAACTTATAGCAGAAGCTCTCGATATGGAGCTTACCTTTGTTGATAAAAAATAAGTTTTAACTGTTAGTTTCCATACCCTGTTGGAACATATTCTCCTTGTGCATTATAGCCGTATTGAATTCTATTTCCGCCAACTGATGTCGGAACATAATCCCCTTGAGCGTTATATCCGTATTGGACTTGTTGATTTCCATAGAAACTTGGTTTATATTCACCTTGTGCGTTATATCCGTATTGGATTCTATTTCCGCCAACTGACGTTGGAACATAATCTCCTTGAGCGTTATAACCGTATTGAACTCGTTCGTTTCCAATAGAAGTCGGAACATAATCGCCTTGTGCGTTATATCCGTATTCTACACGCTTACCGTTTATAGAAGTTGGGACATAATCACCTTGAGCATTATAACCGTATTGAATATTATCAGCAATCGCAATCGCTGATGAAAAAAATAACAACAAGAAAGATAAAACAAATTTTTTCATATAAACACTCCTAATACACACCTTTAGAATTTAGATATTCTTTGTATTTTTTATCTACTCCTAAAATATGATTTGCAATCCAGCTTTTTAAAAATATTGCAATATCGTGATGAAGTAAATATTTATCAGAGTTAAAATCATCGATAAATTGTTCCAGTTTTTCAAGAAAAACTTTATGACTTTTTCTGTGAGCGTCATAATCCGGATAATTATTTTTTAACAAGCAAGCTTCTTCTTCTGTTAGGTGATACCTTGCAAATTCTTGCAATTCGTTAATGATTTTAGCTAAGGCAAATTTATCTTTTTTATTTTCCATAGCTTCGTATATATCATCAAGAGCTTTAAATAATACTCTATGATGTTCATTAAACTTTTCTACACCTACATCATACGATAAATTCCATTTTATACTATTCATAAAAGCTCCTTTTGAATATATTATAATATTTTTTAAATTATTTGCCTAGTAGAGTATCTAATATTGTTATTTTTTTATAGTCTACAATTCTATTATCACAATTTAATTTTCCGATTTCAATATTAGATTTGTTTGCACCGTGATAATCGCTTCCAGCTGAAGTTAATAAATTATATTTTTTAGCAATTTCAAACAAAAATAAGCTTTCATCTTCATTATATCGGGAATAAAAGCATTCCAGACCTTGAATTCCAAAATCTATCATTTTCTCTAATTTAGGAATGAATTTTTCTTTTGTTAAATGCTCTTCACCTTCACCGCCTAAAGGATGTGCCCAAACAACAATTCCTCCTGAATTTTTAATCGCAGATATTGAATCTTCTCCTAAAAACCTTGTATTTCCTGTTTTACAAGCATCTAAATATTTTTGCATTGCTGATAAATTATCTTTCGCTAAACCTCTTTTTACCAAGATATTTGCAACGTGAGTTTTTACAACACTTTTTCTTGAATACAACCATTGTTTTTCTTCTTCAGTAAGGTCTATATTCCAAGTATTTTTTAAATAATCAATACGAGTTTCTAATTTTTGACGACGCAATAATTTCCCTTTTTCGATTATATTTTTTAATTCAAGATTATTATAATCAACTCCATAACCTAAAAGGTGACATTTAATATCATTGCATATAGAAGTTAGTTCAACTCCTTTTATGAATTTGATATCAGAAGAAACTAAACTTTCCATTTCTTCTAAACCTGATATTGTATCGTGATCTGTTAGAGCAAATACGTTTAACTTTACTTTACAAATTTCATTATATAAATTCTGTACAGAATCGCTTCCGTCAGAATTATTGCTATGTAAATGTAAATCAACTTTCATAAGATTATTTTATAACAAATAAGGATGTTTAAATTAGGTAATGTTAAAAAATCATGTTACAATAAATTTATGTTAAGTAATAAAAATATTTTGATAGGAATAACAGGTGGAATAGCGGCATATAAAATATGTGAGCTTATTAGAATGTATAAAAAAGCTAATGCTAATGTGAGAGTGGTTTTAACTCCTAATGCATTGAATTTTGTGACCAAATTAACACTTCAAACTTTATCAAATAATGAAGTATATGTTGAAAATTTTACAATAGATGAGTATAAACCTGAACACATAGCATTAACTGAGTCAGATATTTTTGTAATAGCTCCTGCTAGTGCAAATACGATTTCAAAACTTGCAAATGGGATTTGTGATAATTTATTACTTTCTACTGCTTGTGCATTTAACAAGCCCGTTTTAGTTGTTCCTGCAATGAATACAAATATGTGGAATAATAATTTTGTTCAAGAAAATTTATCAAAATTAACAAAATGCGGATATCATATTTTAGAACCTGATAATGGATTTTTAGCTTGCGGAACAAATGGTGTCGGAAGAATGAGAGAGGTTGAAGATATTTTTGAAAAAACTCTCGAAATTTTATCAGGTAAACTTAAAGGCAAAAAAATTTTAATTACAGCAGGTGGAACAAAGGAAAAAATTGATCCTGTAAGATATATTTCTAATTCTTCTTCTGGGAAGATGGGTTTAGCACTGGCTGACGTGGCGTTTTCAATGGGGGCTGATGTTACTTTAATATCAACTTTTAAAGTTGAAAAACCTTATAAAAATGTTTTAACAGAAACAGCTTTAGAAATGGAAAAAGTTGTTAAGGAAAATATTGAAGAACAAGATTGTGTAATTATGACAGCTGCAGTTGCTGATTATAGAGTAAAAGAAGTTTCTGAACAAAAAATTAAGAAAGAAAAATGTGATAATTTAACACTTGAACTTATCAAAAATCCTGATATATTAAAAGAAATTTCTTCATTAAAAACAAAAGCTATTATTGTAGGTTTTTGTGCAGAAAGTGAAAATTTATTAGAAAATGCTAAAATAAAAATTCAAAATAAAGGTTGTGATTATCTTGTTGCAAATGATATTTCAAGAAAAGATATCGGATTTAACAGTGAAGAAAATGAAGTTTATATTTTAGATAAGAATTTAAATATTGAGCATATAGAAAAAAATACAAAATTAAATATCGCAAAACAAATTTTGGAGAGAGTATTTGAATAAATACGAAATAGTAAAAAAAATAGAAGAATTAGCACCTATTGAAACGCAAGAGAGTTGGGATTCTTGTGGTTGGGGAGTTGATAAAAAAGGCAGTGAAGTTCATAAAATCCTTTTTGCACTTACAATTACCGATGATGTTGTTAAACAAGCGAGAGATAAAAATTGTGATATGATAATTTCACATCATCCGCTTTTTTATGTTCCTTTAAAATATAGTGATATAAATATATATTCCGCTCATACAAATTTAGATAGGGCAGAGGGTGGAACTACTGATACTTTGATAAATAAATTAGGGCTTAAAAAAAGTAAAAATGAAGATTTTGTCAGAATTGTTGAACTTGAAAATCCTATTAATATAGAATATTTAAAAGATTTATTAAAAATAATTTCTCCAAATTTACGTTATGTAAATAATTTGAGTAAAACACAGATAAAAAAAATAGGATTTTGTGCAGGTTCGGGAGCTGAATTTATAGATAAATATGATGTAGATGCTTTTGTAACAGGGGATTTAAAATTCCATACAGCGTTAGATTCAAAACAAGTTGTGTTTGATATCGGACATTTTGAGAGTGAAATTTTTGCACCTGAATTATTAAAAGAAATTACTCTAGTAGGAGAAAAAGGAGTTCTTGCAGATGAAAAGAGTCCTTTTATTTAGCTTATTTTTATTAACAACATTAAGTGTTTTTGCTTATGAAACTGTTATTGTTCATTTTCCGGATAAAGAATTGTGGATAAAAGCATATTATAAAAAAACTCCAATAGAAGTAATCTTACAGTATGTTCCTAAGGGACAAAGTTCTAACAACTGGGAACGAACTATTGTAATTCATTCTTATAAAGGTGCTAATTATCCTATTAATATTTTTTTAAGTAATACAACTGCGAGAATGTTAAAAATAAATCCTACGGCGAGTTATAAAACACTTTTTTTACGACCTGATGATGCAATAGTTGGCAGATGTACTAATAATTACGGAAAAATTCAAGGACAATGTGAATTTTTAAGAGTAACTAGAGGGTATGAAGGAATTATTACTATTCATTATATGAATAAAAATAGATCAGAATTTATGAATGATTATGGTAAATGGTACGGAATTATTAAAAATGCTCGTATATACAATAGTTATTATAGAAATGAGAGAATTCTTAATAAAGCTGAGTATTTTGAGTTATAAATTTTACCTTCACAAACATTAAAACATATGATATTATGATATCGTATGAATACATTTACTGAACAATTTATAAGTAAGAGAGGAATTTATTTATGAGAAAACAAGGTTTCACATTGGCAGAGGCATTAGTTACCATAGGAATTATAGGTGTTATTGCTGCTTTGACTGCCCCACCTTTAGTAATAAATAACAGAAATCAAGCTTATGCTTCAAAGTTAACTGTTATAGCTTCAAATATTGAAAATGCTTTTACAACAACAATTGTACAAGAGAATGTTGGAGATTTGTATGAAACCTCTCTTTGGCAGAATGCTCCAATAAATGCAGATGTTGCTAGTACTAATATTGCAAATTTTGTTGGTAGTTTAGGGAGAAATTTAATAATTTCAGGTTATGAAAAATCTGTTTCTAGTTTTTACAGTAAAGTCGGCGGTTTTTATTCGATGAATAATAATGGTTCAAAAAATGCTAGTAAACTTCAAACCAATTTTGCAGGGTCTTCGAAATGTATAACATTAATGACAAAAAATGGTGCAGCAGTTTTTGTAAGAACTTTTGCTCAACCTAATAATTTTGATACTTTGAAAAATAATGCAATAGCGAATGGAAGTTCCTATTACAGTCATGCAGGAGATGTTATTATAGATGTAAATGGTATAGATGCACCAAATACTTTAGGCAGAGATATTTTTTGGTTTCAACTTGCTGAAAATGGAATATTATTTCCGGCAGGTGGCAAAGATGTTGCAAGAATGGATAGTGCAGGTACTTGGGATAGTGCCGGTAATAAATATAGTTGTACAAATGCAAATAAAGGTTCTTCTGATGAATATAAAGGTGCGGGGTGTACTGCAAGAGTTATTCAAGAAGGATATAAGATTAGTTATTAAAAAAAAGACCCATATGGGTCTTTTTTTTGCTTAATAAATTTTTGAAAATTCTAAAAAGAATTCTGAAATTACATTAATGAACATAGGTAAAATCCAAATCATAATAGCAGCTCCAAAAACAGGTTTAAATAAGAAACTTAATTGGAAAACGTTAACTTGTGGAGCTGTTTTAGAAATTACACCTAAGATAATATCTTGTCCTAAAGTTGCTAATAAAATAGGAGAAGCGATTTGGAGTCCCATATATAGTACATTAGATGTTACAGTTACTAAATAATCTAAGTTAATAATTTTTTCTAACGGAATTGCAACTGCGTAGATTGGGAATATTTCAAAACTTCTAACAAGTGCATTTATAAGCCAATAAAACCCGCCTAATTGTATAAAAATAATAATTCCTAAAAGTGTAATCATACGACTTAAAATAGAAGTCTGACTATTAGAAGTCGGATCCATAACCATAGCAGAAGACAACCCCATTTGAGTATTAATCATATCTCCTCCTGCTTCTATTGCTAATATCAATAATTGTGCAATATATCCAATTATTGCTCCTACTGCAAAATTTAAAATTAACAACAACAAAGGCGAAACATTTGCTGGTGGAATCATTGGTTTTAATATTGGGGTTAAAATCATTGTTAAGATAAAGACAAATGCTAATTTTACAAGACCAGCAATTTCTTTTCTATTAAATATCGGTGCAAATCTAATAAAACCTAAAAGCCTTGCAAAAACAATGAATCCGGCTGAAAACCATTTGTCAAATTCAGGAAATAATATTGCTATTTGAGAAATTAATTGATCCATGTTTTTTCTCCTGAATTTATTTTAGGTGGTAAATCTAATTCAAATTCAAAATTATCTGTAGGAACGTCAACTTTTAAAATCTCAAATCCTTCAACATCTTGAATAATTGTTTCATCTTCTTTCACACTAACATTAAACATAATTTTATTTTTATTTCCTTTAAGAACGCAAAATCTGGTATTTCCAACTTTTAAAGGTTGTACGTACAAAGTATTTTTTTCATTCATTATAGTAATAATTGGAAAAACATTAATAATATCATTGTGTTCAATACTTATATCTGTTAATTTATCATCATTAATGATTATATAGTCTTCAAAAGCAAATGAAGCTAAGTTTAAATAAATTAAATAAAAGATTATAAAACTATATTTTATCAAATTTTTAATCATTATTGTAAATTAACCTATCTTCCTAACATTTTATTAATTTCTACAAGGTTACCTTTAGGCATAGGAGTTCTTGGAGAAGGATCATATTTAATTTTTTGAGATTTATCAATAAAAGGGACTTTTCCCGGATTTTTCATTAATTCATTTAAATTTGGTTGAGATTTGAAAGAATCTTTCATTTCACCTTCAAAAGGAGTTGTGTATTTATAATAATCTGCCGGTAATACAAAGTTATCTGCTTTGGGTACTGCATTAAAAGCTAATGCCATTCCTTCTTGAAATAAATTGGTAAGTAATTTAATGAATCCCATACCACCGATTATAATTACTAAAAATACCGCAAAAATTTTAGGAGCTGCAGCAATAGTTTGTTCTTGAACTTGGGTAACAGCTTGAATAATACCAACTACTAAACCAATAGCAGCTGCTGTTAGAACGCAAGGCATAGATATCGCAAGCATTACCATAAAACCTTTTGATAAATATTCTGTTAGCATTTCCATAATTTTAATCCTTATTTTGTTTGACAAATCCAATCTGTGTTGGCTTTGTTCTGTCCATAAGCAAATCTATTGCTTCATAAATTTCCTTGATATCAGATTTATAATCTTTACAATGTTCTATAAAATAATTTTCCAGTTCATTTAAGCGTCTTGATAAATCTTTGTTTTCTATCGCCCACTGTCGCATTTGAACAAAAGTATTCATTATTTGAATATTTATTTGAATAGCTTTTTCACTATTCAAAACAGAAGATAGCATTGCAACACCTTGTTCTGTAAAAACATAAGGTGGATATTTTCTTATATCTTTTTTTAAGGTCGCAATTTGCGACCTTAAATTTAGCCATTCTTCTTTTGATAACCTAAACATAAAATTTGAAGGAAAGCGTAAAATATTTCTTTTCACTTTTTCATTTAGTCTTTTCGTAGGAACTTCATATAAACTCGCTAAATCACTGTCAAGCATAACTTTATAACCACGAATTTCATATATTAAATTTTTTACTAATAAAATGTCATTCATTTAAGAAATCCTAAATTTAATTATAACTTTGGACCAAACCTTGAACAATCAAAGCCCATCCATCTACTGCAATAAATATAAGCAATTTAAAAGGTAATGAAATAATTGTAGGTGATAACATAAACATCCCTAAAGCAAGTAGAATATTAGCTACAACTAAATCAAGTACAATAAAAGGAACAAAAACCACAAACCCGATTTCAAAAGCAGTTTTAAGTTCACTTAAAATATATGCAGGAGCAACTTCCCAAATAGTAATATCTTCAGGAGATTTTGGCGGCGTTTTATGTTTAAGTTCTATAAAAAATGCCAAATCCGTTTCTCTAGTCTGTTTCATCATAAACTCTTTTAAAGGTTTAGAACCTTCATCAATAGCCATAATAAGATTTTGATTTTTCTGATAAGGAATAGAACCTCTTTCGTACATTTGTTGGAATACTCCGCCCATTGTATAGAATGTTAAAATCATACATAGGCCGATTGTTACGATTGCCGGTGGAACTTGAACACCCATTGCAGTTTTCAAAAGAGAAAAAACTATTGTAAATCTCAAAAAACATGTCATACAACAAAATACAAACGGTAATAGTGAAAATAATGACATTACCGTAAGCATTTGTAAAACGGGATTCATATCCTTTATTACTGAGTCCATAATTATTACCTATTTATTTTATTCTTTCTGCTAAACTTTTTATTACTGATTTTGTACGTACATCAGGATGTAACATACTTGATTTAATTCCTAAATTAGTAATATTTGACTTGTCCATAAAACTTGGTTTAGGAATATTATTTATGTTTATTTCTTTGACATTTGGTAAACTATCTAAAGTTTCTTTAAAAGTTTTATCATTGTCTAAAACTTGTATATTGTCGAGTTTAGAAATTAATGTTGTTTTATCAACATCTGCTGCTAATAAAAATTTTTCAGAACCTGTAGATACAATATATAAAGTTTTTCTTGGAGCCAATGACATTGAGTCGATAACTTTAAGGTATTTTGATTTTTTCCCTCCTCCGATTGAGGTTGAATTTTTAAATATAAGAAGGGCTGCAACAATAACTCCTACCATTGCAAATGTATAAACTAAAAAATTTGCTAAATATCCCATTTTTATACCCTCATTTTTGTTTGTTTTTAATAAATTTTATTTAAAAATCAAGCTTCTTGATTTTCTACTTCAAAATCACTGTAATCAAAATCATCAACATTTTGTTCAGAAGATTCTTGATGATTTTCAACTTCTTCTATAGAATTATTTTCCATAGGAGATGATGTTTGAGAATCATTAACTTTACCAATTCTTACACCAAATCTATCGTTGATAATTACTAATTCTCCAGAAGCAACTGTTTTTCCGCCTACTTTTAGAGAAACTCTGTTGTCGTAAACTGAACATAAATCGACAATTAAACCTTCTTCGATACTCTTGAGTTCTCCTAAAGTAACTTTGACTTTATCAAACTCTGCTGCCATATCAACTTGTATACTATCCCATAAATTAGTATTTGTGTTATCGTTCATTCCATTCCCTCCGCCCATATCATAAGGCTCTACAATTTTTATATTTGGTTTAATTTTAAATTTTTGAACTATATTATCGCAAATAAGTGTCATTTCTGAAGAATTACTGTTTTCAAATACTACAATATCTCCAACATCTAGTTTTTTAATATCTGCAACCGGAAATGTTGTTGTTCCTAATAGTAAATTAACTTCAACTAAACTTGTTGAAAAATCTTTGTCATTAAATCTTACTCGTCTTTCAATATCTTTCGGAGCAAGGATTTCTTTTGGGACTGAAATTATGAATTTAGCTGCAGTTTCTGAAATTTCACTTTTTACAAAATAAGTCAAATGCAATATTTCATTGTATCTCTTATGTGGTTCTATTGTGAAATTACTTGCTAAAGATTCATATAAGAAATCATTAAATGATGTAATAATTCTGGCTTCTAGATCAGAAACCTCTGTTAAATCAAATCTTCTATTATTTTTTCCTAAAACTTTATCAAGTATTACGTTAATAGCTTCTTGAGAAATTCTTATATAAACATCATTTTTAGAATTTATTTTTACTTTTGTTACAAAAAAAGTTTCGTTTTGGGAAAGTACATTCATATTTGTACTTATTGAAGCAAGTTTATATTCAAAACCATCGAAAAAGAATTCGCTGCTACAATTTTTTACTACAGGAGTGAAAACAGAATCGTACCAAGCAAATTGTTTATATAAATCATCAAAGAATATAGAACTTACCATACCTAATCCTTTTTGAAGAGATAATAACTCATTTTAGTTTTTAAAACGAGTTTAAAACTTACCTCCGTCCCTACTATAATCCATAACTATAGTAAAAGAAGTTTAGATAAAAAGCATCAACTGTTTATAGGATTTTCGCTATAAAGATTTTAATAATTCAACAATTTTTTCTGTAGCATTAAATTTAGCTAAATGAGATGAATTTTGTTTTAAGTAGTTGATTTTTACAGGGTTTTCTACTAACTGAACAATAATTTCTCTTAATTTATTCGGATCTAAATCTTTTTCTTCAAGATAAATGCAAGCACCCATTTCAAGTAAATATTTAGCGTTAGCTCTTTGATGATTAGCAGCTGCATAAGGATAAGGAATTAAAATAGGGGCAACTTCTGAGGCACAGATTTCAGATAAACTTAATGAGCCTGCTCTTGAAATAACGATATCACTTGCTTTTAGCACAGTAATCATATCTTCGAAATAAGGTTTTATAATTAAATTTTTATTTTGTTCAAAGGTTGGATAAATTTTTTGAATATTTTCAATTACATAATCATAGTTTTTCTTTCCGGTCTGGAAAATTATTTGTAATTTTAATTCTTGAGAGAACTCTTTAATAAGTTCAAGAGTTGTATTATTAATAGCTTTTGCACCTTGAGAACCACCCATTATGCATAAAGTTAAAGTGTTAGAAAATCCCATATCAGATTTTGCTTGAGATTTGGAAATAGTTGAAAAGCCTTCTCTGATAGGATTCCCAGTGATAATAGCTTTTTTGTTTGGAATGAATTTTTTTGCTTTTTCAAATGCTAGAGAAACATATCTAGCTCTTTTAGAGAGTTTTCTGGAAACAAGTCCCGGCATAGCATCACAATCGTGCATCATATAAGGGGTTTTTGTAATGATACAAGCAAAAATCATTGGAGCTGAAACATACCCACCTGTAGCAAAAACAGCTTTTGGTTTGTATTTTTTTATGTATCTTATAGATCGAATAATTGACTTAATAAGTTTAATACCCCAAATAAAGAATTTAGGGTTAAGTTTTCTAGGCATTCCGGAAATACTAACGTGTAAGAATTTATAACCTTTTTTAGTAGCAAGTTCGTGTTCCATATTACGTTTGTTCCCAACATAATATACTTTTGCATCTTTTAGAGCATCCGCAACTGCTAAAGCAGGGTAAATATGTCCTCCGGTACCGCCACCGGTTATAAAATATACATTATTAGAATTTTCTGTCATTTCCAAACCTAACCTTTTTTACATTATCTTTTGATATATTTAATAAAATTCCTATCATCCATAAAGAAACCATAATAGAAGAACCACCATAACTTATAAATGGCATAGGAACACCTGTTGCAGGAACAAAAGAGCTTGCAACCCACATATTTAAAAATCCTTGAAAACAAATAGAAAACGTTAATCCCAAGGCTAATAACTTTCCGTACATATCCTGACATTTAGCAGCAATAGTAAAACCTCTTTGTAATATTGTCCAAAAAAGACAAATTATTAATAGACATCCGATAAAACCGTGTTCTTCTCCAATTACTGCAAAAATAAAGTCTGTGTGAGCTTCCGGAAGCCAAGCGAGTTTTTGCTTAGAGCTTCCATATCCAACACCATAGAACCCGCCAGAAGCAAATGCAACAAGTGATTGAATAATATTATAACCTGCACCTAACGGATCAGCTTCAGGATGCAGCCAAGTTGTAATTCTTGAGGATTGATATCCTTTCAAACCTTTTAATAAAAGCAAAGGTATCATAAGGCTCATTCCTCCTAAAATTAATTGTACAGAACCACCGGCACAAAGATAAATTGCTACAGAAGTTGCTAAAAGAAGCAAAACCATACTTAAATTTGGTTGAGTAAAAATAAAGAATATCATTATTAAAATCGGAATAAAGGCTGTAACAATTTTATTATTATCTAATATATCGGCATTTTTATAAAAAACAGCAGAAAGTAACATTACAACAGCAGGTTTTGCAAATTCTGAAGGCTGTAAGCTTAAAGGACCAATGTTAATCCATCTTTGTGCTCCATTTACCGTAACCCCTGCAACTTTTACTAGTATCAACATAAAAATAACAAATCCTGCAAAAGGTAATGTCCAAGCCATTAATTTTTTATAATGAAAATTGGATAAAAATTTTAGACCAATGAAACCAACAATAACACCAAACAATTGTTGAACAAAAAATCTAGCAGGATTAACACCCATTTCAATACATTTAGGAGCACTTGCTGAAAATATAGACATTAAACCGATTACAACAAGAAAAATTACTGCAATCATCAAGGGTTTATCTGATTGCATATTTTGAGGATTTAATTTATCGGTTTTGTTTATATTATTTTGATAAGACATATTCTTTAAAGACGTCTCCTCTATGTTCGTAGCTGTTAAACATATCAAAACTTGCACAAGCCGGAGAAAGTAATACTACATCTGGCTTTAAGCTAATTGCTTTGTCAATAGCACTCTCAAGCGAATGTTCTTTTATTATATTACTAAAACCATTTTTTTGTAGATTTTCTTCAAATCTTTCTGTTGCTTCTCCTATTAATAAAACTGTTTTGATATGTTTATTAATAGAGTTACACATTTGAGTTAAATCGGTATTTTTATCTCTACCTCCGAGTATTAAAGCAACATCTTGATTATTAAAAGAATCAATTGCTACGATACTTGCTTCAGGATTTGTAGCTTTAGAATCATTATAAAAAGTAATTCCATTCATTTCTCTAACTTTTTCAAGTCTGTGTTCAGGAGCTTTAAAAGACATTATTTGAGATCTTATATCTTCATTTTTCATTCCTAAAATTTTAGCAATAATTATTCCACACATCATATTTTGATAATTATGATGCCCAACTAAAGGACAATCTTTTAATGAAATAATTTCTTCTCCTCTGTAAAATATAGAATTATTAACAATTCCACAATTATCTTCTTTATCAAAAAATATGACATTTTTACATTTTTCAGAAAATTCTAATAATCTTTCATCTTTATAATTTAAAATTGAATATTTAGGCGCTTGTGGCGGTAAAAATATTTTTGCTTTTGCATTAAAATAATTTTCTAATCCCTCATGCCAGTCAATATGATCAGGAGTAAAATTTGTCCAACAAGCTATTTTAGCCTTAAATTTTTCAGTCATTTGAGCCTGATATGAACTCATTTCACAAACTAAAAAATCATGTTTTTCTTCTATTAAAGATGTTGGAGGAACGCCTATATTTCCGCATACAGGAGCTGAAAAATCTTTACTCAAAATATGTGAAACAAGTGCTGTAGTAGTTGTTTTACCATTAGTTCCTGTAATTACAATAAAAGGAATATTGGTATTTAAATACGCAAATTCAACTTCTGAAATTATTTTGATATTTTTTTTATTTAATCTTCTAAAAATTTCAGATTTAGGAGGAATACCGGGACTAGTAATCGCAAAAGATGAATTGGAAATAAATTCATCACTATGATATCCGCATTCTATTTTTATTCCGCATTTTTTCAAATTATCAATTTGTGAACGATATTCTTCTTTTAAATCAACTAAAGATTTTGATTCTGTAATATAAACTTCATACCCTTTATTTAAAGCAAACTTGGCGGCTGAGATTCCGCTTTTTGAAAGACCTAAAATTAAAACTTTTTCACTCATTTTCCAACTTCTCCGAACAGTTCTAATTTTACTCCAAACAGATTAAAAAAAGAATCTATTAAATTTAAGAAATTTAATGTTTTTTATATTAATAATTGATGATAAAATTCTATACTAGAAGTATCAATTTTATTAATAATTTCATTTTGTCTTTTTCTTATCACTTCTACTATTGTTAAAATTTCTCCAATTTCTGAACTTTCCATTAAATTATTATTACAATACCCTTCTAAGATACTTAATAAATTTTGATTTTCGGCAGTCATTTCGAGTATTTCGTTAAAAAAATCTAAAAGTTTTTCTTTCATAATTTATACCTCATTTAGTTACAATTTAGTTATAACATAATTGTAATTTTATTATAATTGATATGTGTATAAAATTATAATAATATTGTAATAAGGTTGGTAATTTATGACATTAAATAGTAAAAAAAGATTTGTTTTATTAGTTGAAAATGATATTTATGAAAAGTTTAAAAAACTAGCAGAAAATCAAAATAGAACTGCTGGAAATTTAGGAACTACATTAATTAAAAATTATGTAAAAGAAAACTACCAAGAAGAATTGTAGGATGCAAAAAATTGCACCCTACTCTCTCAATCATTCCGTTTCTAAAAAACGATGATATTTCAAAACAACATTTTTAGCTTCTTTTATAACAGAATCCATTGCATAAAGCATGGCATTAAATTCTCTTTTAGCCTCAGAATTATTAATCTCCCATTCTTCATTAAGCTTATTTCCGGCAGTAGAAACAAGAACTTCCAATGTTTCTAAAGCCTCTCTCAACTCAACAGGTAAGTCTGCCAATTCCATAAAGCAATCTCCTTATTATAATGTTATTATAATGATATTATAGTCTTTTTGTCAACCATAAAATTATAATAATATTATAACGATATTTTAATGAGGTTATAATGATTAAAAAGCTAACTCAAATTGGTACAAGCTTTGGCTTCATAATTCCTAAAGCATTTTTAGAAATGATGGGAATTAACCCCGTGCTGGATAAAATTGAAGTCGAGTTAGAAAATAAAGTCTTGAAGATTAAAAAAGCTAATAAAGAGGACTAATACTAACTAAGTGATTTTTCAAGATAATTAGCACAAGCTTTTTGTTGTGTGTAATTTTGTATTGTCTTATAAGAGTTTTCTAAAATTATATTCTGATTATCAGAAGCTAAAATTTGTTCAATGATATCATCTTTCCAAAAATATCCGTTTTCACCGTCTTTTATAATTCCTGCAACCCCTTCATTTTCAGAACAAATAGTAATACATCCTGAAGCCATTGCCTCTAAATAAACCATACCAAAAGTTTCATTAACGCTTGGAAGTGCAAAAATATCAGATTTTCTCATCTCTTCTAGAACTTTTTCATTTGATAAATGCCCCAAAAATTTTGGTTTAGAAGAAAGCTTCTTCAAGTTCTCTAATTCTACACCATCTCCAACAATAACCAATTCTACTGATAAATTTTCACAAGCTTTTATAACTTTATCTACGTTTTTACGTTTAATCAAATTTGCACAAACTATTATTCTTGGAATTTTTTTAGACTGCCAATCTCTTTTTATAATCTCACATTCAATTCCTGAATAACAAACAAAAGTCTTATTTTCATATTCAGGATATAGTTTTAAAAACTTATGCTTAATAACTTCTGAGCGACAAGCTATCTTTTTTGCATTCTTATAAGCTTTCTCTAACTCGGTTTTAAAATAAATTGAATAAATCGGTTTAGTTAAAACTTCCAAATCAGAAACATGAACTGCCGCAATAAAATCATATCCCAATTTATTTGCAAAAATAATCCCACTTGGCATATGTGCAATAACTAAATCAGGATTGGATTTCCCTCCCTTGGATTTCCCCCCTTTATATTTACCCCTGATTTTATTTTTTATATTTCCTAAAAAAGGAAGAAAATAATTTATATTTTCAACACCTTCATAAATTCCGCTTTTATAAAAAGGTTTTTTTCTTATAAAAGAATTCAACAAAAAATTTGGTTTTATAACAGAAACATTGTGTCCCAAAACTTCCCACCCCTCAACAAATTTTTTAATTGTTTTTGGAGTGTATTTTTCATCATTTTTTATCGGATACAAATCTGTTATTACAAGTATATTCATTAAATATCAGTATATTTATTCCTTTCAAAACATAAAATATTAATCAATGAAAATAACATTACAACTATTAATAAAACAACAGCAAGGGCTGATGCATAGCCTAAATCCAAATTCTCAAAAGCTCGTTCATAAATATAATAAACAATAGTTTTGGTAGAATTCAAAGGTCCGCCTTTTGTCATAACATAAATTTCAGCAAAAACTTTCATTGCAGAAATTGTGCTTATTGTAGACACTAAAGCAATTGTTGGCATAATATGCGGAATTGTTACTGTCAAATGCTTTTGCAAGAAACTTGCTCCATCTATATCACAAGCTTCATACAAATCTTGCGGAACACTCATTAGTGATGCCAAATAAATCATCATATAATAGCCGATACCTTTCCATATAGTTACTACAGCTACGGAAAATAACGCCCATTTTGTATCTACAAGCCAACCTATAGATTCAAGATGAAAAATTGATAAAATATAATTCAATATTCCTTGAGTTGCATAAAGCCACTTAAAAGCAATTGCAGCAACTACAATTGAAACAATTACCGGAAGATACAAAAGTATTTTATACAAAGTAACTCCTCTAATTTTTTGGTTAATTAAAATAGCCAAAAACAAAGGAAAAGTAACCAAAAAAGGTACTGCAATTATGAGATACATAAAAGTATTAAACATAACCTTATAAAAAATTGGTTCTTTGAATAATTTAATATAATTATCAACACCATTGAAAGACGGATAATAAATACTTGATGAATAATCAAAAAAGCTTAAGCCAAAAGTTTGAAAAAACGGAATAAAAAAGAAAACAATTAAAACTGCTGCGGCAGGTAATATAAACAAATATGGCGTATATTTTTTATAATAATTCATAAACTAATTATCACATTCTATTAAGTGATGGTCAATAGTTAACAAAATTTATTCAACAGAAGCCAAAAGCATATTTATTTCTGCAATTAAATCTTCATTTTTCGTTTTCACGGCATTTACTAAAGCTTTTTTTAATAAAGATTTAGCTTTATTAGGACTATTAAATTCAATCATTAATTGAGCAGCAGACTTATAATTTTGAGCAATTTCTTCTACGGAATTTGTTTTTTCATAATTTTTAACAGCTTCCGCATAATATTTTAAAGCTTTATCGCCCTTCTTAAATTGAACACAAGCATCTGCAGTATTTGAAAGAACATAACCTTTCATTGAACTATCTGTTGTTTGTTCAACTAATTTTCTTGCTACATCATAGTAATCAAAAGCATTATCATCATATTTATCAGTGAAGATATTAGCCATCTTTGTTAAAGAATCAGATTGGCCCACTAAATCATCTGATTTTCCCGCATAAGAAATTGATGTCAAATAATGATTTAAAGCAGGTTCTACTTCATTTACATCATCATAAATTTGAGCCATTGAAAAATGTGCTCTTGATTTTACGTTTACATCTGTAGTGTATTGTAAGGACTTGTTATAACTGTTTAATGCTTGAACAAAATGATCATTGTCATCATATATTTTTCCGATTTCAAGACAAATTCTTGATTGAGTTTCATTATCTTTTAAAGCTTCTGCTCTTAAGAATGCCTCTTTAAACATCTGCATTGCTTTTTGAGGATTATTTGAAAAAGCTTGTTTTTTAGCTTCCACAAACAATGATTTTAACTTTGTATCCTGTGGAATTATTGTAATATTAGGTTTTTTAGAAATCACTTGTTTAGCTTGGGAAAATTCTTCTTCCAAGCTTAATTCTTCCGGCTCGATTTCTATAATTTCATGATTTTCAACAGGAATTGCAGTTTCTTTTTGTAACTGTTCTACTTCAGGTTCTTTTTCTTGTATTTCTTGATTTTCTACAGGTTGTTGCTTTTTTTCTTCCTGTTCAGGAAATTTTACTAAAAAGTTTGGGTTTACTTCTGCTTCATCATAGCTATAATTTATTTTTTGTAAAAATAAAGCATCTAACCAATTTTGAACAACTTTTGAATCTTTGTTTAAAGTTTCTGAAATGTATTTATCTAACAAAGATGCAGCTATTTTTAAATTGCTTTGAATCAAATTAACTTGAGGTTGAGGAGCTCTAACCTGTTCTTCAACAATTCTCAAATAATGGTTAACTTGTTCTTCAATTTCTTGAGGTGTCGCAATTGCTTTGATTGTATTTCTAAAATCTTTTAAAATCTGAGCAATATTAACTTTATTACTTCTTTGAGCCTTAAGAGGTTGTTGAGAAACCGGAGCTTGAGCAGGTTGGTTCAAAGGCTGATATCCTGCTTGAGCTGCCTGATATTGCATCGGATTTATCTGATGAGGATTATGCCTTATAGGAGGCGGTGTGTGAACAGGATATGTTTGTCTATTAGGATAAGCATTTGAATACGCATTATTTGCAGGAGAATAAATTGCTTGGCGTTGAGCAACCGGCTGATTTTGTTGTTGAACATCTTCAGCTCTACCACGTGCTATTGTTTGTTGACGTTGCTGTTGCTGGTCTTGGGCGTTTCCATTATGTCCGTCTTTATCAGCTCCGTCACTACCTGCGTTATAATTGCCATTCCCTCTTTGCGGATAAGGGCGTGGGCGTATTGTATTCATTGTATTAAACAATATAAACCGTCCTTCCTTTAATAATATCGACGATATCATTAAAGAACTTAATTATTTTTATTAAATTTCATCCGTTTGTACGATATTTTTAATAAAAATTTTAGGAAAGTCATGGTTTAGATTAAATTTTCTTAAAAATTAATGAAGTATTAATTCCACCAAAAGCAAAATTATTACTCATTATGTATTCGGCCTCAAAATTTCTACCGCTATCTCTTATATAATCTAACTTTCCGCAGTTTTCATCTATATTTTTTAAATTTAAAGTCGGACAATACCAATTATTATTCATCATCTCTATTGATAAAATAGCTTCAATAGCCCCGCAAGCTCCAAGAGTATGTCCTGTATAACTTTTTATTGAACTTATTGGAACTTCTCTTCTAAAAACTTCCTCTGTTGCATTAGTTTCAGCAATATCACCATTTATTGTAGCTGTCCCGTGAGCATTCACATATCCGATATCATCAGCTGAAATTCCGGCATTCGCTATTGCTTGTCGCATTACTTCCGCCATCATATCTTTATTAGGATTTGTAATATGAGTACCATCTGTATTTGTTGCAAAACCTACGATTTCTGCGTATATCTTCGCTCCTCTATTTTTTGCATGCTCATATTCTTCTAATATTAAAGTTCCTGCCCCTTCTCCTATCACCAAGCCATCTCTATCTTTGTCAAAAGGTGATGGAGTTAAGTTTGGAGTATCGTTTTTACTACTTGTTGCATATAAAGTATCAAAAACCCCAACTTGTGTCGGATGGATTTCTTCTGCTCCGCCTGAAATCATTACATCTTGATACCCGTCTTTTATTATTTCATAAGCATAACCGATTCCCATTGAACCTGATGTACAAGCTGTAGAAGTTGGAATTAAACGTCCGTGGGTTTTGAAATATAATGAAATATTAACCGCATTTGTTTGAGGCATCATTTTTATATAAGAGCCTGAATTAAGCATCTTAACTTCTTTATCAATACACATTGTATAAAAATCCAATATTGCATCCAAAGAACCTGTTGAAGAACCGTAACTTACTCCACATCTTCCGCTTGTTATAATATCATCACCTAACAATCCTGAATCTTTAAGAGCATCTTCTGCCGTACATACAGACATCAATGCAACATTTCCCATTGTTCTTCTTACTTTTCTGGTGAAATGTTCAGGAATAACAAAACCTTCAACAAAAGAACCCAATGAAGTATTTAATTTTTCATACTCATCTAATTTATCCCAATGAGAAACACAATTTTCATATTTTTTCAATCTCTCATATGCGGATTTAACGGTAGATCCAAGAGGAGATGCTATTCCCATGCCAGTAACAACAACTCTTCTCATAAATACAAGCCTCCGTTAACTCCGATTACCTGACCGGTTATATAGCTTGAATCTTCACTTAATAAATAATTTACCAAACTCGCAACTTCTTTTGCAGTACCCATTCTTTTCATCGGAACTTGTTTTAATATCTCTGCAGGGATTTCTTCTGTCATTTCTGTATCAATAATTCCTGGAGCAATTGCATTAACTGTTATATTACGTTTTGCAAGCTCTAAACTCAAAGCTTTTGTTGCTCCTATTAATCCTGATTTTGAAGCACTGTAATTTACTTGCCCTCTATTTCCGCATTGTCCTGAAATAGATGACATTACTATTATTCTACCTTTTCTATTTTGAATTAGAGGCATTATAATTGGTTTTAATACGTTATAAAATCCGCCTAAATTAGTATTTAAAACATCATCCCACATATCTTCTTCTAAAGCAGGAAAAGGAGCATCTTTTGCAATTCCTGCATTCAAGATAACTCCATAATAAATATAGTTTTTCTCTATATCTTCATTTAGGATTTTTTGAGTTTGTTCTCTATTTTTTATATCAAAAGCTAAAGTTCTGCATTCAACACCAAAAGAAAGAACTTCTGCTTTCAAATCATTTAATCTTTCAGGATTTTTAGAACAATGTAAAACTAAATTATATCCATTTTTTGCAAGATATAACGCTATAGCTTTTCCAATTCCTCTACTTGCTCCTGTTATTAAAATATCATTCATTTTCTAATAAACCCTTTATGTTACTGCCTTGATAGGCATTTATTGTAGCACTTGCGACTTCTTCTTTATCATTATTATATATGATACAGTCAAATGCGACAATGTTATTATCAGAAAAAACCTCTTGAGCTTTTACTGTATAAATTTCTCCCTCTTTAAAATAATCTATAGAGTTATTATAAAGTCTTGTTCCCAGCAAAAGTCCGGGAGATGGTTCAGCATAATTATTTTTAAAATAAGCATAGCATCCGATAGTTTGTGCCATAAATTCTATTCCGACAAGTGAATTTATACCTTGTTTTTCATAAAAGACTTTTTGAGGATACACTTTAAACATTGAAATCAAATAATGTTCTTCAAGATTAACTTCTAAGATATCATCAAGAAGTATCATCGGAGGTTTGTGTGGTAGTATTTTAGTTAAATCGTACATAAAGCTATTATAAAACAAAAGTAGATTGAGTGACTAGTGATTAGTGAGTAGTGAATAGAAATTTTTAAATCTTATATATTACTAATTTGTTGATATAATTTTGTAGTTTATATATTATATTGTCAAGTACAATGTGGGGGTAAATATCATGGCATTTGATAGAAAACTAATGAGAAATGGAAACGGTTGGGCTTTAAGTATAAATGCTACAATATTGGCTTTGTTGGATGTGGACCCTGAGATTAATATGGTCAAATATAAAATAGAAGATGATAAATTAATTATTACAAAAAGTGATAAAAATATTGAGAAAAAATCTTGATATTATATTTTGTCTAAAAGCACTCTTCACACCTTACACTCTGCGAAGTGTAATCGCACAGTTTGTTCCGCCAAAGCCAAAGGAAGTACATAAACAAGTCTTTGTCGGATTATAAATTTTATTTTTCTCAACAAGATTTATTTTTGGGATTTCTAAATCATATTCTTCATCATAAATATGAGGAAAAAGTTTTTCTGAATTTGTTTCAATTAGTTTAGCACATAGAGCAATCTCTATACTGGCAGCAGCTCCAAGACAATGTCCAGTCAAAGGTTTAGTTGTACTTGATGGTACTTTTTCTCCAAAAACAGCTGAAATTGCGGTTGCTTCCATTAAATCATTTGCAACAGTTCCTGTTCCATGAAGATTTATATAATCTATTTCGCAAGGTTTGATGTTGCCTAAAGCTTGTTTAATAGCGTTTATAGCTTCCATTCCGCTTGGATCAGGAGTCGTTGAATGATAATAATCTGTAGTTTCTCCTAACCCCGCTATTTCTATACCATCTCCATCTTTTTCCACTATAAAAGCTGCTGCTCCTTCCCCTATATTAATTCCGCTTCTATTTTTACTAAACGGATTTGTTGGAGAAGAAGAAAGTATTTCCAAAGAGTTAAATCCAAAAAGCGGTAATTTTGCAAGACTATCTACTCCCAGAACCAAAACTTTTTCTGCATAATTTGAATCTAAAAGTTCTTTTGCAATAATAAAAGCTTTTATTCCGGAAGAACAAGCTGTAGAAACTGATGTATAGAAGTTTTTAAATCCGAAATGATTTTTTACAAATTCAGCAGGATTTCCGATTTCTGCGAATTTATAATTTCTTGTTTGTTCAAATTCTTCTACTGCAGTATTTGTTGTTGCACAAACTATTGCGGTTGTATTTTTATCTAATTTTTCAATCTCTAATGGTTCGAGAACTTTTAATAAAATTTGATTACATCTTGCATTGTAATTATCAAGTTCTATTTGAGATAGACTTGTTTTTATTGTACCAAGACGAAGAGTTTTTTCTTTAATATATTCTTTAGAATATTCAAAACAAGAATTATCGCCCAGTAAAGCCTTAGCGAAAATTTCATCGATACTATTTCCTAGATTGCATATTGCATTGTATTTTGTAATTCTCATTTTATTGTATAATTTTAGCATGAAAAAGAGTTTTTATATTAGCGATTTTTATTATATTAAATCGGTAGAAGAATTTAATTCCGAAAAAATTCCACCTCTTATTAGAAGAAAGTTAAGTCCAATTGATAAATTGGCGGTCGAAGTTATTTCTCAAGTTTATAATAACAATGTTGAGGAAATTGTTTTTTCTTCTAAGCAGGGAGAAATTACAAGATTGGAAAAAATTATTGAACAGTATAATGAGTTAAATGAAGTATCGCCTGCACAATTTTCCGGTTCCGTACATAATTTTGCCGTTGGATTTTTTACTTTATTTCAAAAGATTAATATCCCGTATTATGCAATTTCAAGTGGAGAAAATTCTCTTTCTGCAGGGTTTATAAAAAGTATTATTTCGCAAAAAAATAATTCATTGTTTTGTTATGCGGATTCCTCTGCTGTTGCGTGTTTAATTTCTCAAGAATTCGGCAAAATAAAATGTGAATTTGAAAATTCCTGTCAAAAAAATTCTGATGAATTTAATTCATTTGTTGATTTTTTAGAGGGAAAGATTGATATTTATAAATCAAATTTTGGGATAATAAGAAAAATAGAGGGCTAAATTGAGATATTTTCGTTCATTTTTGGTAATAATTTGCTTTGGGATTTTTGGAATTGGGGCTGTTTTAATGAATTTTTGCCTTTTTCCATTTATTAAAAATAACAAAAAATTATGCTCTGATGTAATTCGTCATAGTTGGAAATTTTTTGTTGGTATATTAGTTTTTATTAGGTTAATAAAAATTGATATAAAAAAATTAAGTGCGATTAAAAATAAGGTAATTGTATCAACTCATCCTAGTTTTATCGATATTGTAATTTTAATAAGTTTAATTCCGCAAAGTACGTGTTTTGTGAAAAAAGAACTCGCTCATAATCCTATTTTAAAAAATATAATTAACAGTATTTTTTTAACGAATGAGTTAGAACTGGAAGAATTAAAATCTCAAAGTAAAAAAATGCTTGATATGGGATTTAATGTAATAATTTTTCCATCAGGAATTAGACATCGTAAAAATGAGTTTCCTAAAATAAAAAAAGGAGCAGCTCTAGTCGCATTAAATGCAAAGAAAAATATTGTTCCAATAAAATTATTTTCTGATAGAGATTTTCTATTTATTAATCAACCATTTTATGCGGTATCTGATAAAAGAGTGACTTTTGAGCTTAAAATGGGTGAGGAAATTAAAATTGAGGATTATACAAACGAAAGTGAAATAATCGAGAAAAAAGCTATCACTGAAAGTATTCAAGAAGCATTGTATGGATTTAGTGTAGTGAGTAGTGAATAGAGTTTTATTATTCCCAATAATTCTAATACCATATTTCTTAAGACCTTACCCCTAAAAACTAAACTAACAGGTAATTTATGTTCATACAGAACACTTTACAATTTCTGTATGGAGATTTATTGCTATGGAAAAATTACAAAATAAATATTTAGAAATAAAAAATATAAATAAGGATATTGTTGATTGGGTTGAAGACGTTGCAGAAGAAAATAATTGTAAAGTCGAACGAAAAGAATGGAAAAGTAAATATAACAGTTATGTTGTATATGATTATGAACCGTTTTGCTCAGAAGGTTTTGAAATAAATATATTATTGAGTTCTTTTGACATATCATATCTTAACTTTATTAAGTATTTGTACAACGAAAAATTAAGTACAATAGAGTATTTGGATAATTGTGCAAAAATTTCTACAATAAAAAACTGTTCACTTTAAAAAAAATAGTATATAATAATCTTTATTTAGATAAATAAGGATTATTATATGCAAGAATTTTTTAATGATTATGTACAAACTTTAGAAACATATATAATGTTTCGAATTAAAGAAACAGTAACAAAATCAGCACCGGAATTAACAGCAAAAGGTAGAAAGCCAATTATGTTATCAATGGGAGCTCCGACAGCGATGCCACCAAAGTTTGTAATAGATACTCTTAAAAATGCTCTTGATAAAGAAGGTGTTCATACATATTCAACTCCAAAGGGAGAAGTTTATTTAAGAGAAGCTATTGCAAAAAAAATGAAAAATTGTTTTGGAGTGGAGCTTAGTCCTGTCGATGAGATTTTTTCATTGATAGGTTCAAAAGAAGGTATTGCTAATTTTATTCGAGCAATGATTAATCCTATAACAAACAAAGAAGAGCAAGATATTATAATGGTTCCTGATCCGGGGTATGCTTCTTATAAAGAAATGATTAAGGTTTCAGGCGGTCAAGCTTATTCAGTTCCGCTAAAGCCGGAAAATAATTTTATGCCTGATATGGAAGAAGTTTTTGCGAATTTGAAAAAAGAAGGTTTTAATCCAAATAAGGTTAAGGCTTTGATTATTAATTATCCAAATAATCCATTGGGTGCTTGTGCAACAAAAGAGTATTTGGAAAGTGTTGTTGAGTTTTGTAAAAAACATCATATTTTGTTAATATCAGATGCAGCATATGTTGATATGTATTTTCATGAAGATAATAAGCCTGTAAGTATTTTGGAAATTGAAGGAGCTAAGGATATTGCAGTAGAGTTCTTTAGTTTTTCAAAACCTTACGCAATGACAGGCTGGAGAATAGGTTGGATTTGTGGAAATAAAGAAGCTGTTAAGATTTTTGGAAAGTTAAAATCAACTATTGATTCAGGTATTTTTAAACCTTTACAAATAGCAGCTGCCGAAATCTTGAATTCCAAAGAGGGTGATGAATATATAAAAGAAGCTAATAAGACTTTTAAAGAAAATCAAGAAATTTTTGTAGAAGGTTTAAAAGAGCTTGGGTGTAAAGATTTTCAAATTCCACAAGCAACTTTCTATTTGTGGTTGCCAATTCCTAAGAAGTATAGAGCTTCTGAAGAGTTTACTAATGAATTAATGCAAAAATCCGGAGTTGTTGCTGTTCCTGGTGATGCCTTTGGCGATTATGGTCAAGGATATTTCAGAGTATCTATTGTTTGTTCTAAAGATGAACTTAAAGAAGTTATCAGAAGAATGAAAGAAGATGGCTTTGTTTGGGAATAAATATTTACTTCAAAGCTTTTTCTAATATAATAAACATATTATGAAACATAGAGATAATGTACGAAATTTTTGTATAATCGCTCATATTGACCATGGTAAGTCGACTTTAGCTGATAGGTTGTTGGAAGCAACAGGCACTATTGCGGAACGTGATATGCAAAATCAGCTTTTAGATACTATGGATATAGAGCGAGAACGTGGTATTACGATTAAATTGAATGCTGCAAGAATGAATTATACTTCAAAAGCAGGTGAAAAATATGTGTTTAATTTGATTGATACTCCGGGACACGTTGATTTTTCTTATGAAGTTTCTCGTTCTCTTGCTGCTTGTGAAGGGGCTTTACTTATAGTAGATGCAACTCAAGGAGTTGAAGCTCAAACATTAGCCAATGTGTATATGGCAATTGAACAAAATTTGGAAATAATTCCTGTTATAAATAAAATAGATTTGCCATCGGCTGATGTTGAAAGAGTAAAAGCAGAGATTGAAGAAATTTTAGGTATTGATACTTCTATGGCTATACCTGTAAGTGCAAAAACAGGGCTTGGTATTGATGAAGTTTTGGAAGCTATTGTAAAATATGTTCCACCACCAGTTGATACTACAGAAAAGCCGCTTAGAGCATTGGTTTTTGATAGTGCTTATGATCCGTATTTGGGTACGCTTTGTTTCTTCAAGATTATGGATGGAAAGATGAAACTTGGTGATAAAGTTAGGTTTATGGCTTCCGGTAAAGAATATGAAATAGTTGAACTGGGATATTTAACACCTAATAGAGTTCAAGTAAATGAGTTAATTTGCGGTGATGTAGGTTATTTTGCAGGTTCTATTAAAGAAATTACAAGATTTGTAGGAGATACCGTTACAAATGTTGAGAACCCTTCTTTAGAACCTCTTCCTGGTTATAAAGAAGCTTTACCAATGGTATTTTCAGGAATGTATCCTGTAGATAATGAGGATTATCACGAACTTAAGGAAGCTTTAGAAAAATTAAAATTATCTGACAGTTCAATTACGTTTGAGCCTGAAACTTCAAGTGCATTAGGTTTTGGCTTCCGTTGCGGTTTCTTAGGAATGCTTCATATGGAAATTGCTCAAGAAAGACTTGAAAGAGAATATGATTTATCAATTGTAACAACAGCTCCTTCTGTAATTTATAAAGTGCATAAAACTAATGGAGAGATTGTAGAAATTGATAACCCTGCAAATCTTCCTGCTGCACAATATAGAGATTATATTGAAGAACCTTATGTAAGAGTTTCAATAATTACTCCTAATGATTATGTAGGAACTTTAATGGATTTATGTCAAACTAAAAGAGGAATTTTTATCAATATGAATTATCTTGACAAAGTTCGTGTTGATTTGATTTATCATTTGCCATTAAGTGAAGTAATTACTGATTTTTATGATCAATTGAAATCTCGTTCAAAAGGTTATGCAAGTTTGGATTATGAGTTTGAAGATTATAAACGCTCTAAATTGATAAAACTTGATATAATGTTAGCTGGAGAAATTGTTGACGCTTTGTCTGTGATTTGTCACGAGGATAATGCTTATTATATCGGACAAAAATTGACAGAAAAATTGAAAACAATTATTCCACGTCAGATGTTTGAAGTTCCTATTCAAGCAGCTATTGGAGGAAGGGTTATTGCAAGAACCAACATAAAAGCTCTTAGAAAGAGTGTTTTAGATAAATGTTATGGTGGTGATATTACTCGTAAACGTAAATTGCTTGAAAAACAGAAAAAAGGTAAAAAGCGAATGAAAGCTGTTGGAAGAGTGGAAGTTCCACAAGAAGCATTTATGGCGGTATTGAGTTTAGATGAAGAATAGTTAATATACAAAAAGGGCGAAAACCTTCGATTTTCGCCCTTAAAATTTCTTTTAATTCTACTGTAAGAACGAACTGTAATTTTGTTGCATTTGTGAAATTGCAAGTTCCATTTTGTAGAATTTATCTTCAAGTTGACTTTTGTAATTATCAACACTTGTTTGTTGTTTTGTAATTTTCTTTTCCATATTGCTTATATCAGAATCAAGTGTTGATGTTTTGACGTCAAAATATCCTACTGTAGCTTTTAAACTTTGTTCAACAGCATTTTCCATCATTGTTAGAACGCCATTCTCTCCAGCTAAAATAGATTTTACAGATTCCGGATTTTCTTCTAAAGCTTTTAAGAATTTTTCTTCATCTAATTTTAATTCATTTGTGTCAGCAGAAAGGTTATTACCATCTGCTGCAGCTGTTGTTATTCCGATATCGGATAAAAGCTTATAAATCCCGCCATTAGACGTATTAGAACTTGTAGTATAATTTCTTAATGTATTCTTAAGACTTGTTAATGAAGTTTCGCCATTCAAATCCGCACCACTTGCAGTTACTTCATCAACTTTTGCAATCATATCATTATATGCTGTGATGAATTCATTAACAGCATCTTTTAACTGTGATGTATCTTGCTCAATCTTTAAAGTAGATGTTCCATCTTCTTCAGTACTTGCTTTTTTCAAAGTCAAAGTCACACCTTGTATCCTTGATACATCAGAAGTTACAGTGTTTGAAGTTGATACCATGCTGGTTCCATTTACCGTAAACATAGCATTTTTACCTAACTCTTGAGCTTCAGTATACATTTTTGAAGATGTTACATTGCCTTCAGCATCCCATTCAGAAGTTGTAAAGCCCATTACATCAGTGAAGTTACTTGTTCCGGCTTCAATGTTTATATATGAAGCTCCTTCTTTTTTTGATGTGATTGATAATTTTCCTGTTGCATCATCCCAATAAGCATACGCTTGGGCGTCTTCATTACTGTTAATTTCTGATATTAAAGATGATAGAGTTGTTTTATCATCAATCGTGAATGTTGCATCGCCGATTGTGAAAGTTCCCTTGGTAATTTGTTCTTTAAAGCCAGAATCTGCATCGGTTAATTTTGAAGCTACAGATGCTTTATATAAAGAATTTGTTGATGCATAACTTCCATCTTCTTGTTGAGTCAAGCCAATAAGAGATGTTAAGTTTGAACTATCCGTTGTTGAACCAATATTTATAGTGTCACCTTCATTTTGAGCAGAAAGATTAAGAACACCTTTATCATCTATCTCAGCTTTTATTCCAAATCCAGCCAATTGTGCTTTCAAATCACCTACTGTATCATCTGCTTCAATATTTACAGTATGTTTCTGACCATTTACATACGTTGTTAATGTACCGGCACTTATCCCAAGATTTTTCAATGATGTTTCGTCATCAGCAACAGCACTGGCAGCTTCCTTTGAATTCGCCTTTGTATATGTTGCTAGCTGCTGTATTGTGATATCGTAATTTTGTCTTGCAGCATCACTCGTTGCGGTTGCTGTGAACAAATCGGTGTTTGAAGATGTAGCGGTATTTTTACCAAATAAGTCAAAAGTGCCGCCGAATTTTGCGTCAGTAAGTTTTTCAATAGCACTTCTTAAAGCTGTAAATGCACTTCTAGTGTCGTTTAACGTTGTCTTTACAGTTTGTAAGCCTTTTAGTTCTGTCTCAAGTGCAGTTACTTTCTCTTGTTTTACTGATACAAGTGCTTCAACCCATGAAGATGTGTCTAAGCCGGAAGCCAAACCGCTGAATGATATTGTCATAATAAAAATCCTTTTTTTATTTTAATATAGTATATACAGTATATACATATTATAATACATGTGATATTGCATTTCAACCCTTTGGATGGAGGAGATTGTTACAATTGTAAACAATATATTTTATATACAATTTTATGGCTTTAATATAATGTTATAATATTAGTGTGAGAGGGAATTAAAAATGAAGACAAAAGAAGAAGTTGTAAAAGAAATGCAGTTGGTAGTTGAACAAATGCGTTTGGACGATATAGAAGAAAATCCTGATTCTGAAAATGAGATGTTTGTATGTAATGCTTGTGGAGAGGAAAAGCCTTTAGCCGGTTCAGTTCAGTATGGACCTTATAGACTATGTAATGATTGTGTTTTATACGCAGAAGTCGGGTTCGAATTAGGGCAGATTAAATCTATTGACGATTTAATAGAAGCTATGGAAGATAGAAGGTTGGAAGCAGATTGTGAATTTCTACGTAAAGAGCAAAAAAGATTAGAAAATTAGTAATTTTGTTGTAAAATATTATATAGGGGAGAAAATCCAATTACACAGTTAAGAGGTTATAAATAAAATGTGGGAATATTCAGAGAAGGTTTTGGATCACTATAGAAATCCGAGAAATGTTGGTAAAATTGATGATGCAGATTTAATTGGAGAAGCAGGTTCGCTTGCTTGTGGTGATTCTTTAAAATTATATATAAAGCTTGATGGTAATATTATTAAAGATGCTAAATTTTTAACTTTTGGCTGTGGTTCTGCAGTTGCAAGTTCTAGTATTTTAACAGAAATGATTATTGGAAAAACCATTGAAGAAGCTGCAAAAATAACAAATAAAGATATTGCAGATGAATTGGATGGATTGCCTCAAGAAAAAATGCACTGTTCTGTTATGGGGCATGAAGCTTTGGAAGATGCTTTGAAAAAATATTACGGAGAGGATGAAGATATTTTTGAAGAAGATAATAACTATTCTCATTCAGGAGATAAAATAATTTGTACTTGTTTTAATGTGACAGAAAATCAAATTTGGGAAGCTATTAAAGTAAACGGGTTAAAAACTGTTGAAGATGTTACTAATTATACAAAAGCAGGAGGAGCTTGCGGACGTTGTAAAGGCGTTATTAAAGATATGATTGAAACATATCTAAAAAAAGAAGGACAAGAAAAAGAACTTACTCCAACTCAAAAGATTTTAAAAATTAGCAAAGTAATTGATCAACAGATTTCTCCTCAACTTCAAAAAGATGGTGGTGATATTGAATTAGTAGATGTTATTGGAAATGTTGTAAAAGTGAAGTTGGTAGGTATGTGTAGCGGATGTAAAAATGCATCTATGACATTGAAGAATTTTGTTGAAACAATTTTGAAGGATAAAGTAGATTCTTCTATAGAAGTGGAGCAAGTATGATTTATTTAGATAACAATGCAACAACTAAGGTTGATGAAAAAGTGTTGGAGGAGATGCTGCCTTTTCTTAGGGAAGAGTATGCTAATGCTTCAAGTATGTATGATTTTGCTAAAAAACCGGCTGACGCAATAAAAAAAGCTCGAGTTCAAGTTAGAGATTTTATTGGGGCTGAAAGTGAAAAAGATATTTATTTTACTTCTTGTGGTTCAGAGTCTGCCAATATGGCAATAAAAGGCGTACTTGACTGCAATAAAGAAAAAAAACATATTATCACAACAAAAGTAGAACATCCTTGTGTTTTGAATACTTATAAGTATTTTGAGAAAAATGGCTATGAAGTTGATTATATTGGCGTAAATTCTCAAGGGGAACTGGATTTTGAAGAATTAAAATCAAAATTAAGAAAAGATACTGCATTAGTATCTGTAATGTGGGCAAACAATGAAACAGGTGTTATAAATCCTGTTGAAGAAATTGGTGAATATATAAAATCAAAATCTCCAGAAACAAGGTTTTTTGTAGATGCAGTTCAAGCTGCCGGTAAAATTCCGATGAATGTTAAAGATACTAAAATTGATTTGTTGGGAATTTCCGGACATAAATTTCACGCTCCTAAAGGTGTTGGAGTATTGTATGCTAAATCGAATGTTAGATTTACTCCACTAATTATTGGAGGTCATCAAGAAAGAGGTTTAAGAGCCGGTACGGAAAATGTTCCTTATATCGTAGGTATTGGAAAAGCTGCTGAATTAGCTCAAAGTGCTCTTGATTATGAATTAAAGGAAGTAAAAAGATTACGTGATAAATTAGAACAAGGTATTTTGAAAAATGTGTTTAATGCAAGATTAAATACTTCTATTTCTAATCGAGTTCCTAATACTGTAAATATAGGTTTTGAATATGTTGAGGGAGAACTTATTTTACTTCATTTAAGTGATATAGGTGTATGTGCAAGCTCAGGCAGCGCTTGTACTTCAGGTTCTCTTGAACCAAGTCATGTATTAAGAGCAATGGGGATACCTTTTACGGCTTTACATGGCTCAATTAGATTTAGTTTATCAAGATTTACGACCGAAGATGAGGTTGATTTTGTGGTAGATAAATTACCGGCAATTATGGATAAACTAACTTCTTTATCTCCATTTCAGGATGAATTAGCTGAATTAAAAAGAAGAAAGGCTTAGGGATGGAAAGTATACTTAACTTTTTTGTTAAATTCATTGAAACTCATATGAAATTTGTGATTGGTGTCAGCATAAATATTGTATTGATTTGGCTGGGATGTAAAATTGTCGATGTTTTTTATAATAAGTTGGAAAGAAAGTTAAGAGATAAAAATTCAGATTCGGCGTTATATAATTTATTACCAGTATTGTCAAGAATATTAAAAGCAACTATTGTATTTATACTTCTTGCAGGTTTTTTACAAAGTTTTGGGTATAATGTATCTTCATTAATTGCAGGTTTTGGAATTACCGGTTTGGCTGTTGGTTTTGCAGCAAAGGAAGCTATTGGCAATATTTTCGGTTCAGTGGGACTATTAGCTGATAGAGTTTATAAAATTGGAGATTATATTAAATTTAATGGTTATGAAGGAACTGTTGAAAATATCAATCTTCGTTCAACTTCAGTTAGAACTCTTGAAGGTTATTTAGTAAATGTTCCTAATAATCAACTTGCAAATGAAGAGATTATCAATGTTTCGCAAGCATATAAAAGAAGAATAGATCTTTCTATTGATATTGAATATGGGACTTCTAATGAAAAAATTGATAAGGGTATCGAGATTTTAAAAGAAATCGCCGCTCAAAATGATAATATTTTAGAAGGTGAAATGGCTTTTATTGACAATATGGCACCAAGTTCAATTCAATTAAGATTGGTTGCTCATACAAATCAAGCTTCTTGGGATGGTTGGGTTGAAGTAAAAAGTTGTATTATAAAACAAATTATTCATCGTTTTAGAGAAGAAGGAATTGAATTTGCATTTCCTTCTACAAGTGTTTATATTGCAAAAGATAATTAATTTTTAAGTTATAAATAAAGATACAATTAAATAAAATTAATGTGTTTAAAGGATTACATAGAGATTTAAATATAGTTTAATGTATAGGGAATAGTATAAAATCGGAGATAGTTATGGATATATTTGCAGTCATAGGGCTGTTTTTCGGGATAACAATGATTTTAATTGGTCAAGCAATGGAAGGTGGTAATATTGGGCAGCTTTTGCAGATTACGGCAGCATTCATTGTATTGGGCGGTACAAGCGGTGCTGTTATATTGAGTTTTCCTCCTAAAACTCTTGCATCAGCTGTTAAAATATTAAAAGATGTTTTTATGCCACCAAATGTTGATTTTGAGGCTTTGATTTCGGAAATAGGTAGTTTTGCTACTAAGGCTAGAAAAGAAGGTATTATTTCTTTAGAAAAAGAAGCTAACAATGCTTCTGATTCTTTGTTGACTTTAGGTTTAGGGGCTGTTGCAGACGGAACTGATCCGACTCTTGTTCGAGAAATGATGGAAAATCAGATAGAACAACTTGAAAATTACGTTAATAATGCTGCAAAAGTATTTGAATCTTTCGGTGGATATTCTCCTACATTAGGTATCATTGGTGCTGTTATGGGGTTGATTCAGGTTATGCAGAATTTGTCGGATCCTTCTAAATTAGGTGCTGGGATTGCAGTTGCTTTCGTTGCAACTATTTATGGTCTATTTGCTGCTAACCTTGTTATGATTCCTATTAGTACAAGAATTAAGTTTATTTATCAAAGTGTATTTTTATACAAAAATATAATATTAGAAGGTGTGCTTTCTATTCAGGCAGGAGAAAGTCCTGTTTTAATTGAAAGAAAGTTACGTTCATTTATTTTAGATGAAAAGAAAGATGAAAAAGGTTAATGGCTAAAAAACAAAGACATCCTGAGCATGAAAATTTAGAAAGATGGTTGGTTTCATATGCTGACTTTATTACATTGCTTTTTGCAACATTTGTAGTTTTGTATGCTTTGGCTCAAGTTGATGTTGCTGATTTTGAGAAGTTGGAAGAATCTCTAAAGCAAGCTTTTAGTCAGGGTGCTTTGTTTGATGGTCAACAGTCGGTTATGGATGGAAGTAATTCTTTGTTTGACCAGCAACAAGCGAATTCTTTTATTCCTAGTCTTATGATGGAATTTATAAATCCAAAATATGAAGAGGAATCTTTTAAAGATATTGAAGAAGAAATTCAAAAACTTAAAGAAATGGATGAATTAGAAGGTATTACTACTGAAATTACAGATAAAGGTTTATTATTAACTTTTGATGATAAATATCTTTTTGCTCCAGCTTCTGCATATCTAGATGCTAATGCTAGAAAAATGCTTGATAAAGTTGGGGTGTTAATTTGTAAAAAATTTATTCTTCATTCTATGAGAATAGAAGGTCATACGGATAGTGATCCTATTCATACTGAAAAATATCCTTCTAATTGGGAACTCTCTTCTGCAAGAGCTTCGGCAGTTGTTAGGTATATGATTAATAGATTTAAATTTTCACCTTCTTTGTTTTCTGCGATTGGTTATGCAGATACAAGACCTTTGAAAACTTCTATTTCATCAAAAGATCCTGCTAATAGAAGAGTGGAAATTCTTATTATGAAGAATAAATATAAAAGACATTTTGAAACAAGAAATGATAGTTCTTTTAATTTGACAAAAGAAGAACAAGAAAATATTCAAAAACAGAGAATGGAAGTTATTGCAAAGGTTGAAGGCGATTCAATTTCTCCTGCTGCTAGAAAATTACTGGAAGAACATAGAAAACGTTTGATTGAAAAACAAAAAAAAGAAAATTTATCAAAACAAAATCAAGAATTGTACGTTAATATTAGTGATGATGTGTCAAATAATGATGATAATAATATAATGCCGGTTATTGAAAAAAGGGTGATAAGACTTAATTCTAATATTCCTGAAGATGAGGATTTTGGTTTATGATAACTCATTTGGTGGGGATTTCATTGGCTCCAATTTCTTCTATTGAAACCGGTGTTGCTGTTAGAGAGATTTTATCCGGAGATTTGATTTATGTTGATAAACTTTTTTCAATGAATGATGTTCAAACTTTTTTTGATAATTATGTTTCTTTAAAAAATTCAGTGATTTGTGTTTCGCTACCTTGGGATAATACTATGTTAGATGGTAAATGGAGAGTTCTTTCTAAACCTTATCAATTAATACATTCTAATGGTAATAAATTTATAAATAAAGATAATTGGATGCAACGATTTTCTTCTAGAGGTTGTGACTTGTTATTAAATTTGAAAAGTCAAGGTGTTGATGTAAGTAGGTTCGAAGTATATTTAACAAGGCAAAAAATGAATTTGTATTCTAATTATAAAGAAAGGTCTTCTGCAGATTGCAAGTTTTTGCAGTCTGCGTTAAAATTCGAATATGGTTTTACTGATTTACCGAATAACATGATGCCAGTAGCTCAATTAGAGGCAATTGTTGGGGTTTTACTTGCAGAACAAAAGATGAAAAATAATATTAGAAAAATTTTTGAATATAAAAATTTGGATGTGATAAATTTGTAAATATTTGTAAATATCTTTTGATAAATAAGCAATTAAAAAAATTTAGGTGTATTAATAAATCATAAGTAGTGTATGTGTCGAAAGGAAGTGTGAATATGGTTCAATCTATAGATAATAATATTAATAAACCAACTTATAATGCAGTAAAAATACATATAAAAAATCCCACTGTAAATAAAGAAGATTCTGTTCAGCAAGTTACTGATAATGGAATATATAATGCAGTAGATATAAATGTTGATAATCCTTCGATTAATACAAATACAAGAAAAATATATGATTATCCTTTGGCACAAAGCCCTATAACATATGATATGGCAAATATTCATCCAATAGATTTGCCTAAGGGTTTCCATGTAGCATATCAGACAACAAATGTTATTTTACCAAAGATAGAAAATGAGATAGAGTTAGAATCTCCTAAAGGTGAAGATTATGAAGAAATTGATTTTACCGAAGAAATTGAACCAGAACAAGATATAAATTCAGAAGAAGAAATTGCTGTTTCTGAAGAAAAAGATGTTGTTGTTCCAGAGCCTAACTATACAACAATAGAAGCTGAAAAGGGTTCTGATAATTTAAAAGAAGTCAAAGATGAAATTATTGATGATGTGAAAATAATGGAAACTGAGGTTAAAGAATCCGAAGATAAAAAAGCTGATGTTTCAGAAATAAAACGTCCAGAAATTATTGAATCAGAAGAAATAAAACCAAAAGTAGATATTCCTTTAGTATTGTCAAATTTAGCAAATCCTGATTATGACATACAGGCACAGCAAATGGAAGAAATTGCTAGAATTTCCCTAGATAATCCAGAAAATGCTGTTCCATACATCGTAAGAGAAGTTTTTTCTTCATTGATTGATATCTCTAAAAAGGATACTATGAATTTAGATACTCCGACAAATGAACAAATAGAAGCAAGAAAGAAAGTTATAGCTAATTTTATAGCTTTAGAAGAAAATAAAAACAGTAGTAGCCCAAGTAGTTTACCATATAATTTAACCCCTCAAGAAATAGCTTTGGCAAATGAATTATCACCAATGGAACAAGCTGAACGTAATAAGGAATATGCTTTGTATACAATGGCAGTTCTAGCAAAGGTTTATACTGATGAAGTTGAAAAACAAACCGGTAACATTGTTCCTTTAACAGATATCCCTGGAAGTTCTGCAATGGTTGATGCTCTTAGATATAACCCTAATTCTGGAGTTAAGATTGCAGCTATTGATGCTTTAAGACATATTCAAAGACCTGAATATAAAGATGAATTAACAACAATTTATACTTTAGCTCAAGCTGATACAAATCCGGATGTATCAATGACTGCTACTAGAGCTTTGGAAAGACTTAATTAACACACATATAATGCACTACTAAAAGCGGCAGATTTTTAAAATCTGCCGCTTATTCATATTATTTCTTTAATTCTATTTGTTTTTTATGCATTTCTTTATATTTTTTGCGTCCTTCATTTTTCATTTGTTTTAAAGTTTTCTTTTGAGCTTTTGTTAGGATTGATTCAAATTCTTTCATATTATTTTTTCTTATTTCATTAATTTGTTTTTTTAGTTCTTTAATTTCTTTATCGATTTGAGCTAATTTTTCTTCTTGAGCCCAAGTTGCAATTCTGGATAATTTAACCATTTCAGCTTCTTGTTTTTTTAATTTTATTTGTTCAAATAACGGTTTTAATTGTTCATGTCCTTTTTGACGAATTTCTTTAGCTTTAATCTTTTGTTCTTCGGTTAGTCCTAATTTTTTTTCAAAAGCAGCTTCTCTAGCTTGACGCTTTGCGACCATTTCTTCTTTGGTCGGAGGGTTTTTTATTCCTTCATTCACTTTTTGTGTATTATCTTCTGCTGCAATTGCAACAGTTGATAAAGTTCCTAAAACACATAACATTACTGCTAATTTTTTCATAATTCACCTCTCTGTTATAATAATTCTTTTAAATTATCTGCTAATTCTTTTTTAGCATTGTATATTCTTGATTTTATTGTTCCTATAGGACATTTTAGTTGTTTGGCTGCTTGTTCATATGTATAACCATTTATTTCGCATAACATAATGACTTCTTTAAATTTAGGTTTTAAATTTTCTATTGCATTAATTATTATTTGTTGTCGTTCTGAAATTAACAATGTTTTTTCAGGATTATTTTTTTTGTCTTTGATATTGTTAAGAATCAATTCTTCTGAAGTTGAATTTTGTTCATATTTTACAACTTTAGATTTTAGATAATCTTTTGATGTGTTTTTTGCAATTGTATTTACCCAACTTTTGAAAGAACCTCTTTCTTGATATTTATCTTTATTTTTCCAAAGTTTTATGTAAACTTCTTGCTCAATATCTTCGTTATCTTGTTTTGTTATTAATTTTATTATATTTTTTATATTATTTTTGTTATTCTCTATTATTTCATTGAAGTTCATTAATCCACCATTATTAAACCGTATGAATCTACAGGAAATCCTAATTCTTCTGCTGTTAAACTTTCTCCGTACATTAATGTATCTATCAAATCATTATTAGAAGTTAAAAATCCCAATGATAATGTTGAAAATAATACTAAACTCATAGCACATGCGACTTTAAAATTTATTATTTTTTTCTGTTTTTTTCTATAGTAAAATTTAACTTCGTTTATTAATTCTGAAACCTTTTGCATTTTTTCATTTTCTTGACGACAATCTTCACATTCTGAAATATGTTTTTTTAATGTTTCTTCGTCTGAAAAAATAAATAAGCTTTCATATTTTGAACATTTATCTTTCATAATTTGTTACCTCTTATACTAGTATAACGAAATTTTATGAAAAAGGTTCAAAAAGTTTAAATTAAAAATGTAAACTTTTGTAAAACATTTGACACTAAGGTAGCAAAAATTTTGTTGACGAGATTTTAAAATAGTATATAAAGCTCTCTCTTCTTATTTAAACGGACAGGCCTTGGTTATTTTATACAAGGTCTTTTTTTTATTTTATCGTTTAATTCTGTATTTCATTAGGTATTTAACACCAAAATTTACGTATTTTTGTGGTAATTTTGATAATATGCTTACGCAAATTGCATCAAATCCTATATTATAAGATAATTTTGGTTTTTTTGTGTTATCAATTTGTATAATTTTATTAACAACTTTTTCTACATTTAGTCCTTTTGTTGAATTTTTTTTAGCATTTGCGATTAAAAATTGCATTTCTTTTTCATATCCTTGAGAGATATTAAAATGTTTTGAATTTTCTTGAATTGATTTTTCCCAAAGAGGAGTTGATATTACTCCAGGTTTTACAGAAATAATTTTTATATTTTTTTTAGTTTCTAATAAAAGAGAATTAAATAACATGTCTAGACATCTTTTTGAGGCACAATAAGGGGCTATGAAAGGAAATACTCCATAGCTTGCCATTGAACTAATATTTATTATTTTTCCATTTTCTAGTAAATTTAATAAATTTCTAGTGAATTCTATATGTCCGAAAGTGTTAATATTAAATTGATGCTTAATATCTTTTAAATCAATTTTTTCGATAGGTCCGGCAACAACACCGCCTATGGCATTTATAATTGTGTCAATTTTAGTACATTTAGATGATATATATTCGGTTGCAGATTTTATAGTTTCTTCTCTATTGTAGTCAATGTAAAAAGGATAGATATTTGGAGAAATTTTTTTTAGTTCTTCTAAATATTTATCATTTCTGTAACCGGCAAAGATTATATTATCATTCGCCAGTTTTTTTAGTAATGCTTTTCCAATACCAGAGGTAGCACCTGTTATAACGTATGTTTTAGTCATCATTTAGAGGTCTCATTATCAATATTGTTGAGAGGTTTACTTGGATAAATTCATGATATTCAACATCTTTTTGAGGTACTAATTTAGATTCCATAGAACAATTTTTTACTGCAATAAATTGTTTTGTCGTATTTAAAATTTCGGATAAAAGCCTATTTCTTTTTCCGATTTTAGGCATAAATACATAACCTTTGATTATGTATTCGGTCGTTTCAATATAAACTTTTTCTCTCCAAGCTGAGGTTGTTAATTCTAATATTTCTTTATTTTCCATACTTAAATTCTTTCTTTTTTAACTCATATATGATTGGAATAATGGTAGATATAATGCTAATGCCATTACAAGAACGATACTACCGATAACCATAAGCATAATCGGTTCAATCATTTTAGTCATTGTATCAATAATACCGTCTAAGGTTTTATCTAGGAAATTTACCCCTTTTTCTAGCATTTCACCTAAACGACCGGATTGTTCTCCAGTTGCTATCATAAATAAAAGCATTTTAGGAACAATTTTTGTAGCTTTAAATGCTTGCGATACTTGAAGCCCTTGTTGAACTTTTACAATAGCATTACTTAGTTTGTTTTTTAATACGGAATTAGTAAGTGTGATAACAGCTAAATGTAAGCAGTCAACAATAGGGATACCGGCATCATAAGAAACACTCATAACGGATAAGAAGTTAGAGTAATTTGAATACATAATTAGATTATTTAATAATGGAATTTTTAAAACTAATTTGTCTAAGATATTTCTTGCAGGCTGCCATTTGAAAATTACAATACATAACACAATAAATATTGAAATAAATATTGGAATTGTGTACCAATAAGTTTTTAAATAATCTCCTGCACTAATCATAATTGAGGTAATTAAAGGTAAAGCTTTTTCTTGTTGTTCAAACATTTCTTTAAAAGCTGGGAAAACAAATATTAACATGACAAGTGTAATTATAAATGCTAAAACAACAACAAACATTGGATACATTAATGTTCCGATAACTTTTCCCTTAATATCAGATTGTTTTGTTAATAAATCTTTTATACGTCCTAAAGTTTTTTCTAATTCACCGGCTTCTTCACCAGCTTTTATTAAACCGATAAAAATATATCCAAAAACTTGTGGATAACGTGCTAAAGTATCTGCAAATGTGGAACCGGCCATGATTTGGTTTTTTAATGTTTTGGCCATATCTCTAATTTTTTTTCTGGCAGCTTCTTGTTCCATAAACATAAGAGATTCTACAGCTGGAATACCTGAAGATAATAATATTTGAAATGTAGAAATAAAATCAATTTTTTCTGTTAAAGTTAAAGGGGCAAGACTAGCTGCTTTTTTAATTTTAACATCATTGAATTCAGTAATTTTTGTGGGAACGAGTCCCATTTTACGAACAACATCTCTAGCATCTTTTAAATTGGATGCCGTAATTTCACCTGTTACGATTTCTTTTCCTTGTTTCAATGCTGTATAATTATATATTGGCATACAATCCTCATTATCTTATTTATTCATTTGCATAACCTAAAACTCTTATAAATTCACTTGTTGTTGTATTTCCATTAATGATATGGTTTAAACAAGAATATTTAAGAGTATTCATTCCAGCAGCAACGGCAGCTTCTTCGATTTCTATATCATGAGCTCCTTGTGCAATTAATTTTTTTATCTCACGGGTAATTGGCATAACCTCATATATTCCGATACGTCCGGTATATCCAAGAAAGCCACATTCTTTACAACCTTTTTTTCTATATAATTTAGTGTTCATTAATTCTTCTTGAGTTTTTGCATCTGTTGAAATATGTTTTACTTCTTCTTCCGTAGGGAAATAACCTTCTTTGCATTTGTCACAAAGTTTTCTTACAAGACGTTGTGCAATTACACCAGTTAAAGTGGAAGAAACCAAATAGTCTTTAGCACCCATTTCAATCAAACGTGTAACAGTTGCTGCAGCTGAATTTGTGTGGACGGTACTTAAAACTAAGTGACCAGTAAGAGCTGCTGAAATAGCTACTTCTAAGGTCTCAAAGTCACGAATCTCTCCGATTAGGATAATATCTGGGTCTTGTCTTAATATTGCGCGCATGCAAGATGCAAATGTAATATCAGCTTTAGGGTTAACTTGTGACTGGTTAATTCCTTCAAGTTTAATTTCTATAGGGTCTTCAATTGTAGTAATATTTACATCTTCTTTATTTAAAGCTTTTAATATTGTATATAAAGTCGTTGTTTTACCAGAACCTGTAGGCCCTGAGGTTAAAATGATACCATTTGGAGATTGAACCATATCATGTATTTTTTGAATATCACTTTCTGAGGCTCCGGCAATAATCATTTTATCTCCAGCAGCTTTTAAACTAACGGCAGGTGCTAAAATACGAATAACAACTTTTTCCTTTCCGGAAACCGGTAATGTATTAATACGAAAATCATACATTCTATCGTTGTATTTTATTGAAAAAGTACCGTCTTGCGGACGTCTGTGTTCTGCGATATTCATTCTAGCTAAAACTTTAAAACGTGTAATTACAGCTTGTTCAATGCTTCCTGGAATTTCTAAAACTTTTTTTAAGATACCATCTGATCTGAGTCTTACAACATAATAATCAAGACGTGGTTCAATATGAATATCAGAGGCTTTTGCATCAATTGCATCTGTAATAATTTTGTATACAAATTTTGCTACATTACCACTTGCATCTTGTAATTCTTTTTCTACTTGTGTCCATAACGATTCTTCATTAGAAAACTGTGCTGCTTCTTCTTCGATACTTTGAATTATTCTCTCTGTTTCCTTAGCAGCTTTTTCAGTCTTTTTTTGTACATAGTACTCTTTTAAATATTGTTCGTATTCAAAATATGGAATACAATATACATTTAAGGAGCGTCCTGTCGAAAGTGATATTTCTCTGATAGTATATTTATCATTAGGATTCACCATTGCAACAGCAAGCTTGTTACTTTCATCCAAAGACATTATAATGGTTTGTTTTTTTTCTATGAAATCGTCCGGTAAAAGTTTTAAAATAGATTTATCTACTGAAATATTTTTTTTGGAAACAACTTCACAGCTATATTTCTTCTTTAAGTATGATACTAAGTGTTCATATGAAAGATATTGTTTTTCATATAAAACTGCATCTACTGGTAATTTTTTTTCTTTAGCAATTTGAATACATTCATTTAATTGTTCTTGTGTTATCCAACCTACAGTTACTAACATTTCCTCTGCAGAAGGCTCTTGTTTGACATTTTCAACTTTTTTTTCATTTATTTGTAACAAATTAGATGATACATAGTTTAAAATATTATTAAAATCATTTGATTCTATTGGAATAAATTGCGGATTAAGATTATTAAATTTTTCTCTTATAATATTTTCAATTTGTGACTTAGTTGCAGTATTATTTTTATCTAATATTATGTAAAAATCATTTTGTCTTTTATCCACTGGAATAAAACCTGATGATTTCATCAGGTTTATTCCAAATGTGTTTAAATATTCTTTGTTAATACTCTTTTTTAATTTTTCTAATTGATTAGTCATAATATTATAAATTGTCAGCTACCGCACCTTCTCCATCGTTTATAATTCTTGGAGTAATCATTATAACAAGCTCACTTTTAGTTTTCCTAGAAGTGGTGGTTCTGAAGATAGTTCCAATAACAGGTAAATCTCCTAATACAGGTATTTTTTGAACAACTTTAGAGTCTTCTTCTTGAATCATACCGCCGATTACTAAAGTTTCACCGTCTTTAATTCTAATATTTTTTAAATCAAGATTTCTTCTACTTAGCAATGTAGCTTGAATGTCTGTTCCTGAACCTGTAATAGAAGGAGTTGTTACTTGGCCAACTTCAGTAGCAAATTCTGGAGTTATATTCAATGTAACATAACCTTCTGGAGAAATAAATGGTGTTAGAGTAACCTTTATACCTTTATCTTCACCAATTGTATAGGTTCTTTGAACTGTACCTACTGCTCCTACACCGGCACCAGTTGATGACAAGAATTCAGATGTTACTTTTTCTACGTAATCTTGTGTTAAATCAATTACTGATTCCTGACCATTTGTTATTAACAACTTAGGATTAGCAAGAACTCTTGCTTTTCTATTTTCTACTAAATAGTTCATTTGCCAAGATATATATGATGAATTACCTCCAGGATAAGGTTTCTTTCCTGAAACTGCGATGTATTGAGGAGGATTAAATGTTCCATCTTCATTGTATGAAGGTTCTACCCAATAATGTTCGGTTACGTCATAAACTCTTTGACCAACTCCACCTTCTCTTCCTCCTGATGAAGTTCCTCCATTAAATGTAAAATTCCAAGCTTTACTTTGAATTGCCCAATTATTTGAAAACTCTTTACTACCTTGTTCATTTAATTCCACGATAGAAACTTCTAAATATGCTTGAGGTTGTTTGACATCGTTGTCTTTTATAAATTTTTCAACCATAGCTATCTGAGCTTCTGAACCTCCCATAAGAGTTATAGTACCTCTTTGAGGGTAATATGAAACTGCTAAATTTTGAACATCAAAAGATGATGTTGTCGTATTTGCAACAGTTGGTGTAATTGTACAAGCTACAACTCCTTCTCCTAATTTAAGCTCCCCTCCTGTGCTTCCTGAACCACCTGAAACAGATGCTGCCCCTCCAGTAGTACTACCAGATCCTAATGAACTAGATGAACCCGATGAAGAACTTGACGAACTTCCATTTACACTACCTCTGGATGGTAAGAGTAAATTACAAATCATATTTGCCATTTCTGCCGGAGTGGTATGATTTACTGCGAATGTTTTGGATAATGGCTCTCTGTCAAGTTGATCGATAACCTTTTGTACAATTGCAGCATCTGATTCCATACCAAATACGATAACTTCGTTTGTTGCTGTATTAACAGTTGCGGCATCTACTGAGGACATCCCTGTTTTTTTCATTCCAAATACGTTTTTATTTAAGAAATCGGCTATTTTTGTAGCACTTACATATTTTACAGGAAATACCATCATCTCTTGTTTTGAAAAACTTGCATTATCTTCACTGTCTTTTGCAATGATAACAAGCGTATTCCCTTGAGTATAATAGTTTAAACCTACTATTTGAAGCACTAATTTGAAAGCATCATTAATCGGCATATTTACCATATCTAATGTAACTTCTCCTTCTACAGAGGAGTGGAATACTATATTCATGCCGGCTTTATCTGCAAACATTCTCAAAACTTGTTTTACGTCCGAATTGCGCAAACTTAATGTGATATTGTTATTTTTATCAGTTAATTTTACATTCCCAGATAATTGCATAGCACTAGAATACGGTGCAGATTGACTATACACCGTATTAGCCAAACTTATCGGAACAGTAAACGCGAATAACAACGCCGCTGAAAGTAATCGTTGCATATTATTATATTTCATCATTTTCTCCCTCCGAATTTCTTACTTAAATTTGAAACGTCATTATTATTTACTGAACCTTCTGTTAAAATTTCACCTATCCCAGCTTTATAAACATTGGCTCCCAGTTTCACAGTTACACTATCTTGCATTATATTAAGGATGTGGTAATTGTTGACTACATCTCCTTTTTTTACTAAATAATCATTGCCTTCAATATTTAAAATAGCTGAAGGACTAAATTTATCATATAAGATTCCTGAAACAATTGTATCCATGACTCTTGATGCTTCAGAAAATTCATTTACTGTTTCCGGTGGAGCAACTAAATCATAATTAGGCACATCACTGACGGTAGTTCCACCTAAATCTCGATATGGTAAAAATGGATTTGCTTTTACGGTACCACTAGGGATTGAAATTAAATCTTTTTTTGCTCCCGTGGCACTAACAGGTATTGTTGCCATTGATAATGCAGGCTCTTCTAATGCGATATCAGATATTTCGCTAAAAAATTTAATTTTTGCAAAAGTTACAAGTGCTCCAAGGCATAACATTACCAATAACATTTTGCGTATTGGTAATGAACGATGCTTTGATAGTAACTTTATTAAGTCCTCTGCTGATAAATCTACTATATTAGATTTTGGTTTTAACTTTTTGTAACTACGCATAACTCTCTTTTATACTTCTTTTTGCTCTCTTACACTCTAACAATATATAATAATTTTATATATTTAAAATCATGTATTTATACTAATATTTTATAATTTTGAATAAAATATTAATTCTTAAGAATATCATACCATAATTTTCAAATATTGCAATCAAATATTATCTTGATATCTTACATATGCATATGCATTAAAATCAAGTGAACCAAAAATTATTTTAACAAAGTTGTCATCATATGGTATAAGTTCTATAAAATCAATGGTTTCTTTATTAAAATCATTTTCAGTGAGAGAAGCTCTTATTTGTCCTTTGAAAAATTGTGACTGATAAAATTTAAAGTATATATCGTTGTTTTTGTCTTTTTCTGCAAAAACTTTATAGTATCCTTTTTCTAAGGGTGTTTCGTCAACTATAAGGTTGATAGGAATATTTAGTAGTTGCCCTTCTTCTTTTTTAGTAATGTCACTTAAACCTTTTATTTCTTCTTCTACTCCAAGTTCAGAATGTAAACTGTTGCCGCCTCCACTTATTTTTTTTATTTTCTTTTTGTTTTGTTTTTCTTCTTTTTGTTTTGTCTTACCTTCTAAAACATTTATTGCTTCTTCAAATTCTTTGTTTGTAATGGATTTTTGCCCATCCCAAGCTCTATCGATATTTCCAAAATCATCCCAGTTATCGTCTGCAAAAACAGAGGTTGTTAGGAGTAATGATGTGAATAAATATATAAAAATTTTTTTTGTCATAGTAATAATATATAACTAATTTTTATAAAAAGTAAAGTTTTTGTAGGTATTTTAATTTTAAATATTTACTAAATTAATATTTATTTTTTTAAATAATTGTGTATAATGAAAATATAGGGCATAGAAGAGAATTAAATATTTATGACAGATGTTAACATCATAATTATAATTGTAGCTTTTGTGGCGGCTATAGCGGCTATTTATGTTTTGTATTCAATAATTCTTTTTCAAGGTGTTTCCGGTAAAAAAGGTGATGAACTACAGTTATCTACTAAAAACATACTTGAACAAGTAGAAGTTTTGTACGATAAAAAAGAATATGCTTTAGTGCAGTTACTTGCTACAAAATATCTTGATAGAGTTCCGGATCATGTTGATGTTAGAGTTTATCTAGCTAAAGCTTATTATGGTGATAGGAAATATAATCAGGCTATAAAGCAATGCTCAATTATTTTAAAAAGGAAATCTAATAATGTAGAAACAAGGCAGCTTTTAGGGGATTGTTATATAAAGAAACAATTGCCTTTAAAGGCGATAAAAGAGTATGAATATGTTTATGATTATAGAAAGACAGATAAAGATGTCGTAAGAACGTTAGCAAAATTATATAGAGAAACTGATCAGATTTTTTCTGCGATCGGCGCTTATGAAGTTTTAGCTGATTTATTAGATTTAGAGGAAGATATTGCTGATGTACAGTCTATTTTGGCAGAATTGAATGAAGAAATTCACGATTATCCGGCTGCTTTCGAGGCTTATAAAACAAGGCTAGGGATTTATCCAAATGATGTTAATACTAATAGAAAACTTACAGAATTGTATATTAAAATAAAAAATTATCCTGTTGCAATAGAAACTCTTTTGTATATGCTTTCTTTTGTAACTGAGGCCAAGGTTTTATTGTGGATATATGATACTTTGGTAAATCTTAGTGTAGAAACAGAGGATTATGAAAAGGCGATTGAATATTCTGAAAAATTGTTAGATATTCAAGGGTCTGATAAATTTAAAGTAAGAAATAATATTGCTTCGTTTAATTTAAAGTTAAAAAGAACGAATGAAGGTATTGCGATATTAGAAGATTTGGCTATGATGTCACAAAATGGGTTTGATGTTACATTAGAGCTTTCAGATGCTTATATTCAAAACAAAGAATATCAAAAAGCATTGGAAAAATATAAAATTTTATTAGATAAAGCTACTCCTAGAGAAGCAAAGACCGTTAATTTGTTATTGTGTGAATTGTATATTATTTGGGCTGTGGATTTTTCGGATAAAGAAAAATATGATGATTCTTTTGATATGTTGAAGGAAGCTATTGAATACAATACACTCAATTCTGAAATTTATTATAATATGGCAAAAAATTATTTTAAACTTAAGAATTTTACATCAACAATAGAGTCTGTTAATAAAGCTATTGAATATGATAAACAGAAAGAAAACCAATCTAAGTATTTATTGTTGTTATCAGATGCACATCATCAATTAGGTAACTTTTTTGAAGAAAAGAAAGCTTTAACAGACTTATTAAAATATGATGATAAAAACCCTCAAGGACTTTATAGGGTTGGGCTTATGTATGCAGCACAACACGATTTTAAAAATGCGGAAGAATCTTTTAAGAAAGCTATTGCAAATGATCCTGAGCTTATTAAAGCAAAGTATAATTTGGCACTTTTGTATGAAAATAATAATAGAGATAGGGCAAAGGAACTTTATATTGAAATTCTTGAACAAGATCCTTCTTTTGAAGAAGCAAAAAATTCTCTTGCGGATTTATCATCATCCGATTATTACTAAATATCTTCCGGAATATAAATAACAGTATCACTTAAATATGTTCGTGCATTTTCTGTAGTAGAAAATCTTGGAACAATTCTTTGATAATCTTGAACAATTGAAAGAATATCATCAACTGACATTTTTATTAGTCTTCTTGAGTTTTCACTTGTTTCAATAATTTTTGCCATTAGTCATCCTTTCTTTTCTAAAAAGATTAACGGCATATTAAAAATTTTCTTTAAACAATTCGTTTCTAAGCATTAGGAAAAACATTTCCGCTTTGAATATAAATTTCAAAATTTTCGTTTATGTTTACACTGGCTGCGGTTATAATATAATCTTCAAAATGAAACTTTTTAAATTTTTGTGCGGGTTTCCCTAATTTATATTCCGCTTCATATTTTGTCCATTCATTATAAAATTCTTCTAAAGTATTGCACTTAAATCCCATGCGTTTTGAAAGATCTTCAAAATTTCTTAATTTTATTTGTTCAATATCAATTCCGCAATCATAATTAGAAAAAGCTAAAACAATATAATCATTGCTGTGACTTATACTAAAAAATTTTTCTCTACTTTCTAAAAAAGGTTTTTTCCCGTTAAAAATAACTTTTCGATTTTCAATTTTATAAAATTCTCTTAAGATTCTATCGACCATTAAATAAGATAAGCAATGTTGTTCCCACTTCTTTTGATTAGAAATTTCTTTTTTTTGAAACTCCTTCAAAAGTTCTTTATGAACATTATCTACATCTATTAATTCAATTACAAAAATATCCATACTTAATATTATAAGACAAAAAATATAAAATAATTTTATGATAAAATAAACATATGAAAAAAATTGCATTAATAAGTTATGGATGTCCTAAAAATCTTGTTGATTCAGAATTAATGTTAGGATTGTTAGCAGAAAATGGCTATTCAATAACATTAAATGAAGAAGAAGCAGATACAGTTATAATAAATACTTGCTCTTTTATATCTGATGCCGAAAGAGAATCTATTCGTGCAATATTAGAAATGGCAGAAAAAAAGAAAAATATAATTGTTACCGGATGTTTGTCTCAAAAACATCCTGAAGAATTAAAAAAAGAAATTCCGGAAATTAAAGCAATTTTAGGCACAACAGATTTTACTAAAATAGTAGAAGTTTTAAAGAATTTAGATAAAGGTTTTATTGATGAAGTAAATAGAGAGCCGGAATACATTTATCCTGAAAATATCGAACGTCAACAGATAACAATGGGAGCAAGTTCTTATATAAAAATAGCGGACGGATGTAATTATCGTTGTGGGTATTGTGTAATTCCTTATTTACGTGGTAATTATCGTTCAAGAAAAATTGAAAATATTGTTGAAGAAGCTAAAAAACTTGTAAAAAAAGGTGTAACTGAAATTATTTTAATAGCACAAGATACTACAGGATATGGTGTTGATATTTATAAAAAACCAATGCTTCCAAAACTTCTGGAAGAGTTAAATGAAATAGAAGGTTTAGGTTGGATTAGGATAATGTATGCTTATCCGACACAAATGAATAAAGAGTTATTGACTACAATTGCGAAATTGGATAAGGTTGTTAAATATGTAGATATTCCTTTACAGCATTCTCATCCGGAAATGTTAAAAATGATGAATCGTCCATCGTTTGATTATCGTCCAATGATTGAAAATATAAGAAAAATAATTTCAAATGTTTCTATAAGAACCGCCTTTATAGTTGGTTATCCTGGAGAAACAGAAGAACATTTTGAACATTTATGTAAATTTGTTGAAGATATGAAGTTTGATAAAATGGGAGTATTCACTTATTCAAGAGAAAAAGGAACTCCTTCTTATAAATTACCAAATAGAGTGAATTCAAGAGTTGCAAAGCAAAGATATAAGAAATTAATGGAAATTCAACAGAAAATTTCATTAGAGAGAAATAAAACTTTTATTGGGAAATTAGTTCCTTGTATTATTGAGTGTTATTCAGATGAGGGAGAAGTTATTGCAAGAACTCAATACGATGCTCCGGAAATTGATGGCGTCGTTAATATTAGAACAGCCAAACATGTTGTTCCGGGGGATATTGAAATGGTAAAAATTATAGATTGTACTGAATATGATTTAATTGGAGAAATATAAATTAAATTATTAATTTTTTCTTAATTTTCTCATTATTTGGAAAAATTTAGGGTATAAGTTAAATATAGTTCGAAATGTCTTTTAGGCATGTTAGTTAAAATAGGAGGATATTATTATGGCATTAAAACCATTACAAGACAGAATTGTTATCAAAGTTATTGAAGATACAGAACAAACTTCAGGTGGAATTTTTATACCAGATAGTGCAAAAGAAAAACCTCAAAAAGGTGAAGTTGTTGCAGTAGGCGAAGGAAAAACTAATGATAAAGGTGAAAAAGAACCTATGGGAGTTAATGTAGGTGATATCATTCTTTATGCTAAATATGCAGGAACAGATGTAAAAATGGATGGAGTAGAATACAAAATTCTTTCTATCAAAGATGCTTTAGCAGTAGTCGAATAGATTTAGAAGCAACTAGAAGATAGACAAATAATTAAGAGTGATGCGTGAAGAGTGAAGGGAGCATTATGAATCATAAAGATTTAAATGCTTGGAAAGAATCAGTTAATTTAGTTACAAAAATATATAAACTTACTGAACAATTCCCTAAAGAAGAAATGTTTGGCATCGTTAATCAGATGAGAAGAGCCGCTATTTCTGTACCATCTAATATCGCAGAGGGATGTGCAAGATATTCCGATAAAGATACTTTTAGATTTATAGATATGGCTTATGGTTCAATTGCAGAGCTTGAAACGCAATTAATTATTTCAGAAAAATTAGGTTTTTGTAGTTGTCAGGAGCTATTGGCTGATATTGATAAGATAGAGAAATTATTATCTGGATTAAAACGTCATTTAAAGAAGCAAAACTAAATTTTAAAAAGAACTCTTTACTCCTCACGCTTCACTCTTTACTTAGTATATTTAAATAAAATGAAAGGAAAATAAATATGGCAAAAAGAATAGTATTTGAAGAAGAAGCAAGAAAAGCTCTTCTAAACGGTATTGATGCAGTAGCAGATGCCGTTAAAGTTACATTAGGACCAAAAGGTCGTAACGTTATTTTACAAAAGAAATTTGGTGCACCTCAAATTGTTAATGATGGTGTTACAATTGCAAAAGAAATCGAATTACAAGATGGTTTAGAAAATGCTGGTGCCCAATTATTAAAAGAAGTATCATCTAAAACAAACGATGTAGCAGGTGATGGTACAACTACAGCATCAGTTCTTGCACAAGCTATCGTAAGAGAAGGTTTGAAAAACTTAACAGCTGGTGCTAATCCAATGTCTATGAAACGTGGTATTGACAAAGCTGTTGAAATTGCAATTAATAAAATTAAAGACTTATCAAGACCTGTTAATACAAAAGAAGAAATAGCTCAAGTTGCAGGAATTTCTGCAGGTAATAATTCAGAAATCGGTGAATTAATTGCAGAAGCAATGGAAAAAGTAGGACACGATGGTGTTATCACTGTTGAAGAAAGCAAATCTTTTGGTACTAACTTAAAAGTTGTTGAAGGTATGCAATTTGATAAAGGTTACATTTCACCTTATTTTGTGACTGATCCTGAAAGAATGGAAGCAGTTTTAGAAGATGCTTATGTTCTTTGTGTTAACAAAAAAATCAATTTGATTGCTGATTTAGTACCTGTTCTAGAACAAGTAGCAAGAGATGGACGTTCATTATTGTTAATAGCTGAAGATGTTGAAGGTGAAGCTTTAGCAACTTTAGTAGTTAATACAATGAGAAAAGTTTTAAGAGCAGTTGCTGTTAAGGCTCCTGGTTTTGGTGACAGAAGAAAAGCTATGTTAGAAGATATCGCAATTTTAACAGGCGGCCAATTGTTCACCGAAGAATTAGGCATTAAATTAGAAAACATAACAACTGATATGATGGGACTTGCAAAACGTGTTACTGTTACTAAAGATGAAACAACAATTGTTGTAGGTAATGAAACAAAAGAAGCAGTTGCAGAACGTGTAAGACTTATTAAAAAACAAATCGAAGCATCTGATAGTGAATACGATAAAGAAAAATTACAAGAACGTATGGCAAAATTATCAGGTGGTGTTGCAGTAATCGAAGTAGGTGCAGCAACTGAAATCGAATTAAAAGAAAGAAAATTAAGAATTGAAGATGCTCTAAACGCAACAAGAGCTGCTAATGAAGAAGGTATTGTTCCTGGTGGTGGAGTTGCTTTAATTAGAGTACAACAAGAATTAGAATCAAAATTAAACACAATAGCATTTGATTCTGATGATGAAAAGAGCGGTTATAAAATTCTTATGGCAGCTTTAGATGTACCTTTAAGAGCTATTGCATTCAATTCAGGTGCAAAATCTGATGTTGTTGTAGAAAATGTAAGAGCTGAAAGAGATGCTTATGGTTACGATGCATTATTAGACAGATACACTGATATGTTTGCTGCTGGTATTGTAGATCCTGCTAAAGTTACTAGAAGTGCTTTAGAAAATGCAGCATCTGTTGGTTCTATGTTATTAACAACTCAAGCTGCAGTTGTTGATATCCCTGAAGAATCAAAAGGCCCTGATATGTCTGCTATGGCTGGCATGGGTGGTATGGGCGGTATGATGTAATCGCTTTTACTTGTTTTATAAAAAAGGGGAAGTTTTTAACTTCCCCTTTTCTGTTTGTATAATATGGCTATTGACGAAGAAAATAATTAATTGTATACTTTACTTATGATTTTTAATAAGTGCGTATCAAATACATCCACAACATCCTCATCCAAGTTCTCGTCGAGACTTAGATAGTTTTTGCAGTGTGGTTTTGTATGGTACTATTTAAGATCTCGTTTATAATAAACGAGGTTTTTGTGTATATAGGGATAATTTTATGAAGATTAATAATATAAATAGTAATGTAAATTTTAAGGGACCATTGGATGGGATTGTTACAAATGTTTTAAGAACTTGTGATATGAATGAAATGGTAAATGCTGTTGGCTTAGATGTCGGGGCAATGGTTATTCCAAGAGCATATTATGATACAAAAGCTCGAAATGAGTATGCCGGAGCTGAAACTTTTATAAGAGAAATTAGCGGAACTTTTATAAATTGTTTATCTGCAGGACTTTTTGCTAAGTTTATTTCACAAATTGCATCAAAACGAGTTATGAAGAATGTGAAAATTAATCCTGATTGTTGGTTTACAAATGATTCTATTGAAGTTTTAAATTCAGCTTGGAATCGTGATGAAAAAAAATATGTTAAAAATGTTTTAAATAGTCTTTCCGGTAAAGATGGAGATAAAATTAATTATTTTAAAGATATTGATTGGAATAAAGTTGAGTGGATTGATGAAAAAAAGTGGGATAAAATTCAGTGGGGAAATCCAAAATTTTATAAAATTCAAGATAAGTTGAAAGATGAAAAAGGTTTTATAAATGTTATTTCTGATTTAATCAATGAAAAAAGTATTCATAAAGATGATAAAAAACAATTACTTTCAATTTTAGATAAGCGTTTGACAAATGCTCTAGGTGCTGAAAGAGATGTTGAATTAAATATTAATGGATATAAGTTGAATACTAAGCTAGAAAATATATTGAGAGATACGATAGATATGGGGCGTGATGTTTTTAAGGGACAAGATAAAAAAACGTCAGAACTTGCATTAAAGAAAATAAGGAAAGTTAATAATATTAAAGTTTTTGGCGCGATTTTAGCCTCTTGTTTATTAGGACTTACAAATCAATATTTGAATAGAAAAATTACCGAAAAAAGAACCGGTATTAAAGGTTTTGTTGGAGATGTTGATTTTACATCTAATAATAAATGTGAGAAGAAAAAAGATAGATTTTTGTTTTTTAAAAAACTTGGAGCAAGTGCTTTAATGGTTGGTATGGTTTTTAGTGTAATGGGGGTTAAAAATTTAAAACAATTCGCGAAAAAATTAGAGTTTAGTGGTCCTATTACTGGCGGTAACGCTATAAAAACGGTATATGCATCAACTATAGTTGGAAGGTTTATGGCTGCTGATAATGGAACAGAACTTAGAGAATCTATGACAAGAGATTATTTAGGGTTCTTAAATTGGCTTGTTTTTGGTGGTTTTGCTGCAAAAGGAGTTGCAAATCTTTTGGATAAAAAGGGGGAGAATTTATTTAATTACACTAAAAAAGGTAAGGGATTAAAGCATTGGTTAAATGATATGAGTTTGAAGACTCATAATGAAATAGCCTCTAAAGGTTCAAAATTTGCTAACAAGAATATGTGGAAACTTAATTTAGCACACGCATCTGGGATTGCTTATTCTGCAATTACATTAGGAATACTACTTCCGATGCTTAATGCTAAAATTACGGAAAGAAAAAGTAGAGCAAAATCTAAAGCGGTTTAATTACTAATTGTTTAATTGCCGTTTTAAATCATTTTTTACACCACTTAAAGGACCATTATTTGGAGCTACAAGATTTTGATAATATTTTTTTGCATATACAAATGGAAATTTTGGTATCCAAGAAAATTTAATAATAGTATTTGCAGCATCTGCTCCTTGTAGAAACATTAATTCATCAATTGTGTCTTCATAGGCAGGAGAAATTGATGAAAATATTTTTAAAAAGTAATTTGTTGCAGTAACTCCATAATAACCTGTCGCAGTTGCTGGATTTGACATAATTTCTGTAATTTTAAAATTAGAACTATCAGCTAATTTATCAAAAGGCAAAGTTAACTCTGTTCCTTTTACACCTTCTATTTCATATTTATTTCCGTTATATACTATGACCATTAAATGGGGTTTGGGCATATAAATATCATCAAATATATTATCTAAAATTACTTGTCCGTTAAGATCGGTAACGCCGTATTTGTAATTTTTGCAAGTTAAGAACATCCCACCATATAAAAGATCAATAGAAGAATATTCTACAGGTAATACTTCAAAGCCTTTTTCATCAAATATTCCGTTTTTATCACCTTTAGTAAATTTTGCAAATCTTCCTAAGACTCTATCTGCACGTGAATATTTTGGCTCTACTATTATTTCACCGTTATCGTTCATTATTCCAAATTTATTTTTGTGTTGGATAATCCAGCCACTTTCTCCCAGAGTTATCATTTTTTTGTATTTTGCATCAACTATAACTTGACCGCATTCATTTTTTAAGCCAAATTTTCCATTTTCATTAAACACGGTTGGTCTGGAGAATACAAAATTTTGTGATACTAATAATAAACAAAATAATAAAGCTAATTTCTTCATAATTTTAGATTAACATAAAATTAAAGAATTTTAAAAATATTTTTTATTTTATCAAAAAAAGTTGTTTTATTTTTTATTATTTCTTTAGGGTTATAATACATCATAACTTCAGGCATTGTTCTATAGTTTAATTGTTTATTCTTTTTTATATGTCTATCAATTATTTTTGAATAGTTTTCATATACTGGCGTAAATCCATATTTTTTATAAAAAATATGTGGAGGATTAAATGGATCTTCCGGTAAAGTCCCTGCACAAACAAACATTCTTCCTTCAAAACCAAAATGTTTACTCATATTTTTTGCAAAATTTAAGAATTTTGTTCCATTTCCTTGGCGTCTTTCTTTATATATTAATAATCTATCAATAAAAATATCTTGATTTATTGTTGGATATGCTATCATTTCTCCAATAATGTTTCCTGTTTTTGTATTAAACATTCTATAAAAATCAGAACCGCTTGGATTGTAAATAAGTCTTGTTGGTATATTCTGTTTAGGAAGTGGTGAATTAAAATTTTTCATATTGATATAAAAACTGTAAAAAATTTTTTTGTTATTAGACCATTTCTCTAAGTTTTTTAAGTTGATCTCTGATTTCTGCAGCTCGTTCAAAATCAAGAATTTTAGCAGCTTTATGCATATCTTTTTCTAATTTTGAAATTAGTTTTGGCAAATCTTTTTTATCAATACCTAAGTCAACCATTTCTTCTGCTACAATATCTTCTAAATCACGATAACTTGCAACAAGCGATAAAAGATTATTTTCAATCGGTTTTTTAATAGTTTGAGGTATAATTCCGTATTTTTCATTATGTTTAAGTTGAATTTCTCTTCTTCTATTGGTTTCATCAATCGCTTTTTGCATAGAATCAGTAATTTTATCAGCATACATAATAACTTCTCCGCAAGAATTTCTTGCAGCACGACCGATTGTTTGGATAAGACTTGTTTCAGATCTTAAAAAACCTTCTTTATCAGCATCCATAATCGCAACCAGTGAAACTTCAGGAATATCTAAGCCTTCTCTTAAAAGGTTTACACCGATTAGAACATCAAATTCTCCCAATCTCAAATCCCTTAAAATTTCTACACGCTCAATTGATTTTATTCCACTATGCAGATATCTTACACGAATTCCGTCTTGTAAAAAGTAATCACATAAATCTTCTGCCATTTTTTTAGTAAGAGTTGTAATAAGTACACGCTCTTCTTTTTTAGCTCGTTTTTCAATTTCTATTTTTAAATCAGAAATTTGAGTCTCAATAGGTCTTACAGAAATTTTCGGGTCAACTAAGCCTGTAGGTCTAATAATTTGTTCTACCATTTGTTCGGAAGTTTCTTTTTCAAATTCACCTGGAGTAGCTGAAATATAAATTTTTTGTCCGACTTTAGCAAAAAATTCTTCACTTTTTAGAGGCCTATTATCCTTTGCACAAGGAAGTCTAAATCCGAACTCTACAAGCGTATTTTTTCTTGAAGCATCTCCATGATACATTCCGTTTAATTGAGGAAGAGTGACATGGGATTCATCAATTACAGTTAAAAAATCTCCTCTAAAATAATCTAATAATGTTGCAGGAGCAGAACCCACCGGACGACGCTCTATTATTCTTGAATAATTTTCAATACCTGAACAATAGCCCATTTCCTTTATCATCTCTATGTCGTATTTAACTCTTTGTTGAAGTCTTTGAGATTCTAAGATTTTGTTTTGGCTTTCTAATTCTACTACTCTATTATTAAGCTCCTGTTTTATCATCTTAATGGTTTCTTCTTCATTCTCATCATAGGCTATATAATGTACAGCAGGATATATCATAACACTTTCAGGAACTTCAATAATTTCACCTGTTAAATTATCAATTCTTACGATTTTTTCTATTTCATCACCAAAGAAATAAATTCTTGTAATAATTTTTTCGTAAGCAGGCATGATTTCTAAAATGTCTCCCCTAGCTCTAAAAGTTGAACGCTCAAGAACTAAGTCATTTCTAGTATATTGCGTCATAACAAGATGCTTGATTAAATCAGCTCTATCTAATGTATCACCAATTTTTACTTGTATTGTTCCTTTAAAATAACTCTCAGGTAGACCTAAACCATAAATACAACTAACAGAAGCCACAATTATTACATCATTTCTTTCATAAAGACTTCTTGTAGTATTGTGTCTTAATCTATCAATTTCTTCGTTAATACTTGCAGATTTTTCGATATAAGTATCCGTTCTTGGAATATATGCTTCCGGTTGATAATAATCATAATAAGAAATAAAATATTCTACTGCATTATTTGGAAAAAGTTCTTTGAATTCATTGTATAACTGAGCGGCTAAAGTTTTATTATGAGCAATAATTAAAGTTGGTTTTTGAATTCTTTCTATTACATTTGCAATTGTAAAAGTTTTACCAGAACCAGTAATTCCAAGCAGAGTTTGAGCATCATCACCATTTTTTAAGCCCTCGACTAACTGCTCGATAGCTTTTGGTTGATCTCCTGAAGGTTTGTATTTAGAAACAATTTCAAATTTTCTTTCCATATGATATAATTATACATGCCAAATATAAATTATGTAAAATTTTGTAACTAGTAGAGCAAATTTATTTTTTTAGCAATTTTTTTGTAAATAGCAAAATGTGTATGAAGGAGAACTGGTTGGATGATAACACCTGTTGGGGTTCAAAGAAACGTATTTAGATTTAAACCAAAAGAAGTTGAGAATAAGAATTATGATGATCCACTTTTAAAGTGGCCACTTAGAGGAGCTGCTTTTTCGAATGAAGTAGGTGAAGCTTTACGTCCGATGATTGGAAATGCTGCAAATTTATTTTGGGTTCCGGCTCTTTTGTATATAGGTGCTGATGTTTATGATAAGTATAAAAATAATGAAACTGAATATAGTCCTAATTCAAAAAGATGTTTAAAGCAAGCAGTTTTTCAAGGTATGGCGAGTGTATTTTTACCATTGATTGCTGTTACAGCAGGACAAAATGTTTTTTCTCAATTTGGAAAGTTTGGTGAAGATAAAGTTAGCATCAATACTAAAGAACATATTTCTAAATTAGCTGAAGATTTTGTTAAAAATGGCAAAATGCGTGCTTTTGATGGTAAAGATGAAGAATGTATTAAAGAATTTTTAAATACTGTTTCAAATTCACTCGATTATAGTCAAAAGAAAAAATCTTTAAAAAATAAATTAAAAGTATTTAGAAGTGACAATGAAAAAAATGTTAATAAATATGCTACTAAAACAATAACAAATTTAATTGAAATGAGAAAAAATTTATTGAATCCTTCTTCTGAATTTAAAGCTGGTGATTGGTATTCAAATTATATAAAATCTCTTAATTCCGGGCAGACTGAAACTGTAGCTGTAAAAAGTGTTCTTAGACAGTTTCAGAAGAGTAAAATGATGAAAGGCAAATTTGTTAAAACTATAGGAGGTTTTATTGCTTTAGGAATGGCAATTAAGCCGATTGATAGTTTTGTAGAACATGTGTTAATCGGTAAATATTTAGGACCTGAAATTGATAAGATAAAAGTTCCTAAGAAAGCCAATAAAAATTAAAAGATTACTCTAAAGAATTACTTCTATAGAGCATTAAGAAGTTTTGATAAAAATGCTAAAATATAAGTGTAAGTCGAAGGCAACTAGTGAATTGTCGGATTTCGACTAAAAAATGATTAGGCATTGTGTGTGTGTTCGACTTACATCTTTAAAAACCAAAATCTTTTCTTCATAATAATTAGCCTTGCTCCTTTTGTCTCTCTTCCGAAAGGGGCTTAATTTTTGTGTTAAAAATAAAATTCTATTCACTAGTCACTAATTACTAGTTTGTCTTTTAAGAATTTTTTCCACAGCAATTTTTATATTTTTTACCGCTACCGCAAGGACAAGGTTCATTTCTTCCGACTTTTTCTGTTATTGGAGTTTTTTCTTCTACCGGAGTTGTTATGTAATCAAAAATTTCGGAGAATGATTGAGAACAGAATAAGATTGTTGCTGATGAATATATTTTATTTTTTAGATAGTCAGATTTATAATTTTTAATCAATTCATCATAATTATAAGTTGTTCCCATAATTTCATTTATTGTGTCCATAAAGTTGGCATATTTTGTTGAAACTCTATCTAAAATAGTATTTGGAATAGAATCGTTTGTTAAAAAGTATTCAACACAAGCTTTTGCATTTTCTACTTTTTCTTTATCTTCAAAGATTTTACAAAACGTTTCAAAGAAAGGTATTGCATAAAGTCCGTTTTTTTCTTCAAAAATTACTGCTACGTCATAAGTTTCGTTATGGGAAGAAAAACCTCCCATTGAATTTTCCAAGAAATTAGAATAATTATTATCTAGTTCTTTTACGTGGAAAAATTTATAATTTTCAATATCTGAACCTTTATCTGATAAATCAATTTCTTCATCATCATTAAACGCACCGATTATTTCATCAGCGTGTTTATTTGTTGTTAAAATTATGTCTGTATCAAAAGTTTTAATAAATTTTTGATGCATTTCTGAAATTGTATTTTGTATTTCTTTTTCTTTCTCAGGATTATCTAAGTATAAAAGTCTTGGAGTTTGTACTAATTTCATTACAGCATATCTGATTGCATCTGCTTTTTGTGAGTGAGATAAAATACTAGAAATTTCTATAATATAATAATCTCCTTCTAGTTCGAAAATTCGAGCAACGATATATTGTCCTGCGTATACTCCTCTAAAATTTGTCATTTTTGTGAGAGAAAGTACTTTGTATGTTTTTTCATTTATCAAGTTATATAATTCAAAACCATTTTTTAAAATCTTTTTAATTTCAAAAATTGAAGCTTGTGCATTAATGAAACTATCAGTAATTTTTTCATTTTTGGTCCCGTTTTCTTTAAACATTTCTAAAATTGATTTATTATCAATTCTGCGTTCAAAAATATAAGGAAGAAATATTTTTTCCATTTGATTAAGAGAAATATTCTTAGCACCAATTGTTGCAAGATATTCATCAAAATCTGATTTTACTTTTTCATTGTTTTGAGTAAATTCAAATATTTCTTTTACAACATCATTTATTTCATTAATTTTTTCTATAACTGTCATTTAGCTTTCTCCTCACCAATAAAATATCTTAATAAAATTTTTTCTGCAATAATACAACCAGACAATTGATTTTTATTTTCCAAAAACAGGAGGCGGTTGAATGTATAAAGGTTTTAGTTTTCTCCAATCAGTTTCTGTTTTTTCTAATGCCAGTTTTGCAAGTATTTCGCCAAGTGGATATTCATTTTGTTGATAAGAAATAACTTCGTCAGCATTTTCCTTCAATCTTGCATACAAACTGTTATCAGAAATAACTCTTCTACCTTTTACAATTTTATCAACTTCTTCAAGTTCTACAGCACCTAAAATTTTTCCATCAAAAATATAAGCTTTATTTTTACGAGCATCTAGGGCTACTAAATCATTTCCTTCTAAAATTTTTGATAATATTTCTAAAGAAGAAACTCCAACAGCTTTTATATCTAATTGTTGAGCTAAAACTCTAGCAACTGTAGTACAAGCTCGTATTCCTGTAAAACTTCCCGGGCCTATATCTGTTGCAATCATATCAATATCTTTAGGCTCTATTTTATTAGATTTTAGAATTTCAACAATAGTCGAAATAAGATATGCTGAATGGTAATTCTCGCTATTTGATAAAATTATTTTACTTTCAATAATTTTACTATCTTCACTTAAAGTAATATAAGTCTTGTCAAGACAAGTATCAAAAGCTAATATTTTCAATTTTTTAGTCCTTCTATAATTTCATCTTTTCCGATTGACTTAAATTCATAAATTCTGCTGTCATCGTCATCATATGTTACATTTATTTCAATTCTTTCAAAAGGTAGCTCTCCTTGAGAGAATTCTGCCCATTCTACGAATGTAATTTTTTTACCGTAAGAATATTCTCTTAATTCATCTGTAATTGTTTTTATTCCAGTGTGTTCAAGTCTATATAAATCAAAATGATAAACTGGAATTGAAGCACTATGGTATTCATTAAGAATAACAAAACTTGGGCTGGTTACTTTTTCTTTTATACCTAAAGCTTCAGCAACAAGTTTAACAAAAGCTGTTTTTCCAGCTCCGATTTCTCCAAATAAATTAACAAAACAACCGTCTTTTTCAACGAGTTTTGCAAATTTATATGCTAACTTTTTAGTATCATCTAAGGTTTGGCATTTTTGTTTAAACATACCCTGTTCCTTCCGCTTTCTTTTGCTTCATATAGAGCTTTATCTGCTCTTTTGAATAAATCTTCACCACTCTCATTAGAGTCTAATTCGGCAAGTCCCATACTAATTGTGACATTTATATTTTGTTTGTCAAGACAAATTGGCGTTTCCTCAACAGCTTTTCTAAGACGTTCTCCTACTATTTGGGCTTCTTCTATATGAGTATATGGAAGAAGGATAGCAAATTCTTCTCCGCCATATCTTGAAGGGATATCAGATTCTCTTAAGTGTTCTTTAATTATCTGTGCTACTGTTCTTAAAACAATATCTCCGCTTGCGTGACCGTAGGTGTCATTGACTTTTTTGAAAAAGTCGATATCAATCATCATTGCACATAGTGGATTTTTTTGACGTTTGGTAGTCGCAATTTCTTGACCTAAACGAACTTCAAATTGTCTGCGGTTATTTAAATTTGTTAAAGCATCTAATGTCGCATATTGTAAAACTTTTGAATAAGTATTAGCTCTATTTATCGTAATTGCAGATTGTCTTGTTAACTGTTCCAAGTAACTGATATCTCTTTTTGATAGGGAATCTAATGTACTTCTTGCAACAATACATCCTGTAATTTCATTTTCAGACATTAGCGGGAATGCTCCAATTTTATTATCATTTGTTAAAAGATATTCAGTATTATTATTTAATTTAGATAAAATCTCATAAATTCTTTCATCATTGCAAGCCTTTGGCCAAACAAGATTAAATTTTTCATCCTGTTTTAAAAATATATAAATCAAATGATCTGAAATAAATCTGTCTAACATTTCTCCAATTAGAGGAACTATATAATTTAATTCATATTGAGTTTCTATTATTTTTGCAATATTTTTCATTGAATCATGAAAATCAACATTAATTTTTGATTGTTCATTTAATACGATATTTTGTATTTTCAAAGAAATTTCTGTAGCAAAAATTTTCATTATTTGTAAGAAATATGTGTTTAAGGTTTCTTCATTGTGAAATTCTAATTTTATTAATCCGAAAATATTTTCTCCTTTGAGTAAAGGTATGATTAGAGAATTTATTTTAATAGAAATATCTCCAATTTGAGCCGGAATTTTATAAGCTTTTTTATTGATTATGAAATCATTTTCTTTAAGATTTTCAAAAGCTTCATAAACTTCATCATTATCGTTAATAATATTCCAATTATTTCCGCAATTTCTTAACGTATTAGTTATTTCATCAAAAACGTATAAATTTAAATTTTCAAATTTAATAAATTCAGAAAATTCTTTCTTTAAATTAAAATCTAATTCAGAAATATCGAATTCTTTTGTTAAAGTATTAGAAATTCTTGATAAAAATAAAAAGTCTTTATTGTTCATTAAAATTCTTCTTCCTCATTAAAATATTCAAATCCTGCACAAGATTTAAAATTTTCTATAATAGCTTTATCAAATTCTTCATCAGGAACGATTTTACCATTTACATATGTATAAGATAAAGCTGTAGTAGGTTCATCCGATAAACGTTGAGAATAATATTCTTGACTGGAAATAAAATTCCTTGTGACATCGTTAAGTAAATTAAATATGTAAGCTGATTGTAAATTTGTAGTATCAGGATCTTCTAAGATTAGCATTGCAGCTTTTTGTAGTTCATCAACTGAATCTCTATATCTATGCAAACCTTTTAATAGTACTGCCAAATTATAATGAGCTTCGTATTTCATAGGCTCTATTTTTATAGCTTTACAGTAGTCTAAACCGGCTTCTCTAAAATCTCCTCTTAGATGATGTGCAACTGCTTTATTATAATAAACATCATAATTATTTTTTAAATATTTAAGAGCTTTTTTGTATGCTTCAACAGATTCACCTAAGTACTTATATGTTAAATATCTTTTATCCAAAGGAAGATACATGGCTTTCTTTTTGTAGGCAACTCCTTTGTTATAATAAGCAATTCCTTTATTTGCAGGAACACTTTTTATATTACTGTAAACAAATGGTATCCATAATTTGAAAATTTTTATTTTTGGAATTGCGTCAAATTGTTCTATAGCTTCGTCAAATAAACCTAAATTTTCTGAATAAATTATACCTAAATTCATTCTTGCTAAAACATAATTTGGGTTGTATTTTATTGCATGTTCATAAGCATCAATTGCTGAATAATAGTCTTCATAAACCGTATAAATATTACCCAAGTTAAACCAAGCTTCATAATGTTCAGGGTATAATTCTAAACCTGAATTATAATATTCTAAAGTTTTAGCAATATTATTTTGGTAATAAGCTTGATCTCCTCGATAGATATAATAAGTACCTTTAGCTTTATTAATTTGTTTTTCTATCCAACCCCAAAAGAAAAAAGCTAAAAGAGCTAGTACGCAAACTAAAATTATTAAAGTTACTTTAGAAAAAATCTTCTTGAATATTCTTTTCATACTTGATGATTATATCATAAATTAGCTAAGAATAACTATTTGTTTCACAGAGATTTGAGATATTTTGAAAATGTAAATTAATTGATAAATTTTATTTGCTTAAATTTACAATTTATTGAAATAAGTTTATATAAATGATAAACTTCAAAATGAAGAAGAAAAGGAGTAAATATATATGGTCTGTTTAACATCACAAAAAATAGATACAAAATTAGTAGCAGAAGCTTTAAAAGCTTTAGGAAAAGAAAATTTAGCTTTGATAATTCACGGAAGCAGTTTTCCATCTGCTAATGGTGAAGATACAGGTTTTGGAACATTTAATTCAAAATCAGGGCATTCTTTAATTGATTATGCGTCTGGTATTTTTAATGCTATTCAGCTTGGACCTGCAGGGAAAACTAAAAGTTCAGATTCTTCTCCTTATACAGGTACAATTTTCTCAGGAAATCCTTTATTCATTGATTTAAAACAATTAACTGAGAAAAAATGGGAAAATATTTTGTCACAAGCTTCTTTTGAAAAAGTTGTTAATAATAATCCTAATCAAAATCAAGGTAAAACAGCTTATTCTTATATTATGAAAGCTCAGAATGAAGCTTTAAAAGAAGCTTGGAATAATTTTAAAGATTTAAGCAGCGGTTTATTTGGATCTTCTTTAAAGAAAGATTTTGATAAATTTAAAAAAGAAAATGATTTTTGGTTAGATAATGATTCTTTATATGAAGCTCTTTCTATCGAAAATGATAACGATTTTTGGTACACTTGGGAAAACGAAATTGATAAGAATCTAAAAAATCCGAAAAATGATGAAGAAAAGAAACTTTATGAAGCAAGAATAAAAGAAATAAAAGATAAGTATGCTGATGAAATTGATTTTTATAAATTCTGTCAGTTTGTTTTAGAAGTTCAAAATGAAGAAACTAAAAAATATGCATTATCTAAAAACATAAGAATGATAGCAGATAGACAAGTTGCTTTTTCTGATAGAGATGCTTGGGCTTATCAATCATTATTCTTAGAAGGTTGGTATTTAGGTTGTCCTCCTGATTATTTTTCAAAAGATGGACAAGCTTGGGGCTTCCCTGTTATGGATCCTGAAAAAATGTTTAATTCTGATGGTTCATTAGGTGAAGGCGGTATATTAATGAAACGTCTTTATAAGAAAATGTTTCAAGAAAATCCTGGCGGAGTTAGAATTGACCATATTGTCGGTTTGATTGATCCTTGGGTTTATAAAGTTGGGAAAAAACCTATGTGTGAAGAAGGTGCGGGTAGATTATATTCTTCTCCTGAACATTCTGAACTTTATAAGTATGCAATTGCAAAATATGAAGATTTAGATTTAACCTTAGAAGCTGATAAAGAAAAACGTGTTAAGAGCTTATCTGATGAACAAATTTCTTTGTATGGCAGATTAGTAGAAAAAATTGTTATTGCTGCTGCTGAAGAATGCGGATTAGATAAAAATGCAATTGTTTGTGAAGATTTGGGTACATTAACAAATCCTGTAGATGCTGTTATGAAGAAATATGGTTTACAAGGAATGAGATTAACACAGTTTGTAGTTCCTGAAAAACCTGAGCATCCTTATCGTTGTAAAAATATTACAGAGAATGTTTGGAATATGGTTGGAACTCATGATAATAATCCAATTGCAATGTGGGCTGAAAGTATGATTAATACTCACGAAGGTTATTTACACGCTAAGAATTTAGTTGAAGATTTATTTGCTGAAGCTGAAAATAAGGATGATATTATTGTTAGATTAACTCAAGATAAAGAGTATTTGACTTTTGTTAAGTTAACTGAAATTTTTGCTTCAAAAGCAAAAAATGTTCAAATGTTCTTTACTGATTTCTTTCAAATTAAAGATGTTTATAATCGTCCTGGGACTTCAGGAGATCAAAATTGGTCTTTAAGATTACCTAATAATTTTGAAGATTTAACTCCGATTGATTTGCATGCAATTTTGAAAGCTGCAATTATTGCAAGAGGCAAGGAATTTGCTTCTAAATATGCAAGTTTGATTGAAAAACTTTCTTAGTTATTTAGATTGGATAATATAAAATAAATGGGAGTTAAATGGCTCCCATTTATTTTTTGAAAAAATGATTTTCAACGATTCCACAAATAATATGACCTACTATTAAATGTTGCTCTTGAATATAATTTGTTATTTTAGATGGTACATTTAGCGTAATATCTGAAAAATTTTTCATTTCTCCACCGGTTTCACCTGTAAGAGAAATTGTTTTAATCCCCATACTGTTGGCTGTTTTTAATACTTCTATTAAATTTTTTGAATTTCCTGAACCGGAAATTGCAATTAATACATCACCTTTTTTTCCAATACCTTTGAGTTGTCGAGAAAAAATATGTTCAAACCCGTAGTCATTTGCTATCGCAGTGATTGCAGAGGTGTCTGTGGTTAAACTTAGTGATGCAAGAGGTGTCCTATCAAGTTTATATTTACCCATTAATTCTGCAGATAAGTGCTGAGATATTGCTGCAGAACCGCCGTTGCCACAAAAGATTATTTTGTTTTCACTCGTTAGTGAGTCAATTATTGTTTCTGAAATTAATTCTATAATTTCAGTTTTTTCACCCAAGTCTTGTAAATATTTAGTAATTTGATTAAGTGAATTATTTATATCCTCTTTGATATTCATAAACAAAAAATCCTTTATTTAGACCACTATTTTTTTATTTTTATTTTGTATATTTATTATCATAGTAATATGAACTTTTTGCAAATATTTTTTTATTTTTTCAATTAATAGACCATATGGTCTATATTGAATGTATGAAAATATAATCTCCTGATTGATGGCATTGGCATGCCTATCTAGTACACTAATATCAAAGGGAGAGAGAGTATATTTTATGAAGAAAACGTTGTTATTTTTTGGAATGTTTTTATCAATGTTAAGTGTTTTAGCAGAAGATAATGTTTTACAGACAATTGAAATTGTTCCTGTTAAAGATACTTATAATATAGTTTTAGTTGCGGATAAAGCGGTTGATGTTAAGAAAACTGTAAAAGCACCTAATCAAATTAGTTTAGATTTGAAGGATATAAGAGCTTCTAAGAATTTGAATACAATTTATAATAATGTATCTAATGTTGATACTGTTATGGTAGAACCTTCTGGTAATGGGTTGAATATCTTTTTCCAAGCTGAAAATGCTGCAGGAACAAGTATTTCTTTTGATTCTTTAGCACCAATTGTTGCGCCTAAAAAAATAGAAACTCAAAATTTGAAATTAAGTAATCCTGTTGAAAGTTATGCACCTATTTATCATGAAGATTTAGCACAAGCTAAAACATCTCCTTTATTTGATAAATTAAAAAATTCTTCTGCAGTTGAAGGTATAAAAGATTCTATTGATGAAGATACTGTTTCTGACACTGCAAATAAAGCGTTTTCTTTCGGTTTAATTGGTTTATTAATTTTTGCAGTTGCAAGATTGTTTAAACGTAAAGAATCTGATATTAAAATCGGACTTTCTCAAAGTTTAAATGAACGTGAAATTGAAATGTATAGAGGTTCTCAACCTATTGGTACTTCTTATGTTAATGTAGAAAAACCTTTTACTACTGTTAATTATGGTTTAAATGCTTACCAAAGAGAAAATAGAAATCCATATGAGTCAGCACCTGTACAAGTTCATAATCCAAGATTAAGAAATTATGTTAATCAACCAGCAGAACAACATGTTGCTTCTATGGTACAGCCTCCAAAACAAAATATACAGACTGCTGTTAAACCTAGTATTAAAAAGAATACAACTCCTGTAAATACTGCTCCTGTAAATCAGTCAAATCCTAATATTGATAATTTGAAATTTTTAGAATCAATGACTGCTATTTATGAAAAAAGTGGTCGTCATGATTTAGCTAAAGGGTTGAAAGCTAGTTTGACTAAGAATAATATTAAAGCTTAATTTTGGAAGAGAGATAAGAAGAGAGATGGTTTTAGGCTTACAAAGAATTTTCTGTGTAAGCCTTTTTTGTATTAAAATAAAGTTATCTGGAGAAGTTTATGAAAATTTGTTTTATTCCTATTGATAATAGACCTGTTTGTTATAATTTGGCTAAAGATATAGTTGCAATTGATGAGGATTTAGAATTTTTTATTCCGCCTAGAGAATTTTTGGGAGATTTAAAAAAAGTTGCTGATATAAAAGGTATTTTTAATTGGATAGAAAGTTTACCTGAATATGATTGTATGGTTTTATCTCTTGATACTTTGGCTTATGGAGGTTTAATTCCTTCAAGAAGATCTACTGATAGTTTTGAGATGATTAAAAGTAGAATGGAAGAGTTGAAGCCTTTTTTAGTGGGGAAAAAGGTTTATGCGTTTTCCAGCATTATGAGAATTTCTAATAATAATTATAATGAGGAAGAAAAAGAGTATTGGAAAATTTATGGAAAAAAAATTTTTGAATATTCATATTCCGGAGGAAAAATTAATAATGGAATTCCAAGTGAAATATTAGAAGATTATATAAAGACAAGAGAGCGTAATTTTAAGATAAATAAAATGTATCTTGAATGGCAAAAAGAAGGTTTATTTGAAACTTTGATTTTTTCAAAAGATGATTGTGCAGAATTTGGGTTTAATGTTGAGGAAGCAAAAGAATTAGAAGAACTTGGAGGTATTACAAAAACGGGTGCTGATGAAATTCCTTTAGCTTTATTAAGTCGTACGATCAAAAAAGATATTAAGGTTTTTGTAGAATTTATAGAACCTGATTATAAAAATTGTATTTCTAATTATGAAGATGTTTCAATTGAAAAATCGGTTCAAGGACAATTGGAACTAGGTGGTTTTAAGCAAGTTTTTAATAAAAACGAAGCTGATTTGATTTTGCTGGTAAATAATTTTATTGAAAATCAAGGTGAATTAGTTATGGGGTGGGATACTAAACCTTATAATAAGAATTTTATTGAACCTAATAAAATGTATGCTATAGCAGATGTTAGGTTTGCTAACGGTGCAGATAATAATTTTGTTAATGATTTTATTGATAAGATTAGTTTGAATAAGTTTTATGGGTATTCTGCTTGGAATACTTCGGCTAATTCTTTAGGTTCTCTTTTGGCTGCTATTAAAGTTAAATTTAATGCTAAAAAATATAATGACAAAGCTTTTAAAAAGTTACAAATGATTAGGTTTTTAGATGATTGGGCTTATCAGGCAAATGTTAGAGCTTTAATTGAGAACCCAATGGATATTAAGAATTTGATACAAAAATATGAGCAAAAACTTAGTAAAATTTTTGATTACAAATCTGACTTTAAATATTCTTTTCCTTGGGGTAGGAAATTTGAAGTTGAAATTAGTGAATAATTTTATTTAAGTTTTATTTTTATTCCTAATAGTGTTAATACTTTTGTTTTTGTTTTGCCTTTATATTCATTTTTTATTGAAAATATTTTTTTGTAAAAAGCAATTTTATTAGATGGTTCTTTGGATTCATCATAATCTTTTTTTAATTCTTCATAGATTAAAGATTTTTGAGCATATTTCCACCACTCATCTTTAAATTTATTTCCACAGCCTTTAAAAGCAGGTTTTAGTCCTGTTAAATGAATGATAATTGGAGAGTCTTTTGCTTGTAAATATTCTATTTCTTCTTCTCCTTCAAATTCGTAATAGCCACCTCGCCACCAAGTATCCATGAGGTTATATTTTGGATTTAATACAACTTTGTTTTCATCAGCTATTTTATTTATAGAATCTTGATCACAAAATTCGATTATTTGAGAATTGTTTTTTGCAAAATCTGTTATTTTTTCAAAGAAGTTTTCTTTTCTGCAATAATCACAATTAAATAATAGCATCCCTGAGTTTACATAGACAGGACTTTTCATGTTTAAACGTTTTACATATTTATTTACTCCCCAAACGTCTTTTACTCCTGCAAAATAACAGTTTGTTAAATTTGTGTTAAATAATTCAGATAAATCTCCTAAAATTAATGTGTCACAATCCAGATATAAAACTTTTTCTAAGTCTTTACATAAATCAGGTATTAAAATTCTAAACCAAGCTTGTACTGTTACCCAATGAGAAAGTGGAAGTGATTTAAAAGCATTTTCTTCTACTTCTAAAAGTCTTAGTTTCATATTAGAGTATTTATTTTCGACAGATTTAAGTTTATTTATACTTTCTTCTGTTAATTTTGAATATAGAATAATAATTTCAACTTCATTATTAATATTATTTTCTAACGCACTTATGATAGAAACAATAGTTTGATTCATATATTTATCATCTGGACAATATGCAATATTAATTTTCATTATTTATACTCCTCAATAATATGTTCATAAAAAGTTCCACTTATATTAAGTTCTTTTTTCTTAGTTAAAACGGATTGTTTATGAGTAAGTTTATGTATTGGACTTATTTTTTTTATTTGTTCCCATCTTTCAGAAGAAAATGGATTTAATAGTTCGCCTTGTAATTGTTGTACAGGTAAAAAATTAAAGAATGGAATGTTGTTATATATATTCTTATTTTCTAGGTTTGCTTGAGTTACCATTGTAAATGCGTGTAAAAAAGTAAAATAATTAATTAGAAAATTATTTTCATTCCAGTATTCTATTAAACTAGAAAGAGTATCTTTTAGAATTTTATTATTAGATTTTGATGCTATAAAATAGCTTGCCATATTAAGCCCGTCTAAGTCTATCTTTAAATCATTTTGGAAGACAAATAATTCAGCATTTTTAATATGTTCGGGTAAGTCTTCAGTTAAAAGTACAGTTGCATCAATCCAAATACCTCCATTTTGAATTAAAAGACAAGTTCTTAAGATATCTGAAAAGAAAGCTGTTTTTATTATACCTTTTTCTTTTAATTTCCAAAAAATTTCAGGTATTTTTACATATTCTTTTACATTATTAGGAGTTAATAATATTCTTTCGTAGTTTCCTTTATATTTTTTAACACTGTTTAAGCAGGCTTGAACAAGTGGTGGAATTTCACCATTAGGACTTTCCCAATATTGCCAAATGATGGAATTTTTGTTTAAATTTTTTTGTGTGTTTTCGATATATGGCAAAGTATTTTTTTCAGAATTTTTTATTCCTTTTTTAATATATTTTTTTAAATAAAATTTGGCCCAATTACCTTTTAAAATTCGTCTTATTTTCCTATTAAAAACAAAAACCTCTAATAAAATTTTTATAATTGAATTAATAAATTGCCAAAATAATGATTTTATAAACATTTATTCCTCTTTTTCTAAGATTTCTATTAGTTTTGGATATTTTTCCGTGATTATTTTATATGCTTCATCAAGTGACATTCCAACTCCTTTTTTATTGATTTTGCAAAGCCCGAATTGTTGAGAATTTTCTACATAATTAATAGATTCGGAATATCCTTTGATAAGTCTTGTTTTATATCCATTAAGGCTTGCCATAGCCCACAGCCAAATATCATCGTGTGTTGGTATAAGTTCTTTTATTAAGTCTTCATTTAAAATATCTTTGTAAAAACAATTTGGCGGGTATAATACTGCACCATATCCTGTTAATCTGTTTCTAAAACTTGCGGTATTTTTGTGTCTGTCTAAATAAAGTTCTCTAGTTTTTTCCCAAATAATGTTTTTATTAGCATCTAAACTTAACCAATCACAACGGTGAGCTTGGATTTCATTATTATGTAATTGGTAAGATTTGTATAAAGTTTCAATAGTGTCTTTTGCATAGTAAATATCATCATCAGTAGTTATAATTATTGAATTTGGATATTTTTTTAGAGTTGGGATAATTTTTTTATAAGATCTAATGTCTTTATACCAATCAATAGTTAGACCAAATTGTTTTAAATCTAATAATTCTTTTGGCAAATCTTTTTCAAGATTTGGAAATTGTTCGGGAGCTAACCAAAGAATTACTTCATCAGGTTTCATTGTTTGAGTTAAAAGAGTTCTTATAGTTTTTATAACTATATTTATTCTTTCAGGAAAGCTCGTTAAAGAAACAATAACTTTTTTTTCTCGTTTGAGTCTTGTAACTCCCAGTTCTTTAACTTCAGGACAATTAAAAGGAATATTTTGTTTTATTCTAATAAGTATTCCACAAAAATTAATAACTAAATGTCCATCAAATCTTTGAATAAATTTCATTATTCTTCACCTGTTAATTTTACAAGTTCATTAAAAATTTCAATAGGTTTTGGTCTTCCGAGAATTGTTTTAGAAGGGTATATTTCAGGATTAGGAGCCCACATTTCTGCACAACAATGGTAAAAAATATCTACAACCGGTATTTGCAATGCATTTGCGAAATGCATTGTTCCTGTATCAACGCTAATACATCGTTTCGCAATTTTTAAGATATTAGCTAGCTCTATGAAATTTGTACAGTTAACTAGATCTATAAAATTGAAGCATCCTAATTTTCTTAGTGCTAAAGAATAATCTTCGCTAACTTTACCTGCTCCTGTTAATATTGGAGTATATCCATTATTATTTAAAATGTTTATTAATTCGATACAATCTTCTACTGGCATGTCTTTAGCTTTTAGTTTACTTGTTGTACATAAGACTACTATTTTTTTATTTTTAGAAATTTCGTTTATTTTTTTTATTAAATCATTTTCAACTAAAGGTGGATTAAAAGTTATTGGAAAGTTTTTGTGTTCTCCAACAAGAGGTTCAATCATTCCTCCCCATTTATCGTTCATATGCGTATATTCTTTGATAGGGAATTTTTCTTTTGTGTTCCAAAAGCTTACGTGATGATGTGAAATTATATGTTTTACTCCGATTAGTCTGGAAATTAATAAATTCCGTTCATTGGAATAAGTCACAAATGATGCAAAAGGTTTTTTATAGGGGAATTTTTTTGCAAATTTTAAAATTCCTATAAGTGATTTATCTTTTTTCTTATCAAAAGCAATAACGTCATCAATTCCTTCTTGATATTTTGCCACATCAATGAATGGAGTATTACAAATAAAAACAACTTTTGAATTGGGGTAAAAATGTTTAATGTTTTTTACTAACGTATTAGTGACTAACATATCACCAATAAAAGCAGTATTAAAAATAATAAAAACTTTTTCATTTTCCATAAAGGAATTTTATCACAAAAATAGTGGTAAAAATACTTTTGAATAATTAATTTAACCTTGTGATATAATTTATAAATGCGAGTAAATTGTGTAGATAGAAATCAAACTTGTATTAATTTTAGAGCGATTAAAGTTGCTCAAATTACTTCTAATATAAATAAAAATGACAAGACTTTTATATATGAATTAGAAAAAACAAAAGATTTTGAGTTTTGTAATGTACTTAGGGATAATTTGGTTAAATCGAGTAATAAAAGAATGCAAGTTGATAATAAAAATCTCGGGCATTTTGTAAAAAATGCTTTTAATTCGTTAGATTTTTCTGATTATGCAGCTATCGGAGTTAGGGATAATAAACCTTTTGGACTTATGACTCTTTTGTCTTCTAATAAGAGAGATATGCATTTAGTTTATTTATTAACTTGGAAAACTCCAGAATTAATAAAAATTAAAAATGGTGGAACAGATTTAATAAATTTTATTTTTAATAAATTTCAGAATAAAGCTAATATAGATTTAACTCCAGCTTTTGGTTCAGATTTGTTTTATTATAAATTTGGTTTTGATTATGATGATGAATATGAAAGAAATCAAATGAGTATTTCTTTAATGGATATAAAAAAACAGTTGGTAGAATTTTCTAAAAAAAGCACATATGAATTAGTAGAGGATAGTAAATCTGAAGATTTATCGAAATCGGTTATTATTGATTAGCTTATTATGTTTGCTATATCCGCTTTCTGCAAAAAATTCGCTGAACGCAAACAGTTCGTTCTCATCGCTATCACACGCAAAATAAAAAGAGGATTAGGAAGAATCCTATCCTCTTTTTATATACCCTGGATGCGATTTGTCTTGGATTTTTTGCGTTAAACGAGTCTTCGGTTTTTGCCTGCAAGAATATATATTCTTTTGGCAAAAGCCCTCCGCTCTCTGCAAAAAATCCGCCGAACGCAAACAGTGCGTTCTTATCGCTATCACATGCAAAATAAAAAGAGGATTAGGAAAAATCCCATCCTCTTTTTATTTACCCTGGATGCGATTCGAACGCATGACCTACCGCTTAGAAGGCGGTTGCTCTATCCAGCTGAGCTACCAGGGCTTACTATTCTAAAATATCACATAAAGCTTTTTTTGCAAGTGTTATTTAATTATTTTTTTATAAAATATTCTATCCATTGTATTAAATCGGTGATTTCATAAGGTTTAGGTAAGTATAAATCTGCTCCGGCTGATAATATTTCTTGTTTGTTATGTTGCGAACTTGTCATTATGATTTTGCTATTTACAAAATTAAGTTTTTCTTTTAAAGCTTTGCAGACATTCAATCCGGAAAGGTCATTGTCGGTATCTATTATCAATATTTTAGGTTGTATAGAGTTATCCACATTGATATTTTCGATTACATCATAACCTTGTAATTCTAAACTTGTTCTTAGTAGTAGTGCTAGAGAGCTATCTGTTTCACTAATAAAAATTTGATTATTATTTGTTAAGTTATCGTTTGAAAAATCTCCTGATAATTTGAGTCTATCTATTGCATAATTTGAGCCTTGCGGAATTCTTGCAATTTCTTTTATTGAATAAAGTCGTTCTAATAAACCTTCTGGTGTTGAGATTAATTTGTAATTGTCTATAATACCTGAGATTAAAATTGAAACAAAATTAATTCTCATTCCGGCTTTTCTGTCACCTTTTAAAATTATATATCCTCTTTTAACATCGTCATTTGAATAGAATTTTGGTGCTACAGTATCAAAAGCGAATGTTAAAAATGCTGCCAGTTTTTCTGCACCATATGGGTTTGTGATTATAATAAGTGTTTTTTCGTCAATTTGCCCTAAAAAATCTATTGTATCAACTGTTGATTTTATTATTGCAATTAGAGTTTGAATTATTTTATCTCCTGCAATTTCTGAATAAACACTTTTATAATTATTTAGATTTTCTATGCTAATAAGTAATGTAGCTTGCTTTTCTTCTGAGTTCAGAAGTCTTTTTAAATTTTTTTCTACTATTTTTTTATTAGGTAGTAGTGTTTTATTATCAAGATTTATTTCAATATCACGTCTTAGGTGAGCTTGTATTCTTGTTCGAAATTCGTCAATATTGACCGGTTCGCCCCAAAAATCATCTGCCCCGTGTTCTAAAATTTTTATTCTATCTTGTATATCCGCGGATTTTGATAATGCAATTATTATTGGGCGAGTATTGAATGTTAGTGTTCTGATTTTTTCGCAAAATACTGATAAATCTTCTTCTATACTGTCAGAAATGATTATAATATCTGGTATTATACATTGAATTTGTTTTAATCCTTCTTGAATATTTCTGGATATAACAACGCTTGTTTGTTCGTTTTCTAAGGATTTTTTGTATTTTATAGGAAGTTCTTTTCTTTTATCAATTATTAAGATTGTTGAGAACATTTTAAAACTTCCTCCTCGTTATAGAAAGGGAATAGTACTTCAAATGTTGTTCCCTTTCCTGGCTCGCTTGTAAAATTAATTGTGCCTGACATTTTTTCAACGATTTCTTTGGTTATATATAAGCCTAATCCGTTTCCTTGGGTTTTACTGGTTAGATGATTTTCTAGTCGGCTAAATTTTTTAAAGATTTTATCAAAATCTTCTTTTTTTATGCCAATTCCTGAATCTTTTACTTGGATTAAGATATTATTATTTTGAATTTTTGTTATTATTTCAACAGTTTTACCTTCTTCTGAATATTTTGCGGCATTATCGATTAAATTTGTCATTATTTGTTGAAATTTATCTTCATCTAATCTTGCATGAGGTAAATTATTTTGTAAGTTTAGCTTAAAGATATGATTTTTATATTGTTCAATAAATAGTGGAACAATTTTTTTGATAGAAGAATTTATGTTTACTTTTTTTAGAACTTGAACTTCAGCATTATTTTTTGAAACGCTTAAAATATTTTCTACAAGATTTATTAGTCTTTGGGATTGTTCTTCGATTATTTTAATAAACTTTTTTTTATCATCATCATTTATTTTGTCCCAAGAATTTAGTAACGTTTGAGAAAACCCTCTTATACTTGTAAGAGGGGTTCTCAATTCGTGTGAAACGGTTGCTATAAATTCTTCTTGTATTGAATTTTTCATTATTTATTCTTCACTCATAAATTCTTTTTTAGCTTCTTCAATAGCTTCTGATAAAATATCCAATTGATCTGGTGCGAAAGTTACTCCTTTTTTTGTAGGAAGCCAGGTTGCACCATCATCTGTTGTATAGAAAATTCTTAGGTTAAAATAACTTTTTCCTCTATATTCAGAAATTGATATTTGTAATTGTTCTGTGTCAGATCTTTGAATACTTGCTAATAATTTTGCTTCTGCCATTTTATAACCTCCTTTTATTAATAATTAATTTTCCAGCCATCAGCCATTACTCTTGCAGTACAAGAAGCTCCTGTTGTAATGGTGGTGTTGCAACCAGTTTGATATGAGTCTATGGTTTCATTAAAAAGATTATTGTTGTATGCTTCTGCTCCTGCTGGAATTAAGTGACCATTATTTGTTAAGCCAAATAAGAAAACATCATTCCCTAGTAGATTAGGAGCTTTATTGCCGTTAACATCAATAAGAACTCTGGTTATAACAACATCTTTACTTGCTGTATCTATACCTGTGGCTGGTACTTCTTGGAAAATTACTACTGAGTTAAGTTTTTTAAATCTGTAGGTATTAACATTTTTTGTATAATCACCATTAATTTCATTTTCTAAGTAATTTTTTATAAGATTGACATTGTAGTCAGTAACTTCTTCTACACCCATAAGGCTTTGGGCTTCATCCATTAAGTTTGTACCATCTGTAAGATAATCTTCAGAGCCTCCATTATATATATCTTTTATTTGGATTGCATTTAGCTCTGTAGGGGGAGTAGATTCCATGTTTTTTGTTTGAACTTCATTGAAAATTTCACCAATTCCATTGTGGAATAACTCCACTGTTCTTGCTAGCGATAGTGCTTTAGTATCTCTTCCTATACTATTGCGTAGACTTGGCATTATTAGAGATGCAACAATGCCGATTATAGCTAGAGTTACTAATGTTTCTGCTAACGTAAAAGCTCTTTTTTTCATTCTATAATCCTCTTTTGTCATTGACGTATTAATTATATCATATTATTTATAAATGTTAATAATTTGTCTATTTACATTATTTGAGGTAACATGAGTATATGATTAAGGGGAAAATTGTAGTAGTCGATGATGAAAAAATAGTTACTTCTGCTTTTAATACGTTGTTAAAAGTAGAAGGGTTTAAAGATATACATTTTTATAATAATCCAAAAGAAGCTTTAGATTTTTTAAAAGAAAATATTCCAGATATAGTTATTTCTGATTTTTTGATGCCGGAAATGAACGGCTTAGAGTTTTTAAGTAAAGTTAATAAAATTTATCCTGAAGTCAGTAAGATTTTGTTAACGGGATATGCAGATAAAGAAAATGCAATAAGAGCGATTAATGAAATTGGGCTATATCGTTATATTGAAAAACCTTGGGATAATGATGATTTAATAATTAATATAAAAAATGGAATTGAAAGAAGTTATTTATTGAGTGAGCTTCGTAAAAAAATTTCTGAACTAGAAGTTGCACATAGAGAATTAGAAAACTACTCTCACAATTTAGAGAAGATTGTAGAAGAACGTACTGTTGATTTACGTCAATCAAATGCTAAGTTGGAAGGAATTGTAAACTATTGTGCTGATGGTATTGTTATTCTTAATGAAGACGGTATTATTGAACAGGTTAATCCTTCGGCGGAGTCTTTAATTGGTTTGGTTGCTTCTAAACTTTTGAATTCGTCTATTGATGATTATTTATTTTCTAATAAGACTTTTATTTCTAAAGAATTACATAAATTGGAAGAATCTGAATTATTATTAAGGGATTTTTATGTTAAAAATCCGTTGAGTAATATAGAAATTCCTGTAGAGATAAGTTTTGCAAGGATTAATCCTGATGATAGTTATAAAAGATTTGTAGGTGTTATAAGAGATGTTACTGAACAAAAGAAATCTGATAAGTTGAGAGATGATTTTATTGCAACGCTTACTCATGATTTAAGAACTCCTTTATTAGCAGCTATACAAACTTTAACTTTCTTTTTAGATGGGGCATTGGGCGAGTTAGATGAAAAACAAAAGCATTTACTTGCTACTATGCAAAAAAGTAATCAGGATTTGTTGGGGTTAGTGAACGCATTATTAGAAGTTTATAAATATGATGCGGATAAGTTAGTCTTGACAAGGACGAATTTTAATATGTATGCTCTTGTGGAGCAAGTTTATAGTGAACTTTCTTCTCTTGCTAAGATGAAGAATATAGAGTTTTTAATCGATTGTTCTGACAAGACTCTGGAAATAAATGCTGATAGAAGTGAGATAAGAAGGGTAATTTGTAATCTTTGTGGAAATGCGATTAATTATACAGGTGAAAATGGAAAAGTTGTAATAACTATTAAAAATGAAGATAAAGATTTGATATTTTCTGTTTCTGATAATGGAAGTGGAATTCCTCCTGAGGATATTCCAAATATGTTTCAAAGATTTTCTCAAGGTACAAGTAAAAAACGTTCTACGGGAACAGGGTTAGGGTTATATTTGTCAAGACAAATCATAGAATCTCATGGTGGTAAAATTTGGCTTGAAAGTAAATTGAATAAAGGTAGTGAATTTTCCTTTATTTTAACAGATACTGTTGTTAGTAAAAAAGGTGCTTTGGTATGATAAATGTTTTGTTGGTAGAGGATCACGAATTATATAGAATGGGCTTGTCAATGTTGCTTTCAAAGGCTGAAGATATATCTCTTTTAGCCGAGGCGGCTGATGGTATTGAAGGGATTAAGAAGGCAAGGGATTTATCTCCGGATGTTATATTGATGGACATAGGTCTTCCAAATATTGATGGAATTGAGGCAACACAAAGAATTAAGGACTTTAATCCAGAGATAAAAGTTTTAATGTTTACTTCAAGAGATAATGAAAATGATGTTTTTGCAGCTTTTCAAGCTGGAGCTGATGGATATGTAATGAAGGGAGCTACGCCAGAACAAACAATTTCTGCTATCAAAGCTGTTAATGAGGGCATTGGTTGGATAGATCCTACTATTGCTAAAATGGTTTTTTCAAACATTCAAAAACCTAATTCAATAAATTTAAATTCCACTCCAATTCAAAAAAATAATAACAATACTTATGGACTCACAGAAAGAGAGTTGGATGTTTTGGAAGCTATGGTGGAAGGATTATCTAATCCTGAAATTGCTGAAAAGTTAATTATTACAAGGGCTACTGTGAAAGCTCATGTTCATAGTATTTTACAAAAATTATGTGTTACTTCTCGAACTCAAGCTACAGTTACTGCTATGAAAGAGGGGTTAGTTTAATGTTCGAAGCTTTAGCCGGCATGTTTATGGCTATGAAACTTCATTTTACTCAGCTTAAATATCCGTTGATAAAAAGACAGGATAGAGCTGTTGCGGAATGTATTTATCGAAATGAAGTTGATAAAATTGGCGAGACTGAAAAATATGAAAAAAGTAAGCTTCCTGAATCGGGTTATATGACGGTTGCAGAGTATGAAGCTAAGTCAAGAGCTAAAACTCGTAAAGAAATTAATGCTAAAATTCTTACGGAAGCTGAGATGCCAAAAGATGAGAATATGGTATATATTCCTCAAAGAAAATTTAAGCTTGTAAAATATAATGATCCTATTGGTAGTCCTGAACTTACTTTACCAAGAAAATTGAATTTTGATAGACAAATTAACGCTCAAGGTATTGTTTCAGGCGATTTTACAAAATTAGTTTATCCAGCTGTTTATTACTATGCCCAATCAGACTGTACAAGTTGTGATTTGTTTTTGATTAATTTGGATTCTTCACTTTCGAATATCGAAAAGGTTAAGAAGGCTAATATTTTAAATAAGGATCCAAAACCATTGATTTCAACATCAAAAGATATTGATACAAAGTTTATTTTTAGAACTCTAACCCCTATTGATTTTTCAACTGATAATACAAAACTTATTGTTAAAGAAAAAGTTGGCCATCGTCATGATGGAATATGGAAAACTGATTTATGGATATATGATTTTCAAAAAAAAGAAGCTAAAAAGCTCCCTCAAATCCGTGATGCTATTGTAAATTATTGGGCATTAACAGGAGGGATTGATTTTGATGAAAAACGTTGGGATATTTATCCGATGGGTTTTGATGCAAATAATGAAAATCGAGTTATTTTGTGTGCTTATGCATATACTGGTGATGTTCCAAAGTTTTTAGGAACTTGGAGTATTGATATTAATGGTGAAAATTCAAAATTAGAATCTTTAACAGGTGCTTTAATTCCAATTTCTGTTGTAGGTTATAGGCTTGAGCAGGATATTGATGTAATGCCGATGTCTGAAATTGAATTTGAGGCAAGACGTGCAAAAGAGCTTGAAAAAGAAAAGAAAAAAGAAGCTAAAAAGAATGAAAATTTTGAAAATTATATAAAAAAATTAGAGTATGAAAGAAAAATTGAACAAATGGATATGGAAACTCTTTTAAAAATAAAACAAAGACAAGATTATTTAAAAGAGTATTATAAAAAAAGTTCTGATGGTGTAACTGGTGTAAATTAGATTGTAAATTGGGTGAAAAACTAGTGAATTGTGACTTGTGAATAGTGAATAGATTTTTATTATTAAATTCTTCTAAACTACTCAACTCCTAAACTTATTACCTTTTCAATGAACTCCTCACTCTTCACGTCTTACGCTTCACTTCCGTCCCACAATTTTAATACGTAATCGCAACTTTTAAGCAGTCGTTTTTATTGTTTTCAAAGAAATCATAAGCTTCTATTATTTTTTCAAACGGATATTTTTGTGTAATCAAGAAATCTGTATTGATAATGCCTTTAGAAATCATATCCAGTAATTCTTCTGAATGGATAGCATCTACACCACCTGTTTTAAAAACAAGATTTTTCCCATACATTTGAGGCAGTGGAAGAGTTTGATTTTCTTCATACATTGCAACTATTGCAATATTTGTATTGGCTCTGGCAATCTCCCAAGCCATTTTAAAAGTTTTATCGCTTCCTGCTGCTTCAACTACACAATCAGTTCCTCGATTTTGGGTTAATTTTTTTATTTCTTTTTTAATATCACATTCACTAGGGTTAAATGTATAATCAGCTAAATTTAAATCTTTAGCTTTTTTGAGTCTTGTATTATTTATGTCTATGGCTATTATTTTTGAAGGGTTGAAATTTTTAGCGCATGCCATTGAACATAAACCAACAGGTCCTGCTCCAATTATAGCAATGGTATCGCCTTTTTGAAGGTCACAAAGTTCTATTCCAAAATATCCGCTTGCTAAAATATCTCCTACAAAAAGAGCATTTTCATAGTTTAAATTTTCCGGTATTTTATTCAAGCCTTTGTCGGCATAAGGTACTCTTATATATTCAGCTTGACATCCATCTATTGAGCAACCTAACTCCCAGCCACCTTTTTCGCAATTATTTATAAAACCTTTTTTACAAAAATAACATTCGCCGCAAAATGTTTCACAGTTAGCACTTACTCTATCTCCGATTTTTAGATTTTTAATTTCAGAGCCTATTTCAACGATTTCTCCAACAAATTCATGACCTAATATAACTCCAGGTTTTGCTTTTGGAACAAAGCCTTTAATTATATGTAAATCACTTGTGCAAATAGAAGATAATTTAACTTTAACTATTGCATCTCTTGGATGGATAATTTTAGGCAAATTTTTTTCTTTTAGTTCAATTTTATTATTTTCCCAAACCAAAGCTTTCATAAAATTTATTATAAATGAACAATTAGAAATAAAAATCGTTTATATGATATAATGCTAGAAACTTTTTGTAAGAAGGAGGGAAAATATGAAAAAATTATTAGTATTAGTAGCTGTTTTAGGTTTAATAGCAAGCAGTTTATCTTTATCTAGTTATGCAGTTGTACAAGGTAATTCTCAAAGGGGGTTTATTTCTGTAAATACTTCTGCCAATACGGAAATTGCTCCTGACGTTGTAGAAGTTTCTTTTGCTGTTTTAACTTCTGATACAAAATCAATGCAAAAAGCTACATTAGCTAACAAGGAAATTTCAGATAAATTATATTCTGAATTAGGTTCAATGCTTAATTCAAAAAATGGAGATTATATTAAAACTTCTGATTACAGTGCAAATCCTATTTATTCTTATTCAGGAAGTAAAAAGAATTTTGATAGATATGAAGTTTCTAATAGAGTCTTTATTCATACAAAATCAATTGATAAAATTGGTCAAATTATAGATAAAGCAATATCTTTAGGGGCAACAAATGTCGATAGTTTATCATTCTCTGTTTCAAAATATGATGATGAATGTAATCAACTTTTAGGTATTGCAACTCAGAAGGCAAAAACTAGAGCAGATATTTTAGCTAAAAATCTTGCAACTACTGTTGATGGTATTAGAAGTTTAGATGTAAGTTGCAGTGCAAATAATTATAACAATCCAAGGATGTATATGGCTAAAAATATGCTAGCTTCTGTTGCTGATGAAGCAGCAGGAGTTCCTTCTACTGCTATTAGTGCAGGAGTCGTAAAAATTAATGCGAATGTTAATGCAAGCTTTTTTGTAAAATAATTTTGCTAGTTTAAGTTAATAAATTTTTAACAGGACGGGGAATACTGTCCTGTTTCGTTTATGATAAAATACTTCTATGAAGGAAAAAAATAAAGTAATTAGTAAAATATCTAATTCTCTTAATGCTAACGATTATGAGCATGCGAGAAAAATTATTGAAAATGATTTGAGAAGATTGGGCTGTATGGATGAATATTATTTTTATTTAGCTTTGATTACAGAAAATCTTGAAAAGAAAAAAGAATTGTATTCTAAAGCTATAGATATTAATCCAAATTTTTTAGATGCTTATATTAATCGAGGACTTGTTAATAATGAGTTACAAGATTTTGATAGCTCAATTTCTGATTATAATAAAGCTATTGAATTAGATTCAAAATGTGCCTTAGCTTATAACAATAGAGGCTACACAAAGTATAAACAGCAAGATTTTAAAGGTGCATTAGAAGATTATAATAAAGCTATTATTTTAAATCCAAAATTTAAAATGGCTATTGATAATAAAGCTAAAATGTTATCAGAAGTCTGTATTGAAGATGATAAAGATTTTAGTGAAAAATATTATTTAAGTTTAGGAATTTTAGATGTTAATTCCGGCAATTTCACTGAAGCTATAGCTAATTTTAAAGAAGCTTTAAAATTTAATTCTAATAATGATTTAGTATATTTTTATAAAGCAGTAGCATATCATAGTTTAAACCAAAATGATAAAGCTTATGAAAATTATACTAAAACTATAGAATTAAATAAAAAAATGCCAGACGCTTATTTTAATAGGGGACAATTAATTTTTGAAACTAATCCTAAAAAAGCTCTGGATGATTTTGTTTGTGCGGTTGCTATTGATAATAAATTTGTTGATGCTTATTATTCGATAGCTGCTATTCAAAAAAAATTAGGTCAGTATAAAGAAGCTGTAAAAAATCTTGATAAAATTATTGAGATAGAACCAAATGCAGTTAATGCAAAAGCTTTAAAAAAACTTATTTTGACTAAATATTTAAAATAAATTTATTTTAATTTAATATTGTTTGGTTAAATATACAAAAAAATAGAGAGAATTTATATTCTCTCTATTTTTATTTGATTTATTTAAAATCTTAGTTTTCGAATGCCCATCTAGCAGCAGCACCGTTAGGAACAGCATAACCGCCTCTTAATCTTACACCGAATTGGTCTTTGATAACACGGTTGGAAGTTGTACATTCTTTGATATCATGTATATCTTTTGAAACACCTAAAGCAGCAGCATTACAGTTGGAAACGATATTAGGACCTTTTGTTCCATTTGTGTCATATATTGCAGTAATACCATATACTAAATTGTCATCCATTAAAGTTGTACCTGATTCACTTCCGGTTCCTTGATCAGCTGGAGTACTTGAACTTACAATCGCAGGATCAAACATTAACGCCGAACCATCTCTAAAGAACAATGTATAGTTGTCAGATGGTTCTGTTGTAGCTGTCCCTTGGTTTGTAATTAATTTTTTAATTCCTGACTTTTGATAATCAATAGATGTTCTTGTAGCTAATAAACCATATAAAGATTGTTCATCAGGACTTGGGTTATCAGTAGAACTCATCGCAGTTGTTAAAGAAGCATAGTCAAAACCTGAGATAGCTTGATTCATTTGCGCTGCTTCTGTTAATGTATTAATACCTTTCTTTAATGCTGTTTTTGCTTGTTGCTCAGCAGTGTTTGTCATTAATGCAGGAAGTGTTAATGTTGCAACTACACCAATGATAGCTAAGGTAATCAAAACTTCTGCAAGAGTAAAACCAGTCTTCTTCATTGTAATATTCCTTTCTCTTCTTATATTCAAAGATTATTAAACTTCTACTTCTACACTCATTTTAACAGACTTCTATATTACTGTCAATAAAAAAATGTGATTTTTACTTTTTGAGTTTGCGGTAAAATTGACATTTTTCTCGTAAACTTCTTGGAACGGTTTCGCATCAGGTTGTGTGCTATCCCGTAGACGACCTGATGCTCACACATCCTCGTTTATACTAAAATTTCAAAATTTTGTGATTTTACTTTTAATAGAGATACAAGTGCCTGACTATTCAAAAATTCTATTGCACTATTAAACTTAGCGTTTTGATTTAAGCTTGCTCGAGCTTCGTGCATGTTGTTGTTTAATGTTATTTGTTTTATATCATTTAAAACTTTTGTTTGAATGATTTTGTCTTGTTGTTTTATAGGAAACCCAATTTCGTGTTTTCTAATTGAAGATTTTGCTTCTGATTCATTTATATTTGTTATATCTGTAGAGGATGTTTTGGGAGTGGTGTTTATATTGTTGTTAGCAATTTGAGAAAATGGATTATTTTTACTTATAAAAGAATTTCTTGCCATGTCCATGATTTCAACGTGCTCTTCTTCTGTTTTTTGTTCGGCTTTTTCTGATGCTCGTTTTAGTATCATTTCTTTTAGAGCATTTATTTCTGTATTACTAACTATCGAATTAAATTTTGAATTCATATATATTGCCTCATATATATAAAGTTTGGTATGTAAAGATAATTGACTAGTTTATATATAAAAAATATATAAATGTTACACAACTTTACATTTCTTCATTTAAAAATTTTAAAGATATGATTGGATTATAGTCTTTTATTCAATATTTAAAACAATTTCAAGTGTAAATATTTATTTGTGTTTTTATTGATTTTAATGTACAATGATATTGCTATTTATATTTCGGCTAGTGTAAAATCTTAACAGGAAGGATATTTAACCGACCTGTTTTCTTTTTCCCTAAATTGATTTATACGATGGTCTTCTACAGTAGGGGAATATGTTTCTTTATTAGTTTAAATATAATTATCCCAAGAAGGAGTCTTTTAATGTCGAAGACTAATTTAAAGAAGAGGGATATTAGTTATATAATTATTCAAGCTCAAGGTGGTAATATTGCTGCTTTAGAAGAGCTTGTTAAACGAGTGCAAAAAGAGATTTTTACTGTTTTTAGTTATCTAATTGATAGAAGAGAAGATATAGCTGATTCAACTCAAGATGTTTTATTAAAAATGGCTAGAAATATTTCCAGGTTAAAGGATATTAAAAATTTTAAAGCTTGGTTGAATCAAATAATTACTAATACTTTTTATGATTATTTAAAGAAAAATCATAAAAATAATCAAATAGAATTTAATAATGAAAAGCTTTTAGAAATAAAAGATAAAATTGGTTGTGAACCAGGTGAAAAATGTCTTTTTTCAGAGATGGAAAAATTAATAAAGTTGGCAATGTTAAGTTTGCCTGAAAATTTAAGAGTCGTAATTGTTTTAAGAGAATATGAAGGTTTAAGTTATGAAGATATTGCCAAAATAACAAAAACTACTCTTGGGACTGTGAAATCGAGAATTTCAAGAGCAAGAATGAGATTAAAAAATGAATTAAAAGAGTTTATATAAGGAGTATCAAAATTATGGAAATTACATGTTCACAGATGGATGTATTAATTTCATTTTATATAGAGGGTGGATTAAGTAAATCGTTGAAAGCTAAGGTTGAAGAACATTTGAAAAAATGTGCTTGTTGTAGAGCCAAGTATGACATTATTAAAACAATGGTTGTGGATATGCAAAATACTTTTTCTCAAGATGTGAGTGAGGATATGTGTGTTAAAAATAGTTGTAGTCAATACAGATTATTTAAAGAAAATTTATCAGCATATATAGATAATGAACTGCCAAGTGATGAAAATATTAAGATGAGAAAATTTACCATAAATAATAAGCAAGCAAGAAAAGAATTAGAAGATACTTATAATATAAGAAAGTTGATGAGTAATTCTTTTTCTAAAACAAGTGGTAATATAAAACAAGATTTTTCAAAAAAAATAATAAGGCAATTGGATTTAGAGGATGAAGAGAATTTAAAATTTCATCCCCTTTTAAAGGTTGCAATAGCATTTGTTTTAACTGTACTTTCATTAACAGCGATTATAATTTTTTCATTTACTTTATAAAATGGGAAATTTATATTGGCATTATCTGTTTTTATGCTAAAATTTATGTGTAAATTAGCAATAAAGCGAGGTAAGGATAATGCTAGATATTAAATTAATAAGAGAGAATCCTGAAAAAATTAATGAATTATTAAAAAGAAGAAATCCAGAATTATCGATTGATAGAGTTATAGAAATTGATGCAGAAAGAAGAAAAATACAAGCTCAAGCAGATGAATTAAGAGCAAAAAGAAAAAATGAATCTCAAAAAATCGGTATGATGAAAAAAAATGGTGAAAATACTGATTCTATACAGGAAGAAGTTCGTCAATTAGGAGATGAAATAAAAGAATTAGAAGAAAAACAAGTAGAATTAGATAATGCTCAAAGAGATTTACTCTTAAGAACTCCTAATATTCCTGATGAAACTACTCCTATAGGAGCTTCAGAAGATGATAATCCGACAGTTAAGGAGTGGGGAAAGCCAACAGAATTTTCATTTACTCCGAAAGCTCATTGGGATTTGTGTGAGGGAAAGGGTATTGTAGATTTTGAACGTGGGGTAAAGATATCTCAATCAAGATTTACTTTATATAGAGGAAAAGGTGCTAGACTTGAGCGTGCCATTATTCAGTTTTTCTTAGATTTGCATACAGAAGAACACGGCTATGAAGAAATTCTACCTCCGTTTATGGCAAATGCTGCAACAATGACAGGTACTGGACAATTACCTAAGTTTGCGGAAGATATGTATAAATGTGTTGATGAAGACTTGTACTTAATTCCTACTGCGGAAGTTCCTGTTACAAATATTTATTCAGGAGAAATTTTAAGCGAAGACGATTTACCTAAGTATATGACAGCTTATACACCTTGTTTTAGAAGAGAAGCAGGTTCTGCAGGTAAAGATACTAGAGGCTTAATAAGAGTTCATCAATTCAACAAGGTTGAAATGGTTAAATTAACTACTCCGGAAACCAGCAAAGATGAGCATGAAAAACTTACAAGAAATGCTGAAATTTGTTTAGAAAAATTAGGTTTACCATATAGAAGAGTTGCTTTATGTACAGCTGATATTGGCTTTAGTGCTAACAAGTGTTTTGATTTAGAAGTTTGGTTACCTTCTTATAATACTTATAAAGAAATTTCAAGTTGTTCTAATTTTGGTGACTATCAAGCAAGAAGAGCCAATATCAGATATAGAGATAAAGAGGGTAAATTGAGATTTGTTCATACTTTGAATGGTTCTGGACTTGCTGTTGGAAGAACTTTTGCTGCGATAGTAGAAAATTTCCAACAAGAAGATGGAACAATAATTATTCCGGAAGTTTTAAGAAAATATACCGGATTTGATAAGATATAAATAAAAAAGAGGACTTATGTCCTCTTTTTTTATTTCAATTAACCTAATAAATCAATAAGCTTTTATCAGAAATATTTTAATTCCCAAATTCATTCTTTCAATTCTGTTAACATAAATATAGTCAGTGATATTTTGTAAAATTAAAACTACAGCCGGTTGTTTTTTGGTCATTTTAGAATAATAAAGAGATTGTCCGACTGATTCTGCCCATTTTTTTGCAAAATCAAATTCAATAGCATAATCTTTTGCAAGGCAATCAACTCTTGTTAAATCCCATAAAACAGCCTCTTTTCTTCCAAAATTTGATGTACACCATTGATTTACATAATAAGCTTCATTTTGATTTGGAAGCATACTCTGTGTTTCATACCACTTTTGAGGAACATAGTTTAACCAAAAATAATATACTCCACTTGACATTAACAAAAATGTTACGATGAAATGTATAATTCTAGAATTATGTTTTTTTCTTGCCAAAATGCTATCCTTCTTAATTTTATTTAATTATTGTAACATATATTAAGATATACGAAAATAGGCGGGTTTTTGATTATTAATCAAAAACCCGCCTATTTTATAAATTAATTATTTTTCAAAAACCAATTCATCATTTTTTAAATCAATTTTTATATTATCTCCATCAATAAATTTTTGAGAAAGTAATAATTTAGATAAAGGATTTTCAACTAACTGACGAATTACACGCTTAAGAGGTCTTGCACCATAAATTGGATTAAATCCTCTTGTTGCAAGAAATTCTTTTGCATCATCAGTGATTTCAAAAGTAATATTTTTATCTTTTAATAAACTTCTCAAATGATCCATTTGTATATCAACAATTGCTGATAACTGTTGTAAAGTAAGAGCTTTAAAGAAAATCGTTTCATCAACCCTGTTTAAAAATTCAGGTTTAAAACGTTCTCTCATAACAGCCATAACTTTTTCTTTTGTTTCTTCAAAATTTCCGTTATTTACGGCTGCATTTAAAGAATCTTCTAAAATAATTTCACTACCGATGTTACTTGTCATAATAATAACGGTATTTTTGAAATCAACAGTTCTACCCTTAGAATCAGTAAGCCTACCATCATCAAAAATTTGAAGCATTATATTGAATACATCAGGATGAGCTTTTTCAATTTCATCAAATAATACAACAGAGTAAGGTTTTCTTCTAACAGCTTCAGTAAGTTGTCCGCCTTCTTCATATCCAACATATCCTGGAGGAGCTCCAACTAATCTTGCTACGTTATGTTTTTCCATGTATTCTGACATATCAATTCTAATAATTGCATCTTCATCATTGAATAAAAATTCTGCAAGAGTTTTAGCAAGTTCTGTTTTACCAACACCTGTAGGTCCAAGAAATATAAAAGTACCAATTGGACGTTTAGGATCTTTCAAGCCTGAACGAGCTCGTCTTATTGCATCTGATACTGTATCAACAGCTTCATCTTGACCAATTAATCGTTTATGTAAAACATCTTCCATTCTAAGAAGTTTTTGCATTTCACTTTCAACCAATCTATTTACAGGAATACCTGTCCATTTACTTACTATTTCTGCAATATCATCGCCACTTATTTCTTCTTTTAGAAGTTGATTTTCACTTTTTTCTTTCCCTTGAATAGATTGTAATTTTTTTTCAAGTTCCATTAATTTTCCGTATTTAAGTTCTGCAGCAGTTTGTAAATCAGTATTTCTTTCTGCTTCAGCAATTTGAGTTTTTACTCTATCAATTTCCTCTTTAATTCCTGCTTCTCCTGTAATTGTATTTTTTTCAACTTCCCACTGTGCTTTAAGTTTAGAAATTTTGCTTTCTAAATCATCAATCTCACTGGTTAATTTATCAATTTTTGTAATACATTCTGGAGAAGTTTCTTTTTTCAAAGCTTCTCGTTCAATTTCAAGCTGAATTTTTTGTCTTAACATAACATCAATTTCTTCAGGCATAGAATCAATTTCTATTCTTAAAGCAGAAGCCGCTTCATCTATTAAATCAATGGCTTTATCAGGAAGAAATCTATCTGTTATATATCTATCAGATAATTGAGCCGCCGCAATTAAAGCACTGTCAAGAATTCTTACGCCATGATGGACTTCATATTTTTCTTTTAATCCTCTTAAAATTGAAATTGTATCCTCAACAGAAGGTTCGTCAACTAAAACAGGTTGAAAACGTCTTTCTAAAGCCGGATCTTTTTCAATATATTTACGATATTCATTAATAGTAGTTGCACCAATCGTTCTTAATTCGCCTCTAGCAAGCATAGGTTTTAATAGGTTACCTGCATCCATAGAACCTTCTGTAGCACCTGCTCCGACAACAGTGTGCAACTCATCAATAAACATTACAATTTCACCGTTTGAATCTTGAACTTCTTTTAAAACAGCTTTTAGACGTTCTTCAAATTCACCTCTAAATTTAGCACCAGCAACCAATGCACCCAAATCAAGAGATATTAATTTAACATCTTTTAAACTTTCAGGAACATCTCCTCGAATAATTCTTTGTGCTAAACCTTCAACAATAGCAGTTTTACCAACCCCTGGTTCACCAATTAAAACAGGATTGTTTTTGGTTCTTCTGTTTAATACCTGAATAATACGTCTAACTTCTTCGTCACGACCTATTACAGGATCTAATTTCCCTTTTCTAGCCCTTTCTGTTAAGTCTGTTGAATATTTTTCAAGAGCTTTCATATTTTCTTCTGCATTTTTACTATCCACTTTTTTATTACCTCTAATTTTTTTTATAACGTTTAAAATTGAATTTGTATCGACATTATTACGTTTTAGTAAATCCTTTATAAAAGAATTTTCCAATTTAGTCATTGCAATTAAGATACATTCAATACCTATAAATTCATCTTTTAAAGCTTCTGCTTCACTAGTTGCAATTTCTAATAAAGAATTCGTTTCCCTTGATAAAAATACTTGTTGAGAAACACTTGGAGATGAAATTGTAGGATACTCTTTAATTTTTGTAACTATTGAATTAATGAAATTTTGATTTAATAATTTCAATTCTTCCAAATAATCTTTTGCAATACCTTTATCCTCAATCATCGCCATAACAATATGTTCCGGCTGAACTTCGGTGTTTTTATAAAAATCTTTTTTAGCATTTGCCGCAAATATAATTTCTTGCGAATAATTAGTAAATTTTTCAAAATTAATCATAGTTTTAACTCCGTTTGGGGTAAATATATTTTATATTTTTAATTTTACCCACTAATTTTATTTTAATGCTATTTAAAAAAAATCAAGATTTTTTAATTATTAATTAATTATTTAATAAAAAAACAGGATAAAGAAAAATCTTTATCCTGTTTTATTTATTATAATTTATTAAACTTATTTGTTTAATTGGCTCATAACTTCATCAGCAAAGTTATCGTTTCTTTTTTCTAAACCTTCACCAAGAACAAATCTGTCAAATTTAACAATGTCGAATTTTCCAGAGATTAATTGTTCAATAGTTTGATCAGGGTTTTTAACAAATGGTTGCTCAATTAAACATCTGTGAGCCATTAATTTATTAACACGACCTTCTACGATTTTAGCTCTGATTTGTTCAGGTTTGTTAGCTAAATCTTCTTTACCCATTTCAATTCTTGTTTCTTCATCAATTACTGATTGAGGAATATCTTTTCTTGAAACGAATTCTGGAGCTGAAGATGCAATATGTAAACAAATATCTTTAGCAAGAGCTTCGTCTTTTGCACTAGTTTCTAAAAGAACACCGATTTTACCGTTGTGAATGTAAGTAGCAGTATTACCTTCATATCTAACAAATCTTCTTACAGTAATTTTTTCACCGATAGAAGCGATTTTTTCTTTAATAGCTTCTTCTACAGTTTTACCGCATTTAGGACAATTTGTAGCTAATAAAGCTTCAACATCAGCTGGGTTAGCTGTTGCTACTAATTCTGCAAGACCATTTGTTAATTCAATAAATTCTTCATTTTTTGCAACGAAATCTGTTTCACAGTTAACTTCAATCATTGCACCAACTGAATCAGAAACGAATGAACCAATTCTACCTTCAGCAGCAATTCTTCCCATTTTCTTATCAGCAGAAGCAATACCTTTTTGACGTAAAACTTCCATTGCTTTTTCCATATCACCATCTACTTCTACTAATGCTTTTTTAGCATCCATCATGCCAGCACCAGTTTTATCACGAAGTTCTTTTACCATTGTAGCTGTAATATTCATTTATAATTCTCCTTATTTTTTGAACAAGTGAGGAATGAATAGTGAATAGTGAATAGATATTATCTTATTCACTATTCCTAAATCACAACTCTATTTCAATATTTGTAGTTAAAAATTTACAGTTATTAATTATCATTCTTTTTTGTTGTAATTATACAGATGCTACTTCTTCTACACCAGCATCAGCAGCTGTTATAGATTCAATTTTCTTTGTATTAGCATTGTTTTCTTTTAATTGTTTTCCTTCTAATACTGCATCAGCAAGTTTAGAAGCAATTAATTTGATAGAACGGATAGCATCATCATTACCAGGGATGATGTAGTTAATTCCATCAGGATTAGCATTTGTATCAGCTAAACAAATAACAGGAATATTTAACTTGTTAGCTTCTGCTATTGCGATATCTTCTTTAGCTTGGTCTACAACGAAGATAATATCAGGTAAACCACGCATTTCTTTAATACCGCCTAAAGTTTTGCTTAATTTTGCTAATTGTCTGTTTAATTGAGCTTGTTCTTTTTTAGGTAATTTTTCAGCGTGACCTGAGTTAATGAAATCTTCTAATTCTCTTAATTTGTTAACTCTACCTCTAATTGTTTCAAAGTTAGTTAGCATACCGCCTAACCATCTTCTGTTAATATAGTAAGCACCTGCTCTTGTAGCTTCTTCTGCAACAACTTCAGCTGCTTGTTTTTTAGTACCAACAAAAAGAACATTTCTTCCTTTTGCTGCATATTCTCTAACTGCTTCATAAGCTACATCTAATAAATCGGTAGTTTTTCTTAAATCAAGAATATAAATACCGTTTCTTGCACCATAAATATATGGTTTCATTTTTGGATTCCAATGTTGTGTTTGGTGTCCGAAGTGAACTCCAGCTTCTAAAAGTTCAATAAGTGATGCTACTGACATCTTTTGTCTCCTTTGTTTTTTCTAACTTGTCTTACTACGGGCTATATTGCTCCATCGGGAGGGGTAAGTAAATTCTTTCTGAATTTATTATTCCCTGTTTTATTCCGACTAGGGTTATACCTATCGACCAATGTAACCAACTAAATGTTAGTATAAACATGCTTTTCTGGCAAGTTCTAGCGTTACATTTGTTTAAATTAAATCTATCATATCTTCTGTAATTACAAAATCTTTTACAGGTATTTTAAAAGGAGATTTAATCTCTTTTGTTGATAAATTCAATTTTATATCAGTTGGAATAATTGAATAATTATCATATAAGTATACTCTTCCATCTGCAGAAATCATTTTTAGATATCTCATAAATGCTGCAGAAAGTTTTTTATTAGTTTTTATTCTTTCATAATTTGATTCTGCAAGTTTTTTTCAGGATCGATTCTCTTTATATTTTTAAAACCATTTGGATTTTTATGTTTATAAAAATTTTCCATCCTTCCTGATGCGATGAATATTCGCGTATTATATTTACTTAATATTTTTTGAAACTCTTTTAAATCATTTTTATTTAAGAGCCCACACAAACTTCTTAAATACAACTCTTGCATAATATGTTTTAATGTTTCTCGAAAATCATTAATTCTAAAACCTTTCATTTCTTCTATATTGTTATCTAATGCCCTTATTATTGTTTGAAGTTTTTTAGTTTTTAAAAGAGGTTTAAAAGTTATTAAAGTATTTGCAACATCTTTAACGTAATCAGTATATAAATCTCTGTACTTTTTATAATCATCAGATAGTAAAGCTTCTTCCTGTTCAAAATCATCTCCAACTTTTCTTATTGGCTGATAGAGTTCATCAAGAGAATAACCGGATTTCAAAATCCTCACATACTCAGGTCTAAAGGGATTAATAGAAATATTAATTTGATAAAAATTTTTGTAGTTATTATCTTTTAATAGTTTTTCAACATATTCTTCTGCTATTTTTTGTTTTTCTTTATCTTTCCTTTTCCAGCCATTTGTATCAAAAACAGGAGCAGCACCCAAATTTTCTTTCATCAATTTTGCTATTTCTACAAAATCATGTTTATTCCCATTTTTATCAAATAAATGACAATCTAAGGCATCTGAATCAAAAGAACAATCAGTATAAGAAATACTATGGTGATAAGTTGGACTTACTCCAAGACGATTTTTTAATTCTTTTATATCATTACAAATTTGTACTAAATCTTCGAATGGATATTGTTTAATAAATGGTTGAGCATTTGCATAACAATGTAGACAATGATTTTTACATCCGGTTATTAAGTTTATAGAATGTAAATCAGTCAAAGCAAATGCTATTTGTTTTAATGAAAGCCCTTCAAAAGTTTTTAAACCTTTCTGAATTCCTTCATATTTTTCAAAATTTAAATTACATAATTTTTTATTAAAAAGCCTGTTTTTAAATTTTGATTTCTTGGCATAAACTAAAGCTTCTTGATATCCATTAAAAGATAGAACAACTCTATCATCTGAATAAGAAGCCCTATTTAAATTTTGTTGATTTGCCTTATTTATTTTTAAATTATTAATATTATTTTTAATGGAATATTCTGTTATAATCATAAGTTTTATAAAACAATTTTTTTATAATCTTTTATCATTAATTCTGGATACTTATTTTTTAATTCATTTATTTTTCTAGTTGATAATTTTCCAGAAAAATCCGCTTGAATTTTTGGTTTTGAATTCCCTCTTATTCCTAATAAATTTCCAAAGTTTGTTTTTATTAATTTAAAATAATTTCCGGCATATTCCGTCACACCAAGCCAAGGATCAATTACTAGAGCTTCTTTACTTTTAAAAGAATATTTCTTATTTGGCTCAATTTTCGTATTAGTAATAAAAGCAACTTCATGTTTTTCAAAACCTTTTCCTGCAAAAATTTTTCCGACATAAATATTTTTTTGTCCATTAATTTTTGCAATTAATTCTGCCAGTTTGGATTCTTCAGAACAATTTCCCAATTTATTTTGTAAACAATTTATTATATGTTTATATGAATTTTTTTCATCCATTTCTATATTCATACGATGAGAAGCTAATTTTAAAGAATCCCTCATATCCATATTTTCCCAAAAAAATCTATTCGCCTCAGATTTATTTATTAAATAATGATTTCTACTTACAGAAATATGTGGGTATTGAGAATGAGCTTTTCTTGTTATTATATCCGCCATTCTTATATGTTCATTTCTACTTCTAAAACTTATCATATTCACGATAAAACTTCTAAAAATAAAATTTGTTATTTTTATTAATATAACTTTACAATCATTTGTAAAAAATATATATGCGTGATATGATTTTTATACAAATCCGATTAATCACAAATATTATATAAAGGAGAGTACCCTATGTTAGATTTTTTGTTTAAAAAAGAGACTACAAGCTCTTGTGATAATTTAAACAATTTTTATTCTAAGTTAAAAAATTTATATCCAGATAAAAATATTTCAGAAGAAAGAAAAGAATATTTAAAATCAACAGTTCAAAAATACGGGTATCTTCCTTATCCACAAGTTAAGGCTTTAGAAGAATTAACAAATGCAGAAGTTCTTTATGCTTTAGAGACAAAATGGGAATTGAATGGCGTATTTAAAGATGGAAGTTTTAATTTTACAAAAGCAAGTGTTCTTGCAAGAAACAATGTAAAAGATTCTTCTTGGTTACAAAAAGAAGGTCATAATATAAAGCTTACAAATTTAGCAGGTTTAGGAAATGGAAATAATTCCAAAGACTGTGGAAAATTTATGGATTGGATGAGACAATTATTAATTCTTCCAAGCGGGAATTTAGAAAACAACATATTTTCTACAACAATGTATCTAATTCCATTTCATCCTAGAGAATTTGGGTGTGCTTATTTACCAACTGCTAGTTGTGTAAGTCCAAATTTAGAAGATAGTGTTATAAAAGATAAAACAGGTTTGAATGCTGATGAACAAGTTAAAATGTTTATTCAATTAACTCAATTAGCTGGTCATCCTGTAATTTATGATATACTTCCGCAAACAGGTCGTTTTTCTAAAATAGTTTTAACAAATCCTGATTGTGCAAGATGGTTTGATATTAATGCTATTATTGAAGAACTTTTAAAGAATGTAGATAAAGTTGTATCAGAACTTTCTGAAAAATATTCAAAAGAAGATTTAGAAATTGTAAGCAATATTTACAAAAAAGATATTAAAGGCGAAAGCTATGGTGATTTAACTGAACACTATAAGAAAATTTTTGATGAAATTAATGAAAAACTGAAACAGACAAAAATCTTCTTATCAAATTCAATGTTAGAAAAAAGTATTCAAGATAAATTACATAAAAAAGCTCGTACTTTGATTAATAAATTTGCAAAAAATAATCGTGGTAAAAAAATGTCTGAAAAAGATATTTTCAACCAAAACGAAATAATTCAAGGTTTGATTACGGAAGGAATGTGGCCAGCTCCGGGTGGGGCTTGGTGTTCTGCAGGTGTTCCTGTTTTTGATAAGATGAGCGAAGGAGCTTCTTATCCAACATTTAAACATTACAAATACGATGGAATTGATGTTTCTAAGTATGCTAATTTAGATTGTCAAACCCCATATTATTTTGTATGTCTTGAAAATGGTAAATATAACAATGATGTTGTTAAATTTTTCATTGATTATATGAAGAATTTACAAGAGGAATATAATTTTGATGGCTTTAGAGTAGATCATATTGATCATATTGTAGATAGAGTTTCAGAGGAAGATGGAACACCTATAAGTTATAGAGCTCCAAGAAAAGTTCTTGGAATGTTAAATACTGCAATGAAAGAAAAAGTTCCATATTTTGCAACGTTAGCTGAATACATGCTATGGGACAATTATTTCAAAGAATATCACCAAGATATGAACTTTGATTTATTGTGGGGAAATGATATTGTTTCACAAAGCTACAAAACTCCAGAAGCGATTGCAGAAGATAATTTAAATCTTTCAAATTATAACGTATCTGTAAAAAAATCTACTCCACTATCAATTTTGAAATCATACAATAACCAAGATGGTGAATTTGAAGCAATTGACAGATATCCTGCACAATTAGGACAACAAGGTGCATTATTTAAATGGTTTAAATATAAATTCCTTCCAGGAGGCCGTCACGCTCAAAGACCGGTTATGTATATTGATGGAGATGAATCATTTACAAATGGTGGTATGGAATACGTAATCGGAAACGAAGTTTCAATGAAAAGAGAAAAAGATTATGATTTCTTCTCTAAATTTGATGCATTAGATAGATTTGTTAAGAATTCTCCTGTTATAACAGATGGTGAAGCTCATATAATCAGACAAGATGATGATGGCTTTGTAGTATGGCAAATTCAAAAAGAAGGTTTGAAAAATTCTATCTTGGTAGTTGCTAATTTCCATTCCCCAACCGAAAAAATCTTGAAGGAAGAAAATGGAAATTCTTGGTCAGAAATTGTTGAAGGAAGAGAAGTATTTGATAAAACAATTGAACTTTCTTGCGATTATTCAATTGTTTCTGAATTTAGATTTGATGGGGTTGACTACATTGAAGAAAAATTTGTAGCTGCAACTAATTCCCTTTCTTTTGGGAAATTGATGCCAGGAGAATTTAAATTCTTTACAGTAATTAAATAGTTTTTATAAAAAACGGGAAATATAAGTTTCAACAGAAAATTATATTTGCCCCTAGGAGTATAATTTACGATTAAGTAAACTACGATTAAGTAATATAGGGATTCACCGAGCGAAAGCTCGGTTTTCTTTTTTTATAAAAGTAAAGAAATGTTTATAATACCTTTGTTAATATTGACTATGGGGTATATTTAAAGTATTTTGAGAAGTGTACATTTGTACACTTTATAATAGTACTAGATAATTTAGGGAAGAGAATATGGATTTTACTACACTAACCATTAAAGTTTTAAAAATGCTTTCTTTTGCAGGAAGTTACGGATTAGGAATTATTTTACTAACAATAATTGTAAGAGCTGCAATGTGGCCACTAGGGCTTTCACAACAACGTTCAATGAGAACAATGCAATTGTTGCAACCAAAAATGAAAGCTATTCAAGAAAGATACAAAAGTAACCCTCAGGTTATGCAACAAAAAATGATGGAATTTTATAAAGAGCATAAATTTAACCCTATGGCTGGATGTTTTCCGCTTCTTATACAAATGCCGATATTTATTTTGTTGTATTCAACATTGATGAGTCCGCAATTTATTCAAATAGCAGGTGATTCACCATTTTTATTTATAAAAAGATTGGATGCTACTTTAAAAACATCTGCGGGAATTTCTCAAAATGGAACTTTAGGAGTATCAAAATATGATACATTTATGGCAGGTAAGACTGCAAAAGTATATTTAAAAGGTGTTGATGAGCCTCTTGATAATGTAAAAATAGAAAAACCTACAAAAGCTGTAGAAGTTCAAGGCGATTTAATTCCTGGCGAAACTGCTGATTTTAAAGTTAGTTTAGATAGTTTAAATTTAAAATTTAGTCAATTAGATCAAATTGAAAAAGCTGAAATCAATGTAACAGATGTTCAGACAAAAGAAACAGAAAAAATGACTTTTGTAAGAAAAGATGGAATTTTGATTAGTTCTATTCCTACAATAGAAGTAAAAACAGCTTTTCATTATGATGTATTGTTGCTAATTGCATTGTTTGCAGTAACGATGGTGTTCTCACAAAAAGCAATGATGGCAATGAATAAAAATGCTGAACAGGATGAAGCTCAAAAGGCTATGCAAAAATCTATGAATACGTTTATGCCTATTATGCTTACTTTCACATTCATAATTATTCCAATTCCTGCCGGTGTTTTATTATACTTGATTTCAAGTAATATTTTCCAAGTAATTCAAACTGTTATTATTAATAAACAGCTAGAAGCAGAGGATGAAAAGAAAGCTAATAAAGTTGATGATATTGATTTAGCAAATGCTAAAAAAATTCAAGAAAAATAACTTTTAAATAGTATAAAAGAACTCCCAATAAGTTTTTATTGGGAGTTCTTTTATTAATTGTTGAATGTATTTTTGTTAAGGTATAATTATTTAAAATAAGGAGTTAATATGAATTCTAAAGAACAGGTAAAAATAATGATGATGAGAGAACGACTTACTGCAAAAGCTCTTGCACAATTATTAGTAGAAAAAACAGGTAAACATTATACTCAACAAAGTTTATTACATAAAATTTCTTTGAGTTCTTTTAGATATGATGAGGTAAAAACTATTGCAGACCTTTTAGGATATGAAATTGAAATAAATAAAAAATCTAATTAATATTTTAAATTTTAAATTTATAATAGCTAGAAATGATAAACATAAGTATTTAGTTTATGTTAGGATAGTAAAAAAAGGATTTAAAAATGTTATTATCAGAATTTGATTATCAATTGCCGGAAGAATTAATAGCTCAAAGACCAAGCGATAAACGTGAAAATTCAAAAATGCTTGTACTTAACCCTCGTGAACATAAAATTTTGCATAAACACTTTTATGACATTGTAGATTTGATTGATGATAATTGTATTTTGATATTGAATAATACAAAAGTTATCCCTGCAAGATTATATGGATATAAAGATACCGGAGCAAAAATTGAGGTATTTTTATTAAAAGAGAGAGATAATCATAATTGGGAAGTTTTAATAAAACCTTCTAAAAGAGTAAAAGTTGGAACTGTTGTTAAAATTTCGGATGAGCTATCTTGTGAAGTTTTAGAGTCTTTACCAGATGATGGAAAATGGCTTGTTAAAATGATTTATGAAGGTGATATTTTTGAAATCTTGCATAGAGTAGGAAATATTCCACTTCCACCGTATATTGAAAGAAAAATGTCTAATGAAGAGTTGAAAAAATTAGACTTTGAAAGATATCAGACAGTCTATGCAAAAGACGAAGGTTCTGTTGCAGCTCCTACCGCGGGATTACATTTTACTCAAGAGATTTTAGAAAAATTAAAAAATAAAGGTGTTCAAATTGGATATGTAACTTTAAATGTGGGAATAGGAACATTTAGACCTGTAAAATGTGAAAACGTTTTGGAGCATAAAATGGATTCTGAAGCTTTTGAAATTAGCGAAGAAACTGCTAATTTAATAAATAAAGCAAAGTCAGAAGGGAAAAAGTTAATAGCAGTAGGTACAACTACAGTAAGAACTCTTGAGACAGCGTTCCAACAATTTGGAGAAATAAAAGCTTGTAGGTCAGCTTCAGAACTTTTTATTTATCCACCATATGAATTTAAAGTTGTTGATAAATTGATTACAAATTTTCATCTTCCAAAATCAACATTATTGATGCTTGTAAGTGCTTTAGCAGGAAAAGATTTTATATTTGAAGCATATGATGAAGCTATTAAAGAAAAATATCGTTTTTATAGTTATGGCGATTGCATGTTTATAAATTAATGTTTTTAATTTTTGAATAAAAAAAGAACAATATCAAAACCAAAGATATTGTTCTTTTTTTTATTAATATAATATGTTGATTAATTTACCATAGGGAAAGCTTTAACAACAGTTACAGATCCGTCAACATTTTTTCTAACGCCTCTATCAATATGGTCATCGTCTAAGTCTGCAGCATAAGCAACTGGAGTATAAACTTGAGACATATTTACAGTTTGTTTTTCATAACTTCTTAAAACTTTCATACTATCATCACCATCTGGTAATATAGGTGGTTCTGTTGGATTTTCATCACTAGGACCATATAAGTATGTAGTATCATCTTGACGGTTGTCGCTAATATTGTATCCATTTTCACCATTTGTTAATTCATATGTGATTTCTTGGTCACCATTTATTGTAACTTCTTTTGCATCACGAATATTTGTGTATTTTAAATTGTAATCTCTTGAAGGGAAATCAACTTTTAAATTTTCAGTTTTATTGCCAATTGTAATAGTATCAGCGTGAACTTTATCACCTGTGATTTCAATTGTTTTGTCAGGAGCGGTTAAGTAAACTTTATTTGCATTTGCGCCTGTAACTTTTAAATCGCCAGCTGATTCTATATATGCATACGCATCTGTTGAAATATTTGTAATTTCACCTCCTGCAATATTCATATTTGTATGACTGCTTGGATTATTTAATAATTTATAATCTTCCATAGTACAGATGATTTGTTCATCTACTGTAGAATTTTTAGTTGTTTGAAGACCTCCAATGTATCCTTTTGCACTAAAATCATAATTATTAGCTTTCAAAAGTGCTTTTCCGTCTGTAATTATATTTAAATTTTCAGATTTTAATTTTATTGAATCAGCAGTTGTATCTATTGTAACAGCTATTGTTCCATTGTTTGCGTATGCATCAATTGTGCCGCCAACTGTTAAACTACCATCCGCCAATTTACCTGCATCATAATCATAACCACCAATGTGAATGTTATTTTCAGAATCAATAGTTAAATTGCCACCGATAACTGTATCTCCAATAACGTGAACAAAGTGTTTGTAAGCACCGTTTTCAACATTTGTAGTTTTTAGAATTGCATTACCTGTTACTGTGATATCTCCGACATCTACGAAACCTTTTCCGTTTGTCATTGATAAGTTACCGCCAATTTCAGCATCTCTCATAAACATGCCTTCGCCGTTACTTATTACATTAACATCTCCAGTCACTATTAATTTTTGACTGTCTGTTTTGTAATTTAATCCGACATTTCCTTCTGATTTGATATCTAAATTGCCGTTAATTTTACCACCATTTACAGTGCTTACAGCTCCTGGACCTGAAACTATATAAACATCTCCGTTAATATTCATTGCTTCTAGTCTTACAACAGGTTTGTTGGTTGGAGCATTTGCTCCCAAAGATAAATAATCTTGCCCATTTGCAGTTATTAATTTTAGAGAATTTGCATTTATAGTAGAATTTGAAGCATTAATTGAAGGAGCTATGATACTATATTCTCCTCCAATGTCAAATAAAGCACCATTTTGTATGTTTATTCCAATTATATTGCCTGATTTATCATAAATTTGTGTAAATTTTGCTTGAGATAAATCATTAATTCCAAGACCTGACATGTCTTGAGTTGTTAACATTACATCTCCAGCAGTTGTGAAAGTTGAACCGTCAAATAACATACCATTAGGGTTTGAAATGATTAATTTCCCAATACCGCTATTTGCACTAATTTGTCCATATATCGTTGACATTCCATTGTTTACTGTGTTTAGGATCGTTAAATTATTAGAGCCATTTACAGCATTAAAATTAAGATTTTCTCCTTTGTTTACGTTTAGAGAATCCCAATTTACAATAGAATCTCCATTAAAATTCAAATCTGCTGAACCATTTCCTTTATCAATTCCAACGAATCCTCCTTGTACATTGTCAATAACAGCTCCGCCAAGGCCGTTTCCTAATCCTGTGTCAATAGAAGCATAAGATAATGGCATTGAAGCAAACATTGTTGCTAAAACAAATGATAAAAATTTAATACTCTTTTTTTTCATACACCACGCCCTTCAATTTAGTTTATATATTATAACATGATAAAACTTGTAAAAAAAATATTTGCGAAGAAAAACGCAAATATTTTATAAAATTTTACAAATATTAACAATGCCTAATTGGTGAATTCAAGAAGCAATCGCAATAGTAAAGATGAAACAATTATAACATCTTACGCTATCGAATGAAATAAAATAATAATAAAAGAATTAGGCAAAACACTAAATGCAATATTAGGAGATTTAAATCATTCAGAAAATTTTTATTATAGGAGTAAAATATATGTTCTTAAATAGATATTTTGAAGGAGATATATGTATTTATTCTTAATAGTTTATTTATTAGTTTGTTATAATATATTGAGAATGAATAAAAGGTCTTCAAATACGAAAAAATAATAGGAATAAAAATTTCTGGCTTAAAGTTTTAATTAATAGTTTATAATAAAAATGATGGGTTCTCTTACGATTAATAACCCACCAATTGATAAAATATCTGATTTAAATAAAGAAAACAGTATTTTTTAATCAGTTTTTATACTCTATATTTATATTAGAGCATTTCTCTAATAATTTTATATCTTCTTTTTTATTACAAGAAATTTTACCATTAAAGAGAAAAATTCCATCGCCAGTACAATTAAACAACTTTATGTCAGCATTTGCGGCATTAGTAGTATCAATTTTTCTTATAGAACTATCTTTAATATTAATTTCAGAATTTTTTACTTGTCCTACATTAATTGTTAATCCGTCATCTAATGGAGCATTACCTTTTAGATAATTATCTATAGATATTACTTCTGTAGAAGATTTTTCATCATATTTTATTAAAAAATTTCCATACTTAATTTGTTCATCACCAATTAAAGCATCATCAAATCGTATTTTAGTGTTTGTTTTAGTATTTGTTATAACATAATCATAAGGGGCACCCTTACTCAAATCTAATTTAAAGTTATCAATATCCCCTTCAAGATTAATTATCAAAGCATCTACTTTTATTCGAACACCATTTTTTGTTGTTTCGACTTCTGATTTTTCTCGAATCATTTTTTCATATCCGGATATTATTCCATCTCCATTAACATCAAAAATAGAATTTGATTTTGAAGATGGAATATTGCTACTATTAATATTGTTATCTTTTATATTATTAGATTTTATACTGTTAATACTTTTAACCAAAATAAACCTCGCTTCTAATCAAATAATGCTTGTATGCAGGCGGCAACACCACCTACCATATAAGCCCAACCAGCGCATTCATCACATCCCAACCCCCCTGCAGCACCATTCATTGCTTCTCTTGTCATCCAGGTGTTTTCTAAAAAATGTGATTTTACATTTGCACAATAATTGCTAAACCAACTCATAAATTCCTCCTTATTTATTTTTTACTTCAGTTGCAATTTGATATAATGTTTCAGCCGTAGCACTTGCATCTATAGTAGATACTACGATATTAATAATTTCTCCATTACTTGTTTTCTCTGAAATATTAATAAGTCCATTTTTTGAAAAAACTTTAACTCGTGTACCGTTATTTAAAGAAAATTCTTTAAAAGTATTATTAGAAGCAATTAATGATAGTAATTCTCTATACTTTAAAAAGTTAGATACCGTTTCTATTCGTTCTTCTAAACTATCAACTTGAACTCCCTCTAATTTATCATCTTGATTCGCATTGAGTTTCATTATGGACTCATATTCTTTGAATTGAAACTCATTAAAACTATTTTTTTGCATAAAACATCCTTTCTTTGTATTTATATTAGCTAATATTTAACTCAATAAGTATAACGACATATATTTTTTTTTCTTTAGAGTATATAACTTTTTTTTTACAAAAGTTTACAAAATGCTTTAGGTGAATTCAAGAAGCAATCGTAATACTATGAAGTTGAAAAACTTGTTCAGGTGTCAAATAATTAAGAATTTTTATCGCTCTATTATTAATCCAATTTTTAACATTCGTGTTCTTTTACTTTAATATTGTATGCACGGTTATTTTTTTTACTTTAACTTATTTTTGTTTTTATTCATTATAAAATTATTTTATTTATTCTAAGAATATTCTAATTAGTTCATTAATCTTTTCTTTGTATCGTTCTCATAACTTGCAGATGGTTTATAAAAAATAATTTAATATTAAGTTTTTTATTTTCTTATGAATCTGTAATTAAGACTTCAAGCCAGAATTTTTTACGGCTATAATAAAGAGTTCTTTGATATGGAATTTACTCTTCAATCTAATCTTTTATTATTTTTTATTGTTAATTCCTTGCCTTGAAGTATTATTATTTTATTTAATTTGATTGGGTAAGGTAGTGTAATCGTTTCATTTTTTCTGTTTCGATTATTTCTTGTGTGCAATGTTTAACCGACGATTGACTTATATATGAGACTTGATGCTTTTACGATAAAATCTTTTCCTAGCGGCGAATTATGAGGGCGATTTGCTAAAATTACTACGATATATTTTTTACCGTTTGGTGCAAATACAATTCCTGCGTCTCCTAACATTGTACCGATATCTCCGGTTTTATGTAAGAAAAGTGCGTTTTCTCCTAAACCTGCTGCTATTAAACGATTGTTTTTTACGTGACTTAAATAATCAATGATATACTCTCTGGAATTGATGTTTAAAAAGCCTGGATTATCTAAATTATATAAAATTTTTGCTATGTCTTTCGCGGTTGTTTTATTTGTACCTTTTAAATCAGGTAACCACGTTCTTACATATGTTTTTGATATGCCCCAATCTCTAAGACCTATATTTACGTCATCCATTCCTCCCATTTTTGACATTAACATATTGGTAGCTGTATTGTCAGAATCTTGAATCATGGTCTTTGCTAATTGATCAAGAGAATATTTTCTACCTGTTTGAGCATATTGCAAATCTCCTGATCCTGATGATTGATAATAATTTGTCAATGTCATTTCATCATATATAGTCGTTTGACCAGCTTCAATTGATTTGAATAAACGAACAAGTACAGGTAATTTGATAATACTTGCTGCAGAATATAATTCTTCTGAATTAATATCTACATATTTCCCGTTTTCGTATTCCCATACATATATAGAAGGTTTAATTGACGGGTATTCTTTCATTAAATTAGTTAATTGATATTTTAAAGCTCCGATTTCTGAACTTTGGTACATAGTTGTAATTTCACTATGAGCTTTCTGAATTGTCGGTGTTAATAAAAGTCTGTTTTTAAATAAGTCGTTGCTAAGATAATTTGTTACAGGATTAGCAATAGAATAGATATCAACATCATTAATTTTGTCTGTATTTATCATAGCTAAATTTGAAGGAGCATTTGTATTAATAGCTATTTTATTAGGATAAAAAACTTGTTTTATTAAGTTATTGTACGCAGTTGGAAAAATGTAATATGCAAAAAGTAATAAGAATGTTATTGAAACAAAAGAACGTATTAATTCTATAGCAGTGTTTTTTTTCTTAGTTTTTTGATATTTTCTGTTTAGAATTTGTTTGTTGTTATTTGGTTTAACAACGTGCAAACGTCTTGGTTCTGTTTTTTGTTTTTGATATGCGTACACTTACAATCCCCTCCAAATAAATGTTAGCATCTTAAATATAATATCAACATCCTTCAAAAAGTGGAATTTAGATTTTTTATTAAATCACTACTTATATAGTAATACAAGTGGGTAATGTTAATCAAAAAATAAATTTTAAAATAAAGTAAAAAGGAGAAAGATATGAAAATAATAAATTTAATAATTTTCTTGTTTCTAATCGTCAATCCGATTTATGCAACTTGCCCAATTGATAGTGAAAATGCAGTATGTTCATTACCAGGTTTTAGAGAACAAGTCGCTCCAATTTATTCGCCTAGAGCTGGAATAAGTGAATTTTCAAGCTCTCCGGAGGCTAGGTTGAAACCTCTTAATCGTGGAGATATTGTAGAGCAAATGAAGGGGTTTACCCCTTCTGATACATATTTCAATTATAATTCCAGTTGTCAATTTGGGGTTTGTTTACAAAATCGAAGTACGCCATTGTTTCAGCAGCCAAAACAATAAAAAACTCCCATTAGGGAGTTTTTTTTATAACATATTTTTTCTGATTTTTTCTTTTGCTTTGTCTATTTCTTTTATTCTTTTTTCGATTGCTGAAACTTGTTTTTTTAGTGCTTGTCTTTCGGTTTTGATTAATTTATATTGTGCATCTACATCAGCATATTTAGTTTTACAATTTAATAAATCATTTCTAATATCAACTTGAGCATTATCTAATTGTAAAATAGCATTTTGAATATTTCCATTGCCAACAGCGTCTCCTTCTAATGATGATGTTGTTGCAGTTTTTGTTGAAACGGCAGGTGCTGATGTTGTACTTGTTGTCCCGTAGCTTGTATCATTAAAATCAAGTGGAGTAAAAGCATTACCGTCTGCAAAAACGAAATTTTGAATTGCGATAGCACAAGTAATTGTTAAAAAGATCTTTTTCATTAACTCTCTCCTTCTAATACATATCTCTCACATAATAATATATTTTTCTCATTTTGCCAATCCTTTATTAAATGTATTATTAAGCTTTGAACTAAAATTTTAAAATGTAACAATTAAATTGTTGTAGAAATCAAAACTTACATTTTTATTATCTTTATTATACAATAGCTATTGAGGTGAAAGATGTACAACGAAATAAAAACTCATGAAATTACTGTAGACATTGTTATTTTAACTATTAAAGATGATGCTTTGCAAGTTTTACTAGTTAAAAGAAATAATGAACCGTTTAAAGATAAATGGGCAATTCCCGGTGGTTATGTAAGAATGTCTGAAAATTTAGATGAAGCAGCAATGAGAGTTTTAAAAGAAAAAACTAATGTTGATAATATCTATTTGGAACAGTTGTACACTTTCGGTGATCCTCTAAGACATCCTGTTTCAAGAGTTATTACTTGTGCTTATTTTGCTTTGATTAGAGCAGAAGACTTTAATGTTGTAACAACTCCTGATCTTGCTTGGCATAAAGTTTTTGATTTACCACCTTTAGCTTTTGACCATAAAGAAATTATTCAATATTCTTTGAAACGTACAAGAGAACGTCTTGAAATGTGTCCGGTTGCGTATCAGTTATTAAATGAAAAATTTACGCTTACAGAGATGCAAAAAGCTTATGAAATGATTATGGAAAAGAAATTAGATAAGCGTAATTTTAGAAAAAAAGTTATAACAACTGATGGCCTTAGAGAGTTAAATGAGTTTTCAAAATCATCTTCTAAGCGACCGGCTAGATTATATACTTTTGATAATATTAAATTAAACTCAAAAAGGGCTCATTTTATTAAAAAGGAGAATAAATGTTAACATTAATTTGGACTATACAAGTCATATCAGCACTATTACTTATCGTATTAATACTAATGCATTCTCCAAAAGGTGATGGTATTGCAGGGATTGGAAATGCTGCTCAAATGTTTTCTTCACAGAAAAGTGCAGAAAAAGGACTTAATAAACTTACAGGTATTGTTGCGTTAGTATTTATTATTTGTGTATTTTTATTAGGCTTTGGCATTATTAAATAAATGGAAGAATTTTTTTCAAGGAATATCTTATTTTGGGGAGAAGAATCCCAAAATAAGATAATAAATTCTCATATTGCAGTTTTGGGACTTGGCGGAGTCGGTGGTTTTTGTGCTGAGACTTTGGCTAGAAGTGGGGTTGGCGAATTAACAATAATTGATTTTGATAAAGTTTCAATTTCAAATATTAATCGACAACTGATTGCATTAAATTCAACTATTGGTAGTTATAAAACCGATTTATTCAAACAAAGATTATTAGATATAAATCCTAATCTTAAGCTTAATGTAGTTAATGATTTTTATATTGAAGATTTTAATTTTGACAATATTGATTATGTAGCAGATGCGATTGATACAATGCGTTCTAAAGTTAATTTAATGAGAATTTGCTATGAAAAGAGTATTCCATTAATTTCATCAATGGGTGCGGGAAATAGAGTTGATCCGACAAGGTTATATATTTCAGATATTTCTGAAATTCATGATAAAAAGGCGCCTTTTGTTTCAAATATTTTATATCAATTAAAAAAATTAGGAATAACATCAGGAATTAGTGTTGTAACCAGTGATGAAAAACCTTTTTCTAGAGAAAAAATATCAGAAGTTGAAAATGTTATTACAAATTCCGGAGAGAAAATTCAGTTTAATAAAATAATTCCTGCTTCAACACCTTTTGTAGCTTCTTGTGCAGGTATTTTTATGGCGTATAAAATAGTTTCAGACGTAATAAGTTCTTAAGTTATTTATTACTTATGTTTTCGATAATTTTGACAATTGATTTGCAAGAATTTAAGTCTAAATTATATTTTTCTGTAACGTTATATGCAATTTCCCAGGAGTTTAATTCATCATTTATGTTATTTAAATATCTCATAAGTTCTAGATACTCTTGTGATGAAAAATTTAAATAAGAGCTTATTTTATTACAAATTTCTGTTTTCTTTAAAGATTTTTCATACTGTTTAGAATCTTTTTCGTCTATTTGTTTGGCTATATCGTATTTATTTTTAGATATAGTAATTAAATCCATTAGTAAGTCATTTTTTATATTAATAAATTCTTTTTCATTTAAAACACTTATTGTTTTCTTATAATTAGAGTAATTTTTAGAGTCGCAAAACATATCAATAATACTATTGAAGTTGTTATTTAAGCAATCATCTTTTATTGCATCTAGTAATTTTTTAGAATTTTTTATATCTATATTATATTTTTTCATTAGGTGTTCAAAAATTATAAAGTCTGTTTTATAGTAATCTTCATTAAGGTTTAATGCATTAAAATTAGCTTTATAATCATCTGAAAAAACTCTATTAGAATGTTCTCTGATAAATAAATTTTCTTGTTCTTTATTTAGATTAAATTCTTCTATTAATATTGTTAATAAATGGCTTAAATCTTCTGCAAAAATATTTTTAAGGTTTTTAATTTTATGTTGGGTAAGATATGAGTAAATTATATTTTTAAAATTTTCACTATCTTCTTTTGAGAATTTGTAAGTTTTACATAGGGCATTTAAAAAATCCAAATCTATTTCTTTTTCTTTAGCTAAAATTTCTTCTTCGCTTAAAACTTTTTTTTCTGTTTTGGGGAGATTGTTAAATTTTTCATAAAAATAATCTGCTAAAATATCGATTTGTTTATCATTTAGGTTGTATTTTTCAATAATTTCAAGTCCCAATGATTGAAGTTTTTCTTCATCATCGTCGATATTTAAGTTGTCTAAATTATCAATATTTTCTTGTTTTATAAAACGGGAAAATATATCTTTAAGATTTTCCAATTGATTATTTGTTATATTTAATGCTCCTGCAAGTGATGAAATAAACAATAAGTCTTTTTTGTTAAATGTAAAACCGCCTTTGAAACTTATTAAATTTTTGTTTGAATTACTAATCTGTAATAGTTCCTGCTCTAGTTTTTTTTCGTTGAATTTTGTATTGTTATTATTTTTAATTTTATGATGATATTTTTTATTTTTGTTTGTAGAGGTAATTGGTGAAATGTTTAACATAGTTTCTCCGTTATTAGTATTCTATATAAAACAACTGAAAAAATTTTTTGCTTTTTAATTTTCGTATTTTTAAATGATTGATAATCTTATATAAACCATTTAATATTGTCGTAAAAGATAAAATGGAGAGAGGTATGAATATAAAATTAACAAGAAAACAACTTGGAATTATTGTGTTGCTTATAATAGTGGTACCTATTGTATATAATAAAACTTTTGGTTTTATAAGTGGTTTGATACAACAACAAGCAATGAAAATGCCAAAAGAAGTATTGGTAGGTCATCCGCAAATGGAGTCAATAAATGTTTCTGCAGAAGTAACAGGGCGTGTTGAGGCTCAATATTCTATTGACGTTATAGCGAGAGTTCCGGGATTTTTAATAAAAAAATATTTTAATGAAGGTGATTTTGTTAAAAAAGGTCAACTTCTTTTTCAGATAGATCCTCGAGAATATCAATTATCAGTAAATAATTCTAGAGCAGCTGTAAATCAATATAGTGCGTTGTATACTAATGCTCAACAAGAATGGAATAGAGCAAACGCTCTTGTAAAAGAAGATTTAATAAGTCGTTCAGATGTAGATTCTAGTTTAGCAACAAGAAATCAAAATAAGGCGTTATTGGATGCGGCTAATCAACAATTAGAATTAGCAAAAGTTAATTTGAGTTATACATCAATAAAATCACCAATAGATGGAAGAATTGGAAAGGTTAATATTACTGAAGGGAATTATGTTACAGCGACATCTGGATCTTTGGTTAATGTTGCAAGTATTTCACCAGTTTATGTTTCTTTTAATTTAAAAGGTGATGATTTTTTAAAGCTATTAAAAGCTAGCGATAGGTTTAAGGATGTAGAAGTTAGAGTACAATTTAATGATGGCAAATGGTATGACAAAATTGGAACAATAAATTTTGTTGACAATAAGATCGATAAAGATTCCGGTTCTGTAAATATGAGAGCGACATTTGATAATTCAAAAGCTTGGCTAGTTCCTGGCGGATATATGAAAGTTCAATTAACAGCACCTAAAAAAGTAGATTTTATGACAATTCCGCAATCTTGTACAAAGGGTGATGCTATGAGCGGGTATTATGTTTGGGCTGTTGAAAATAATAAAGCTGTAAGAAAGAATATAAAAGTTTCAGATGATATTGATAATAATTGGATTGTAACAGATGGGTTAGATTTAAATGATACTATCGTGGTTTCAGGAATTCAAAATATTACAATGGATGGACAAAAATTAAAAGTTGTGGAAGAAAATAAGAGTAAAAAATAATGAAACAGATTTTTGATAAAGATAAATTATACTTTTTTATACAAAAACCAAGATTTGCATTGGTAATATCGGTTTGTATTGTAATTTTAGGTATAATATCAATATTAGGCTTAAAACAAGAAAGTTATCCTGATGTTACACCGCCTCAGGTGAGAGTTTCAGCATCTTATCAAGGAGCAAGTGCAGAAGTTATTGAATCTACTGTAGCTACTGTATTAGAAAATAAATTAAATGGTGTTGAAGATATGACTTATATGACATCAACTTCTTATGATGGTAGTTATTCTTTAACTCTTTATTTTAAAGTAGGTTCTGATAAAAATATAAATTTAATGAATGTTCAAAATCGTATTCAACAAGTACAATCACAGTTACCTGAAGATGTACAAAGAACTGGTGTGACTGCGATTAGCAGAACTTCAGGCTCGGGGGCAATTATTTTAACACTTTATCCTGAATATGGAGATTGGAATCAATTAGATTTAACGAATTACGGTTCAATATATATTAAAGATGAATTGAAACGTATTGATGGAGTTGCTGATGTAAATGTATTTGGTGGTGGCGATTATTCAATGAGAATTTGGCTTGATCCACAAAAAATGGCAGGTTTAAATATTTCAACAAGTGAAGTAAAATCAGCAATTACATCTCAAAATACTCAAGTAACAGCAGGTGCTTTAGGGCAATTACCGACAAAAGAGAAAAACGCTCTTCAATTAACATTAAAAACAAAAGGGCGTTTAGAAGATGTTAAAGACTTTGAAAATATAATAATCCGTTCAAATATGGATGGTTCAAATGTTAAAATTAAAGATATTGCAAGAGTAGAATTAGGCGCTCAATCTTATTCAAATCTTGGTTTAGTAAATGGAAAACCATCTGCGGTTGTTGTAATATCACAACTGCCTGATGCCAATATATTAAATTTATCAAAAGCTGTTGAAGCTAAAGTTAATGAGCTTAATGAAAAAATGTCTAATGGCATCAAAATTATGTATGTAAAAAATGATGCCGATTTTATACACGAATCAATGAAAGAAGTAGAATTTACTATTTTACTTACAGCTTTTATTGTTGTAGTTATTATATTTTTATTTTTAGGCGATGGAATGGCGACATTAGTACCTTGCGCTACGATTCCAGTTTCATTAATTGGTACGTTTTTTGCATTGAAAGCTATGGGAATGTCTATTAATCTTTTGACATTATTTGCATTAGTATTGGCAGTTGGTGTGGTAGTAGATGATGCGATTGTTGTTATAGAAAATGTTAAAAGACATATTGACGAGGGAAAATCTGCAATTATTGCAACACAATTAACAATGGAAGAAGTTGGTCCTTCACTTGTTGCAATGGCAATGGTTCTTATGGCGGTATTTGTTCCTATTATATTTATGGGTGGTATGACAGGAGTTATGTATAAGCAATTTGCTGTATGTATTGCTGTTTCAATTGCTATTTCTGCAATATGTGCGTTATCACTTTCTCCTGCTATGTGTTCTCATTTTCTTGGACAAAAACCTAAAGAAATTAAAAACAAATTATTAGTAAAAATAAATGAAGAAGCAAATATTATTGTTAAAAAATTTAATGAAGGTTTTTCAAAAGTTGAAGATTTTTATATGGAATATGTAACTAAATTTGTTAATGATAAAAAATTAGTTGCAACTTTTTATATTGGAATATTACTACTTACTTTAATTTCTTTCAGAACAATTTCTACAGGATTTATTCCAGATGAAGATCAAGGAGTACTTTTAGCACAAATAACACTTCCGGATGGAGCGTCTTTATCAAGAACTGAAGATGTAGCTAGAAAATTTACTGCAGAGGTTGCAAAAATAGATGGAGTAAATAAAGAAAAATTAACAGTATTTGGTGGAGATGGAGCCGTAAACCAAGCAACTGTAATTATTCAATTAGATGAATATAAAGATAGAAAAGTTGGAGTTTTTGATTGGATAATAAGAAAAATAAAAGGTCAAGCAACTGATCTATCTCATGTTGCAATATTAAATAAAATAAGAATGATAGGTGCAAGTGTAAAAGAAGCTTCAATTATTTCTTTTTCACCTCCTGCAATTAGTGGTATGAGTATGATGGGTGGGTTTGAGTTTCAAATGCTTTCAAAAGGGGAATATACTCCGCAAGAATTGGAAACTTGGGCTAATAAACTTATTTCAGCAGCAAATCAAAATCCTAGTTTATCGAGTGTAAATACATCATTTCAGGCAAATGTTCCGCAGTATATTATTGATATTGATTATGAAAAAGCTCTTGCTCAAAATGTTGATTTGCAAGAATTATATTCTACCCTTGCTTCCATGCTTGGAACTTATTATGTAAATGATTTTAATAAGTATGACAGAGTATTTAAAGTACAAATGCAGGCTGAAAGTGATTTCAGAGATAAGGCCACAGATTTGTCAGGAATATATGTAAAGAATAATAATGGTGTTATGGTTCCTGTATTATCAATAATGAAATTAAGACAAACAATTGGTACAGCTTCAATAACAAGATATAATCAATATAAATCTGTACAAATACAAGGCCAACAAGGTGCTGGAAAAAGTTCAGGAGATGCTATGAATGCTATGGAAGATGTTGCTAAATCAATTCTTCCGTCTGATATTTCTTATGATTGGTCTGGAACTTCAGCACAAGAAAGAGAAGCTTCTGGACAAACGGCTATGATTGTAGGAATGGCTTTGATATTTGTATATTTATTCTTAGTTGCATTATATGAAAGCTATACAATACCTGTAGCGGTATTATTAATTTCTCCTATTGCAGCTTTAGGTGCTTTAATATTCCAAATGATGATTAATCAATCGTTTGATATTTATTCTCAAGTTGGTATGATTACTCTTGTTGGACTTGCAGCTAAACAATCTATTTTGATTGTTGAATTTGCGAAAGAAGAACATGAAAAACATGGACTTTCTGTAAAAGATGCTGCAATAAAAGCTGCGAAATTAAGGTTTAGAGCTATTATGATGACAGAGTTAGCATTTATTATTGGTGTTATGCCGATGCTGTTTGCATCAGGAGCCGGTGCTAATTCAAGAATTTCTGTTGGTTCAACTGTTTTTGGCGGTATGATTGCTGCAGCAACTTTAGGTGCTGTTTTGACACCTGCTTTTTACGTAATCGTTCAAGAGTTTGTTGATAGATTCCCAACTAAAAAAATTACTGAAAAAGACTTGGAGATATAAGATGAAGAAGGTTTTAAATATATTATTAATATGTTCTTTATTATCTGTTGCTTCCACTCAAGTGTTTGCTAAAGATAAGATAGAAAAAAAAGAAAAAGTTAAAAAATCTGAGCAAATACAGATTGTAAAACCTGAAAAAACAAAGGTTAATAAAAGACTTGAAAAGAAAAGAAGTTTAAATAAAGAACAAGTACAAAAAGAAACATCAAAAGAAGCCAAGGGAATGTATGAAACAAAATTCCCTGAAATAACTAGTGGAATTGAATATGCTGAAATGAATGGTGAGGTTACTTTAAGTGATTGTATTAAATTAGCAATTTCCCATCATCCTACTATTATGTCAGCGATTAGCAATTCTGAAATCTATAAAACCAGAATAGGGCAAGCTTGGTCAAATTACTTTCCAACAATTGGTGCAGGAGTTAGTTATTCCAGAAACGATATGCTTATGTCTAATATGCCGTCTAACATGTCAAGGATGATGACTCAAAGATATAATATGTTTTATGTCCCAACACTTTCTGCTAATATGCTCTTGTTTGATTTTGGAAAAACTAAAGCAAACGCTGATATGGCTAAAAGAAATTATGAAGCTTCAAGATATGATGCGGAATCAAGTATTGAGACAGTTATTTATAATGTAAAAGTTGCATATTATAATATGGTCTTTGCAGAAATTCAAAAATCCGTTTATGAGGAAACCGTTAAAGATTTTGAGTTACAGTTAAAACAAGCAAAAGCTTATTATGAAATTGGTAAAAAAGCAAAAATAGATGTAACAACTGCAGAATATAACTTAGGAAATGCGAAAGTTAATCTGATTAAAGCAAAAAATACTCTTGAACTTGCAGCAGTTGAATTAGCAAACGCAGTTGGGATTCCGGAATTAGAAAATGTTATTCTAAAAGATAAAATGAATAATAAAAAATATGATGTGAATTTTCCTGATTTAATAAAAACAGCACAAGAATCAAGACCTGCATTATTATCAGCTAAAAAAGCTATGGATGCCGCAGAATTAAATGTAAGGGCTGCTAAAAGAGCTTTTACTCCTGATTTAAGTGGGTTTGCCGGATATGATCACGGGGGAAGACAAATTGATAGTGATTATGGATATCAATTTGGGTTACAACTTAACTATACGGCATTAAATTTAATGCTTCTAAAAAAACAAGTGGATGAAGCGAAAGCTACTTATAACAAGTATGTGGCTGACTATGAACAACAAAAACAAAATGTTTATTTAGAAGTAAAAAGTGCTTATATAAGTCTTTTAAATTCTCACGATAGTTTAGATGTTTCAAAACTTGCTTTACAACAAGCTAAAGAACGTCAATATCTTGCATTTAGAAGATATCAAGTAGGGTTAGGAGATGCAATTGAATTTAAAGATTCTGAAAATACTTATTTAAATGCTCAATTAGATTATTATAATAATTTATTAAATTATAATATTAATGCAGCAGAACTGGAAAGGGTTATAGGAGCTCCTATAAAAGAATCAAATATTGATTTATAAACTTATTAGTTACTTTTGCCGGCTCTATATCCACAATATGCAAATATTGGAGGTAATAATCTTTCTGGGTGTAGTTTATTAGCACAAGGGAATTTTGCTAAAACTAAAACCCCTAAAGCATCGTCAATATTGATTAAACAATCTTTTAAAGTTAATTTTCTATCAGGTTGTTTATCATGAGGATCACTTATAATGTTCGCTAAAGCCGCAGCTCCAAACATTCCAACAAGTAAACCTCCAGCAATAGACATAATTTTACCCGGAACATTATTAAAGTTTTTACTTTCTTCGCATAATTTTAAAACCCCTCCAACTATCCAAGTTGGAATTGAAGCATTTAAAAATTGAAATAACCCCTCTTTTAATTTGTTTTCATTTGTTTTTTTATTTTCTCCAATCATTCCAATTCCAACACCACCGACGATGGAAGATGCTGAAAGTAATATCATATCTTTTAATTCATAATCTAATTTTAAAGGATTTTTAATTTTCTTTTTTTTCATAAGATACATCATTGGTAAAATCGTTCCTATTGCAGCACCAATTCCTGCTTTAATTCTATCAGGCATAGTAATTTTACGTTCATAGGCTTTATGTCTTCTTGCAATAAGAGGAGCTACTGCAGAAGTATTTTTAGAATTAAAATTTTTATCACCGTATTCGGGGTATGAATCCAGTTTTTCTAAGTAAGGGTAACGACTATTTGTGATACTAATTCCACTAACCATATTTTCACTTCCTAGTCGGATTATAACTTATTGTTTTAATTTTATCAATATCTCTAAAGTAAATAATTGTTAAGTTATTTAAATATAAAAGCAATTTTAAATATTCATTGGTTTTATAGGAGTTAAAAGGAGTTGTTAGTATGAGTGTAGATGCAAAAATTTCAAGAGTAATTGATAATAATAATGTTCAAGTCGATATTTCATCTAAAAATGCTAGAACAAGGTACTATCAAGTTCCTAAAAATAATGCTGATAATTTTATAAAACAATATAAAAAGCAAGATAAAAAAGCTTCTTGGATAACAAATACAGCATTTGGAGCTTCAATTTTAGTTGGTGTATTTGGAGCAAATGCTCTAACAAAGAAGATGAATAATAAATTATTAAAATTTGTATTAAATACTGCAGCTGGTGTAGGATGTGCAATTGCAGCTATGTTTGGAAGCGGAAAATATATTCAAAATCAACAAAATAAAATTTTAGAGCAAAATAGGGCAAAAGAAATATTTTTTGAAGCATAATAAAAGCGGTCCGACTTTTATAAGTCGGACCGCTTTTTATTTATAAATAAATTTTAGCCATTAACTCCTTGAGCACCTGATACAATTTCTACTAATTCTTGAGTAATAGCAGCTTGACGAGCTTTATTATAATCAATAGTTAAAGTTGTAATCATCTCTTCTGCGTTATTTGAAGCTGCAGACATCGCTGTCATTCTTGAAGCAAGTTCACTCGCATTTGCTTCCAATAATGCTTGATAAATAGAATTTGTTATATACATTGGAACTATTTGCTGTAAAACTCCATTAGCAGAAGGTTCAAATTCCATTACAGGTTCAATTTCGTGTTCTTCAGCTTTTTCAACTTTTACTGGTAAAACTTCCCAAGATACAACATTATATGACATCATATTATTGAAATGAGTAGTAATAATATCAATTCTATCAATTTCACCTGACACAAAATCATTTGCTATATCTTCTGAAATCAAATTAGCACCTGTTGCTGTTGGATCATTAGCTATTGCTATATAACCATCTTTTAAAATATAATTACCTGCTTTATGTTTAAATGCTGAAATTGCTTTTTGTCCTACAGGATAAATAACAGTTTTTATGCCTTGTAGAGCGTTATCTTTAATTCTTTTTAAAGCGGCTTTTATTATATTAGCATTATAAGCACCTGCTAAACCTTTATTAGAAGTTATAACCAAAAGCCCTTCAGTTTTAACATCTCTGCGTCTTAAAAGTTCAGGATAATTATCCAAACCTCTCTCAACTTTTAAACCGTCAAGAGAATATTCTCCAACAGTAGCTAACATCTTTCTAAAAAGATGTAACAATTCATCTGAAAAAGGTCTTGCAGCTTTTACTGTTGATTCAGCTTTTTTAACCTTTGCAGCTGCAACCATTTTCATTGCTTTTGTTATCTTTTTAGTATTTTGAACACTACCGATTCTACTTTTTATGTCCTTTAAATTTGGCATTTATAACACCTCTATAAAGTTTTACCATATGCTTCTAATTGAGTTTTTAAAGCTGAAATGTCTTCATCAGATAATTTAGCACCCTCATTTAAAGACTTATTAAGTTCCGGCATATTTGCTTCAAAATATTCAAACCAACCATTTTTATATTCATTGATTTTCTTATTATCAATTTCATCTAAGAAACCTTCATTTGCTGCAAAAAGTATTGTAACTTGTTGAGCAACTGTTAATGGTTTATACTGAGGCTGTTTTAATACTTCAGTCAATTTTTGACCTCTAAGAAGTTGTTTCTTAGTTGCAGCATCCAAATCTGAAGCAAATTGTGCAAACGCTTCTAATTCTCTAAATTGGGCTAAATCCAAACGCAATTTACCGGCAACTTGTTTAATACCCTTAGTTTGAGCAGCACCACCTACACGAGATACTGATATACCGGCATTAATTGCAGGTCTTACACCTGAATTGAATAAAGATGTTTCTAAGAATATTTGTCCATCAGTAATAGAGATTACGTTTGTTGGAATATACGCAGAAACGTCTCCGGCTTGTGTTTCGATAATTGGAAGTGCTGTAATACTTCCACCACCTAATTCATCAGATAATTTAACCGCTCTTTCCAATAATCTTGAGTGAAGATAGAAAACATCTCCAGGATAAGCTTCACGTCCTGGTGGTCTTTTTAATAGCAAACTCATCGCACGATATGCTTGAGCGTGCTTAGTCAAATCATCATATACTATTAAAACGTGTTTACCTTGTTCCATAAATTCTTCTGCAATTGCAACACCTGCAAAAGGTGCAATATATTGTAATGGAGCGGGTTCATTTGCTGTTGCTGATACAATAATTGAATAATCCATTGCACCGTGTTTTTCCAAAGTTTTGGCTAATTGTGCAACCGTAGAAGCTTTTTGACCAACTGCTACATAAATACAAATTACATCTCCGCCTTTTTGGTTTAAAATTGTATCAATTGCAATTGCGGTTTTACCGGTTTGTCTATCTCCAATAATAAGCTCACGCTGCCCTCTTCCGATTGGTGTTAAGGCGTCAATTGCTGTAAGACCGGTTTGTAATGGTTGATGAACTGATTTTCTTGCAACGATACCAGGAGCTACACGCTCTATTGGTCTTGTTTTATCAGTTATAATCTCACCTTTACCATCTATTGGTTTCCCCGTTGGATTTATAATTCTACCGATAAGAGCTTCTCCTACTGGAACTGATGCAATTCTTCCGGTTGTTTTTACTGTCATACCTTCTTTTATATGAGTATATTCTCCAAGGATTACAACACCAACGTTATCTTCTTCTAAGTTTAAAGTTATACCTAAAGTTCCTTTACCGTCTTCAAACTCTACAAGTTCGTTTGACATAACATTGCGTAATCCGTATATTCTTGCAATACCATCACCTACTTCAAGGACACTTCCGATATTTGAAATTTCAGCTTTTGTTTCATAATTTCGGATACTTTCCTTTAAAATAGAGCTAATTTCATCAGGATTTATTACTGTCATTTTTTATCCTTTCATTTATCCCTTTATTATATTCTTACTTAAATTCTCTAACTTATGCTTTATACTATTGTCTATAATCGTTTCATTAATATTAAAAATTAATCCTGCAATAATATTCGCATCTATATTCCATTCTATTATGGTATTCTTTTGTAATTTTTCAGAAATTCTATTTCTTATTTCATTTTTCTTTTCTTCATTAATCTCAATTGCAGATGTAACTTTTACTCTAACAATATTTTTTATTTCCTCTAATTCTTTTTCGAATTCTTGAGCAATTACATCTATTATGTTTATTCTCTTTTTTAAATTTAAAGCAATTAAAAAATTATATACGATAGGCATTAATTTACTTTGAAATAATTTACAAAGAGTAATTTGTTTTTCTTCAACTGAAATCGAAGGATTATTAATTGCTTCTTTCAAAGCCTGTGAAGAATTAATATTTTCACTTACTTCTTTTAAATCATCTAAAATATCTTCTTTAGATATTCCATCATTTTCAGCAGCTAACTCCATTAAGGCTTTAGCCCATCTTCTTGCAATTAATTCAGAATTTTGTTTTACTACAGCTGCCATATTATAAATTCACCTCGCTTATAGCATCAACACTTTCGTCTATTAAACGATTATGTAATTCATAATTATTGTTTAGCTCATTTATTATATGATTTTTAGCTACTTCAATTGAAGCCTTTGAAGCTTTTCTTAACAAATCATTTTTTAAAAGAGCTGTTTTATTTTCTACTAATTTTTTTGAATTTTCTCTTATACCATTAGCAAGATTATTTGCATCTTCTAATATTTTTTCTCCTACTAATTTCGCATTAATTTTGGATTTTTCTATTATTTCATCAATTTTTTCTGATAAGTGAGCAACGGTATCCTCAATATTTTTTAAATTTTTCTCAGAATTTTCTTTTTCTGTTTTAGAATCTTCAACCCTTTGTTTTATTACATTTTTTGCATCATCTAATTTTGTACCCAAGTTAATTTTTCTACAAATAAAAACTATTATTGAGAAAAATATAATAAAATTGAATAAATTAGTTCTGCTTATGTAATCTAATATTGCACCCAACATTGCTCGACCTTCCTAGTGGTATAAAATTTTATTTACTTTATCGTTATCAAAATATGGAACTTCACTTCTATAACCCAACATTTTTTCTACAATGTCATTTGCTAGATCTGTCATTTTACCTTTTAAACCTTCTTTAGTTTCATTGGATAAATTTTCCAAACCTTGATATGCACTATTAAGTTCATTATTCACATCTTCTTGAGTATTGTGAATATAATCATCTTTTTGTTTTTTATAACCATTTAAAGAATCAATATAAACTAATCTTGCATCATTTCTAGCATTTGAAATTTTATTATCTCTATCTTCAGACAAAGCTTTAGCCTTATCATTATTAGTTTCTGCATCTTTTAAATTTGAATTAACAAAATCTTCCCTTTCAGTAACAATTTTTTGAATAGGAGAGTACAAAATTTTGTTCATTAAATAAACAAAAACTATAAAAGATATTATTGTAACTAAAAATGTAGCATTAAATTCCATTTCTGACCTATTTATAGAGAGAACTTTTCTTATTTTAAAAGTATTTATTTGTCTCTCATTCAAATAAATACATAAGGAGCATTATTTAAAATTACCCCTAGCCCATCATACCGCATAATTTCATTGCGATAACGAAAGCGTAAATAGCACAAGCTTCAGCCATAGCTGCACCAACTAAGAAGAAACCAACTGCTTTGCCTGCGATTTCAGGTTGTCTTGAAATTGATTCTAAAAGACCTTTTGTTGCAACACCAACTCCTAATCCTGCACCAATTGCACCAAAACCGATTGCAATACCTGCACCTAATTGTGCTAAATCTGAAATTGTTTTTACTTCTTCCATTTTAATTCTCCTTTTTTATTTATTTTATTAATGTTGTTCTTCATTTACTGCAGAAGCGATATAAACTGTTGTTAGCATTGTAAAAACAAGTGCTTGTACGCAAGCTACCAAGATTTCAAAAAACATAATCGGTAAAGGTAAGCCCCAAGCACAAATTCCTAATAATGCCGTTATTAAAATTTCTCCTGCTAAAATATTACCAAATAAACGTAGTGCAAGCGTTAGAGGTCTCGTAAATAATTCCAAAATTTCAACTAAAGCCGAAATTATTGCAACAAGTGAGAAACCATGTAAAAAGAATTTGAATTTCTTTTTAATAATTCCTGCTGTAACGTAATAAATTAAAACAATTATAGCCAACGCTGCCGTTAGGTTTATGTCATTTGTAGGAGAAGCCATTTCTCCGTGTTTTAATTCAATCATTTTTAAAGGTAACTGCCCCATCAAATTTGCAGTTACGATGAATAAAAATAATGAAGCAATTAAAGGAAAATGTTTATTCCCTTCTTTTGGCATCATATTGTTTACTAAATCCCTAAAATAGCCCAAGATTCCTTCTAAAATTAATTGTAATCTATTAGGAAATATTGTAAGATTTCTTGTTGCGATGAAAGATATAACAAGCAAAAAAGCCATTGCCGCCCACATAGTTAAAATCGTATCTGCATTAAAATTTAAACTATGTCCTGCAATAACCTTGTTTACAATCCAATGTCCTTCACTCATTGAATGACCTCTCTCTTTTCAAGTCGATTTTAACATAAAAAAATAACTAGTGCAATTAAAAAAAATTAATCTAATCTTATTTCTGCGTTTTCTGTATTAAGAACTTCAGAATCTGTTTCATAATATTCTTGGGATAATTGAGTATCTGTAATTTTTACATCAACAAGTTTTTTTAATACTTCTATGTAGTCCAAACATTTTTTGCCTTTTACTCCAATTGTTTCCATTTGAATTTCACCATTTGGCAATAATTTTATTTTCATTTTTTTATCTGACATTAATATTCTCCAATTAATCAAGATTTACGGTAAGGACGATTGTGTTATCTTCCATAACTTCTTCGTCTTCTATTTCCATATTATTTTCTTTTAATTTATTAACAATACTTAAATATGATTCTTCTTGTACATTAAGTGTATATTCCGAAGTTAAATCTTCAAATTTTTCTTTTGCATTATCAGATTCAAGACACGAAATTTTCACAAAATAAGGTTTATCACATTCCATTCTCTCAAAATTTAGTACATAACTGTCGATATTACCTGAAATTTGACCATACTCATTTTCTGATATATTTTGAACCCCATGCTCTTCTAAAGTTTTCATTAGAATACTTTTATCCATAAAATTTGTTTCAAAACTTTTTTCTAAAAAATGATTTTGATTGATTATTTGTATATCATCACAAGTTTTTTTAATATTATCAGAAATATTATTATCAAAATATGAGATTTCATCTTTTAATTCATTGTTTATTTCAGCCGCATGAAGTGCCCCTGTTGCTAAAGCTCCAACAACCCACGCTATTGCATATGGCAAAGCAAATACTGTACAAGACATATTTTCTCCTTTTTAAAAATCTAAAGTTCTTCCACCTCTGCTTAAAGAAACATTCTCTTCATTAGTTTCTTTTTTATACTGTTTTAAATTTGAAGTTTTAGTAGCAGAAACTGCTCTAACATTTGCCCAAGATCTTAGTGCTAATATTTGTTCTCTTTGTGTCATTGAAAGTGGAACTGTATTAGCAATATTTTTTGCTAAATCTTCAAATTTCAAAGCTCTATTTTCAAAAAACGCATCGCAAAGAGATGAAATAACAACTTGTTCAATTTCTGATCCAATAAAGCCTTCTGTCATTTTTGCAAGCTCTGAACAGAGATTTTTAACTCCAATTATTTCACTTGCAACATCTTTATCTTTTAATCTTTTTTCCAAATGAAGTTTGAAAATTTCTTTTCTTTCTTGAACCGTAGGTAAATCTACAAAAAAGATTTCATCAAAACGACCTTTTCTTAAAAGTTCTGGCGGAAGATTACTAATATTATTGGCAGTTGCAATAACAAATACAGGAGATTCTTTTTCTTGCATCCAGGTTAAAAACTGTCCAAAAATTCTTGAAGAAACTCCACTATCACCATTTGAGCCTAAACCGCTCAGCCCTTTTTCAATTTCATCAATCCATAAAATCGAAGGTGCAACGGCTTCGGCAGTAGCAAGAGCTCTTCGCATATTTTCTTCTGAACTTCCTACTAAACCTGAAAAAACTTTGCCAAAATCCAATTTTAAAAGTGGTAACTGCCAAATTGTACTCATAGCTTTTGCAGTAAGACTTTTACCGCAGCCGGGGACTCCGGTTACTAAAACGCCTTTTGGCGATGGAATACAATATTTTTTTGCCTGTTCCGACCAAGAATTATTGCGTTTTAATAACCAGTTTTTTAAATTATCTAAGCCACCAATATCTTTTATCGTATAATCAGACTTAATAAATTCTAATATTCCGGTCTTTTTAATTACTTGAACTTTTTCTTCTAAAATTACAGATAAATCTTTAATACTTATTTTGCCATCATTTACCATTGAAAGAGCAAATGCACTTTCAGCTTCTTGCAATGTTAAACCTAATGCAGCTTTACAGAGTTTATCTTTTTCTTCTTCATTTAAATTAGCTTCTACTGAAGAATTTTGATTAAGCATACTGTCAAATTTTGCTTTTATTTCCTCAAGATTCGGTAATGGAAAATCAAATATTGTAATTTCTTTTTGTAAAGCCTCCGGAATCAACAATTCTGGTGAGATAAAAAATACTGTTTTTCTAACTGTTCCTAATTTTAAATCAGGAATTATATCTCTTATTTTTCTTATTACATTATAATCAGGAGTTCTGTTTTTAGGTCCAAAATTCACATGAAAATCATAAATTATAAAAACAGCATCCTTTTCATACCTTCTAATATATTCTAGCATTTTACAAGGACAAGTTGTATCAGTTACTGTTTTTCCAACCGAATCATTATAAAGTCCATTCGTTTGAGTCCAAGTAAAAACTTCTCTTGCTACTTTTACTTGTTTTTCATCTGTTACAATTGATTTAATATATTTTGTAGCTCTATCCTCTTCAAAAGTTGTCATATATATCAACGGAAATCGAGCCCTAATTAAATTTGATAATTTATAAGCACACATTTTAACCTTCCTTATTGAGGATATTCTAGCATTTTTTAATTGGGCTTAAATCAATCTTTTGAAGTATCTCATCAAAATTCCCCATTCCATTTATAAATACATTACCATTTGTGGAAATATTAACTTCAACTTTATTCTTATACTTTTCAAAGATTTCTTCATTATATCTGTTTGTTAAAAAATGATATCTTTGATTTTTTGAACCGCACCAAGGACGAGAATAATCAACTTCGTCTATTTTAAATTCTCCATCTATAAGCAAATCAATGTTTTCTAGTAATTTTTTATTTTTTTCTTCTTTTTTTAAATTTTCAATTAAATCTCCTGTAAAACACAAAACTCCTAAACCTAATTTTTGTACTTCTTCTGCAATTAATCCTAAAGCTTCTGCCTGTTCAAAAGGTTCTCCCCCTAGAAATGTCACTCCTTCTATTCCTTTTTGAGATTTAATATCGTTAATAATATCTATAACATTAAATAATTTACCACCGGAATGCGGCCAAGTATGGACTGCTTGACAACCTTTGCAATGTCTTGAGCAACCTTGTACCCAAATGCAATAACGCAATTCCGGACCTTCAACTTTAGTTTTTTTTATAATATTAAATACTCTCAGTTTCACAAATCGACGCTTCTCTCTTTTGTTTTTTCTATCTTTATTATACCTTTCATTTTATTTACGCAAATTAAATTCTCAAGTTGTTTTTGCATATGTGGTTTTAATTTTAAAAATAGGAAAAAATCATTTGTATTTTTAAATCCGCCAATTTCTTCTCGTTTTTTTATAATTTTTTTTGACATTACAATGCTGATTCCTGGAAGAGCTGTAAGTTCAACTTCTGAACAGTTATTAATATCTATTTTTTTAGAATTTTCAATTTTTTTTGTTAATGCTTTTGGGGTATAAGAGTTTATGATTTTGTCTTCTATTACAGTAACTTTATATTTTCTGCAATCATCCAATAAACCATCATAAGTTTTATTATTATCAAAATTTATGCAAAACATATTCCATAAATCTTCAAAACTATGAATTCGGGTTTCAATTATTCTAAAAGTTCGACTCATAGAAGATTTTTTTAAATTTTCTTTTACCGTAATAGTATGTCCATCTCTTCCAAGTTTTATAGAACAATATTTATTAGAGAGTCTTAAATTTTTCCAAATATCTTGATATGGATTAAGATAAATTTTTGCAGCTCTTAAGGCGGCTTTTCTTCTCATTATTCTTCCGTCATCAATAATACTGCTTTCGCGAACTTTATTAATAAGAATATATCCGCCTACTATTAAAATAGAACAAATTATTGCAAACATTGGATGCATGAAAAATAAATAAATAATTATCGCTACTAAAGATAAAGCAAGCCTTAAATAAGAGTACCTATACATAATTACTCCAAATTAACAAATTGTGTATACTTTTCTATAGTATAATCCAACCCCAGCTATTGTTAATATAATATTTGGCATAAAAGCTGCTAAAATTGGAATCAAAGATCCAGCTTCACCAAAAGAAATTGATAAAGCTCTAATTAAATAATATGCAAAAATAATTAAAATACTAAATAAAAAACCTCTATTATACCTAACTCGAGGTGGAGTAATTGCTAATGGAACTCCTATTAAAACCAATACTATAGTTGTTAATGGTAGAGCTATTTTATCAAATAAATTTATTCGTAATATATTTTTATTCTCTATATTAGGCTGGGCTAAGTGTTTACATAATTGAATAAAATTATATTCATTAGCTAAATTTCTGTTCATTTCTTTAGATAAATCCATGCCGAATTTTATTACAGAATCTCCAAAAAGTGTTGTATCAAGAGTTTTGCCATTATCTGATACTGTATAAATAGCTCCGTTTTTAAAGTTCCAGCCCTCCGGGGTTGTTGTACCTTCTTTTGCTTGTAAAATTTGTATTGTACCTTCTTTTGAAGCATCAAGGACTGTAATATTATGTAACTGTTTATCTGTACAATCTCCAACATAAAATAAACGTTTTAAAAGACCACCCTCTTTTACCTCTTTAAAAGTAAAATTATGCTTCCCTTCCGGAATATTTTTTTTACTAAAAGCATATAAAGCTAAATCTGTAGATTGTTTTGTCATAATAGGAACGACTGTTTCATTCAAAACAAAACTAACACAAGCCATAATAATTGAAAATATAAAAATAGGTTTTGCAATTCTATTTAATCCAATTCCACAAGCTCTCATAACAGTTATTTCAGAACTTAAGCTAAGTCCGTTTAATGTCATTACGGTTGCTAATAGAACACCCATTGGAATTGTCATTACAAATACTGCAGGTAAATGTAAAATTATAATTAAAAATGCTATTTTAAAAGGAATACCATACATAGAAATTTGTTTAATCAAAGTAATAAAAGTATCAGAAGCAAATATAATTGAAGTAAATACTAATACTCCCATTATAAACATTTCAATTACTTGCTTAAGAATATACTTATCAAGCATTTTCATGTTTTTTAATTCATATATAATATTTTTTATCCAATTATTCAAAATTAATACAGCTCCGAAAGTATTATACCAAAAAAATTATAATTCTTATTTAATTTCTTTCAAATATTTTACAAAATAAGAAGAAATAGCAGGGAAAATACTTAATAGAATTAAAATATTCATAATTCCATATTTTTGAGCAACAGCACCTAAAACAGACATTAGAAGAGCTACAATTCCCCAACAGAAACCGTTTATGAATCCTGCAACTATACTTTTGTATTTAGGTAAAAGTCTTTGAGCCCAAACCATAGTTACAGGTTGAGCCAGCATAGTTGTAAATCCTATTATGAAAAATATCATTAATGATAAAATCGGAGAGGTCTTATAAATAAATCCAAATAATAACATCATAGGGAATGTTGCCCACATTGAAAAATAAATGATAGGTTTTTGTCCTAATCTTTTCTCTACTTTTGGACTTAAAAAAGAACCGATAGAACCTGCAAATACGAATAAGAATAATGCAAATCCAATATAAAATGGAGAATAATTCATTGATTTCCATAAAAACGGTAATAGAATACAAGAACTATTCGTAATTAAAGATTTCATTATTGCAATTAGCATTAAAAAATTCATTTGTCGATTATCAAGAATTTCTTTAAAAGATTTGAAAAATTCTTTATGTTCAGGTTTTTTTTCTATTTTTGATAATTTTGGAACAAATAAAAACATTATAGAAGCGAGAAATAGTCCAAAAATAGATGCAAAAGGTAATTTATCTAATCCTAAAATTTGAGTAATTAAAGCTGCAAGTAAAGGCCCAAAAGCAAAGCCTAATGACCCCATACTTATAAAAATTCCCATATTATCAGAACAATTTTTACCGGAAAAATGATTTACAAACCCCATAGCTTGAGGGTGGAAAAAACTCCCGCCAAGGCTCCCTAAAATCATAAAAATAACAAGTATAAAAATGTTTTGTGCAGCAGGAGTTAGTGGAATAAATAGTGATGCTAAAATTACACCCCAAAAAATAAAAAATCGTTTTAAGATATTGTCAGCAAAAAATCCAAATATCGGCTGTAACATTGATGAACAAATATGTGAAATACTTATTATTATTGTTGCAATCGCCATTGTAAAGCCTAATTTTTGAGCAATAAAAGGCATAATCGGATTTAGAAATCCTCCATAAACATCACAGGTTAAATGTGCTGCACAAAGCCAAATTATCGCATTTTTTGAATTTTGAATCCCTTTTTCCATACAACAAAATTATATTTCAAACCCAAATTCTCTTCAACTTGAACGAAAATAAAAAATGTAAAAGCGGTAATTTTAATTTACCGCTTTTACATTATTAATCACAAAATCTATCAAAATCTTTTGGATTGTTTGGATTTATAAAACTGGATTCTTTCTTTCCGTTTATTCCAAATGTTTCTATAACACGTTGCCATCTCTTTAGTGGAACATGAACTTCTTCTGTAGCCTGACCATTTTGCGTACTCAAAATTTGTTTTCTGCCACCTTTTTTCTTAACTATTTTTGTTGCATCATCACCAAATGCATCTTTATAATGTTTTACAGCTGTTTCAGAATAAAATCCTCGATACCAATCTCCTTTATTAATATCATTAGGATTTCCAGTTTTTGTTATATATAAACTAGAAGATTTATCAGGGCGACTAATATAATTAACAACAACTTCTCCGCCATCTCTACAAGGGTAGATTTTTTCAATTCCTCCAAAAGTTCTTTTTACTTGAGGTTGAACATTTTCATCAATTCCATAGTACCATTTACCATAAGATAGTTGATCTTTTAATGAACGAGAGTATGAGTTTCTAGCTTGTTTAACAACAGGTTCTGATTTTTTTTCAATATTTGAAGCGACTTGTTGAATGTGGTTTGTTTTTTGTATTTGTTGTGGGATTTTTTTAGAACTAATTTCGAATATTTTACCAAACCAATTTGACATGATTAATCCTTTCTAATCTTACATCTATTATACTATATTAATAAAATCTAATTTATAAGGGAATTTGCTATCTTTGTTAAGTATTGTTAAGGATATTTAGTTTTTGCAGGTATTTTGAATTTTTTTGATAAAAAATAAATTGTATGGTAAGGGGAATATGGTATGCTAGAATTAATAATAAATATATTTTAAAATGATTTGTCGCTATTCACTTTTTTAATTAATACGCTATAATACAGATATGGAACAAGTTTATGAAGATACTAATTTGAAAATGGTTGGATTGGAATTGATGTTTCTTACCCCTGAAAAATACAGTCATCCTGATGGGATTACTGCGGTTGAACTTGCTAAACTTGTTGAACTCCCTGTTGATGAAGTGAAAAAGAAGCTTCAGATTTTAAAAGATAAAAATATTGTAAGAGTAAAAGGGATTAATCCGAAATACTGGCTTTTTGATGAATATAATTTTCATCGTCTTGATGACGATGATGATATTTTCCATCTTTTATGTAACTTTGAAGATGTTGATTTCGACAAATATTTTACTTATTAAGGATTTTAGAATAAACTTCTATAAAATATTCAATAGAACGATTGTGAGTTAGTTCAGCACTTTTAGGAAAAAAACATCCCGGAATTTGTCCGGCTTCTCTATGATGTCTTACGCATTCACAACACACTCCTCTATTTTTACAAGTAGTAGCAGAACAAGTACATTCCAATAAATTTTCTTCTTTCTTACATTCCATATTTTATAACCTCTATTTCTAACGTTTACTATATTCACAGCCACAATAATTTTGTCTATATATTCCGAGCTCTTTTGATAATTTATTAGTTTTTAAAAAACCATCTTTCTTTTTAAAATCTATTGCAATATATTCTAAATCTTTATTAACACTTTTAGCAATTTTTGTTATTTTGTCAAAATTTTTATGCGGACTAATTACTAAAGATGTTGTAAATTTTGATATTCCAAGCTCTTTTGCCTTTTGGGCAGTTTCTTTAAGACGTAATTCAATACATTTATCACATCTTAGACCTTTTTCAGGCTCATTCTCTAGCCCTTTTGCTACTAATAAAAAATCTTGATGATTATATTCTTCAACAATTAAATCTACCCAATGAAACATGCAAATTATCTTTTGAGCTTCAAGACGTTTTTCAAATTCTTCTTTTGTATCTAAATTAGGATTACAAAAATAAACAACAGGTTCATATCCCATTTCTTTTAATAAAGAAATAGGATATCCTGAACATATTCCACAACAAGCGTGTATTAAGATTTTATTATTTTTTTCTTGCTCCGTGTTCAATTAATATTTCCTTTAATTCATAATAAGGTTTTACTCCAACATATCTATCACCATTGATATACATTGTAGGAGTACCATCTATACCTAATTTTATGGCTTTTTTTAATTCTTTTTCAAGTTCATTTTCTGTTGCTTTTGAATTAAAATCCGTCATAAATTTTGTTTTATCAAAACCCAATTTGTCAGTTAATTTTAAAATATCTTCTTTGCTTTTAGGTTGATTTTCATATAATAAAGAGTTCATTTCCCAATAATTCCCCTGATTTCTTGATGCAATAGCCGCTTTTGCCATAAAACAAGCATTTGGATGCATATTTACTGAAATATAAGGATTGCATTCTTTATCAAACGGATAATTATAGTGAATAATTTTTATATTAGAAAATTCTTTTACTGCTTGATGTAACATAATGTTATTTGTGTAACAAATTGGACATACATAATCAGAATATAGCTCTATTACAACATCAGCATTTTCTTTTCCTAATAGATTTCCTTTAACTCTATACGGATTAAATTTAATATCGTGATATTTCATAATAGATTTTTGACGCTTTACATGTGGAACAAAATTATATGTAATTCCGCTATAACATAAAAAAGATATTCCTAATATCATTAATACAATAAATGTTTTGGTATATTTTTTTGCTCCGTCAATAAAATCTAATATAGTTTGTTTAAAAGCTTGAACTAGTAATCTAAATTGACCACTTGAAGCAATTGAAGCTATTGTTAAATCTAGAAAATATGTAATTAAACATAAAATACAAAGTTTATGTATTTTAAATAAACTGAGTCCTGCTAAAATCATAGAAATTGCAAAAGCAATAGTCCCTAATGCTGCAATATAACTCATTGGTTTTTCAAAAACTTCTAAGAATTTTAAAAATTTGATTTGTTTTAATTTATCAACAAAAGTTAAAAATAATACTAAAATATAAAACAGAATTCCCCAATATGCTAAAGGAATACCCCAAAATTGTGAAACAGAAGAACGAGCTGCACCATCACAATCAATAAAATCATTTATTGAACAAAAGCTTGAAAGAGCATATTTTTCATAATTTGCTACATAATATATGAAAGCTAATTTTATTGATAAAATAAGCCCGATAATTGCTAAAATTTGTATAGTTAGTTTTTTCTTATCAATAGTCATAAAGCGTTACTCCACTTTTGTATACACATGGTCAATTCTAATATATTATAAACTTATTTCAATAATACAAATACTCAGATAGAGTAGATATAATAGGTTAATAAAAAAGTATAAAATCTTACTTTAAACCTTGTTCAGGATGAGCAGAATTTGATTTTATTATTTCAAAATACTCATTCTTGTCAATATTAACCCCCATATTTTTTATATCTATAGAAAATTTCTTTTTTTTCTTAGGTTTATAAGGGTTATTAGCAGATGATTTCATTGTTTTCTCCAACTTGAACAATTGTTGGTTTGTGCTCTTTTATTTCTTCTGGAGTTAAATCTGCATAAGTAACAACTATGATTCTATCACCAATTTGAGCTTTTCTAGCAGCAGCTCCGTTTAGACAAAAACATTTAGAGCCTCTTTTACCTTTTAGGGCATAAGTTTGAAATCTCTCTCCGTTATTTATATTTAAAATTTCAACTTTTTCCCATTCCAAAATATTAGCTTTATCTAAAAAATCTTCGTCTATAGTAATTGAGCCAACATAGTTTAAATTTGCATCGGTAACTGTTGCTCTATGAATTTTTGAATTTAAAAATTGTCTTAACATAACAAAACCTCTCGTTAAAAATACTAACACAAAAATATTATATATATGGCTAATGTATGTAGTTTTTTTAAGTTCATAATATTAGAAAAAGGAGGGAATATGCTTAATTTATATGTGTTAGATACTTGTCCATATTGTTTGAAAGTTATGAATTTTTTTGAAAATAATAATGTCTCATATAATAAGATTGATATAAAAGAAAAAAATAATGAGGAAGTTTTAATAAAAATGGGCGGTAAAAGACAAGTACCATTTTTAATAGATACGGATAGAAATATACAAATGTATGAATCTAATGATATTATAGAGTATGTAAAAACAATTATTTAATAAGGCAAACTCTCAGCACAAAGTACTGAGAGAAATTGAAAGGACCTTTATTATCTCTATTATTATTTTTGATTATTATTAAATTAAATTCAAAGCAATTGAAGGCATTTGATTTGCTGTTGATAATAATGTTGCCGTAGATTGTTGTAAAATTTGGTACTTAATGTAATTAGACGATTCAGTTGCAACATCAGCATCTTTAATTGTTGAATTTGCTTCTGTTAAGTTTTCTCTTTGAACATCAGTAGAATCAATAGCTGATTCTAATCTGTTCATATAAGCACCTATTTTTGTTGATCTTAATGAAATGTTGTCAATAGCTAAGTCAATTTGATCAATAAATTCACGAGCAGATGAATCGTTTCTATAGATAGCACTGCACATGTCTTCTATAGAGAATGTTTTCCCAGCAGCAAGAGTTGCACTAGCTCCGCCTCCTGCATATTCGATTGTGCCATTTTCTGCTAAAGCAGCAGCTAATGCTGATTTATAATAACCTGCTTTATATTGAATATTACCATCTGCATCAAGAACAGGCTGTCCGTTTGCATCAATAATTCTAGCTTGATAAATGTATCCATTTGCTTCATCTTTATCATCTCTAGCTGTTAAATCTAAATATCCTTGAGAAGTCCCATCAGGATTTTTGACACCTGCAGATCCAAATCCAAAAATCACAGATGACTCTGCACTTGCAAATAAGAATGCATCCATTTTAATTACGCATCTTGCATCAGAATATAATCCAACTTGTAAATTTATATCTGTAGTTCTAGAACCGTCAAGAAGATAAGTATCATTGAAATCTGTAATTTGACAAAGACGATTTATTTCATCCATTCTTTGAACGACTTCAGTTTTAATAGCATCTAACGATGCAGAACCATAAGTTCCGTTAGCAGCTTGCATAGTCAAGTCTCTAACTCTTTGCAGATAGTCATTAATGATATCAAGAATACCTTCTTGAGTTGTTAACATATCTAAACCCATTTGAGCATTAGTTTCAATGATATCATAACCGTTAATTTTGGCTTCCATTCCAGCAGATACAGCGTATCCTGCGGCGTCATCAGCAGCGGAATTAATTCTGAAGCCGGTTGATAATCTTTCCATTGCCGTGTTCATACCTTTAGTTGCATCTCTAAGATAAGACTGACAGGTTAATGACGCCAAATTTGTGTTAATTGTAATTGATGATGTCGCACCCATAATAAATTTCCTTTCAATAAATTTATATTTTGCCTTTCTTCCATGCTTTACGGTAAAAAAATAAATAACTTTATAACTTTAGTTATAGAATACTCCATTTAGAGGATATAAGTTTAGAAACGGTTATAAATTCTGCATTTTAATCTGCTTATTTTTTTACTAAACAGAGAAAAATTTTATTTTTTCTAACTTTAGTTGTAGAAAAATAATCCTAAATATATATCCTGTTATACAAGTTAAAATATTATAAAATTTTTATATTCTATATTTAAAAGGAGAATCTGTTATGAATATAGAAAACACAAAAACTTTAAAATGTCTTGTAAATGCATTTGCAGGGGAATCACAGGCTAGAAATCGATATACATTCTTTTCAAAAATTGCAAAAGAAGAAGGTTATGAAAAAATTAGCGAAATTTTTTATATGACATCAGAAAATGAAAAAGAGCATGCTAAATTATTTTACAAACATATTCCTAATAATCATTATCTAGTAGAAGCAAATTACCCATTTTTTTGGGGAAACACTTATGAAAATTTGATATCAAGCTTTGAGGGAGAAAGAGAGGAATGGGAGATAATCTATAAAAATTCTGCAGAAGTTGCTCGAGAAGAAGGGTTTGAAGAGATTTCATATTTATTTAAAAATATTTTAGAAATCGAAAAAAGACATTCCCATAGATTTATGGAATTAGCTAAAAATTTGAATAATGAAGAAATTTTTAAGAAAAGTGAATTAACGCAATGGCTTTGTAGAAAATGTGGTCATACTCAAATTTCTCAAGAAGCTCCTTGTATTTGTCCTGTGTGCAAACATCCTCAAGGATATTTTGAAATCTTTGTAGAAAAATTTTAGATGAATTTATGAAAATATAAATAAAAAAAGAAGGTTTTATTAAAACCTTCTTTTTATTTAAAAATTATAAAAATATATTTAACTTAATGCAAGTAGAGATTTAACTGAACGAGCATTTTCTTTTACAGCTTCATCAGAGTGCATATTGATAGTATCATCTAAAATTCTAATTACTTCAGATTTATCTTTCAAGGCTAAGATTTCATTAATAGTACTCATTGCAACTGCAGGAGAAAGATCGTTTATGCCTTTCCCTTGATTAATAATAACAATTTTTAATGAATCATGAACATTTTTTCTAACCAAAGCTCGAGAAGTGTATTCTCTTACTTCGTTGTCAGGAGAGTTAGTTCCTAATTCTTCTAATACTTCAATAGATGCATTATCTTGATGTGCAGCAAGTGCATCAATAATTTCAGCAACATTTTTATTCATTATGCCACCGCCTTTTCTAAAGCAATTTCATTTTCCCACATTGCTCTTAATTCATTAACTGAAGTATCTTTAGTAATTTTGTTATGATTAATTTTGCTGATTAGATTAGACCATTTTTCAGAAATACCTTTTCCTAAATCTAAAACATCAGTATTTAAGAAACTCATTTTTTCAGAGATGTTTTTTCCTATTCCGGAAATAGAGTTAGAAATATCTTTTCCAATATCAAGAACATCTCTATTCATAGTATTATTCCAAGCTTCTGAGATGTTTTTAATACCTGCAATATCTGAAATATTCGTATTTTTTGCATAATCCCAAGCACTAGAAACATTTTCTCTTACTCTATTTACAAAATTTACGATAGGTTCAGTAAATCTAGAACGAAGTTTGTTCATACTTCCAACAACAGAAGCTGAAATCATTTTAAATTTACTTGAATTTTTTGGTTTAAACTTTTCGAAAACATCAGCACATTCCAAAGTATTGCCTTCAAAACTGACATTTTGAAAAGGGTTAGTAGTTGAATTGCGAGATGTTTTAAAAGGATTAACACTTTTTTGTCCGATTTTAAGACCTAGATTGTCAATTCTCATATGCTTCCTTTCTATTTTCTCAGATAACTTTACATTTATAGTCTAACAATATGTAAAGTAAAATAAATCATTAGAATAGATGATTCTTATTATAATTATTTCTATAACTAAAGTTGTATATTTACAATCAAATCTAAGTTGTGTATAATTGAAATAGTTTAAAGAGGGGTGTCCGAGCGGTTTAAGGTGCAATCTTGGAAAGGTTGTGTGAGCGTAAGCCCACCGTGGGTTCGAATCCCATCCCCTCTGTATTTAAGTCCACTAAAAGAGAATAAGTGGAGATTAGAATTAAAAAAGCGCCCGACTAGGGCGTTTTTCGCTATATAAGTATAAAAAGAGAATTTTATTTAAAGAATATTAGTAGATTTTACATGCATTTATCGAGCAAATTCTCTTTTTACATTTCGAGTAGGGGAGATTTGATTAATTAAAATTAATCAAATTTTTCGTAAGTTGGCAATTTTTCATGCACAAAATACTTTGTATATATAGAAGGTAGTATTAATGTGCGCAGTTAATCCAATAATGTATCAATATCAAACAGATAAACTTCCTCAAATCCAACAAGATTATGAGGAGGTAAAAGGTAGTGTTGATAAAGAAAACAAGCTTCCTTCTGTATTTGATGTAATACCTACCTTCAGAAGAATTGAGAAAGTACCGGATAAAATTGAGAACTCGGATTTTGTTCCAGCAAGCGGTCTTGTTGCTCTTGCAGTTCTTAATGCTCCTGAGGATTGGAGAGATATGAAATCTGCATATTCTCAAATAAAATCAGGGCTAACGAACAAACCATTTATCCCTTCCTATAATTACAAAATTGCACAGCACCCATTCTCGTTTTTTAGAGGAACTTTATTACACAAATTTGTAAATCCTAAAACAAGTCCTTGTCCTAAGCTTGCTAAATGGATATTGAAGAATGATACAACTTTATGGGATACCAAGTTAAAAGCTTGCGTTACTAAAAAATTTAATATAAAAGAAAAGAAAATTTCAACAAAGATTAAAAATATTATACATACCAAAGAAAACCCTTCTTATATTATTGCAAAAAATTTTATAACAAAATCTACTTTTGGAGAATTAACAGCAAGAGCAATGACAAGAACAACAAAAATTGGAACAATAGTACTGGGTGGACTTGAAGCTGCTCATTTAGTAAAAGAAATTTCAGATGGTGAAGATGCTATAAAATCTACTGCAAAATCTGCAATAAACCTTTTTAGTTCAATTGCAGGGATTGGTTATGGTGGTGCGATTGGAGCTAAGCACTTAGGTCCGGTAGGATCTCTTGTAGGTATGGGCTTAGGTGCTATTGCAGGGAACCAAGTTTCTAAACTATTAGATTAAGCGTTTTTGATATTATCTAATACATGTTCAAAAACTTCTTTACTTCCTGGATTCATATATTTTCTAATAGCATTCATCGTATCAACACCATCTTTAGAAGAAATATCACCAAATAAACACACATCATCTCGTAAAGATTCTAAAAGCTCTCCACTGATATCTTTAACGAGTTTATAGTCTTTTTCAGCCCATTTCAAATACTTTTGATTAACGGCTTTAAAATTTGTTTGACTAGGATTAGAATTTACAATTGGATTAATTTTCATTACACACACTCCTTTTTATAGGTTTATTATACATCAACATTTAATAGTTGTAAATTTTTAACTAGCCCAAAATACTCAAACCATTTGAACTAAATACTCAAACCATGTGACTCTTTACAGAGATCCGATTAATTAAAATTAATCAAATTTTTCGTAAAATAGCAATTTTTCATGCACAAAATACTTTGTATATATAGAAGGTAGTATTAATGTGTGCAGCTAATCCAATAATGTATCAATACCAAGCAGATAAGCTTCCTCAAATCCAACAAGATTATGAGGGTGTAAAAGATTGTGTTGATAAAGAGAACAAGCTTCCTTCTGTATTCGATGTTATACCTACCTTCAGAAGGATTGAGAAAGTACCGGATAAAATTGAAAATTCAGACTTTGTTCCAGCAAGTGGTCTTGTTGCTCTTGCAGTTCTTAATGCTCCTGAGGATTGGAGAGATATGAAATCTGCTTATACACAAATAAAATCAAAACTAACGAACAAACCATTTACCCCTTCCTATGATTATAAAATTGCTCAACATCCGTTCTCATTTTTTAGAGGAACTTTGTTGCACAAGTTTGTAAATCCTAAAACAAGTCCTTGTCCTAAGCTTGCTAAATGGCTTTTGAAAAATGATACAACATTATGGAATACTAAAATTGGACAAATGGTAATAAAAAAATTTAATATTGATGAAAATCGAATTAAAACTAATATCAAAAATATAACGCACACAGAAACAAAACCTTCATATATCATAGCAAAAAACTTCGTAACAAAATCTACATTTGGAGAATTAACAGCAAGAGCAATGACAAGAACGACAAAAATAGGGACAGCAGTATTGGGTGGACTTGAAGCTGCTCATTTAGTAAAAGAAATTTCAGATGGAGAGAATGCTATAAAATCTACTGCAAAATCTGCAATAAACATTGTTAGCTCAATCGCAGGTATTGGCTATGGCGGTGCTATCGGAGCTAAATACTTAGGTCCGGTCGGTTCTCTTGTCGGTATGGGCTTAGGTGCTATTGCAGGAAATAAAGTTGCTAAACTATTAGATTAAGCATTTCTGATATTATCTAAAACATGTTCAAAAACATCTTTACCAGAAGGTTTTGAATATTTTCTAATAGCATTCATCGTATCAACACCATCTTTAGAAGAAATATCTCCAAATAAACATACATCATCTCTTAATGATTCAAGTAATTCACTACTTACATCCTTTATTCTTTTATAATCTTTTTCAGCCCATTTCAAATACTTTTGATTAACAGCTTTAAAATTTGTTTGACTAGGGTTAGAATTTACAATTGGATTAATTTTCATTACACACACTCCTTTTTATAGGTTTATTATACATCAATATTTAATAGTTGTAAATTTGTAACTAAAACCAATCCTCTAACCAAGTGACTTTTTAAAACTTTTAGAAAAAGTCTTTGTTTCTGAAATAACCAAATTTATTTCTTATTGACCACTGTTCTTAATGTTTTTTCAACATTACTTATATCAAATCTTCTAGCATTCTATCAACCTCTTGTTCTGACATTTGATTAAGAGACTTTCCTTTATATAAGCTCTTTAGCAAATCTTGGACTTTGATTTTGCCCCAGACTAGTTCTTTTTCATTTTCTTTATTCATAATTTTCCCTTTCTATTTTTTATTCAATATGTTACAATTCCTTTGTGAAAATCAAAAATTTTATAACACAATACTTAAAAGATTTGCCTAATCGATGGTCTGCTAATTTTTTGGCATACTTGGCTTTTAATAATCTTTTACTCGCTATAATAGGTTCTATTTCAACAATTATTTACGAAATTTTAGGAACTAAGGATTCATTAATACCACTTTTTGAACTTCCGTTGTATATTATTTTTTATGCTATTGCTTTTTTACCAATATCTTGCATTTTAAGCTTTATTTCACTTTATAGTTATAGAAAATTATTAACAACTAATAATTCTAAAAAGTTTAATCGTAATTTGATAACAATATCTATCATTTTATTAATAATTTATATTTTAGTTATTCCATTTTTTAATTTTAATACTGGTACATCAATATACATAATTTTTATTCCATTTATTTTCTTTTGGCTTCCTATTGGAACTTTTATGATCTATCTATTTTTATATTTCAAAGAAAATAATAAAAATTTTCAACTAACCAATTCTATTTTAATTAAGAACAAATACTATAAAAAATGTTTAAAATTTTTCTTTTTATACGGTTTTATTTTATTTGGAATTATAGAAATTTTATTACTTTTAATTGGTCTTTTTTTATTCAAATCGTTTTCTTAATTACTATGCTTAGCACCACAGGTTCGTGTATAATCACCAATTTTAGTTCCATCACTTCTTGTATAGCCGCTTACAGAATATGAACCAACGCAGGTACTTGAACCTTTATTAGTACTTTCATTTTCCTTTCTTTTATTTAGAATTTCTCTTGTTATTTCTTTAACTTTTGAGGTTGTATATTCAACTTTATTTTCAATTCGATTTATAATGTTTTTTCGTTCTTTAAGATTTTCAGGAGTTCTGTATTCTCTACTTTCTAGATCTGTCATTGTTTCAAGTTTATGAGGATCTCTCATTGCCTCACCTTTAACAGCATATGTTTCACCTACTTGATTTTCAGCATTACTCATAGCAATAGGGTCCCATTCATTAACATAATTTACAACGTTATCTTCTTTAATATTTGCAGGGTCTTTAAACATATCTTTAACACCATAAGCATTAAAAGTAACCGCAGCGCAACCTCTAATTCCAGATACTATTTGTGATAAACTTCCACCTAATGAATGTCCAGTAACAGTAATGTCAGAATTTGGATTTTCTTGCTTTACTTGGTCATATAATTTTATAGCCTCTGTTGCTTGGGCAGGTATCTTACCTCTATTCATTGCAAAATCATTTCTACCATCTTGTCCGAATATTTTATCAGTGCCTCTATATGCAACAATTACATCATTTCCTTTTGAAAGGACTTCTGCATGAAATCAGGTATTTTTATTATCAACAGATTTGATAACTTTATATCCATCTGGTATAGGATCCCCTTTTTTATAGCTATAACCAGATGCTTGTTTTAAAATTTCGTGGTATTTTGTGTCATTTTTTCGCTTTGCCATAATTCTTCCTTTCTTTTTTTCGCAAAATAAACTAAGCCTTGAAAAAGGCTCTTGGGATAATATGTAATCTTTCCTACGCAGTTTCAATTACTTGGTGAAATAAACTTTGTTTCCAGATTTTTCATAAGTTATTATACAAGTTTTTATAAAACTACTAGTTGATTGTAACAAGAATTTTACATCTTAACCCAAGAAACAATGGTTATAAGGGTTAGGTGCTATTTTTATTCTGAAATACTAAGCTATAATTGCAAAAGATATGTATTAAGTTGACAACAATTACCCCTCTCACTATCTCCAGTTTTTACCTCTAGCCATCTCTGATAACTGGTCAATTGTTGATGAAGGCTCTTGTTTATAGTTCAGAATATCTTCAACGAGTTTCGGAGGCAAAATCTTAGTGTCATAAATTTTCTAAGATAACTTGTTTCGTTGTCAAACAGTTTTCTTCCTCTAATTTATGGAAGTAGAAGCCTCTTGTTGCTATCTGAGTAAGGTTTACATTATATACCAATTTTTCTCAAAGAAGAATTCTGTTCACCTTCCTATGTGGTGGAATAATCATAATATCCACTCTCATAGTTTTTAAGGATTCCTTATCAACTTCGAGCGCATATGGAGCTTCTGTCATAAAAATTTTAATAACTTTTGGTATCGTTTTTTAGTTTATTGTTACCTCAATATGATCCTAATAAAACAAAACATACTCTAGAAATAAATGCAAAGTTCTGTAATTAAAATCTACTGCAGAATCTGCAATAAACCTTGTTAGTTCAATTGCAGGTATTGGATATGGTGGCGCTATCGGAGCTAAATACTTAGGTCCGGTCGGTTCTCTTGTCGGTATGGGCTTAGGTGCTATTGCTGGTAACCAAGTTTCTAAACTATTAGATTAAGCATTCCTGATATTGTCTAATACATGTTCAAAAAAATCTCTACCTTCGGGAGCCATATATTTTCTAATGGCATTCATAGTATCAACACCATCTTTAGGAGAAATATCTCCAAACAGACAAACGTCATCTCTTAAAGATTCCAATAAATGTCCGCTTATATTTTTAACTACTTTATAGTCTTTTTCTGCCCATTTTAAATACTTTTGATTAACAGCTTTAAAATTTGTTTGACTAGGATTAGAATTTACTATTGGATTAATTTTCATCACACACACTCCTTTTATAGGTTTATTATATATTAATATTGAGCTTTTGTAAAACTTTGCTCTAAAACAATATTACATTTTCTCAATATACCAATTAGAATTTCCAAAGTGATTGAAGTTCCATTGTAATTGGAAGTAGAAATTGTATTCCATTGAGTTATCATCCTTAAAGTTGTAAGAATACTTATTTAATTGTATTCTACGATAACTTTCAAAAGCTATCCTGATTTCTTTTGCAAACTTTTTTCTAAATTCAGGATAAGTTATTTCTAAAGATTCTCCTGTTAGCTTATTTTTCAAAATCATCTTCAAACCCTCTTATATTATCAAGTTCTATGTTGTATTTTTTGCCTTGCTTATCAACACAAGTTGCGTAATCTATCTCTGCATCAGCAAATTTATTTTTCCAAATACAAATTAACAAGTCGATTTCTTGAGTTTTTAAGTTTAAAACCTTTGTTCCATAAAGTGCATAGTCTTTTTCTGTCATTATTTATTCCTTTCAAGTATCAAATCTGAATAGATATCATCAGGCTTTCGTGGGTCTATTAAAAACTCTTTCATAAATACAAACCTTTCTCCGCAAGTGTTTTCACAAATTACAGTGTCGAAATTGTAGAAGCCAATTACTTTGTAATACTCATTATCAGAGCTCTTAAAACCTTTAATCTTTTTAAGCTTGTATTTTTTGCCTAATTCAATCATTGTTACCTCTTATCAGCAATGACATTCATCACTCTTAATGAGTAAAATGTCAAGCAAACTCTTTCAAAATGTATCATTCAGACACAATCCATTTTTTGAACACTTTTTGAACGCTATTTAAACAGGAGTTAAATACCATTTAAAAATTCTTGTTGTCAGGATAATTTATAAAATAAGCGTTTACTGTATCAGTATCTCGCCTTAAATTTTCTACGATTGGGGCAAGATTATATAGCTCTTCAATTTCTTGTTGTGTCCTGCAAAAATAATCAATTACAGTGACTGTATTGTAAATCCGCTCAGCTAATTTTTCTAATTTTTCAAAATCAACTTGCTTAATCTGATAAACAATAACTTTTTCCATACGACCTCCTTTTCAGGTTGTCGTATTCATCACTTAAAACAGAAATAAAATCAAGTTAATTTTCTAATTCATTATCTGACCAAAGCTCACATTGTGTCATAACTGTTTGGACTGCATCATCCATACCTTCTGGGGGATATTTATGGGCTTTTAAAAGTTTTTTAATCATCATTCGCATAGTAGCTCTTGCAGAAGCTTTTTTCTGCCAATCTATGGTTTTATTTTTTCTAAGAGTGTCTGTCAATTCTTTTGTAATTGCAATTAACTCATCATTTTCATAAAAATCTTTAATTGCAGCCGGTTTTGTTAAAGCATCATAGAATGCTAATTCATCAACCGTTAGGCCTAATTCGTTTCCTTCTTCTTTTGCTTTTGCTATTTGTTTTGCAATATTTAATAGTTCTTCAATAACTTCTTCATTAGTTATCATTCCATTTATGTATCTATTCATTGCAGCTTTAATAATTTCACTGAATTTTTCTGATTTTACAAAATTTGTTCTTTTATAAATTGATACTTGCTCTGCAAGTAATTTTTTTAATACTTCTACTGCAACATTTTTTTCTTTCATTTTAGAAATTTCATCTAAAAATTTTGGGTCAAAAAGAGAAAACTCTTCTTTCACATCTTGAAAAAGATTAATAACTCCATCACTTTTGATACTTTGCTTAAGTAATTCATTAATTTTTTGATTCATTTCTTTTAATGAAATTTTCTTTTCGGACCCTTCATTCATATAACGAACAACAAGTACTCTTACAGCTTCGAAAAATGCTGCTTCTATTCTGTTATCTCTCGCAACTAGTGACGAGCATAAGGATAATGCTTGATGAAGAAGTAGAGCTTCTTTTATAAATCGTTCTTTAAGTTTTTCATTTTCTACTCCGATTAAGAAGTTCATACCACCACTAATTAGTCTTCCTCTTTCTAAATCAGTACCGTTATTGAATTTTGAGTAATTAAATCCATGCATAATATCGCGGCAAACTTCTAATTTTTCAAGGAATTTAGGGTAAGCAGAAGTTTCAATATTCGGATCACCATAATTTTTTCTATCTCTCACAGTATAATCATTCATTGCTTGTTTTAAAGCAGAAGCTATACCTACATAATCTACAACAAGTCCGCCTTCTTTATCCTCAAAAACTCTATTAACTCTTGCGATTGCCTGCATCAAATTATAACCTGACATTGGCTTATAAACATACATTGTAGCTAAGGATGGAACATCAAATCCGGTAAGCCACATATCGACAACAATTACAATTTTAAACTCAGAATCGTTCTTTTTAAAATCTTTTGCCAGTTCATCTCTATGATGTTTGTTTCCGATAATTTTTCGCCACTCTTCAGGATCATTGTTACTTTCTGTCATTACAACCTTAACTTTTTCTGTCCAATCAGGTCTTAACTCAAGTATTTTATGATAAATATCTAAAGCAATAGTTCTTGAATAAGCAACAATCATAGCTTTTCCTGTCAACTTATCGGCTATATTTGTTTCGTAATGTTCAATAATATCCGTAACTAGAGAATTTATAGTACTTGGATTGCCTAAAATAGCTTCCATTTGTCCAAGTTCTCGTTTGCTTTTTTCGATTACTTCAGGATCAGCCTTGTGAGCCATAAGCTCATATTCTTTGTCGATAAGTCTTAATGTAGGCTCATCAAGTTGAAGTTTTACAACCCTGCTTTCATAATATACGGGACGAGTTGCACCATCTTCAACAGCTTGTGTCATATCATATACATCAATATAATCCCCAAAGACTTCTCTTGTGTTTCTATCTTTTATAGAAACGGGAGTTCCGGTAAACCCTATAAATGTTGCGTTTGGAAGACAATTTCTGATAATTCTTGCTGTTCCGACTTTGATTTCACCAGTTTTAGAATCTACTTTTTCAGCTAATCCATACTGTCCTCGATGAGCTTCATCAGCCATAACAATAATATTTCTTCTAGTAGATAATGGCTCCGCTGATTCTTCAAACTTCTGCATTGTGGTAAAGATTATTCCATTAGCTTCTCTACCGTCTAAAAGTTCTTTTAAGTTTTCTCTACTTGATGCTTGGACAGGCTCTTGTCTTAAAAAGTCCTTACATTTTGCAAATTGAGTATATAACTGATTATCTAAATCATTTCTATCCGTAATCACGACAATAGTCGGACTATTCAATGCGTTTTGTAAAAGATGGGCATAAAACACCATTGATAAAGATTTTCCGCTACCTTGCGTATGCCAGAAAACCCCACCTTTCCCGTCAGTTTCAACTGCTCGTTTTGTTGATTGAACAGCTTTTTTTACAGCGAAATATTGATGATATCCTGCAAGGATTTTGAAAATATCTAACCCGTCTTTTGAAAAACAAATAAAGTTTTTGATTATGTCTAACAATCTTTCTTTTTGGAAAATCCCTTCAAAGAATGTATCAAACTGTGCATATTGTGTATTTTCATAATCACCATCTTTTGTTTTCCAAGCCATAAAACGAGTTTCATCAGATGTAATAGTCCCGGCTTTTGAGGTTAATTGATCAGACATTACACAGATTGCGTTATAAATAAACATAGAAGGGATTTCGTGCATATAATTCTTTAATTGACGATAAGCCTCTGATGCGTCAGTTTCTTCTCTTGAAGGTGATTTCAATTCCATTATTACAACAGGCAAACCATTTAAAAACAGAATTACATCAGGCCTTTTTTCAGAATTTTCGATAAAAGTCCACTGGTTAGCAATAATGAATGAATTATTTTCTACATTCTCATAATCAACAAGATAAGCAATGTCAGAATGTTCTTCTCCGTCTTTTAGATACCTAACCTCAATCCCGTTTTGCAAATAATCCATAAAAATATCATTCTTTTGTACAAGCTCACCTATTTCAAAGTTTTTGAGCTTGTATATAGCATCTTTTATCGCATCATCGCATAACTTGGGGTTAATACGATACAAAGAATCAACAAGAACCTCCTCATACAAAGGACTTGTATAATCTCTTTCAATATCAGGACCATAGATGTGGTTGTATCCCATATCTTGAAAAAGTTCGATTATAGAATTTTCATAACTTGCTTCTGTGAATGTAACTGTCATCTATGCTCCTTGTTTTAATTGTTTCAAAAATTCCCCAGCCTCTTTTTTTCGTTTTAAATTATCATCAATTAGCACGCAAAATAACAATAATTGATATAATTCATCATACCAATGTTCTAAAGTTTTGTCATCAATATTAATTACTAGATTTTTATTATTTTCTTCCTCAAAATTATTGTGTCTTATATGTAAATTATTTAATAATTGGTTAGTTTTTTCGTAAAAATCTTTATATCCTTCGATAGGGCTTTTCAATAAAGGTTCATAAGTTCTCGCTATTGAATTTAACAGCTCCCGTTTTGCCTCTATATCACCTTTCAATGTGTGGTGATTGTACATCAAAATAGCCATTGCGGTTTCTTCATCCGAGATTTCTGCAACTGATGAAGCCACAGGATTTTTAGGGATAAGAATTAGCTTTTCTTCTTTGTCAAAAATTTTAAACTCATAGTTTAAATGATCTAGTAATATTTGCATATTTTCTAACAAAATTTTAAAATTATCAGAAACGTTATATTTATAATTTTTTAAAATATTTAGTTTATTTACTAATAGGTAAGATAGATTTTCATAATATTCAAGAGTATTTAATACATCTTCAATTGGAGTTTCAAAGGTGAAAAACTTTGGTATCCCTAGGACATCTTTTATTTCTCTACAATTTAAATAACTTCCTCGATGTTTCCATTTTTTTAAAAGTTTATGTTCAAATATTTCTTCTGGAGTATAATTTCCTCTGTCAAAATCTCCATTGTAATAAAACAATTTACTATTATAAAGTGTAACAATTTTTTCCATTTCATTAGGAACATTATATTTTTCTTTTAGAAGCTCAAATATATTTCTTCTTGACATTCTTATATCTCCACTTTATCGACATCAATTTCACCAGACATGAGTTTTGGCAAAAGCGTGTCACGTAGTTGTTTTAGTTTTTCATTTTCTATTTGATTATTTTTAATCAATTCAAACAAATATCTTGTTTTAAAATGATATTCTTTAATTTTATTTATATTTTTGTGGACTAATAAATCCTTTATAAGAACTTGACTTATATTTTGTTGTGCGGAACCAATTGCTAAAGTTTTAATTCTTTCTTTTGAAAGTTTAATATATTCATAAATATACGTATAAGGATATTTTTCATTTGGTATAATTGCACAAATGGCCTGATTACAAGTCATTTGTTTACTTATTATTGCATACTCTCCTACAGTAGCTCCATACATAGCTAACAACACACTATATGGAGGTAATAATTTAGCTGATGATTTTTCTATTGCCAATTGATTAATTTTTTCTTCTGTTTCAGTAATAAATGTCCCATTTAATTCTTTTGATTTAACCCAACAAAAAGAACCATTAGTATAAAAATTTAGATTTTTTCTTGAGGGAGTTCCCCCTGAGGTTGTAGATATTACTTCAGATAATTTAATACAATCTTTATCTTCTAAAAACAAATCATTAAATAACAAATCTGCTTGCTGTTCTAAATTTTGATTAATCTTATTATTCAACTCAATCTTATCATCCAAACTCGACAAAATACGAGCTATCTTCTCTTGGATTTCTAGCGGTGGTAATGATATGTTCATTTCTCCAAGATCAATTCTGGAAAGTTCAGTTTGACCAGTGCTACCCTTTGCCATTGCTTCAATCTCACTTTGTCGTGAAAATAAATTATATCCTAAGAAAATTGGATTCGTATAATCTTTATTTGCACGTACAATTGAAACATGAGAATCTACTGTTAATTTTGTATTAAGTTTATTTCTTAAAAAACCAACTCTTCCTAATGTACCAATTCCTGTAGAACATATTAAAATATCATTGTTATCAACAAATTTATTTTCAGGAATTTTTTTGGTTTTATCATCAGTCAAACGAGATTCTTTTAAATTTATTTGTCCATTTCTTATACATTTTTGATTGATTACAATAACTCCTTCACTATCCGTATATTTAGGAGTGATTCCTCTTGAAATCAATATTGTTATATCTTTTAATTTTACATCTTTCCACTCTTTAGAGGTCATCTCCACCCTCCTTGACTGGATTTGCGACTGTTTTGCCTTTGATTTTTGTATTGACAAAATCAAATATTTTTGATATAATATGTGTGTACAATCTAGAGTTTCTTCCTATGCATTCTGCATACAGTGCTCTAGATTTTTTGCTTTTAAAACGCTTATTTAGTTTATTATATACTTTTTTAAATTCTGAAGTCTTTTTTATTATTTCTAAATTATCTTTTGGTAGATAATTTAAAACTTCTTCAATTAAAAGATACATGCATTTTATATCATAATCATCTCTTATTATTGGTTCGTAATGAAATATTCTATTTCTAAAATTTCTAATTTTATTAAGTTTAACAGCAATATCATGTATTTGTTGTTGTTTAGATTTTGGATAATTTTTAAAAACACCTTTAAAAAAACCTTTTTTTGTCCAAATTCTGGCATTATATCGTTTTGAACATAGTGTTGTCCAAAAGCCAAAATGTAATTCTGCTATTACTTTACCAGGTGTATATTTATCTTTATATTTATCCTGAATTTTTTCATAAGATATTTTAAATTTGTTATAATCTTGTTGATGCAAAATATTATTATTCAGATATTCTTGCTCAAGCCAATTTTCGCCAAGTAAGTTTTTGAATGTAGTATCTATTGCATTTCTTAAAGTAATTTCAATAGTTGATAATATTGGGTAAAAAGCTTGAGATATCATAATATTGGCAATATAATATTCTTTTAAATTTTTTAATGTAACAACATTTTTATTATGAACGCTAAATGACTTTAGCCGTTCTACGCTAACTGTTTTACGATATATCTCTAATTCTTGTTCAGATATTGCCATTTACCCCACCTCAAAGCCTATGCTTGCAAGGTTCTTTTTGATTTCATCCTGCAAAGTATTTGATTGTGCAAACATTTCAGCTAATTCTGATGTCAAACGTTTCATTTTATCCTCAAGCGGTTCGCCATCATCCTCTTGCTCTTCTATCCCGACATAACGGCCAGGGGTTAGGATATAATCTTGTTTTTTGATATCTTCTGTTGTTACTACTGCACAAAAACCTTTTTTATCTTCCAATATTCCTTCTTGGAAAGCTGTAAAAGTATCTGCAAGTTTTTTGATATCCTCATCAGACAAGTTTCTGTGTTTTCTATCTTCCATATAACCCATTTTACGAGCATCTATGAAAAGAGTTTTACCTTTTTGTTTTTTGTTTCTTGATATAAACCACAAGGTTACAGGTATTGTTACGCTATAGAAAAGTTGTGTCGGCATCGCAACGATACCTTCAATCAAATCATCTTCAATAATTCGTTTCCTGATTTCACCTTCACCACTTGTTTGAGTAGATAAAGCACCATTAGCTAAGACCAAACCTATTTTCCCATTTGGTGCTAAGTGATAAATCATGTGTTGAATCCAAGCATAGTTAGCATTTCCACTAGGTGGTAAGCCATATTTCCATCTAGCATCATCTTGAAGTTTGTCTTGCCCCCAGTTAGAAAGGTTAAATGGAGGGTTTGCCATAATAAAATCTGCTTTTAGGCTTGGGTGTAAGTCATTAAAAAATGTATCAGCTTGATATGGTCCAAAATCTGCATCAATACTACGAATTGCCATATTCATTTTTGCCATTTTCCAAGTATCAGCATTGGATTCTTGGCCATATACAGAAATTTTATTTCTATTTCCACTATGTGCTTGCAAGAATTTTACAGATTGTACAAACATACCTCCTGAGCCGCAGCAAGGGTCATAAACTCTACAGTTTTCGTAAGGTTTTAGAATTTCAACAATCGTTCTTACAACGCTAGATGGGGTATAAAATTCACCACCTTTTGTACCTTCATAGGCTGCAAATTGTGCTATACAGTATTCATAGGTTCGACCTAGTAAATCATTGTCAGTCCCTATATCTTCCATTTTTATATTATTTGTAAACAAATCAACAACTTCACCTAAAACTCTTTTATCCAAATCCGGACTTGCATAGTTTTTAGGCAAAACATTTTTGAGTGCTTTGTTTTCAGCTTCAATAGCTCGCATTGCATCATCAATTACTTTGCCAATTTCAGGAGTATGAGCGGCAGCTGCAATAGTTGACCATCGAGCAGACTCTGGAACATAGAAAATGTTTTCCATTGTATAAGCATCTTTGTCATTTTCAAATCCATCACCTTCGGCTAAAAGTTCATTATATCTTTTCTCAAATGCTGCAGAAATATACCTTAAAAAGATTAAACCAATAATGACTTTTCTATATTCAGCTGCAGGTATGTGTCCCCAAAGTACACACGCTGCATCCCATATTTGCTTTTCAAATCCAAGTTTTACACTACCCTTGCCAGCCATAAAAACTCCTAGATTAATTAACATCATATTTATAATATCACAAATAAACCTCTCAAAAAGTTCGATAAAACTAAAATATAAGTGTTTTAGCAATACATTTAAAAATAATTTTTAAATAATTTCCATCTCACAAAAATCTTTGTAACTACAATATTTACATATTTCTTTATTATATGTAGGTTCAAAATTATATTTTCGTATTGATGCTATCGCATCTTTGAAATTTTTAACAACAATCTCGCAATCTTCGGATGTTAAATTAAGCTCTAAATTTTTTGTATAATCTTCTGGATAAATCAATGTTGTAGCTTTAACATTTTTACCTGTGGATTTTTCAAAGAAATATTTATATAAAGCAATTTGGTTGTAATAATCTTCGTGCTCACCACCTAATTCTACACCTTTTTTAGCATTACCTGTTTTATAATCATAAATATTATAGCTACCATCCTCATTTTTATCGATACGATCAATAATTCCATAAAACTTTATGCCACCTAATTCAAAAGATAAAGCCTTTTCTACCTCATATAAATTTGAAATTGGGGTAGAAATAATCTGATGGTAATAATCTGAAAGGGCTTTTTCACCACGAACTTCTATATTAGCTCTTTGTTTGTAACTTGATATTGGAAGCTTGCTTAATTTGTCTTTAAATATCTGTATAAATCTTTCTTTTGATGGATATTCTCCTTTACTTTTTGCATAACTAATTAAATCTTCGCACGCTTTATGTATTGCTGAACCATAGCTTAGATTATCAGGATTTCCGTCTTTTCCACTAAATTCAAGTATGTTGTTATATAGATATTCACGTGGACATTTTAAATATGTGTTAATTGCGGTTGGAGAAAAAGATCTATTTGCAAGTTTTGTATCAACAAGAGCACAAAAATCTTTTCTATAATCATAGTCTCGTTTAACAAGAGCTTGTTTAGCTACATAATAAAAATTTGGTTCTGTATAAATAAAAGGCTCATCTTCTGTTTCAAAAACATTTTGAATATTCGCAAGAAATTTGCTTAAATTTTTTCCTTTCCCATTGACAGTTTGTACATATGAGAGTCTCAATTTATGCTTGGCTCTTGTCATACCGACATACATTACTTTTATTCTATCAGAAAGCTTTAGTTCATCTAATTCGGCTTTATTCTTGTATTCAGTAATATTTACTGGTATTTCAGGCTTCATTGAACCTCTATCACTTTCCCATTTGTGAGCATTTAGTGTAGGCATATAAACATATTCGAATTCTCTTCCCTTAGATGAATAATACGTACATAATTGAATTGCATTCATTGGAACAGGTGCTTTTTCTGTTAAAATTTCTATTTCATCATCAGATAAAACTTTTAAATATTCTACAAATTCCTCTAAGCATCCTGCACGGTAAATCTCTGAATAACTTGCGGCTTCATCAACTATTCGTTTTAACCCCATAATATTTTCAGAACGATTAAGTTCTGTATTTAAGTAATAATTGAATATACCTGTTTTTGCACCAATTTCTAATACCGTATTTTTAATATTTTCTTTTGTTTTGTATACTGATAAATAATCATATGTTTTTATAAATTTATCAATTTTATCTGCTTCTATAAACTCTTCACGAGGAATCGTTCTTATAACATCAATGAAAGTTTTTTGTTTGGAAATATTCTCGTATAATTTTTGATAATCTTTAGGATTAATTGCAAAAGGTTGAGCCAGTAAAAGTTGAAACACTCTATAAGAATGCAATTCCGGATTTACTAACATTTGCATATAATAATAAAGAATATTTACTCCTTTTATTTTAAAAATATTCTTTCCATCCTTTAACTCATATGGTATGTTTCGTGCCTTAAGCATCTCTGCAAAAGTATCTAACTCTCCATTAGTTCGAGTTAAAATTGCAATTTCTGAAAGTTTTTTGTTCCCATCCTCATCAATTGGACAATCATCAGAAGATATAATTTTTTCAATTTCATTAACGATTTCAGTATATTCTTGCATAAGATCAACATATTTATAACAACGAACCCTTGAATTCTTATTCTGTAATTTTTCGTTTTTAGAAACAAGTTTTTTGTTAATATGATAATTTGCAAACTTTGGATTATCTTCAATCCTCTTGGAATCCTGTTTTGCTACCATTCTTGCGACATCGAGAATATTTTGCGTAGAACGCATATTTTCTTCTAAACAAATAACTTTTGTATCTGGAAATTCCTCTAAAAATTTTTCTATAGTATCTAATTTGGCTCCTTGAAAAGTATAAATAATCTGATCATCATCTCCTACCACAAAAACATTTTCACTTTTTAAAGCGTGTGTAAGATTAAAAACAATAGAATTTTGTGAACTATTTGTATCTTGATATTCATCTACTAACAGGTATTCATATTTATTTGCAACTTTATCTAAAAATGAAGGAGATGTCTCAAATTTATTCAATACAGAATTTATCATATCGTTGTAATCAAGATAATGATTCTCTTCCATTTTTGTCTGATATAGCTCATAAAAAGACCAAAGTTCACGAGCTTGTTCTATTTTTTTAGCTTGGTTTTCAATATTATCAACAAGAGTTTTTACTCTTGTCTCACCTTTTTTTAATTTTGTTTCAAGTTCATTTTTTAATCTATATAGTTCTGGTTCCCAGTCGGGATTGGTTTTAATATTCTCAAAGAATTGTTCTTTATTAAGGCGATGTTTTTTTATTTCTTCTATTCTTCGTTTAATTGTATCAATGTAATAATATGGATCATTTTTCCCTGTTCTAAACTCTTTTGGGTTAATTTCATTTATACATTCTTTTATAAATGCTCTTGATGCTGCATCATTCATAATTTTATAACTATGTGGCAGTTCAAATTCTTCAGTATATTCATCTATTAAGTTGCAACAAAAACTGTGATATGTATAAATATTTACATCAACAGATTGTTTATCCAATTCTTTTTCCAAACGTATTTTCATTTCATTGGCAGCTGCATCTGTAAAAGTTAAACAAAGAATCTTTGAAGCATCAATTCCTCTTTCTATCATTGACTTAATTCGTTGAACTACTGTAAATGTTTTTCCTGTTCCAGGTCCGGCTAAAACTAAAAACTTTCCATCTATATTATCAATGCATTCTTGTTGCTTTGTATTTGGTTTTATATCATCTAATTTTTGCATTTAAAACTCCTAAAAACTAATTATTTCATTAAAAATTGTGATTGCAAAATTGTCGCTCATCCCAGAAATAAAATCAATAATAGCATTCTGATAATCTTCATTACTATTAATATCGTATATTAAACTATTTTTGAGTTTTAAATTTGCACGTTCTTGTAAATTGTAATTTGAATACTTTACTAACCATTCTTCAAAATTACTTATTAGACAAGGATAAATTTTACGCTCTTTTTCAAGAGTTTTTTGAAGCTCTTCCTTGTTATAATATAATAATTTGTCGAAAATCGTATTAATAACTAAATTTGCATATTTTTTAAATGGCTCAAGTCTTTCATGACGATAAATATTTTTATAATTGAAATTTTTTATCAATTTCATAACATTAAAACAATCATCAGAGAAACATAAACCAACATCAGGAGAAGAATTTGTACATAAATCTACTATAAATTTGTGTATTAGAACTGTAGTATTAATTTCTGTCATTTTAATATCAGGATAAGTCTGTCCAATGATGTCTTCAAGTTCTTGAAGCTGCTTGTCTTCTAATATTCCATAAGAGAAAGCATCTTCGATATCTCTTCCAATGTAACCAATTTTATCTGCTATTTTTACAACACAACCTTCATAAGTAAAAGCACCGATTTTACCACCTTTTGAAACCGATTTTAAGTCAGAAGCGTCTTCTCTAGGTTTTAAAATTCTATCGTCCACTTCCCCACAGTGACATACAATCCCATCTCTTACTGCATACGTTAAATTAAGATTTTGTTGATACCCTTCATAATCAGTTAGTGTTTCTATATCATCAATAAAATGTAAACTGTTTCCTTCATGCCAAAAAGATTTTAAGTTATGTTTTTTAGCAATTTTTCTTAAAATATTTTCACCTTCATGTCCAAAAGGTGCGTGTCCTATATCGTGCCCAATAGCAATTGCCTCTACTAAATCCAAATTTAGCTTTAATAATTTTGCAATAGTTTCTGCAACTGATGCTACATGCGTAACATGTTCTATTCTTGTACAAATATGATCATTATGAGGAGCAAAAAAAACTTGAGTTTTATTTTTTAGACGTCTATAGCCATTAGAATGCAATATACGATGACGATCACGCTCAAAAGGTGTTCTAAGATCATAATCTTTTTGATATAAGTCGTGTACTCTAGAAATTGCAATTTCCCATTTTGGATTGTCTTTATCCATTTTTACACTAGAAAAGTCTGGAAATTCATTAATCATTATACAAACACCTTTCCATAAATTGATGCAGGACTGACTTTATTATATCTTAAAAAGCTCTTAAACAGTAATTTGTAACATTTAATAATAAAGTTCAGTGATTTTCTATTTTTTATATACTTGAATCTTTCATAACAGACTCAAGAAGTTGCATAACTTTTTCATCTTCTAAATCAAAAGCTTCTTGTAAAGTCTTACGCCCAGGAATTTCATTTTCTTGATATTTAGTAGTACAAAGTTTACACAAGAAAGAGATTTTATTACAAGTTTTTAGAGCCTTTTGATTTCTTAACTGTCCTTCAAATTCAAAAGGTAATCCAGATACTATGACCACATCTTTAGAAATTAGCTTACAAAATTCAGCAAGTTTTTTTGTCACACCACAGGATGTTCCTCCCCCTAAAGATGTGACTATTACAATTTTAGAATAATTTTCTATATAATTAGATATTTCATCCCAGGATTCTGTAAGACTAATTTCTCCAATTGCAACATCACCTGATGCCGAATTTTCTCTACAATTCTTTTCGCCAATCCTTAAAGCCATTTGAGAGCCTGTTCCTTTGCAAGTGTTTTTTGAATAAATTTCAACAACTTTAGGATCTGTATCAATATATAATTTATCTAAATCTGTATCAAATTTAGATAAAATTTTACAACCTGTACCGCCAATGGCAATTAATAATTGTGTATCATTCATATTAGTCTCCTTTTTTATTTTAGTATACAACTATCATAATTTGTACTTCATATATTTTTTAAATTTTTACAAATATCACAGGAACTATATTCCTGGTAATAATGTTTACTAATAACTTCTTTATTTAATTCTATCCAGGCTAGTAATGAGTGCATTTCTACGTCTAAAAATGGAATAGCTTTGTTTTCATAATTATCAACCCTTCCGTTAAGGTAGATTTTTACCCAGTTAGTATTAAATCTAGAATTTCTATCATTTTGAAAACGCAAAAATGGAGGTTCACCATTAAAGTTTTTTATACATCTTAAATATACGTTCATAGGCAGGTTTGTTTCTTCTTGTGTTAGAGGAGTTAGAAAAAAGCTTTCTACTTCCTCTACAGTTTCATCTTGGGCGATAAATCTTTGCATATTAGCATTGATATATTCATCTTTTAATGTTTTTATAAGTTTCATTTTACGGTCCTATTGTTGTTTTATTTTAAATATAAATTACAAGCACGTCTTTTACGGACGTGTTTGATAAATATTTATATTATTAATATTAAAACTATAATTCTCTTCTAATTTCATCAATATATTTTTTATAATTTTCTTTTAATTCAAGTGGAGCAATAATTTCTACAGCATATCCCCATTTAAATAAATTCCAGAGAATATGCTTATCTCCACTTGCTTTAAAAGTAACTGTTATACTTCCATCAGCTTCTTTCGTAATCTTTTGTGTTGGATGAAAATTGTAATTCATAACATCTTCAGCAGCTTCTGGAATGAATTTTAGTTTTACATCATAGATTTTACCCTGAAAAACTCCAAATGATTTATTTGAATATTCTTTTAAATCAAATTTTTGAGGCTCAAATTTTTCATGTGTAACCACAACATTTTTTAATTTATGCAATGAATATTGATATACATCATTTCCTTTTGCTTCTTCTTTCGCAACTAAAAAGACTTTTTCACCATAAATTAATCCTAAAGGAATTAAAATTCTCTCTTTTTCTTTGTAAATTGCAGAAATTTTTCTATTTTCCTTAATTGCGAACCTTATATCCGACACTAATTTATAATCTATTTTATAATTTTGAGTTTGACTTATTGCGTAGCCTTCTGACCTCATTGAAAATTCTATTTGTTCTTCTAATTTTGGTAATTTTCTTCTATTTAGAGCCTTTAGTTTAATGATTATTTCTTGCAAATCTTTTGCAGAAACTTCATCACAATTAGTTTTGAGCTTCTCTAAAAACGCAATTTCTTCTGATGTAAAATAAACCAATTCCCCAAAACTATGGGTTGGAAATCCCCAGCGCTTAATTCTTCCATCAGTTGGTAATTCTTCTATTTGAGGTAATGCAAATAAGACTCCATCACGCATTCTCTCAGCAGTTCTTCTAGAGACACTAAAACGCTCCTGAATCTCTTCAAGAGAAACTCCATTTATTTTTGAAGACATAAAAATAATTAAGTCTATTAAATCTGTGATTCTGGAATATCTTGGCTTATCTTGCATATACAACCCTCTTTTTCATTTATTTTATCACAAGAATACGTCATAAACGGACGTTTAAAAAGAAAATTTGATTAGTAATATCGTATAAATATAATCTTTTTAATGGATATAATTTAGTATAAAATATATTAGTATTTGACTATTCTGAATAAAAGAGCATAAATACAGGATAAGAAAAAGATTACGTCCATTTTTGACAGATATAAGTATTAGTATATACATTATAGTATTAAGAAAGGTAGAAATATGAAAAATTTAGATAAAGTATTAACAAACATTGAAAAATTCAAACAAACAAATGCATTAACTGAAGCTTATAATAACGATGGATGTATATTTGAACCTTTAAAATATAAAAACAATAACTATGGTTTCATGTTATTTTCAGAAGAAAAATATGAAACAGAGGTAGACGAGTTGGGGGCTTGTCAGCAAAAACACAGATATTATTACTATGAAAAATTTAACGATGGTAATAACAATGTTGTTATTATAATGTTTAACCCTAGTAAAGCTAATCCATTTAAGGATGATCCTACTATAAAAATTTGTAGAAAAATTGTAGAAGAAAAATATAATAGTATGGAAATTATAAATATTTTTTCTGAACGAAATCCTAAAGTTAAAGAAATAGATACTCAAAATAATAGTGAGAATATGGGATTTATTGGAAAGTTTTTAAATAATAGAGAGCAGGTAGATGTAATTTTAGCTTGGGGATACGGAAAAGAAAAAAAATATAAAAAAGAAATAGATGAAGTAATAAAATTATTAAATAATAAAAATAATAAGTATATAATTTCATTAAATAAAGATACTATAAATTCTATACAAACATGTGGTATACATCCATATAGTGCTAATTGTTTTGGTGGATATAAAGTTATTCAATTATCTGAAATTAACTTAACATTATAGCAATGTACATTATATTGACCGATTAAGAAAAAATTGATATTCTTAATAGAAGTTTTTATTTGGTAAAAATGGAAAGGAGCTGGTTATGAAATCTATTACAACATTTGATTTACAATATGCACATAGATTTTATGGTTTTAAAGGTGAAGCACAGTATTTACATGGACATACAGGAGTTTTAACTATCGAAGTGGAAGATAGTATTAATACCGGTGTAAATATGGTTTTTCCTTGTAACGAAATTCAAAAAACAGCTTGGGAGGTTTTGAAAAATTTTGATCATGCAACAATTTTAAGAGAAGATGATCCTCTTTTACCTGCTATTTTAGACGTTTATGAAAAACAAGGTATTAAAAACGGGGCACCACAAAATACTATGAAAGGTTATGCTTTTAAAACAGAATTAGCTACAGCTTATCCTGATTGCAGATTGGTTGTTACAAAAGAAACTATGACTGTTGAAGGAATGATTAAAATTGTTTATGAGTTATTAAAAGATAAATTGAATATTTCAAAAATTACATTTACAAGTGGGGTTAATGCTGCCAGTGAATGCTATGAAGTTAATAGAACTTTGGAGCGCTGCCCTTTATGTGGAATAGCTTTAAATTCAGAAAATATATGTCCTAAGTGTGGCTATAGAAAAATTTAAGAGTATTTATATAAAAACTCTAGTAATAATTTTTACTAGAGTTTTTATCTCTTAGAGTATAAGTGAATTAATTAATCTTATAAGTTTAATTTATTACATTAATTGATTTAGGAATAATATTGAAATATAAATCTCCTTTTAATTTAATAGTTTCGCCGTCAATGTGGCACATATTAAATTTGTTGTTAATTTTTAAGTTAGAGGTTTTAAAATACATAGCTTTAGAGTTGTTAATATGATGCTTAAATATTATATTTAGTAATTCAATAAAAAATATTATAGGGTTTTTTGTTTTTAGAATAAAGATTTCTATAAGCCCATCGTCTAATTCACATTTATTGCTTATTGAAATTAAATTTTTATACATATTAGAAGCATTCGCTATAATTATACAAGAAGCCTTAATATTAAATTCTTTATTATCAAAAATAATGTGGTAATTTTTCATTTTTAATCTAAGTGCAAATAAAATGCCTGCTATAAAGTATGAAAAGTAGCCAAATTTATTTTTTAATGATTGTGGAGTTTTTCCTATAATATCTGAATCATATCCCAAGCCAAATCTTAAAATACAGAGTTTATTATTTATAGATATCGCGTCAATTTTTTTTGAATTTTCTTTTGCTAAAATGTTTAAAGCTTTTTTTATATTGGTTGGGATTCCGAGTTTTGCAGCTAATAAATTTGCCGTTCCGCAGGGTATAATTCCTAGTTTTTTGTCAGTATTTATAATATAGGGTAAAATCTTGTTTATTGTACCGTCTCCACCCATTGCTATAATTGTATCAAACTGGGAAGCATTAATATTCTCTAAATCACAAATATCAATTATTTGAAAATATTCAGCATGTTGATATAAAAATTTTTTTAATATTTTTTTATTTAGAACTGCAGTTTTTCTGCCAGCTCTGTAATTACTGACAATTAAAACATTTTTCATTTGTTATAGGCCTATATATTTTTTCATAAATTCTCGTACTTTTATATAAATTATTAACAATATACCACCTAATAAATAAGCTGCAATAACGTCAGTTGGGTTGTGTACTCCGAGCCAAATTCTACTGAAACCAATTAAAATACTCCATAAAATTGCTATATATATTACTGAATGTTTAATAAATTTGTTATGACAATAATTTATTAAATAATAGGCTATCATTCCCCATAAACAAAATGTAATTATAGTATGGTTTGAAACGAAGCTAAAACCATCTTGATTAGCTAATAAATGCATTTCTATCGGCGGTCTTGGACGCTCAACAATCAGTTTTAAAGAACTACTAATGCCATAAGTAATTAAAGGAATAGAAATTAAATAGATAATATCAAAATATTTTTTCTTGATTATAAAGTATACTGATAAAAGTATAATTGGTACTATTAGCATTGGTAAATATAGTATTCCATCAAAAGCTATAGGAATTGAGTTTGGAATAATGATTAATAACTTTTGTACGTATAAGATTAATGACCTATCCCATAAAGTAATTGTAGGATAGGTATTAATAAGAATTGAAAATAGGATAAAAGATATTATTAATATCCAGAACATCTTTTACCTCTTTTAATGGTTTGAACAACCTGCACAATGGCCGGTGCATTTGTGCTGTGGTTTTTCTGTTGAGCAGAAAGTGTCTCTATCAATATAATATTCACCTTCTAGAGGGAATATTGTCATCCATAAATTATTTCTCCAATCTTCATCAAGGATTTCTTTAACTTCTTTAGAGTATTTATCAATTTGAGAAGTAATTTCAGGATTTGTTAAATATGCAGCTGCATTTTCATGAGTTTCGTAAGGTTTGAATTCTTCATAATATTTTCTTAATACGTCAGGTCTATCAACTATCATGCAAGGACGAAGCATATTTCCGTCTTCATAAGGAATTCCATCTCTAATTGCTCTCATAAATGGAGAAGCCAGAGCCTCTGTTAATGTACAATTTTTTAGGTTATGAGTTGCTAAATGAACAAATGTACAAGGTTCAACATCTCCACGCGGATTAACGTGAATATATTGTCTGCCACCTGCAATACATCCCATCATTTCTGGGCCATCTCCCCAAAAATCTACGGTCATCATAGGAAGAGTATTTCTTGCATTATATACAGCTTTTAAAATTTGTTGTCTTTGCTGTGCATTTGGAACTAAACTTACATCAGGGCTATCACCTACAGGAACATAGTGGAAGAACCAGCTCCATAAAACACCTTTATCTGAAAGCATTTTCATGAATTCATCAGACGTAACTTCATTACAGTTTTTACTTGTAGCGGTAATACTCGCACCGAAGAAAATACCTGCTTTTTTAAGCATATCCATTTTCTCCATTACCATATCAAAACACCCTTCTCCACGAACGGCATCATTGTCTTCTTTTAAGCCCCATAAAGAAAACATTGGTTGAACATTTCCTAATTTCTTTAATTTTTCAATAGTTTTTTCTGTAATTAATGAACCATTAGTAAAAGTAATGAATGTACAATCATTAAATTCTTCAGCTAATTCTAAAAATTCTTTTCTAGCGAAAGGTTCTCCACCTACAACAGGGATAATGTGGATTCCCATAACGTCACGTGCTTCTGTGAAAATTTCTCTCCATTTTTCTTTTGTTAAATCTTCTTCTACAGAATATTCATGAGCCCAGCATCCTTTACAGTTGAAGTTACATCTTTTGGTAATTGATGATAATAAAACTGTTGGAGGGAAAAATCCGTTTTTCTCATTAAATTCAGATCTTTTCCTTAGGTTATCTCCGTAATACCCGTTTACAAAGAAATTTTTAATCCACTTATTTCTGCAATTTGGATGTAATTCTGTTAAAATCTTTTTCCACCAATATAAATGTGGATGTTCTGATTCAAATAACCATTGCATTCTTCTTGCGTGATTTATTCCACCTTTTGAACCAGCTATTTTTTCAAAGATTTTAGCAAGATTAATAAGTTTTTGTTTACTGAAATTATGACCTAAATAATTTATTGTTTGATCAATGACAAAATTATTTAATTTTAATTTAAGTTTATCAAAACAACCCATAGAATTAGATTGCCAAACAGTTGATTGTTTTTCTACTCTTGGTTTCATATTCTCTCCTTTATATTAATACTTCTAAATTGATTTCTTTATTCATTTCATTAAGCATTTGTTTGATTTGTTTGTAAAATTTTGAATTTGTTTTATTAATAGAAGCGAATATGATTACTTCTTCAGAATTCTTAACTCTTTCAACAAATTCAGATGAAATATCAGCTTTTATGAAATCTAAATTTTTAAAATCTTTTAATTGTAGAGCTAAAAACGAACTTAATTCTTCAAACATCACACAAGCAATTTTTTTATCTTTTTTAGCAAGTATTTGAACTTTTAAATCAGTAAAATCATTTTCGCCATTATAGATAATGTTTTCGCTGAGCATTGAATAAGTAAGTTTTTTGTCAGTATTTTCTGCAAAAATCACAGCAAATAATGAAGCAATTGCACCAAATACAATACCTAATAATATATTTATCAATAATTTTGGAGAAGCATATTCAAAATCTCTTAATTTTTGAGGCTCTTTTAGTACAAGTACTTTAGAAGAATCAGACATTTCTTCAACCATTCTAGCCCATTCTAATTTTGATGATAATTCTGCAACTTTACTAGCTTCTTCGGTTAGAGCTAATTTAGCTTTTTCGCCTTGAATAACTTGTCCTTTTAGATTTGATAAAGCTTGTTGAGCAGAGCGAGAAAAAGCTGACATTGCAGAAATATTTCCTGACATAGCAAGTGCTTGTTCAGGAAGTCCATCGGCTTTTTTTACTTTTTCATCAAAAGATTTTTTAGCGATATTATATTGATTTTCAATAATCTTTTTATCAGATTTTGATTTTTCACTATGCAATTCTTTATGCAATTCTATGTAATTCGTAATTATAGAACTTACAACATTATATGCTAGTTCCGGATCTTTAGATTTATATTCAATAGTTACAACATTTGTTCCTTTTTTGTTTTCAAAAGAAATATTTTTCTTTAAAAATGCAGTTGTAGAAATGTATTCACCTTCTTTTTTATTTGGTAAAATTCCAAATTTCTTTTTATATTTTAAATCATTTTCTCTAATTACTTTATCAATAACTAATGGAGATTGGATTAGCTCAAGTTCATTAGTTAAGCCTCCGCCACCACTCATAAGTGCAGCCATTCCACCGCCCCCAGCACCTAGTTCTTCTAGTGCATAAGGGTTAATTTCCATCATGTTAGTTCCGTTTGCTTTATTAATGTATAAATCAGCATCGACTTTATATTTTTTAGGAGAAATGAATGTTAGTATTATAAAAAATATTAATATAGTAATAAACGTTTTAGCAATAAGAGCTTTTCTACTCCAAAGTGCAAAAAAGATTTTCTTCAAATCAATCGTCAATTCTTCATTTAATTCTTGATTATAATTATAATTTTCCATTAACCTCTCCTTTTTGAATTAATTGTAAGATAAAAGTGTAAACTACACAAGAATATTGGCTATTTAAGCGATTTAAAAAGCTCCATTATTTTTTACTATTTGTTCAACTTCTTTATTAAATACAATATCTTTTATAACATTATTTTCTGTACAGTACGTTTCTAAAACTCTATTTAAAACTTCTTGTTCGTATTTCTGATATATAACAGCCATTGAACAGCTGTCTATAAATATTAAATCACCTGGATTTATTATAATATCATTTATTTTTATAGGCTTATTAATATAGTCTAATACAGCCCTACGTCTAACGTCTGCGGCATTAATATTTTTATAAAAAACAGGGTAATTTAAACTTTTTACTTTATCAATATCTCTTGTTGCTCCATTAACAATAGTTCCTGCGGCTCCAGCTCGAATGGCAAGTCTCGCATTTAAATCTCCAAAATATGCATATTCATACTCTTCATTTTCTACAACTATAATATCATTTTCACAAATTCCTTCGTATGATTTTAGCGCATCATAGATCTTATTAAAATCTTCGCCCTCTTTCATTTTTCTTAGTTTTAAAGTATTTGCACGCCCAAAAAGTTTTGTTTCCTCTATATTACATTTGAAATTGTTTATAATAGCTCCACAAGCTTCATTTTTTTCAATTTTCATATCATCTAAAAGATCAGATAATGCTGGGGATGATATGAAATGTTTTAATAAACGTAATTTTTCATTTTCTAATCTTTTTTTACCTTTTGCGAAAGTTTCTGCAAATTCTAAATCTTCAGGAGTATTTACGTCGATAAGTTCTTCTAAACTACCATAAACTAATAAAGGTTTTTCTCCATATCTTCTATTTGTTTTAATAGCACTTTCTTTTGTTGAAATATATAATCCCATAGATTCAATTATTGTTTCAGGTAAATCTTTACTATTTGGTATATGATTAATATCATAGGTAGGTTTGTTATTTTCCCATAAATAAAATTTGTCTTTTTTCATTAAAATAGCACTGTCATATTCCTTCTTATTTTTTATAGTTCTAATAGCATTATCAATCGTTTCCGGATTAATAAACGGTGAAGTACATAATAATTGAACGTAGATGTCTGCGTCAGGATTTGTGTTAACTTCATTCATAAACATTTTATGCCCATCAGTTTTATTATTTGCAAGTTCAGGGTCTCTTTTCATAAAATGAATAGGTAAATAGTCTACTAAGCTATACATTTCTTCTGATTCGGTATCAAGAAAAATTTTATCTATTTCTTTGCATTTTAACAAAGTCTTAAGAGCTCTTATATAAAGCCTTTCTCCGTTTAAAAAACGCATATTTTTATTTTCTACTCTTTCACTGGTACCTTTTGCAGGTACGAATGCATATACTTTCATATTATTTCTCCGTTATTTTATTTTTTTTATAGTTTCTGAAAATTCCAACAATTCCATTTTATTAAAAAACATTTTATGAGTATCTTGCTCATATTGTTGATATGTCTGTTTTTCTTTTAATTCCTTTTTATAATTTTTACAGTCTTTATAATTAGGCATTTCATAGTTATATACATCTTTTAGAATTTTATACACAACCGATTTTGGATGATCTATTTCATATTTATAATCCGTATTTTTCACTGTTGAATAAATCAAATCCGGTGTTGCAAATAAAAATATTAAATGCATACCTTCATATTCAGCACTTTGGACATTAACATAATTATCAGAACCTTGTAAATGAGTCAAAATTTTCAAATACGTTAAAAGATTATATTTATCATTTATATAAAATGAATATTTTTGTACAATATTTTTAAGACTAGCTTTATATTCATTTGATTTAAAATTATCTATAAGACATTTACCTTTGTGAAGATCTAAAAATGCTTCAAAAATTTCCGATTTTTTAGGTAATCTTGTGCCTTTATACCAATCTCTTCTGGTTATATGCAGAATAAGCTTGTGAAAGACCTTTCTTATGATATTATCACCAAATAGCAAATTTCGACCAATCAAACATCCATAACTAGCAGCTGTATTTCCAAGGTTAAAAATAGAATCCGCACTTTGACCACTAATTAATATAATATCTTCTCCATATTTACTTTTTAACTCCTCTGTCAAGCCAAAAAATAAATGAGGTAACATTCTGTCCATAAACATCATATCTATAATTGCATCATCGGTTTGGTTCGTTATATTTACATCTATTTCAATAGGATTAATACTAAGCTTAACTGCAGATTTTTTTGTTTTTAAAATATCTTGATAATGTTCGGAATTAGACGGAATTAAATTTACAAATACCGGTGTAAAATCAACATTTTGTTCTTGTAAAAGTTTTACACATAATGTCGAATCTGCACCTCCTGAAAACATTAAAAACTTTTTTTGTGGTAATTTTTTTATTTGTGAGACAGTGTCTCTTAAACAAGATAACACCTCATTAAAACACTTCTTCCTGTTTGGCTTATTTATAACATCTTTTTTAAAATAAAGTTTTTCAATAACATTATTATCCGTAAACTTATATATATGGGCGGGTTTTATCTTGTGAATATCTGCACAAACAGTACCTTCTCCAGTTGTATAAGAATGTTCCTCCCAATATTCAAATTCAAATTTATTGAAAGTACGTTTTTCTCTTTCAATCAAATTAAATAAATATAAAAAGTCATTTGATATATATAAAACATTATTTTGTTCCATATAATATGTTCTATAATTACCACATATGTCATTAATCAAAATAAGTTCGTCATTTGTAAATTTAATATATGTATAATAACCTTTTGTATCATTTACTTTGGTTTCATCAAACTTTGAGATGTCCATATTATATGGAAACCCCATAACAATAGTATTTTTATCCTTATAGTAAGGTTTATGTGTGAATACTATCTTAACTTTTTTATTCCTTATTTTAAAATCTTTCTGAATTCCTTTTACTTTAGTTGTTGTTGTCATATTAATTCTCCTTATAATTCCAAAGTTTATTTTTAATGATGCCATTTATTCTAATAATCGACATTATTGCATATGGTAAAATTGTTAAATATGAAATAGTCCAAATATTTAATTTACCTAAAATGTATAATATACTAAGTAACATGATTTGAATAAAAGCTGCAATTGGGACAGAATTATTAACAATGTTGGAATAGCCAAGTGCACCTAGAAAAGGATATCCCATAAAACCTGATATTTGAGTAAACAACATTGTTATACAAAAAATCCTTAAAATTTTATATGCTTCAATCATTTCATTTCCATAAAATATAATTACAATTGTTTTTGCAAAAATAAAAATAAAAAGTACTATTATTATAAATGTCAAATATGTTAAATAAAATACTTTTTTATATAACTTAACATTTTTTGTTTTTGCCATATAAGGATAAAATGCTGAAATTAATGGCCAGGAAAGTAAGTCAACAGCTCGAAAAATCTTTTCTGCAGCTACATAATAACCTACAAACATAGGTGTTGCTATTAAACCTAAAATAAAAGCATTTGTGTTTGTATATGCTGTATTTGAAATATTTGCACTAAAATATCCAAAACTATATTTAAATTGAGATTTAATATTCGATAATTTAGGAATTTGGAGTTTTAAATTAAATCTTTTAATTGCAATTGCAATACTTAAAATTCCTGCAATTATAAAACCCAAAGAATTAAACAGAGCAACGTATATATAATCATTTGGTGATTTTATAAAGAGGAATATTAAAATTATAAATATAATTTGTGATACTATTTTTAGAAAAGTAACATATTTCATATGTTCTATTCCTTGAAAATACCAAATAGGATAAAGAGCATGCCCAATAACCATAAAAAATGTTAAATAAAATAATAAAAATTCATTTTGACAATTTGGAATTAATATAATCATAAAATTCAATATTATAAAACATAAACCTATAAGTATAAATTTAACACCCATCACAGAATTAAAAATTTCAGATATTTTGTTTTGATTATCTTTATTTACTGCAATTTCCCTAGTTGCAGACCAATTAAAACCATAATCAATTATTATAATAAAATATACAATACAAGCTTGAGCCCAAAATACAAGACCAAACTTTTTTACATCTAAAATTCTTGAAAGGTACGGCAGTGTTATCAATGGTATTACATATGTAAAAATTTGAGTTAATGCTATTGATATTGAATTTTCTATTAACTTGTTTCTGGTACTATTAGTCATTTTATTCTTATTAATTATTATAACTGTAATTTTCAGACAATAATGGTTTTGAATTAAGAAACTCTTCATAATAATTTTTAATTTGCTTCTTTAATTCTTCTTTTGAAGTATTTTTCACATCCAATTGTAGTAAGTACTCATAACTAGGCGAATATTTGTATATTATACGATGAATATCTGTTAATGTATTCTTAATTGCATCTGAATAAAAATTTTCTTCTTTCTTTAATTTATCACTAAGATTTGAAAAACCTGGAATACCCCAAAAATGAGGATAAGTAATTGTTGTTCCACAACAAACTCCAACTAATGCTACAATATCAAACTCATACAATTCAACAGGAAATTTTGTATCAATAAATTGAACATTAGGATTTTTATCATAGCCAAAATTATCATTATCACGTGGATGCGGTTTATAAAGTATTTTATATCCAGCATTTATTAAATTATTTAATGTTTCAGACTGAACTTGCGCAAAATTTTCCCTTGTTGTTCCAGTTGTTTCCCAATAAATACTACAATAAAGAATATATTTATCATCTGGATTATTTATATAAGTTATTGGATATTTTTTTGATAAAGACGAACAAATTTTTTTAAATTTATTCATATTAACTTGTTCAAAAGTATATTTTTCTAATTTTTCTTTTGCTAAAATATCAACCTTGCCTAAATATTTATGTGTTTTAAATTTCTCTATATTATTGATGTGCGAAATATTATAATCAATTAAAGAACCAAATCCCTCATCTGTCAATATAATCTTAGCTTTCGTATATAAAGGTAATAACGTATTTATAAAACCTAAATGATTCAAAGCATATACTTCATCAAAGGCATATTGATTATGCAATACTGCAATAACACCAGAAGATAACCCTACTTCTTCTATAACTTTAAACTTATGAACTGATGCAATTTCTTTTTGTTGCTCTAAAAAGGTTTTTCGTCCTTTACCAGTTTCTATAATAAGAGTATCCTCATAGTTTTCAAAATCACCAATTTCAGCAATTATAGCTAATGCATTAATCAATGAAATACACCCCGTTGTTGCAAAAAGTCTTTTAATTTTTTTCTTCTTTTTTGCTTTGAATTTAAAATACAAAACATGCTCCAATTTTACAAAAGAACGAAAAATATAATATATGCCCCATTTAATTATACGAATAAATTTATAATCATTTAATTGTTTTGACATAAAAACCTTTCCTTTTGTTCATTTTTAGAAGATATTTTTCAAAATAGGTCATTATTGCTAATGCTACATATGGTATTTGTAAAAGAGCATTAGTTAAAGCAATTCCGGAAATAAAAGTTGGAATAAAAAACATCAATGCCTTATATTTAGTATCTTTTATAATCAAGAACCATAAATAAAAAACAAGTGCAATCCCTAATAATCCATCCCATACTATATATGAAGGTATAAAAGCATGTGTAGATCTTCCAAAGTATGAAATCAGCATATCTAAATTCGAACCTTTACCTAATAATAAATCTATAAAATTAACAGATTGCATATAATCCCACAAATCTTGAAATATTTTAATTTTAGTAAGAAAACTCAAATCAGATAAGAACCAAGAAAAGCAATAAGTAATAATGAAAATAGATACAATTGCAGGCAAAATAAAACAAAACAATTTAATTGACATTTTTTTTATTTTAAATAAAATTTGTAAATGCTTTTTTAAAAAATAAACTGAAAACAATAAAACATAAGTAATTATCATAGCAGCTAATGCAGCTCTAGAAAGTGCTAAAAATAATAAAATAGCAAAACCTATTGTCATAAATTTATAAAATTTATTATTTTTCACATATTTATACATATAAAATGTTAAAAATGTCATTGAAAGTAAAACTAAAGCTGTAAAATTAGAATCTAAAAACATTATAGAATTAAACTTGAAAGCATAAAAAGTTTCAACTTCACCTGAGACATTAATATCACTACCAGTGGCCCTATTTCCAATAATAGGATGTGAAAATCGCCAATATGTTTCAAATAAAATATATATAAATGAAAAAGAACATAGCCAATTTACAATACTCAACACTTGGTCTTTATTTAAAAGTTTTAAATAGAAGATAGATAAAAAATAAAATAGAAATACAAGCGTTGAGTGTGAAGCCACACCAAAATCTGATTTACAATGTACAAACAGAGACGTAATTAAAAAGTAAAAAAAACAAATTAAACTTACAATTTGTGTTTTAGAAAGACTCATCTTTTTTTTCATTAATATAAAAGGTAGGCCTAATAATGATAAAAAGAAAAAAATATATAAAGGTTGTATTGGTAAAACTTTAAACAACCAAAAATTACAAAAAACTATAAGTAAAAATGCACATAGATATGGAATCGAGATGCCAGTAGCAATATTTTTTTTAAAATAATCATTTAACAACATTAAAGTCCTTTATTATTTAGATTTAATTATCTTCTTAAATAAATTGTTATAATTAACTTTATAATAATAACAACGGGTTATTTTCATATACATATCAACAGTCAATCTAATTGGTTCAAATTGCCACATATTCTTACAAGATAAAAATAAAATAAATATAAAATCTATTTTATTTTTAATTTTTACATCTTTTTTTAAATCATATTCACTTATAAAAGATTTTATGCTTTTGAAAATTTCTTTTCTATTTGAATATGTCAAATGACGACTTAGGTATATTGGAAAAGCACTAGTTGCAATAAATTGCAATATGTGGTTTTTATTTTCATTCCACAAATCATATTTATTATAAAACTCAGTCAATTTATTTATCCATTGATTAATATAAAATGGATATTCTTGATCCCACTTAGGATCAGTCATCTGCCCTGGACGTTTTCTATAAAAGTAAATCGATTCATTATTTAATGCAACGTTATCAATTAGAGCCATTAATTTATTTGAAAAAACGATATCTTCTCCTCTTGTTAAATTTTCATCATAATGAATATCTGGATTATTTATAAAAACCTCTTTTTTAATAAAAGGCTGAGTAGATGCCATCCATGGACGTTTTAAAATTTTAGAATCTAAATGCCGATTTGTAATATGTAAATAATTAACAACAACATCACAACCAGTTTTCTCTACTAATTTTACTGAAGACTCAATCGTATTTAACGAAATTATGTCATCCGAATCAACAAAACAAATATACTCACCATTTGCTAATGAAACACCTACATTTTTGGTAGCTGGTAATCCTTTATTTTTTTGCGAAAAAACTTTTATGCGAGAATCTTTTGACGCATAATCATTCAATATCGATAAAGAATTATCCGTTGAACCATCATTAATACAAATTATTTCTATATTTTTATATGATTGATTAATAATACTGTCTAATGCTTCTACAATATATTGTTCAGTATTATAAACTGGAACAATTACACTAACCAAAATGTTAGACATTTTTTCTCCTTTTTATACATAATTGTAATTTACAAACTCTTACCCCAAAATTTGCCCAAATAAGGGTAAGCCAAAAGGCTTTTTGTATAAAATTATATTTTTGCCAAAAATGTTTTTTAAAGAATTTTTCCATAGATTGAGTAAAAATATAAATACTTTTTATTTTTATTTTTTTTGTTGTTACACCCCCAATATGAGTAACTATTGCATTTGGGTTATATACAATTTCTTTACCTATATCTTTAGTTCTAATTCCCCAATCAGTTTCTTCCTGGTACATAAAAAATTGTTCATCCATTCCGCCTATTTGTTCAAACAAAGATTTTTTCACCATCATACAGCAGCCTGATAAAGCCCAGCATGTATTTATTTTATCTCTATCTAAATGCCATAGTGCATATCCGTTAAAAAATTCACATTTAGAAAAAGTTTTTGCCAACCCTATTAAATGAAATAATGTATCTTTAGGATAAGGTTTACCTCTCAAACAAGGTTGTTGAAAACTTCCATCCGGATTTAAAACTTTTGGTCCTACCATTCCAACATTATCATTTTCATCTAAATAATCTGATAAAATTTTAACAATATTATTATGAAAAATTACATCTGGATTTAATATTAGGAAATTTCTACCATTTGCCATTTTCATTGCAATATTATTAGCTTTTGCAAAACCTAAATTTTCTTCACTTTTTATAATTTTGTAATTAGATTTTTTTTCTAATACATTTTCTATGTATTTAAAACTTTCATCATTTTTATTAGAATTATTGTCCACAATGATAACTTCGTAATTAACATTTTGTGTTTGATTTTCAACAGAAACAATGGTTTCTTGTAAATATTTACCAGCATTCCAGTTTATTATTATAATTGAAATATCTATTAATTCTTTTTCCAATTTCTACCCCGAAAAATTTTTACTACATTTACACAATTTAATCACAAATACAAATTCTTTTATATAAAAAATCTTGATTTTGTTACATTTATTTCCATATTACCCATGTCTTCCTCCTAGAGCCAAGAAAACTGCTTTTATTAGGATTCCTATTTCCCACAACACATTTTTATGCTTGAGGTAATACAAATCATATTGTAATTTTTCTGCTATATCATCGTTCAATACACAATGTCCTTGATTAATTTGTGCCCAACCTGTCCAACCTGTTTTTGACCATTGACGACATTTATAATAAGGAATCTCTTTTGAATAAATGTTTACTAAGTCTTCCCATTCAGTTCTTGGACCTACAATTGACATTTCTCCTCGCAAAATATTTATCATTTGTGGGATTTCATCAAAACGTGCTTTTCTTACAAATTTACAAAATGGAATAACTCTTGTATCATTATCTTGTCCGTTCACGGCATGTTCAAATTCTCCAGATTTTGGAACATAATCATTTAAATACATTGTTCTTAATTTATACGCTTTAAAAATTTTTCCACCTTTGCCAACTCGATTTTGGGTATAAATCGCAGGGCCTCCGTCAGTCTTTTTAACTCTTATTCCGATATAAACTAAGATTGGAGAAGTAACTGTCAAGATAATTAATGCAGCTATTATATCAAATGCTCGTTTACAAAAATCATAAACCAAACTTCTTTTATTCATAAAATCGTAATAAAGCCAATTTATTGACATTTTGCTTACATAATATTTTCCTGTTACCATTTCATAGAATTCGGGCATGCGATAAACTTTTACATAATTTGGAATATTATCTACCATATTGGTAAGTAAATTTTCTTCCATTCTTCTTTTTATCGCAACTATTAAAATATTTACATTATATTTTTTTATAACATCTTTTAATTCTTCTTGATTAAAAATTTTTGTTTGAGAATCTTTTATTAAATTTTCTTCTTCTTTATCATCAACAAAGCCAACAACAGACATTTTTAGAGCTTTTTTGTTTATTATTTCATCAGCAATTAATTTTGCTTCTTGATTTGTTCCCATTATTAAAACATTTTTATTCTTTTTGAAATTAAACAAATATAAGTGGAATAAATTTCTATAAATTGCTAATGATAAATATATAGTTAAAATATTTAGTGCAATAAATTCTAAAATTTGTAAATTATGATTGAATAGTAATAAAAATATTGCCAATGGAATGTGTGCAAAAATAACACCTTCAAATAGTAAGTAATAATTTTTTGATGAAATATTAAATTCTCTAATTTTGTAATTATCTTTCAAGAAAAGAACTACAAAACCTGTAATTACAATTAATGCTAAAGCAAAGAAAAATAAGTTTTGCGGTAAATTAAAAAAATTATACCAAAAATTCGATGATATACTAAACACTAATATATCAAAAATTAGCATAAATAAAATTGAACGTGATAGCATTCTTAAGTTCCACTCCTATATTTTTATAGTTTATAATAAACAAGAAAAAATATATACAGTAAACTGGCTAATTTTATTTTTATTTATATTAATTTATTTTTGTAGTAGAATGGAAAATATATTAACAAAAAGAGGGTTTATATGAAGAAAGTTTTAATTACTGGTGGGGCAGGGTTTATTGGTTCTCATATTGTAGATAAATTAATTATGAATGATTATAAAGTTGTAATTATTGATAATTTATTGACAGGTTCAATAAATAATTTGCCCCAAAGTGATAAAATTGAGTTTTATAAAAATGATATTTATAAAGATGATATAGAATTTATTTTTGATAGAGAAAGACCTGATTTTTGCATACATTTAGCGGCTCAGACAAGTGTTGCATATTCAGAAAAAGAACCTGTTTATGATGCAAATTTAAATATAGTTAGTTCAATAAAAATATTAGAACTTTGTAAAAAATATAATGTTAAAAAGTTTTTGACCGCATCATCTGCTGCAGTGTATGGAATGCCAAAAACTTTACCGATTACAGAAGAGCATTCAACAAAACCGATTTCTTTTTATGGCATATCTAAATTAACAATGGAAAAATATATAGAATTATTCAATGTGCCATATGTTATTTTTAGATTTTCAAATGTTTATGGCCCAAGACAATTTTCATCAAAAGAAAGTGGGGTAATTGCAATTTTCCACGATGCAATGTTGAATAATAAAGATATCAATATTTTTGATGATGGAACTCAAATAAGAGATTTTCTATTTGTAAAAGATATCGCACAAATCGTTTTATTGACAATAGAATCTGATATTGTTAATAAAACATATAATTTCTCTAGCAATACCGGAATTAATATTAATAAACTTTTTGAAATGATGAAAGATTTATATCAATATAAAAAATCTCCGAACTATTTACCTCCAAGAATTGGAGATATTAAAGATAGTATATTAGATAACTTTAAAATAAAATCAGTTTTTAAAGAATTTAAAAGCACTTCTCTTGAGGATGGATTAAAAGAATTATTCAATTTTAGTAAAAATTGTGAATTGATTAAAAAATATTAAATTCTTTCTTGTAGAACTTTTTCCCATTCGTAAGCATTTTTTATACTATTTTCTAAACTTATTTTAGGTGTCCAATTCAAATATTTTTTTGCTTTAGAATTATTAGCGACTAAACTAGCTGGATCACCTGCTCTGCGAGCTTCTATCTGAACGGCTATTTTTTCTCCTAAAACTCTTTCACAAGTTGAGAAAACTTCTTTCACGCTATTTCCATTATTAGTACCCAAATTAAAGAAATTAGTTTCACCACCATTATTCAAATATTCAAGTGCCAAAATATGAGCATTAACTAAGTCTTCTATATCAATATAGTCTCGAACACAAGTCCCATCTTTTGTATTATAATCATCTCCAAACATTTTGAAAATTTGGCCATCTTTAAATTTTGATTTTAATATATTAGGAATTAGATGTGTTTCAGGATTATGCCATTCTCCAATTCTTGTATGGCTATCAGCTCCTGCAACATTAAAATATCTTAGTCTTACTGATTTTAAGTTATAAGCATTACTATAATCATCCATGATTTTTTCAATCATTAATTTTGATTGACCGTATGGGTTAATTGGTTTTTGTGAGTGATTTTCATCAATTGGAATATATTCGGGTTCTCCATAAGTTGCTGCTGTTGATGAAAAAACTATTTTTTTTACATTATTTTCAAGCATTGCTTGTAATAAATTTAATGTTCCTACAACATTGTTAATATAGTATTTTTGTGGATTTTTTACGGATTCCCCAACTTGTGAAAATGCTGCAAAATGAATTACTGCATCTATATTATTTTCATTAAAGATAATACTTAGATTTTTTGATTTTACTAAATCTAAATTATAAAATTTGAGATTGCCATATTTTTTTAGAGTTTCTATTGTTTCCAAGTGTCCTGTTGATAAGTTATCTATAACAATGACGTCATTTTTTTGTTCTAATAAAGCTAAAACGCAATGACTTCCTATATACCCTGCACCGCCGGTGACTAAAATTTTCATAAAAACATCCTTTTAATTTATTATATTTATAATTCTTTCACATAAGAATAATATTCGTTATTTTTATATTTTTCAATATTATTTAAAATATCTTCTTTTTTTAAAAAACCTTTTAAAATTCCAATTTCTTCAAGGCAAGCAATTTTTATACCTTGGTTTTCTTCTATTGTTTGAACGTATTGTCCTGCTTGAATTAAAGATTTATGAGTTCCGGTATCTAACCATGCAAATCCTCTTCCAAATAATTCAACATTTAATTTTTCTTTTTCTAAGTAAATTTTATTTAAGTCTGTAATTTCTAATTCTCCACGTTTGGATGGTTTTAAGCTTTTTGCATATTCAATAACTGAGTTATCGTAAAAATATAATCCAGTTATAGCATAATTAGATTTTGGGTTTTGAGGTTTTTCTTCGATAGAAATTGCTTTTCCGTTTTTATCAAATTCTACTACACCAAAACGTTCCGGATCTTTTACATAATATCCAAACACTGTAGCAATAGAATTTTCTTCTGCATTTTTTAATGCATTCTGAAGCATTCCACTAAAAGCAGGACCATAAAAAATATTATCACCCAAAATCATTGCAACAGAATCTTTTCCAATAAATTCTTCACCTAAAATAAATGCTTGAGCTAAGCCATCTGGGCTTGGTTGAATTTTGTAAGAAAAATTTACTCCAAATTGAGAACCATCTCCTAATAATTTTTCAAAATTAGGTAAATCTACTTTTGTAGAAATAATTAAAATATCTCTTATTCCTGCAAGCATTAAAACCGAAATCGGATAATAAATCATTGGTTTATCGTATACCGGTAATAATTGTTTTGAAATCGCGATAGTTGTAGGATATAATCTGGTTCCGCTACCGCCTGCTAATACAATACCTTTCATTTTATATATCCTCTTCTTCTATTCTTAGAGCTAAATAATCTTTCAATGCTAATTTCCAATCTCTACAAATTTTATTATTTTCCATTATACTATATTTAGGACGCCTTGCTGCCCTTGGAAATTCTTCGGTTGAACAGGGTTGTAAGTTTACGTTCTTATTAGTTTGTGCAAAAATTTCTTTTGCAAAACCATACCAAGAAGTTGAATTACTACCACATACGTGGTATGTTCCATACTCTTCGTTTTGAATTAGTTTAATTATTCCATTTGCTAATTCTATAGTCCAAGTTGGACAACCTATTTGGTCATCTACAACTTTTAATTCAGGTTTATCTGCTAAAGAAAGCATTGTCTCTACAAAGTTTTTCCCGTGATGTCCATATAGCCAACTCGTTCTTGCGATATAATATTTTTTACAATATTTTTTTACAGCTTTTTCACCTTCTAGTTTCGTTAGTCCATAATTATTTATTGGATTTGTTGGACTATTCGGTAAATATGGGGTATTTGCTTCTCCATCAAAGACATAATCAGTAGAAATATAAACAAGTGTTATATCTTTTTCTCCGCAGATTTGTGCAAGATTTTCTGTTCCTAAAACATTAATTTTTTTAGCATTTTCTAAATCTTCCTCAGCTTTATCAACATTAGTATAAGCAGCACAATGAATAATTATTTCAGGTGTTTCTTTATTAATAACTTTGTTTATATTTTCTAAATTGGTTATATCTAAATTATGAATATCTGTTTCAATTACATCATATTCATTATCTTCTAATATTGGGCATAAATCTTGCCCCAACATACCCTTTGCACCTGTAACTAATACTTTCATTATATTAATTCCTCTTTATTTATATCTTTTAAAATTGGCTGGTTTTTATCTTTTTCTGATAAAATAGGCTCAAAATCTATTTCCCAATTAATATTTATATCTTTATCACTCCATAGAATCCCTCTATCTGCTTGGGGAGAATATTCCCCACTTGCTTTGTATAGTAATTCTGCTTCATTTGATAATACTACAAACCCGTGAGCGAATCCTTCAGGAATGAATAACATATGTTTATTTTCTTCAGATAATTCTACTTTTACGTATTTGCCAAAGGTTTTAGAGTTTGGTCTAATATCAACTGCAACATCAAAAATTTTTCCTCTTGAACATCGAACCAATTTTGCTTGTCCGTATGGTTTTGCTTGATAATGAAGCCCTCTTAAAACTTTTGCTGTAGATTTAGAGTGATTGTCTTGATTAAATTCTATATCTATTCCGTTTGTTGTAAAATCAGATTTTTTGTAACTTTCTAAAAAGAATCCTCTATTATCTCCAAAAACTTTTGGCTTTACTAATATTAAACCTTCAATTTCTAATTTTTCAAACTCAAAAGGCATTATTTTACTCCAATTCTTTTTTGTTCAATATTTTTCATCCATTCTTGATTGTTTAAATACCAATCGATTGTTAATCTGATTCCTTCTTCAAAGGTTAAAGAAGGTTTCCAGCCAAGTTCAGAAGTGATTTTATCATTTGAAATTGCATAACGTCTATCGTGTCCTAATCTGTCTTCTACATATTTTATAGAACTTTCATCTTTGCCCATAGCTTTGAGAATAAGATGAGTAATTTCTAAATTAGTTTTTTCGTTATGTCCACCAATATTATAGACTTCTCCAACATTTCCTTTGTGTAATACAACATCTATTGCTTCACAATGGTCATAAACATAAAGCCAATCCCGAACATTCAATCCATCTCCATACACTGGAACTTTTTCACCTTTGAATAATTGAGAAATAAAAAATGGGATTAATTTTTCAGGGTATTGATATGGTCCATAATTATTGGAGCATCTTGTATTTAATACTGGCATTTTATAAGTTTCATAATAAGCTCTAACTAATAAATCAGCACTGGCTTTACTAGCTGAATAAGGACTATTAGGAGCTAGAGGGGTTGTTTCATAAAAATAACCGGTTTTACCTAGTGTGCCATATACTTCATCTGTAGAAACTTGTAAAAATCTTTCTATTCCAAGCTCTTTTGATGTTTGTAAAAGATTAAGAGTTCCTTGAACATTTGTTTCTACAAAAATTTCAGGATTTTTTATTGAATTATCAACGTGAGATTCCGCTGCAAAATTTATTACACAATCGACTTCAGAAATTAGGTCTTGGACTAATTTCTTATCGCAAATATTACCTTTTACAAAAGTATAATTAGGATTATCTTTAACATCATTTAAATTTTCTAAATTTCCGCAATATGTTAAAGCATCTAAATTTATAACTTTATAATCCGAATACTTATTTAAAATATGTCTTACAAAACAAGAACCAATAAAACCTGCTCCACCTGTTACTAATAATTTCATCTTAACTTCCTTCTATTTTTGTATAAAGCGAAGTATTTTAATAATACATCGCTTTATAGATTATATTTTTGTTACAATAAATGCTGCAGTCATAACTGATACAATACTTCTTAGAGTATCACAAACTGGAGTTATCCAATCATTTCCAGCAATTTTTCTAGGAACAACAATTACATCTCCAGGTTCAACTTGAGCCAATCGTCCAACCTTTTCTGCTCTTCCGTTTACTCCTACTTTATAGATTCTAAACTTGTTTGCATTTGGAGTATACCCACCAACTTCTTTTATATATGAACTTACACTACTACCTTTTCTATAAGTGAATGATTGTTCATTATATACTTCACCCATAACGCTAACCTGATTATTTAATCTTGGGATGTAAATGTCATCACCATCTTGAACTTCTATATTATCGATATCACGAATTTTTCTTATGTCATTACTTTTGATATTTAAAGCAATTTGCCCTGTGTAGCGTTTTGCGAGGTCTTTTTCTTCTGTCTTCATCATTGTTATCATATCCATTTTACTTTTTTGGTCAGCTTCAGTTGCTTTCCAAGCTCCGGCCAATCTGCCTTCTAATAAGCGTATATCTCTATCATTGTTTTTTCTTGCAATATTAAGTTGAGTACCTTGTAAGTTTGCTCTTTTATATACAATACCACGCAAATCTGCTTTATCTGTTAATCCACCTGCTAACATTATCATATCAATTAGTTTTTTACCTTCTATACTTGTGTAAACTCCCGGACGTTCAACAAAACCAGAAATTTTAACGTATTTGATTGCTTCATTATCTCTTAATGTTCGGAAGAATATTTTGTCGTTTGCATGAATTGGTATTTCTTTAATTCTATCTGAATTAATCATTATGTCATATAAATAGTATAATGTAGTAGCTCCTTCTTTATCTGTAATTTCGACAGCGACTTTTTCTGCAGGAATCAATTTGTTATCACTAGTAGTTACGGCTGTCAATATAACATCATCATTAGGTTGTTTTTTATAAGATACTTTTTGAACTTCTGAATTTTCATTATTAACATTTGTTTCCATAAAACGAATATCTGTCATGACATCATCTAGGGTTAATCCGTCGATGTATGCAAGATGTTTTGGCTGATTTATACAACCATAAATATCAACAAATTCCGAATTTGTATTTTTGTAGATAGTAATAATATCTTTGGGTTGAAGAAGCGGATCGGTAAGTCCGTCAAAGAAATCTTTTAAAAATACCGGTATTGTTTCAACCATATTATCTTTACCAGAAATTCTTCTTATTACAGCTTGATTTAAAAAAGTTTCTTCTAATAATTCATCTTCTGATTTTAAGATATCTGATAATCTCATACCTCTTGTATAAGCATATGTTGCCGGATGTTTAATATTTCCTTGAATAGTTACTATGTTTTCTACTTCATTATATAATTCTCTAAATTCAAGTGAATCACCATTGTTTAATTCAACATTTTTTGCTTTATTCCAAGATATATTTTTAGCAGTTTTTTGCTTTGCTTCTTTATCAAAACCGATAAGTGTTACTTCTGAAATTTGAGTTGTAGGTGCAAAGCCGCCTGCATATTTAACTAGTTTTTGAATCTCTTCTTTATCTTTTGTTTCATAAATACCTGGTTCTATTACACCGTTTTTTATTGCAACTACATTGCCGATTTTATTAACAAAGATTTTGTCATTGGGTCTTAATATAATTCCGTCATCTTCGCCTAAGAAAATAGTTTTATATAAGTCGACATCTTTAGGTTTAGCATTATTTGTAGAATATGTAATGTTTCTTAATGATCCTGATTTTTTAACTCCTCCTGCCATATTTAAAGCATCAAAGATGGTAGAATTGTTACTTACAAGAACTTTTCCCGGTCTATTTACTTGACCAAATACAAAGACAGAAAAATCTTGTCCTGAGGATACATTAAGGTGAATTTTTAAGCTTTTGTATTTTGAATTAGCTAATTTGTTAAGAGCATTTTCAACTTCTCCAATGGTTTTACCTTCGGCTTGAACCATTCCAATCCCTTGAATAAATAAATTTCCTTTTGAATCTACGGAAGTTGTTGTCATTGGATTGAGTAAAGATGCTCCAGAAATTGCCATAACATCTACAGAATCTCCTTGAAGATATGCTGTAACTTTTTCTCCAATGTTTAATTTATAATTATTATCAAATTTTCCGGTAGCAGTGTTTGAGGAAGATGTATTTCCAAATAAATCATATCCGACTTGTTTTAAAATACTTCCTGTAATTTCAACATTTTTGCCATTGAACATTTCTTCAATCGGACTCATTAAAGAATTATCAAATGTTCTTTCACCAGCTTTATACTTACTTGTGAATGCATCTGTTTGTTTTTTTTGTTTTACAATATCTTCTATTGTATTTTCATTTTCATTATTTAATATTTTATTTGATGTTTGTTGTGTAAGATTATAATTATTTTGTTGTGATTTTAAAGTTGAATATTGTAATTCTTCTTGTTGCTTTTGTTTTTGCAATTTTTCTTTTTCCATAGGAGAAACAAATCGTCTAGCTTCTGCTGGAACTAAAGTTGTTGCAAAGATTAATAAAATTAACGATACGATATATTTTTTCATTATTTACCTCTTTTTGTAATTATATTTTAAAATTATTTTATTATTATGTTATAGCAATTTCCATTAAAGATTTGATTGCAGGCCACTCAAGTTTCCATAAACCTGAAGCATCAAGGGCATAATTCCCGACACAAGCTAATTTGCAGTCTTTACATTTATTTACTGTTTCTATAAACAAAGGATCTTTAATTACATCTTTTAAAGGTCTGTTTTTTACACTAATAAATGGTTTTCTGTCATAGCATCTCAACATATCTCCGTTTGAATAAATTACTGTTGCTATTCTTGGCCAGTGGCATTCATAATAAGTTTTTTTGTTAATAATATAATCCATAAAATAGTATGAATTTCTAATTGGATAACCTTGTTTTTTTAATTCTTTGATCTTAATAAACATTTCTGCTAATTGATCATTTTCTAATTCTGTTTCAACTACGTTTTGTGCTTCTTCAGGTCTTGAGGCTGCTTTATTAACAGTAAAGTAAAGAAGAATATCTGCATCTTTGCAATATTGAGCTACTTCTTTAATTTGTTCAAAACTTGTTTGAGTTGATACAGTACAGCAAATATATATTCTCATTTTAGGAGAATGGATTTTATGATATTCAATCCCACTCATAACTTTGTCGCAAATACCTGGCATATGGCGAATGTCATCGTGCGCTTTCCCTATTGCATCAAGTGAGATAAATGATAAATCAGTATATTTAGCGAAATCAGGATTAGTTTCTAAAAACCATCCGTTGGTTGCAATTTTTGTATAAAGTCCTGCATCGTGAGAGGCTTTACATATTTCAGCAAAATCTTGTCTTAATAGAGGTTCACCTCCCCAAAGTATACTATCCATATACCCAATTTCTCCGGCTTCTGTAAGAAGTCTAATAATTTCTTCTTTGGGCATATCATCTTGACCTTTTTTAGATTTCCAAAAACAGAAATCACAATCACAGTTACAAGCACTTGTGACCATTAGCGAAAAACATAAGGGTTTTGGATTTTTTGACAATCTACTTTGAATACATTCCAATGCTCCTCCAAAAAGATGTCTATAATACTTGATTCTTTCTAATGTCATTTTGTTTCTTGATTCTTGCTTTAACATTATAAAATTCCTCTCCTTTATTTTTTATTATTTAAATTTTGTTTCATTTTTTTTCGTTTTACTAAATCTATAAAAGCTTCAATTCTTGTTTGATATCCGGCTTTTCCGGTTTGTTCATCCAATACTAAACTCATAACAGGAATATCTTCTTCTTTACTTACTTTTGTTAGTATATTTTGAGAAACAATTTCCGGCATGCAGGAAAAAGGCATTATATGAATTACTCCATCAATTCCATTTTTTGCAGCGTACACTGTATCGCCTATTGTTTCAATTGTTTCACCGCCGATTGCTCGTTTCATATATTTTTCGGCAAATCTTACACATCGTTCTCTATGGGATTCTTTTTTATAAAGAAAAGATGGTTGCAAGACGTGCTCGAGCCAATCTGAAAAGAATATTTGTCGCTCAACTTCGACTCCTAAATCCCCTAGAGTTTTTTCAATTTCTTTATTTGTGTAAGGATCCAGTAATACAAAGAATTCTCCTAATAAATAAACTTTAGGAACAATTTTATTTTTATCAATCGGTATTTTTTTAAAATCTTTAATTATTTGTTTTTTTAGTTGTTTACAACCCCATATAGACGTTGTTTCCGCAATTATTTTATACCATTTTTTATAACAACGTTCCGCATCACCTTTATTTAACTCTCTTGGACGAGTATAAAATAATAATCTTTCGGCAGTATCGATTGCAAAAGCTTTATTAAACCCTGTACTAAACCCTTTATAATATCTGTATGGATTTGCACATCTTGTTACATGCCAGAAAGCTTGAAGTGTTTGCTTCATTTTGCTTTGGTACATATCAAATACTACCATATCAAATTTGTAGCCCATTTTCTTTAAGGTTTTTTGAGCCATTTTGGTATAATTACCAAATCTGCAAGAGCCTGGAGCTTGAAACATCATTAACGTATTGGCACCTTTTTCAAGAGCCATTATATAATTTGCTAAATTTAATTTATAAGGTAGACAAATCCCTTCAATACTGTTTTTAACTCCAATTTCTAAAGCTTCGTTTGTATTTGGAGGTGCTTCTACTATCCTTACGCCTAAAGAACTCACAAGCGCATTCATTGAGAGATCAATATTTCCCATTCTAGGCCAAGCTACAACTCTATCTTTTGTAGCTATTGTATTATCTTTTTGAAAAAACCTATTCTTTTGTTCTTCTCTTTGCTTAAGTTCGTTCAAAATTAACTCCTGTTAAATTACAATTATAGGATTAGAATACGCAAATCCTTTATTGTTTATATGTATTTCAACACGATATTTGCCGATTTGTGTTAATAATAAGTCACATTTTTTTGCAACACATTTATAAAGCTCTCGACCATTCAAAATTACTTTGATTAAAGCTTTTTTATTAACATTCACTTTTAAATAAGTTTTTTTATCTAAGTTTAAAATCTCTCCACAATGAGCAGTTTTTAAACTATTACTAATTTCAATATTTGGAATTACATTAAGAATATGACGATTTATTATTGTATTATTACCATTTTTTATCGCATTTATTATTTGTTCTTTGGCAATTTTAAAATCATCTGATAATGGTTCTTTTAAAGTTATTACATTATTTATTGTTTTAAACATTGATTTATATGGAAAAATTATAAATGGTAAAAAATATTTTTTTACTTTTAATGCGTGAGCATCAACTCCCCCTATTGCAGGGATGATTGCCTGTTTTTTAGAGTTTAGCTCATCCCACCATTGCAAAGATTTTTGTGGGGCTTTTGATATGAGCCTATGTTTAAATAAATAAGAAAAAGCTAACGTGAAAATATTTTTACTATTTAACTTATCGCCCCAGCAAGAAAACCAGTTCCAAATTTCAATTCCATCTGGAGTGAAATTTTTGTTCCAATTAATTGGTGGATATTTATTGTTTCTTTCTTTAAATTCGTCCGGATGGACCGCAAAACCAAATCCATTTTGTTTTCGTACTTCATCTATATAAATTTGTGGATTTTCGTTTGGTTCTATTTTATTATTTATGTTTAAAGCTATATAGTGGTTTTCGTTTTTAGGTGAAATTTCTTCTCCTTTTATTACATAAACATCATTATAAATACCTTCTTGTGTATCAAAATAATTGTGGTCAGTAACTATAATCCAAGATAATCCAGCTTTTTTTGCAGCTTTAGAAATTCCTTCAATATCTCCACTCCCATCTGAATTTAGAGAATGAATGTGAATGACCCCTTTATATTTAAAATTTTTTAAATTGTTATTTTCCAAGATTTGTCCTTTTTATACAAAAGAAATTGTTTTATCTTTTTTATCTTTCTGTTTTTTAGAATTGATAATATTTTCTTTTTTTGAAGAAGGTAAAATTGTAACTTTATTTTCTTTACTCATTTTACGTTTTTTTCTAATAAGCATATCTACAAAAGCTTCAATTCTTGTTACAAAACCTGCTTCACCTGTATGTTCATCAATATTTAGATGAATCATTGGTATATTTTTTTCTCCAGCGTGATATTGGATTTCATCAACCATTAATGAATCAGGTCCACAACCAAACGCTGAAAGTGCAATAATACCGTCGACTTTATTGTTAAGTAAATAATAAGCTGCTGCACCGGTTAAATCTAATTCATTTGCCCAATATTGAATTTCACCGAGTTCTTGAATTGATTTTATTGCATCTTGCCTAGAAACATTTAAGCCTGTATAAGCTTTTACTCCCATTTTTTCTAGTTTTTTTATTAAGTTCATTGAAATTCTTTCATCAAATAAATTATAACCGTGAGCCATAATCACAACTGATAAAGGTTTAACAATTTCAATTGGTTTTGATATTATATTTCCATTAATTGCATTCCTGATTGCTTCTTCAAAAGGAATTCCTTCTAAAGACATTTTTTGGAATTTATTATAAATTTCCCAACCTGATTTAATAGCTGAATTAATTTTTTTTTCTTCAAAAATATCTAATTGGTGAGCGGTATCATAACAAAAATCTTTGAAAGAAATATTATTTGTTTTATCTAAAGTTGGTTCAATCATCTTGAAAGGTCTGTCTATTATATTTCTTATAATTTCAGGCAAACCTCTGATTTTTGTACAGTTATTTACTTTATAGGCTGTTGATTGTAAAGATGGTACAAAAATTGTGTCACAACCTTTTTCTAATAAATTTATTATGTGTCCAACAAAAACTTTTATTGGTAAACAAGTGTCAGAAACTACATATTGTGAACCTGTATTAATTATTTTGGTGGTTGTCTTATCGGATAAAAGAACTTTATATCCTAAACTTTTAAAAAACCCATAATAAAAAGGGTAATTGTTATAATATGAAATAGCCCTTGGGATACCAATTATTTTTTCAGTGTTGAACTCCATACTAAAACTTAATACTCCTCTTGCATAATCATTTTGTGATTTAGCCTAAAACATGTTTATCATACTTCAAAAAGAAAATATTACAAATTTATTTTAAAATTTAGTACCGTAGTATAATTAAAATTTTAGGCTTTAGAGAAATATTTGGAAATTGCAATTGCAGCTTTTTTTTATTATTATATATTTCAAAATGATTGGAGGTTTGAAGTGGATTGTATTTTTTGTAAAATTATAAATGGAGATTTTAACACAGAATTTGTTTATGAAAATGAATATGCTGTTGTTTTCAAAGATATTAATCCAAAAGCCGATGTTCATTTGTTAGTGGTTCCACGTCAGCATGTTGAATCTTTAAATGAATTAGAAGATGAACAATTGTTGGGTAAATTAATGATGACAGTAAAAGCTGTTACAAAAAAATTAGGAATAAAATCTTACAGAACTGTTATTAATACAGGAAAAGAAGCTGGACAGGAAGTTTTTCATCTACATATACATATATTGTCAGGAGGGATTAAATAATGACACAATTTTATAAAGAAATTACACCTGCAGGGTTTGGAATTGCAATTAAACAAAAAGAAATTTTATTTTCAGAGCAGTCTCCTTTTCAAAAAGTAGAAGTTTTTGAATCTGATTCTTCATTAGGAAGAGTTTTAACTTTAGATGATCTAATGATGACTACAGAAGGTGATGAATATCATTATCATGAAATGATTGCTCATGTTCCTATGATGCACCATAAAAATCCAAAAACAGTTTTAGTTATTGGCGGTGGTGATGGTGGGACTGTTAGAGAAGTTCTTAAACACGATACTGTTGAAAAAGTTGTGCTTTGTGAAATAGATGGTATGGTTATTGATGCTTGTAAAAAGTATCTTCCAACTATTTCTTGTGAGTTAGATAATCCAAAGTGTGAAATTTTAGTAGAAGATGCTATTGAATACATTAAAGATAAAAAGAATATGTTTGATATTGTGTTAATTGATTCAACTGATCCGATGGGACCTGGAGAAGGTTTGTTTACTGAAGAATTTTATACTAATGTTAAGAATTCTTTAAAAGAAGGAGGTATTGTTTGTGCTCAATCAGAATCTCCTTTTGTTAATAAAGATGAAATTAAGAAAATGTATACTCTTTTAAAGAAAGTATTTCCAATATGTTCAACATTCACGTCTAATATTCCGACATATCCAGGTGGATATTGGGCTTGGGCATTTTGCTCAGATTCTGTTAAACCTCTTTCTTATTGGGATGAAAGAAGAGGAGTGGAAATTACAAAATCTTGTAAAATCTATAATAAAGAATATCATAATGCAAGATTTGCTTTACCTAATTATTTGAAAGAATTGTTATAATATATAATAAGCTACAAGATTTTAATAATCTTGTAGCTTTTTGAGGTTTTATGAATAAGTTAGAAGAAGAAATGATTTTTCTTTTAGAGGATTTAAAAGTAAATCATAATGTTTTGGGTGTTAAGACTGAATTTGAAGCGGAAGGTGCTAGTGTTGAAGAAATTCAGTATTTGAAACAATTTATTTCTGGCTTAAATCTAAATTTAATAATAAAAATAGGTGGCTGTGAAGCTATAAATGATTTGATTAATGCAAAAAAATTAGGTGCCAAATCAGTTATTGCTCCAATGATTGAGTCTTCTTTTGCGTTAAAAAAATTTGTTAGAGCAATTAATAATGTTTATTCATTAGATGAAAAAAATAATACTGATTTTTATATAAACATTGAATCGATTACAGGATTTAAGAATATAGATGAGATTATAAATTTAGAAGATTTTAAAGAACTCTCAGGCATTGTTTTTGGAAGAAGTGATATGGTTGAATCTTTAAATTATCCAAAAGATTATGTTGATTCTGATGAGATTTTTGAATACGCAAATAGTATTACATCTAAATTAATTGATAAAAAGTTTATTGTAGGAGGGAATATTACTAAAAAATCCTTGAAATTTTTAATTAAGTTGAAAAATCTTTCAATGTTTGAAACTAGAAAAATAGTATTTGGAGCTGGAACTCAGATAGATAAAATGGAAGAAGGTATTATAAAAGCTTTGAAATTTGAGTTATTATGGCTAAAAAATAAACAATATAGTAATTTGAATTTTTCTCAAGAACATTTGAAAAGAATTAAATCATTAGAACTTCGTTGTCTATAAAATTATAATTTAAAATTATTGTCTTTTAAATTTTCATAAATATTTTTTAATTTAAAAGTTTTAGGTTTTTGGGGCATAAATTTTTCTATATTGAATCTTATTTTGAAAAAGTCATTTTCTTTTTTTAATAGGTTAATTAATTTATTACAATCTTTTCCTGTAAAAAGATATAAACAACTTTGTTTCTTTTTTTTGCAAACAATGAAATTAATGAATTCTTTTTCATTTTTTTCTCTTAATTCTGTTCTAAAGTTTTTTAAATCTTTAATCGGACCTTTTATTTTTATAAATTTTTGAAAACTTAAATTCGTATTATTAGTTTGTGATGTTATTTGCATTTTAACCTCTAATTAAAGATAAACAATTTGCATCATTAAACGCTTGCAATGATGGGTTTATTTGAATAGCTTTAGAATAATCATTTCTGAAACCTTCGTTATCACCGAGTTCTTTTCTTATAGCAGCTCTATAATAGTAGGCATCGGCATAATTAGCATTATTTTCAATAGCTTTATTTAAATCAGCAATTGCACCTTGTAAATCTCTAAGAACACATTTTTGTAAGCCTCTAATGTAATAGCTTTCAGCTAATTTAACATTTGTTGTCGGGTTTTTCTTTATAGCCGTTGTCGTAATAATCGGATCTGCTGCGGCTTGTACTGTTGCGACTCCAGCACTAATTGTAGATGAAGCTATTTTTTCTTCTACTGTTGCAGGCATTGAAACAGGGGCTTTAGCTATTTGAGTTTTTTGCTGAATTTGAATTGTAGTCTGTTCCGGAGTTGATGTTACAATTCTTTTTGTTGTTTGTAGATTTTGACTAGCTTGTGCTATTTGATTTACCGGTTTTATACTTTGTTCTTGTCTATTGATAGTTTTGGTAGAATTATAAGAAGAACTACTTGCAATTCTTGTTTCTGTTTTGTTATAGATATTATCATTTTTCACAAAACTATTAGGAATTGCTGCAATATAACTTTCATTAGACAATAATGGTTTAACATTTTTTATAAACACTTGTTTTTCAGCTAATGCAATTGCCTGATCTAAATCAATTGCAGCACCTTCATTATCAAAATACAATTTTTTTAAACGACCTCTATTAGCATAAGCAATACTGTCATTTGGATTTAATGCTATTGCTTGAGAATAGTCACTTAAAGCTCCGACATTATAATCTAATCTTTTTTTAACAACACCTCTGTTATTATAGGCTTCTGCATCTTTTGGGTTAAGTTCAATGGCGATATTATAATCTTCTAAGGCCCCATTATTGTCATTTAACATATATTTTAGGTTAGCTCTATTATAATAAACATCTGAATACTTTGGATTTAATTCTAATGCTTTTGCATAATCTTTTAATGCTCCCTCAATGTCATTGAGAGCTACTTTTAAAACCCCTCTGTTATTGTAAGCATATGCAAAATTCGGTTTTAGTTTAAGAGCTGAATTATAGTCTTCTAATGCTCCTTTTGTATCGTTTATTAATTGTTTGATATAACCTCGATTTAAATAGAGTTCGTGGTTGTTAGGATTAAGTTGTATTGCTTTATCAAAATCTGATATTGCACCTTGGATATCGTGGTTAAGAAATCTCATAGAAGCTCTATTAGAATATGCAAGAGCTGCATCAGGATTATTTTGTATTTCTTGAGAATAAGAATCAATAGCTCTTTCTATGGGAGTTTGAGCCATGCAAATTCCAGAATTAAATAATATTAGGGATAATACAAGTAAAAAACTTGCTTTTTTCACGATACGTACTCCTTAATCATATATGATTTTATTAAATGGTATCATATAAAAAAACTATATCAAGAGGTTTAAAAGAAAAAATATATATGCTAGAATAATAAAGAATTAAGCCGATGTGGCTCAGGTGGTAGAGCAACTGATTCGTAATCAGTAGGTCGGGAGTTCGAGTCTCCCCATCGGCATTTTGTGTGTTTTAAATAAAATGAAAAAATAGACGAGAACTCCCAATGCGAAGCATTTAAGAGTTCGAGCGTGAGCGAGCTGAGGCTGGAGAATTTTGTAAAAGATGAAATCTTGCAACAAAATTCGTAATAGCCGTTAAATGCGAGCGAACAAGAGAGTCTCCCCATCGGCATTTTGTGTGTTTTAAATAAAATGAAAAAATAGACGAGAACTCCCAATGCGAAGTACGTAGGGTGCAATTATTTGCACCAATTTAAATAAAAACTCCACCCCGAAATCAAAGATTTCGACCCTCCCTCAAGGGTAGGGTAGTACGTATGGTGCAATTATTTGCACCAATTTGAATTAAAAATAGCATTCGACTTTTTAATCATTTATTTTGTCATTCCGAATTTATTTCGGAATTTTATTAGTTAAAAGCTTGATTTCAATATTTAAAAGACCCTGAAATAAAATCAGGGTGACGTGTTTTTTAGAGGAGAAGAGTACGTAGGGTGCAATTTTTTATAAATTAGTGACTAGTGAAAGTGAGTAGTGAGTAGTGAAGAGTACGTAGGGTGCAATTTTTTATAAATTAGTGACTAGTGAAAGTGAGTAGTGAGTAGTGAATAGTACGTAGGGTGCAATTTTTTGCACCCTACGTACTTTTTATTTTAATAAAACATCTAATGTGAAAATTTTGTCTACTTTTTGGGGTACACTTCATCCCCTCCCCTTGAGGGATGGGTGTAGGGGTGGGGTTTTATAATTTAAAAGGTGCAAAAATCTGCACCCTATTTAATTTTATATGCCCATTAAAACGTAAGAATAATTTTTTTGTTATTTTTGAGAATTCATTATATTTATATATTTTTTCGTTTATGATATCCTATTATTATCAAGTTAACGAGGGATTGATATATGGAAACAAAAATTAAAATAGAAGATTTGCCGACTGTTTATGATGCAAAATCAACAGAAGAAAAAATGTATAAGTTTTGGGAAGAAGGCGGTTATTTTAGGGCAGATGCTCATTCTAAGAAGCCTCCTTTCACAATAGTAATTCCACCTCCAAATGTTACGGGTGTGTTACATATGGGACACGCTCTCGATGGTACTTTGCAGGATATATTAACTCGTTATCATAGAATGAGCGGATATGAAGCTCTATGGATTCCAGGAACTGACCATGCGGGAATTGCTACTCAAGCTGTAGTTGAAAAAGAATTAAGAAAAGAAGGACTTTCTCGTCACGACTTAGGAAGAGAAAAGTTCTTGGAAAGAACTTGGAAATGGGCGAATGAACATAAATCAGCTATTCTTAATCAGTTTAAAAGATTAGGAGCTTCTTTTGACAGATCAAGAGAAAGATTTACTTTTGACAAAGGTTGTTCTGACGCGGTAAAAGAAGTTTTTGTAACACTTTATAATAAAGGTTTAATTTATAAGGGTGCATATATTGTAAACTGGTGCCCTCGTTGTCAAAGTGCTATTTCCGATATTGAAACAGAATATGAAACAGAACAAGGACATATGTGGGAAATTTCTTATCCTCTTGTAGGAGAAGCTGGTGCAATTATAGTTGCAACAACAAGACCTGAAACTATGTTTGGGGATGTTGCGATTGCTGTTCACCCTTCTGATAAAAAATATTCAGAATTGATTGGTAAAAAAGTTATAATACCTTTATCCGGAAGACAAATTCCTATTATCGCAGATGAATATGTTGATAAATCTTTCGGAACTGGAGCTGTAAAAATTACTCCGGCACATGATCCTAATGACTATGAAGTTGGAAAACGTCATAACTTTAGTCCAATTTGGGTAATTGATGAAGAAGGAAAAATGAAAGCTTGTGGAGAAGTTCCTCCTGAATATCACGGTTTAGACAGATATGAAGCTCGTAAAAAAATTGTTGATATGTTAAGCTATAACAATTTCCTATTAAGAATAAAAGATCACGAACATAATGTTGGTAAATGTCAACGTTGTGGCACTACAATTGAGCCACTTTTATCAGAACAATGGTTCGTAAAAATGGGACCTTTAGCAAAAGAAGCTATTGCTGCTGTAAAAGATGGAAGAATTGAATTTATTCCAGAAAGATGGGAAAAGAATTATTTAGGCTGGATGGAAAATATTCGTGATTGGTGTATTTCTCGTCAACTTTGGTGGGGACATCAAATCCCTGCATATTATCACAAAGTGACAGGTGAAATGGTTGTTGCTAAAGAAAATCCGGATCCTGAAAATTATGTACAAGATTCTGACTGTCTTGATACTTGGTTTTCTTCAGGTTTATGGCCATTTTCAACTATGGGATTTCCTAATTCTGAAACAGATGATTTCAAAAAATTCTATCCGACATCAGTTCTTGTAACAGGATTTGATATTATTTTCTTCTGGGTAGCAAGAATGATTACAATGGGTTTAGAATTCACTGGTAAAGCTCCTTTCTCTAAAGTTTATATTCATGGACTTATAAGAGATGAAAAAGGACAAAAAATGTCTAAGTCTAAAGGAAACACAATCGATCCTGTTCAAATTATTGATAAATATGGTTGTGATGCTTTAAGATTTACAATGACCTCTTTATGTACATATGGCGGACAAGATATTAAAGTTTCTGATGAAAGATTTGAATATGGTAGAAATTTTGCTAATAAAATTTGGAATGCTTCTAGATTCGTACTTATGAATTTAGAAGGAGTTGACAATAAACCAATTGATATGAGTAAATTAACTCTTGTTGATAAATGGATTTTAAATCAATTAAATGAAACTGCAAAAATCGTAAATCAAAATATGAAAGAGTATAGAATTGGTGAAATTGCTCATACTTTATATGATTTCTTTAGAAGTGAATATTGCGATTGGTATGTCGAAATTGCTAAAATTCAATTACAAGATAACGAATTAAAAGCAAATACTCAAAGAGTTCTTAGATATGTTCTTGATATGTCATTGAGAATGTTACATCCTATTATGCCACATATTACAGAATCTGTATGGCAAATTCTTAAAACAATCGGATTAGGAGAAGATGCTCCTAGTGCTTTGATTATTGCAGAACATCCTGTTTATAGAGAAGATTTAGCGTTCTTTAAAGAAGCTAATGAAATGAAAGTTGTTTTTGATACAATTACTTCTTTAAGAAACGTAAGACAAAGCTTTAACATTCCAACTTCTGCAACTGTTGATGTTGAAATCAGAGCTAACGGACAAGACAAGGAAATCTTTAAAGAAATTGAAGCATACATTCATAGACTTGCAAAAGTAAATAATATTACTTATGCTTCTATTGATGATGCGATACCTCCTAAATCTGCAACGGCAGTAGTTTCTGCTTCAAAATTGATTGTACCACTTGCTGACTTAATTGATTTGGATGCTGAAATTAAACGTCAAGAAAAGAAATTAGAAAAATTAACTAATGAAAAGAATTCTTTACTTGGCAGAATGAAGAATGAAAAATTCGTTGCAAATGCTCCTAAAGAATTAGTTGAACAAACGAACACAAGAATTGATGAAATTTCCGCTCAAGAAGTGGTTATTAAAGATTTGATTGAATCTTTGAAATAATGTAGTTTGGTAAATTAAATAGCAAAGCCTTAAATTGATTTTGTCTAATTTAAGGTTTTGTTGTTAAGCTAAAATATTTTTTAATAAATGATGTATGTAGTATGCATAAACAATTCCAAAAATTGCTCCTACAAAAACTTGCATAGGAGTATGTCCGAGAAGCTCTTTTAATTTACCTCCAGCTTCTTGTAAATCTTGTTTATATAAATCCATAATAATTTTATTCAAACACGCAGCTTGTTTCCCAGCTGCACGCCTAACTCCTGCCGCATCGTACATTACAATAAACGCATAGCCAAGAGCAATAGCAAATTCTACAGAATGAAAACCTTGAATTAATCCTACAGTGGTAGAAAGTCCCATAACACCAGCTGAATGAGAGCTAGGCATTCCTCCTGTTGTAGTGAATAATCTTAAATCCAGACTGCGTTTTACTATTAAATGAAGAACACATTTAATAAATTGGGCTAAAATTATGCCTGAAAAGGCAATAAAAATAACTTCGTAACCGGTATTATAAATTTGAGATAAATTCATTAAACACTCCCTATTCTATTATTTAATTTATCCAGTATTTCTTTAAAGATTTTAGAATCATAATTATCTATTATATCATAACATTCTTGTATTAATTTTTTAAATTTTTGTTTAGCATTTTCAAGCCCGTATAAAGAAATATAAGTTAATTTTCCGCTATTTTTATCTTTACCTATAGTTTTTCCTAATTCTTCAAAAGAAGAAATTTCATCCATAATATCATCGTAAATTTGAAAAGCTAAACCAAATTTTTTAGCGAAATTGTCAAATTTTTCAATAATTTCTTCAGAAGCATTAGCAATAATCGCTCCTGTACGTAATGCAAGTCTAAAAAGTACAGCTGTTTTATTCATATGAATAAAATCAAGAGTTTCTTCCGGAGATTTAACAAGTTTTCCCCCTTCGGATTCAATGTCAACAACTTGACCTGCGATTAAACCGTAAGCTCCTGCAAATTTAGTATATTCATGAATAATTTTGACAATTTGCTCAGAACTTAAACTTTTAGATTTTTCTATTATTAATTGAGGAGCAAACGTTAGTAGTGCATCTCCGGCAAGAACAGCATTTGCTTCTCCAAAAACTTTGTGATTAGAAGGTTTACCTCTTCTAAAATCATCATTATCCATACAAGGCAAATCATCGTGTATAAGGCTTTGAACGTGCAACATTTCGATTGCACAAGCAGTTGGAAAAGCTTTTTCAATATCCGCTCCAAGAATTCTTGCTGTTTCCAAACACATTAGAGGTCTTAGGCGTTTTCCTGGAAGCATTAAAGTATATTTCATAGCTTTAAAAATATCCTCAGGATAAACAATTTGCATATATTCATCTAAATGTTTATTTACTTGCTCAATTAATTGTTTCATTTTCAATATCCTTATAAATATTCTGTTTTAAAGTATTTCTAGCTCTTTGGCGTTTTCTTGCACTTATTTTTACAGCAGTTTTATCGTTATTTGCTTTATGCGAAGTTTCTATTTTTCGACCTTGATATTTAACTTTTTCTTTGTATTCTTTTGCTTCTTCAACAAATTCTAAATAACTTAGATATCTGGATTCATCAATTTTATCAAGGTGTTCTTTTACAGAACAATTTGATTCATTTATATGAAGACAATCTTGAAATTTACAATATTGCTTGTATTGAGAAATTTCAGGAAATAATAGATCTACTTCATTAGGCATAATAAAATCAAATTTCAAATTACTAAAACCTGGAGTATCAACTATTCTGGAATTTTCATCTATAGAAATTATCTCACAATGTCTTGTTGTATGAGTACCTCTTTGAGTTTTTTCACTAATTTCTTTTGTTCTTAATTTTAAATTTGGAGAAATTGCATTAATAAGGCTGGTTTTTCCTACTCCTGATGAACCACAAAGAACAGACGTTTTGTTTTTTAAAATCTCTTTGAATTCCTCTATTCCAAAACCTTCTTTAGCAGAAGTAAATAAAATATCATATCCTAAAGGTTCATAAATCGAAAAAACTTTTTCTATAGTACTATCATCATTTGATAAATCGTTTTTATTAAAACATAAAATAGTATCTATATTATGATACTTTGCAAAAGACACATAGCGATTAAGCTGAGAGAAATTCAATTCAGGCTCTTTTACAGCAGATATTATGATAACCCTATCAACATTTGCAACAGTAGGACGAGTGATAAAATTTTTTCTAGGTAATATTTTTTCTATAGCTCCATCTTTAAATTCGACAAAATCTCCAACAAAAATTTTTTGTTTTTGTTTTTTTAAAACTTCACGAATCTTGCATTCAAAAGACTGTCCTTCAGAATAAACATAATAAAAATCAGAATGAATTTTAAAAATTTGCCCTTTTGCCATAAAAAAATTTTACCATAATAAGACAAAAAACTATTATTTTGTAAATAACTTTTAATATTCCAACCAAAAACTTAAAACATATTGTATAATGTAAGATATACAATGTATTAAGGAGAAGGTTAATGTCAGTTATTGAAGGTTTGTTAACAGTAAAAGATGAAAAATTTTGTATAATTGTATCCCGTTTTAATGAATTTATTTGTTCAAAACTATTATCAGGAGCTTTAGATGAATTAAAACGTCACGGTGTAAATGAACAAAATATTGATATAGTATGGTGTCCAGGAGCTTTTGAGATACCTTTAGTTGCAAAAAAATGTGCAAAAACAGGTAAATATAGTGCAATTATAACTCTAGGTGCAGTAATTAAAGGTTCAACATCTCATTATGATTATGTTTGTGCAGAAGTTTCAAAAGGTGTTGCATCTGTTGGTTTAGAAACAGAAACCCCAGTGATATTTGGAGTTCTAACAACTGATAATATTGAACAAGCTATTGAAAGAGCTGGAACAAAGGCTGGTAATAAAGGATCTGATGCAGCAAAATCTGCTATTGAAATGGCTAATCTAATTAACAAAATATAAATTTATCTTTTTTAGTAAGAAAGGAGCAACATATATGAGCGAAGTTATTACTGAATTTAGAAATGAAAACACCAAAAATATTGATTTATTATCAACAATTGATATGGTAAAAAAAATAAATGAAGAAGATAAGCTTGTTGCTCTTGCTATAGAAGATGAGCTACCTAATATTGCAGAAGCTGTTGATACGATTGCAAAACAATTTTTGCACGGAGGAAGATTGTATTATTATGGAGCAGGAACATCAGGTAGGATTGGAGTTCTAGATGCTTCAGAATGTCCTCCAACATTCGGGGTTCCTTCTGATATGGTAATTGGAATTATTGCAGGTGGAGATGGTGCTTTAAGAAATGCCGTAGAAGGAGCTGAAGATAATTTTGAATTAGGGATGCGTGATGCAGAATGCCTAAGAGAAAAAGATGTTTGTGTTGTTATTTCTGCAAGTGGGAATCCTAAATATTTACTAGGAGTACTAAAAAAAGCTGATGAAATAGGTTGCAAAACAATAGCACTAACCTGCAACCATAATGCTGCGATTTTAGAAGAAGCAGGACTCGGAATTTGTGTTGAAATAGGACCTGAAGTTATTGCAGGTTCAAGTAGAATGAAAGCAGGTTCAGTTCAAAAAATGGTTTTAAATATGTTATCTACAGGTGCGATGATAAAAATTGGCAAAACCTATGAAAACTTTATGATTGATCTAATGCCTAACAATGAAAAATTAAAAGACAGAGCAATTAGAATTGTCGCAGAAATTGCAGGTGTAACGTTATCAGAAGCTTTTGAAAAATTACTAGAATGCAACTGGGAAGTTAAAACTGCGATCATTATGATTAAATGTGACCTATCAAAAGAGGAAGCTAAAGAAGCTCTTCGCAAAAACTGTGGAGTTTTAAGAAGAACTCTTAACAGTTTCGAAGTATTCAACAACTGATTTTGCCATAATATCGGCATAATCATTCATTAATTCAGAATTTTGTAAACGTTCTCTTCCTTTAGGAGAAATCATAAATGCTGTTTCCCAAAGTACACTAGGGATTTTTCTGTGAATTTCTGCACTAGTACAAACTCCTAAAGGTTCACCTTTTAATTGGGCAAAATCTTGTTTACCTTTAAAATAGAATTTATCTTTGTTATTTATTGTTTCTATATTAGGAATTGTATTATCAAAATTTTTCTCAATTAATTTAGCTAAAGTTTGGCTTTTTTTGTTTAATTTAGTACCTTTGCTGCCTCTTTTGGTACTATAGTAAATTTGAGTTCTATCTTGTGTTGGTTTATCGTGCGAATTTACGTGAATTGATATTAACATATCAGCAGAATTTTCTTTTTTCTTTAATTCTTGCATTATGATGTTTGCATGACCTTGTAAGAAAATTACTTTAGCTCCTTGAGATACTAATTTATCTTTAATTCTCATTGCATTGTCATAATTATATAACCATTCATCTTCAGCACCGGCTCTGCCGAGAGTTCCTCTATCAATACCTGCTTGAGAATATCCGTGACCGGCATTTAAAATAATTGTTTTTCCGGATAGCTTACCTTTTCTTAAAGGTACAAAAACTTCTCTGGTCGCAGCTACTTTACCGTTAATTTTACGTTTCTTTTTTAACAAAGGTCTGGTTGCAAAATTTGCTTCTCCTGACATGTTAATGATTTCAGTTTTTGTATTTGTTTGAGTATCAATTTTTATTTCTTTTTTATCTTTTGAAACAGCAAAATCGGCATCATCATATACTATTATCAACTTACTTCCTGCTTTTATATCAGTTGAAGTAATATTATTTAAAGATTTTAATTTATCGATATGAACTCCGACTTTTTTAGAAATTGAATATAAGGTTTCGCCTTTTTGGATTTCGTGAATAAAACCAGGAATTTCTAAAGTTTGACCAGCTTTAATTTGGTCAACATCTTCTATGTTATTTAAATCTTTTAACATTTCTATAGATATTCCAAACTTTTTTGAAATTTTAAATAAATTATCACCTTTTTTTATTTCATATCCAACTTTTTGAATATTTAAAATTTCGCCGGCTTTAATTTGAGTTTTATCTTCTATACCATTATTTTGACAAAGAAGTTCTTCTGATAAACCATACTCTTTTGCCAATCGCCATACGGTTTCTCCTTTTTGAATTTCATGACCTAAAGTATAAATATTTAATTCTCCAAAACTTTCTATTTTAGTATTTTCATTAAACATAACTTTCTCAAACGAATTTTTAGGAATTTTTGTTTCTCTGTTTTTAATTTCTTCTTTATTTTTACTTGTTATTTTATTCCATAAATTGATAAAAAAATTCTTTATTCCTTTCCAAGCTCTTATAAATATATTATCTTTTTTAGGCTCTTTTATTTCTTTTTCTGTCTCTTCTTTTTGAACTATAGTATCATTTATCAGTTTTTTAGTAGCTATATTTTCAGCCTCTACATTAGTTGAATTTTGTTGAATATTTTTTAAGTATGGAACATTTAATTCTGAACCTAAAACTATTGATTCAGGATTTTTATTTATTCGTTTAAATTCTTCATAAAAATCTTTAAATTCAACATTTTGTCTATTTGGTAAAGAATTATAAGCACTTTGGGCTACAGCAAAAACACCTTTACCCTTAAAAGAATCATCAACTTTTATTTTTGAAGACTCAGCAGTTTTAATTTTTCCTGTTATTTTTTCACTTTTATAATATTCATAAATTTGTTCAAGTTCAGTTTTATCTTCCTTATTTATTTCATAGCAATTCACAGCTTTTTCATATAGTTCATTTATTACTGAGCTTGCTTCATTTTTTTCTTTTTGAGGCAAATCTCTTGTTGCAAGAATAGCTCTACTAAGACTTCTTCTATATAAACCTGGCTCCTCTTTATCTCCGTCTTTCATTTTTACACAATGAATATTTGCTATAACTTCTGACCAATTTTTTTCTTCTACAGCTTTTTTAATTTTTGGACCAATTTGCCCTGGACCTTTATTAAAAGACAAATCAATTAAAGCTTCTTTAATAGATTGAGGCATTTCACTATATGATTTTGAACCAACTTTATTTTTAATATAATTTGCATGTTCTTTAAGATGTTCTGAAAGTTTTTTATACGCATCTTTTTGTGTACACGTTGCCGTATTTTTGCCTTGTAACCACTCTCCAAAGCCAATAGTTTTACTTCCGCCTCTGTCTTTATAAGCTACAGAGTTAGCTTCATAATAATGATAACTATCACCTTCATAATATCTTATTAAATCAATTAAATGAGTTTGAGATTTTTTTATTGCTGAATGATTATCTTTTAATAAAGACCAACTATAATTCTTGATACCAGCTTTTTCAACAGCTTCATTTAAATAGATTAATTCCTCTTCTGTTACAATTCGTTTTCCCCTATATTCATCTGTAGGAGGAGTCATCAAAGACAAATATAAACTATCATTTTCAACTATAGAATTTCCTTGTTTTTTAGTATAAAAATCTATTTGATTTAAAGAATCAACTCTATTTATCTGTAAGCTCATTGATATACTTCCTATTACTCTCTTTATATATAAAGTATATTTACCTTGAAAAATTGAGTTTTTTTTTACATTTATTTACATTAAAAGTAATGACATATTTTTTATAGTATAATGAGGAAAATAGAGGAGTAGTTGAATGAAGTTAACAGTACTTGGTCCTGGGTGTTGGGGTTTAACATTAGCTTGGTTATTAAATGATAACTTTGAAGAAATAACAATTTGGGGTAGAGAATGTGATTTAAACGAGGACTTAATTATTAATAAACATTGTTCAAAACCTCTTGAAGTTCAATTAGATAAAAAAGTTGAATTCACATCAGATCTAAAAAAAGCTATTGGCAATGCAGATATAATCTTATCAGTTGTTGCAACAAGCGGAGTTAGAAGCGTTTGTGAACAACTTAAAAATGCCGGAATTAATCCAAATCAGCCTTTAGTAAACGCGTCTAAAGGCTTAGAACTTAATTCTTTAATGAGAATGAGTGAAGTAATAAAAGATGTTTTACCAGAGCAAAAAGTTGTTATTTTATCAGGTCCAACTCTTGCAAAAGAAGTTTTACAAGGAAAACCTACAGCTGCTTCGGTTGCTTGTGAAGATTTAGAAGTAGCGGAATTTGTTCAAAAAGCTTGTAATGTACCTAATAAATTTAGATTATACACTAATTCAGATGTAATTGGTGTTGAATTAGGCGGAAGTTTGAAAAATGTTATTGCGATAGCGTCTGGATTTGCTCATACAATGGATTTAGGTGATAATTGTATGGGAAGTTTGTTAACACGTGGTATGGCTGAAATAGTGAGGTTGTCTGTTAAATTGGGAGCTAATCCTTCTACACTGTACGGGCTTTCCGGCATGGGAGATTTGATTGCTACTTGCTCAAGTCCAATGTCAAGAAATTATACTGTAGGTGCTATGCTTGGAAAAGGTAAAAAAATTGATGATATTTTAAACGAGCTTGGTTCCGTTGCAGAAGGTGTAAAAACTTCGAAGGCAGTTTGTGATTTAGCTAAAAAACTTGGAGTTGAAGTTCCTGTTTCCAATGCTATTTATGAAGCGGTTTATACAGACATTACTCCCCAAGAAGTTCTTTCTAAATTAATGAATAGAAAATTAAAGAAGGAAGAAAGTTATGATTAAATATGCGGTTCATTATTTAAAAAATACTTTTGTTCCTTTAAAATGTCCTGAAAATGTTAATCTTGACGAAGGTCAATTGGTTTTAGTGCGTACCGAAAAAGGAGAAGAGGTTCTTAAAGCTTTTTTAGTTAATAAAGAAGTTGCAAAACTTTTTGAAAAATCTGAAAAAACTCCTGCACCTTTTGAATTTATAAGGATATTAACTCAAGAAGATTTAATGGTATTAGAAGATTTAAAAAAAGAGGAAGTTACTTCTTATTTTAAATGTAAGGAACTTGTAAAAAAACATAATCTTAATATGAACTTAGTACAATGCAAGCTTACATTCGACAAGAGAAAAATTTCTTTTTATTATACAGCTCCTGAAAGAGTTGATTTTAGAGAACTTTTAAAAGATTTAACACAAGTATTTAAGAGAATGCGTATAGATTTACGTCATATAGGGGTTAGAGATGAATCTTCTATAATGGATGGTACGGGTATTTGTGGAAAACCTTTTTGTTGTTCTTCATTTTTAAGAAAATTTGAATCAATAAATGTAAAATTAGCAAAAGATCAAGGAATGCCAATTGCACCTTCTAAAATATCAGGAACTTGCGGAAGACTTTTGTGTTGTCTAACTTATGAATATTCTAATTATATAGAAGCAGCCAAAGGAATGCCGCCTGTTGGGTCAACTGTTATGACTCCAAATGGATTAGGTAAAGTTTGTTTTATCCAATTTTTAAACAATACTGTGGCTGTAAAATTTGAAGACGGTAAAATTAAAGAATTTGAAAAAACTGAAATAGAAATGGTTGATGCTGATGTAAATGTTGATATAGAAATATCTAGAATAAACAATTACACAATCGATGAAAAAGTTGATGCTAAACAATTAAAACAACTTGAAGACGACCGTAACAGTTCGACCGGCAATGTATAAATATAAGGAGTTTTTATGTTAGAAAAAATTGCTAAACTGCAAATTTTGACTTTAGGCGTACTAATAGCTTTGGGATTAATTATTTCCACTAAAATTGCATCTAATACTGTTTCTAAAGATATTATTTCAGTAACAGGATCCGCTTATGAAATTGTAAAATCTGATTCTGGAACTTTAAATTTCGGTCTTAGCGTTAAAAGATTTTCAAAGCAGGAAGCTTATACTGCAATGCAAACTCAAAAACAAATTGTTGAAAAATATTTAAAAGATAAAGGGATTACATCCATTGAATACAAGCCAGTAAATGGATATTATAGCTATAAAAGAGATCCTAAGACTGGTGCATACACTGAAGTTCCTGAAAGTTATAACTTAAATCTTCCAATAATGATTTCTTCTAATAATGTCGAATTAATAAAAGACATTTCTAATGATATTACTGGACTTATAAACAAAGGAGTAGACATAAATGTATATTCTCCATCTTATGATTACTCTAAATTGCCTGAATTAAAAGTAACATTATTAGAAAAAGCTTCTCAAGATGCTAGAAATAGAGCAGCTTCAATGTTAAAACCAACCAGAAATTCTGTAGGGAAAATTCAGTCTGTGAAAATGGGTGTATATCAAATTACTCCTGTAGATTCTACTAACGTTTCTGATATGGGAATAAATGATACATCATCTATTGACAAAAAAGTTACTGCAGTAGCTAATGTATCTTTTAAAATAAAATAATAAATTCTTAAAAACAAAACGAGGCTTTTATAAAAAGCCTCGTTTTATATTGCATTTATATAAAAAATATGTTAATATTAGATTGTCACAAATTAATAAGAAGAGGATAGAATATGGATGTAAGTTCTGTTGGTTACGGTAGTGCTTTAACCCCTGAAATGCAAGTACAATATGCCGCAAAATGTATGAGTATGTCTCAACAAACTAGTTATATTGCAGGTTCATTAATTCAAGATACAGTAGAGGTTTCTGCTGAAGCTTTAGCAAAATGTACAGAAGAAATGAATGCCAGTATAGAAAGAATGTTATAAATTTATAATAAAATATAATTTAAGTTAATAGCCTTACAAGTATTATCTTGTAAGGCTATTAGTCTTATGACTAATAAGATTTTATCTAACTAGGGAATGGTTTATGAAAAAATAATATTGTTTAATAATTGTATTAAATCTTTTTCATACTTCCAGCTATTCTTAATTCCAAGAGCCATTTGGCTCTTTTTTTTATAATTCAAAATTTTATTATTTTGTATTAGCTTATTCGTCCAATTAAATCGAGAAAAAATAATAAATAATAAAAATACCTTTTGAAAGGAGGTGTTTATTATGAATATTCTAAGATATACAGCTTACACTTTAGTTTTAGTAGGAGCTCTTAACTGGGGTTTAATAGGTTTTTTTGATTTTAACCTTGTTGAAGCTATTTTTGGAGATATGACTTTATTATCAAGAATTGTGTATTCTACTGTTGGCATAAGTGCAATTATTACAGCTCTTATGATGCATCATTGCGATACTGTGCAAAAGAAAGAAGGTTGTGAATACGGTAGATGTAATTTTTAAAATTTAATAATTGTGAATATTTAGAAGGGTAGAATAATTTCTGCCCTTTTAAACTTCTAACATAAAAGTAACAGGCCCGTCATTAACAAGTTCCACTTTCATATCAGCTGCAAATTTTCCAGTTTTTGTTATAAGACCATAAGTCTTTACTTGTTCAATGAATTTTTCATAATATTCATTAGCAATTATTGGATTTGCAGAATTATCAAAACTAGGCCTTGTACCTTTTTTACAACTTCCGCACAAAGTAAACTGAGATACAATTAAAATTTCACCTTTAATATCTAATAGAGATAAATTCATTTTCCCTTCCGGATCTGGAAAAATTCTCAAATTTACCACCTTTTTAGCTAATTTTTCTATTTGTTCCGAAGTATCATTTTTTTCTATACCAATAAAAGCCAATATTCCTCTTTGTATAGAAGAATATAATTCATTTTCAATTGTAACAGAAGCTCTACTCACTCTTTGAATTAATAATTTCATTTATTTTTCCTAATGATAAATTTAATAATTTATTGATAGCATAAATTCTTTTCTCTGCAATATTATAATAATTGGAGAATTTTTCTATTATATTTGTAACATTCTCTAAATTAAATTCTTTTAACATTTTCATTTCATAATCTAATTCAATACGCTTTGAAATTGTTATATATTCAAATAATTGATTTTCTTTAGCATACTTTGTACTTAAATCAATAAAATTAGATGAAAGATTTTTTAATATTTTTAAAATATCAACATTAATACTTCTATTGCGTTTTATTTCATTATTTATTTTTCTTACAAAATTTTGTCCTTCTTGAATTTTATTTTTAACTTCTCCAAATTTCTCAATATAATTTTTTATACCGAAATAAATTCTATTTAAATCATATGTATAATTAATTTTTAAATCATTTTTTTCAACATAAGAAGAATTTTTTAAAGCTTCTTCCAATGACAAATTTTTAAAACCATCAATCTGAGCCCCAACAAGAGATGTATTTATATATTCTCTATCATTATATTTTTTTACAAATTCTACCATTGGAGGAATAAAAGCTGCATAAACAGATTCTGTAGGTAGCATATCTCCATTTATACCTTCTACATAATATAAAGAACTATTTAAATTTTTAAGTCTGTTTTTAGCAATAAGATCTCTTTTATTTATATCATTGACCGCAGATATTGTATCTCTAAAATTTTCAAAATTTTTAGCTCTTATTTCCCATCTATTAGATTCTTTATTAAAGAAACATTCTAAATCTTTATATGCGGAATCTTTACTATAACATTGACCTTCTAAATAAGCTAAATCTTGACCAACTAAAACAATTTTTGAACAACCTAAAATCCTTGCGACATTTAATGCCGTATAAGAAACTGTACCTTTTGAATAGTATTCAGAAGTATCTATTCCTGTTAATTCTTGCCAAAATTTATTTACAGGGAAATTTTCAGACACATGAGAAAAAACATTTTTAAATTTAAATAGTCGATAATTTTTATTAGAAGCAGGTTCTGTAACAAAATTAACGTTAGACAAATCCAAACCCTCAATTTGTTTAGAAGAATCAAATAACTCGATTATACAGAGAAAATCAGGTTTAATTTGATGTTTTACAAGAGTTTTCATTGCTGTTCCAACGACAATTAAAACATAATTATCTCTATATTTTTTTAATGTTTCTATGTTCTTATCTAAACTTGGTCCTGCAGAAACTATAACTGCAGTTTTATTTTTATAAAAATCTTTAATCGTAATTAACGGAATTTCATTAATAAGATTTGGAATATTATACACTAAATGAGCTAAACTTGGATAAAAGCGTTTTTGAGTATATTTTCTATCCAAAGTATACATCCCAACCATCTTATGTAACTTTTCGACTAATTCATCAAAATCTTTTTCATTAAGATTTCTTGAGCCGACTGTCGATAACAATAAAGGGTTATTTTTAGTATTAGATTTTTGATAAATATATTCTCCAATATTTTCTATATTATCTGCAATAAAAACATTTTTCTTTAATATATCGTTTGAAAAATCAACTAAAGTAAAAACAATTCGCAGAATATTTAAATCTGGTTCATATAAAATTACAGTTCCTTGAGAATTATTAGTAGCGACTTGAAACAAATATCCAAGTCCTAAACCATATATTACATGTATTGAAACAGGGTCATTTGTTGCACCTGAAAAAATTTCTTTTGCTTCTGCGAGTGGATTCTCTTTATTATGAAGATAAATGTTTTTATAAATCAAATTATAAAAACCATTTTCTTGTGCTATTTGCGGTACATCCGTAACAATATGAGTTAATATTTTTTGTGCAAGCTCTTCATTTTTTAGTTTTAAAGCGTTAATGTTTTTCTCAAAAATGCTATTCATTGTTTTTTATATTTTTCCCTCTCAATTGACCGCAAGCCGCATCAATATCAGCTCCTCGCTCTAATCTTACGGTTACTTTTTTCCCTGAATGCTCTAATAAATACTTAAACTTCATTATATCATTATTTGAAGGTTTTTTGTAATCATTTTCAATGACTGAATTATACGGAATTAAGTTTATATTACATTTTAAATCTTTTAATAGATATGCTAACTCTTTTGCAACAGGTGCTGTATCATTAAAACCATGTATTAGAATGTACTCAATTGTAATTCTTCTTCCTGTTTTCTCAATATAATTTTTAAGAGCTTTTTTTAAATCTTGTATATTATACTTATTTTCAATAGGCATAATTTCTTTTCTAAGCTCATGATTTGGAGCATGTAATGAAATTGCTAAAGTTGACTGTAAATTTAAATTAGCGAGTTTTTCAATACCGGGAATTATACCACTTGTAGAAATTGTAATTCTTCTTGCTCCAATTTGAAAATCTTCGTTAAAGATTTCCAAAGCTTTTAACATATTTTCTAAATTCAATAAAGGTTCACCCTGTCCCATAAAAACAATATTAGTAACCTTTAAACCGGTATCACGTTGAATTGTAAGAACTTGTTCAATAATTTCCTGATACGTAAGATTTCTTTTAAATCCACCTTTTCCAGTTGCACAGAAAGAACAATTAACAGCACAACCGACTTGAGAACTAACACAAGCTGTAAGATTAGCTCTATTATCAAATCTCATTAATACGGTTTCAACACATTCTCCATCAGGATATTCAACTAAATATTTAATTGTTCCGTCTTTGCTTACTTGTTTTAATTTAATTTTAGTTTCAGTAACGGTTGCTATTTTTTTTAATTCTTCTCTAAAATCTTTAGATAAATTAGTCATTTCATCAATATTTGAAACTGATTTAAAATATATCCAATTATGTATCTGTTTAGCACGAAACTTAGTAGCTTTAAGCTCTTGCATCAAATCTTCCAATTCACTTAATCTAAGTCCCGCTAAAATCATCCTAATTTTCCTTTATAAAATTCAATAATATCAACTTTTGCTTTAAGTAACATCGCCTCATGTGAAATTTCATTTTTCCATTCATTAAAAGAACATTCTGAAGGCAATAACTTTAATGGATTATGCGGAAAATCTTTACAAATATTAGGTCTGTTTTCGTAATCAGAGCAAAGATTTCCATTTAATTTAGGACAGTAATAATAATAAATCTTTTCATCTTCAACTAATTTATTTAATAATTCAAAATATTCAGGATTAACAGCTTTAGCCTCATCTTCCGATTTAAAAGGAACAAAAACAGATATAAATTCTTTTGAATACTTATCTCCTTTATTTGCTCTTTGTTTTAATTGTTCATAAGAATATTCACTAGCTGCCAAACGACAACAAGCACCACATTTTCCACAAGAATAATTATTTTTTTTATCCATCATATTTTTATATAAAACTTTTAATTTTTGTTTATAATCAATTGTCAAAAAAGTCAAAGCTTTTATTTGCCAATCTTTATATTTGCAATTTGATGGATATGGAGCAAATATATCTTTTTTTTCTATCTTACAATCTTTAATAGAACAATTTGAACATGGATTTTCCGGCTTAAAAGCATCTAATTCTTTTCTTATACTTTCAGCTGCCTCGATAAAAATTTGTTCATAATTATCTTTTAAATTTTTATGTTGAGATTTTAAAGAATTATCCTTATTTTGTGAAGAAAAAAAATTATTACTCATATACTGGATGATATCATAAATTACCTTTATCGGCAATGATAATTAAAATTAGAGAGTTTAAAATCTTTTTGAAAGGAAGATTGATTATGACTAAAAAATTAGAAATTTATAAATGTGAAATTTGTGGCAATATTGTTCAAGTTTTAATTCCTGGAGCCGGAGAATTGGTTTGTTGCGGAGAAGCTATGAAAAAACAAGAAATTCAATATTCTAATGAAGAAATAGGTGAAAAGCATTCTCCACAAATTGAGATTAGAGATGATAAAAAATATATCACACTAAATAAACATCCGATGAGTGAAGAACATTATATACAATTCATAGAAGTAACAGATAAAGAAAAAACAAAAATGTATCTTAAATATCTTAACCCAAATGAAAAAGCAGAATTTAAAATTCCAAAATGTATGGAAGAAATAGAAGCGGTTGGATATTGTAATATTCATAAATTGTGGGGGAATAAAAATGATTAGTGAAAAAATTAATAATATAATTAATGAACAAATAAATTTAGAATTTTATTCAGGTTATTTGTATCTTTCAATGTCAGCACATTTAAAAGAAATAGGTTTATTTGGCTTTGCTTCTTGGATGAGATTACAAGCAAAAGAAGAAGTTGAACACGGACTTAAATTATTAGATTATCTAATCGAACGAAATAGTTTTGTAACATTAAAACAAATCAAAACACCTGAATTTGAATTTAATGGAGTATTATCAATATTTAACCATATATATGAACATGAAAAAAATATTACAGATTGCGTAATGAAAATTGCTAAAGTCGCAGAAGATGAATGTGATAGAACAACTTTATCTTTTATAGATTGGTTTATAAATGAACAAATAGAAGAAGAACAAAATATTAAAAATATCATAAAACGTCTTGAATTATTCGGAGATGAAAAAACATCTTTATTCTTAATGGATAATGAATTAGGAAAGAGAGATTAAATTATAAACGGAAAAGATGTCTTTTTTAAGGCATCTTTTTCTTGAAAAAAAAATATTTTCTTGATAAATTAAATTATGTGTGGTGTATTCTTCGTTTTTAATAGAATTACCTGAGATATTGTAAAAATATGTAAAGTTCATGCTAAATTTCTAGCAAAATTTTATATTTACATAACTTTTAATATATAGGTACCAGATGGGGTTCGTATGATTAAACCGGTAAGATTATCAGACAGCAATATAGATTTCAGAGCGAAGCAAAAAAAAGAATTTGACGAAGAGTCAAAGATATTACCTAATACTTTGCAAACTCGTGTTCGTCAAAAATTTCATAAAACATCCAATGCCTTTTTAGAATATCCTATAAAAGGACTAAAAGGAGACGTAAACTCTGATTTTTATGAATTTCTTTCAATGGGAATTATACCATATTTAGCTGGAAGTGGAATGTTCATGGCTTTATTCAATATGGTAAAAAAATTAAACCCAAAATCTCAATTAATTGCCTCATTAAATGGTAATAAAATGGCGTTAGGAGTTGTTTTATATGGTTTATTAAAAACCATATCAAATGATTTTGTCACTCGTCCTGTATATTGGGGCACTGGAGTTGATATAGAACTTCCTGTGCAACATATTTCATATCCTCTTCCAAAAGAGCCGGGAGAAAATGCAAATATTATTCCTCAGATACAACAAAGAAAAGTTTATGATAGTAGAGAATTCTTTAGAAAAGATTTAATTCAAAAAGATATTGGTATTCAATATTATGATAAAATTGCTAAGAAAATTGGTTTAGGTGAAGACTTAAACGATTCAGTAACAGAAACAACTCCAATTATTCAAAGTATTATTTCTACAACAAAAACAGCAAAAAGCTTATCATCATATGCTTGGGCTGGTATTGGTGTTGGAATGGCTACTCAAAATTGTTGGGGAGATTTCTTTGATGCAATAAAAAATAGAAAACGTCATATTGCAAAACCTAATGAAGGTTTAATGAATAAGATGGGAAGCAGATTAAAAAATGCCGGTGTTAATTTTGTAGATATTTCAAAAACATTTGGAAAATCTTTTGTAAAATCAATAAAAACACTTTGGACAGGTGAAGCTGGCACAAAAGGTTTTATGAAACATGCCGGTAAAGCTTGGATTTTAGCAACATTAGCATTAACAGTTGGTTCTGTTACAAATGTTATATATAGAGCAAGACATATGGGCAAGTTGGCTAATAAAGACTTAATGGATAAAAATCAAGAAAGTACGGTGATTTAGTATGGCAATATCTCCAATTCAAACAAATATAGAAAATACTAAGTCTCATAAGCATTATAATGAGGCAACTAAGCCTGTTAAGACAAAAAAGAATGTAAAACCATTAGCTCCGGAAGGACATTTAGTTCACGACAGATTATTGCAAATGCCAAGATTTTTCTTAAAAGATTTTGCATATGATATGAAAGCTGTTCGAGATGGTTTTAGAGGTACGGCAAACGATCACCAAACTGGTAGATTAAACGATGTAGGTATTAAATTAGGTGGTATTGGAATTGCCACAATGCTTGCTGCAAGAACAACAAATCCTGTTGCAAGAATTATGGAATATGCTGGTTTAGGTGCTTTTTTAGCAGCAATGTCTATATTCCCTAAAGTTGCAATTCAAGCTCCTTCTAGAATGATGCATGGTTTTGATACCGGTATTGAATATATTGATGATCAAGGACGTAAAAAATCTGTGTTCCAAGATTCTAATTATATTCCATTTGATATGTATCAAGGAGAACGTCCTAGTGAAGATTTAGATATTATTGGGGACAGATTAGGTATTCCAAGAGATATTAAAAACAGACATGATGTTATAAAAGAACAAATGAGAAAAATTGCTACTCAGAATAATACATTATGGATGTTAACAGCAGGTTTTGCAACTCCTGTAATAGCAGCTCTAACTTGTTTTGGATTAGAAAGATTAATAGCTCCTGCTTATGCAAATGTTAAAAATATGGCATATAATTCAAGAATATCTCATACATTAAAAGCTACTCAAAATATGCCAATCAATCCTGATGAAATTGCTTCTAACAATTTAAGCAAAAAAGTTGAAAATATTTTGAAAAATTATAAAGGAAAAGAACTTCCAACTTCAGAATTAGATGACATTGTAAGACTTTTAACCAATGAAATGCCAAGCGGAGTTTCTGAAGGTATAAAAGAAGATTTAACAAATATTTTAACTCAAGAAAAGAATGGTTTTGTTGTTAAAGAAAATATTGCAGACGATATTATTTCTTCAATTAAAAAAAGCTTGCCTAAAAATAATCAAACTGTAATGGAAAAAGTTTTTGTTCCGACAAAAGAAGAAATTACAAATATTTTAAGCGGATATGAAACAATTACTTCTGATAATTTATTGGAAATTAAATCAAAATTAAAAGAAATATCTGCTAATAAAATTAAAAACGATGCAACTCTTTCTAATGATATGAAAGAATATTTAAAAGCTTTCCAAAATAATAATTTAATGGAAGATATTTCTAAAAATTTACAAAAAGAAAAATCTCATTTCTTAACCGAAAAAAGTATGAAAGAAATTGTAGATTTTGCTAAGATTTTTGGTGAATTTAAACATAATGAAAAACTTTTAGATAAATATACTAATTTCAAATTTGAATATAATTCAGAAACTGTTTTAGCTCGTTCATACGCTAAATTTGAAAAAACTTTATTTAATGTTTTAGATATCAAATTTAAAGATTTGAAACAGATGAAAGAATCTGAAACTTATGCAAAAGAAATTTTAGATAGAAAATTGAATGAATTAGTAAAAGATGAAGCTAAATATAATAAAGCTATTTTTAAATTAACAAAAGCAATGTCAGAAATGGAAATTGCTTTAAACGGTAGAAATGCAGAAAGTTCTAACGTAAAAGATTTAATTACTGCAATAGAAAATAATTACAATATAACAGCTCAAAGACTTGAAAAAGCTGGGAACTTTAAAAACACTATCAATAAATTAGTAAAAGAAGATGTTAAAACTTTATCTAATTCAATTAATTCAAGAGAAGAATTATTTGATTTTATTGATGGAATTAGAGTTGATAAGACATTAGAAAAAAATGGTATAGATTATGCCGTAGAAAATGCTAAAGGAGTTGGTTCAGCAAAAGAAGCTGCTATAAGCAGAATTTTTGAAAGATATCAAGGAGCTAAGAATTCATTTAACAGAATTTTGCATACAATGGATGTTTATAAAAGAGAACTTCCAGTAGGAGAATATGATAAAGAAATTCTTAAAAAAGGTAAAGATATCTTATTAACAGGTTCTTCATCAGAAAATACTTTAAAACATAATACAATAAATAATGCAAGTTTTTATAAAGACATTATGAATACAATATTTAGAGTTGAACAATATGAAGGTGGAAAGTTTGAAAATATAGTAAAAGGAAAAGGATATATTACAGAAGCTACTAAAAAAGCAATGTCTGGAAAAAATGATATTGCAAGTGGAAAAATATTAGATAGATTCCAAAATTATATTAACAGATTTAGAAATATTGTGGGAAATAAAGCTATAGATTTTACAAAACCTGAACATATATTAGATAATAATATAAGTCTTTATGAAAAGAGTCAAAAGCCTATGACAATGTTCAATTTAGTAGCACAAAGTCCAGTAGATTTTGTGAAAGGTGCTGCTGATAGAAGATATGGTACACAAAAATGGTTACGCATTGTTTCAGCTATTGGAGCTGGTGTTATAGGTGCAACTGTATTAGCACAGTATGGATTTGGTAAGTTAAAGAATCCACATAATTTAAAGAAGCAGGTGAGTGATGACAAAAATAGCTAGTATTAATCCAATTGGTTTTAGTGCAACAAGTAGTATTCAATCTCAAACAAAAAAAGATGAAGTTAAGTTGAATGGATACAATAATGAAGTTTCAAAAATGTATCTTGAAAATTTAGCTTTAATGAATTCTGCGAAAGTAAAAAAAGTTGATTTAAATAAAACACAACCAATAGAATCATATAAAAATAATTTAAGAACAATGATTCAAAATAATGAATCAGTGATGATGGCAATTGTTCCAAGAACTTTTACAGCCCAAGATTTAAACGGTGATGATAAAGTTACATTATCAACCGGAGAGAAAAATGGAACATTTTTAAGTGCAATTGATAGATTAGATGAATTAAAAGATTTGGGTATTAATACAATACATATTTTACCAATACATCCACCTGGAAAGAAAAACGCAATGGGAACAGCAGGTTCATTATATGCCCCTGCAAAATTCGTAAATGATGATGGTTCATTAGCTATAGATCCTTTAATTATTGATAAAAATGATCCAAGGACTCCAAATGAACAATTTAAAGCTTTAATAGACGAATGCCACAAACGTGGAATAAAGGTTATGCTAGATCTTCCAAGTTGTGCTTCTGTTGATATGTTAGAAGCTGAGCCTGAATTAATGGCTTATGGTAGAAATGGCGAAGAAAAAACTCCACAAGGTTGGACAGATATTAGGATGTTTGAGCCTTGGGCTGATGAAGCTAAAAGAACTCTAAATCCAAAATTACTAGAAATGCATAAACAATATGTTGATGCTTGCATAGATTTAGGTATAGATGGTATAAGAGCAGACGTTGCAAGAGCAAAACCTACAGAATTTTGGGATGTGTTAATCAAATACTCAAGAGAAAAAGATCCTGAATTTGCCTGGTTGGCAGAAAGTTATACCTATGAGTGTGCTTCTCCAATGGTTAATATGCCATATGACAGACCTGAAGATTTGTTAAGAGCAGGTTTTGACGAATATTACGGACAATACCATATTTTCCACGATTGGAAAGGTGCGAATGATTTTAATGATTATGTCAAATTAAATTTAGATTTATCACATAAATTACCCGCAGGAAAGAGTGTTATTGGATCATTCTTAACCCATGATGACAGCTCTTCAATGATTCACGGCGGTGAAAATTTCTGTAAGCTAACAACAGTTTTACAATCAACAATTCCTATGTGTAATCCATATTTTATAGATGGTTTCCAAACAGGAGATTATTACGATTATAAATATCGTGATACTAATAATATTGAAACTTGGACAACCAAATTTAATAATGAAGAAGGTAAGTTTACTGATAAATATGATATGGATGAACATAGATTCCGTTTAGCATTATTTAATTTATCAAGACAACCTGGTGGAGATTGTCCTGATATTGCAAGAGTAATGGAAGGAACTCTCAAAATGAGAGATGCTAATAAAGATGTTCTTGCTGATAGAAATAGCAGTTTTATTGAACTTAATAAAAGAGAAGATAAAAATGATCAAATAATTACTTATGCAAGACATAATAATGGTAAAACAATTCTTGTAGTAGCAAACAAAAATCCAAATAGAAATGTTACCGGTATTATTGAAATTCCTGGGTTGAAGAAAGAACAAAAATTAGAAAATATGGTTCCAAACTATGGTGATACCAGTGAATTTCAAGTTAACGAAAACGAATTAAAAGTAAACTTAGCACCTGCTGATGCTTATGTATTTGAAATTGACACTCCAAATATAGAGCAAGACAGAAAAGGTTATGTATATAAACAAAAAGTTAATGACTAAGCAAACATTAAATAAACAAAAAGAGAGTACCTTTTAGGTACTCTCTAATCTTGTATAATCTTTTTAATAACTTTAGCAGGATTTCCTACTGCAACTGAATTTTCAGGAATATCCTTTGTAACAACAGCACCAGCCCCAATTACTGAACCATCTCCAACAGTAACACCAGGAAGTATAATAACAGAACCTCCTAACCAACAATTTTTTCCTATTTTTATTGGCTCAGCTGTTTCTATAAAAGTATTTCTTTTTTTATATTCTAAAGGATGAATAGGAGTGTAAAATTGACAGTTTGGACCAATAAATGTATTATCACCGATTGAAACTTTTGCACAATCAAGCACAACACAATTTGCATTAAAATATACACCATTTCCTAATTCCAAATTACATCCGTAATCGCAAAATAAACTTGGTGTTATATAACAATTTTCGCCCATTTTACCAAGCAAAGATTTTAATATTTGTTCTCTCTTTTTTTCATCTTTTTCTTGATTAAACTCAAATAAAGTCTCTCTTGATTTATCTCTTAGAGAAATTAAATAATCCGTCATCGGATTATACCATTCTCCATTAATCATTTTTTCATATTCTTTTTTCATAAAATGATTATAACAAAAAATCGGAATTTACAAAAATTCCGATTTACAAGATTTGTTTTTAAGAATTATCCTTGATATGCAGCAGCTGCATTCCAAATACTAACTTGTTCCCAAGGAACATTCTTAGTTTTTTCTTTGTCGTAGTTTACATTATAATCTACTTTATCATTTTTGATTTCCCAAGGATTACTACCTTTAATTTCACCAATTCTATCAGGCATATTCAGATCCTTTCTTTTAATATCATATATAACTCGTATATATATAAAGTATTTTTATAAAAAAGAATTTCAAAAACTAATAGAATTGTTACAAAAATTAATATTTTAAATTAAAATTTCTTTTTCATTTTTATAAGTTACATAGCCTAGAGGTGCAGCAGGAGGTTTTCTTAAATATTTTGCTTTTGTGTAAATGATTCCTATTTTAGAAGGTTGAGATGCAGAAGAATATTTTCTTGCAAGTTTACAACATTCAAATATTATTTCATCATTAGGCTCTTTATCATTTATTTTTAATAAAACGTGAGAGCCTGCACAAAGACGAGAATGAAACCAAATGTCTTCATCTTTTGCGAGTTTTGATATTATATAATCATTTTGCTTGTTATTTTTTCCTATATAAACATCAAATCCGTTAATATTTATTCTTGTTATTTCAGCTTTTTCTTGCTTTTTAGATTTGATGTCATTAATTTTTAATTCTGATTTTATTTCTTCCAAGTCTTTTAGAGTTTCTGATAAATTAATGCTATATAAGATATTTTCTAAATACTCCTTTTCTATTTTTAAACCATTTAACATTTGTTCTGATTTTTCTTTTGTAGTTTTTGATTTTGTATATAATTTAAAATATCTTTGAGCATTTTCTTTTAAATTTTTTGTTTCATCTAATTCTATTTTTATATTCTGATTATTAATGTAATCAAATATTTCTATTTCTTTTTGATAGTCCTTTTTTTGATATAAATTTGCAGTTAATAATTCTCCGTATAATTTATATTTATCCGTATAGTCTCTTTTTTGTAAAAGTTGTGAAATTTTATTTATAGAATTATTAATTTTATTTAATTTCGGATTAACAATTGAAATCAAGAGATGTTTTTCATTTGATAAGTTCATTTGTTCTTGAATGTTAGAATAATAATTATCCAACATTTCATTGACAGAATTTTGTTCTATAGAATTTTCTAATAATTCTTTGAATAATGTATATTTTTCATCCAAAATTGCAGGTCTAAATTTTTCTGTATTCAAATAGTTTTGAATTTCTTCTAGAGATAGTTCTCTAAATTGGTTTTTTAATTCGTTTGACAGATTATTAGAAACAGGAGGATAAATATATTTTAAACCTCCTTGTAATTCTCTATAACGGCTTTTTTCAGAGCCTATATTATGAGCACAACCTATAATTATAGAAGTTTCTTTATCATATAAAATTATATTAGAATGTTTTCCCATTAGTTCTATACAAAGGCATAGTGACCGTTTTTGAGATAATTCATCCATTGTTTCAAAATGAAATTCTATTATTCTTTCATTATCAACTACTTTAGCGTCAAAAATTCTACAGCCTTCCAAATATTTTCTTAAAAGCATACAAAACATCGGAGGTTTTTGTGGAATAATAAGATTTCTTTTTTCAAAATTTTCTGCTGATGCAAAACAAATATGATAAATTTGTGGATTAATATTTATATATAATTTTCGACTTTCAGCATTATTTCTAAGAGAAAAAATAAAATCTTTTCTTGTTGGTTGCTGAATCTTTTGAAGCCTTGCTCCAATAATAAAATCAATATTTTCAATAAAAAAGGCTTTTAATGTTAAAAAATCAATATTTATCATTATCTACCCCTATAATATTGATTATAATTAGATTGAGTATTAACATAATTAGAATAATTTGAGTAAACTTTATTTCTTGTAGAATAATTAGACTGAGCTTGCCAGTATGGAATTTGTTTTGTTTGCTGTTGTTGACGATAAATATTTTGTTGATATGCGTGAATTTGATTAGCTCGATATGCAATAGGATTTATTGATGTGGCATCTGAACTATTACTAAAAAAAATGTAAAAAAATATAATAAAATAAATTTTTTTCATATATATATTTTACAATAAATAATTTTTAGATTAGGTGAATAAGAAATTAAAGAGGGTAGTATAAACTACTCTCTTTAAATCTTTATTAATATTTTTAAACTTTCTTTTGATTTATTAGCTTCAAAAGCTTCAATAGCTTCATCTATTGAATAAGTTTTTGTTATAAATGGTTTAAAATCAATTCTGTTATTCTCTAATAATCTTATTGCCGGACCAAATTGACCGCAGCGAGAACCTAAAACTGTTATTTCATCAATTACAATAGGTGCTAGATTAAGCTCTTTACCTGAAGCTACAGTACTTTTTAAAACCAAAACCCCTCTTGGTTTAGTTAGTGTCATAGAAGTTTCAAACCCTGAGGCTGTTCCTGTTGCTTCTACTACTACATCATATATTTTTTGAGGAATAAATTCATCAAGAAGCTGAGTTTTTACCCCTTGAACTGAGGCAATATCTAATTTATTTTGATGTTTTCCAACCAATAATACATCAAAGTTTTGAGCATTTAATGTTAAAGCTGTTGTAAGTCCTAATTTTCCATCACCTAAAACCAAAACTTTTTGAGTAGGTTCAATATGTAATTGTTCTGTTATTTCACATGCTGCAGCAAGAGGTTCTACAAAAACTGCTTGTTCATCAGAAACATTATCAGGTATTTCAAATAAAACCTTTGTAGGCATTGTCATATATTCTGCCATGCAACCATCTTTTCTCCATATCCCCAATGTGTGACGATTTGGACAATGACGATAATTCTTTTTTGCACACCATTCACAATTAGGATCATCACAACCATAACTTATTTCTGCAACAACTCTTTTTCCAATTAAAGATTTATCCTCTCCATTGACATCTTCAACAACACCAACAAATTCATGACCTAAAACTCCAACATAACCCATATACCCTTTAGTAATTTCATAATCAGTATTACAAATCCCTGCAAGAGTTACTCTTATTAATGCTTCACCCTCTTTTGGAACTGGTTTTGGGTAATTATTATCAAGTTTTAATTCTTTATCAAATACTATTGCTTTCATATTTTTCTCTCCTTATCTTAAATCTTTATATTTTAAAAATACCATAAATACAAGGTTCTAGGTTTAGATGTAAAAATCTCTTTACAATCTTTAGGTCAATTTTGAAAATAGTGTAATATAATCTTGTACTTGATTTTGAAACAAAGCTAAAAGCTGCGTAGGATAAATCTTTTAAAAGTATCAGAGATTACTATTACCTTAAATATCTGTATTTAAAACAGATAAATTTGTTATGGAGGAGCTATGCGTCATTGTTGTAGTTTTAAAGCTGATGATATTTATTTTCTAAATGATAATGAATTATATTCTTCGAGAAAACTCTCAATCGGGTTTTGTCCTATTTGTTCTAAACCTGTTGCAGAATTAATACAATGGCGTTTCGATGGCAAATATGAAAAAATTAATCTTGCTGGAATTCAAGCTAATGATTTAGTTCTAAAACATAAAGATGAAATAAATTATTCTATGCGAGAACTAAATTACCTAAGTTTTAAAACTAAACCTTTTGGTTGGGTTTATGGAATTAATAAAGCCTATAAAAATAACAAAATTAATCAATATGCTTGTGATTTTTATGGTAACAAAGAACTAATTAAATCCTTATAGATTACTATTTCTCTGACTGAGGGTAAATGTTTCACCTTTCTCTCTCGTAAGACACACTACACACTCCTTTTGTGTAATCATATACTTTACTCCTCCCCTCAGTCTTTTTTTTATATATTTTATAACAGGAAAACATATGTCAAAAAATAATAATGATATTGACTTAAAAAATACAGTTAATCAAAAACATATTAAATTTTATGATAAAACCCTCAAAACTCTGGAATTGATTTTGGATGAATATATTAAAGAGCTAAAAAACGCAGATTTTGAGTTTTTGGAAATGCCCAAAAATTCAATAGCAACAATTGATTTCTTAATCTCTGCAATAGGTAAAGTCCAAAAAGGTCAACGTCTGGCTTTAGGATTAGATAATGAAATCTTAGAAAATATTGAACCTGAAATCAATATTGTGGAAGGACTCAACAAAGAAAAAATCTAAGGTAGGGGTAAGGGGGTAAGGTATTGTTCAGTAAAATTAGTGAATAGTGACTGGTGACTAGTGAATAGATGTTTTAAAAAGTGATGAGTGAGGAGTGAAGAGTGAATAGAAATTTATTAACTTCTTCTCAACTCCTATACTTATCCTCTTATCTTTTTAAAAAACACGTCACCCTGAACTTGGTTCAGGGTCTTACAGGCTTGGCGTTACAGTCAAAGTTGGAAAGATTCCGAAATAAATTCGGAATGACGAAAAGATAATAGAGGCATCTTTATGCATCGAAATTAAAAGAATATAAATCAGGCAATGCTTGATCTATTACTAAACAATAAAAATATATAGGAGCAGTATAATGACATTTTTAGAAGATTATATTAACGATATGATTAACGAACGTCAAAATAAAAGACTAAAAGAAATTGTAGAAACAATTATGTCACAAGACTTAAATCAAGATAATGGTTTCCGATATGACAGTATTCCTATAGACAAAAACAAAGGTTCAGTGACCTATGCGATGAATAATAATCAATCCGGTAATAATGGTTGCGTTGGTTCTTATCCTGTTGAAGGATATACAAGAAAAGACGGGACTAAAGTTGATGGTTATGTACGAACTTGTGGGGCAGCACACGAAGGAGATTCAACGGATAATTCTACTAATGATTCTATTAACAATAAATCAGAGGATAATTATTCAAATGATTATCTTGAGAATGATTCAATTGTTTTACAAGGTCAAGTGGAAGAAAATCATTATTTGGATGATAATAATTCAATTGTTTTACAAGCCCAGGTAGAAGAAAATCAATATTTAAATGAAAATAATTTAAATAGGTTAGGAGTTGATGTAGATATACAAAAAGTACTTACGCAAACTGATGTATTTAATAAAAATTTACCTGTGAAAGATTATTATAAAATAGCTTTAGATTTAGCAGAACATCCTGAAAAACTAGTAAGTAACGAAAGAAATAAAGTTTTTAAAGTAAAAAATTTACCAAATACAATAAATAAAAAAGTTGTATTAGATAAAATTTCAAGAGGATTAAATTTAGATTTGAATAATCCTGAAGATATGAAAAAAGCTGAAGAAGTTACTGTTGTTGTTCCAACAGAAAATTCTAAATTAGTAAAAGTAATAAAACGTTCTGATAAAATAAAAGACTTAATAAAAAATGAATATCAAGATATTATTAATGACAAATTAAAAGACAAATATTTAGATGGAGGTCTTGAATTTGACAAAACTCAGCTAAATATAAGAACTCTACCAGATAAATTAACATTATTTGGAGTAATTCACAATGCTGATATATATGATATTAGGCAAAATGAAGATTCAATATCACTTGTAATTAGTGATTTTTATGATTTTGATTATTTAAAAATTTATAAAAATGATGATCCATTAACAAAAGAAATAAAAAGAAGGAATAATAGGGCTTATGAACAACAAAAAACCGGAAAACTAAAACCTTATGTTCTTTATATTCCTATTGAATTAACGTTTGAAGAATTAAAAGAATTAATCCAAGAACAAAATAAAAGGAAAGAAATAAAATAAAAAATAAAGGCCATATGGCGGAAAAAAAGCGAAAATTATAGCTAAAAAATACTGACAGAGTATAAATAAGAATATAAAATTATAAAATTTATTTTCTAATAAAAATTTCGATTGAACAAAAATTTTCGTTTTTGTAATTTTCCCTCTAATAAGGATTATTATTGTAACTACTATAGCAATAATAAGTGATATAAAAAGAATGAAACAATAAATAATTAAAGCTGCCCAGACGAAAATTGCGGCATTAGGAAAAACATGTTCCCAATCACGTAAACAGATCAACCACAAATAAGAATAGGTACTAAAATAAAATAAAGCAGATGGAATGATCATGATATGCATAGCGTGGTAACGCTTTAGCTTTATTAAAAAATTATAAAAAGATTTTAATGCTTCTTTCATATGTAAATTTTATAATATATTTTCTAATTAGTCAAGCTATGTTAATAACAATAAAACGCGATTTACCATATAAAAAGTAGATTAAAGTACATTTTTATAGTATAAATTTTAATCAACAATTTTTATTTTATTTAAAGAATTAAAAGAATTAATCCAAGAACAAAATAAAAGGAAATGAATAAAATAAAAAATAAAGCTCATATTGCGGGAAAAAAGCGAAAATTATAGCTAAAAAATACTGACAGATTATAAATAAGAATATAAAATTATAAAATTTATTTTCTAATAAAAATTTCGATTGAACAAAAATTTTCGTTTTTGTAATTTTTCCTCTAATAAGGATTATTATTGTAACTACTATAGCAATAATAAGTGATATAAAAAGAATGAAACAATAAATAATTAAAGCTAACCAAGCGAAAATTGCGGCATATGGAGAGGCAAAATCCCAATCTATAAAACAGGGCAACCACATATAAGAATAAGTACTAAAATAAAATAAAGCAGATGGAATGACCATGATATGCGTAGCGTGATAACGCTTTAGCTTTATTAAAAAATTATAAAAAGATTTTAATGCTTTTTCATATGTAAATTTTACAATATATTTTTTAATCATACAAGGGAGTGTATATAATATGATACGTGTTCTTATTCCTTCTAATAAGGAGTTTTTGCATTTCAAAAATGAATGTAAAAATTTATATAAAAAGTGTCAAGATAAAATTTGTGATGAAAAATCTTTTGAATTTATTTGTAATAATACTTTTTTTTATATGTTTGTTAATGATAATAAATTAATAGGCGGTATTTATTATTTTTTAGATGAAAATAATAAACTTTTTTTAAATGGTTTTGCAAATAGAAAAATGCACAATCTAAATTTAGAATGTCTAAAAATGTCACTTGATTGGTTTAAAGGTGATATTTATGCTCAAGCTCAAAATAGAGCATCCGCATTATGTCTTTTAAAATGCGGATTTAAAAGATATTTTAAAAACATTTTTGTATACGAAAATTAATCATTTTATTTAAGTAGTGAATAATTAACCTCAGATTTTATCTCTCAAGCTGAGGTTTTGTATTGTTAAGTATTCGCAAATTGGAGCCACAGCTCCGGAAAGGATAGGTATGTCTTTTGAGTACATTATTGAAAAAGATAATTCAACTAAAAAACTCAACCCTAGTGAAGAAGCTAATCTCGTTAAAAGAATTAGCTCAAAATTTGTTTCACTGAATTCTGCTCGCTCTAAGAATTTAGAAATGGCGTCTGAACTCGCCAATGAAATCTTTTTTAAAAATGATTTTAAATCTATTTCTGACAAGACTCAAAAATGGAAAGCCAAAATTAAAATGTGTAAAACTTTTATGTTTTATCAAACGCTTAAAGCTTTTATTTGGAGAAATACTTATGCGAACGTTAATTCTATGTTTGATGTCAGTGGAGAAAATCACGATTCCAACAATGCGTCAAATAAACAAAAAGCCATGTTGGTTGACATTTTTGAAAAAATGGAGTTCCAAAAAACTTGTGACCAAATTATCGATAACGCTTTATTATATGGTGAATTAATTTCTTTTACTGCTTGGAAAAAGAATTATGAAGAATATAGACGTCCGATAGAGTTTTTTCAAAACCTGTTTTTTCAGGATGTAAATAAATTACCCAGAATATTAGAAGCAATTTCTAAAGGGAAAAATTATTGGACAGATACGAAAAAGATTTACGATAATCCTTTTGTTTACTCTGTTAATCCTGCAGATTTAGTTTTTGATTCTTCACAAAAAGATAACTGGGATAATTGTCCTAAAATTTATAGAACATATAAAACACCGCAAGAAATTATAACTAATCAATATTATAAAATTTCAGAAGAAGAAGCTAAAGAAATTAATGCTTTAATAAAAGATTCTGATACTAATTATAAAAACAATCCCCAAGATGTTATCAAAGGCGGAACTATAGAAGTTCTTGAACATTGGGGAGATTTAAAACTTCCTGACGGAACTTTATTAAAGAACTGGCACGCTGTGATTGTTGCCAGAAAATACTTAGTAGCTTTTGAAAAAAATGAAAGATTAATAAATCCGTTTTCTTATGGGGCTTTTATTACTGATCCTGACTCTAAGAGAGGAATTAGTCCTTTATATTCAATTTTATCACTCGCTCACTTCCAAGAAGAACTTATGAATAGGACTTGTAACTTACAAACTCTAAATGAAAACCCTCCTCTTTTAGCTCCGGAAGGTTTCTTTGATGAAGACGAAATTACTCTTTATCCCGGAAAAATCATTGAATACGGAGACAATCTTTCTCCTAATGCTGCATTTAAACAATTTACGTTTAATTCAAATGTATTTATGGAAGATATTACATTTTTAAATGATTTAATGGCAGAAGTTTCAGGAATTTTCCCAAATATGATTGGGGCTGTTGAATATACTGCATCAAAAACGGCAACTGAAATTAATACTAAAACACAAGGGCAAATGATTAGACTTTCAATGCTTGTAGATACGATAAATCAAGATTTGATTATCCCAAGTGTAGAAAAAGTTGCAAAGTTATGTGCAGATTTTAAATCCGGAATTGAGACATTTTTCATTAATAAAGACAATAAGCAAGAGATTATTGAAGTAGATGATTTCGTAAGACAAGGTGATTATAAATATACTTATTCAGATTCTTCAATGGCTGCTCAAAAATCAGAACAAGCAGATTTGGTTGTTCAATCAATAGAAAGATTTGCGTCTTTAATTCCTTTGAACATTCAAGAAATATTTATTTGGTATTTCGAACAAAAAGGTGTGGATAATCCTGAAAGATTTTTAGGAGAAGTTCCTCAAAATAATATCAATCAATTGGATCCAAGCATTTTAGAAAATTTAGGTAAAGTTTTACAAGACCAGCAACTCCAAGATAATTCTAAAAATTTAGAAAACATTTTACCTGATATAAAAAATGCTGAGACTAAAATTAATAATCAAGAAAATTAGAAAGGATTTTTATGGAAGAAATTCAAGAAAAAGAATTAGTACAAGAGCCAAGTGAAGTTAAACTTGATAACTCAAGTATTAACAAAGAAGAAGGACAAGTTGAAAATCAAACCCCTTCAAGTGAACTTATTTTAGGAAAATTTAAATCAGTCGAAGAACTTTCTAAAGCTTATCAAGAGCTTGAAAAACATCAAGGTGTTCAATCACAAGAACTGGGAGAATTAAGACAAAATGCTTCTGCTATTAATTTAATAAAAGAAGCTTGGGCAAAAGAAGAGAAGATAAAAAATGCTTCAAATGAATTGCAGGAAATCGCCAGAAAATATAATACCCCACAATATTTTCAAGATCCTTCATTTAGAGAAATGTATAAGCAGGCTTATCTTGCTCTTGGAAATAATCTTGATGCAGATAAATTTATTAATTTAATAGAAGGTTACGTATCTTCAAGAATTTTTGCTCACGATAAAAATCGTTCTGCACAAGATGAAACTCAAAAAATTGTTAATTCAATGGGATTTGAAAAAAATAACACCAATTCTTTTGAACCGCCTAAAAAACGACTTGATGAAATGACTCCTAAAGAAGTTGACGAACTTCTTGAAAGATTAATTTAAAAATTAGAAAGGAAAAAGTTTATGACAACAACAAAACAAATGATTGTAAATGCATTTACTAAAGCTTTTAACAAACATTTTTACAATGAATTAGTCATTGGTAAATTAGCACATTCAGAAATGAAAAATCATATAAACAAAGGTGATGAAGTTGATGTTACTATGCCTGGATTGGTTACATTATTCGATTATGATGGCGGAGATTTACCAACAGCAGAAGCCGCTACAATTTCTACTTGTAAAGTAAAAATTGACAGAGGAAAAGCTTTCCATTTTGAATTATCAGAAATGGAAGAAAAAATGTTACAAGGCTCTGCTGACAGCCCAGAATCTCAAGTTGAGTTAGCAAAAGACTATACTAATGATGCAATCAAACAATTTGCAGCAGCTGTTGATACTGCTTATGCTAATTTATACACTAGAGCCGGACATTATCTAGATAATGAAGGAGAAGCTATTACTTTAACTCCTGAAAATGCTAAAGATATTTTTGCATACATGCAAGCTAAATTCCAAAGAGGTGATGGTAAAGGACATACAAATTGGATTGATGGTTCAATGGTTTGTGTAATCCCTCCTGAATATCAATTCTATTTAGGAAAGTTAGATGAATTAAAATATACTGAATCAGGCAAAGAAGAAATCAAAAAAGGTTATATTGGAAATCTTTGTGGTTGGGAAATTCTTGTTTCAAATAATATTGCTCAACCTGAAGATGGAGTATTCTACCCATTATTCGGTGTAAAAGATAAAACTTTAGCTGGTGGAATATCTTCTGATTTAAATACAACTTATTATACTCCTGAAAAGAATTTTAATACTTGCTATAAAGGCTATGGTTTATTCGGAGTAGGTGCACCAAGAGCAGATTATTTAGGTACTGTAAAAGTTTCTGCTAAATTAACTATCGCATAATTGAATTAAGAAAGGATTTATTATGGTAAGAGATATTATAAATGTACAATACCCAACACTAGATCATACGGAATCAATTGCAAATATTGGTATCGAAAAACAAACAGTCACTCAGGCTAATGGTATTACGATTGCAGATGCATTTTCAAACAAAAACAACTCTCTATTCATAGTTATTGATAACACAGCATCCAGTTCTTTATTAACTGTAAAAGCCGGTGAAGCTTATCCAAATTCTATGCTAGGTGATATTGTAATAGAGTTACCGGAAGGAATTTCTGCTATTCAACTTCAAGATTTATCTAGATTTGAAAAAGCCGATGGTTCTTTAGATTTAGATTTTGCAGAAGGTTTTTCTGGTACAATTTACGCTATCGCTAAATGGGCTGGTGTTAGAGAAGTTGCGTAATTTTTTATTTCAGGGAAGATTTTCTTCCCTGAATTTTGTATATAAAAGAGGTAAAAATGTATAAAATTAAATATTTAAAAACGGGCCATATTTTCACTTTACCCCAAATTGTTGCTGAAGATTTGAAAGAAAAATTTCCGAATGATTATTTAATATTAGAAAAAGATGGAATTAAATTTAAAGATAAAATTGAAAATGAAAAAACTTCTTTGAACGATAAATCTATTTTATCTAAAGTTCTTGATACTTCTAAAAAAAGAGGTAGAAAAAAATCATGAAAAGCTTAGAAGAGTTTATTAAAGATTTAGCTTTAAGAGAGTCCGGAGGAAATTATAAATCAATAAACAAATTCGGATATATTGGGAAATATCAGATGGGAGAAACTGCTCTTATAGATTGTGGCTATTATAAAAAAGATTCAAAAATATACAATAATGATTGGAGTGGAAAATTTTTGGGTAAAGATGGAATAAATTCTTTAAACGATTTTTTAAGTAATTCTCAAGTTCAAGATAAAGCTGAAATTGAATTTCTTAAATGTCAATGGAGATATTTAAAAGCTTTAGGGATAAAATCTTTTATTGGGCAATTTATCAATAATTTTAAAATTACTCAATCTTCAACATTAGCCGGGGCACATTTAAAAGGTGCTTCATCTGTTTTAAAATATCTTAAATCTGACGGGAAAATTTGTTTAAAAGATGGCTTTGGAACTTCTATAGAAGAATATATGAAAAAATTTACAGATTATGATGTATCACAAATTTGTGATTAAAAAGGAGATAATTATGACAATAACTTTGTTAGATTTATATAATACTGCAGCAACTCAAGAATGGTCTATGTATGATAATGATGCAACCTCTCAAGAAGAATTTGAAAACTCTCTTGTAATTTCTCTTAATAAAGCTATTCAAGAAATTTTATATTCATATCCGTTTAATTTTAGAGAAAGAACTCATATTATTCTTACAATATCTGGAATAGATTCTTATGATTTGCCAGTAGGGAATATTCTTAAAAATTCAAATAATGAATATATGGTTAAAATGGGTTCAGAGTCTTTGAAATTTATAAAAAACTCCAATGATTTTTCAATAAAAAAAGGAGTACCAAAAGAATTTTCAATAAAAAATAATAAATTGATTTTAAATCCAATTCCAACTGAGAAATCAATAATTACAATAGAGTATATTACATTAGCAATTGGAGAAAATTCGAATGGAGATGAAATTTTTAGCTTAAAAAATGATACTGATACTGTAACAATTCCAACACATTTAGAAGAAATTTTTAAAAATGCGGTTATTTCTCGTACAATGCTTAATTCTATTGCATCTGAATCTGATGAAAATTATTCTGCTTATAAAAAACAATCTGAAATAGCTTATCGTCAATTAATAAAATATTCTAAGGGGGTGGGGCTAGATAAAATGGTAAAATTTTAAATAAAAAAAAGCCCCTAATAGGGACTGAAAATTTTTGTAAGATGTAAGATGTAAGTAAGATTATATAAGAGATGTGTTTTATGCGATAAAATTATTTCCAAATCTGTTTGAACCATAGAAAAATGATTCTCTCATTACCTGTTGCAAATTTCTTTTTCTAACGACTTTGTTTCCAATTTTTGTATTTGCAATATCTTCAACTGATTTTTCGTAGCAAGATGTCACTAATGAAGAGATATATCTTGTTACAGGAGTTTCTTTGTTTGCTTCCTCCGGAGCTACAGTTTTAACTTCTTTATCAAACTCTTCAAAAAAGTCTTTTATTGAATTCATTTCTTCTGTTGTTACTTCAGTTTTTATAAATAAATTCATCTGCTTACTCCTTAAATATCTCTTATGTATATATAAAGTATCTAACAATTAAAAAATTGCTTTTTTTAATCTATTTTATTAAGAAATGTAACATTGAGTTTAAAAGAATTAAAATTTTGTAATAAAAATCAATAAATTTTGGAAGGAGAAACAATGCAAACAACGGGATTAATATGTAATAATTTTTCCGGTATTAACAGAACTTCTTCATTATATTCGTCATCCGTTATAACAGCATCAGATATTCAAAATGTTGAATTATTTGCAACTGGTATTAATTCAGGAGTTGGGATAAGAACAACGAAAGGGAATGTTTCAGTTTGTGATTTAATTCCCGAAAATGAAAATGTAATAAATATATTTGAAAGTATTCAAAAAGGTAAATCTTATTTTTTTGTTCATACAGAAAATTCAGAAGAAGGAAAAATTTATTTATTTCAAAGAAGTGCTAATTTATTAACTTTAAAAGTAGAAGGATTAAGTGTTACCGGACAATCTTGTGCAACAGATGCTGCTCAAGGTTGGTCAGATTTATGGGTATTTTCAAATTCTGAAGAAATGTTAGCTATAGAAATTAATAAATATAATGACGAAGGCGAGTTAGAAGAAGTTCAGATGATGAATTTGAAAGATATGGATGAAAGAGATGTTAAGGGGTTAGGAATTGTAATATATGCAGGAAGGCTTTGGGTTTTTAATGAACATATTTTATGGTATTCTCAACAAGAAAATATATTCGATTTTTCAACATCTTCTGCTGAAATATCAACATCGGCTGGTTATATTGAATTTGTAAAAAAAATTACTGCAATTTACCCATATTTGGGAACATTAGCAGTTTTTCATTCAAATTCTTCTTGTTTAATAGCTACAGATGATGTTAATGCAACCTTCTTTAAATCGTATGATTCACCTGGCGGTTGTGCAAGTTATAATTCTTTAGTTTTTCACGGCACAGAATTATATTTTTATGACGATACTAAAAAGGGAATTTTTTCTTTTCAACAAATAGTTAATGGCGACAAAACTTTAGGAGAAAATATTGCAATTAATATTCAAGAAGAATTATTAGCTATTAGTAAGGATTCTTTAAAAAATATTAAAACTTTATCAGTTGTAACTTCTGACAGGAATGAAGTTTGGATGCTTATTCCTGATGATGATATTAATTATTCAATAATACTTATATATGATTATTTAAGAAAGAGTTGGATTAAACGAAAATCTCAAAAAATAAATTGTATTGGGATTATAGATAACGTACTTTATTCAGCTGGTAAAAAAATCTATGAAGAGTATTCTTCAAATGAATTCGATGGAGAATATATTGAATCCTATTATAAATGTACTCCATTAAATTTAGGCTATGAAAATGCTTTAAAAATAGTTTCTTATCCTCCAAAAGTTAGTTTGGATATGAATTACAACAATAGTTTTTATATTGATTATACAAAAAATTATAATAGTATGACTAGAAAAACTCGATATATAAAAGCAAAATCATTAAAAAATACACTTTATTATGATATTGGTCTTTGGGATGAATCATATTATCCGGTTAAAGATATTAATACAATAAAAAAACTTCCGACATCTTACTTTAAAACATTACAAATAACTTTTTTTACAAAGAATAAAGAAGATGATTTTTGTATAAGAAATCTTGAATTTGAAAAGATTAAATTAAAAGTAGTTTAAAAAGAAAGGATATAAAAATGGGAAAAAGTTCACAAACGACTTCTAAAGTTTATGGAAATACGACAACATCAAATCCTTATGCAAATGCAACAACTAATAATTCAGGAACTACAACTTCTTTCGTACAAGGATCTGCATTTGATACTATATACAATTTTGTTAATAAAAATATGGAGTCTATGTTGAATGATTATTTAAATCCAAATTTAAATTCAACAACTAATCAAGCTAAATTAAATAGTTTTTCAAATATTCTTGCTAGCGAAACGCAGAAAAATCTTGAGAATAATATTATTAATCCTTTATCTAATAGAAATATGGTTCGTTCTTCTCAAGCAACAGATTTATATAAAAATTTATCAGATAGTGCAACAAATTCAATTTCTTCATATGTTGATGAATTATTGTCAGAATCACAAAATAATAGTGCAAGTATGTTAAATAATTTGTTAAATGCATATTTACAAGGCTATGGTGTTATTTCCGATATGCAAGACCAATCTCTTCAAACAAGTGCCGGCAATGCAACTACAACAACTAATTATGGTTCAGGTACTAATGTTTCTAATACTTTAGCTTCGTCTGGACAGTTAGTGAATATTTTAGGTAAGTTGGTAAATTTATTTGGATCAAAACTTTAGAAGAGGGTTTTATTATGGATAAATTTATTTTTTATAAATATATTCCTGTGATTGTAATGAGTTTTGCAATAATCTTTCAATATAATTTGTTTGTAACTCCTGAAAAACTTGAGCAGAAACATAGAGAAATTTTGGGCGAAGTTGCACAGGTTTATATTACTAAATCTGAATTTGGAAATATGAAAGAACAATTAATTGATATTAACAAAAAAGTTGATAAAATATACGATACTTTAATAAATGAAAGGGGAATATAATGGCTTTAATTAATATTGAATACGGTTCATTAGCTTCTTCAAAAACATTGAATGATAATTTTCAATATCTGGATGATAGAATATCCTCTGAATCTGATAATCATATTACGGATATTGCAAGTATTAATTCAAATATAGTGAGTATAAATAATTCTATTTCTCAATTTAATGAGGAAACTAATGAAAATTTGGAAAATATAAATACAACATTAGAAGAAATTAGTACTAGTTTTGAAGAAAGTGGACTTTATATTACGTTGTATAAAAATGAGACTTCTTGGTATAAAGAATATTTTTCTGATAAAGAGAAGAAAAATCGTGTTTGGTTAGAACAAGGTGGAATAATAAATTCTAGCAGAGAAAATACATATGTATTGCAATTTTTAAAAAAATTTTCAAATGCAAATTATTGTATTTTTAAAAATTATGGATTTTGGAGTTCTGGAGGTGTTGCAGCTTATTGGATGGGATTTGTGTCAAAAACAGAAAGTTCAGCCCAGACCAAGAGTAATGGTGGTGTTGTTGAAAATTGGTATGCTTGTGGATATTAAGGAGGAGCTATGAGTTATAAATTAAATAAACCTTGTAATGATATAGAAAGAGCTGATTTTATAGTTAAATACAACCATAAACAAGGCTTAAAAATAGAAGAAACTGAAAATGCTATTTTTGCACTTTTAGATAATGAAATAATGGAAAATGGTAATCCTATTATTAATCCTAATTATGACAATGAACTTATAAATGCTAGGAAGGTACTTTTTGAGCAAGAATTTTTTAAGACATCTTTAGGTTGGATAAGAAGAAAAGTGAATATGAAAGATGGTTCTAAAAAAGATTTTTTATCAGATTTATTATTACAAATAAAAGCTGGGTTAGAATTAGGTCAAGTTGTTGAAATTATAACTTATTTACAACCTGATTTTACTCAAGAAATTAGTGAAGAATATATGATTTCACTACAAGAAAGGAAAAATGCAACATTAGAATTTATAGGAGAATGTCTGAATAGAACAGTAATGGATTTTGGGGGATAATATGGGGAAAGAAATAACTACTTCATCTAATGAGACTCCAATAAAGATAGAGGTTTTTAGTAAAAATAATTCTAGTAAAATAAATGTAGAAAAAGATTTAACTTTATATTATTCAACTTTAGCAAAAAAATGGGCTATTTCAGATTCATTAGTTAATAATGAAGATTATTCTGCAAAATATTATGCTCAAAATATAAAAAAAAATGTCGAAAGCATAACGACGAATGCTAAAAATGAAATGCAATCTGAAATTTTAGTTGCAAAAGAACAAGTAAATTTGGCAAAGGAACAGGTTGATTTGGCAAAACAACAAGTGATTTTAGCTGAAACAAAAGCTTCTGAACAAGTTGAATTAGCAAAAGAACAGGTAATTCTGGCAAAGGCTGCTGTTGATGAGGCTCAAGAAATTGTTGATAGTGTGAATGGAAATTTTCTAGATATAAATTTATCTAATATAAATGAAGTTGGGCAGACTGTAATAAAAAATCTTGCGGCAGAGGTTGGGACAAATCTTCCGGTAGGAACAATATTACCTGTTTTTTGTTCTGCAACGTATGTTCCAGAGGGTTTTTTACCTTGCGATGGGGCTGAGTATACTAAATCACAATTTTCAATATTTTATGAAGAATGGTTAATAAGTAAAAAACTTAACACTTGTACATATTCAGAGTATCAATCAGATATTGATTATTATGGCGAGTGTTTGAAGTTTGCGGTTGATGAAACTAATTTGAAATTTAAAGTTCCTATGAAGAAGAATGAGTATAATATTCTAAAAGATGAAGCTCCTGTAGTAGGTAATGGGTTAAGTATAGGGTTTACTAATGGAACAGAAGAGTTTTCATTAGGTTTTGCACCTAATTATAATAATTGGTCGCAGGCAGGGTTTGTTAGCCAAGTTAATTTACCAGGTACTGGTAGTCAAGTAACTTATGGAGGGGCTGTTGGTATAAGTAAAGATGCTTTAAAATCAGGTGTAATAGCTGATTTGTCAGAGATAAAACAGAGCTTGCTTTTACGTTATTTTGTAGTTGTTGCGACTACTTCAATAAATGAATCTGAAATGGACTGGAGTGAGTGGGCTAGTAGTCTGCAAGGAAAACTTAATTTAGATCACTCAAATGATACAAAACCATATATTGTGGAAACTTATGCTAATGAAACTAGTTGGTACAGGATTTGGTCTGATAATTGGTGTGAGCAAGGTGGAATAATTCAGGTAGCCAATATTTTTACTATAGAATTATTAAAAGCTTATAAAGATATGAATTATATAGGTTTTGTGACAGGACGATATTCTAGTGCTGCAAATTACTCATATAATTGTCATTTTTATCCGATTACAAATAATTCTGCCACAATATATATAGGGTCTTCCAGTCAAAATATATGTCAATGGAAATGTGTAGGTTACGTATAAGTAAAAAGAGGTTTTTATGAGTATTGAAATAGATGAAAATGGAACAATTTCGCTTTATCAAGGAGACAGTGGTGAAATTATAATTAATGGAATAGATAATACAAATTCATATGAAGTTTATTTTGCAATTCAGGATAAAAAACGAAATTTAGTAGGGAATGAATTAAAAATTATAGCGAGTAATGTTGATTCAGTAAGTTTCTTTTTGACTCCGGAATTTACTGATTTACTCAAAGTCCCTGATAATAAGCCTTATGAAATATATTATTATGGAATAAAAGTTGTTGAAAAAGAGACAAATACAGAAAATACTTTGTTTGTAAAAAATTCTAGTTATGGGGATTTGAATCAAATAATTGTTTATCCTAAAAAAGTTTCAGGACCGTAAAAATAGGAGATTGGTATGAAAGAATGGTATTCTAACGAAAAAGTTGGGATATTTTTTGATGATATACCTTGTGTCTGTATAAGATATTATATTCCTTCTATGCCTAAAGAGGATAGAAAATCTATTGAAAAATACCCCTTTATTAATAAAAAAAACTTAAAAGTTCGTCTTGTTGATAATAGAAAAAATAAGACATATAATTTTGAAATTCCTAAAGGATATTGTTATGACGGAGCAACCATTCCAAGGTTATTTTGGCGAGTAATTGGTTCAAATACTGATAACAGATTTTTAATTTCTGCTCTTATACATGATGTTTTATGTGAAAATCATAATTATATTGATGATGATAGAAAATTTTCAACTGAAGTTTTTAATGCTCTTTTAGAAGCAAGTGGAGTAAATGCTTTGAAACGATTTTTCATGAAACATTCTGTAAATTTCTTTCAACGATTTTGTCATTGGGAGGATTGAACTAATGGTAAAATATAAGTTGTTAGATAAACAAAAAGAATTTATAGAGATTCCTCATTCGCAGTCTTTGGATGTTGCAATATATCAAGGTGGTTATGGAAGTGGAAAAACTTGGTGTGGTTCTCTTTTAGGAATTTTACTAGCTAAGAAATATCCGGGATCAAGAGGTTTAGTTGGTGCAAAAGAATATGAACTGGTTAGAAAAACAACCCTTGTTGCTTATTTGGATCATTTAGAAAATTTTGGTTATAAGGAAGATAAAGATTATACATACAATAAAGTAGATAAAATAATAAAGTTTTCAAATGGTTCCGAAATATTATTTTCATCATTAGAAGATCCTGAGAAATTTAAATCTCTAAATTTACATTGGGCAGAAATAGAAGAAGCTTCACAAATTTCTGATTCATCTTTTAAACAATTATTAGGAAGGTTAAGAAATACTTATAGAGGTAAAAATTGGGTTGATTTTAGGTATCGTCTTTTTGGGCATACAAACCCCCAAGCAGAAAAAGGCTGGATTTGGCAACGATTTGTAGAACACGCTAAAGAAAATTATAGGCTGATTATTGCTCCGACAACAAATAATATACATTTACCACCACATTTTATAGAATCAATGAAAGAAAGCTTTGATGAAGAGTATTATAAAATAAATGTTTTAGGAGAATTTGGAGATTATTCTTCAGGGCTTGTTGTAAAAGGGTTTAGTGATGAAAATAAGCTTAAACTAAAATACAACCCTAATTTAACTCTTCATTTAACTTGTGATTTTAATGTAGATCCAATGTGTTGGGCTTTAGCTCATAAAGATGAAGATAATGTATACTTTTTTGATGAAATCGTTATTGAAAATACTTCTACTCAACAATGTATTGAAGAATTTATAAAAAGATATCCAAAACACAAATCCGATATTATAATTAATGGTGATGCTTCAGGCGATAATAGAAGCACTCAAAGTGAATATACAAATTACGCAATTATAAAAAAAGCTTTATATAATTATGGTTATGATAAAGTAAAATTTAAATTAAGAGATTATAATCCTCCAATATTAAGTAGAATTTCGGCTTTTAATGCTCGAGTTAAAAATTCAAATAACGAAAGACATTTATTTATAGATCCAAGGAAGTGTAAATGGATTTTGTATAATATTTATAATTTGTCTTTTAAAGAAGGGACAAGTATAGTAAATGTTCCAACTCATAATCAAATAAAAACAAATCGAGATTTTAAATTTTTGGAACATCCTTTTGATGCAATAAGTTACTTAGTTGAATATTATTGGAAATTAAGAGCTTAAGAGATGTTAAATGCGACTGATATCAAAAACAGTCGCATTTTTTATGTTTTGTAACAATTCTTAATAAATGACGCAATTTTTAAAAGCTAAAAAACTTTATATAAATAACGAGAGTAAAAAACGAGGAAAAGGAGTATAATCATGACAATTGATTTAACTAAATTAGGAGAACTTCAAAAATTAGCAGTAGAAATTGATTCATCAAAGGATGGCGATAAATCCGGTAACGTTGATACCGAAAAAGAAATTTCTGTTTTTACTGATAAAATTAAAAGTTATAATTTTTCAGAAGCAGAAATGAAAGACGTAAAAGCAATTTTTGGTTTAGAAAAATCAAATCAAAATAAAGTTACTACTCCAGTAGAATTATCTAAAAAAGAGGTTAGAAGAAATAAAAATTCAGTAACAGAATCTGTAGAAAAATACATAAAATCAAAAGTTCCAGCAGAAGAGATAATGATAAAATTAAAAGCAGAATATACAAATCCTGAATATTCTCAATTATTATCAGACGTAGAATATGTATTAAATTTAATCCCTGAATACAATTCAAAAGAAGATGTTGAAAAAATCTATAAAAATGTAAAAGCAGAATTGAAAGATTCTGATAAATGGAATAATTTTACACAAGATATTTTAAAATTATTAGAAACACAAGCTGAAGCAACTCAGATTGGAAAAGAATTTGAGAATTTAAAAGCAATGTATGCTAAAGTAAAATCAATAATGGCAAAAGACGATATTGTAAAAGAAAAAGGTGATAACTATAAAGCATATGTAGAAATTGTAAAAGATGAATTACAAGAAAAAGGAGCTGATGGTAAAAAAGCTTGGGATAAATCTTATACAAAAGAAGCTTTTGAATTATTACAAGATTATGCTAAAGATGATGCAGAAAATCTAGTAAGTTCAAGATTGGAATTAACTAAACAAGAAAAATCTAAAAAAATAGCAAAAGAATTAAAAGAAGCAAATAAAGGTGATGATAAATATCAAAAAGAAGCAATTAAATCTTTAGAACTTGAAAGAGAAGCTTTTGCAAGAAAAAATACTATTGAAAATAGACAAGTTGAACTTACAAATATTTCTAGAGAAGAATTAAGAAAAGAACTAGGAAATGATTTATTTGAAAAATTAAATAGAGCATATTTAGGAACAAAAGTTAACGCTCAAGGAAATTATGATTTGTCACAATTATCAAAAGACATAATGACAAGAGTTGGTATCGATTATCAAGTTAATTATTCAAGTGATAATGAAATGGCAGAATTAACAAATATAAAACGTCACTTAAAATCAACAACTGGCATTGATTTTACAGAAAAAGAAGTTAAGAAATTAATGGATTTATGTGAAATTGAAAAACAGAAAAAAGATAGAAGTTTAAAAACAGCAGTAAAAGGTATATTGCCAGAAGTCTTAACAGGTGCAATTACAGGTCTAGCTTTGAGTAAACGTTTACATGTAAGTCAAAATGTTTTAATACCTGTAGATAGTAGCGAATTAGCATCTTCTATAATTGAAAGTATAAAGTCAATGGGAGATACTCCTGAAATACAAGAATTAGCGGGTGGAAAAGTTGGTATTAAAGTTTCACAAGAAGTTTTATTAGATACAAGAATCCTTGATACTATAGCAGGGGCTGGAATTGGAGCATTAACAGGTGTATTAATGTCATTAGCATTTGGTAAAGAAATAGATGAAAAATCTTGTATGTCAATCTCTGATTATGATATTAATGATGAAAAATATACAAATGTAGAAAAATACAAAGAATATATTGCTCAAAATTATACAAATCCAGAAAAAGTAAAAGCAATTCATAAATTAGCAGATACATATTATAAACAATATGGTGCAGATTGGCACGTACATTATCAACAAGCTTTAAGAGATATGGCAGGTATTGGTTCTAAATTAAATCCTGAAGAATGTAGAATGATGAAATATCATACTCCGGAATTTAAAAAACCTGTAAAAGAAACAGTAACAGAACCTTGCGAAGATTGTAATGCAAATATCGAAGCAAAATATACTGATACAACATATACATATAATCGTCAAGGTGGAGATACTTGGATGGGAATTGTAAAAGCATTTTATCCTTGTCTTGAAGAAGAATATGGAATGTTTGGTAAAGATGGTGCTATTAGAAGACTTAAAAAAGCTTTAAGTTATAATGAAGACGGTACATTTAATGAAAAAACTTATCAAGCATTATTAAATGGAGGTGACCTTCCAAAAACAATGAAATTACCTGCTTCAATTGATGATTGTGACAGAGTTGACAATGCAAAAGTTAAAAAAGTAAAAGTTTCCGGTAATGGTAAAGCTTTAATTCAAGAAGTTGGTAACAATAGTGGTTATACAATATATACAGCAAGTGATGATTGTACTAATGAAAATGTTACTGCAAGCTCAAAACAAGAAGCTTTAGCAAAATTAAAAGAAAAAACTGGAAAAACTTATGCAAATGAAGCTGAATTATTAAAATAAATTAGAATTTCTATGGTTGTTAAAAATTAAAGAGGTCGATTTTAAAATCGACCTCTTTTTTTTCTCGCTCTTAGGTTTTATTATCTACCTAATGTGTCTTCTAAATCACCTAAAATTCCTTCATTACAGCTGCTGCAGTTTTTATCAATTGATTTTAAGATTTCAATGATTTCATCTAATTTAGCACTGTAGTCAGGATGTGACCAATCGATACCTTTTAATAGATCTAAGATTTCTTGTAAAATCTTATTGTTTTCATTCATAATATTCATTTTTTCATCTATTTCTTTTAATAAATCTTCAATAGTTGATGTATCAATATCGACTTTAATATTTAAGTTTTCAAGAAGTTCTTTGTATTTTTCAAAATTAGCTTCATCACGTTCTTTTAATAATTTTTCTAACTGTTCTAAAGTAATACCAGAACCTGATCCGCCTTCATTTCCTTCAATTATTACTTTGATTTCATTGATTTGTACTTTTAAGTCTTCTACACTATTATTTAAGTTTTCTAAATACTTATTAGCAATTGTTTGGTTAGCAATAATTTGATCCATATCAGTATCAATTTTATCTAAAGAATTTAAAACAGAATCAAATTTTGCATCAAACATTGAGAAGTATTTATTAACCATATTAGTGTATTCGCCAAAAGCTTTAAACATTGCATCAACTGTTGCTTGAAGTTTTTCGATTTGAGCTTCTAAGTTTTTGATTTCATCAACAATATTAGCAGAGTTACTATTTACTGCACTAGTAACTTTATCTATTGCATTAATGATTTCATCTTTGTTTAATCCTTGGAAATTAGAGATGTTTTCTAATTTTTCATTAATAGAAGCCATTAGTTCAGTTTGTTCAGCTTCGTTTTTAACGTATGAAGTTTGGAAATCTCTGATAGCTTGTTCTAATTCTTTAGAAGACATATTAATTGCATCAGATATTTTAATTCCCATTGCTTCAAACATTGCTTCAAGTTTATCATAATCGATTTCAGTAGAATTTCCTCCGCCTGCTTGAACATTTTTAATCGCTTCAATTAATTCTTTATGTCTTGTATCATCTTTAGCAATTGTTAATAATGTATCAGAGTTAGCTTTTAATCCTTCTAAGTTTTCAGCCATTCCTTTTTGAGCTTCTTTCATGTCGTCTAAAATAGCTGTTTGGATACGATTATCTTGAATTAATTGATCTAACTTTTTAAATTCTTCTTTTTTGTCATTTGTGTATTCTGTTCTGTATGCTTGGAATTCATTTATAAGAGTTGTTAATTTAGCATTCATATCATCTAAGGTATCTTTTATTTCACCTAATAATTTTTGAATTGTATCCCAAGCTTCTTCTGCAGAAATAAAACCACTGTTAACGTCTTTTATAAGTTGTTGGATTAGTTGATTTGCTTCTTCTTGAGTTTTACCGTTTTGTACTAATTGATTAATGATAAGTTCTTGGTTTGTTTGATTTGCAACCATATATTCAAACATTTTATTATAGAATTCATCTGCAGAAATGTTTCCGTTTTTTACTTCTTCTATTAATTGAAGCATATATGTATTCATTTGTGTAAGCAATTCGTTATTAGATGCATTTTGGTCTTTAATTTGGTTAAGGATTTCTGTCATTTTGCTCATCATTTCAGTTATCGCATCCATGTCAACAACAACATCTTGTTTTACATCAACACAAGATGTTAAAGATGAAGTTGCTCCTAAGGTTGCTAAGCCCATTAAAGCTCCAAGTGCGATAGATTTGATTTTATTTCCGTTTAAACCTTGGAAAGCTATGTTTGATTTATATGGAGCAATATAGTTATTTGTTGCTTCAGGGCTTTGTTCTTCTGTATTTATATTATTAAACATTCCTAACTTTTGAGAAAGTTGTGGATCAGTTGCTACATTTTTTAAACCTTGAAACATTAATTTATTTAAGCCTGTTTGAGGTTCTAATTCTTCAGGTTTAACTGAGTTTGAAGTTTCTTGATTGTTAGAAGGATTAATACTTTCTTTAAATTGAATTTTTTTGTTTAATAACAAAAGTTCTTTTGCATTGATGTTCATACATTACACTCCTTTTATAATAATTGGGATATATTTTTAGCTAGTCATTCTATCGTAAACCAGATAAAAAAAAATTTTGCTAGAAGGTAATATAAAATTTACAAAATTTAATATTAAATTTGTTTGTGAAAATGTATTATTTAAAACGCTTAAAATATGTAAATTACTGTAACAAAAAGGCAATTTTTTTTAGTAAAAATACTTTATATATAAAAGAACAAAAGAGGAGTATTGTATTATGAAAAAGATTGCAAAGAAAATTTCAGCTTTAGTTTTAACAACAGTATTTGCAAGTATGCAGTTTTCTATGGCAGCAATAGATACCGGTTTAGGAAACGGGTTAGGAGGTGCTGTTATTGATAATATTCAAGGAGGATTCGTTAATATCGATAAAGGCACTGGCTCTGCTGATTTGAATTTTAATGGAGATGCTCATGTTAATTGGGATTCTTTAAATGTTAATAAGGGTGAAAGTTTAAATTTTAATGCTGTTGGTGGCTCAAATAATTTAACAATTTTAAATACTGTTAATAATGGAATGTCTACAATATATGGTCAAATAAATGCAAATAGCGGTATTGGGAAATTAATTATTTCAAATCCTAATGGTGTTTTATTTGATGGTGCAAAATTTACAACAGCCGGAGATGTTATGGTAACAACCCAACCAATGACGTCAACTTTTATTGGTGACGCTATGAATATTTCAAAAGTTAATACAACAATACCTGTTGGAGTTATTAATATTAAGGATTCTGATTTTAGCGTTGGTGGAGAATTTAATATTATGGCTCCTTCTATTAATGTAGTACAATCAATGATTAATGCAGAAAATGGTTTAAAATTAATAACAGCAAATGGTCAAGATTATTTATCAACCGGAAATATTAATGTTAAAGACGCAGTTCGTTTAGAAGCTGTAAATATTGACGGTGATGTTTATATTATTGCGGATAAAGGTGTTGTAAAAACGGTTAGCGGAGGTAAAATTAACGGTAATTTAGACATTAAATCAAATGATAGTGTCGCTCTTAATTACGTTTCAAACGGAAAAGCATTAGAAATTACGGGTGATGCTAATGTAAAAGGCAATGGAGTTTTAATGTATGCCAGAAACACTAAAGTTGGCGGAAATTTAAAAATGGAAAACGGCGGAGGATTCTTAGAAGTAGGAAATGTTCAAGTTGGTAAAAATATGGAATTGAAAACAACAAAAGAATCAGAAAATCCTCAAGGATATAAACATTTTATTCACGTAATTGGTGATAATACTGTCGGTGGAAATTTAGTAATTAATTCAGAAAATAATATTCATATTGGTGGTTATGATATAGATGCAGGAAAATTGCAAGATGGAAGCCTTACTGTTGGTGGTGCAATTGATGCTTATGCAAATAATGGTTCTATAGCTGTAACTATAGATACTGTAGCGGATTCTATTAAGTTGAAATCTGAAAATTTAAATATAATAACAGATGGAAAAGCTTTAATAAGTGCTAAAAACTATGATTTTAGTGCAAAAGGTTATATTGGCGGTCTTAAAACTACAGAAAATTCAACTGTTGATGAACAAATAATTTGTACAATGGAAACATATAAATTATTGAATAATCCAAGCAGTCATGCAAATATGAATATAGCTGGCGGCACAATAACAAATGTTGCAACAGAAGCTTTTGCTTACATTTCATCAAATGGTGATTTAAAAGTTACAGGTGCAAATGCTAATAAATTGTATTTAACTGCTCCGGATAAATTTATTGAAATTACTGGAAATGGGGTTCAAGCTGATACTATCACAATAGGAAATGAAACTGATAAATTAAAAGTTGATTTTGCCTCAAGAGATTATACTTTAAAATATACAAATATTCGTGATGCAAAAGAAGTAACAATAAATGGAAATGATGAAATTACATATGAGTTAACAAACGGAGAAAATGGTTATAATATAAGTGCAAACAGACAAGATGATACAACATATTTGGTTGGTCCGGAAAAACCGGTAGATCCTGAAGAACCTACGATTGATCCTGAAGATAATGAAAATGCAAAGGTTTTGAGAAGCTATGAAAGACATTCTGTAGATATGTCACAAGTTTATACTCCTGTCGCTTATGCAGCAGATTTAGATGATGATCAAATTGATAGAGGCGTAAGAAAAAATGTCGACGGTTCAGTTACTGTAGTAAAAGCTTTTGCAGTTGGTAAATAGAAATAGATGTAAAGATGATTTTTAACGGAGCTTATGCAAGCTCCGTTTTATTATGCAAAAATAAAAAAATATGTTATAATATTTTGGAAGTATTTTAGGAGAGTGATTTATATGAAAAATTTTGGTTTTACTTTAGCAGAAGTTCTTATAACATTAGGTATAATTGGAGTTGTGTCTGCGTTAACAACTCCTGTTTTGATACAAAACACAGGAACAGCACAGATTGGTCCAAAGTTAGCAAAAGCTGTTTCTGCTTTTGAAGTTGCAAATCAAAATATGTTGATGCAAGCTGGTGCTGAAACTTTAAGTAGTGCAAATGCTTTTGTTGGTAGTAGTAATTCTGATGCTGTCAATTATATTAATAATTTATCTAATTACATGAAAATATCATATTATAAGGAAGTTCAAGGAGGTCAGGATTATTCTGGCATGTTAAAAAACTATAATAATGGTGCAGTAACATCTGGTGCTCCTGGAGCTTATTCTGATGCCGCAAAAGCAGCTTTAGAAAATTACGGTATATCTAAAGATGGTTTTTTGTTTGGGGTTTATCCTATGGCTGCAACTACTAATACTACTGTCCCAACATATAATAGGTTTAATGGTATTGTACTTATTGATATTAATGGGACGGCAAAACCTAATAAGTTAGGTAGAGATGCATTCTATTTCGCTTTATATTCAGACGGAACTTTGAAACCTGTAGGCAGTAATAATTGGTCTGATAATACTTCTTTAAATAGTTCTTATAATTGGGCAAGTGGTTCTACGGATAAATGTAATGAGGGAACTGTTACAACAGGGTGGACGTGTGCCGGTTCGGTTTTTGAAAATAACCAAAAAGTTATTTACTAGTTTTTAAAATTTTAATTAAAAACGTTGGACGGATACGTTCAACGTTTTTTTGTATTATAATTGTCAAAGATAAAGGAAGGCTTTTATGATAATTTTAGAAAAACCATATGTTTCAGAATTTTTGCTTGATACAATAGTTCAAAATGATTGGGCAGTTTTAGATAATGATTCGGTCAGAGATGCTGAAATAGAAGAGGGGGCCATTGATATAATATCATCAGATGTGGCAAAAAAATATTATTTAACTCAAGAATATCCATTAATATATTCTAATTCTGAAAATTCAATATCTTGGGTTTTAGATAATTTGCAGGAAACCAATTTAGCGAAGTATATAAAGGTTTTTAAAGATAAGGCAGAATTTAGGGCTTTATTAAAAGATCTTTATCCTGATTTTTATTTTGAAACAGTTAAATATGAAGATTTGAAAAATAAGTCTTCTGATGATGTAAAATTTCCTCTTGTATTAAAACCTTCTGTTGGTTTTTTGAGTTTTGGGGTTCACACTGTTAGAGATGATAAAGAATGGAGAGAGGCAATTGCTCAGATAGATTCTGAAATGAAGTCTGCTAAAAAGTTGTATCCTAAGAATGTTGTGGATTCTTCAAATTTTATAATTGAGGAATTGATAGAAGGGGAAGAATTTGCAGTAGATGCTTATTATGATAGAGATGGTGAACCAGTTATATTGAATATTTTTCAACATCCATTTTTAAATTCTAAAGATGTAAGTGATAGAATATATCTTATGTCTACAGGGATTATGATAAAATATATGGCAAAATTTTCTTTGTTATTAAGAGAAATTGGTGAGGCGTTGAAAATAAAAAATTTTCCGATGCATATAGAATTGAGAGTAAAAGATGATGGAGAAATTATTCCGATAGAAGTTAATCCGATGCGATTTGCGGGTTGGTGTACTACTGATGTTGCAAAATATGCTTGGGGAATTAATGTATATGATTGTTTTTATAACCAAAAGAAACCTGACTGGAATAAAATTTTAGTGAATTCAGGAAAAGACGTTTTTTATTTTTCTATGGCAGAAGTTCCTGTTGGTCTTGATAGGTCTAAAATAAAAGGTTTTGAATATGAAAGGTTTTTGGCAAATTATTCAAATGTCTTGGAGGTAAGACGGATTGATTATAGAAATAATCCTTTGTTTGCGGTTATTTTTGGCTCAACTCAAAATAAAGAAGAGGTCGAAAAAATTTTAGCTTTAAAAACAAAAGATTATATATTGTAATAGGCTTAATAAAATTGATATACCTTTTTTACTATGGTAAAATGTTTCTATGGAATTTTTTAAGAAATTATATGAGAGATTTAAGAAAATAGATAAGAAAAGACGTTCATATGTAATTGCGATTTTTCTTGTTATTTTTGTAATGTCTTGGGCTTTTATCTCTGCAGGTGTCATTACCGCTAATTTTAATCGTTCTCAAATTAAAGGAAAAGAAGATGAACAAAAAGTTGATGCAGTAGGTATTATTATTACTGAAACAAAAGATGGTAATAAATATTTTGAAATATATGGAGAGACAGGCAATTATAGTAATGATCGTAGTGTAGCAACTTTGAATAATGTTATTGGGAATTTTTATCAAAAAAATGAAGTTGCGATGAGTTTTCAATCTTCTAAAGGAACTTATGATGAAAAGACGGGTGTGATAACTCTTTATGATAATACTTATATCGTTTTGAAGGATAATACTTCTTTAAATACAGATAAATTAACTTGGTCAGGTTCTGATAAAGAAACTATTGCGGAGGGACATGTTTTGATAAAGAAGGATAATGAAATGATCGCAACTGCTGATAAAGGTTATATTGGTGTAGGGTATGAAAAGTTTAAAATAGTTGGAAATACTAAAACTAAAATTTATGAGGATAAATAATGAAAAGATTTCTAGTTTTTGCGTTATTAATATTATCAAGTTTAGCTGTTTTTTCTTCGGATTTAATTATTGAATCTAAAACTCAAACTTTTTCTAATGAGGAAAGAAAAATTAAGCTTGATGGCGGGGTAAAAGTTAAATTGGATAATTTAACAGTGGAAAGTCCAAAAGCTGACGTTTCTATTCGTAGAAATAATAAATTGGATACCGCAACATTTTATGATAAACCATATGCTTATGAAATTAACGAAAATAAGAAAAGAGAAGTAAAAGCAAACATATTAAAGGTCTCTTTAATTAATAAAGTTGTAAGAGCAGAAGGAGAATCTCAATCTATTATTACGGAAGGTAATACTCCTATAGTTGTAATTAATGCAGATGCTCAAGAATATGATACAAAAAGTAGTGTTATGGTAGCTACAGGAGCTGTAACTATAAAATATAAAGATATTGATACATTTTCCGATAAAGCTGTAATAATTGCGGATCAAAAAGGTGGTTTGCAACGTATTGATTTGATAGGTAATGCGAAAGTTAAGCAGGCTCAAAATGAATCTGAAGGACATCATTTTATATATAATCCTATAACTGAAGAAATGAGTGTTTCTGGTAATACTAAAACTGTTGCAATATCTGATGATGGTAAAAAGTTAATTATACATTCAGATTTTCAACAATATCATAAGAAACAAAATTCTTATGTAGGAAGTGGACATGTAAAAATTTGGTATGATGATTATTATGCACAAGGTCCTAAAGTTTCAGTATTTCCTGATGAAAAAACAGGTAAACCTAATGCAGTTTATTTTGTAGGACGTTCAAAAATTGTTCAACAAGATAAAGATATTATCGCTGATAAAATAAAAATGACAATGGATCCTAAGGATTTTGTTGCGGAAGGAAATGTTAGAACTATTATTCATAATATAGATACAAAGGATGAAGAGGATTTATAATGTCTGAGAAAATAGATAAGGCTATGAGCCTTTTTAAAGAAAGAAAATATCAAGAAGCTATTGATGCATTCAGTTCTGTTTTAGAAACAGAACCTGATAATGCTGATGTTTATAATAATTTAGGGGTAGCATATTCTTGTATAGGTAATTTTGAACAAGCTGAGAATTTTTATACAAAAGCTATAGAATTGGATCCTGAGTTAGCTCAAGCTTATATAAATTTATCGGATTTGTATTATAAAGCGGGAGATGTTCCTTCTGCTCTTGGGACTTTGCAAAGAGGAAGTTATGAATTACAAGATAATTTAACCATTGCACATTTGCTTGCAAGAGTTTATATTGAAGATCAAAGATGGGAAGATGCGATTATAGAATTAGAAAGAGTTTTGGATGGAGAGCCTGAAAATTATGATGCGTATTATGATTTAGGACACGTGTTTTTTGAACTTGGAGATTATGAAAGTGCGATTTCTAATTTTGAAAATGTTATTGAGTATAAAGAAAATAATGAATTATTGTATTATTCTTTAGCACAAGCATATGAGGCTAATAATGAAATAGATAAAGCGATTTCTAATTATTTAAAAGCAATTGCGGTTAATGATAAATTTACTCTTGCTTATAAGAAAGTTGGGATTTTATTTCTTGCAAGAGAAGATTTTGAAGATGCTATTGAATATTTCGAAGATTATATTAATTTTGATATTCCTCAAGAAGAAAAGGATAGTGTTTCTAAATTGATAGAGAGAATTAAAGTAAAAAGATGAAAACAAAATATTGGGTAGCTTTTTCTGCAATAGATCAACTTAGTTCTACTTTTATTAAATCTCTATATGATTATTTTGGTGATATAGAAGTCGCTTTTAATGCTAAACTTTCAGATTTAAAACAAATAGAGGGTTTGAGTGTAAGAAAGGCTGAAAATTTTATTGAAAAGAAAAAGCTTGTTGATCCTGATAAGGCTTTTGAAGAAGTTCAAAAACGAGGAATAAACATTTTAACTTATGAGGATGAAAATTATCCTTATATGCTTTCTCAAATTTCTAATCCACCAATGACTTTGTATTATAAAGGTGATTTATTTTCTTGTAATTTAGAAAAAACAGTCGCATTTGTTGGTTCAAGAAAAGCCAGTTTTAATGGTAAAGAAGGGGTAAATAAAGTTATTTCTGATTTATCAAACACTGATGTTTGTATTGTATCAGGTCTAGCTGCAGGAATTGATGCAGTTTCGCACAGAAGTGCTATTGATAATAATTTAAAGACGATAGGTGTTATTGCAAGTGGTTTGGATTTTACATACCCAAGTACAAATAAGGATCTTTATAAACAAATTGAGTCAGGCAGTGGGGCTGTCATAACTGAGTATTATCCAACGTTTGAGCCTTTAAAATTTCGTTTCCCTGAAAGGAATAGGATTGTTACCGGATTAAGTTATGGAACTGTAGTTGGTGAGGCAGCATTAAAAAGTGGTGCTTTAATTTCTGCTAATTTAACTTTAGAGCAAGGTCGAGAGCTTATGTGTATTCCCGGAGCTATTAATAATTCAAATACAGAAGGAATTTATAAGTTAATTAAAGATGGAGCAAGTATAGTGACATCTGGAGAGGATATTTTAAATTATTTAGGTTGGGAAGTTGTAAACAAGTCTGAAGAAAAAATAGAACTTAATAGTATAGAAAAAATAGTTTTTGATATAATAGAAATTGAACCAAAGGGGTTTGATGAAATACAGTCTGTAGTAAAAATGGAAACATCAGAGTTATTAACTCTTTTAACGATGATGGAAATAAAGGGTTTAATTATACAAGTAGAGGGTGATAGGTATAAAAAAGCATGACAGCAGCCGTAAGTGAGAAAAAAGCTACTAAAACAAAGAAAGAAAAAGCTTTAGTAATAGTTGAGTCTCCTGCAAAATCAAAGACTATTAAAAAGATTTTAGGAGATAGCTATCAGATTGAAGCTAGTTTTGGTCATGTTAGAAATTTGCCGGAAAATGTTTTAGGTTTTGATGTTAATAATGATTTTAAACCTACCTATGTTGTAATTCCTGAAAAAAAGAAAGTTGTAACAAAATTAAACGAATTAGCAAAGCGTTCTGATAAAATATATTTAGCATCCGACCCTGATAGAGAAGGAGAGGCTATAGCTTGGCACGTTAGAGAATTATTGGAAGTTCCTGATGATAAAGTTTTTAGAATTGAGTTTAACGAGATTACTCCAAAGGCTGTAAAATATGCTGTAGAACATTCTCGTCAAATTGATATGGATAAGGTTAAAGCTCAACAGACAAGACAAATTTTAGATAAGCTTGTAGGTTATAAATTATCTCCTGTTCTCTGGAAACAATTAGGGAATTATCGTTTGTCTGCTGGGAGAGTACAGTCTGTTGCTTTAAGAATGATTTGTGAGAGAGAAGAAGAAATAGAAGCTTTTGTGCCAAAAGAATATTGGTCTATTCATACTATTATGGATAAGGATGGAAAGCTTTTTGAGGCGGAAGTTAATAAATATAAAAATAAAAAAATTGAAATAAATAACGAAGAAGAAGCTAATAAGATAAAAGAGTTTCTTCTTAATCCGGAAACGGAATTTGAGGTTGATAAAGTTACTAAAAAGGAAACAAAGAGAAAACCAACTGCACCATTTATAACGTCAACATTACAAAGAGCAGCAAGTTCAAAGTTGGGGTTTGGTGTTTCAAAAACAATGCAAGTTGCTCAGAAATTATATGAAGGTATAGAAATAGATGGCACTCCTGTTGGTCTAATTACTTATATGAGAACTGATAGTGTCAGAATCTCAGATGACGCTCATCAGATGGCAAAAGATTTTATTATTCAAAATTATGGTGAGAAATATTATCCTTCAACTACAAATGTTTATGTTAAAGGAAAACAAAATGTACAAGATGCTCACGAAGCAATTAGACCTTCTTATCCTGAAAGAACTCCTGAAAGTATAAAACAGTACTTATCAGCAGAGCAATATAAATTATATAAATTGATTTGGGAAAAGTTTATGTCTTCTCAGATGGCTCCTGCAGAAATTGCTAATAAAACGATTGATATAAAAGCTGGAGATTATAATTTGAAAGCTGGAACTAGTAAGATTTTGTTTGATGGCTTTTTGAAACTTTATAATGATGCGGAAGAAGATGAAAAAGAAGCTGATGCAAAAATTCCTGATTTAGAAAAGGGGGATAAAGTTAAGTGTAAGGAAATTCAGCCAAAGCAACATTTTACTCAACCTCCTCCAAGATATAATGAAGCATCATTGGTAAAGGCTTTAGAAGAACATGGAATTGGTCGACCTTCTACTTATGCTACTATTATTACAGTTATTCAGACAAGAAAATATGTAGAAAAAAAAGACAAGGCTTTGGTTCCAACTCTTTTAGGGAGAACTGTTTGTAAACAGCTTGTAAGTCAGTTTGCAAATATTATGGATTATAAGTTTACTGCAGGCATGGAAGAAAAGCTTGATTTGATTGCTGAAAAGAAAGCGGTGTGGAATGTTGTTTTGAAGGAGTTCTATTCTCCTTTTATGGAAGTTGTTAATTCTGTTATGAAGACAGCTCAAAAAGTTGTTATAGAAAGTGATAAAAAATGTCCTAATTGTGGGAAAGTTATGCTTGTTAAAACAAGTCGTTTTGGAACACAGTTTTTGGGATGTTCAGGGTATCCGGAATGTAAGACTATTATTTCTTTAAATAATAGTATGGAATTGGATAGTATAGAAGGAGAAGACAAAGTTTCTCAATCAGTTGATGAAAAATGTGAGAAGTGTTCCGGTGAAATGGTTATGAAAGTTGGACCTTATGGTAAGTATTTAGAGTGCAAGGAATGCGGGAATCGTAAAAAATATGTTCGTTCTACTGGTGTAAAGTGTCCTAAATGTGGTGAAGGTGTTATTATAGAAAAAAAATCTAAGTATGGCAAAGTTTTTTATGGATGTAACAGATATCCGGAATGTTCATATGCACTTTGGGATGAACCTACTGGAAATGTCTGTCCTGAATGTGGAGAATTGCTTTTAAAAAAGAATACTAAAAATGGATTTTTCGAGGTTTGTTCGAATAAAACTTGTTCTTATAAGAAGGAGATGTCTTCTCTTGAGTCTAATCCTGATGAGTAATTTTACTATACAAACCTATTTATTTGCATTATAATGCTCGTATGAATAAGAAAAGTATATCAGTTAATAGAAAAGCATTTCATGATTTTTTGATTTTTGATAAATTTGTAGCTGGACTTGTTTTAACAGGGACTGAGATAAAGTCTATCAGAAAAGGAATGGTCAATTTGAAAGATTCTTTTGCAAAAATTGAAGATAATGAAGTTTTTTTATACGGTATGCATATTTCTCCTTATGAGCAGGGTAATAGGTTTAATCACAAGCCTGATAGAGTAAGAAAATTACTTTTGCAAAAAAGAGAAATTTTAAAGATGTTGGATAAAGTAAAAAAAGATGGTGTAACAATTATTCCTTTAGAATTGTTTTTATCAAATGGTTTTGCTAAACTTGAGATAGGTCTTGCGAAAGGTAAAAAGCTTTATGATAAAAGAGAAGCTTTAACTAAAAAATCGCAGGAAAGAGATTTAGCAAGATTAGTAAGAAGATAATATTATTTTGGGAATATGTCGTCTGGGAAAGGGGTTAAAAAATGTTTAACAGGGAATCAATATTAAAAAGTTTGAATGCTGAAAATTATTATATTGATCAACACTCCTTAGATTTGTTTTTAGAAGATTGGAAGATAGAATCTATATACGAAGATGAAAATGGTCTAGAATTTTATGATGATTTGGCTTTAGAAAAAATCAAGAAAGGTATTTCTTTAAAGGCTCAAGGTTATAGTGATGAACAAATAATAACAAAATTGTCCAGAATAGAAGCCAAGATAGAAAAAAGTGATGAAAAAAGCGTTCAACCAATAATGGTTAGTGATTTGCTTAATGAAAATAGTAAAGATGAAAATGAGTCAGCTGAGCTTGTTACAAAAGAAGATTTGCCAGTTGAAACAACATCTTCAGGTAAGAGTTTTACATTAGATGTATCTAGTCAGACTTTACAGATGTTAGCGGAAGCTGTTGCTAAGAAAATTAGTGATGATATAAAAAATTCTAATTTTACATCTCAATTGATTGAAGCTGGTGGGTATAAAAGGGATAATGAGATTTTAGCAAAACAAGTGAAAGAATTGTTGGAGCATAATAAAGAACTTTCTCAAAGAATAGAACAACTTGAAAGTCATGAATCAAAAAGTTTTTGGGCAAGATTTTGGGGTAGACGTTGATTAGGTATTCTGAGTTTTTAGAACTTTTTGATAGACAATTAGAACTATATCAACAGGAATATAAAAATTATTTTTTTTGTAAGAAAGGTTGTTCTGCTTGTTGTGAAAAAGGAGATTATCCGCTTTCACAAATTGAATTAGAATATTTGATGTTAGGTTATTCTAAATTGGATAATTCTATTAAAAAAGTTTTACAAAATAATTTTAGTATGATTAAGAAAGGTGGAGTTTGTCCTTTTTTAATTAATAAAGAATGCAGTGTATATAAATATCGACCAATAGTTTGTAGAGTTCATGGATTGGCGTATTTGAACAGTCAAGGGAAAGTTGTTGTTCCATATTGTGTAAATGAAGGTAAAAATTATTTTCAAGTATATAAAGATAATGAATTTTTTATAAATCCAATTAGGCAAAATTTGTCGACACAATTTGTTTTAAAAGATTTTAATTTTGGTGAAATTAGAGATTTATATGATTGGCTTGTTGTTTAGAACTTGAATTTATAGAACGAGGCTGTTATTATAAATAAGTAGTTTGGTATTTTTATAAGAAAGAGTTCAGCTATGCAACAAAATATTTTACGTAATACATCAGTTACTAAAATATATTTAATATATTTAGATAAAAATAATATAAAAAAGAAAGAAGCTGTAAAATTAAGATTTATGGATAACAAAGAATGTTATTTTGCGGCGCAAATGGGAACAAATTTTGAAAAACCAAAGAAAAAAACACAGGCAGAGCTTGTTGTATATACTGAGGATGGGATATACAAAGCTTCTATTTTGATAAAGGATGCAAATTTATCTTTAAGGGATATTATTTATACAATAACACTTCCTTCGAAATGGGATTTTATACAATGTAGAAGTAGTTCAAGAAAGATGGTTGAATTACCTTTAAGTATAAAGTTTAATGATGGATATATTATAGAAGCTGTTTCATATGATTTATCGACAGGAGGGGTTTCGTTTTTTTCAAAGCAAAATATTCCAAGTATTTATAAACGGTTTTCAGGAACTTTGACATTAGAATTGCCACATGATTTAATTATAAATTTTCCGGAAGGGAAATTGATAACGGAAGCAAAATTTGTGAGAGAAAAATCTGAGATTGAAAATCATTATGGCGAGGTTTTGTATATATATAAATTTATCTCTCTAAATGATGATGCACAGATGATTTTAAAAAATTATTTAATGAAGTTAACTTAAAGTTATAGATATTTAAAAGTTTGACTTTGAGAAAAAAAAGACTAATAATATATACATGAAGGCGTAGATATGAGATTAATAAATAGACTAAAAATATTTGAGCAAAAGTATGTATTTTTAAGATGGGCAACTGGTGCTGAGTACGGCAAAGTTGTTTACGTTGGGGATGATTATATTGAATTTAATATAATAGACGTCGATACGATGGAATATAGGGAAACTACGATAATAAATGCTGGTTTGATATTGGAGGCAATATTTGGCGGTCCGGATTTGGCAAGAATAGTTGCTGAAATATCTTCTATGTTACCAGATGTATAATTTTGTATTATAATTGTTTTATGGTAACGAAAACTTTAACATCTGCTGCAATTGGTATAAATTCTTTTAAGATAGATGTCGAGGTAGATGTAATAAATTCTCTGCCAAGTCTTAGTATTGTCGGGTTGCCTGATAATGCCATAAATGAAGCTAGGGAAAGGGTTAGGTCTGCGATAAAGAATTCCGGTTTTTCTTTTCCGACAGGGAAAGTTATTATAAATTTGGCGCCTGCAGATGTAAAAAAAGAAGGTACAAATTTTGATTTGCCCATAGCTGTTGGGATTTTAAAAGAGCAAGGTATTGAAATCCCAGATAGTGATGAAACTGCATATTTAGGAGAATTATCATTAGATGGGTCTTTAAGAAAAATAAACGGAACATTGCCTTTGGTAATAGGTTTAAAAGAAGCAGGAGTAAAGAATGTTTTTGTACCAAAAGAAAATTCTGAAGAAGCAGCTTTAGTAGCTGAAATGAATGTATTTGGAGTTAATCATTTAAGAGATATTGTCAATCATTTTTCAGGCGAAAAAATAACAGAAACTAAAGTTGATGTTTCAAAATTTTTTATTGAAAATATAGATGAAGTTTTTGAGTATGATTTTAAAGATGTAAAGGGTCAGCAAAAAGCAAAAAAGGCTTTAGAAATAGCAGCTGCAGGAGGACATAATATATTAATGTCAGGTTCTCCCGGCTCAGGTAAGACTTTAATGGCAAGATGTTTTGCATCAATTTTGCCTCCGTTAGAAATGGATGAAGCAATTGAATTAACAAAGATATATAGTATTTGTGGGTTAGTGACTAAAGAGAAACCTTTAATAGTAGAACGTCCTTTTAGGGTTATACATCACACAGCATCTCAAAATGGAATAATTGGTGGAGGAGCTAATCCAAAGCCGGGTGAAATTACTCTTGCTCATAGAGGTGTTTTATTTTTAGATGAGATGCCGGAGTTTCCAAGGCAAATATTAGAAGTTTTAAGACAGCCTTTAGAAGATGGTGAAATTGTGATTTCAAGAACAAAGAATTCTATAAAATATCCTGCTCAATTTATTCTGGTAGGTGCTATGAATCCTTGTCCTTGTGGTTTTTTAGGTGATAGGGAAAAACAATGTACTTGTTCTGAATATCAAATACAAAAATATAGAGCAAAGATTTCAGGTCCATTGTTGGATAGAATTGATTTGTTTGTTAATGTTCCTCGTTTAACAGCAGATGAATTAGTTAATTCTAAGGAAAAAACTGAAAGTTCTTATGATATTAAAAAGAGAGTTGTAGAAGCTAGAAAAATTCAAAAAGACAGATATAAAAAAGAGGATATCTATACGAATTCAGAATTGAATCCAAGTCAGATAAAGAAATATTGTGTATTAGATAAGGAATCTTTGGGTTTTATGAAATTAGCATCTCAAAAATATTTGTTATCAGGAAGAAAATATAACAGAATTTTAAAATTAGCAAGAACAATTGCAGATTTAAAGAATGATGAAAATATAAATTTATCACATTTAACACAAGCTTTACAATATAGAGTTGATACTCTTGAAAAAATTTGATATAATCCATTTAGTTAAATGAGAAGAGGTGTTTTTATGAAAATTTTAAAGAAAGGTTTTACTCTTGCAGAAGTTTTAATTACTCTAGCAGTGATAGGTGTAATTGCTTCAGTAACTTTACCAAATTTAAAGGCAGATATTGATAAGAATGTTATGGCTCAAAGTTTAAGGACAAATGTTTCTGTTCTGAAATCTGGTTTTGCACAAATGAAAGCAAAAGAAGATGTTGATGATATTAGAGATACTGTTTTATGGAGTGATTTAGTATCGCAAGGTGTAAGTGCTAGTTCTGGTCAAGATATTAAAGAACAGGTAAAAAAGCAATTTGGTAAATATTTTAAAGTAGATAAAATGACAAGTGGCATTCCTGCAAATATTAAAGTAAACAATTTGAAATTGACAGCTGATAATACAATGAATAGTTATGTAAGATTTTATATGGCTAATTCTGCTACATATAATTTTATTTTTTATCCGGCATCATATACATCAAATTGTAATAAAGAATTTTGTAATCCTGTTGCAGATTTAATTTTGGATGTAAATGGTGATAAAGGTCCAAATATCTATGGTAAGGATATATATAGATTTTATATTGGAGAAACAGGTGATTTATATCCTTATGGTAGTGAAGCTGTAAAGGATTATAACTCAGAAATTAAATTATGGTCGGATGAATCTGCGTGTGCGGGTAAAGATCCTAAAGGAGATGGGTTTTCTTGTACAGCGAGAGTTATTGAAGAAGGTTATAGTATAAATTATAGATAGGATTAAAAAAGATAATGAAAGAAGAAGCTATTGAAAAAGCTTCTTCTTTTTTTATTGTAAATTTTACTTAAAAAAGTGTTCACAAAACGATAAAAAATGTGTATGATATACATATGATTAACTTAGAGGATTTATATTCAGAGGTTCCGCCGACGAAGTTAAGAAATATAGATGAAAAGTTTCGTCCGGCAAAAACATCTCCTTTTTGGTTGTGGGTGGCAGATAGATTTTTTTACGGAATGTTAGAGAATCGTTTTTATGCGTTTCGTTATAAAGGGGCTGAAAATTTTTATAAAAAATCTCCGGATACTCCAATAATTTTGTTTGCACCGCATAGCAATTGGTGGGATGGTATTGTAGGATATAATATCTGTAATAGAATTTTTAAAAAAGAAATCCGTTTAATGGTAGAGGAATTAAACAGATTTCCTTTACTTCGTCGAGGAGGTGCCTTTAATGTTAATAAAAAATCTCCTCAAGCATCTATGGAAGCTTTAAAATATTCTGTAGAAGTTTTAGGTGATACTAATAATATTTTGTATCTTTTTCCACAAGGGATTATAAAACCTCCAAATTATAGACCAATAGAATTTCAGACAGGGCTTGCTTATGTGGCAGAAAAAGCTGCAAAAAAATATGGAAAGGTAGCTTTGATGCCTGTAGCTGTTAATTATATGTTTTTGCGAGATAATAGACCTGAAGTTTTAGTTGAGATGGGAGAATTGATTGAACTAGACAATGATAAGCCTAATAGAAAAGAATTTTCTGATTATTTGGCAAAAACATTAGAGGTTCTTTGTGATAAACAATTTTATGACATTAGTCAAGCTCATTTTAAGGGGTATGAAACTTTATTTCAGAAGAAATTAAAGTGGTATCGTAGAATAGAGCAAAAATTAAAGGGGATTGGTATAAAAGGTTCTGGTGTTTAAGAGTGTAATTTTTCTATAATTTCATTTATAGGATTTTCCCAAGAAATAGAATCTGTTTGTTTAAAAAATTCAATGCTTTTGTACCAAGGTGTAATTTTAGTATCTTGAAACCATCTCCAATCTGTAGTATAGGGTAGAAGTAAAAATGTTTTAATTCCCAAAGCTCCTGATAAATGAGCAACTGATGTGTCTACTGTAATAACGGTATCCATTGCTTTTAAAGCTTTAGCTGTGTCGGAAAAATCTTTAAAATCTTTTGCTAGGTCAATTATTTGTGGATATTTTTTTGTTCCTTCAAAGGTGTCATTTACTTGGAATGAATATATTTGAACATTATCAATATTTAGTAGAGGTTCAAAACATTTAATGTTAATTGTACGATTAATCATTGTTCTAATACCGGCACTACCAGCTTCCCAGCATAAGCCTATCTTTTTTTTGTTTGATATAATTTCTGTTTTTTCTGATTTTAGGTAACCTTCAGGAAAAGGTATATTATTAAAATCAAGATCTAAAATGTATGCTAAATCTGTTATAAACAAAGCTTGAGTATTTGGATTTATTTCTGTGTAATCGATAAAATTAACGTTTGGATAATTATTTTTAAAAAGTTCTTTTAAAGATTTTGAACAAGCTACACTTACTTTTTTGTTTTTTAATAACGGTAAATATCTTATGAATTGAATATGGTCTCCAAAGCCTTGATCGCATATTATTACAATTTCAGAGTCTAATTCTTGGTTTGGCATCCAAAAATTATTTGACATTTCAGCAAACTTTGATTTATCTCGTTTAAAAAATAATTCATAACCTTCTTTGAATTTTTTTTGTGATAGGTAGCACATTCCTAATGAAGTAATTGTTGAATTATCATTTGGAAAATATTCTAACATTTTTTTGTAATATTTTTCAGCTTCACTATATTCTTGAAGCTTTTGACAACTTACGGCTATGTTATAAAAAGCTTCAGGCTTTCCTAAATCGGCAACAATCTTATAGCATTCTTTTGCTTGATTATCGTCTGAGTAAATTAATTCTTTTAGAAAACCTAAATGAAACCATAAAGAAGCTACTGATGGATCTTTTTTTAATGCGTCTACACAAATTTTTTCGGCCTGTAATAGTTCTCCGCTTTGAGTAAGAGCTTTTACTTTGTTGGCAATAGAACGATTATCGTCAGGGTAAAGAGCATACATCTTGTTTGAATATTCTATGGCTTTTTGATAGTTTTTTATTTCAAATAAACTTAAGATTAATTTATTATAAATATCAGGGTTTTCTCCATATTTAAGAGATTTTTCAAGATATAAAGCAGCTTGTTCAAAATTGTTTTGTTCAAATTCTGCAAAACCTAATGCCGATAAAGTTCCTAATGTTTCTTTTATGTTACAAGCTTGTTTTAATATATTACAGGCTTTATCGTATTTTTTTATGCTTACGTAAAAAAGTCCAAAGGCTGACAAAATAATTTCGTTATTTGGATAATCTAGCAGTAAATCTTTATAAAGTTGTTCAGCTTCTGTGAATTTTTTTTGTTGTGTTAAAACAATAGCGGTTTTAATTTTTTCGTAATCCATTATAAACCTAGTCCTGAAAGAAATCCTACAATAATACCTTGTAATAATTGTAGTAAAATTATCGCTACGATTGGTGAGATATCGAGCATTCCAATTGGTGGGATTATTCCTCTAAAAATATTTAAAAAAGGATCTGTAATTGCTTGCATTCCTTTAAAAGGTTGTTGATACCAATCAATATTAGGAATCCAACTTAAAAATATTCTTAAAATTATAAGTAAATAATAGAAATAAAATAATGAATTAACAGTTCTTGCAATCATAACCTCTCCCTTTAAATACCCTCTCCAAATTTGGAGAGGGTAAATTTTTAACTTTTATTATAATTGTGAATTTTTTCTTGTATTAGCACATTCACAATTATTATTTTCAGCAGGTATTTTTTCTATCATAGTGAATAATAATTTTTTCAAATTATCTAAGTTATTATTAAACACTTGAATAACTTCGTGATGAGAAACAGGAGGCACATCACCAACAAGTCCTGCATCATAATCTGTTATTAAAGAAATGTTTAGTGGGCACATATCCATTTCTTTTACTAAATAAGCCTCAGGGAATGCTGTCATATTAATTACTTCCCAACCTTGATTTGTAAAGAATTTTGATTCAGCTTTTGTAGAGAATCTAGGTCCGTTAATTACGACAACTGTTCCTGTTTCGTGTACTGTTATTCCTAAATCTTTAGCAGTATCTATTGCGATTTTTCTTAATTCGGGACAATAAGTTTCAGCAGGTGATGGGTGAGTAACGATAGGTCCTTCGAAGAAAGTTGATTTTCTGCCATTAGTCCAATCTACAAATTGGTCACAGATTACAAAATGTCCTGGAGCAACGTGTTTTTGTAAACTACCAGCTGCACAAGGTGAAATTACTCTTTTACATCCAACTTCTTTCATAGCCCATACATTAGCTCTGTAGTTTATCAAGTGAGGTAATATAGTATGACTTCTTCCGTGACGTGGCATAAAAGCTACTTTATGTGAACCAATTTCTCCGATAAATAAGCTATCAGAAGGCATTCCGTAAGGAGTTTCTATTTTTACTTCTTTTATGTTATCTAAGAATTTGTAAAATCCAGAGCCACCAAAGACACCGATATCTGCTAATTTTTCCATGTTTAATAAATCCTTTCATATTTTGTGACATTTTTAGATATTTTATCATAAAAAACATTAATTTTTATATTTTATTTAACAAAAATAAATATTTATTACACTTAAAAAATGTGTTTGTACTATAATTTTCATGTAATTTTATAAGATTTATAAAAGAAAGGAAGAGGCTATAATGACTAATTTAGACAAAATTATGAAGCCGAAATCAGTTGCTGTTATTGGTGCATCAACCAAAGAACACACTATTGGTTCCGACATTATGAAAAGATTACAAGAATACAATTTCAATGGGAAAATTTATCCTGTAAACCCAAAAGGTGGTATTATTGAAGGTTTACAAGCTTATACTTCAATTTTAGAAGTTCCAGGAGAAGTTGATTTAGCAATAATCGTTGTTAATGCAAAATTTGTATTATCAACAATTGACCAATGTAATGAAAAAGGTATTAAAGGTCTTTGTATAATTACTGCAGGTTTCAAAGAAACAGGTAAAGAAGGTGCAGAATTAGAAAAACAATTACTTGAAAAAGTAAGAGCATATGGAATGAGATGTGTTGGGCCTAACTGCTTAGGTGTTGTAAATACTCACCCTGATATTAGAATGGATGGTTGTTTTGCTGAATCATTACCAGAACGCGGAAATATTGGTTTTGTTTCTCAATCAGGTGCTTTAGGCGGCGGTATTTTAAATATTTTAAAAGACTTAAATCTTGGTTTTGCTCAATTTATTTCAATTGGTAACCAAGCAGATGTTAATGCTGAAACTGCTTTAGAATATTGGGAAAATGATTCTGATGTTGAACAAATTCTACTTTATATGGAATCAATTCAAAACCCAGCTAATTTCAGAAAATTAGCTTCTAGAATTTCTAAAAAGAAACCTATTTTGGCATTAAAAGCAGGTCGTTCAGCAGCTGGTGCTAGTGCAGCATCATCTCATACAGGTTCTTTAGCTGGCGCTGATAAAGCTGCTAATGCTTTATTAAGCCAATCAGGTGTTATTAGAGAATATTCATTAAAAGATTTATTTGCAACTGCAAAAGTATTTGCAAATTGTCCTATTCCAAAAGGTGATAGAGTAGCTATTATTACAAACTCTGGTGGTCCTGGTATTATGGCTACAGATGCGGTTTGTGAACATGGTATGCAAATGGCTAAAATAACTGATGAAACAAAAGAAAAATTAAGAAGTTTCTTGCCATCTGCAGCATCAGTTAAAAACCCTATCGATATGATTGCTTCTGCTCCAATTGAGCACTACAAGCAAACATTAGAAACTGTAATTGCTGATGAAAATGTTGATATGATTATTACAATATATCTTCCATTCTTAGGTTTAAAAGATATTGATGTTGCTAAAGCATTAATGGAAATTAAAGCTAAAAATCCTCAAAAACCTGTTATCGGTGTATTTATGACTAAGAGTGAATTCTTCTCTGCTTTATCTGATATGAATGTAAATATGCCATTCTTTATGTATGCAGAAGAAGCTGCTGATGGATTGAACAGATTAAATCAACAAAGATTATGGATGGAAAGAGCTGAAGGTAAAATTCCTACATTTGATGTAGATTATAAACGTGCTCAAGAAATCATTGCTAAATCAGTTAATGAAGGTAGAGATCAATTAACAACCAGAGAATCTATCGACGTATTAGATGCATATGGAATTAGAGTATGTAAATCTGGATTTGCTAAATCAGAAGATGAAGCTGTAACAATTGCAGATTCTATTGGATATCCTGTTGTTATGAAAATGACTTCTAAGACAACTTCACACAAAACTGATGTTGGCGGTGTAAGAGTTAATATTCAATCAGCAGAACAACTAAGAGCTGAATACCAAGACTTGATTGCAAAACTTACAGAAAAAGGTCTTCTTGAAGGACTTGAAGGTGTAATTATTCAAGAAATGGTAAAAGGTAATAGAGAAATGGTATGCGGTATTGCAACAGATCCTCAATACGGTCCAATGATGATGTTCGGCTTAGGTGGTGTATTTATTGAAGTTATGAAAGATGTAACATTTAGAATTGCTCCACTTACTGATATTGATGCTAAGGAAATGATTAAATCTGTTAAAGCATACAAATTATTGGAAGGTGCAAGAGGTACTAAGCCTGCTCAAATGGAACAAATTGAAGAAACTCTATTAAGATTATCTCAATTAGTTAACGACTTCAAATTTATTGATGAGTTAGATATTAACCCATTATTGATTTCTGAAAAAACAGGTGAAGGTATTGCTGTAGATGGTCGTATCAAAGTTAGAATGTCAGAAGCTCAAGAAGCTTTGAACTACCACTGCAAAGATGGTGTTTGTGCTTGTGGAATATAATTTGAAAGCATAATAAATAATAAAAAACAGATTGGTAATATTTACCAATCTATTTTTTTGTTAAGAATAATAGAATTTGATAATTTAGTATTAAAGTTCTATTAATGAATCTTTTATTAAATTTTTGAACCTATCATCAATCGCATTTAAATCAATAACATCTACTTCATAGGGGAGAGTGGAATCACTAAATTCCATCAAAATTTTGCCAAGAATATCAGCAGAAATCGTTTCTTCTTCTAACTTAACTGCAATATCTATATCAGAATATTCTTTATGGTTTCCTTTAGCTCGAGAGCCAAAAATATAAAATTTTGCTTGAGGGATATTTTTTGCAAAACTTGTAAAATAAAATCTAAATGTCGTTTTTCCAGACCAAATTTCATCCGAGTTTCTCTTTTAACTTATCTAATAAGAATTTTGCTTCTAGAGCAAAATCTTCAATAATTGAAACAACATCTTGAGCGATTTTTTCATCATATGTATTAGATGTTAAATTTCTTTTTTGTCTAAAATTATCCCATTTTTCAAGATTTGAACGTAAAATTCCCATTTTATTTGCATGACGTATCATCTCATTGAATGTCATACCATCGATATTTTCAAATACAAATGCTCCGCTTGATAAATATCGTTTAATCATTTTGAGTGATATTGAATAAGTATACTCAAATCTTTGAATCATAGAATCACGAGTTATTAAATCAGTTTTATCGCAATTATAAATTTTAATAACTTCAAATAAACTCGCAAGTGCTTTTTCAAATGGTGTTAAATCAATATTTTCCATAGACCTATGTTAACACATATTGCTTACTTTCTCAACTTATTAAAATTCTGTTATTATTTTTTTTATAAAGTTTCTTTTCCATTATTGATAATTTTCACCAAATTATTTTTTAAATCATATACAAATTCATTTATATAATTTTTATTTGGACTAGTTTTTGATTTAAAATCATCTACTACATGTCGAAAATTATTTTCATATTTTGTATATGTTTTTCTTGTATATTCTTGAAAATCATTTTTAAAAGTTTCAATAAAGCCATTTTCGGACTCTTTTTCATAATATTCTTTATGCAAATGCTCTTTTATATTTCCTAAGATATCATAAGTTTTAGAATCAACATCTCTGTTGAATTCGTCATATTCAATAGTCTTTGTCAAAAAATTATTATCATCATAAAATTTAACGATAGTATTTTGACCATCTTTAATCGTTTTCTGACTAGCTGTAAAATTTATTTGATTAAATTGTATTCTCATTTTCTCTATTCACTTATTTTCTACATAATCCTGATAGATACGTCACTTCCTTTTGCGAGAGTTTTTTCAAAAATTCAGAAGTTGTTTTGCAATATTTTTGAATATCCATATCTTTTTCTTTTATTTGTAACTTTATTATATCATTTTGGACAGAATTAAATCTTGATTTTAAGTTTTCTACATAGGCTGGTAAATTTGAATACAATCTATCATCATGCGATAAATCCGGATCATTTCTAAACCAATATTCTGTTAATAATTCTTTAATTCTCATAGCTTGTTTTTCTATTAGTACAATTTCTGCAGATGGTTCTTTAAATAATTTTGCTAATATTTTTGAGTATTCAACTGCCTCTTTTGGGATTTTAAAATTATTATTCATATTCTTTTGTGAATATAGTTCAGCAGTATTTTGGAAAAATATCGAAGCTTTTTTGAGATAGCGTTTTGCAAAATCATTACTACGCCCTTCTGAATTTGGATATTTTTCTAATTCTCCTATAATTTTACCGACAGTTCTTATTTCAAAACCCGCTAAATTTGTAATAAATGGGAAATAAGTATTTCTAGACATATGACACAAATCAGATTCCGCATCAATATTAAATTTATCAAAACTTTGTTTTTTTGCTATTTCAAAATCAAAAAATCTTGGTTCAGAATCCTCAAAAACAATATTTGCCATACTATAATCATAAAAAGTAACACCAGCTCGTTCTATTTTAAATAATTCATCTAAAATATTTCCAATAAGCTCATCTGACATTCTATCTTTTAGTTTTGATAAACTCTCACCAGATTGAAAAGTTGTAACTAAATACTGTTTTCCTTTTTTTCCAAATAAATCTACAAACTTTTGTACTCTTTTACAATCTTTTGGAAGTTTTTGCAAATTTTCAGCTTCTTTTTGAGGATTTCGACCTTCATTTATGCTGCTATATTCTTTTACTGCTAAAGTCGGTCTTTTAGGTAATTCTATTTTATATACCTTACCTAAAGAGCCTTGTTTAAAATCTTTTGAACGATTTATTTGTTTTAATATCTCTGTTTTTTCATTTTTATTTAATGGCAAAATATTCTTATTTGATCTAAAAGACACACTATCGAAAGATGGCATCATATTAATTGGTAAAAAATTATTTTTTTGAATTTGCTCATTCTTTCTAGAATAAACTACCCCACTAGTTAAATTACTGACCGCTAAAATATTCATATTATACACACACCTCAAAATATGTTTTTATTTTATTATAAATATAATATTTTTTAAACATCTTAATTAATAGAGGTAGGGTGCAATTATTTGCACTAAATAAGAAACAATAAAAGAATAATCAGCTAGACTTTGTAATAATCAATTTATTTTCATCCATCAAGATTTCAAGCGAATCAGCTTCGGGAGAAATATCTAATAATTCAAGCAAAGATTGAGAAAATACTAGTCCATAGCCAGAGCCTCGTTTCACTAGTTTCTTTATGCAGTAACACTCTTTTTCATTTATATTATTCGGATTATTTTTCATAACATAGAGAGTCGTTTTCTTAATTATCAATATTACTTCTCTACTATCAGATGTAATTTTCATAAAATCAGCCATGGTTTTAGTTATATAAAAAATCCAAGAATTTCCATGAACAGATAATTGCTTTTTCAATACATTCTCCTTACATTATGCATGCATTGTATTATTTTTATGCAATAATAGATATTGCATAGATGTGGCATGAAATTTGCATAAGGGTTTATTATGCTATCTAAAGATATTGAAGAAGAATACAAGTATTATTTAGAATATCTTAATGAAACACACTGTATACTAAAAAATATACTTAAAATTTTAGACGAAAAAATTTCTAATTCTCATTCTCATAGTGATAAACTTAGAGAACTAGAAAGTAATTTTTTTTATTTAGCTGATTTTGAATGTAAAATTCATGAGCTATTAAATAATTCAATACGAATAAATAAAGAAGATAATAAGCTCATTAAAACAAAGCATAATATATTAATATTTCCAAACTATCAAGATGAAGATATTTTTGTTGATTTAAATAGTTTAATTGTTGATATTTGGAATTGTTTTTAAAATTTTAATTATAAAATGTAAGGTGCAAAAATTTGCACCCTACGTTTTAATTATTATTCACTATTTATTAATCACCATTCACTAGTCACTAATAAAAATCCAATTATAGTATAGAAAATCTTTTAGAAATATATTATTATGTATTTATAAATTTAAAAGGTGAGGGGTTAATATATGAAAAAAATCTTGATTGTATTTATAATGTTTATATTTGCATCAACTGTTTGGGCGGAAAACTACACAGTACAAAAACTGCCTAACGGTCAGACAGTTATTGTATATGAAATTCATAATAATCCTATTGTAACTATTGATACTTGGATAAAGACAGGTTCAATCAATGAAACAGATTCAAATAATGGTGTAGCACATTTTTTAGAACATTTGTTTTTTAAAGGTACGAAAGCACATCCTACTGGAGAAATGGATAGAATCTTAGAGTCAAAAGGTGCTATTATAAATGCTGCGACAAGTAAAGATTTTACTCATTATTATATAACTATTCCTTCAGAATATTTTGATACTGCAATGGATTTGCATTCAGATATGCTTTTGAATCCGCAAATCCCAAGAAAAGAGCTTGAGCAAGAAAGAAAAGTTGTACTTGAAGAAATTTCTAAAGATGAAAATAATCCTTCAAGAAGGGTGTATGATAATTTGAATGATATGATGTATACAACTCATCCTTATAAAAGAAAAGTTATAGGTTCAGAAAATATTATAGGAACAATAAGACGCGAAGAAATTTTAGATTATTTTAATAAATTCTACGCTCCATCCAATATGGTAACTGTAGTAGTCGGTGATGTTGATACAGCAAAGGCTGTTCAGAAGATAAGTGAATGTTTTGCACAAGATTATAGAAAACCAGTAAAGATGAATTTTAGAGCAGAGCATCAGCTTCAAGGACAAAAAAGAAAAGTTGATTATACCGATGCTCAATCAGGTTATTTAATGATGGGATTTAGAGGGGTTAATATAAGTAATAATGAGACTTATGCATTAGATGTTCTTGCAGAAATTCTTGGTGGAGGTAAATCTTCAAGACTTTATAGAGATATTAAAGAACAGAAAGGTTTGGCTTATTCAATATCTGCATCAAATGGAAGTTATAAAGATGACGGAATATTTTATATTAGTGCAAACTATGTTCCTTCTAATTTAGAGAAACTGGAAAAATCAATTTTTGAAGAAATAAAAAATATTCAAAAATACGGAATAACAGAAGAAGAGCTTGAAAGAGCTAAAAATATAATAATTCAAGATACTTATTATTCAAGAGAATCAACTTCTAATATATCATCGGAATTAGGATATATTTATGCTCTTACAAACAGTTCGCAAATTTATGATAATTATGTAGAGAATATAAAAAAGGTAACAGTAAATCAGGTTAATGCAGCTGCGGATAAATTTTTAGGAGCAAATAAGGCTGCAATTTCAGTAGTGCTTCCAAAATCAATTGAGAAGAAAGAAACGAAAGCTGAGATAAAGCATTCTGCAACAAAGATTTCAGAAAATAATGGTACTGTAAAGTATTTGGTTGATAATGGTGCGACATTATTGATTAATGAGAATAAAAATAATGATATTGTAGCGATAAGTATTATCGCAAAAGGTGGTGAATTTTTAGAAAAAATTCCTGGAGAAGCAACATTGGTTGCAGAAACTATGCTAAAGGGGACAAAAAAATATTCATCTCAAGAGCTTGCACAGATTTTAGATGAAAATGGTATTCAGATTTCTCCATCAAGTAGTGCCGATTATTTTTCAATAGATGTGCAAACTACAACCAGACAGTTGGATAAAACATTGGAAATATTAGATGAGATATTAAATAATTCAAATTTTGATGAATATGAATTAGAGAAAAAGCGTTCTGAGATTTTGTTAAGGATAAAGCAAAGTAGAGATTTACCAATGAACATTGCTTTAGAAAACTTTAAGACAGCTATTTTTGAAGGAAGTGTTTATTCAAATTCAAACAAGATTTTAGAAAAAACTCTTCCTAAAATAGAAAGAAAAAATGTAGTAGATTATTATAACAGAATTTTAAATTCAAAGAATATAATTGTTTCAATAAATGGTAATGTAGATACAGAAAAGATGATAACGTCTTTTGGGGGGATTATACCTAATAGAAATGTAGAGAAAGTTAATTATTCTAATTATAAAGTAACAAAGTTATCAGCACCTAAAAATATTTCTCAAAAAATAAATAATTTAGAAACATCTTGGTTATTTTTAGGATGGCAAACAACCGGTGTTGCTGATAAGAAAGATTTTGTGACTTTGAAGGTTATAAACACTATATTAGGTTCTGGCATGAGTTCAAGATTGTTTAGAAATTTACGAGAACAAGACGGTTTAGCATATCAACTTGGATCAAGTTATTCTCCAAAAATGTTAGGTGGAATATTTTTAACATATATTGGAACAAATCCTGATAAATTAGAATACTCTAAAACAAAAATGTTTGCAGAGATGAACAGATTGAAGATGGAATTTGTATCTGATACAGAATTACAGGACGCAAAAGACAGATTAAAAGGCGGTTTTGTAATTGCAATGGAAACAAATTCTGAAAAAGCTTCAAATATAGGTCTTTTTGAAACATTTGGATTTGGGTATGATTTTTTGAATACTTATACAAATATGATAGATGAAGTTACTGCATCTGATATTATAAGAGTCGCAAATAAATATTTTAATAACGTATATGTAGAATCGGATGTTAGATAGATGAAAATATTCTGTTTTGGTGATAGTAATACATTTGGATTTAATCCTGAGGATGGAAGCAGATATTCTCAGGATGTACGTTGGAGTGGAATTTTAAAATATAGATTGAGAGGTAGAGCAAAAGTTGTAGAATCTGGTTGCAATAATAGAACTTGTATAGCTGAAAATTCATCTGGAGAAATGTATACAAGCTATAGGATTTTCCCTAAATTATTAAAGGAAGATTTTACTCATATAATTATTGGAGTTGGGATAAATGATTTGCAGAAGATTTATGATATAAGTTTGCAAGAATTAGAGAAAGGTTTGGAGAGCTTAATAATAGAGGCTAAAGAAAAGTTACCTAATGTAAAAATTATATTATTGTCGCCTAGTGAGATAAAAGATTCGATTTTAAATAGTGGATTTAATGTTTTGTTTGATAAAATTTCTATATCAAAATCTAAGGGAATAGTTAGAATATATAAGAATTTATCAGATAGATATGGTTGTAGTTTATTAGATTTAAATAAGATAGTTGAAGTTTCTGATATTGATGGGTTACATTATTTTTCGGAAGAACATAAGATAATAGCTGAAAGTATTTTAAAGCTTATCGAGCAATAATTTAAATTTGACAAAGTTAGGGTTGTTGTTTATTATATTTGTTAGTAATGACTAACAAAATATAAAGAGAGATTATTATGCAAGTATTAAAAGTAATGCCAAATTATAGTAATAATATAAATTTTCAAGCAAGAAGTATTCCAGTAGAGTACAGTGATTTAAAAGTATTTTATCATCATATATATGAGTATAAAAAAGGAATAAGAAATTTAATTTTAACAACAGAGAAGTCAATGTATCGAACGGATATAGAGAAAAGATTACAACGAGATAGTATAGATTATGTAATTCATGATATTCCTAACGGGAAAATAAATGTTTATTTCGGAGCAAAGGAATGTGTAGAAGTTGTTAAAACTTTTAATCCGAAGCTTAATGAATTAACTCCTGAACAAGATTTTATGTTAGGAATAATGCTTGGATATGATAGAGTTAAGCAGTGTGAAAGGTATATAAAGATAAAGAATAATGTAATACAGCTAGGTTCAAAGAAAAAATTTAATGAACAAATTTAGCACCTTGTATAGAGTTTCTTTTGACAAATTCTCTATCGATTTTATTAAGGCAATCAAGTTTTTTACCAATCCAACGAGGAGCAATTAATTCTTTTTTTAAACCGTTTCCAGCAAGCCTATGGATTGTAGTTTGCGGAGGTAAATATTCTAAGAAATCACAAACAGTTTTGACATATTCATCTTCAGACATAAAATCTATTTCTTTATTTTGATACATTTCAGCAAGTTTAGTGCCTTCTAAAGCACAAAGCATATGAATTTTAACTCCTTCGGGTTCTAAATTGGCAATTGTTTTAGCTGTTTGCATCATCTCTTCATAAGTTTCGAATAAATTTAAAATTACATGTAGACAAGTATTTATGTTAAGATTTTTTGTTTTCTCATAAGCTCTAAGAAAACAATCATAATCGTGCCCTCTGTTTATTTTTATTAGAGTTTTATCATGTACACTTTGTAAACCATATTCAATCCATGTGTAGTAATCTTTCGTGTATGAAGAAATTAATTTTAATTTTTCATCATCGACACAATCAGGTCTTGTGCCAATAGAAATCCCAACAACATCAGGATGATTAAGAGCTGCATTGTATATTTTTTCTAATTCATTAACAGGTTTGTATGTATTAGAGAAAGCTTGGAAATACGACATAAATTTTTGAGCTTTAAATCTGTTTTTAAGCGTTTCAGCTCCTGTTTTAACTTGTTCTTCAATAGAAAGTTTGTTTGAATGAGCTTGAGAAAAACTCCCTCCATCATCACAAAAAATACATCCACAATTAGAGATCGTACCATCTCTGTTAGGACAAGAAAAACCAGCATCTAAAGTTATTTTATAAACTTTAGCTCCAAATTTATTTTTTAGATGTTGACTATATTGATTGTAACGTTTTTCTTCCATTATATATTTATTAAGTACCAAGTAACAAGTGTTAGATAAAGAGCAAGTCCAATTACGTCGATAGTAGTTGCGATAACAGGACCAGATGCAACAGCAGGATCAATGTTAATCTTTTTAAGAATTAACGGAGTACAGGTTCCAATCATAGTAGCAATTGTCATGTTTAGGCACATTGCAATTCCGACAATGAATCCTAATTCCAAATGGTGCTGCCAACCCCAAGTAACGAGTGTAACTAGTATTCCAAAGATCACTCCAATACTAAGTCCTGTAATAGTTTCTCTCATTATGTGGTGCCATCCGGAGCTAAGAGTAATTTGTCCTGTAGACATCCCACGTACCATAAGTGTAATACTTTGAGTGCCGATATTTCCTCCTAATCCCGCTAATAAAGGCATAAATGCTGCAATTATAGGTAGTGCTTTAAAAGAGTGATCGTATTTATTAGTTATAGTAACCGCAACAAATTCTCCAATAAGAGTTATAAATAACCAAGGAATTCTTGCTTTAATTGAGTGAGCAAGGCTACCAGTTAAAATATCTTCATCTTCATCTCCAAGGTCTGTAACGATACCGGAAGATGTCAAAATTTCATCAGTAGTTTCTTCCTCAACAATGTCTTGAACATCATCCCAAGTAACAATACCTTTCAAATGGTTGTATAAGTCTACAACAGGTAGTGCGTTAAATTGATATTTCATGAAAATATCAGCAATGTGTCCTTGATAATCATCAACATGAACTTTAACAATATCTTTTGACATAATATCGGAGATATTAAGGTGTACAGGAGTAGTAAGTAAGTTTCTTAAAGAAACTACTCCCACAAGGTGATTGTTTTTGTCTACAACATATACATAAAACAATTCCATGTTTTCTTTTTCAGCTTTAATTCTAATAGTTTCTAAAGCTTCTTTAACAGTCATGTTGTCAAAAATAGTTAGAACCAGAGGGTTCATGATTCCCCCAGCCGTGTCTTCGTTGTATGTCAGAAGTTCTCTAATTTCAGATGAAAATTTCTGAGGAAGTTGGTCTAAATAAGCTTTAGATTCATCATCTTCCATATCTCCTAAAACATCTGCCGCTTCATCGTGAGGGAGTTTTGAAATTAATCTTGAAGCGAGTTCATTATCAATATCTCCAAGGATTTCAACCTGAAGTTGAGGAGGAAGATATTCAATAACATCAGCTGCTTTTTCTTCATCAATATTGGTAATACATTTTAAACGTTCTTCAGGTTTTATTTGTTGAAAAATATCAGCTAAATCAGCAGAGTGATAACTGTTAAGTTCGTCACTAAGTTGTTGTATAGCATCATTTTCAATAAGTTCTTGAATTCTGTCTATAGTATTTTCAATATTAGTCATTTTTAGAAACCATTATCTATAATTAGTAAATTGTAAAGGAATATCGTATTTATCTTCATTTTTTCTAAGCATTTGTATAACTTCTTGTAAATCATCTTTGCTTTTACCTGTTACACGGACTTGTTCACCTTGAATGGAAGCTTGAACTTTAAGTTTAGAATTTTTGATGTCAGCAACAATTTTTTTCGCAAGTTCTTGCGATAATCCTTTTTTAAGGTTGTAAACTTGTCTAACATTTCCACCAAGAGCATTTTCAATCGGTTGAGCATCAAGAATTTTAATACTTATACCTCTTTTGACGAGTTTGGTTTGCAAAATATCAAAAATATTACGAAGTTTCATATCATCGTTAGTTGTAATTGTAATTGATTTGTCAGCTTCAAGTTCGATTGAAGAATTAGAATTTTTTAGGTCAAATCTTGAAGTTAAATCTCTTTTTACTTGGTCTATTGCATTAACAAGCTCTTGTTTGTCAAATTCAGACACAATATCAAAACTACAATCTTTAGCCATTTAGAAAACTCCTATATAAATTATCACATGTAAATAATAACATGAATAAATAATATAGGTTCATTATCCTAACAATCTATTAATGAATTGTTTAAAAAAAGAAGGTTTCATGTTGTTTGCATTTGTAGGGATGATGGGTTTTGGATATTCAGCAGGATATGCAGCTTTTCTAAAACAGTCTTCGCATCCATATTTGTTTTTGAAGTAAGCATTTGTATTTGTATAATTATTTCCTACTCCAAAGTTATTCATTATAGGAGAATAAAAGTTATTAAAATTTCCGAAATTAAAAGCCATGACACACCATTAAATTAACTACACTATATATATAAAGAAAAAATATTGAAAAAAGTTGCCTGAATGTAACGATTTGTAACAATAATAATAAAAACTCTAAAGTTTAAAAAAAAAATGCCGTAGATAAGGTTATAAAGAAAAGAAAAAGGAGTAGAAAAATGGCAGACGGAATCGGCAGACTTTCAGGATATGGTAATTATGGTATTGGCGGGTACATGCCCCAACGAAGAAATGAAATGCCAAAAGAAGGCATGGCTCAAGATAGTCAAGTTCCAACGCATAATTATGAAGAAACTCAAGTAGATCCATCAAAAGTAATGGATTTTTTATCAAGTAATAATTTTTTTATAACAACTCCTAAAGCAACAGAAGTTGGTAATGTAGATACAGCGACTCAAGATAGAGTAGCTGGTTATATGGAACAGTTTGAGATGATATATGGAGTAGTTCAAGAAGAATTTGGTGAAGAATTAGCACCATCTGTAATGGATATTGTAATGGATAAATTGATGGGCATGGCATAGAAGAGTCATGGATAAAAAAAGATAAAAAGAAACAATAATAGAAAACATAAAAAAGAATAAAAAATAAAGACAGGTTAAAAGCCTGTCTTTATTGTGTTTTGTAAAACTTTAAGAAATGTAAACAAGAAATTAAAAAAAGATGTTGACATTTAAGATTGATGTCATATGATTAGAGATGTGGTTGGAAGACCTGAGGTAAGAGAAGCGATAGAGTCGCAGCCTGACGAAGGAGAAAGTAATCTGGTTTCTTGCCCAAAACATAAGCCTTAAATATTTTATAAATAGCAAATATTGAATAAAGGTAATTGAACCTTGAAAACAGAATAGCTGAAGACGAAAACTTGTTAATTCAAAAGCGAATGATAAGACAACGTAACGAAGTTCGAGCGGTTAATCGCGAGGTTAACTAATGGACATAACTTTTCTGACAATGGAGAGTTTGATCCTGGCTCAGGACGAACGCTGGCGGCGTGCTTC
>CASFYV010000020.1 GCA_949298985.1 uncultured bacterium | reverse complement strand
TGTGGTTATTCATTGAAAATGTCAGTAACGGTTATTCATTTAAAATGTCACTATAATAGATTTATATATTTAGGAGGTTTAAATGGAAGAAACAACTGATATTTTTAGTCAAGAAGACTATTTTGAAATTGCGATTTTTGAACAGTACAAAAGAAAAGTTATAAAAGCTTGTGAAGCTGCCAATGAATTAGACTGCTCTACTCGAACGTTTTATCGAAAATATAAGAAGTATTTAGAAAGTGGGTTAAAGTCACTAATAAAACCACCGAGGAAACGTGAATCTAAATTTGATAGTAATTCATTGGTCGAATTGTACAAAAACGAATATTACGGATTCAGCATCGAACATTTTAAGGAAAAACTAAAGTTAGATAAGACTATAGACGTTTCCTACGCAACTGTTTATAGAGCGTTAAGAAGTAGCTTTGTTTTATCTTCGTATGCTCAAAGAAAAACTATCAGAAAAGCAAAAAAAGACTCCATCCCAGAATTGAAATACGTAAAAAACGAGGTGAAGCCTTTAGAAAATTCTAATATTTTTATCACTGAAAAGCCAACAAATCGACTACCAAAAGGTGATAAAGCTGGATTCTTAATAGAAATGGATGCCTCTTCTGCAACCTTTTTTGGAAACAAAGTAACTCATTTACATTTAGCTGTAGATGTTTGCACCGGCAACATCGTTGGAGCTTACTTAGACAAACAAGAAACAGCTACAGCCTATTTCAATGTTTTAAAACAAATTTTCACTAATTATGGTTTACCTCAAACTATTTTAACTGATAACAGATCGTGTTTTGTCTCAACAAGGTCAAAAAAAGATACAACTACTTCTGATGGCCATGTTCAAATAGAATATGCATTAAAAAGTTTTGGCGTTCACATTGAAACTACAAGTCAAGCGACAAGAAAGGCGATTATTGAAAGAGCCAACGGCACTTGTCAAAGACGTTTATGCGCTGAATTACGTCAAAAAGGTATAGAAACTTTAGAGGCAGCAAATGAATATTTGATTAATCATTTTGTTCCTGAAATGAATAAGTTATTTGGCGGAAGAGAGTGCAAAGAAAACTTATACGGAAGAAAAATTGACGAAAATGAAGCTAAAATTAGATTATGTTGCACTTTTATTAGATCATTCGATAAAGCTGGAACAGTATCTTTTAAAGGTAAAAAATATTATCCAGCGATTGTTACAGAACAAGGTGAAATAAACATAATTAGAAATATTAAAGATAAAACAGAGTGTGTTCTTAGCGTTACAATTGATGATTTAAAATTTATCACAATAGATGGGCATGTTTTTAAAGCTGTGCCAATCGAAACTTTAAAAATTGACTACCAGAATTTATCGGCTCCTGATGTTTATAAACTAGACAGAACAAATATAGCTACCAGCAGTGAAATAGAAAAAGAATTCAAGAAACCTAAATATACACCTTGGCGAACCAATATGTTCAAACTTTTTCTTCACAAAAAGGGAAAAAATTGGTCAAATAATTGATAAATAGTGACAAATTAAATGAATAACTTTGTGCAAAAATAGTGACAACTTAGATGAATAACCACA
>CASFYV010000019.1 GCA_949298985.1 uncultured bacterium | reverse complement strand
GATGAATACTACAATTTATATGCGGATTGTGAGCAGAGGGCGGAAAACGGAAACGATGAGTTTTCGTTTGTAGACCCGTTTAATGCGAACAACCAAGAAGGAGATTAAATTATGAAAAAAACTTTTATTAGGACAAAAAATGTCAAACAATTTGTATCGTTGATGGACGAATTACAAAAAGTGCCACCCAATATACCTAAAATGGCATTAGTTTATGGAGAACATGGGCTAGGAAAATCGCAGACGATTCAATGGTGGGCAGACAAAAACGATTCGGTTTATGTAAGAGCAACACAAGGAATGACAAGCAGATGGCTTTTATCTGAAATCGCAGAGGAGCTTGGAGAAGAGGCTTTTTATCATTCCCAAGAAACTTTTACATTAATTGAGAATAATTTAAGACAGAATAACAAGGTAATTATTGTTGATGAGGTTGATTATTTAATCGATAAAAGTATTATTGAAACCTTAAGAGATTTACACGATAAAACGGGTTGTCCAGTGGTTCTAGTTGGGATGGGAGCAATAGACAAAAAACTTGCACGTTACCCTCATTTAATGGATCGGATTTACAAAAAGCTGAAATTTGAAAAATTTAATTCAGATGACATTAAAGAAATTCTCACAGAATTAACGGATTTGAAGTTTAAGGATGATGCTATTGAATACCTTGCGACTCGTACAAACCAATTCAGACAATTAGTTAAACTTATCAATAGAATTGAAAAATTAATGAAAACCAACCAAATTGAAGAATTAGACGAATATACAATGAAAGGATTATTAAATGAAAGAACGAATCTTAAAACTATGCAAACGTTTAAACAAGTTCTCGTTGGATGAGATTGAGACAATATCAAAGATTGATTCAAGCGAACTTAAGCCAATAATCGATGACTTAATTCAAGAAGAACGGCTAACATATTGTGATGGAACTTATTATTACAATAAAAGAGTTTGTAAAAAGCAACAAACAAGTAAATTACCATTATTTTTTGAATTCCACAAAAAGCAAGATATAGAATATATTATCAGAGGATTTTGCACAAATGTTGAAGTCTTAAAAATGATTGATTTATTTGGTTTTACGAAGCACGTAATGAATAATTTTTATGCTTATTTAAGGACTGTAATTTATGATATACAATACAAGGAACTTTTAAAATACTTTGAAAAATACCCGAAATTACCACAAGAGAGAGTATATATGAACACTAAAGTTTATCTGTACTTATACAATCATAAATTGTATGTATCTCAAAAGTATCTTGCAAATAAGGATGCTCGCAAACATAAAGAGCAAGAACGACTAGAAATAAAAAATATTTATTTATGAAGTTATAGAAAGGTTTTGAGTCGTTCATTTGCACATAAATTCCACCTTCACTTAGCTGAGGAGATATGGAAGTATGGAAAGTCTTTTGAGGAAGAATATTCGGCATTAAATAAAATGTTATTTGCTTAACATTTCTTAATATAAACAGGACAATTTTTTAATTATTATTTTTTTCTAAATCTGATAATATTTCAGACATTTTTTTCTGTTTGATTACATCAGGTTTAACATTTATACAACACTGACCGCCAACAGCTTTTCCAACACCTTTTTTTGTACAAGTTCAGCTCCTCCCATATATTGAGCATATTCACAATCAACCTCGTGGAACTTTCCTGTTTTATTATTTAATAATACTAAATTGAGCTTATGTGATTTTTTCGCATAGGCTTTTATTTTATCTAAATTCACAAAAGGTTTTAATTGAACCGCAAGGTTCGATTTCGTATAAATTGTTGCAAGTCCTGCTTTTAAAACTTCTTCCTCATAGTTCTTGCATTTACCATTTTTATTGCAATTATAATATATTGACATCAAGTGTCTGTTATTCTTATCAAACTTTTCTTCTGCGGTATATTCTGCTTTTACAGATTTATTAAGCAATTCTTTTTTAGCAAACTCTTTTCCGTAATAACCTAAGCCAAGAGCTTCGTCTTGCGATAAACCATAAAGTTTCATTTGCCATTCTAAACTGTCATTTAATTTAGTTTCAAAGGTATCAACTCCATTGATGCGAACTTTTTCATTTTGCTCTGGAATTCCGTTATCATTAAAATCAATATATACAGTATCACCATCAATAACCTTGATAACTTTATGGGAACTTACTTCAGCAGATACAAGATTTACACTAAATGTTAATGCGAATAATAATATTATTATATTTGTTTTCATTGATATTATTATACATAAAATAATAAAGAAAATAATATACAAATATAAAATATATTTTATTCTGTAAAAAGTAATTGACTATTTAGTATATTGGTATTAATACACCAACATACTAAAATTATTATTTTTGTTACTTATTTAAGTTTAAGTCTTAATACATATTATGTATTATTAGTCGACCTAAATGATGAAATTAATAGGAAATTGAGGATTTTAATATGTTTAGAGAAATGAGAAGAAAAAAACAACAACTATCTTTTGAAGAATGTCAGGAAATTTTAAATAACGAAGTAAGAGGAGTATTATCAGTTATTGGAGACAATGGTTATCCTTATGGAATACCAATAAACTATAAATATTCTACAACTGAAAATAAAATTTACTTTCATGGGGCAAAAAAGGGACATAAAATTGATGCAATAAAAATGAATGATAAAGTATCTTTTACCGTCTTTGAAAAAGGAATACCTGTAGAATCAAAAAGAGGTTTAGATGTCAGAAGTGTAATTATTTTTGGTCGTATAAAATTTATTGAAGATAGAGAAAAAACTTTAAACATTTGTCGAAACATAAGTCGCCAATTTGATTTTGCAGATGAAGATTTTATAGAAGGTGAAATTAAAAAATTCGCAAATGCTGTAGCTTGTCTTGAGTTAATTCCTGAGCATATTACAGGGAAATTAATTAATGAAAGCTAAATTACTTTATACAATATCTAAAAAAGGAATTAAAAAGGATTGATATGATTAATATTTCAGAAGCGACAGCAATAGGTCTACATGTAATGATTTATATTGCAAATCGAAAAGGTGAAATTGTTCCATTAAAAGAGATTGCAAAAGTTTTTTCAATCTCGGAAAATCATTTGTCTAAAGTTTTGCAAAGACTCGTAAAAAGTGGTTTTTTAGCTTCCGTCAAGGGTCCTAAAGGTGGTTTTTGCATTGTTAAAGGAAAAGAAAATTCAAAGTCTTATGGACATTTATGAAGCTATTGAAGGGAAATATATCCGTAAAGATTGCCTGTTCTCATCAAGACATATAACATCTTGTTGCTGTATTATGAAACCGCTTATTTCTTCAATCAATAATACGTTTGAAGAATTTATGAAAAATAACAGTATTAGTAATTTAAAATTGTAGGAGAAAATTATGAATATGTTTTGTTTTCAATGTGAGCAAACTGCTCAGGGAAAAGGATGCACGGTACAAGGTGTGTGTGGTAAAAAAGCTGATACTTCAAATTTGCAAGATGAGCTTACAAGCAAATTAATTGAGCTTGCAAATTGTGCAGAAAAAAATGATATAAATACTGAACTTCTAATTAATGGTTTGTTTACAACAATTACAAATGTGAATTTTGATGATAAATCTATTAAGGAATTTATTGAAAAAGTTCAAAAAAATATTAATTGTAATTCTAAATTTGATATAAAAACTATTTGGGATTGTAATGAAGATATTAGAAGTTTAAAATCGTTAATATTATTCGGATTAAAAGGGGTGGCAGCTTATGCCCATCATGCAAAAGTTTTAGGCTATAAAGATGTTGATGTTGACAATTTCTTTTATGAAGCATTACAGGAAATTTCAAAAGATTTATCAGCAGATGAACTTTTAAATTTAGTTTTGAAAACAGGTGAAATAAATTTAAAATGTATGGAGCTTTTAGATAAGGCAAATACTGAAACTTACGGAACTCCTGCACCTAGAAAAGTTACAACAAATATTGAAAAAGGTCCTTTTATTATTGTAACAGGTCACGATTTGCGAGATTTGAGCTTGCTTCTTGAACAGACAAAAGATAAGGGTGTAAATATTTATACACATGGGGAAATGCTTCCTTGCCATGCTTATCCTGAATTGAATAAATATCCGCATTTGAAAGGTAATTTTGGAACTGCTTGGCAAAATCAACAAAAAGAATTTGATAATGTCCCTGCCGCAATTTTATTTACAACAAATTGTATTATGCCTGTGAAAGACAGTTACAAAGATAGAGTATTTACAACCTCAGTTGTTGAATATCCTGATATGGTACATATTGGAGAAGATAAAAATTTTACACCAGTAATAGAAAAAGCTATTGAACTTGGCGGGTATAAAGAAGATAAAAAAATGACTGGTATAAATGGTGGCGATACCCTAACTGTTGGATTTGGACATAGAACAGTTTTATCTGTAGCAGATAAAGTTATAGAGGCTGTAAAATCAGGTGATATAAAACATATTTTCTTGGTAGGCGGATGTGACGGTGCAAGACCCGGAAGGAACTATTATACTGATTTTGTAAAACAAGCTCCGAAAGATTCTATTATTCTCACATTAGCTTGCGGAAAATACAGATTTAATGATTTGGATTTAGGTGAAATAAATGGTATTCCTAGATTATTGGATATGGGACAGTGCAATGATGCTTATTCAGCTATTAAAGTAGCAGTAGAATTATCTAAAGCTTTCAATTGTTCAGTAAATGAGTTGCCATTATCGTTAGTTCTTTCTTGGTATGAGCAAAAGGCAGTTTGTATTTTATTGACTCTTTTATATTTGGGCATTGAAAATATAAAACTTGGACCTACATTACCTGCATTTGTATCACCAAATGTTTTAAATATATTAGTTGATAAGTATAAAATAAAGCCTGTTACAACACCTAAAGAAGATCTTAAGGAGATTTTGAATAGATGAGCGAAATAATTAATTTAAAAGAAATTGAATATTCTGATAAAATTAATAAAAAACTTGTGTTTGACAACGAGCAGAGTTCTTTGACTCTGCTCTCGTTCAAAGCAGGTGTGGAAAGAAGTCTGCATTGTGATGAGAAAGATGAAGTTGCTCAAATTATTGAGGGATTGGCAGATATTACAGTCGGTGATAAAGTTTACAGATTGAAAGCTGGAGAAATGATTGTAATGCCTGCAAAAACACTTCATGGGCTAAAAGCTGTAGAAGATACAAAGATGTTACTATTACGCCCAAAACATATTCACTAATTAAAAATGTGAAATTTTTTAATGCTATTTATATGATTTATTTTTTAAAAGTTTTTAACAAAGTTAAAATTTGTTTATAAGCTATATTTTTTTACAATGAGCTTTACCAAAATAATCAAACCACCTGTAAATTGAAATCAAACCATTTGTCTTTTTACATTAAATTAGACAAACTAAATCAAATTTTTATCTTTTATATCTAAAATATCAGAATAAAGCCCTTGTTGTATCTTTTGTTGTAGTTCTGTTTTTTTTAAGACGACCTCTCCTTTTCCTAAATTTCTAAGTCGTATATAAACTTTTCTCATTTTATCCGCAAACTCTTCAGCATCAAGAGAGAGTACATCTAATTTATACTTTTTACCGGTTTTAAATATTCCAAGTTTTCTGTCTTTAGCTGTACAAAAGAATTTGTCAGTATCCACATTATATTTTAAAGTTCCTTTATAATTTTCAGTTTTGTTTTGAAATAATAATTTAATTTCTTCTATTTCAGCTTCGTTAAATTGTAATTTATGTAATGGATCATTAATTATTAATTTTGCACCAAAGGTATTTTGTTTAGAATTAATTTTTTTTACATTCATATATCACCTTAATCAGTATTAATAAAAATTAAGTTAGAACAATCTTTACTTGCCCTTGTAAATATTATTAAGACTATGAGTCTTACTCTAACAGAATTCATTATATAACAAAAAATACATAATAGAATAGTATTATTTCCAGTAGTAATTGTTTTATAAATAATCAAACAGAGTGCTCATTACAGTTGGGTGAGTAGCTCAACTGGTGTGATTATTTTAGGCAATCGGCATTTGGTATGGGTTTGAGGGGGAGGAAGCAAGCCATTTGATTCAGTAACAGATAAAATTCTCTTTTTGCTGTCAGGGCAGATGTATAAAAATAATTTCTGTTAGTTTAAAAACAACTTATTAAACTAATTAATTGTTGGGTTATAAGCCTAAACTACAAATTACAAATAAAATTCAATGATTTATTTTAAAATTTTATGAAAAATTTTTTCAATTTTTACACTAGCATTTGCAATCCTTTGATAAATTGGCAACATGTATTTTTGAAAAAATTCAATTTTTTGACTATCTTTGTAAGATTGTAATAATGTTTTTCTCATATAATCATTTAATATCTTCTTTTCTTTTGAAGTAAGTTTACGATTTTGATTTGGAATACCTTTAAATTGAACATTTGAATTATTAAAACTTTGAACTGAAGATATATTTGACATTACAGTTTCCTCCTAGTTTAAACCTACATACCAACATTAGTATGAAATAAAAGCACGCATAAAAATTGACTTTTTTTTGAGATATTTTACATTTTGTAATATTTCACAATTGGTAAATACAATTAGTAATTGCAATACTATTAAATTTAAAATTTTCTTAACTTATAACTTTTTTATTCTATAAATTTATATTTAACAGTTTGCCTATAAGTCCAACGAACAAACTACAAATTAATAAAAAATAATTTATATTCAAAAAAAAAATAAATTGAAAAGAAATGTAAATATAACAAATGTACTTAGCAAAAATTTTTATTTTTGATTTTTTATAAAGTATTTAAAATAAGGAAAGGATTATAAAATGAGAATATCTAACAATTTAAATTCTTCAGTAAATCAAAATTTTGGAATGGCTCTAAAAATTAAGCCTCAAGCTAAACGTTTTCTTAAAGATGCTCTAATGTCAGAGATAAATAGTATAGGTGAAGTTGGTAAAAAAGCTGCTAATCATAAGCATTTTGATATTATAATTGAAGAGTATGGAACTTATATTCAAGCAAAAGATTATACGAATTGTTATAAAGCTCCTTTTACAGTAAAACAATCTGGAGATAAAGCTTTGACTTTATATGCTAAAAATTTGGATTCAGATAAATCTATTAATTATTGTTTGGAGTTTGATTTCCCTAGTAAAGAAGCAGCTAAAGCAGAGTATTCAAAACTTGACTCTATGAATGAATATGAACAATCTGCAGAAGTTATTGAATTATTAGAAAATAATTTTTTGAAATTTGAAACTAGATATGCCGATCAAGCAAGAAATGAATCTTTTAAAAAAGATACTATTGATAAATTATTCAAAACTTATGGTGTGGAATAGTTAAAATTAAAGTTTCTAAATTTATCTGTCCCAAAATTCCCGAACTGTTGTCAAATATTTATGAACTGGTTGTTCTTTTACAATGGAACCGTATTGTGAAGAAATAAAAAAGTTTAATTGGGGAGCTTTTTTACTTGGCTGGTTTTGGGGCATATTTAACAAAAGTTATAAAACTTTATGGCAGTTACCAATAAGTCTTATACCTCAAGGTGGTGCGATTGTTTCATTTTTTATTTCAATATACTTTGGTATTAATGCTAATAAATGGGCTTTAGAGAATAAACAATTTAAATCTTTGGAGGATTTCCAAAAATACCAAAGGATATTTGCAGTTGTTGTTTTTTTAGTATCTGTTTTTTATACAATAGTCTTTTTTTTAACATTATACATTTAAAAATGAATATTTTATTCCCATCGAGTTATGATTATGATTTGAATTTAATCACATTAAAAGTTAAATTAGCGAAATATTTTCTATATGTTTTTTTAATCATATTGTTTATTGCACTATATATTTTTTCTACTAAAATTTTTAATAAAAAAATTTGCACTGTAGCAGTTATATTATATTCTTTAATGATAACAGTCGCTGGTGAATATTTAATACGAATAGATTTACCAAAGATTGAAAAAAACAGTATTGTTACTGAAAAGAGTAATCAACAAAGCTGGGGTGTGTATATACGGTAAATACAACATAAAATTAAAAATAATTTAAATAAACTTTCATTTTCTGAAGCAATTTCAATTTCTTTAACATTTAATATAGATAAAAAAGGTGCAATCTCCGATATTGTAATTAAAAAAAGTTCTGGTAGTAGTCGTTTTGATGTAGAAGTATTAAGCGTAATAGAAAAATCTGCTCCATTTCCGATAATTCCAAATGATTATAAAGTAAACGGAATAAGAGTACGTTTCACAGCTCAAAAAGATGTAATATCTACAAGTGTTGTAGAATCATATTAAAATGAGCAAGGTGTGTTGTTTGATATAGTAAAAATTGTTGATAAAATATTTGAATTTGCATGATATCTTACTGTATTTTTTATAAGTGGAATAAACATTATTTTACATAGTTTAATATTTTAAATTTATTAAAAAGTTCTAAACCTTTTTCACCAAACATATTTTTTATTTCTGAATCTTTTACTTGCTTTTTATTATTTAGATATTTAAATAACACACTACATAAAGAATCTGATTTTTGATAATCTTCTTTTATATTAAAACCTAAGAATTTTTTGATATTATTAATTATTTTATAAAATTTTTTGTTTTCCTTCTCTGTTAGTATAGAAGGTGTTTTATTGTTTTCAAAAATATCTACTCCAAGTTGGCCATAATTTTGACGAATAAATTGGATATTTTTATTTCGTTTTTCAGAAATAATTATTTTTAATGGTTCATTATAATAATTTGTTAAATTATTTATCATATTATATCCTTATAATATTTATTTTGAGTTATCATAAATTATTTTTTTGTTATATTTTTCAGTATAATTTTTTGTATATTCTTCAACATTATTATAATCTATATATTTTTTAGCATAATTTGTAGAATATTTTAAATTATATCTTTTAGCTACGCTAATCCAAAAATTATGCCAATTTATAAGATCAATTTTTAATAGTTTGTTATTGTTATCAACAAAATCTAAGCGTATAAACTTTCTTTTAGTGTTTTCATATTCTTTATTTAGTTTTTTTAAATCTTCATTATTTATTTGTTTAAAATTTTTTTTCTTTTTTAAAACGAAAGTTTCTTTTTGTTTGGTTACAACAACAATACTATTTATTTCTTTATTATTATTTAAAATCTTAAAGTCTGTAAAACTAAAATTTGGGGTTAAAAAATTTTTTTTCGCAATGTCCATGAACAAGCGTCATTGGTTCATTTTCTTTATAATGTTTATTTATTTTTGATACAGGTTCAAATACAACATTTGTAGAGTCTCCTTTGTACTCTCCTTTGATACAATTGGTATTATTTCCTATAAATATTGCAACTTCATAGGATGGATTTTTATTTAAAGCAGCACTAACTTTATTTAAAGCATAATTATATGCTTTTTTGTGTGAAATGAATTGTTTAATATTTGCTTCTGAAAGTTCGTAATTATTGAGATTTTTTTCAAATGTGTCAAATGTAGAACATTTATGAGAAAAAGTTATTCCTAATAATCCGGCCAGTGTATAAGTCTTAAGCTGGTTAAAATATTTATTTTGATATGTTTGATTATTAAATAGTCTGGATATTTTCATATAAGGGTTTTTTCTATAATTTTGTACAAAAATAATTTCTTGTAAATATATTTTATCAAAAATATATTTGTAAAATATAAAAAATAATGTATAATACATTTTTAAGAAAGGTGTTTATAAGTTAAAAAAAAATCTAGTATATTATTTCTGTTTCTTTAGTAAATAGGTGTTAAATAATGTATTGAATAAAAATTAATTCAAAAGAGGTCTTATGTATATAAATCAGGTGAATTTTAATATAAAGTTTAAAGCTCAAAAAATAAATAGGAAAAATTTAAATAAATCAAAAATTGATGAGACAAGTGTAGAATACTTGACAAAATTAAGAAAAATTTATACAGAAATGGAAAAGGATTATAAAAATAGAGATTTTCAAAAAATTTTGGCCGAACGAGAGAAATTTTTGTTAGCATTTGAAAATAAAATAAATCAATCGGAACAAATGATTCCTAATATTGAATTTAATATTTAAAACTTAAATAGCCATATTAGTTATATCAGTATAAGCAGTAAGAATTCTATTTCTTACTTGAATAGCCATTTGCATACTTAAAGAAGCTTTCTCAGCTGCTATCATTGCGTCGTGAATACTTGTGTCTCCACCCATTGCCAAATCTTCTTGAAGTCTATGAGCTTCTAATTTTGCGTCATTTACGGCATTTAAGCTATCATTAATAGCATTTCCCATTTTATTAGCAAAACTCCCTAAACCTGTTGGATCGTATTTGTCTTTAACCGGATAATTTTTTGCTGCTTTTTCTAAAACTTCATCAAATTCAGTTTTTTCAACTTCAAAAGAAGCATTTCCTTGTAAAAATTTATTATAATCATTAATTGCATTTAAATTATAATTTGTATTAAATTCGCTTATTCCTAAAGAAAAGTCCATTTTTAACCCCTTTTATTCTTAATTTACCCCTTTACTTATTTACCCCTTTAACCCTAAATATTCATTGCAGTTTGCATCATAGTTTTAACGTTTTCTGCAACTGTTGCATTTGCTTCATAAGCTTTGGATGCTGAAATCATTCCAACCATTTCTTCTACCAAATTTATGTTTGGCACATCAACATAACCTTCTTCATCTGCATCAGGGTGAGATGGATCATAAATGGTTTTTACTCCGTTTTCTGCTTCGTAGATTTCATCAACCTTTACGCCGCCTGTTAAAACCCCGTTATTTAAAGCAATATTTGCATTGATTAACATATTTCCTGTTTTAGGGTCAAATTCTGCATCAGGACTATTAGATGAAAAATTAGAAAAACCTCTGGTTAATGCTTCATCATAAACAGTTCTAAAAGATACGTCTTTTTTTATATAAACTCCCTTAGAGCCATCAGCTTGTCTTGTAGTGTTAATATTTGCAATATTACTTGCAACTGTATCCATTTTTATTCTTTGAGCGGTCATTCCTGAGCCGGCTATATCAAATATATTAAAACTCATTATCTCTATCTCCCCTCAATATAATTTTATTGTCCTCTTATTGCTTCAGAAATACTTGTAAATTCTCTTCTCTCTAAATTTGAAAGGACTGTGTATCTGGTACCTGTTTTTGATAAATCCATCATTTCTTTTTCAAGTTCAACATTATTACCTGTAGAATTTGTTCCACTGTAGATATCTGTAATAACTTGTGGTTTAAATTGGTCAAAACTGTTTGATTTTAAGTAGGCTTTTTCTTGCATTGTCGGAGTTTTAAAAGTATGAACTTCTCCTGTAAAGACATCAACCATTGGTGGTTTATAGTCGATACTATTTTGTCCTTTTATATAATCTTTTAGATCTTCTTTTTCAATAATTTCAGAAAGTTGACTTTCAAAGGCAACTTCTTTTCGTTGGTAATCAGGAGTCATTACGTTTGCAATATTTGACGCAATTGCGTGTTGACGATTCAATAGTCCATCCATCCCAAGTTTAGTTATTTCTATTGTTCTATTTGAAATTAAATCCATATTATACAAGTCCTATTTTTATTATAAATTCTGTATAATCATTATCAGAATGAGTTAATTCTATTTTTCCAAATTGTTCTTCTATTGATTTTTTGCAAATTGCTAATCCAAATCCGTTACCTGTTGTTTTAGTTGTATAACCAATTTCAAATATTTTTTCAGGTTCTATAATTTTTCCAGCATTGTTAGAAATTCGTATAATTCCAAATTCACTATCTTTTTCTGTTTTTATTTTTATAAACTTACCATTTTTAAGAACATCTTCTTGACTAAAAGCTTCTACAGCATTTTTTATTAGATTTATTAATATCGCAGCAATTTTGTCATAATCTGCTAATATTTCGCAATCACACTCATTTTCTATGATATATTCAATATTTTTGCATTCAAAATATACTTTCGTCAAATTTACAGTATTTTGTATGATATCATTTAGTTTCTGTGGTTTTAAATCTAAATGATTTAGCGTTTTTAAGCTTAATAATGAATTATTAGCCATTGAAATTGCTCTTTTAATGCAATCTAAATTTTTTAAAATATTATCTTTATTTATATTATTTTTCTCAAATGATTTTCTAATTACTTCTGTATATAAATCACAAATAGAAAGTTGATTTCTTATTTCGTGAGCTATAAATCTAGTATTATTGTCATATTGAATATTATTAATTATGGAATTTGTTTGTTTTTCAGCGAAACCTAAAACAGCATCTTGAGAAGCTTCATCAAGGTTTTCAAGAATTTTTCGAATAGATGAGTTTAAAAGAATATTGTCACGTCTGTCAGGATGAAATTTTTCTTGAAAACCTTTGATATCAATAATAGTATTTCTATTAATTATATCCAATGCTTCATCTTGTAATTTAGAATTAAATATTGAATAATATCTTATTGTATTTTTGTTTTCAGTTTTAGAATCCCATAAAATTATAGAAACAAATCTATGAGTTAGAATACATAAAAATTCTGTGTCAGCCCAAACTTTTTCTCGCAAATTTTCACTTTCATCTGAAAAGTCATACGATTCGATTTCTGAAAATTCAAGTCTTTTTATTATTCCGCTTAATCCATCTTTGTTAATGATTCTATGTAAAACAACACCAATTTCAGGATTATCTAATAGAGGCTCTAAAACACCCCTTAGTATACAAACTAAGCTTTGTTTTGATATTATTCGATTTTCTTGAGAATTAATTAATTCTTTTAAGTAATTTTGTTGTCTTACAATTTTTTTCATTAAAATATTTTCCTAAACTGCTATTTTAACTCTTTTAGTCAAAAATCCGTTATTTATTGCATATAAAACAGCTTGAGTTCTGTCATTAACTTGTAATTTTTGAAAAATATTGTTAACGTGAGTTTTTACAGTTGTTTCTGAAATAAATAATTTATTAGCTACACCTTTATAAGTGATACCTTGAGTTAGTAATTCTAAAACTTCTTCTTCTCTTTGAGTAAGTTCATTTAGTAAATTTTCTTCATCCATTGCATTTTCTTGTCTAGAACTTTCTTCTTGGAATGATTTTTGGAAATATTCAAAGAATCTTGAAGTAAGTGCATTTGGAAGATAAATTTTTCCGTTTAGAACTTCTTCTATCGCATAAATTAATTGGGCAGAAGCCATAGTTTTTAAAACATATCCTTTAGCTCCGATTTTCATAGCTCTAAAGATTAAATCTGCGTCATCATAACCTGATAAAGCTAAAATTTTAGTTCCTAATTCTAATTTGTTAATTTCAATAATTCCTTGTAAACCATCTCTTTCAGGCATATTCATATCAAGTAAAACTACATCCGGTTGATATTTTTTTACAAGATTAATTCCCATAGTCACATTTGTAGCAATACCTACAACATCAAAAGTTCCTTCTAAATTTAATAATTCCCTAATCCCAGCTAAGTGTTCATAATTATCATCAATTAGTAGCACTCTGGATTTTTTCTTAAATTCACGTCTCATACTCTCTCCCTCATCTTAATTAAAAATTTTCTTCATCTACACTATTCATATTACCCCTCTATAGATGATTTTTTCATCAATTAAAAGATTAATTTTCAAACATTTAAGGTAGATTATCTGATATAGACCATTTGGTCTATAAAGATTGATAGGTATTGAAAAGATGAGCTTTTTAATGATTATATTTGAATTTGTATTTACGATAAAAAGTCTAATTAAAATGATGTAGTTTCGTATAAATAGGGTAATATTAAAAATGTATTGTCATTTTTTTGGGGTATATAAAATGGCCGTAAAATTTTATGTATAGCTTAGTTGACTAAGATCTTAATTTTAGAGTATAAGTATATTATGAAGAAGTTTTTGGGAGTATTTTTAATATTAGCAAATATGTCTTTTGTATGTGCAGGAGAAGTTGTTACTCTTGATAAAGATTCTGTTGAAAAGCCCCAAATACAGATAGAGACAACAGAAAAACAATTAAAAGGCTCTTTGTTGGTAAATGATTCAGAAACTTTAGCGGGTTTAATAGAAACACAAAAAGATCACGATATAAAAGATTTAGAAAAACTTTGGCAAGGTACTGTTGAAAATAATCAGGTCATAGAATTTGCATTGAAAAAACTTTCAACACCGGAATCTCAAAGGCGGATACATTCTTCTTTAATGGCTAAAACATTATCAGCAATAGTTACAGGAGCTTCATTTGTACCAACATTAATGGGAGCTAATTATGGAGTTCAAACTTCGGCTTTTTCTGCAGGAAGATTAGCTCAAGGTCTTATTAATAAAAAAACAGTTCCTCAAGAAACTCCGCTTACGGATACTGAATTGATTGAATTAGCAGGGATGGTTGAGGATTTGCAGGATACTTTGATTAGTTCTTATTACAATTATAAAAATTCTTTGAGCCAATTGAAAGATACTCGTTCAAAAATGATTTTATATAGTAGAAATTATTCAAAAGCATTAGATAGTGGCAATGTATTAGAAATTGCAATTTCGTCATCATTGTATGATTCAATGAGAGTACAGGAGTATAATTTAGAACAAGCATCAAAAAAATATCATATTCAATTACAAAGGCTAGCAGGAAAAAAGGTTGTTGATTCATTAGAATTATATCAATATGATTTTAATTCTGTTTTATACAAGGATGGCGTAAATGTAGATGAAAAAGGAAATGCAAAGAAAGGAGATAAGAATGAGAAAAAATAAAATACTTTCTTTGTTATTGATACTATTATTTTTTGTATCTCCTGTTTTAGCAGAAGTAAAATTGGATGATATAACATCTCCAAAAGATATTTTTTACAGATTGGGAACAACAGATGTTCCTGAAAACAGAATTGATGTTCAAGGAAAAATTGAGGTGAAACCTTCTATTGTAGTCGAAGATAAATTTTATAGTGAAGGTTTGACTTATGCAGATTTAAGTATAAAAAAGATGTCTATGGAAGTATCTAAATCTATTGATGTTGATTACAATGAAATGCTTGAAGATTTATCTTTATTGTGGCAAGGAGCTGCAACAAAAAGTGATACAATAAAATTTGCGATATATAAATTATCAAATCCTGATAAAGATAAACCTGATAGCAGTGCCGTAAAAAAAGTTTTAACAACGATTGCAGGTATGTCAACATTTTTGGGTGCAGGAATGGGAAATCCTGTTTTAGCAAGTGCTGCTTTAATCGGGGGAAATACTTTGGGCATAATGTCACAAGATACAAAAGCTTTGAACTATAAATATACTCAAGTTACTGATGCGGATATGATTATTCTTGTAAGAAAAGTTGATGAACTTCAACAAAAAGTTGTCGACATGTATTATGATTATATGACTTCTCGTCAATTATATGATATGACAACCGAAATGGTTAAACAAAGATATGAAAATTATAAAAATTCTCAAAATTTGTCTAAGGAAGTTATTCTGATTACTGATACTTTTTATAGAGAAGCTTTAGATGAGCAAGTTAAAGCTCGTGGAAGTTTTTTTGAAAAACGTTCCAGATTGGAACAACTTGTAGGAAATGATGTTTTTAAACAGTTTGAAGCTAAAGTAGATGAAAGGTATTTAAAAACTTGATTATAGAGAAATGAATCTTTACAATTCTTAAAAAATGTGGTATTTTAGTGACAAAAAGGTTTTGTTAAGATGTATGAAAGAAATTTAGAGTTTATAAATAACGATGGTTTAAAGAATAGACTTAAAGATATCACGTTAGAGCAGTCAAGTAAAAATATGTCTTACTGTATGACTCCTACAGATGATTATTTGTTGATGAAAAATGACATTCCATTAGATGATATCGAAAATCCTAAAAAAGCAGTAGAGGAAATGTTGAATTCTACAATAAAACAACAAATGGGAAGTAATGATATTATTATAACATTTGGTATAGGGTTAGGGTATTTGTTGGATGCTGCGTATAATAATTACCCTTCTAAAATTTTTGTTTATGAGCCTGATTTACAATTATTACATTTTGTTTTAAACAATATAGATATTTCAGATCATTTAGCGAGTGGTAGATTATTTATTACTGATAATTTAGATGAATTATTAAAAAAATTGAGTTCAGTGTATATTTCAAATGATAAAGTTGAAATAGTGTATTTGAAAAATTATGCAGTTGTAAAGAGTCAAGAACTTTTGATTTTAACTCAGAAGGTTTATGAAACTTGTAAAACAAAAATGATTGATGTTAATACTATTACCAAATTCTCAAGACGTTGGTTGGTTAATAGTTTAGTTAATATTTCTAAAGTTAATGAAAGTAGTGGTATTTTAAATTTATCAGATTTAGAAAAGAAATTTGTAGGTCAAACAGCTTTAATTATAGCAGCAGGTCCTTCTTTAAATGAGGATATTGAAAAAATTAAAGCTAATAGAGATAAGTTTGTAATATTTGCAGTAAATAAAGTATTAAAAACGTTGTATGACAATGGTATAACACCTGATTTTTTGGTTTGTTTGGATGCATACTTTGTTGAAAAAACTTTAGTTGGTTTAGAAGATTATTGTTCTAGGATTAATTGTATTTCTGATTTGCGTTCTGATTATACAATTTTAAGGAAATCTTTTAAAAGGCATTTGGTTACTTTTTCAGAAAATGATTTTATAGTAAAGAGCTTAAAGAATTACAATCCATTCATAAAGACTTATGAATTTGGAGGTTCTGCTACTACTATGGCATTGGTAATTGCTGCGAAATTAGGTTTTAGTAAGATAGTTTTCTCAGGTTTAGATTTAGCTTTTAAAGAAAATATATTGTATTCTAATGGTGAAGAAATTAATAAAGTTTCTATAAATCAAATGTCTGTAGGAGCAGTTAATAAGAATATAGTAAAAGTAAAATCTGTTAATGGGAATTTGGTTGATACAAGAGAAGATTATGCTGCATTTATAAAACATTTTGAAGTTATTTTGAAAGATTTGAAATTAGTAGATGTTTATAATTTAAGTTCATTTGGTGCATATATAGAAGGAATGAAGTATGTTTCTTTTGATGAAATTCCTTTATTTTTATCATCTATAGGAACTCCGATAATTTTAGGTGAAGCCGGTGAAGTGAAATTTGATATAAATTCTTGGAGTCAAAATGAATTATTTTTGATTAATAATGTAATAACTTTATTGTCAAAAAATATATTTTCCCCGGCACTTGTTTCGTCTGTTGTAAAATCCCCATTATTATATGAATATTTGCAAGCTGATATTTTAAAGGTTATGCAGGCAAAGTTTGATAGTAGTTTGGCAGAAGATTTTATTGAAAAAACAAAGTTTGCTATAAAGAAAATTATAGAATATTTGCAAAAATTAAAACTTATTTAATTGGAGAATTTTATGAAAAAAATATATTTGTTATTTGTAATTATGTGTTTACAAATTTCTTCTTGTTTTGCAGCTACTCATTTAAAAGTCGTAGCAATGGATGAATTTAAGACAGAGTCTCCTGCAAAAGAATTAAATGTAAGAGTTGTAGAAGAAGCAACTTTAGGAAATTATGATTTAGGAGTAAATTCGATATTACACTGCCAAGTATTAAAAATTATTGACCCCAAAAGAGGAAAAAGAAACGCATATTTTTTTGTAAAACCAATTTCATATACAACTAATGATAATACAACTTGTTTGATAGAAGAAGATATGTATGGAAAATATTCTAAATTTGTACTTTCAAAAGAAGAGATAAAGAAAATTCCTCCGACTACAGTTATAAAAAAAGCAGCATTAACTGTCGGTGATTATTTTGTAAAAGGACTTTCTATTTGTTATTCTTTTGTTGAAGGAGTTGTTAAAAACGAAAAGGATGATAATAGATTAAAATCCGGTGTTAAAAATGCTTATGAGGAATCTCCGTTATCTTTAATAAGTGAAGGAGAACAATTAGATATAAAAGTTGGTGATGATTTTTATTTGGTGTTCAAAACTAAAGAAGATGAAGAAGAACCAAATTATGAATATACAACAGAGGAAAATAACAATAAAGACAAAAAACCTAATGAATAATGTAAGTAGCGTTTGTTCCAAGTACTTTGTCTTTTAAACGTTTAAAACCTTTTCCATAGATATATTTCATTTGTTCTACGAGATTTTCTTCTACATCGATTAAGTACATATCGTGGACTATGAATTCTTTTATAAGGAATACAATACCTTGGTTTTTTGTCCAAATTATATTAGTGTCAGCGATATCATTTTTTAAGGACGAAATTTTTCCAATAATCCCTTCAGAATCGTCAGCTGCAATAATTATCATTCTTCCACCTAAAGATAATTCAATATCTCTTGCAAAAGCGTGTTCAAAAATTTGTCCAAATCTGGAGTTTAAATTATCGTATCCTACAATTCTTATTTCTACGTTGCGGTTATAAGCATTTAGTAGTTCTTTTTCAAAAACTTTAAAATCTTGAGCCCAAACTTCCATGTAGATTTCTCTTTTTGCATTTTGAATAACTTCAATGATTTTTTCTTGAATATTTTGTTTACCTGTAATTGTTAAAATCGGTTCATTGTAATCTTCTTTTACGTCCGGCAAATGTTTATCTAAAAAATTAATTGTGGAGTTAATTTTTTTTTGAATTCTTGTTGTTAGTTGTTTTGGTTTTATTGGGGTATAAGTTACAGGTTTAGTGTTTGCAGAAACTACGATATTTTTTTCTTCTAAAACTTTTAATGTATCATAAGTTCTGGATTGAGGGATGTTTGCTAATTTTGCGACCTCGTATCCTGTTGCCGGATATTTTTTTAAAAGTGCAATATAAACTTTAGCCTCATATGTATTAAACCCAATTTCTTTTAATTTTTCTACCAAATCTGCCATATGCTTATTGTATCAAATTTTATGAATTAATCATATTGAATCTGTTACATTAGTTTACAAAAGGTCAATTATTTAAACTAATAGAACTTTATATATATAAGGTTAAGTTTAAAGTAGGTAAAAGTAAGGTTATGACACTTCCAATAAGTTCACTTGCGAATATGGAATTTACTCTCTATGGCGGAGCTTCAGGCAATATGAATTGTCCAAGCTATATAAACGGTTATAGAGCTGGGAGTTTGTCATCTTATTATAATCCTTATATGTATTCAATGGCGAATCAAAATTCTTGGCGACCAAATCAAGCTCTAAATATAAATCAAGGAATTTCTCAAAATTCAAATTCAAATACAACAGCAACTAAAGGATCTAATATAGATATTCTTACTGATTATTATGCTAAGAATTTAGAACCATCAGAATCATTAGCAAGTGCTGTAATTATGGGTGGAGTATTCGGAGCTTTAATGATGAACCCAAGATATATTGCACACCCAATCAATTCTTTTAAAGGTTTAAAAGATGTAAAAGAAATGTTCAAGTCTGTAAAAGTAGACGGATCTGATTTGAATAAATTATGGAAAGAAAATCCAACAGTAATGCAGGATGCTTATTTTAGAATGCATAAAGCTGCTTCAAGAGCTAATTCAAAAATAGGTTTATTCATAAAACGTTATACAGATGCTGAATATAAAGAGTTAAAGAAAATAATGCAAGAAGCTTTAGATTCAAAAGATATTCAAAAAATTGCTGAAGCTAGTAAAAAATTAGATAATGCTTATATTTCAAATGGTTATGTTGCAAAAGGTATTAGTAAAATAAAAGGTGCATTAGGTTTTGATTCTAAAATGGCAACGGTAGCTGAAAAAATTGCTGATAATAAAGGTATAAAAGAAGGTGCAGAAGCTTTAATTAAGAAAAATGGTATGTCTTATTTAAGTCGATTTAAGCACAGCTTAGGTGGAAAAATGGCAATATTATTTGCCGGTATTGAAATGCTTATGAATATTGGTAAGATAAAAACTGCATTCCAACATGACAAAGAAAATCCTAATGGTGAAAAATTAGGAATGAAACAATTAGGTCAAACAACTGTTAAAGCTGTAGGTAATACCTTAGGATGGGCAGCAGGTGAAGCAGCAGGTATTTGGGCAGCAACTAAATTAGGTGCATCAATTGGAACAGCGTTTGGTCCTGGTGTAGGAACAGTAATTGGAGGAGTTGCTGGTTTAATTGGTGGTTCAATTGGTATGTGGTTGGCTGGTAAAGCTACTAAATCTATAGTTGGTGATGATGTTGCTAATAAAGTTGAAGCTAAAAAATTAGCACAAACTCCGGAAGGTAAAGCTCAGTTACTTACTTTGGTAGCAGAAAAAGTTCAAAAAAATGAAGAAGTTCCTCAAAATGTAATGTTTGCAGCTCAAAATGTAGCAGCAACACTTTCATAAATAAAAATAAATAATTTCCTATTTTATTATTAACCTATAATATCCCTTTCGTGATAGAATTTAAGCGAAAGGGTTTTTATTTTATGAGAAGTGATAATATTAAAAAAGGGATTGCAAGAACACCACACAGAAGTCTTTTAATGGCGACCGGAGTTTCTAAAAAAAATATAAGTTCTCCATTTATAGGAATCGCTAGTTCTTTTTCTGATTTAGTTCCAGGTCATATAGGAATGAGAGATTTAGAAAGACAGATAGAAAAAGGTATTCATTCAGCAGGTGGTCAAGCTTTTATTTTTGGAGTGCCTGCGGTATGTGATGGCATTGCAATGGGACATTCCGGTATGCAATATTCACTTCCTTCAAGAGATTTAATTGCAGATTGTGTCGAAACAGTAGCGAATGCTCATCAATTAGATGGTCTTGTACTTCTTTCAAATTGCGATAAAATCACTCCTGCTATGCTAATAGCTGCAGCTAGAATAAATATTCCAACAATTATAGTAACAGCAGGGCCTATGCTTGATGGAGAAAGTCAATGTGAAAAATTAACAATGATAAAAGGAGCTTTTGAATCAATTGGTAAGTATAGAAACGGTGAAATCTCTGAAAAAAGACTTATTGAATTAGAAGAAGCTTCTTGTCCTTCAGCAGGAGCTTGTCAAGGTCTGTATACAGCTAATACAATGGCTTGTCTTACAGAAGTTATAGGAATGAGTCTTCCTTATTGTGCAACATCTGCTGCAGTTTCTTCTCAAAAAAGAAGAATCGCATTTGATAGTGGTATGCAAATAGTAGATTGGGTAAAAAATGATATAAAACCTTTGGATATAATTACTAGAGATTCATTACGAAATGCAATTATTGCAGATTTGGCTATGGGAGGCTCTACTAATTCATTTTTACATATTTTAGCAGTAGCAAATGCTGCGGAAATTAATGTTACATTAAAAGATTTTGAAGATTTATCATATAAAATTCATCAATTTGTAAAATTAGAACCCTCTTCTAACATTACAATGACGCAATTTCATAATGCTGGAGGAATTCCTGCTGTTATTAATGAACTTGTTAGAAGTGTACCTGAATATGTTGGTGGAAAATATAAAAATAATTTGTATGTAGATAAAAGTATTATTCACGATTATTTAGAACCTTTTACAACAAAACCAGGTTTAGGTATATTATATGGAAATATTGCACAGGAAGGTTCGGTTATAAAAATTTCTGCAGTGGATGAAAGTTGTTATGAATTTGAAGGGGTTGCAAAAACTTTTGATTCAGAAGAAGAAGCAATGAATGCTTTAGAAAATGACTTGATAAAAGAAGGCGATGTAATTGTAATTCGTTATGAAGGTCCTAAAGGTGGACCGGGCATGAGAGAAATGTTAGCACCGACTTCACTTTTGGTAGGAAAAGGTCTTGGGACTAAAGCTGCATTAATAACTGATGGAAGATTTTCAGGCGGCACAAGAGGAATTTGTGTCGGACATATTTGTCCAGAAGCTGCTAATGGTGGAGTTATTGCTTTAATTAAAGATGGAGATAAAATTAGAATCGATATTAATAAGAGAATTCTTGAATTGTTAGTAAGCGATGAAGAATTAGCTCAACGAAGAAAAGAGCTGAAGCCTTTTCAGAGCAAGGCTAAAGGTTATTTAGCGAAATATTCAAGAATAGTTCAAGATGCTAGTCACGGAGCAATTGTTTAGTATTTTTATTTATATAAGAATATTTTTGTGCTATAATGTTGGCAACCCAATAATAAAGATTCATACAAATTGCTTATTTTAGAAAACTTTTATCTAAGGTATAATCATTTAGTTAAAGTGTCTATATAAGAAGAAAGGAAAAGAAGAATATGAGTTTTGTACCTGTAGTAATAGAACAATCAAGCAGAGGCGAACGTTCTTTTGATATTTTTTCAAGATTATTAAGAGAAAGAATTATCTTTTTAGGAACACCTGTAGATGATATGGTAGCAAATTTGATTGTAGCTCAATTATTGTTATTAGATAGTGAAAATCCTGAAAAAGATATTATGCTTTATATCAACTCTCCAGGAGGAAGTGTAACAGCAGGTTTAGCAATATATGATACAATGCAACATATAAGAGCAGATGTATCAACAATTTGTTTAGGTCAAGCAGCTTCAATGGGTGCATTTTTATTATGTTCAGGTGCAAAAGGTAAGAGAATGGCTCTTCCTCATTCAAGAGTTCTTATCCACCAACCTTTAGGTGGTGCTCAAGGACAAGCTACTGATATTGAAATTCAAGCTCAAGAAATTTTGAGAATTAAGAAAACATTGAATGAAATTATGGCTTCTAATACGGGTCAATCTATCAAGAAAATTGAAAAAGATACTGATAGAGATTATATTATGACTCCTCAAGAAGCTTTAGAATATGGTATGATTGACAAAGTTATTACAAAAGATATTTAGTTATTTGGGGGCTTGTCCCCCAAATATTTTAAGCTTAAAATATAAATAGATTTAATAATACGGGAGATATTATGGCATCAAATGATAGACTAAAATGTTCATTTTGCGGAAAAACACAAGATCAGGTTAAAAAATTAATTGCTGGACCTGACGTTTTTATCTGTGATGAATGTGTTGAACTTTGTAATGAAATTTTAGATGAAGAATTTTTTGAAGCAAAAGAAGGTATAAAAGAAAAAGGTGAAAAACATCAAGAAGATGTTGAAGAAAAACCAATTCCAAAACCTCATGAAATCAAAGAATATTTAGATCAACATATTGTTGGTCAAGATGATGCTAAAAAAGTTTTATCAGTTGCTGTTTATAATCACTACAAACGTTTAAAACATAACCAAAAAGAAGATAAAAATGGTGTTGAAATTCAAAAATCAAATATATTGCTTGTAGGTCCTACAGGTAGTGGAAAAACACTTTTGGCACAAACTTTAGCAAAAATGCTTGATGTACCATTTGCTGTAGCGGATGCTACGACTTTGACAGAAGCCGGTTATGTTGGCGATGATGTTGAAAATATTTTATTAAGATTATATCAAAATGCTGATTATGATGTAAAAAGAGCAGAAAAAGGTATTATTTACATTGATGAAATTGATAAAATTGCAAGAAAGTCTGAAAATACATCAATTACAAGGGATGTATCAGGAGAAGGTGTTCAACAAGCTTTATTAAAACTTATTGAAGGAACTTTATCAAATGTTCCTCCTCAAGGCGGAAGAAAACATCCTCAACAAGAAATGATTCAAATTGATACAAGTAACATTTTATTTATAGTTGGTGGAGCTTTTGTAGATTTGGATAAAATTATTGAACATAGAGTTAAAGATGGAACATCTATTGGCTTTGGTAAGACTGCTCCAACTCAAGTTGAAAAAGAACAAGCTTCTGCTAGATTGCTTAAAAAATTACAACCTGAAGACTTGTTGAAATTTGGTTTGATACCGGAATTTATTGGTAGAATTCCTGTTTATGCGGTATTAGATGCTTTGGATGAAAAAACTTTAAAAATGATTTTAACTGAACCTAAGAATGCTGTATTGAAGCAATATAAGTGTTTATTGGAAATGGATGGAGTAGAGTTAGATTTTGAACCTGAAGCAATAGATTTAATTGCACAAAAAGCGATTAAGAGAAAGACAGGGGCAAGAGCATTACGTTCAATAGTAGAAGAGTTGATGTTGGATGTAATGTATGATATTCCGACAAAGCATGATATTACTAAGTTCACTATAACAAAGGAAATGGTTGAAAAACAGGAAGAAGTGGATAATCAAGCAGAATTAATCCATCTTCCTAATAGTAAACCAAAAGATATTTCTGAAAAAACAAGAGCAGAGATTGCATAAAAAAAGAGCCTTCCTTTAAAGGAAGGCTCTTTTTTTATACTAATTTCCAGTATTCTTCTAAAACAGAATCTACAAAATCTTTAAAGTGTATCATAAATGCAACTGAATCTTTTCCATCAGTATCCTTACATTGAACAATTTGATCTCTTGTAAGTTCTCGGTTTTCAGTCATATAATTATGAGCATTGTTAGTAATATCTGTAGAATTTGTACCTTTATCATTTTCAGTTTTTGCAATGCCTTGTGTCATGTATCTGTTAATAACAGTTGAAGCTGCTGTTTGTAATTTTGATTTGTCTAATCCAGAGGTTGCCAATGCTGCGACAACTAAATCACCAACTTGAGTAATTCTTTCTTGAACAACTTCTTTTTGGTTACTCCAATCAGCACCTTTTTTATCCATTTTAACGTGTAATCTGATAGTAGCATCTTGGTTATATAAGTCTGTAAAACTTGTTTCAATAATTTGTTTATTTTTATTTACACTCCAAGATTCAATGTGTTCTGTTTTTAAGCCACCCCAATCTTTAACGTCTCCAATAATTTTTTCTGTAGATGGTTTAACAGTAACTTGTACAGTTTTTGGTTCGCCAATTGGTTGTCCATCATATAATGTTTGAATCGTTACTTTATAAATACCTGCTGCACTTGGTGCTGTTATTACTAAATTATTTGGAGCATTAAATTGAGCAATATCACCTGTGCATTGATAAGAAATCTTAGAAGCATCTACATCATAGCTTCCATTTTTAACATTTGCTGATAAGTAATAATTGTTTGTAGTTCCATTGTCTAATGCAATATTATTTTCAATACCGCTTATGTCTGATACAGTGTAATTTTCGATTTCTCCAATTTTTAAAGCATTGGCTTTTAATTCTGTCATTAATTCAGTGATTTCAGACGGATACATTTTTTTGATAGAAGTTGCCCAGCTATCTCCAAATAGTTTTACAACTGCTTCTTTTAATTCATTAGATTTTTTAGCAATAGCATCACAATATTTAATTGCAGCATCTCTATACGCATTTAATGATTTATCATCGTCGACTTCCTGTTTTGCAGCAGCTTCTAATTGATCATATACATTATTTAATTCACTAATACTTAAATTGCCTAAACCGTTTTCATAGAATTCCATAATTCTACTTTTAATTTGTCCAACTGCCCACTCTAAAGCTGCATTTGTATCTAAATTACCATTAACAGAAAATTCGCCGGATTTTACTTTTGTAATCATTTGTGCTTCTATATCGTCCATTACTTTTAAGTATCTACCGTCCTTTTTGATTAAATCTGCTAGTGATTGATTTATTTCAGATGCAACTTTGTTATATAATTCGTCACTTTGTAATAATTCTTTTGCGGTAACAACGTCAGTTACTTCTTTATATTGTTCACTATTAGTAAACATTTCGTAAGTATAACCTTTTATTGTTTCAAAATCATTAAATTTAGCATTTGAAAGAATACTATTTATAAATTCATTAACAGCATTATCATATAATTCTTTGTTAGCTTCGTAATTTGATTCATTTTGAACACTTTCAAAAGTTGTTTGTAATGTTTTTGTTAAATATGTTTTTTGTAAATCATTAAGAGTTGTTGCATCATTTACAGTATAACCATAAGCACCTAAGTCAAAGGCATTATCTTCTTTTATTCCGGCAGTAGCAAGGTAAGCATCTACTATTAATTGAACTGTAGATTTGATATCTTCAGCAGTGCTTTCTTCAGGAATATTTTGAATGTAATTATTAATTATTCCTTGTAAAGTTGTATCTTCAAGGTATGAATAATTATATTCTTTCATAAAATCTTTTAATTCACTATTTAAGTATTCATCTGCAACACAGTCTGCAGTAGTTTTATTTTGAACACCTTCTGAAACACTTTCTAAATAGGCAAGTAAATCTTCTTTTACACCGCCATTTTTAATAAATGTTTCAGTTAAATTTGCTAAACTTTGACTTACAGATTGTTTCCAACGTGAACTATCTGATACAACACTTGGTATTGATAATGTTGAAGTGTATTCATTTAAAATTTCATACATTTCAATTTTAAGGTTCATATTTGTAATTTCTTTTGAATCAAGTGCGTTTTTATTTTTAAAATTTGTACCTGTTATATTACCGGTTTGAGTAGTATCAATCGATTTCCAAAAGTCATTAATTAAATCTGTTTGTTTAGAAGTTTCTCCATTCCAACCTTCTAAACTAGACCAATCAAATTCAGCAGTTAAAAAATCCCTAAATTCTGATTTTAAAATTGTTCCATCATTGTTAGTGTCCATTTCTGTTTTCCAATCAGGACGTTCAGCTAAGAATTGGTAAACTCTTGAAATTTCGTTTGACATAAATTTTACTCCTTATTTTCCCTAATAATTTTTTATAGTAGAGATATCGGCATATTTTATATAAACTTTAGAGGAAATAAGAAAAATTTTACAAAAGTTTACAAAGCTTGTTTATATTATTAATTAGTTTTAGCACTGTATACCATTTCTTTAACTTTATTCCTTTGAACTGTTGATTTTTTTGTTCTTGGTAAAGTCTCTTTTAGTACAGTGATATTTATTGGACGTTTATAAGGAGTGAGTCTTTGAGAAAGTCTTTTCACTTCATCTTTCATAAGTTTATTCAAAGTCTCATCATCATATTTGTTTTTAAGCTCTTCAGTAGGAACAACAACAGCAGCAATATCTTCAGTACCATCTTTTGCTCCGCCTTCTCTTGAAACTCCAAAGACACAAAGTTCTGCAAACATATCACTTTTTTCTAATACGGCTTCAACTTCTTCAGGATAAACTTTTTTACCACCGGATAAAACAATCATATTTTTAATTCTACCTGTTATGTAAACACGTCCTTTATCATCAATTCTTGCAATATCTCCTGTATGGAACCAACCGTTTTCATCAATAGCCTCAGCCGTTAAATCTGGTCGATTGTGGTATCCTTTCATTATAGAAGGTCCTTTTAATAATAATTCCCCGCTTTCAGGATCAATTTTTGCTTCATAGCTTGGAAGAGGTTTACCGACAGAACGTAAATCACGATTTTTTTCAATATTAATAGTCGCAATTGGGCTTGTTTCAGTAAGACCATATACCTCATAGACTTGAATGCCTATTCTTTGGAAAAATTTTGCAACATCTAAATCCAAAGGAGCTCCACCAGACATACATCCTTTAAAATTTCCGCCAAAGAAACTGTGAGTTTTCCAAAATAAAAGTTTTTTAGCCCAAATAAACGGAATAAATTTTGCTATATGGAATAATATTGGAAACATCTTTTGACTAAATTTTGAACGATTTTTCATTTCTGCTTCCAAGCCTGTTTTTAAAAGTTTTAAAAACGCAGGAACGACAATCATGAAATTAATCTTTTTATCTCTCATTGTATTTAAAATATCTTTTGGTTTTAAATTATGAGTATAATAAACAGAAAACCCTAAATTCAAAAACGTTGAAAAACCAACTGTCATTTCAAACAAATGATTCATTGGAAGTATTGATAAAATATTAATATCTCCTCTCGGTAATATACTATCAAAAGCAACTTTCAAATCATTTAATTGAGTAAGCATATTTCCAAAAGTTGTTTCAACTCCTTTAGGAGAACCGGTTGTTCCTGATGTATAAATAATAAATACTGTAGAATTTTTGGAACGATGTCTCCACTTGCAAGTATAATTATTAGGAATAGTATAAATGCTTTCTAATTCTTTATTAACAGGATGCTCGTCCATAACTATTATGTGTTTTAAAGAAGGTAAAACTTTCTGTAATTCAAGAGCTTTATCAATATAAGTTTGAGAAACAAGCATTACAGAAGGATTACAATCTGACAATATAGATTGTAATTCATATTTTGTAAGTTTAATATCTAGAGGAACTGTAATGAGTCCGGAGATTACAGAAGCGAAAACACAAGCACCGTATTCAGGTTTTGATTCAGATAAAATTGCTAGACGCTCGCCTTTTTGCAAGCCTAAGTCGTTCATTAAATATGCCGCAAGTCTTCTTGACATCAAGCCAAGTCCATCATAAGTGATTTCTTGCCAACCAAATTGAGTTTTCATACCTAATGCAATTTTTCGAGCATAACTATTAGTCTTATCTTCAAGCAAAGATAATACATTACTCTTACGTTCTTTCATACTTCCCTCCAAGATATATAAGCCTTTGTTAAATATTATATCAGAATAAAAACTGCTCGTATACAACTCTTAATAAATCTTAAATTTTAACCTAAGTTTTTAGTATCAGACTTTACATCAATGCTGTTCATGATAGTATAATTATATAAGGAGAAATATTATTATGAAAAATTATGAATTATTAGCGATTTTAAAACCAAGTCTTGATTCAGAAGAATTAGACAAAGTTGTTGATAAAATCTCAGAAGAAATCAAATCTTACAAAGGAACAGTATCATCTATTGATAAAATGGGTCGTAAGAAATTGGCTTATGATGTTCAAGGTTATAGAGATGGTTACTTTACAAATATTATTTTATCAATACCTGCAGAAACAGTTGTTGAATTCAAAAGAAACCTTAAACTTAATGACAATGTATTAAGATTTATGTTTATGGAAGAAGCTAAAAAAGCTCAAACTGTATAAACTAGAAAGTGAAGTAAAAAGCTTTTACATTAAACAGTATTTTGCAAGAGTGGTTATAAAATAATGTAAATAAAGATAATTGCAAAATACGTAGAAATTAAAAATAAACTAGAAAGTGAAGTAAAAGGCTTTGACTTCAAACAGTATTTTGCAGAGGTTGTTAAAAATGATATTGTAATGATAATTGCAAAATACGTAGAAATTAAAAATAAACTAGAAAGTGAAGTAAAAAATGTCATTAGCAAAAGCTGTAGTAACAGGTGTAGTATTTAGAGCTCCTGAAAAAAGATTTACTCAAAATAACGTTCCGGTATCATCTTTAGTACTAAATATTGGTGATAGAGAAGAAATGCTTATTAGAGTTATTTCAAAAAGAACTGCTTTAGACGAAGTTGTTTCAGGTGTTTCTGTTGGAGATAAGTTGCTTGTAGAGGGTAGGCTTCAAATCACATCTGTAAAAAATGACAGTGGAGCAGAAAGAAGAATCTATGAGATTGATGCAAATACTATAGAAGTATTTGGAGGTTCTTCAGCAGCTGTTTCACCATCTTCTAGTGATGATATTGTAAAATTTTCGCAAGAAGAATTCTCTGATGAATTAATCGGAGAGGATGAGATTCCGTTCTAGTTGCTGCGCGCGTAGTAAAGAGGACGGGGCGTTTAGAATAAAAGTAAAATAATAACAAGGCTAGAAAGGCAATAAAAACAATGGCAAAACAAGAACAAGATAGAAAAAAACGTAAAACATGCAGTTTTTGTGCTGATCATGTTGAATCTATCGATTACAAAGATGCTGCAAAATTAAAAAGATACTTAACTGAAGCAGGTAAAATTATTCCACGTCGTGTTACAGGAAACTGTGCAAAACACCAAAGAATGATTACAACTGCAATTAAAAGAGCTAGAGAAGCAGCTATTATCAGTTATGTATTTGACTAATTCAGCAAAATTTAATTAAAATTTCAATAGGAATGGTGAAGAGATTTGCCATTCCTATGTTTACATCTAAAGAAAAGGAAATTACAATGAACAATCAAATTACGATCAGATCTGACAGAAAAGACGATTACAAATTCCAATACAAAGGCGAAGATGTAATTTTAAAAGCAGGTAGTATTATTAGCATTGCAGATGGACTTGCTGAAGTTGTATTACCTACTTGTGCAATGAAAATTGTTAAAAATTTAATAGTAATAAAAGATGATGTAAAGTAAGATTTTTGCAATTATTGACAATATTTCTTTAGAGTATAAAATAATTGTATAACTTAGTATATTATAAGTTGACGTAGTATATTTAATCAAAGAAGGAGATTAATCTCATGGCACGTGAAAAATTTGAACGTACAAAACCGCACGTTAACATTGGTACAGTAGGCCACGTTGACCACGGTAAAACAACATTAACAGCAGCTATCACTGGTGTTATGGCTGCGGCTGGTAAAGCACAAGCTAAAAAATTCGATGAAATCGATGCTGCTCCAGAAGAAAAAGCAAGAGGTATAACCATTTCTACAGCTCACGTAGAATATGAAACAGATGCTAGACACTATGCGCACGTTGACTGTCCTGGTCACGCTGACTATGTTAAAAACATGATTACAGGTGCTGCTCAAATGGACGGTGCAATTCTTGTAGTTGCTGCTACTGACGGTGCTATGCCTCAAACTCGTGAACACATCCTTCTTGCTAGACAAGTTGGTGTTCCTAACTTAGTAGTATTTTTAAATAAATGTGATATGGTTGATGACCCAGAATTATTAGAACTTGTTGAAATGGAAGTAAGAGAGTTATTATCTTCTTACGAATTCGACGGTGACAATATTCCTTTCATCCACGGTTCAGCTTTAAAAGCTTTAGAAGCAGTTCAAGCTAATCCAAATGTACAACGTGGTGAAGATAAATGGGTTGATAAAATTTGGGAATTAATGGATGCAGTTGACAACTACTTCCCAACTCCAGAACGTGACTTAGACAAACCATTCTTAATGCCAGTAGAAGACGTATTCTCTATCACAGGTCGTGGTACAGTTGCTACAGGTAGAGTAGAACGTGGTATTGTTAAAGTTGGTGATGAAGTTGAATTAGTTGGTTTAGGTGAAACTAAGAAAACAACTGTAACTGGTGTTGAAATGTTCAGAAAACAACTTGATCAAGGTCAAGCTGGTGACAACATTGGTGCTTTATTAAGAGGTATTGATAAAACTGAAATCCAACGTGGTCAAGTTTTATGTAAACCTGGTTCAATCCACCCACACACTAAATTTACAGCTAACGTTTACGTATTAACAAAAGATGAAGGTGGACGTCATACTCCATTCTTCCCTGGATATAGACCTCAATTCTATATCAGAACAACTGACGTTACTGGTTCTATCAAATTTGATGGTGAAATGGTTATGCCTGGTGATAACGTAGTTATGGAAGTTGAATTAATCAACCCAGTAGCTATCGAAGAAGGTATGAGATTCGCTATCCGTGAAGGTGGTAGAACAGTTGGTGCTGGTGTTGTTGATAAAATTATTGAATAATTTTATTGATAATTAAACCAATATTTAATAGAGTAACAAGATTTCTTGTTACTCTATTTTTATATTCTTTAAACCATTTGTTATAAATACTTTACTCAAAATATAGCTTGTAATATAATAAAATTATACAATATGAAAGAGTGGGATGGTATGAAAGAACAAAAAATAGCTGTAATTGGTTTTGGAATTTGGGGTAAAAATATTGTTCGTAATTTCTATAATTTGAATGTTTTAGAAATGGTTTGTGATTTAGATGATGAATCTTTAAAAACAGTTCAGGAACAATTCCCTGGAGTAAAGGTAACAAAAGACTTTAATGATATTATTAATGATAATTCTATAACAGGAGTTGCGGTTGTAACTCCAAGTCATACGCATTTTAAAATAGTTAAAGCAATGTTAGAAGCAGGTAAAAATGTTTATGTTGAAAAACCTATTTCAACTGTCGCAGAAGAAGCAAGAGTATTAACAGAACTTGCTGAATCAAAAGGGCTTGTATTAATGGTTGACCATTTATTATTATATCATCCTGCTGTTAACAGATTAAAAATGTTAATCGAAGAAGGTGTATTGGGAGAACCTGTATATGCTCAAAGTGATAGATTAAATGTTAATTATCATAAAAATGATAGAAGTGTTATGTGGGATTTAGCTCCGCATGATTTATCTATGATAGCTTATGTTACAGGGAAGAATCCTGTGAAAGTTATTTCTGCAATAGGATGTTCATCAGATAAAAATAACATTATGGATATAACTCATATCGGAATAGAATTTGAAGGTGGTATGATTGCACACATTTCTGATAGTTGGATAACTCCTCAAAAACATGTAACTTTGCTTGTTAGAGGTACAAAAGCTACTGCGATTTTTGATGATACAGCACCTACTGATAAATTAAAAGTTTATGATAATTTTAAACCAGCAAATACTCAAAATTATGCACTTGATTATTTAGAAATAGAACCTTTAAAATTAGCTTGTCAGCATTTTGTAAACTGCTGTGCATCTGGACAAAAGGCTCGTTCAGATGGTGCTAATGGTTATGCTGTAGTTAGTGTTCTTGAAGAAGCTGAAAAAATTATGATGGGTTCTAAACTTGAAGAACTTAATAAAAAAGATTTTGCTCTTTCAAGAATGAAAGTTTAAATTTAATATATTAATATAAGATGGTGGTGAGAGATGGCAAATTTTATTTCGATATTTAGAATTTTTGTAATGTTTTTTGCAGTATATTTAATTTATACTCATCAAGGAAATACACCTGCTTATATTTGGGCTTTAGCTCTTACAATTTTGGCTTTTGCTCTTGATGGAGTTGATGGGTATGTAGCAAGAAAACTTCATGAAGAGTCAAAATTCGGAGCTCTTCTTGATATTATGGGAGATAGAATAGTCGAAAATACCTATTGGATTTTATTTGCTGTTATGGGATGGATTAGTATTTTATTTCCTTTGATTGCAATTACAAGAGGCTTTATTACAGATACGATTAGAAGTGCAGCGATGGAACATGGGCTTACTCCTTTTGGAATGCAAGTAAATCCTATTTGTAAATTCATTACAGGTTCTAAATTTATGAGAATAAGTTATGCTGTAGCTAAAGTATTAGCATTTGTTCTTATAATAACAGCAAAAATTCCTGTATGTCCAAATCGTGAAATTATTTGGGCAATAGGATATTGGGCGGCAGTATTTGCAATTATATTTTGTGTAGTAAGGGGTTTACCTGTTGTAATAGAAGCTAAATATTTATTTGAAAAGAAGGCTGATTAATAAAAATGGGAAAATTTAATGTAGTTTTATATGAACCTGAAATCCCCCAAAATACGGGTAATATTGCAAGATTATGTGCTTGTACGGGTGCTTCATTATATCTTGTTGGAAAACTTGGATTTGCACTTACTGATAAATACACAAAAAGAGCTGGAATGGATTATTGGGAAAGTGTAGATTTACATAAAGTTAATTCTATGGATGAATTGTATAGTATGTTTCCTCAAGGTAACTTTTATTATCTTACGACAAAATCTAAGAAAAAATATACTGATATAGACTTTAAAGAGAATGATTTTATAGTATTTGGTCCTGAATCAAGGGGGTTGCCACAAGAATATGTGACACAAAAGAGTGCAATTACAATTCCAATGCAAGAAGGACAAAGAAGTCTAAATTTATCAAATTCTGTTGCGATTGTAGCTTATGAAATAATAAGACAGATTGGGCTATAAGGAAATATAATGTCAGAATATAAAATGCCATTACGAGAACAAAATTCTAATAAAGGATCTTTTGGTAAGGTTTTGAATTTTTCAGGTTCAAAAAATTATATAGGTGCTGCTTATTTATCGACAGTTAGTGTTCTTAAAGTTGGCGGCGGCTTTGTGGCTTTAGCAACAGAAAAAGATATAATAAAAGCTGTATCAGCAATTTTACCAGAAGCTGTTTACCTTTTAAGAGAAGAAGGATTAAGAAATATTAAGCAGTATTCAATAATTTTAATAGGCTGTGGATTAGGCCTAGAACGCAAAAGCTATAAGCTATTTAAAGATATTATAAAAAAGTTACAAAAAGATACTGTCTCTGTATTAATTGATGCTGATGGATTAAATATATTGAGTAATTTAAAAATAGAATTACCATTAAATTCAATAATTACTCCTCATCCACTAGAAGCTGCAAGACTTTTAGGGGTAGAGCTTGATTTTATTTTAAAAGATCTTGAAGGCAGTGCAAGGAAGTTAGCTAAAAAATATAATTGTATAGCTGTTCTAAAAACACACAGAACAATTATTACAGATGGGAATACATTATTTATAAACCAACACGGGAATTCCGCACTTGCCAAAGCCGGCTCTGGAGATGTTCTTGCAGGAATTATTGCAGGATTATTAGCTCAAGGACTAAATACATTTGATGCTGCAAAACTTGGAGTATATTTGCATTCAAGAGCTGGAGAAATTGCTTCAGAAGAATTGAGCGAATACTCAGTACTCGCTTCTGAATTACCTAAATACTTACACCTTGCAATAAAAGAAATTATATAAAAATAATCTCAATATCTAGAAATATTTTAGGATGAACATTTAAAGCTTTTGCTAGTATAATTAATGTTTTTGTTGGAATATTTATTTCCCCACGTTCTATCATTCCGATATAATTTCTGCTGACACCAATTTTTTCTGCAAGCTTTTCTTGAGATATTTTTTCAGATTTTCTTGCTAATTTTATGTTCTTACCAACTTTTTTTAAATATTCATCCATCATTATTATATTTTGAATATTATTTACCCCTCTTCAAATTTTATTCTACCAGTTTGATTAATAACAACAGGCTCATTTAGGTGTTTTATGTATTCACAAGCTAAAAAGTCTTTATTGAAAGGATAATTTATGCACTCTTCTTTTGGAGCTAATACATCAAAATCAGCACCTTCAAACATCATAAATGAATCTTGAGCTACACTATAAAATTTGTTTTCTCTAGGATTTTTAATATCAATTTTATGTTCATTACCATTTTTATCAATAAAATTCATTCCTGCCAAAGTGCCTTTTTTAGGATTTACTGTATAATTAAGTCCAGAGACCGCAAGTAAACCTGGTTTATTACCTTGAGTTTTATAAGTTGCTTCGATTGTCTTTTTAAACAGATCAACTATTTTCTTTTCAGAAACGTTTGCAACTGATACTCTATCTTCAAATGGTGCAATGTCTTTTATATCTCTTGTATCGATTATTCCCGTTTGGAAGAAACTTCTTGTACCACTGTTATTCCATAAAGCAATATCAACTCCTAATTCATAACGCATTGCATCACACATAAAATTAGCGTGTGCGTTTTCTTCTATCAATGTTTTAGGAGGTGGAGTTACCGATTTTATAGAACCGATAATTTCAGGTTCTCCTAATATTTGATTAAGAATATATTGATTAATCATGTTTTTAGGGAATAATTTGGTTTCTGCTAAATTATTTTGAACTTTTGTAATCATACCTTCTTTATCAAAAGTTAAGTTTAATAATCCAAAATAATTACCGTTTTTACCAGCTTCTGTTATTATTACTGGTTCTCCCACTAGTGAGTATAATAAGTTTTCGCCTTCTTTTATGTCTTTAATTAATTCATGAGTATGTCCACCAATTATTACATCAATACCATTAGTATTTTCTGCAACTATTTTATCTGTGGTATTTCCTAAGTGAGAAAGTAAGAAAATTTTATTTACTCCTTTTGCCTTTAAATCATCAATTTGTTCTTGAATATCTTCAATAGTATCTTCTAATTTATCTACAGAACAATCTTTATGATAAGCAGGATGTGTAACTCTTTCTTTCAAATCTATAGGAGCCGCACCTATTAAACCTATTTTTTCCCCCTTCACCTCTATTATTGAAGCTTTTTTTATGACTTTATTCAATTCATCATGTTCAAATTTTTCATCATCAACATCTAACGTATTCTTAGCAGCTTGTTTTAAATTTATTGCAAAATAATTACCGTTAAACTCTTTAGCAGTATCTACAAAGTCTTTCTGACGAGTGTCCATTTCGTGATTTCCAAGAGCAGAACCCTTGATATTGGCCATATTCATAAATTTTATTACAGCACGATTAACCTTTTTATTTTTTTCATCCCCAATATTGTTATCTCCTGCAGAAAGTCTTAAATCTCCCTTTATGCCTGACAAAATTCTTGTCATATTGTTAGTTTGTCCGTGTAAATCATTTACATAACCTACAGACATTTCAAATACATCTTGTTTTGGAGATTTTTCAAAGTTATTTGTTTTAGAATCATTGTTTCTTCTAAATGTAAATGTATATTGGTTGGTTTTTGATAATGATAGTTTGTTTATCATATTTTCCTACTTTTTATGTAATAAAACGGCTAAATATTTTTTTTGCTATTAATCATCAAGTTTAAATTTGATTCGTCCAAGTTGGTTGATTACAATCGGTTCGTTTAGTTTTTTTATGTAATTACAAGTTAAAACATCTTTGTCAAAAGGATATTTTTCAATATAAAGCTCTTCCGGAGCTAAGATATTGTAATCTGCACCTGCTGACATTAAAAATTCATCAGTGACAACTTTGTAAAATTTATCTTTTCTAGGGTTTTCAACATCAATTTTTATTTCGTTTCCTTCTTTATCAATGAAATTCATATCAACAAGCTCTCCTTCATCAGGATCTACTGTATAATTTAGACCCGATACAGCTAATAAACCAGGTTTATGTGCAGGAGAATCATAAGTAACTTCAATTGCTTTTTTGAAAGAATCAACAATTGTTTTTTCAGAAACATTCGCAACAACAACATAATCAAGGAATGGTGCCATATCCTTCACATCTCTTGAATCTAAAACACCTTCGTGAAAAAAGTTTCTGACTCCACTATGATGCCATAAAGCAATATCAGAATTTGTCATTTCACGCATAGCATCACAAACAAAATTTGCATGTGGATTTTCTTCAGCTAAACTTTCTGGAGGTGGAAGAGCTTCTTTTATGTAGCCAACTCTTTCCGGAACTCCTAATAGATTATCAAAAATGTATTGATTAATCATATTTTTATGAAATAAACGAGTTTCTCCTAAATTGTTTTGAGCTTTTGTGATTATCCCATTTTTATCAAATGTTAAATTAAGTTTTCCAAAATAACTACCATCACGCCCAGCTTCTGTAATTATAACAGGCTCTCCTGATTTTGAATACAGTAAATTTTCACCTTCCTTAATTCCTTTTAAAAGTTCATGCGTATGACCACTAACAATAACGTCAATACCATCAACTTCTTCCGCAACTTTCTTGTCACGTTTATGCCCCATATGTGAAAGTAATATTATTTTATTAATACCTTGCTCTTTAAATTTATCAACTTCTTCTTGAATAGCTTCTATCGTATCATCTAATTCGTCAACAGAACAATCTGTATAGTAATTAGGATGGGTTAATCTTTCTAACATATCCATAGGAGAAGCACCTATTAAACCGATTTTTTCACCTTTAACTTCAACTATTGTAGATTTTTTTAGATGATTTTTTAAGTCAGCACGACCATTTTTCTTTATTTCTTCAGGATTTTGTTTCTCTAAAGGTATTTGTTCAAAGTTAACGGCTAAAATTTCACCATTAAACCTATTAATTGCATCTATACAATCTTTTTGTGCCATGTCAAGTTCGTGGTTCCCAAGTGCTGAACCTTTAATGTCTGCAATATTTAAAAATTTTGTTGTTACAAGATGGATTTTATCATTTTTTTCATCACCAATATCATTATCTCCGGCTGAAAGTTTTAAATCGCCATCAATACCTGATAAGATTCTCATCATATTATTAGTTTGTCCGTGAATATCATTGATATATCCGATAGACATTTCAAAAGAGTCTTTTGGAGGTGTTTTTTCTAAATTATTTTCTTTTTTAGAATTTTCAACAGAATTTCTTTTGAAAGCTATTTTATTTATTGGATTTGTTATTATGGTCGATATTCTTAAATTCATTTTCACCTTCTTATTCTTTCTGATAAATATAAATTCGGTGAAAAATATTTTTGCTTAGATTAATCCAGATTTTTACAAATATTTACATTGATAAAATCGTAAGAACTTTTCTTAAAATTTCTTCCGAATTTGATTTATCGTTTATGGTTGATATTACTTTATTAATTGCATCTCCGATTTCTCCCTCACTGTATCCTAGTGATAAAAGAATAGCTTGAGTATCTTCAAAAGCTTGATTTTGAGGAATTGTAGAAAAACTGCATTTAGGTATTTCTACTTTCATTAATTTATCTTTAAGTTCAAGTATGATTTTTTGTGCCAGTTTTGGTCCGACTCCTTTAGCTCTAGTCAATTCCTTAAAATTGCCATCTATTACAAGAGAAATTAAATCACAAGCATCAAACTCACTTAAAAGGGCGATAGCCATTTTAGCACCAACACCTGAAACAGATAGAAGAATCTGAAAAATATCACGAGTTTCTTTTGAAATAAATCCAAATAACGTCATAGCATCTTCTCTATGGGCAAGATGGACATAAACTTTTTTTAAAAATTCTTCATTTACTTCGAAATTAGGAAAATCTTTTTCAGTAACTTCAAGTAAATATCCTATTCCTGCTACTTCAATAGAAACAAAAAGTCCTTTAGATGAATTTTTTTTATCTGTAATAAGACCTTTTAAATAATCAAACATGGATATCCTTCCCTTAGGAAGTATTTTATAACAAAAAATAAATAATTAAAATCCTCTTTACAAAAAAAAATGTTTTATGTAGAATAATATTGTTACCAATTAAATATCTTTGGAGGAGTGCCAGAGCGGTTGATTGGAGCGGTCTTGAAAACCGTCGTACGTGAGAGCGTACCGTGGGTTCGAATCCCACCTCCTCCTCCATTTAGAAAGAGTCCGTAAGGACTCTTTTTTAGTATTTTGTCAGTTTAGTAAATTGACTGTAATAAAGTGAGTGTTTTGCGTATGACAGATGGTGCGATTATTTCGGGCAATCGGCTTGTGTAGCGGATTTTAGGGGTAGGAAATAATCAAACCATGTGTACCATAAATACTCTTTT
>CASFYV010000018.1 GCA_949298985.1 uncultured bacterium | reverse complement strand
AGTTCTTTCATGTACTCCTATTCTTCTTGCAATTTCAGCAACTGTAATAAATTTTTCAACATACATATTTTCTGCAATCGCATAATACTTATCTTTTTTCACTTTTTCCTCTTAGTTAATATACTTTTTATTTCGTTCTGCCAATATTTTATCGGTTTAATAAAGGTATAAGGTTTCTTTTGGTTTAGATTCTTCTTGCAAAAATATTGAACACGCTATTCTTAAATTATACAAATCCGTCGGAGATTTGCTTTCTTCCGATTACAAAGAAAAAATTGAAAAAATTAAAGAAAAACGCTCCAAAATGTTTTAGTTTTCTTTATGAATTAATGCCTTTTATAAAATTTCTAACCATTTTGTAAGTATTATAAGGTTTTAAAAACCAACTTTTAGTTTGCAAAGCCTGATTTGAGCAACGATCTTTAAAAGCTTTTTCAAGAATTCTAATATCACTAGTATCAAAAACACATAACTGAGCTTGTTTTGCGCCTATTATATCATCAACCATCTTTGCGTTTTGCAGTGTTAAAATATTACCGCCGATAGCTTCTCTTGTGTATGCTGCATTAAACCCGTTTCGCTTGAACAACTCTTTTATAAGCAGCTCAACTTCTGCTGGAGTATATGCTCTGCCACCTGACGCATTTAAACCTAACTCCATAATTATATTTGACTGTTGATCTTGATTAATAGCTGCAACTTTATTCAATTTAACGTCTAAAGGTAAAATTCCGCCTCTTAGTCCGGCATAATGAGCCGCAACTTTTTTATCTGGCGTAATATATACCCCCTCGCCTAATTCTCTTGCTGCTACTGTTGCTTGAGATTTTTTAGGTATTAAATTAAACCCATTTCTCGCAATTGACCTTTGGTGCTTGGTCCCGTGATAAAAAACCTGACCGTCATGTAATATATCCTTTGAAAGTTCTACTATTTTAGAATTATAAAAGTCATGTCCAAACCCCATACTACTACGAAAACTTGATCGAATTGATGAAATTTCTGAGTACAAAGAAAATTTTTTAGCCCACTCAGGAGTTCCGTAGTTATTGCATTTTGCATTTAACATACTTTCAATTTCTTTCATTTGCTTTTCAAGAATTTCAACGGCTTCCCTGTTATTATTTTTAAACTTTTTACCATAATCAAGCCAATTTTTGGGAGTCTTTCCTCTTGATACCGCATCATTTAACCTGTCTGCCATGACAGTTGCTTTATGTTCTATGGTTTGATAAGCCTTCTCTGCCTCAGGTGATAGCGTAATCTTTTGCTCTTGACAGAATTTTCTAAACCTGCCTAAAGTTTCCAAAAATCTGGATTTTGGTTCGTTTGGCTGCCTAAAAACAGCTTGCGAAACTTTATCCCACGTTTCAACAGGAATTGAATCAACAAATTTCCTTGCTTCTTGTCTTTGCAATAGCAAAGCACTTTTGCTACAAGATTTTCGCGTGGCTCTTACACTTTGCCATGTCATTTTTAAAAGTTTTAAATTCATTTCTTAATTTTCCCCAGTTATATATAATAAAAAATTTTCAATTTAAAAATTACTTCTTTGTAAACTTTTGTATCAAAAAAAAGAACTTTCAATAAAAAGCCCTTTATCTATATAAATTTTACGAAATCATTAATAATTTGAATATAAATCATATACGGTATATGCGGTTTTTGTAGCCCAAGCAAGAATTACTGCACTATCACGATCTATTAACAAAAATAAAGGACAGATTAAAATACTTAACACAAAAATACTCGTTGCCAAAGGAATGCAACCCAAAAATAAAATCGGGGAAAAGTTTATGAAGTTCTATTACTAAAATCCGGCTAATAGTTTTAAGTCATAATACAAATCCTTAAACTCTCTTTTTCTTCGCCATAAGGTTTCTGCTATTTTACAGTTCAAATTAGTAGCCATTTTATTATGTGTTAAATTCCTTGAAAGATAGCAATAAATAGTTGTAAATTCTGCTTT
>CASFYV010000017.1 GCA_949298985.1 uncultured bacterium | reverse complement strand
TAGCGGTAAAAATACTTGGCGGGCCACCGCCTGGGAAGATAGCTCGTTGCCAGCACTAAAATTAAGAATAAGGCGAAGAAAGTTTTTTCTCCGTCTTATTTTTTGTTATGTTTTACAATGAAGGTAAGTTAAACTACTGTTGTTATTCAGTTAATAGTGCAGAGGTGAAGAAAGATCTGAACTCGTCAGCGATGGTACTTTAACTACAATATGGGTATGATAATAATGTTATTTCGCAAAAAAATATAATGGATATGAATCATTAAATAATTTTTTGTATAATTTTATTTTTGTAGCAAATACAACTTTCTAAGTGTAAACGTTCTCCATTTGAAATTTCAGATACCTTAGAACTTAAATGGATAGTCATTTGGTATTTTCCATCCGTTTAATTGGATTAACATTGTACAATATGCAGCAGCATTACTTACATTTTTATTGCATCCTATTTTTGTATTATTTTTTAATTCATCTATAGTTCCATCCCAATTTGCATAAGTGTACGGTTCAACTCCTTTTTTATAAATATATTTATTGTTTTTATTTGTAGGGTCGAAAATAAAAGAAAACATTTTTTGTCCACAAGTTTCTCGGTTCAAATCATTATAGCTTGTACCATCTGCATTTTCGCGTTCTATCTTTTCATAGTCTTTTGCAAAAGGATAAAACCCCCATCCAGAGCCGGAAAAAGTTAATAAACTTCCATCAGTAAAGTATACATCTAATCTTTTTTCAACAGTATTACTATCCTCTACTTTTATTACTTTTAAATATTTTTTTAAATATTGTTCATACCACTCTTTTGGAGTTAACCCTTCTCTGCTTACTACGTTTGACTGGTTTCTGATTTCCATTAAGTTCCAGTACATTCTACTTCCATTTTCGACTTCACTTTGTGCGATTGCTTGGTTAATTGTTGTATAAAACTTTGCCAGTCTTGTTTCGACAATTTGTTTTTTATATTTTTGTGTGAGTGTTGGTAATGATGTCATTGAAGCAACGATACCAATTATACTGAGTGTTATTAATACTTCAGCAAGTGTAAATGCTCTGAACTGATCAAAATTTCTAAAAGCCTTTTTTAGACTAAACGAACTTAATTTTCTTATCTTAAATAGCTGTGTAAAGTATTCATAAATCCTTAAATTTAAATTAGAAGCGAATGACTTTTTGTATAAGCCCCCCTACTTGTAAGCCAGTCATATCAAGTGTTTTCATTGTATCCTCCTTGCTTTTATGTATTTTAATATGTATCTAAATAATTGTTAAATATTGTATTTTATTTATAAATTTTATTTAAAACATAAATGTCATTTTCGCTTGGAGATTGAATATTTTTTTTATGAGGCACATACATGATGTCATCAATTTCGACTCCATGTCCTAGTCCGAGAGCATGCCCAAATTCATGCATTATTGCACAGAATATGCTTAAATCAGTTGTTTCTTTACCTGAATAATCATTTGGAAGTCCAATTTCTATCGAAATCTTTTTTATTTCGTTACCAATTACACTTAGATATTTGCACATGCCTTCATAGATTCTTCCTACTTTTATCCAGTGAACTATAATGTCGGCATTTTGAGAATCTTTTGTTGTTTCAAATTGGATTTGAATATTTTCTTTTTTTAGAATAAAGTTCCATGATTGAATAGTTTTTTCTATCAAATAGTACATGTTTTCTTTATTTTTAATTTGTGAGGATATGTCAGAAATATAAACTTTGATTTGAGTTTTTTTCCAACGGCAAAGGTTTCCTCTTATTTTTGAATTATTTAAATAATCATTAATTAAATGCGATATTGACATATTTCCATAAGCTCATTTTTGAGAAGGATTATAGTTAAAAAAAAGAGCCTTGTAAAGGCTCGTTGGAATTAAGAATAGCTGGAAGTATGAAAAAGATTTATCTTTACAAGATTATTAAACCTAATAAGTGTATATATTACAATTACCCATGTGGGTATATTTTATTGTTTAATTTTTGCTAAGCAATTATTGACTTTTAAGTTGTTATCCTTAAAAAGAGAAGTATGAAATTATTGGAGTTTTTTATTAAAAATAAAGAATGTAAGCATGCCAAAGTTACACCTGAAAAGGATATATCGTATTGTCCGGACTGTGGTGAATTGATAGAAAATAGATGGTTTATAACAAGATGCAGTTGCTGCGGAGTAAAACTGAAAGCTATAATAAAGGATGGTGAAGTTGTGCCAGAGGAAAATTTTTGTCATAATTGCGGAGCAAAATCTTATTCAGTAGAAAGGATAGATAAAATAAATTTTATAGATATAAATTATGCAGTTTTAATTAAATCAATAATAAAACCTTCAATAGATGATTTTACACAAAGTTGGGTAGATATTGAAGAATATTATTTAAATAATAAACTTTTAGGCATGAATTATTGATTTATTTTTATTGGAACAAAAGGAATTATGTTTCGTCTATAGAAATATCTAACAACTTAAAACCACTAAAAATACTTGGTTTTTATGAATTGCTAAGTTTTGTAAAATAAAATTAAAACATATGCTTGATTTTGAATTTTTTTTTGCATAGAATAAAAGACGTGCTCAGGCACAATGAACTTTTAAAATCAATTGCTAAGTTAAGAAATATAAAATAGCTACTTGACAATAAATTTTTAAGTAATATGATAAAGGAACCGTGAAAGCGGTTTGATATTAGAACGAAAGTTCAAAAGTAACCCCGAGTTGATCTCGTGATTTATGCCGAAAAATTCATAGATGCACTTAATGTGTTGGTTACTGTCTAACTTGTCGGGACATTGACAACAGAATAGCTGAAAACGAGAAACTTGTTAATTCTAGAAAAAGATGATGAGGACAAGAATGCGAAAGCAAGCGAAATGAGTCAAATGCTATAGCGATATAGCGAACGAATAAAACTTTCTGACAATGGAGAGTTTGATCCTGGCTCAGGACGAACGCTGGCGGCGTGCTTTATACATGCAAGTCGAACGAGAATCGGGACTTCGGTTTCGAGGAAAGTGGCGGACGGGTGAGTAAAATGTAGAGAATCTGCCCTTGAGCGGGGGACAACAGTTGGAAACGATTGCTAATACCCCATATGAG
>CASFYV010000016.1 GCA_949298985.1 uncultured bacterium | reverse complement strand
GTTCGCGTTAAACGTGTCTTCGGATTTTGCTTCAAAGAATTTTATTCTTTTCGCAAAACTCCTTCGCACTCTGCTCACAGGTCGCTGAACCCTTAAAAGCTTCGCTTTGGGGTTCTGCGTCCTCTTATCGACAATAAAAAAGAGCCCGCAAAGAACTCTTTTTTATTGTCGATGGCGGGACTTGAACCCGCAAGGATCTCTCCACACGCCCCTCAAACGTGCGCGTATACCGATTCCGCCACATCGACATAATATTAAATCTTCAACTCTTTAATTCTAGCATAAAAATTTTTCTTTACAAATCTTTGAAATCCGTTGACTTGTATCTTTATCTGACTCAAAATTGTTCTATAGAAAGAAGGTAATAAATATGAAAATTTCATCAATTTCAATGAACGAAGATTGCAGACCTAGAAGAAATTTCTTTATTAAATATTCTAATAGTTTTATGTCTATGCCTAATAGTAATGAATCTCCTGTTGAAAAAGCTCATAAGACTCAACCTGAAACTAAAGTTGATAAAGTTAAGGGAATCGAAACTCTTACTATTTTCCCTAAACAAGTTATTGATGGCAAAACAATTATAACAGCGTAATAAGGAGAGTTATGATTTTAAAGATTTATAGAATGGAACATAATCGCTTTGTACCTGAATACAAAACTGAAGGTGCTGCTGGCATGGATTTGTGTGCTGCAATTAGTGAAGAGATTACCTTACAACCGTTAGAGAGAAAGCTTATTCCTACAGGTTTGAAAATTGAACTTGAACACGGATATGAAGCTCAAATTCGTCCTCGATCAGGGCTTTCTATTAAACACGGAATTAGTCTTATTAATTGTGTGGGAACAATTGATGAAGATTATCGTGGTGAAGTTTGTATTCCAATTGTAAATCTTTCTAATGAACCTTATACAATTAAGCCGGATGAAAGAATTGCTCAAATGGTTATTGCAAAATATGAACAAGCTAAAATTGAAGTTGTTACTGAACTTTCTGAAACTGAACGCGGAGCTGGTGGGTTTGGTTCTACCGGCAAATAAAGTTTTGTTTCAATTTTAGTCTGGATTATTCTTTTACCCTTGACGAGGCTTGAAAAAAAGTTTAAAATGTGTGAATAGCACTTTTGAAGTGTTGCGGTTATTAAATTATTTAGGAGAACAAGTCATGTACCAAGATGAAACGCTTATTTGTGAAGATTGTGGCTGTGAATTCGTTTTTACTGCCGGTGAACAAGAGTTTTATGCTGAAAAAGGTTTGACAAATAAGCCAAAAAGATGTCCAAGCTGTAGAAAAGCAAAAAAACAACAACGTAGAGGAAAGAAAAGAATGCATGATGCAGTTTGTGCTAAATGTGGTAAACAGACTCAAGTTCCTTTTAATCCTACTCAAGGTAGAGATGTGCTTTGTAAAGAATGCTTTGAAGCTGAAAAAGCAGCTGCTGCATCTGCTTAGTTTTATAGATTTTTATAAAGAAATGCTCGGAGTGGTTTTACCCGAGCATTTTTTGTTTTAAATTTTGAATTCTTTGATTTGATTCGATTATTTTTTGTTCCAAATTCGGATTTTTTTGAACTTCTTTTATTAAATCTTCAATAATTTCAATAGTTTTAGAATCAGCATCTCTAAAAATAAACATATCAACTCCGACATTTATTGCCATTTTGCAAGCTTCAACACTTCCAAAATTTTGAACGCCTTTCATTACCATATCATCCGAAATAACAATTCCATTGAAGTTCATTTTATTTCTTAAATATCCGATGGCATTTTTACTTAAAGAACTTGGTATAGCTTCAGTGTCAAAACAACCACAGTGAAGGTGGGCTGCCATTATCATTTCTTTTGCTTCATAAAAAGGCTTAATATGGATTTTTTCCATTTCTTCTAGTGGTAAATTTATTTGTGGTAAATCCAAGTGACTGTCCTTATCTGCATCACCATGTCCTGGAAAATGTTTTAAACAAGGTATTATTCCGTATTTTCTGTAAATTTCTGATGTTATTTTTACTCCATCTATAACTTCATCTGTATTATTAGAAAAAGCTCGTTCCCCAATAATTGGATTTTTAGGATTTGTATTTACATCAGCTACCGGTGCAAAGTTTAAATTTATCCCGTATTCTATAAGCTCATTTGCTATTTTTTCTGTTTGTTTTGCTAAAAATTCTTTTCCTTTTTTATAAGCTTCTCTTGCTGAAAGATATCTTGCATGGATATTTTCAGTTCTTTCAACTCGTCCGCCTTCTTGGTCTATTGATAAAAATAAAGGTGTTGTTGATTTTTGTTTGATTTCACTTATAAGATTTGTGAATTGTTCTTTAGATTTTATATCGCGAGTAAAAAATATTACTCCGCCTAAGTTGTTTTCTAAAGCATAATCTAAAGAATTTCCTGTTCCTAAAATAAACATTTGATAGACTAAATTTTTCATACATTAATCATACATTCAATTGATTAGAAAAATCAACTTTTGAGGTAAATTATTATTAGTGGTTAAAAATAATAATTTAATGTATAATAGGGGTATCGGAGCGAGTTATGGAAAGAGTAAAGAAAATATTTTTAACATTAGTTGTAGGTTTTTTGTTATTATCAGCGATTTCGCTTGATGTATCTGCGGCTAAAAAATCTTCTAAGTTATCAAAAGAAGCTATTGCTGAAATGTCTGAAAGTATCGATAAATTAACTCAAAAGATTTATGGAAGAGCTTTGTTGTCACCTCAAGATAATGAAACTCTTATAGGTATAAAAATTAAGCTTGATAATCAAATGTTGATGTCATCTTCTACTGAATTAGCTCCCTTATATTATAAAGCCGGAAATGTTTATAAACTTCGTGATATGAAGCCTGAAGCTATTGAATGCTATCAAACGGTTTTAGAAAATTTTTCTGATACGGCTTTAGCTCCAAAAGCAAAAGCTGCTCTAGAATCTTTGGGAGTGACCGTTACTGTTCCTACAAATAACGAAGAAGAAGCTTCAGGAGAAGATATTTAGAAATTATTATTATAATGTGTATTTACTCTTGAAAAAGTCCTAAAACATAATATAATAAGTATATGAATAGTATCGTTGGAGTTATTTCTAATTATCAAGCAGTTGATAATTTTTATATTAGAAATAGTTTAAAAATAGAGGCTTATAATAATTCTAATAATCTTCAGGGTGTAAGTAGTTATTCTGAAGATGATGAAGCTGCGAGAGCATCTATTTCATCAAAAGCTTTGGAATTATATAATGCAGAACAAAATTCTAATTCAAATTCAAATGAGCAAGCTTTAGATAATTCAAATAAAGAATTAACTCAACAAGAAAAACAAGAGGTTGCTAAATTAAAAGCTACTGATGCAGAAGTAAAAGCTCATGAAAATGCTCATAAAGCAGCTGCTGCAGGATTAAGAACATCTGCTCCGAATTATGAATACGAAACAGGACCTGATGGTAAGAAATATGCTGTAGCAGGTGATGTAAATATAAGTTACCAAACAAGTTCCGATCCTGAAGTAAATTTAAAAAATGCTCAACAATTAAAAGCTGCGGCACTTGCTCCTGCTGAACCTTCCAGTCAAGATAGAAAAGTCGCAATGAAGGCTGAAAGAGAAATTGCTAAAGCTCGACAAGAAATTCAAGATGAAAAACAGAAAACTGAAGAAAAGTCTGAGGCAAACAAAAATTCCTTAAATATTCAAAACCAAACTTCTGAAGAAACTGAAATAAAAAACGAAACATCTGAAATATAACTAATTAAAAAGACTAAGTATAAAACTTAGTCTTTTTAATCTATAAAAATACAATCTTAATCATTTTGTAGTTTGTATAAATAAACTTATTAAATCATTCAAAGCTGAGTATTGTTTTTGATAGCTTTGAGATTGTTTTTCAAGAGTTAAAATTTGTTTTTTATATTCTTGAATAGAAGCTTGGCATTCTCTAGCTGAAACTTTTAAATTTTCTTGAACTTGTTGAGCATCTTGTAAAACACTCTTCATAGAAATTCCTAAAGCTTCCATTGTTTGTTTAATAATTTGAGCCCCAGTATGTCTTGAAACTCCACTTGGTAATTGTGAAATTAATTTTTTTAATACCGTAATATTTGCAGGCATTTCAAATGATTCACTCATTGTTTCAACAATTGGTGAAGTTTGAGTTTTTGGCTCTGAATAAAATATATCTTTTTCTTCTTCTACATCATCAAAGAAATTTGAAACTTTTTCTTGTTTTACAGGTCTTACCGGTTCTGCAAATATATCATCGTTAGATGAAAAAATGTCATCATTGCTTGTTGTATCAGCTGATGAATCAAAACTTTCAAAACTTGTGTTTTCTTCTAAATCCATATTTTCTGCTTGTTTTTTTAATGCTTCTACTATTTTCTTTCCAACACTTTCATTGCTTGGCATTTTCAATACTCCCTCATAAGGTTTTACTCTTGTCATTATAGTTTAAACATGTTAAAAATCCAATATTTTGTTATGTTTTGTAAATTAGACAAGTTTTGGTTTAATATACAACTAAAAAGGAGCCTTTGAGACTCCTTTTTAGTATTAGTTTTCAACATATTCTCTTAATCGTTTACTACGATTAGGGTGACGTAATTTTCTTAAAGCTTTAGCTTCAATTTGTCTGATACGTTCACGAGTTACACCGAACAATTGTCCAACTTCTTCTAATGTTCTTTGACGACCGTCATCCATTCCGAAACGTAATCTTAATACATCACGTTCACGAGGAGAAAGTGTGCATAAAACTTCTGCTAAATCTTCTCTTAAAAGTTCGCTTGCAACTGTTTTAATCGGAGCATCAGCTTCTTTATCTTCTATAAAATCACCTAATCTAGAATCTTCTTCTTTACCAATCGGAGTTTCTAAAGATAGAGGTTCTTGAGCGATTTTTACGATTTCTCTTAATTTAGAAATTGAAACGCCCATTTCAACTGCTAATTCTTCTTCGGTTGGTTTTCTTGAAAGTTCTTGTGCTAATTTTCTTGTAACTTTTTTAAGTTTATTAATTGTTTCAACCATGTGAACCGGTATACGGATTGTTCTTGCTTGATCTGCAATAGCTCTTGTTATTGCTTGTCTTATCCACCAAGTTGCATATGTTGAAAATTTAAATCCTCTTTCGTGGTCAAATTTTTCTGCTGCACGTATTAAACCTAAGTTCCCTTCTTGGATTAAGTCTAAGAATAACATGCCTCGACCAACATATTTTTTTGCTATACTTACTACTAATCTTAAGTTAGCTTGTACAAGTTTTCTTTTTGCAATAGCTCCTGGGGTTCCACCTTGTATAATTTTTCTTGCAAGCTCAATTTCTTCACTTGTTGATAATAATTTGATACGTCCGATTTCTCTCAAGTACAATCTTACAGGATCTTCTACGGCAACTCCGCGTGGAACTTCCGTATCCATTTCTGGGTCTCTTGAATTATCTATCATGTAGAAATCATCGCTTTTCATTTCTTGTAATTTGGAAGAAGTGATAATATCTTCGATATTATCGGTTCCTAAATCTGTTTCTATATAGTCTACAGAATCGTCTCCTTTTTCTGAATCATAATCTAATAAATCTAGATTTTCGTCCTCTACACTAATTACTGATGAATGTGAATTTCTTTTTTGAGCCATTTACTTATCTCCAGTTCTTAATTTTATTTTATCTCTAAGTTGCATTTGTATTTTTAACGCTTCAATTTCGTCATCATTTACTTGTTTATATTTTTGGCGTAATTGTTCTGTTTCTTTTTCCTGATAACATCTTTTTAATCTGACCACATTTTCCCTGACCGCACGTTCAAACTCTTCTGAATCCAGCCCTTTAAAAGCTTCAGAAAGTTCAATTATATCTGTTAATATTTCGGTCAACCTATCATCCTCAATGAATTCTGTATACAAATTTTTTGTCAATTCCTTAACATTATTTATTGTACAGGTTAATTTGTCAATTGTATTTTTTACAATTATTAACGTTTCATCTTGAATGATATTTTCGGGCAACAATTCATTCAGTTTTTGAAAGCTTAGTGAACTGTCGCTTACTAAAAAAACGCTCAATAAATTTTTTTGCACTTTTATTTCAAATTGTGAAGAATTTGTTACATTATTTTGTTTCTTTATAGTCGGAGATATGTAATTTATTGGATTTGTTGCTCTTAACAATTCTTTTGATATTGCATTTTCATCAATTTCTAAAATTGTTGAAACCATTTTTACATATTCGGATTGTATTATTTTATTATTTACATCTTTTAGAATTTCTATAATTTGTGCAATTAATTCAGCTTTTTCTTGTGGAGTTTTTGCTGAATTTTTTTCTTTTAAAATATTGTTCAATAAGAAATCAATTAATAAAGGTGCATTTTTTATGTAATCTCTAAAAGCATTTCCTCCCATTGTTCTTATGAATTCGTCAGGGTCTTTGCCTTGTGGAGGAGATACGACTCTTATTTCGCAAGCATATTTATTATCAGAATTTGATGAAATATGACTTTCATCAAATTGTTTCACATCACCTAAAGTTGAAAGTGTTTCTTTTATAACACTGCTGCCTTTTTTTGTGGCATTTATTCCTGCTGAATCAGTGTCAAAAGAAAGATAAATCCTGCGGGATTTTGTATATCTTGAAAGTAGTTTAACGTGATCTGGAGTTAATGCTGTTCCGCAAGATGCGACAGCATTTTCTACTCCGTTTGCTTGAGCAGAAATTACATCAAAATAACCTTCCATAATCACAACACCGTCTTCAGATTTTATCGAATCTTTTGCAGAATTTAGACCATATAAAATTTTACTCTTGTTATAAATTAATGAATCAGAAGAATTTAAATATTTAGGGTTTTGTCCTTCATCAACGGCCCTCGCTCCAAAAGCTACAAATTCTCCGTTTTCATTTTGGATTGGGATGATTATTCTGTTTCTAAATCTGTCTATCCAACTGCCTGAATTAGATTTTAATATTAATCCCGCTTTTTCTAAAATATCATCATTAAATTCTTTTTTTAGTTCTTTATATAAAACATCATATTTATTAGTCGCCCAGCCAAGATGAAATTTATCAATAATTTCGTCTGTAATTCCTCTTTTTCTTAATGCTGTTATTGCTTTATTTGCATCATCAGCAGATTTTAGTTGGATACTAAAAAATTTTGCAGCTTTTTCACAAGCTTTCATCATTTCTTTTTTTTGATTTTTAGATTCACTGGATTTTGTATATTTATTTGGAAGTTCAATTCCAAATTTTTCGGCTAATTCTAATATAACATCTTTATATTCACGATTTTGAATTTTTACTAAAAAGTTGAGAGCATCTCCACCGGCTCCGCAAGAAAAACATTTGTAAATTCCTCTAGATGGGCTTACTGACATTGATGGATGTTTATCGTTATGAAAAGGACAAAGACCTGTATAATTAGCTCCGTTCTTTTTTAGGACTACATATTGTGAAATTACATCTACTATATCGAGTCTGTCTTTTATTTGTGATATTACGTCTTCAAATGAATTGACCATAATAATATTTTAACACCGACAAATTAAAAATAAAAAATATATTATTTTGCTTGAACTAATCTGAAATTTTGATTATCATTGTTTTATATAATTATAGGAGATTTTTGATGAAGGTTTTGCTTGTTAATGGAAGTTGTAATAAAAATGGAAGTACAAAAAGGGCTTTAAATGAAATTTCAAAGATTTTAATAGACGAAGGAATTGAAACAGAATTTTTTGATATAGGAAATGCTGAAATTCGTGATTGTTGCGGATGTTTAGCTTGTAGAGATTTAGGTAAATGTGTTTTTGAAGATGGAATTGTGAATGAACTTATTGAAAAAGCCAAAACTTCTGATGGTTTTGTTTTTGGAACTCCTGTTTATTATGCTCATCCTTCTGCAAGAATTTTGGCAGTTTTAGATAGAGCTTTTTATGCCGCAAAAAAACATTTTGCTTTTAAACCGGCTTCAACTATTGCTGTTGCAAGACGTTCCGGGACTACGGCGAGTTTAGATGTTTTGAATAAATATTTAACTGTTAGTAATATGCCTTTAGTGTCTTCTAATTATTGGAATAATATTCACGGTAAAGTCGCGGATGATTTAGAACAAGACTTAGAAGGGTTACAGATTATGAGAATTTTAGCTCGTAATCTTGCCTGGGTTTTAAAATGTATTGACTTTGCTAAAAACAATGGTATTCAAAGACCTGAATTAGAAGATAAGATTATGACAAATTATATCAGATAGGTGGATTAAATGAGAGAAGAATTATTATCTTTAATTGAAAAAAATAGTCGTATTGATTTAAAAGAATTAGCTGTTTTACTTGGAAAAGATGAGATTGATGTTGTTAATGAGATTTCGAAATTAGAAGCAGAAGGTATTATTTGCGGATATCATACTCTTATTAATTGGGAAAAAACTTCTATTGATAAGGTTAATGCTCTCATTGAGGTGAAAGTTACGCCTCAAAGAGGTCAGGGGTTTGATAAAATTGCTGAGAGAATTTATAATTATCCTGAAGTTAGAGCTGTTTATTTGATTTCAGGAGGATATGATTTGTTAGTGATTTTGGAAGAAAAATCGCTTAGAGAAATTGCTAATTTTGTTTCTGATAAATTATCAACATTGGATAGTGTTTTAAGTACAGCGACTCATTTTGTATTAAAAAAATACAAAGACCATGGAACTATTTTTGATAAAAAAAAGATTGATGAAAGAGAGGTTATTACTCCATGACAAAGCCGCTTTCTAAATTGGTTGAAGAGATAAAACCTTCCGGGATTAGAAAATTTTTTGATATAGTTTCTGAAATGAAAGATGCAATATCATTAGGGGTCGGAGAGCCTGATTTTGATACTCCTTGGCATATTAGAGATGAAGGAATTTATGCCCTTGAAAAAGGTAAAACTTTTTATACTTCTAATGCAGGTTTAAAAGAACTTAGAGAAGAAATTTGTAAATATTTAAAAAGAACTCAAAATATAGAATATAATCCTTTGAATGAAGTTATAATAACTGTAGGTGGTTCTGAAGCTATTGATATTGGATTAAGAGCGGTTATTAATTCTGGTGATGAAGTTATTATTCCTCAGCCTGCTTATGTTTCATATGAACCTTGTGCATTACTTGCAGGAGCTAAACCTGTGATAATTGATTTAAAGGCGGAAAATGAATTCAGGCTGACTGCGGAAGAATTAGAAAATGCAATTACTGATAAAACTAAGGTTTTGATTTTACCTTTCCCTAACAATCCTACAGGTGCGATTATGGAAAGAAAAGATTTGGAAGAAATTGCAAAAGTTGTAATTAAACATGATATTTATGTTATGTCTGATGAGATATATTCTGAATTAACATATAAGGATAAACACGTTTCTATTGCGAGTATTGAAGGTATGCAAGAGAGAACAATTTTAATAAATGGTTTCTCAAAAGCATATGCAATGACAGGTTGGCGTTTAGGTTATGCTTGTGGGCCTGAAAAAATTATTAAGCAAATGACAAAAATTCATCAGTTTGCGATAATGTGTGCACCTACTACAAGCCAATATGCTGCTGTTGAAGCTTTAAGAAATGGGGATGATGATGTTAAAGAAATGAAAAATGCTTATAATCAGCGTAGAAGATTTCTTTTAAATGCTTTTAAAGAAATGAATTTAGAGTGCTTTGAACCTTATGGAGCGTTTTATGTGTTTCCTTGCATTAAAGAATTTGGAATGACAAGTGAGGAATTCGCAACTAAGTTTTTAGAAGAAGAAAAAGTTGCTGCTGTTCCGGGAAATGCTTTTGGTAATAGTGGTGAAGGCTATTTAAGAATTTCATATGCCTATTCTTTAGATAATCTTAAAATTGCGATGGAAAGATTAAAAAGATTTGTTGAGAAATTAAGAAATAAATCTTAAATATCTTTATTAATCATATTTATCTGTGATTTTTTGCCTTCATATTTTTTGATTAATCTTGGTAACCAATCTTCTAGTATTAAATTAAAATTTTTTAAATATTTTTCATCTCTGATTTGGCAAGGATAATTTCCTGTTGAATAAAATGAAAAGTCGTTATCGTTTTTTACGTGTAATATTTCAAATTCATTTAATTCTTGACCTTTTTTAGTAAGTCTTACTTTATGCCAAGCAGAATTATTATACAAAAATTCGAATTCTTTATTGCCATTTTTTATACTTAGATTTATTGTTTGTGGAGAAGTTGGATTATATAATTTATTTGCAAGTTCTATACATTTTGTTATATTTGTTTGGTTTTCTTTTGTTACAAATTCTATTGGATTTATTAATTTCCCAAGAGCTTTATCAAATCTGTCCAAAGCATTTTCTACTCGTAAACCCCATTTACCCCTATAAATTGGGGTAATGTTTGTTTTTGGCTGTGTATTAATTTTCATTATGTATCCCTTTTTCTAAATTTTATATTGCTAAAAAAAGTTTAACAAGTTTTGAGTGTTTTATTAATATTAATTTTAAGATAATGTATTTATTTGTAATATTTTCAAATTTTTTACAGCTTTTTTTATCGAATAAACAATAGGTTTTGATGTTGTGTCATGTGGATTAACTAAATAAATATTTTTTTCATCATTCCCAACTACGGTATAACCATGATTAGAATATATCTGAGAATCAGCTTCTCTAAATGATATTGAAAAGACTTTATCATTTTTTTTAAAATTTTCTAATAAATTAGTAATTTCAGCTTGTGTCTCACGAGAAACATCTTCATATTGCTGAGTTTTACTATTATATTCTTGACCATAATAAGTTTTATAAGTTCCTCCTGCCATAAGTTTTATTGCAGGACCTGCTTGTCCGCCATTTTCAATTGTACCGGCATTATTTAAATACATGTTTATTTCAGGCTTGGCAATTGTTTCTGATTTTGAATTATTAAGGTAATTAGATACACTATTTAAATTATAATAAATTTCTTTTTCTGTTGGTTTTTCAGGAATTACAGGAGTAGATGTTTGAATATATTTTTTTATATTTTCTATTGTTTCTGGAGTTAAATGTTTTATATTGTGTGGGAATATATAGGAACTTTTATTTTCGTCAGTTGAATTTTTATAATAATTTAGAAAATTCATTAAATCTTCATTACTCATTCCCATTGATATTGTTTCAATATTAGGTTTATCCGGTGCAATAGGTGTTGAACTATTTATATATTCGGAAATTTTTTTAGATTGCTCTCCTTTCAATTGTTTTATATGCTCATCATAATTTGAAAATGCTAATTCTATTGCAATTGCATCCGGATCAGAACTATAATATTTTCGATTATTTAATGAACCGTTATTTTTATTAATAGTATTATAATTTACAATATTTGTTCTCATTTTTATAACATTTTGGATAATTCTTCTATCAATTTTTGTTTCAAAAGGTTGTTCAGAGATTCCATAAAAGGTAACTATTGCGTTTCCATCTTCGTCTTGTTTTACTATTTGATTAAACTTTTCCTTATCTGTAATAAAAATACCGTAAGCACCAGAAAGAGCCCAGCAACTGCCGAAACGCCCCTGTTGATTTTCAAAATTACCATCTACTAATCCAAATGTTTTATGTAATTTTATACTTTCGGCTTTAGTTAAATTTTGGGCATTTTTAATTTCTTGAAAACTGATTTCTTCATTATTATTTGTATCAATTTTTTCCATTGCATCTAAAAGTTCATTAGCACTTTTCTTGAATTCTGTATTGGTAGATAATTCAACTGGAGTTTTTACTTCTATTCCTAATATACTAGCAAGTTTATTTAAGATTTTAGAATCAGCAATACCACTGTTAATATAGTTTTTAACTTCTTGAAAGCTGATTTTGCCATCTTGATTTTGATCCAGCACAGCTTTTTCATTTTTATTAAGTATGTTAAAAAGACTTAAATTATTTTCTTTATTTTCAGTTTGTACTGCAGTATCTTGATCTACAGGAGGTGGGGTAAGATTGTTATTGTTTTCATTAATACGCATACTTTTCTTTTAATCCTTTTTTAAAATTAAGCATATTTTTCTTTATTTTCATTTTTACTTATAATCTCTATATCGACATATTTAAAGAAAACTTTAGTTTTTTTTAAAATATGTAACAAATATTTACAGAAAATTAAAAGTGGATACAAGAAGTAATTGCACAGGAGCTGTCTGGCTAGCGAGAGATTCTCGAGCGTCAAGGGCTAAAACAAAAAAAGACCCACTATTTAGGTGAGTCTTTTAAAAATGCCCTTGGCCAGACTTGAACTGGCACCGAGGGTGAACCCCGATTGGATTTTAAGTCCAACGCGTCTACCGATTCCGCCACAAGGGCATGCGGATATTCAATTTTCATATTCTCTGCTGCGGAATCGGTAGACTGCGTCTCCCTCCCCTCTCACAAAACTTGACATTTTCTTGAAAACTCGCGTTAAACGGGTTCGGTTTCACCTTCACCCTCTGCTCGTTTCCGCTAGTCAACTTTTGTTCGGCAGAGTGCCACAAGGGCTTGCGGATATTTAATTTTCAAACAACCTCAACGGTTACTAGTTAAATATAATATAAAAGTTTTTAGAAGTCAAATAAAAAAGAGTAGAAATTTTTCTACTCTTTTTAGTGTTTGTTTTTTATATCCAAAAATTAAGCTTCCTGACCTTCTTTTTGTTTGTTTAAAAGATCTTGTAATTTGTTCATGATTTCTTCACTTTTTTCTTGAGCATCAGAAATTAAATTATCAGCCTTTCTTTGGATATCTCTTACTGTTTCGTCGGTTTTCTTTGCCATATCAGAAGCCATATCTCCAAGCATTTCTCTTGTTTCTGCTCCTGATTTTGGTGCTAACAAAATACCTGCTACTGCTCCGATTGTTGCACCTATTGCAAAACCTGCTAAAAATCGTGTTACTGACATATTATTTCTCCTTCTTTTGTAGTTTAACTTCTTTTTGGATTTTTTGTATTATCCGATTGTTTTACTTCTTTTTGCTAAACATTTTAAATGCGGCACAAAGTCCGCTGGTAAAACCTTTAGAAATTGAACCGGTGATGCTTGCCAATTTAGAAAATAGATTTAGAGGCGAATTTTTTATAGCATTTTTTATTCTATTTATCCCTTCATCTGTTTTTATGATTATTCCGCTAACAATTTCTACTGATTTATTAATATTTTTCAATGTCGGTTCTAATTCAGTTTTTATTATTGTTGCTGTTTCGTTAACATTTTGTGTTAGTTTAGACAAATCAAATAAAACTTTGAATAGCATTACTCCAACTAAAAGAACAATTGCTCCTGTTGAATATGCTAAAAAAGTTAAACCGTGATATAGTTGAGTAGTTTCCATTAGTTCCCCTTATTAGTTAAAATCGTAGTCAGAAATATCTTCTAATTCTTTTGCTTTTCTCATTTTTTTTGATTTAAGCATATTTCCGAATTTTTTGTATTGTTTTTCTAATTTATATTTTAATAAATCAATAGAATCCAAAGCCTGTTTTTTTGCTTCATTAACAGCAGGAGAGTGCTTTTCCGCCATGTCGCAAACTGCATCTTTAAGTTTTTCTCTCATTTCTGAACCAGGACGTGGTGCATATAATATTCCAGCAACGATTCCGCCGATTACACCTGCTAAAAGTCCTATACCAAATCCGATTGAAGATTTTTCTTTACTCATAATATAACCTCTTTCTTATTATCTTTGCTCAAATATTATATCATATTTTGTACTAGGGTTAAACCCTTCCACGCTGCTTTTAGTATTTTGGATTTTTTTAGTCTTTTAGCAACTTTTATGTTTATACTCCAAAATAAAATTCCTGACATTAGACTTTTGAGTATTTCTAGGGTAATTCTTTCTTTTTCTTCTTGAAATTTTTCTACTAAAATTTCTGATAAATCTTTTAATTGTTCTGATATTTTTTTAGTTAAGTTACATACAACTTTTATTTTAGGTTTAGAATTGTCGATATATTTGTTTATTTGATTTATTTTAAAGTCAAATTTTATTAAGATTATCATTAAACTTGTAGTTATAATTAATTGTGAGATAAAAACAATTGTAATAAAGAAATAAAAAAGCATATTTATCCATTCATATTTGTATTATTATATGATTATATTTTAGATTAATCTAATTTAAAATACACTTGGAGGATTATTTCTGGTGAAAAGTTGGAATTTTTATGTAGCATTATTGTTTGCAAAAACTTTATCTGGGTTTCTGAATTTTACTAAATTATCTTCAGGGACGTCTATTATCGGTAAATATGTCTTAAAAATTGATAAAGATTTTCTTAAACATTCTAATTCTTTTATTTTAACTAAAATTAATGTTACCGGAACTAATGGAAAAACTACAACTTCAGGTTTGATATCTCATTTGATACAAAAAAGCGGACATAGCGTTATTAATAATTCTATGGGAGCTAATATGCTCAATGGTGTTGTTAATGCTATTGCGATTGCTCTTGATACTTCAAAGAAAACAGATTTTTCTGTTATTGAATCTGATGAAGCATATTTAGCTAAAATTTATGATAAATTTGATGCTGACTATCTTGTTGTGACAAATTTGTTCAGAGATCAACTTGATAGGTATGGAGAATTAGAAACTACTAAAAAATTTATTCAAAACGGAATAGATAAAAAAGATAATTTGATATTGTTTCTAAACGCTGATGATCCTTTGGTTGCAAGTTTTGAAGGAAATAATAAAATTTTTTATGGGGTTGAAGAAGTTTTTTATACTGATGAGACTTTAAAAAGTCAGAATTCTGTGGAAGAAATTTTTAGATGTCCTTGTGGGAAAGAATTAAAATATTCAAGGAAGTTTTATGCTCAACAAGGTCATTATTATTGCGAATGCGGATATTCAAGACCAGAAGCTAAATATAAAGCTCAAGTCACTTTGTATAAAGATTGTTCTGTTATAAAAATTAACGGAGAATCTTATGAAGTTCCTTTGGTGGGATTATTTAATGCTTATAATGCTCTTGCGGCAATTTCTTTATGTTTGGAATTAGGTATTGAAAATATAAAGGAAAATTTAGCTTCTTTTAAAGTTGCTTTTGGAAGAAGTGAAGTAAAATCTTTGAATGGTAAAAAAGTTTTAATTCAATTGATTAAAAATCCAATTGGAGCAAATGAAGTTTTAAAAACTGTGGATTTGGAATCTAATATTTTAATCGTTATTAATGATAATTATGCTGATGGACGTGATGTTTCTTGGCTTTGGGATGCTCAATTTGAATTATTGAAAAATGCAAAGAAAGAAATAGTTGTTTCCGGGATTAGGGCTAATGATATGGCTTTAAGATTAAAATATGCTGATATTGAGAATGTTAAAATTATTGATGATATTGATAGTGCAGTAGAATATTTATCAAAAAAAGCTGAAAATGATATTACGATATTACCAACGTATACTGCATTATTAAAAATAAATAAAATGAAAGGATTTAAGGAGTAAGAAATGTTATTGGGTGTAAATATAGATCATGTAGCAACATTAAGAAATGCAAGGGGTGGTTTGGAACCTGATGTTTTAACTGCAGCTAGAATATGTAAAGAATGTAAAGTTGCTTCAATTACCACTCATTTAAGAGAAGATAGAAGACATATTAAGGATGCTGATGTTGAAGCTATTAGAATGTTACCTAGAGTAAGATTAAATTTAGAAATGGCTATGACAAAAGAAATGCAAGAAATAGCTTTAAGAATAAGACCACATGCTGTTTGTATTGTGCCTGAAAAAAGACAGGAAGTAACAACTGAAGGCGGGTTGGATGTCGCAGGGCAATTGGATTGGGCAATTGAGTTTACTCGTCCGCTTTTGGAGAAAAAAATTGAAGTAAGTTTTTTTATTGATCCGGATGTTCATCAAATTTCTGCTGTTTCTAAAACAGGTGCTCCGTTTATAGAATTACATACAGGAAGATATTCTGAAGCATTTGGAACTATGGAAGAGGAAAAAGCGTTTGAGGATTTGAAAGGAGCGGCGATTTTTGCTAAGAATTTTGGATTAGGAGTTAATGCCGGGCATGGATTGAATTATCAAAATGTTAGCAGAATGCATGAAATCCCTAATTTGCATGAATTAAATATTGGACATTCAATTATTTCCAGATCTATTTTTGTTGGTTTAGAACAAGCAATTAAAGAAATGAAAAAATTGGTTGAAGAAGCTTAGGTTATTTGTGATAAGTTTCATTTTTTAAAATTTTAAAAGCTCGATAAATTTGCTCGACTAGTAATAGTCGGGCAAATTGATGTAAGAATGTCATTTTTGAAATACTAAGTTTAAAATTAGCTCTTTGTAAAACTTTTGGAGAAATTCCGCAAGAAGAGCCTATTACAAATACTAGCTCACTTATTCCATTTTTTGTTATTTCATCGATTTTAGAAGCAAAATCTTCTGATGAGAGCTGTTTTCCTAAAATTTCTAGTGTAATTACGTAGGAATCTTTTTTTATATTAGCTAAAATTTTTTCCGCTTCTTGTTCCAAAGCTTTTTCAATAAGATTTTCATCTTTGATTTCTATTGGTTGTATTTCAATTATCTCTATAGAAGTGTATGGAGTAAGACGTTTTAAAAATTCGTCTATTCCATCTTTAAGAAATTTTTCTTTAATTTTTCCCAGTGCTATTATTTTTATTTTCATATAAATTATTTATAACTAATATAAACAAAACTTTCAATATTTGATTAATGTGGGATTTTTTTTTATAATTTTGGTATGAAAAAGAGTTTAACATTTTTAGCTTTATTATTATTCCTACCGACTTTTGCTTCGGAAGATTTGTCTAAACAAGCTACAGCTTTTTATAGTGACAATAATTTTCAAAAGACCTTGGATTTGATTTTGCAAATTGATGAAAAAGACAGAACTGCTAAAGATTGGTTGATGTTGGGAAATGTTTTGGATGATAAGGGCGAAAAAGATAACGCTATTTTTATGTATCAAAAAGCTTTAAACGTCGATAAAAAATATTATAAAGCTTATTATAATTTAGCTAATAATTATTTAGAAAATAATCAATTCCATATGGCAATTGATAATTATAAAAAAGCAGCTTCTTTAAATAAAGAAAATCCTTATATTTATTATAATTTAGCGTGTGCTTATATTAAAATCGGAGAAATAAAAAAAGCTAAAACTAATCTGAACAAAGCTATCATGCTTAAATCTGATGTACCTGAATTTCATTATAATTTAGCATATGTTTATAAAGAGTTGAGAAAAGAGAAACTCGCTCAAACTTATTTGGATAATTTTAATAAATTATCTAATAATTCTGTTCAGTAATATATTGTTTATTTTTTTGTGATTGCAAATAAAAATAGGCTCTCCATTGATACAGAAAGCCAATTTTAACCCAATAATCTCCTACCCCAAAATTTTAAATCTCTCTTAATAATTAAAATATTTTTTTATGGGTAAATGTTTGATTTGTGATTTTAAATTGATTTGTGATTTTTTAATTTTCTCCCAAAATTTTTGTTAAATTTTTAAATCTTTTTCGTATCTTTGACTCTCCCCAAGTCTTGTAGCCATCACTCCTTTCAGGTATGTGTATATAGTATAATTTTTCTATCTTTTTATCAAGTAAAGAAATCTGTAAAAATTTTTACAATCGACCATGCTCCCCATAATTATTATTAAAAATCCGATTTAACAAAAATTTACGTTTTATTTAACTAAAATCATATTGACTTTATTTTTTTATCGTTCAAGTACTCTTATTCTTGTGTTTGAATAATATTCGTTATTAATTTTGTGTGTATTTTCTACCTTTAATATTTTATTGTCTAACTCTGTATTAGGATTTATTTTTTTTGCTAAATTTAAATATTTTAATGCTGCTTCCGTGTCACCAAATTTTTCATAAATATCGCCTATTTGATATAAAGTTTCATAATGATTTGAGTATTCTTTTTTGTACGCTTCCTTATACATTTTTAATGCTTTTTTATAAAGTTCGCGTCTATAATAAAAATTTCCTAATCTAAAATAAGGTTCTCCTTTTTGAGAATTTATTCCAATAGCGTCATAAAAAGCTAATTTTGCAGTTCTATCTTTACCGATTAAATCATACAATGTTCCAAGCTTTGTTAAGTTATATATGTTTTCCGGGTTTTTGTGAGCAAGAATATGATATAAAGTTAAAGCACTGGTCATGTTCTCGTCTAAATTTCCTGTTTTTATTGCATAAGAATAATAAAAATCAGCTTTTTGTTGTAATTCTTTTTCATCTAATTTTGAATAGTCTATTGAGATTTTGTAATCAATTCCTCCTTGTATAGTTGCCATACAAGGTTGGTATATTGTTAATATTAATAAAGTTAATAAAAATATCCTAATCAAGTGTCGCATATATTTATCTTAATATTCCATAATAATATCTATTATATCAAGAAATTTTTGGTAAAATAGATTAAAGGGTAAGAGGGAAATGTATAAAATTACATAAAGTCCCTAAAAAGTAGAGAGGATAAATTTGAAAGAACTTGTTTGTTTAGCTTTATTTATAATTTTATCAACCCTTTTTGCTATTGCGATGATTGTTGCAGGGTTTATTTGTCAGTATAAAAAAAGTTCTTCTCTAAAAAATTCTACTTATGAGTGTGGAATAAATCCAATATCAGATGCAAGAATTAATTTCGATATTAGATATTTTAATTATGCTATTCTATTTTTGATTTTCGATATTGAAACAATTTTTTTATATCCGTTTGCTATTTTTACAAATACTTTAGGTTTGTTTGCTATTGTTGAAGCTTTTGTATTTGTTTTAATACTTTTATTTGGTCTAATCTTTGCAATAAATAAAAAAATGTTAAGGTGGTTATAGTGAATAATATTATAGTTACATCAATCGATTATATTTTAAATTGGAGTAGAGCAAATTCTCTGTGGCCGCTTACTTTTGCAACTTCTTGTTGTGGGATTGAAATGATGCAAACAGTTGCTTCTGATAATGATATTGCAAGATTTGGTTCAGAAGTTTTTCGTGGTTCTCCAAGACAAGCTGATTTGTTAATTTGTGCGGGTACTATAACTTATAAAATGGCTCCTGTTCTTGTAAGACTTTATGAACAGATGGCTGAACCTAAGTATGTTATTGCAATGGGAGCTTGTACTTGTGGAGGAGGAATGTTTACTGAAACTTCGTATTCTGTTATTAACGGAATTGATAAAATTATTCCTGTAGATATTTATCTTCCTATGTGTCCACCTCGACCGGAAGCACTTTTGGATGCGATTAGAAAATTACAAGATAAAATTAAAAAAGAGTCTATTCTTGATAGAAAACAATTTTTAGAAAAACATAAAACAAAATTATTTGATACAAATTCAAATAAAGAGGTGAAGAATGAATATTAATGAATTTATAAATATATTTAATGATTCTGAACTTGTTGATAATAAGATTGTTATAAAATCTAAATTATATGAAGCTGTTGAATTTGTAAAAAATAACTATTCATATGATATTTTAAAAGAAATTATTGCAATTGATAATGAAGATTTTGGAATAGAACTTATTTATCATCTTTATACAACAGTTGATGAAGAGGATTTATTTTTATCTATTACTGTCCAAAATGAAATTGTATCAATAGTTGATTTATTCCCATCTGCTCAGGCTGATGAAAATGAAATTTATGATTTATTTGGCATAAATTTTATTGGGAATAAAAATTTAAAACGTTTATATATGCCTGAAGATTGGGAAGGGTTTCCACTAAGAAAAGATTATGTACAAGATGAAACGAGGTTAGCTTGGAATGACTCTGACAACGTTTAAATTAAATTTAGGACCACAACATCCTTCTACACATGGAGTTTTAAGACTTCTGCTTGAGTTAGACGGGGAGAAGATTTTATCTTGTGAACCAGATGTCGGATATCTTCATCGTGGGATGGAAAAAATGGCGGAAAAACTTTCGTATATCCAATATCTTCCTCTTGTTGATAGGATTGATTATCTTGCGGGTTTTTTCTATTCTGAATTATTGTGTCGTATTGTTGAAAAAGCTTTGAATGTTGAACTTTCTGACAAAGTTAGAGTGATTAGAGTTATTTTATTGGAATTAAATAGAATTGCATCTCATTTGCTTTGGATTGGAGCGTTTTTAATGGATTTAGGTGCTACTTCTCCTTTTTTCTATGCGTTTAGAGAAAGAGAGATGATTCTAAATTATTTTGAAAAACTTACTGGACAAAGAATGATGTATAATTATTTTGTTTTTGGTGGGGTTAGGAAAGATATTGAATTTCTTGAGGATATTCAAAATATTATTTCTATTTTGCCTCAAAAACTTAATGATTATGAAAAAATTATTACTGAAAATCCTATTTTTAAAAGAAGATGCATTAATAAAGGTGTGTTAGAAAAAAATGTTGCTTTAGATTATTCTATTACAGGAGTAAATTTAAGAGCCAGTGGTGTTGATTTTGATTTAAGAAAAAATGATTATCTTTATAAGGGGTTTGATTTTTCTTCGGTTGTTTTAGAAGGAAAAGATGCTTGGAGTAGATATAAAGCTAGAATTTTAGAGATTAAAGAGAGTATTAAAATTATTTCTCAGGCTTTAGATTATTTGAGTAAAAATGAGAAATTAGAACAAAAACTTATTAATCCTATTAATTTGAAATTAGATAATGGAGAATATTATCAAGAGATAGAAGCTCCTCGAGGTATTGCTTCTTGTTATGTAAAATCAGTAGGAGAAGATAAACCTTATCGGTTAAAATGGAGAACAGGATCTTATTATTCTGTTAACCTTTTAAGAAAATTATTAGTAGGAGAGTATTTAAATGATGCGATTGCTATTGCAGGCTCTTTGGATATTATTCTTCCGGAGGTTGATAAGTAATGAATTATCTTTATTTTTTATATATAGAATTTCTTGCTAAATATAATATTCCAAAATTATTTGGAGATATTACATTTTATATTATTCCGTTTTGTATAATTGCGGCTGCTCTTTTAGTTGTAGTTTTGATATTGGTACTTGTCGAAAGAAAACTTTTAGGATTTTTTACGCAGAGAAAAGGACCTAATCGTGTAGGGTTTTGGGGGATTTTGCAAACTTTAGCTGATGCATTTAAGCTTTTATGTAAAGAAAATATTACCCCAACTAAAGCTGATAGACTTTTGTTTAATTTAGCTCCAATTTTAGCATTTGTTCCTATGTTTGTTGCTTTTGGGGTACTTCCTTATAGTGCAGAATTTACTTTTATTAATACTCAAACTAATGTTATTTTATATCTTATTATGGCGGCTTTTCCGATTTTAAGTATATTTCTTGCAGGATGGGCTAGTAATAATAAGTATTCTTTATTCGGAGCTATGAGAAGTGTTGCTCAACTTTTAAGTTATGAATTACCTATTACTTTTGTTATTTTATCAGTGGTTGTTTTAGCTTCTTCTATGAATTTAACAGGAATAACCTTAGCTCAATTTTCCGGATGGGGATTATTTAGTTGGTTTTTTATTCCTTGTTTTTTAGGCTTTGTAATTATGTTTATTAGTATTTTGGCTGAATTAAATCGTTGCCCTTTTGATTTACCTGAAGCCGAAAGTGAGCTTATTTGCGGATATAATACAGAATATTCCGGCATGAGATTTGCTATTTTTTATTTAAGTGAATATGCGATGATGTTTGCAAATTCTATATTTATTACGATATTATTTTTCGGTGGGTATCTTTCTCCTTTTGGAAAATATTTTATGAGTAATTCGTTTCTTTTGTATTTTGAACAAGCTTTTTGGTTGTTTTTAAAGGCGAGTGTTTTAATTTTTATAATGATTTGGATTCGTGCAACTTTACCGAGATTAGCATCTTTTGATTTGTTAAAATTTTCGTGGGTAATTTTGCTTCCGCTTTCTATCCTTAATCTTTTTATTATGGTTATAATTAAGTTTGGAGGCTTTTTATGTTCGTAGGAATTAAATCAACTTTTGAAGGTTTGATAACGGTCTTCAAACATTTATTTAAAAGAGCGGTTACTTTAGAATATCCAGAAAAGAAGAGAGCTTTAAATGATTCGTTTAGAGGAAAATTAGAAGTAAACGGTTGTATTGGATGCGGAGTTTGTTTAAAAGTTTGTCCAACAGGAGCTATTTCTTATCAAAAAGATGGGAATGCGAAAGTTTGCAATTATAAAATAGATTTAAAAAAATGTATTTTTTGTGGGAATTGTTATTATTATTGCCCAACAGGAGCCATTAAAATAACTAAAGATTATGAATTAGCTTCTGAAAATAAAGAAGATTTGATACTTAAATATGAAGGGGAGTGTCGTAATGATTGATAATCCGATTATTTTTTATCCGTCTTTTGTATTAATAATTTTATTTGCAATGATTACTTTGTTTGCAAGAAATATTGTTTATTCACTTTTGTCAGCTATAGTTGTATTTTTCTTTGGAGCTTTGTTTTTTTATGTATTAGGCTCAGAATATAATGCAATTATACAGGCTGCAATATATGGTTTAGCGGTTCCAATTATTGTTGGAATTTCAATAATGTTTTGCTCCCCTTATTATAAAAATCCTGAAGTTAAAAAATATAAAATTTTAACTCCTTACATAACATTTTTATGTGGTGGAATTTTTTTATTAGCATTTGTTTATTTGGTTTTAATGTCATTAGCAATGTCACCTGATACTTTTCATTATTTGGGGAATTTGCAGGTTAATTCTTTTGATACAATTTGGGCTTTTGCTAAAGGAATTTTTGTTAATTATGTTTGGGCATTTGAATTACTTTCTCTTCTTTTATTAATTGTTATTGCAGGGTTTTCAATGCTTAAAAGAAGGGATATTTAATGTATCAATATTTAATGGTGGGACTTTTGCTTTTTATTATTGGACTTTTAGGTTCTGTATTTGTCAAAAATGTGATTAAAATTCTAATTTCTATAGAATTTATGTTACTTGGAATTAATATTAATTTTGTAACTTTTGCAACGTATTGCGATAATATTAATTTTGATGGGTATGTAGTTGCTCTTTTTTATATTGCAATTGGGGCGGTAGAACTCGCGGTTGCATTATATTTATTTTATCTTATGTATACTAAAAAACAGAGTGATAATGTTGAAAAATATACTGATTTATAAGTGATTTAAAGGATGAAAATGGAAAATTTAATAATTGATAATGCTTATTTAGTAATTTTATTACCGTTTTGGATTTGTTTAATTATAATCGGGGGAAGATTTTTTTCTGTTTATGTTAATAAATTTTTAATTTATTTTTTAACAGTTTTTTCTTCTTTTTTAGGTTGTTTATTTTGTGGATTTTCTCTATTAAATTTGAAGACTCCGATTGAACAAACTTTTTCTTTTATTAAAATTAATAATTTTTCTTTATCTGTAGGATTACATGTTGATAAATTATCTTTGATAATTGCTTTAACATTGTTTTTAGTAAGTTTTTTTGTTCAAATTTTTTCGATATCTTTTATGAAGAATGAATCCAAAAATTATAGATTTTTTGCGTTATTAAATATATTTAATTTTGCAATGGCATCTCTCTTATTTAGTCCCAATTTGATTCAATTGTATATTTTTTGGGAACTTGTAGGGGTTATTTCTTATTTGTTAATAGGGTTCGAGTATAAAAATATTGTAAAAGCAGATGCCTCTAAAAGAGTATTTTTAATAAATAGAGTAGGTGATACGGCTTTACTTGGGGGGATAATTTTAACTTCATATTTTATGTATAGTTATGCGGGAAATTTATCTTTTGCAACGTTGTCTTTTGAAGATATGAATGGAATTTCTACGCTTTTGTATGCTTATACTTCTACTTGGCAATATTATTTAATTTGTATTTTATTTATAATCGCTGCATCTGTAAAATCTGCTCAATTTCCATTTTATACTTGGCTTCAAGATGCTATGGAAGCTAAACTCCCTGTAAGTGCATTACTTCATTCTGCTACATTAGTGATTTTAGGAGTATTTTTACTTATTAGATTATTACCGTTTTTTACTTTAGAAGTTAGTATTTTAAAAATCATATTAATTCTAGGTACGATTACGGCTTTAATTTGTTCTATTTTAGCTTCTTTTGAAACTCATCCTAAAAAGGTTCTTGCTTATTCAACATCTGCTAATTTAGGATTAATGTTTTTAGCTGTAGCAATTTTAAATGTAAAAGCTGCTGTAATATTATTGATTGCACATGCTTTTATTAAATCAATGTTATTTTTATCTCTTGATGAAAAAAATACTTATGTTGGATATATTAATTTTTTACTTGGTGCTTTAAGTCTTTCAGGAATTATTTTTTCAGGGTTTGTTGCTAAGGAATTTATTTATGCATCTTTGAATTGTTTAAGTTTAAAGGTTTTCTTTGGTTTAATTTCATTTTTGACAGCTTTTTATATTATTAGACTTTCATTAATTATGATGAAAGATGAGAAATTATTTAAGAGAATTAATTATGCTCAAATTCTACCGATATTATTTCTATTAATTTTAAATATTGTTTTTTATTTTTATATAAGAACAAAAATCGAATATCAAATAGCAGAGCCTTTTTATATTGCTGTATTAGGTTGGGTTTTGGTATATTTTCTTTATCAAAAAGATTTACTTTTGAAATTTCAAAATACTCCAAAATTGTTGGAATATTTTTACAATAAATTTTTACCGCAGGTTTATGATTATTTAACTAAAGGGATGAATTTTATTGACATTAATATTTTTAGTAATTATAAACCGTTAATTTGGAGTGCAAAAATGAAAGTTAATTGTATTAATTGGGTAGAGAAAAATTTGATGGATGGTTCTGTTAATTTGATTACAAATACTTCAAAATTTATTTCAGAATTTGATAAGAAAAGTCAAACCGGAAATGTACAAGTTTATAATTCGTATGCTTTTATAATAACAACAGTTATAATAAGTTGTGTGATAATTGCGTATACAATTATGTTGAGTCAATTTAATTAAGAGGAGAGATATGAAAATATTATTATCAATACCGTTTTTAATATTTATGCCTTTAGTAATTTCGATTTTATTACTTTCACCATTGTTTACAAATAATGAAATTATAGTAAGACGTTTTTCTAAAAGTATCTTTACTTTTCATTTTTTGTATTCAATATTAATGTTAGCTTGTTTTAGTCAAGCAAATCCTTATGTTAGTGAAATACATTTTCTTGGAATGGATTGGGTTCAGTCTTTAGGAATTAAATTTGTTTTTAAGATTGATTCTGTATCAATGATTTTATCGGTATTAACTTCTTTTGTATTTTTACTTTCTTCAATTGCAAGTAAGTATAATATAAGAAAAAATCATAAATTTTATTATGCAATGTTGTTTTTGTTAATGTCTGCAATTTTGGGAATTTTTACTTCAGCAGATATGTTTTTATTCTTTTTATTCTGGGAGTTAGAATTAATTCCGGCATATTTTCTTATCTCAAATTGGGGAGAAGATGGTGCTAAAAAGGCCGGTATAAAATTTGTTTTATTCACTTTCTTTGGAAGTATGATTATGCTTTTGGGTATTTTATTATTACATTATTATAATTTTGTTTCAAATGGAATTTTATCGGCAAGTTTTTCTGATATTATGGTTTCATCTTTACCCGGTTATATCCAAAATATTATTGCAATTTGCATTTTGATAGGTTTTGGAGTTAAGCTTCCGATTATTCCTCTTCATACTTGGTTGCCGGATGCTCATACTAGTGCTGTAACTCCAGTGAGTATGATTCTTGCGGGAATTTTATTAAAAACGGGGGCTTATGGGATTTATAGATTTAATTATTTGACTTTAGAAGATTCTTTTAAGGTTATTGCTCCTGTTTTAGCAGTTTTTGCTATTGTAAATATAATTTATACAGCTTTTGTTGCTTATGCTCAAAAGGATATTAAAAGGATTGTTGCATATTCAAGTATTTCTAATATGGGGTTAATCCTTTTAGGACTTTGTGCATATAATTCTTTGGGGCTTTCTGCTTCAGTATTTCACATGGTTGCACATGCTTTGATTACTTGTGGTTTGTTTATGGTTGCGGGGATTGTATTTTTAAGATGTAAAACAAGAAATATTGATGAAATTTGTGGTATTGCATCTAATATGCCAAGATTGTTTGGGTTTGCAACTTTAATAGTTTTAGCTTCTGTTGGAATTCCCCTGTTTGCACCTTTTGTGAGTGAAATCCTTACTATGCTCGGCGCTTTGAATTCAGATTTGTCTGATGTTATTAAGTATATTGGCGTATTTTCTTTGCCACTTTTGATTTTGAGTTCTTGTTATATGTTTAAGTTTTTACATAATAGTTTTACAGGAAATTTACCTGATGATTTTGAAAAGATTAATGATATTTCTGTACATGAATTTATAATATTAGCAGCAGTGTTGTTTGGTTTGATTATTTTTGGTTTATATCCAAATACTTTATTAAATATGGTTGTTGGAGGATAAATGATTAACGATATTTTTAATATTTTACTACCACAGATGATTTTGGCGTTATTTATTGTTGTTCAATTAATTCTTTCAATGGTTTTATCACCAAGGTATTTTAGATATGCAAGATTAGTTTCAATTGTTGGAATATTTTTGAGTATTCTTTTTTTAACTACTGTTCAGGTAGAACCTCAGTATTTTGGTTTTCATAATTCGATAATGTCAGATAGTTATACTTTGCTTTTTGATTTTGTGATTCTTGTGTGTGGATTTTTCGTTGCTTTGTTGACAAGAAATCTTGTTAAAACGATTAAAAGAAATGCTTATACGTTTCATGCAATATTGTTAAGTGCAATTTTTGGAGCTATGAATGTTGTTTCAGCTAATGATTTTTTGACTTTGTTTATTTCTGTTGAATTATTAAGTTTTTCAACTTATTTTTTAATAGCTTCCTCTAAAGGTTATTATTCAAAGGAAGCAAGTTTTAAATATTTATTAACTTCTACTATTTCTTCGGGTGTATTTTTGTTTGGTGTTTCTTATTTGTATGGAATAACAGGATCTATAAATTTTTCAACGATTTATGAATATATAGTAAATCAAGAAAGTTCTATTTTGTACTCAATATCTGCAATTATGATAGTTTTGGGTTTAATATCAAAACTTGCAGTTTTTCCTTTTGCTAATTGGATAATAGATGTTTATAAAGGTACAGAATCTTCTATTCTAGCGTTTTTATCTACTGTTCCTAAATTAGCAATGTTTGGAATCGTTTGTCGTTTATTGGTTTTTCCTTTAGGAAATAGTTTTGAACTTACTTTTGCTCTAGCTTTGTCAACTCTTGTGACTGCTTTTTGGGCGAATACTTATGCTATTAGAGAAAATAATGTAAAAATTATTTTAGCTTGTTCTACTGCTGCAAATTGTTCTTATGCTTTACTTGCGGCTTCTCTTGTATCTGTTTATAATCTTTCTACCGTTATTTTTTATTTAATATGTTATGTGTTTATGAATTTATCGGTTTTTGCTTTTTTAAATATATATGGAGATAAAAATTCTCAAGATGTAAATAGTTTTAAGGGACTTTTTCATAAAAATCATGGAGTTGTCGGGGCTTATGCTATTTCAATTTTAGCTTTAGCAGGTTTTCCTATTACATCCGGTTTTATTTCTAAAATTTATCTTTTTACTGCGATTGCGAATTCTGGTTTAATTTTTGTGCCGTTTTTATTGATATTACTTTTATTAACTGTTTATGCATTATTTTATTATTTGAAAATTTTACTTCCTCTTTTTGCCAAATTCAGTAAAAATGATAATGGAATTGAAATAAAATATGTGTTTTCTCAAAAATTTGTTTTGATTGTTACTACTGTTATTACTGTTATTATAGGAATATATCCTGAAAAATTTATCGAGTTATGCAGATTTATTGCTTACAATATTTGATTATAGATTATTTTACACTAGCAAAAAATATTATTAGAAGTTTTCATAAGTGTAAAAGGAGAATTTTATAGTGAAAATAAATCAGCAAATGTCAATAAATTTTAATAGTCGTATTGGAAGTTTTAAAACAAAAAAATTTGCAAAAAGGCTTCATTATGTGAGAGAAGAAGCTGCGACAGTTTTAAATAGAGATTATTCAGAAATCCTTTTATTAACTAAGGGGGCTAATGAAAAAAGAATTAATTTTTTTCAAGATTTAGTTGAAACTTATAATGCAAATAATTTTTATCATAAAGAAGATAATATTAGTGTTATTGATTTATTATACAAAAATATAAAACTTCCTAAAAATGTTCATTCTGAGATAATTAAGACTTTAAAAACTTCAATGCAAAATTTGAACGATATTTTTGGCAAAACTGGAGAAGATATTAAATCTTTAAATTTTGTAAAAAATGTTAGTGTCTTATTAAAGGATAATAAGCAAAATGATAAAAGTGATTTGATCTTGGATTTATTAAATTCTAAAAATAAGGATTTTTATGTTAACAATTTTGATAAAATTAAATCTTATTTAGCTCTTAACATAAATGATGAAAATGTTGTAAAAAATTTAGATAATTTAATAAATAATAATGGATATGACTATAAAATTTATGATAAAAAATTGGAAATTAGTAATATTTTTAGAAATATTACAGAAGTTCAATCAGATAATTTTAATGTAAATGGATTAGTTCTTAATTATTCAAAACCTCGCAGTAATTTTTTTAGAATTTTACAACAATGTTTTTATCATTCTTCAACACAATTAAGCTCTGAAGTTGGTGAACAAATAAATAAAATGTATGATACTACTAATAATAAAAATATAAATATTAGAAATCAGGTGATGAAATATTTTTCGAGTCCTTATACCAGATATAAAAACTTTGGAGAGGATGTTAAATTTTTCAGTGAATTAAATAAGTTGTTTACTTCCTTGGATAGTGGTGATAAACATTTAAAAAGTTTTATGAATAAATTAACCAAGAAAAATAATCAATATTTTGAAAATCCAACAGAAATTAATAATTTAATAGAAAATGTATCTACTAAAAAACTAGATATTTTTTATAAAAATTTTGAAAAAATAATGCATTATGTTCCAATAGATAGCCGAGAAGCAGCTCTTAAAAAAGGAATAGAAAAACCGTATATTGGTTTAAATCGTTTTAAGAAAAATAATAAGGATGCTATAAAGTATAAGTTTGTAAAAACTCCTGGTTACGTAAAAGTTGTTTTAGCTAATTTAGAAAATATTTTTAATAAGTTAAGATATAATTTAATTCCAGATATTAAATCAGGTCAAAAATTAACATTAATCAAATCTGAAAATGTTATTGAAGATTTTGATAAAAATAAAAATTTATTAAAAGAGTTTATTGAAGTAGACGTAGCTAAACCTATAGAAGAGGAGAATTTTGTACAAGTTTCTAATAGAATTATTGATAATATTAAACAAGAAGAAATAAAAACTGATGATGTTATTAAAATTTCAAAAAAACTTGATAAAAAATTGAAGAAGGAATTGTTAGTGAATGATATTTTAGGATTTGCGAAACAAAAATTAGGAGTTAAAACTTTTGAAAATCAAAGAGAATCATTTGTAGAAAATGCAACAAAAATGCGATACGAAATGTTACCAGAGATTTTTGCATCAATTATGGATACACGAAAAGCAGATAAGGCTGTTGGGAAACATAGAATTAATTCTTCCAATAAAGATGCTTTGAGATTATATACAATGATAAACGGTAATAATAAGAAATTTGTTAATTACTTACTTAAAAAACGTAATGTTGATGGCAGTAGAATGTTTGAAGTAAAAGAAATCATTACGACTTTAGAGAATGCAGAACAACAAACTCAGAAACAAAAGCAAAATAATCCGGAATATCGTGCAAAAGATATAAGAAAATATTATAACCATCTTTTAGAAGCTAAAATTCAGCAATACGGAAAAGTTACGAAAAATAGAGTTTCTAAAACAAAATAATTAAAGATAAAATTTCTAGTTAAAAAAATACTTTGATGATAATATAATAATTACGAAAGAGGTAAGAATTATGAAAGCGTCAGAGTATTTTTTAAATGGTTATTCTTGTTCTGAAAGTATTATAAAAGGAGCAATTGACCGAGGTCTTGTTCCGGAAGAATTATTACCAATAGCAACCGCTTTTTCTGGTGGCATGGGATCCGGTTGTCTATGCGGAGCAATCTCAGGTTCCCAAATGGTTTTAGGCTATCTTTTTGGTAGAGGAAATAAAAACGGTAATGAAGAAATTGCAAGAGCTAAGGCAAAGCAATTTATGGAAGCATTTAAAAAGAATCATAAAGCTACTTGTTGTCGAGTCTTAACTTCCGGCATGGAAATGGGTTCTCCTGAAAGAAAAGCTCATTGTGCTAATATGGTTGAAGATTGTTCAAGAATTTTGGAAGAATTGGTTAAGGTGCGAGTATGACAAATTTTCTTGTAGTATTTTTAGGTGGTGGCTTTGGTGCAATGCTTAGATATTTGTTTTCTATCTTGATACCAAAAGATAATGCTTATATTCCGTATCATACTTTAGCGGTTAATTTTTTAGGCTGTTTTATAGCTGGTGTTGTTGTTACTTATTTTGTTTTTAAAAGTAACATTAATCCTGTTTATAAGTCTTTAATAATTACCGGTTTTTGTGGTGGTTTAACTACATTTAGTACTTTTTCCCTTGAGGTTGTTGAATTTTTACAACAAGGTGATTTTATAAAGGCGATTGTTTATATTTTAACAAGTTTGTCAATTTGTTTAATTTCCGTTATACTTGGAGTATTGCTGGTAAAAAAATATGTTTAATAGAACTTTCTTTAAAAAACGAATACTCTTTGTCGGAATTCCTGATATGGCATATATCGGATTAGATGGTCTTTTGATGGCGGGAGTAAATATTGTAAGTGTTCTTGGCCCTAAAAAAGATCATGCAATGTATTATGATTTTAAAAATTTCGTTTTATCAAGAAGGCTAAATTATATTGATTATGATGAATTAGATGAGCCTCAATTGATTGAAAAAATTAGAAATCTTGATGTTGATGCAGCTGTAGTTTGTTCTTTTAATTATAAAATTCCTAAGATTTTATTAGAGTCTACAAAAGATGGTTTTATTAATGTTCATCCATCAATGCTTCCAAAATATAGAGGTGGTAATCCTTATTCACGAGTTATTATGAATGGTGAAACAGAAACTGGTGTTACTATTCATTTTATGGATGAAAGCTTTGATACAGGTGATATTATCGCTCAAAAGGCATATCACATTCATTCTAAAGCTACAATGGGTACTCTTTTTAATGAACTTAACGTCTTAGGGATTGAGTTACTTTTACAGGTATTACAAGCGTATGAAAATCAACCGCTTCCAAGAATTAAACAACCTGTTGGGGATTTTATCTCCGGTAGAGGTTTGGATGAAAGAGAATTGTTTATTAATTATAATAAAACTGCAGAAGAGATTGAACGTTTTGTAAGAGCTTTAAATCCATTTATATTGGCAAGTACAACTTTTCGTGGCAATATGATGAAAATTATGAAGGTAGAAGTAGCATCTGATGCCTTTTGTGTTCCACATCCTGCTGGTACAGTTGCCAAAATTGAGGATGATAAATTCTTTATAGCTACGGCAAAAGGTCTTGTTGTTCCTACTGTTATGCAGTTCGGAAGTTTCTTTATGGGAGATAGTAAAGATTTTATCAGAATTGTTAATCCTAAAATTGGCGAAGAATTTAAGGGTTAAGTTAATAAAGGTCTAAAGGGATAAAGGGATAAATAAATATAGAGGGAAAGTTCTTAATTGTAAGATTTTCTGTAAAAATATTATAAAGTTAGAAGGGGATTATGGATAAATTAAATTTTTTAACAGCTGGAGTTCCTTTAAAAGCCGGAAATAAAGGTTATGAACTTGGGTTTCAAATTCTTGATAAAATGGGCTTGGATGGTCTGGAGTTAGAGTTTGTTAGAGGAGTTAGGATTAGCGATAAAAGTCGTGATGCAGTTAGTAATTCTAAAAAGGTGATTACTGCACATGCTCCTTTTTATGTAAATTTAAATTCAAAAGAAGAAGATAAAATAGATGCAAGTGTTCAGAGAATTATTGAAACAGCACAAGTTGCAAATGAGCTTGGAGGGTACAGTATAACTTTTCATGCTGCATATTATATGGGGATGAGTAAGGACTTGGTTTATAATCAGGTAAAATCTCAAATGAAGATTATAACAGATGCTCTTTCTAAAGTTGAAAATAAAATTTGGGTAAGACCTGAAACTACAGGCAAAGGTACTCAATGGGGTGATTTAGAGGAAATTATTAATCTATCAAAAGAGTTTGAAACGGTTTTACCTTGTGTTGATTTTTCGCATCTTCACGCCCGTTATAATGGGATTTCTAATACTTATGATGAATTCTGTCAAATATTTGAAAAAATTGGAAATGAATTAGGGCAAAATGCTTTGGATAATTTTCATGCTCACGTTGCGGGTATTGAATATGGAGATAAGGGTGAGAAAAAACACTTGAATCTTGAAGAGTCTGATTTTAATTATAAAGATTTATTGAAAGCTTTCAAGACTTTTAATGTTAAGGGTGCTGTGGTTTGTGAAAGCCCTAATATTGAAGATGATGCGAAGCTTCTGAAGGATTATTATTTAAGTTTATGATAGATTTAGACGAAAAATATATGAAAATGTGTTTTACTCTTGCAAAAAAGGGTAAAAACGCTACAAGACCTAATCCTTTGGTCGGTTGTGTAGTTATAGATAAAAATGGGAATATAGTATCAAAAGGTTACCATAAAAAGTATGGTAAAAATCACGCAGAACGGGATGCTTTACTAAAATTAAAAAATAATGAGGCTGAAGGTGGAATTTTATACGTAAATTTGGAGCCTTGCTCTCATTTTGGTAAAACTCCGCCATGTGTTGACTTAATTATTGAAAGAAAATTAAAAAAAGTCGTAATTGCAATGCAAGATGTTAATCCTGTTGTTAGCGGGAATGGCATAAAGAAACTTAAAGATGCTGGAATTGAAGTTAATGCAGGGGTTTTGGAAGATGAAGCAAGATTTTTAAATCGTGTATTTATTAAAAATCAGACAAAGCATCTCCCTTATGTTGTATTAAAGACTGCAACTACAATGGATGGTAAGATTTCTACTAAAACGGGTTCTTCTAAGTGGATAACTTCAAGTAAATCAAGAGATTTGGTTTATAAGATGAGAAATGATTTTGATTGTATTTTAACTTCTTCAAACACGGTAATTGCAGATAATCCTAATATGGAACATAAGTTTAAATGCATTTTAGATAAAAATTCAAGAATTGATAAAAATTCTAATATTTTAAAAAGTGGCGAAATTTATATAGCGACAAAAGAAAATACTCCATTAAAAAATGGGCAATTGGATTTAAGATTTGTACTGGAGCAATTATATAAAAAAGGCATTTATAATGTTTTTGTAGAATGTGGAGGCACTCTTGCAGGAGCTTTTCTTAAAGAAGGTCTTGTTGATGAAATTTATCAATTTATAGCACCTAAGATATTAAATGATAATTTAGGAAAAAGTTGTTTTGATGGTGATAGTGTTATCGAAATTTCTAATGCAAAGAATTTAAAAATTTATGATTGTAAGTGTATTGGTTCTGATATTTTAGTAAAGTCTTTATTATTGAAAAATAGTTAAATAGTATTACTTTGGTATATAAAAAATAGATATTCGGAATCATTGCGAGTGATTGAAAATAGTTTATAATTATCATGTAACCTGCTATAGTTGTGAGGTGTTGTTATGACAAATGGCGTAAATATTAATCAATCACAAATAAGATCTAATTTTTATTCAAAAGATACCGGTTTTGAATTTTCTACAAGAATGGTTCCAAACAATAGAGAAGAAGCTGAAGAACAGGTTTCTCAAGCAAAATCTGCTGAATCAAATGCTTCAGGAAAACTAGATTATGAAGAATATTTTGATTATTGCAAGGCTCATGCAGTTTCTAATAATCCAGAGACATCAAAAGCTGTAGTAGAAAAAGCTCAAGGCTGCGATACGGTAAGGATTATGAATTTTGGTAAGGCAATCAATTCTTATGCAAATACAAAAATTGATTATCCAACAACTCAAATAACTAATTATGCTTAATCTATTTTATATTCGGTATATGGAAAAGTCGGACTTAAAATCCGACTTTATTTTTGTTCTTGTTTCTCGTTTTCTTTTTCTTTCCAATAATAAAGCCTTCCAAGTTCGTGTATAGAAGCTAAAGTTTCGCACATTGATTCTATTTCATATTTAATACTTTCTTCCATTGCTTCTAATTTTCGCCAGATGGCTTTGTCAATTTCTTCGTTTAACATTTTATCCTCACAAGTATAGTTAAGATAATCACAAGTATACTTTATTGTCGTTGTATTGTCAATAGAGTAGTATACTTATTGTTATGACAAGTATACAAAGTAATATAGTAAGTAAAATTGGTTTAAAGATTAAATTATTGAGAAATAAGCTTGGATTAAGTCAAGAAGATTTGGCAGAAAAGTCTGATTTAAGTGCTAATTCTTTGGGAGCGATAGAGCGTGGAAAAAGTGTCGCCGGAATTGATACGTTAGAGCGAATTGCTATAGCTTTGAATATTGAATTAAAAGAGTTGGTAGATGTTTCTAAGATAGATTTGGATTAGTATATTATGAATAATTATTATGAATTAAGAATATCAATAAATCCTGAGATAGAAGAAATTGTTTCAGATATTTGTTTTTCAAATTTTGATTGTGAAGGTGTAGTATTAGCAGAAGAAGCTTATAAAGATTTGGAGATGACTTCTACTACCAGAGGTACGTTAAGAGTATTTTTAACCGATTTAAATAATAATCCTATAGAAGTTTTAAAAACAGAACGAGAGCTTTTAAAAGAGCGTGGATTTTCTGATGAAGAGTTAGGCAGTTGGGAGATTTCTTTGGATGAAAAAGAAAATCAGGATTGGTCAAAAAAATGGAAAGAAAAATGGACAGTAACACATGTAACAGACAAGATTGCAGTTGTTCCAAGCTGGATTGATTATGTGCCAAGAGATGGAGAAATAACTATAACATTAGATCCGGGTTGTGCATTTGGAACGGGAACTCATCAGACAACTCAATTATGTATGAAAGCAATAGAAAAACATCTTAAAGCTGGTGATACAATGGCTGATATTGGTACAGGTTCTGGAATATTGGCTGTTTGTGCAATGAAATTTGGGGCAAAATCTGCTTACGGGTGTGATAATGATGAAACAGTTATTGATGTATGCAAAGAAAATGCTCAAATAAATGGGTTGAAAACATACCCTACCCTTGAGGGAGGGTCGAAATCTCCGATTTCGGGGTGGGGTGAAAACAATAACCTTTCAAATGAATTTGAAAAAAATCAGAATGAAACAAATTTTCAAGCATACCCTACCCTTGAGGGAGGGTCGAAATCTTTGATTTCGGGGTGGGGTGAAAACTCTAGGCAAGATGCAATACATAAATACCCGAAATCTCATATAAATTATGCAAAAGAAATGCGAAACAATCCGACAGATGCGGAAGCTATTATGTGGAAATATTTAAGAAATAGTAATTTATGTGGGATTAAGTTTAGAAGGCAGCAACCAATAGATAAATATATAGTAGATTTTATGTCAGCTTCTGAAAAGCTTATAATCGAATTGGACGGAGGGGGACATAATAGTGGTATTAATCAAATATATGATAGTAAAAGAGATGAATATTTAAGTAAATTAGGTTATACAGTAATAAGAATATGGAATACAGAGATTTATAAAAATATAGATGGAGTCTTGGATTACATTTTAAAAGTAATAAATGACCCCACCCGAAAATCAAAGATTTTCACCCTCCCTCAAGGGGAGGGTAGTATTGAAACCCAATTTCGACAATCGAAAAATTCAACTGCTTCTCAAGGGGATGGTAGCTCAAGTATTTATTTTGAGTTAAATACTGCTGATAAAATAACTAAAAAATATGATTTTGTGTGTGCTAATATTCTTCATAATGTTTTAGCCGAAATCATGGGTGATTTGAAAAATATTATGAAAGATAGTGGGAAGCTTGTTTTGAGTGGAATTTTGGACGAGAAAAAACAAGTTGTTTTAGATGCCATTGAAAAATTTGGTTTAAAGATTATTGAAACAAATTATCAAGATCAGTGGATTTCTTTTGTAGTAGAGAAATAATTTTATCCTTTTAGCATAACCATTAAAACAGAAATATCGGCTGGTTTTACTCCGCCAATTCGAGAGGCTTGTGCTAAATTTGTAGGGCGAATTTTCTCTAATTTTTCTCTTGTCTCTGTTGAAATATGTTTAATTTTTGAATAATCAAGATTTGCAGGTATTCTATATTTTTCTAATTTTTCAGCGGTTTCAACTTGTTGTTCCTGTCTTTTTATATAACCGTCATATTTAATTAAAACTTCTGCTTCATCAGCGACATCTTCATTTGTTTTCTTAGAAATTTCATCTAATTCTTTAAATACATCATAAGTTATATTAGGTCTTTTTAAAAGTTCAGCCATTCTTATTCCACGGTCTATGTGTTCATTGTATTTTGCTAAAACTTCATTAACCTCATCTGTTGCAGAAAGTTTAGTTTCTTTTAATCTTTCAATTTCTTTTTGGATATTTTCTTGCTTAGTTAAAAATCTTTGATATTGACTATCGTCAATAAGTCCGATTTCGTGTCCTATTTTTGTTAATCTTTCATCAGCGTTATCTTGTCTTAATAAAAGTCGATATTCTGAACGAGATGTAAGCATTCTATAAGGTTCTTGAATATCTTTTGTAACTAAATCATCAATTAGAGTACCAATATAAGATGAAGCTCTGGAAAGTTCAAGAGGTTCAGAATTGTTCAAATACTTAACCGCATTTACCCCCGCAATTAAACCTTGTGCAGCAGCTTCTTCATATCCGCTTGTTCCGTTAATTTGTCCTGCAAAGAATAAGCCTTGAATGTCTTTGGACATAAGTGAATGCAATGTCTGTACTGCAGGTACATAATCATATTCAACAGCATAAGCAGGTTTTATAATATGAGCTTTTTCTAGACCAGGTAGAGAACGTAACATTTCTACTTGAACACAAGCCGGAAGACTTGTTGAAAATCCTTGAATATAGACTTCATAAGTATTCAATCCTTCAGGTTCAATAAAAATATGATGTGAAGGATTTGATGCAAATCTTACAATTTTATCTTCAATAGATGGGCAATAACGAGGCCCAACACCTTGAATTAACCCTTGATACATCGGCGATTTATCTAAATTTGCTCTGATTATTTTATGAGTATCTTCATTTGTTCTTGTTAAATAACAAGGAACTTGAGGTCGTATTGGACGATTAGGCTTAAAAGAATAAAAACTTAACTTTTCATCTCCTGGTTGAATTTCCATTTTTGAATAATCAATTGTCCTTTTATCAACTCTGGCAGGAGTTCCTGTTTTTAATTTTTTAGTAATAATCCCTTGTTTTCTTAAAGATTCAGAAAGCCCAATTGCAGCTCTTTCTCCGAGCCTTCCGCCAGAATAAGCTTGTAAGCCAACATACATTTTACCTTCTAATGAGGTACCAGTTGTAAGAATAATCGCTCTACAAGAATATTCAATTCCATATTCATCAACAGCTCCGACTATTTTACCATTTTCTACTTTTATTTCAGTAATACAAGCTTGTTTAATCCAAATATTATTAGTACTTTCAAGAATATTTCTCGTATATTGAGTGTATTCTTTTTTATCGGATTGGGCTCTTAAAGCTCTTACAGCCGGTCCTTTAGAAGAATTAAGAGTTTTCATCTGAATATAAGTAGCATCAGCTACTTCACCCATAATCCCACCTAAAGCGTCTATTTCTCTAACTAAAGTAGATTTAGCTGGACCACCAATAGCAGGGTTGCAAGGTTGAAGTGCTATGTTATTAACATCTAATGTAGCAAGTAAAACATTACAACCTAATTTTGCCGCAGCTAAAGCCGCTTCGCAACCTGCATGCCCTGCGCCTACAACGATTACATCAAATTTGTTATTTAAATAATCCAAGCTAGTCATAGTTAGATTATATAACAAAAATTTTCTTTTAATTTATTTTTTTATTATAAAGCCAAATCTTTTTTCTTTAAAAAGTGAACTGCTAGATTTTATTTCTCCTAAATATTCATATTTAAAATTCAATTTATCTAATAATTCTTTTTGTATATTCATTTCAGATTCAATTTGATTAATTATTAACATTTGCTTATTTAAAAGTTTATAAGCGTGTTCCAAAAGTTTTTCAGGCATAAAATATTTTTTAGGAAGTCCCCATTTCTGAAGAGGATAAATCGTAATAAAAGGCAAAAGCCAAATAATATAATCATATTTTTTATTTATATTTAAAAGATTATCGGCATAATAATTTATTTCATGATTCACCTCTTGAAGATTCATTATATAAAATTGAGCAATCTCATATCTTGAGTAAAAATTTGAATTTAGGCGATACGCGTCAAGTTCTACTCCATCTAATATTAGTTGATTTGAATAGTTTTTAAAAAAATCATATTCTCCTTTTACATAAGCCCAGTTTTTAGAGCCGATATCAAGTACGCTAATGTTTTCTTGAAAATCAATTGGGAAATAGTTAGTTAAAATTTCAAATAAATATTCTGATTCCGGATTATTTGCATTTCCAGAATAATTTTTTCTTGAAAACTTAGTTTTTGTTCTTATATAAAAATCAAATTTATTTTTTAAATCTTTAAACATAATCAATAAATAAAGGGCGGAGCCTTTCAAAAGGCTCCGCCCTTAAAATTAGAATCCTATATTTCTTTGAATACTAAAGTTGCATTGTGACCACCAAATCCGAATGAATTTGATAATGCAGCTTTAATATCAGCTTTTACAGCTTTATGAGGAACATAGTTCAAATTAGCAACACGTTCATCTTGATTATCAAGATTGATTGTTGGAGGAACTATATCTTCATTAATTGTTTTAATACAAGCAATAGCTTCCACAGCACCAGTAGCACCTAACATGTGACCGTGCATAGATTTAGTAGAAGATACATATAAGTTCTTATTAGTATCTAAATCACCAAATACTCTAGCAACAGCTTGAGATTCAGCAATATCTCCTAAACCAGTACTTGTACCGTGAGTATTAACATATTGAATATCGCTAGGTTTAAGTCCTGCATCTGCTAAAGCAAATTCCATAGATTTTGTAGCACCTTTACCTTCAGGACAAGGAGCAACCATATCATAAGCATCAGCAGATTGACCATAACCAACGATTTCTGCATAAATATGAGCACCACGTTTTTTAGCAGTTTCATATTCTTCAAGAACTAAAACTCCGGCACCTTCAGACATAATGAAACCATCTCTGTCTTTATCATAAGGTCTTGAAGCTTTTTCAGGTTCATCGTTTCTCTTAGAAAGAGTTCTTGCTGCAGAGAATGCACCAATACCCACATCACAAATTGTAGCTTCACAACCGCCAGCAATCATAATATCTGCATCGCCATACTGAATAGTACGGAATGCGTCACCAATTGAATGAGAACCTGTAGCACAAGCTGAAACAACTGCTTTGTTAACACCTTTGTAACCATATTTCATAGAAATTCTACCTGATGGCATATCAACAATCATCATTGGGATTGTGAAAGGTGAACATTTAGTAGGTCCTCTATCAATAATCGCTTTGTGGCTCTTTTCGAAAGTTTTAAAACCACCGGCAGCAGAACTAACCATAACACCTATTCTGTATGGATCAATATCCACACCTTCTAATTTTGCATCTTTAATAGCTTCATCAGCAGCAACAATTGCAAACTGGGTGAATCTATCCATTTTTTTTGCTTCTTTTGGATCAATATATTGTTCAGGATCGAAAGTTTTGCATTCCCCTGAAATTTTAACAGTATGCTTTTCAGTATCCATAGCTTCAGTAAGAGAAATTCCGCTTTTTCCTGAAATTAAAGAATTCCAGAGAACATCAACTCCAACACCGAAAGGTGATACTGCTCCCATCCCTGTAATTACAACTCTACGTTTTGTCATCTTTTTCCTTTTCCTTAAATAATAAATAAGAGGGCGAAAATATATAGTATCCTCACCCTCTTAATATAAATTTTAAACTAACTATGAGTGAGCTTCGATGTAGTTAACTGCATCTTGAACAGTTTGAATTTTTTCAGCTTCTTCATCTGGAATTTCGCAACCGAATTCTTCTTCGAAAGCCATAACTAATTCAACTGTATCTAAAGAATCAGCACCTAAGTCAGCAGTAAAGCTAGCTTCTGGAGTAACTAAAGCTTCATCACAGCTTAATTGATCAACTACAACTTTTTTTACTTTTTCTAATGTACTCATGTTTTTATCCTCTTATTTATTGTGTAATACACTATTCTACTAAATTATACTATTTCAAGATAAATTTGCAATAAACTTAAAAATTTGTTACAGTTCTTTAGATAATAAGCCCGCCGTCTACTTCGATTACTTGACCTGTAATGTAATCAGCGTCTGCAGCTAAAAATTTAACTGTTTTTGCGATATCTTCTACTTCTCCCAATCTCTTAAGTGGAATAAAGTCTAAGAATTTAGAAGTATCTAAATCTTTAGTCATATCAGTGTTAATAAAACCAGGAGCTACAGCGTTTACTCTAATACCTCTTGAACCTAATTCTTTTGCAAGAGTCTTAGTTAGTCCGATAAGTCCTGCTTTAGCAGCTGAGTAGTTAGCTTGACCAGCGTTTCCTGAAACACCAACTACTGATGCCATATTAACAATAGCACCACTTCTTTGTTTCATCATAACTTTTACAACCGGTTGTGAAACATAGAAAGCACTTGATAAGTTTGTATTAATTACTGCATTCCAGTTTTCTTCGCTCATTCTCATGAATAGACCGTCACGAGTAATACCAGCGTTATTTACCAAAACGTCAATTCTACCAAACTTTTCAACAATTTCTGCAATACCTGCATTTACTTGCTCTGCATTTGATACGTCGAATTTATAAGCTGCAGCTTCAACGCCAAGAGCTTTAATTTCTTCTACAGTTTTATTTGCAGCTTCCTCATTTCCTGCATAGTTGATTACTACATCATAACCTGCACGGGCAAGTTCTAAAGCACAAGCTTTTCCAATCCCTCGAGAACCACCTGTTACTAATGCTAATTTTTCACTCATTTTATTTCTCCTTATTATGCGTTAATTAATTGTTCTTTTAGACTTTCAATAGTTGCTTCTAATGATGCTTTATCAAATACATTATATACAGTAGCTTCTGGAGCTATTTTTTTATTCAATCCTGCTAATACTTTTCCAGGTCCGATTTCTATAAACGTATCAACGCCTTCTTCTACCATTTTTTGAATAGTTTGAGTCCAATGTACTGATGAAGAAATTTGACGTGGCATTTTAGATTTAAAATCATCTGCATTTGTAGTAATTTCTGCATCTACATTTGTGATAACAGGAACTTTTGCGTCATTCAAATTAAAATCAGCAACAAATGTCGCAAACTCTTTACCGGCATTTTCCATAAATTTAGAATGGAAAGCTCCTGACACTGCAAGAGGAACAACTCTTCTTACTCCGTTTGCTAAAAGATAATCACTAGCTACTTTTACAGCATCATCAGCCCCTGTAATTACAACTTGAGCAGGAGAATTATAATTAGCGACATCTACATAACCAACTTTTGAGCCTTCTTCCAAACCAGCTTTTAATTGTTCTTCTGATGCATTTAAAACTGCAGCCATAGAACCGCCTTTAGTTGCACCCATTAAGTCTGCTCTTTTTTGGATTAATTTTAAAGTTGTTTCTAAATCCATTACTCCAGCTGCATACATTGCACAATATTCACCTAATGAATGACCTGCAACATAGCTAGGCTCAATTTTTAACTCAGATTTTAAAGCTTCCATTGCGGCAATAGACATAGTAACAATTGAAGGTTGAGTATTAACCGTTAATTTTAAATCTTCTTCAGGTCCTTCAAAACAGATTTTTGTTATACTTTTTTCAAGAGTTTTATCAGCAGTCTCAAAAACATTTTTTGCTGCATCAAAATTTTCATACAAATCTTTTCCCATTCCTACGGCTTGTGAACCTTGTCCAGGAAATAAGAACGCAACTTTCTTTACCATAATTATTACTCCTTAATTAAAATTTTATTTAGAATGCAAAATAATGCAGAAGTTCTAATAGAACTTCTGCATTATTTTAATTTAGCATATACCTTCTCTTAATCTTACTACAGCTCCGCCCCAAGTCATACCGGCACCAAAACCACATAAAATGGCAGTAGTACCTAATTTAACTTTACCCTTTTCTACGCTTTCAGCTAAAGCAATCGGAATAGAAGCAGCGGAAGTATTACCATAATATTTTATATTAGTAACAACTTTATCATCTGAATATCCAAGTCTTTCTTGAACAGCTTGGATAATTCTTATATTCGCTTGATGAGGTATTAAATAATCAATATCATCAGCATTCATTCCAGCTTTTGTAATTAATTCTTCAACGTAGTGAGGAAGAATTTTTGCAACAAACGTATAAACTCCACGTCCATTCATTCTAATACCTTTAGGTTTTTCTTCATATTGTTCAACTAAAGGACAATTTTTACCGTCAAATGCTAGTTCAATTAAATTTCCATAATTTCCATCTGCTTTAATATCAATTGCAATTACATCATCAATTCCGTCTTCAGAAGCTGTTACGACCATAGCACCGGCACCGTCTCCAAATAAAATAGATGTTCCTCTATCTGTCCAGTCGACTAATCTTGAATTATTGTCAGTTGCAACGATTAAAATATTTTTATACATTCCTGATGAAATATAAGCTTTTGCAATACTTAAACCGTAAATTAATCCGGAACACGCTGCTGTTATATCAAATGCAGGAATTTGTCTTTGAATACCTAATCTTTTATGTATATGACAAGCAATAGCAGGATACAAATCAGGAGGTGCTGATGATGCTGCTAATATTAAATCTATTTCTTCTATATTAATACCAGATTTATCAATCGCATTTTTAGCAGCTTGATATCCTAAGTCAATCGCATTTTCTTCACCTGAAACAACTCGTCTTTCTTTAATTCCGGTTCTTGTATATATCCATTCATCAGACGTGTCATATAATTTTGTTAAATCCTCATTCGTAATGACCGTTTCTGGAAGACTATATCCAACACCGGCAATTCTCAAAGGAATTAGATTATTTCCCATTAATTGATTACTCCTTCTTCAATATTTTACTTTTGGGGTGAGTTAATTTTCAAATTCTAGAAAACTACGCTTCGATCGATTCGGAAATTTTTCTGTTAACCCCTGTTTCAACGGCCTCTTTTGCAACTCTTACAGCATTTTTTATTGCATAAGCGTTACTTCTGCCGTGTGAAATTACTGTTATACCTTTTACGCCAAGTAATAAAGCTCCTCCAAATTCTTCATAATTGATTTTTTCATAAATTCGTTTCATAAAAGGTTTTGCTAATAGTCCGATTAACATACCAAGAAAATCTGACTTGAATTCGCTTTTAATCATTTTGAATAGTAATGATGATGTGCCTTCTGTTACCTTAAGTACAACGTTTCCTACAAAACCATCACATACTACAACATCGCATACGTTAAGGAATAATTCTCTTCCTTCAACATTGCCCATAAAATTAAACTTTTCTTTTTCTTCTTCTAAGATATTATAAGTGTTTTGAGCAAGCTCATTTCCTTTGCCAGCTTCTTCTCCAATGTTTAAAACTCCAACTCTAGGATTTTCTATTCCTAAAACATTTTTAGAAAAAGTCATACCCATAATTGCAAATTGTTTTAACATTTGTGGGGTACAATTACTGTTTGCACCGGCATCAATTATTACAATTGGTTTTTTCATTGTAGGTAATGTAACTGCAATAGCAGGTCTATCGATTCCTGGGATTCTTCCTAAACCAAATAAACTTGATGCCATTGCTGCTCCGGTAGAACCTGCTGCAACAAGAGCCTCGGAGCTTCCTGTTGCAACTGAGTTTACCGTTAATACTATTGATGAATTTTTCTTTTTACGAATAGCTTGACCTGGTGCTTCTCCCATTTCAATAATTTCTGATGCGTGGGTAATTTTGATATCTAGTGATTTTACATCAACTCGAACTCGTCTTTTTCTTCCGGCTTTACCACAATCTGATAAAAAACCTTCCTTTTGTATTATTTCAAGACAATGCTCAATTCTGTCTTGTTTTCCGACTAATTCTAACGCTACGCCATACTCTGCAGCTGCCCATACTGCACCTGCTACTATCTCAAACGGAGCGTGGTCTCCCCCCATCGCATCTATAGCTATTCTTGTCATCTAATTCATCCCTCTATTCTTCAGTTTTTTCTTCAGCTGAAGCTTCTTCTTTTACTTCTTCTACTTTTTCTTCAGCTTTAGCTTCTTCAACTTTTACTTCTTCTGCTACTGGAGCTTCTGATTTTTTAGTTGATTTTTTAGCTTTTTTTTCTTCTTTTGCTTCCTCTACATAGCCTTCAGCTTTTTTTGAAACTACTTTTCCTTTGTATGTTCCACAAGCTGTACATACTGTGTGAGTTAATACTTTTTGTCCGCAATTTGGACAAGTTGTTAATTCAGGCTTTGTTGCCTTCCAATTTGATCTTCTTTTTCCTTGAGCACTATGCCCTGTTCTTTTCTTTGGTACTGCCATTTCTTATATCTTCCTTTCTAGATTTGTTTGCTATTCCAATTAATTATTATTGTTACAGCTTTTGAGTTGAGTACTATTTATATTATCGGGTTATTCTATTTTTATATTTTTGAAAACTTCCATTCTTTCATCGGGAATCTTTATTTCGTCTTCTGACACAAATAATCCCTCATTACAATTTATACCACAAACTTTTTTATTTGGTAACTGCAATATTACAGATTGATACAATAAGTCATAAATATCTATTTCTTTTTCACCGTTTAAATCCGTAATAAACTGTCCTGACTTGAGTTCCACCTCTTGACCATATTCTTCATAAAGTGAATTTTTTGCATACATTTCATCTATTTTAAAATTTAATTCATAATCAAATTTATTTAGACATCTGTCACATTCAAGTTGAATTTTACCCTCAACATTGCCTTTTACTTCTATATATTCACCCAATGATTTTAAATCTAAATTTGCCACAATCTTGCAATCTTCCAGCTCAACAATTTCTCCATTAAACTCATAATGGAGTGTTTTATCTTTATTTTTTTCAATATCTTCTATTAAAACTATTTTGGAAGTGTTGTCATTTTTATGCATATGGTTCTTCCTGTAATACTAAACCTGCTATCTGAGTAGATACAAAACATAATTTTTTAATAGGTCCGATTGGTTCTTTTTCTACTAAAACAGGAGTTGGACTTTTCATTAATTGTTTTAACTCAGCATAAACCGCTTGAGGATTTTCAAAATACATTACAACAGGAGTCGCAGAACCTTTTAAAAATAAAATTACCGCTTGTCTTGTTTTTTGTGGTGTATTAAATTGTTGAACCATAAAATTCTCCTTTTTATTTACATTTTATAATATAACATAAACTATTAAATTATTTAATCTTTCCAGATTGATATCCTGTAAAAGTATATATCAATGGCATTAATTTCTCTATTGGAATTTTATTTACAAAAGGCACTTTTGATGCAACTAAGGCGCCTGATATTACATCTATATTTGCTAAAAAATCTATCGCTCCAACTTTTCGTTTTTTCTCTTCTTCATTTTCTCTAGTAACTATATTTGAAACCTTAGCCCCCAAATGCATACCTCCAACTATACCACTCATTAATAATCCTATTTTTACAATATTATTATTTAATGGTTTTATCATTTTACAAATTGTTAAAATTGGTTCTATTAATAATGTTGGAAACAATACATTAAAAAATTGGAAAACACCTTCACAAACTTTTGCTCTTGCATCTGTTGTTTTATCAGCAACAACACCTCCTATTATACCGCCTGCAATACTTCCTGCACTTAATAAAATCATTTTATCAGGAGGATATTTTAAATCTTTTAATCTAACATTTTGTTGTTTTTTCATTAATAAAATTGGCAACAATGTTCCTATCATAGAACCAGCCGCAACTCCAATATGTTCTTTTAAACTTGGAGAATTTTTTCTATTATTATTTATTATATTTTTATGTAATACAGTTGAATTTTTATTTATATTGAAATTGTTTGTGACTTCCATTTATATAACCTAATCAATAACTAAAGGGTACTTACAAAAAGATTTATGTCAATAATAAAATAATATAGCTACTAAAAAAATTTTTTGCTAATATAGTATAAAAAATGAGAAGTCTATGGAAAATTTTTTTAGTAAAAATGATATAAATGAAATTTTAAAGAATGGTGGAGTTATCGCCTATGTAACAGATACTGTTTGGGGACTTGGATGTTTACCCAATAATGAAAAAGCTGTGAAAAAAATTTATGATATAAAACATAGGGATGGAAAGAAACCTTTAATTTTAATGAGTAATGAGTTTTATAATCTTTTTGATTATTTAAAGCAACCTATTCCTAAAGAAGCTCAAAAATTAATAAAAAAATTTTTTCCGGGTGCATTAACTCTTGTTTTAGAAAAATCGGAAAAAACTCCTGATTATATTACATCTAATATGAATACTGTTGGGGTTAGAATTCCTGATAACAAAGTTTTTCAAAAAATTTGTGAAAATATTGATGGTCATACTCTTGCAACTACTAGTGCAAACTTATCAGGAGAACCTGCCGCATTAAATTATGATGAAGCAATGAATTATATTGGAGATAAAATAGACTTAGTAATCCCTGATTTCGGTTTTTCAGCTAAAGGAAAAGTCTCTACCGTTGCCGGATTTAAAAATGATGAAATCATTATTTTCAGACAGGGTGAAATTGTAATTTAGGTGATTATTGTTCAAGACTTTTTTCCAAAACATATTCTATATGTTTAGTAATGGTACGTTTATTTTTTTCTGCGTCTTTTTTTATTCTTTCAAAAAGATTATTATCAATTCTTAAAGTAAAAACTTTTTGATTTTTTTCATTGATTGACATTTAAGACTCCATTAAATTACCTATTTAATAAATCTTATAGTTATAAATAAAAATAATCAAGCGTGCATATTGACATCAAAATGACATCAGATTATACTCTTAAAAAAGAGAGGATTAAAATGCAAAATATTGAATTTAATTTAGAACAAATTGAAATTTTATTATCTAAAAACAAATCTTTGCTTGAACTTATAAATGGATATTGTTTATATTTTTCAGAGCATATTGATGAAGTTTATGATTTATTAGATGTGTTAGACATAGTAATCAACAATCATAAAGAATTACAAGATAAATTTGAAATTTTAAACTTAGAAATATTTAAAGCAAAAGTTCCTATACATTAAATAAAATTGTTATTATATAACAATTTGTAAATTTTATTTTTTATGTTTTGTTTTTAAATTCTTATAATGATTATTTTCTTTTTCAATGGCTTCAGAAAAAGTATATCTATAATTTGATAAATCTAACTGTATCTTATTATTAGATTCTTTTGCTAATCTTTCTTTTATTTTGTATGGGTAAGTTTCGTTACCTTTTAAATGACCTTTATAAATCTCTTGCATTATTTCTTCAATATATTTTTGACAATATTGAGGAATATTTGGATGTCTTAGTATATATTTTTCTAATGGCATATTTTCACGGTTACTATTTGCCAGAGATGAAACTAATATAAAGTTCCCAATATCATTTTCTCCACCTTTGGAATCAGGTTTTATATGTTCAATTGTACCTGCGGATGCTCTTAAAATTCTTTTTGCAATTTCTTTTTCTCCTCTAGAAGCGTATTTTACAATGAAAGCGTTTTCACTGCTGCTTGAGGTTGGAAGATATAAAGCTTGATCTTTCATTTTTTCTAAAATGTTTTTTTCTTTTTCATCTTTAGCTGTTATTTCATCTAATGAACTCAAAAATAGGCGACGTTTAAACGTATCTTCTTTATTATTGGCTAAAATAACTTCTCTACAACGAGTTGTTTTGGCTCTTACTTGTAAAGCTGTTTCCGGAGATAATTCTTGTGATATATCATCGACATTATCTAAAACTTCAAATTCTTCTAATTTTAATTTTGCTAAACTCTCATTATAAAATTCTTGAAGACATTCTGTTAAGTTTTTATCAGGGTTTTCTTTGGCATATTTCGAAAAAATATCATACATTGTTTTCTCTGTAATTTGCATATAATCAGTGTATTTAGAAAGCATTTTTAGTATTCTTTCAGTAGATTTAAAACCCTCAATTCTTTTTTCTAAAGCTGTAACAGTCGAGCCTGATAACATTTTTATACCTGTATATGGACAAGTAATTTCTTTTAATTTTTTTAAAATATTTCCATTAGAAGTGTTCGCTCGAAATGAAATCTCATCAGGTTTATATATCATATCTAACCTCTGAAAATTAGTTTTTGGAATCATTATATTTTCTCTATAATTTATTGGTTGATTTATTTTAAAATTTATTGGAAAAATTTGCACAAAACACTTACTCCTAATACCCTTTAATAGTATCAGATTTTTAAAAGAGAGGCAAGTAATTGCCTCTCTTTTTTACATTTTTATTATTTATTTCCTTTTTTATCAGCAAGTTCACTATCGACTCTTAAAAATACAGGAGTAATATTTTCTTTATCAATTAAATGCCCAGCTTGTAATACTTCACAAGTTATATCATCTAATTTTGTATTCAAATCATATCCAAGCTGTTCTGACATTGATTTTGCAATATTCGGACAATAGGGGTAAATGAGGGAGGAAATTACGGTCATAATTTCCAATACATTGGTTAAAACAACTCCGCATTTTTCCATTTGTCCTTCTTTTGCAAGAGTCCAAGGAGCGTTATCTGTAACATATTTGTTAACAAAATCTACTAACTCCATAATTTTTAATGCTGCTTCTTGGATTTCAAAATAATCAAAATGATGTTTTACAGATTTTATTGTTTCTAAAGCTTTTTCTTTTAATTCATTTTTACCTAAAAATTCAGGCTTAATATCACCATCAAAGTATTTTACTAACATTGATAGAGTTCTATTTAAAAGATTGCCCATTGAATTTGCTAAATGAGCATTTACTTTTTCTTTAAAGTCTTCATCAGAATAATTGCCATCCTTACCGCAAGGTGCAGCAGTTGCCATGTAGTATCTTAAAGGATCAGGAATCTCTAAATTAAATGCTTCTAAAACTCCTGTTGGAGAAATAACATTTCCTAAAGATTTTGACATCTTAGTTTGATCAATTGTAATCCAACCGTGAGCTAAAATATGTTTTGGTAGTGGCAAATCTAATGCCATAAGTATCGCAATCCAATAAATACTATGGAATTTTAAAATGTCTTTTCCGATTACTTGAACATCAGCAGGCCAGAAGTTTTTAAATTTTTCTTCGCTTTCGCCATCAGGGTTATATCCTAAAGCTGTAATATAGTTAGATAGAGCATCAATCCATACATAAATTACTTGATCATCATCTCCTAATACTGGAATCCCCCAAGATACATTTGATTTTGCACGAGAAACTGAAATATCTTCAATATTTTCCAACTGATTTAAAACTTCATTTGCTCTAAAAGATGGAACTATAAAATCAGGATTTGTTTTAATGTGTTTGATAATCGCATCTTTGTATTTAGTTAGTTTGAAGAAATAATTTTCTTCACTAACAACTTCAGGTTTTTTTAAGTGATCAGGACAAAGTCCATCTTCTGTTAAATCCTTTTCGCTCAAAAATGCTTCACATCCTGAACAGTATAGACCTGTATAAGAATTTTTATAAATATCACCTTTATCTACTAATTTTTTGAATATTTTTTGAACAATTTTTTCATGTTGTTCGTCTGTTGTTCTAATAAATTGTGAATAATCAACATCTAAAGCTTTCCAAGCTTCTTTGAATTTGTTAGCATTCATATCGCACAATTCTTTTGGAGTCATTCCATTTTGTGCAGAAGTTTTTTGGATTTTTATACCGTGCTCATCTGTGCCGGTTAAAAAATAAGTATTTTCACATCTTTGTGTAAAATGTCTGTAAATAACATCTGTAAGAATTTTTTCATAAGCGTGTCCAATATGTGGAGCACCATTTACATAATCAATCGCTGTTGTTGTATAAAATCTATTCATAATAATATTTCCCTCTGCTAATCTACCATTTTAAGTCGATTATAGCATGAAAAAATTAAAATCAGGTGTTTATTATGTTATTATATAATTATTAAACTGGAGGTTTTTAGATTTCTGATGAGTATATTTGTAAATTTAATACCATTGATATTACTTGTAAGTGTTGTAATTTTTTTACAAAAAAAGACTAATAATTTTGATTTTATAGATTCTTCAAAATATCCGTTAAGGAAATATTTTATTAATAGTAGTTGTCGATTAGTAACGATTTATATGCCAATATTTATATTAGTTACAATAGTTGTATTTTATTTTTCATTTAATTCTTTATTACCTTCTCAAAAAGATCAGGTTTGGCTTAATAAGGCTAGTGATTGTATGTATAAAATTGAAAAATATAGTTATAAAATGATGCAAAATGGCGTAAAAGTACCTTGTTCTACGAATGAAGAATTCGCAAAGGTATATTTTGATATTTTACAACCTAAAAAAATAAATTCAGATGGAACAATGTTGGTTGATGATGATTTGATGTTGGAATTTTTTACTAATGGTGGTGAATATTGTTCTGCTTTTGGCGAAAATTGTAAAGTGTATGTTCATCCTTTAAATGATAGGTTAGTGAAAAAAATAGGTGAAAGTACTTATAAAAATAGATTTACATATATTTATGGTTCTATAAGACAAGGCAAAATAAAAGAAATTAAAGCTGGTGAAAAGCTACAAGTAAATTATAATAAATGATGTTATTGATTGTTTTGGTGCAAAAAATTGCACCCTACTTGCTACTTGCTTTAATCATTCTTAAATAAAGTAGGATGTGGTAAATCTTTGATTTACTGCGTCTTTTAATATACACTAAAATAATCTATGAATTACAAAAAATATATATCCTAAATAGTTTGTAGAGTGCAATTTTTGCACCTTTTAAATTATAAAACCCCACCCCCTCCCTCAAGGGGAGGAGGGTAAAATGTCCCCCAAAAAACAAGTAGGGTGCAATTTTTTGCACCTTATATTTACCAGCTCATTTACGTTTGAACTTAAAAACTTCGCTCCGCTTGTTTGGGGTTCTCATCCACTTTCCGGACAAAAAAATAGACAAAACCAAAAAGTTGTGTCTATTTTTTATGGGCCCGGAGGGATTCGAACCCACGACCAAAGGATTATGAGTCCTCTGCGCTACCGCTGCGCCACAGGCCCGTATATTGTGGCGATTTAATATTTAGTTGTCATGCCATTAGCTTAACGGCTCCACTCGGAAACCTGCTCGTCTTGTTCACACAAGCCGACTCCGTTTCCTCGACTCCACCTCGTTCGATTCTCTCACTCGGCTTGCCTTACCGCTCGGCGCGAGCCCGCTACCTACCTCTCAAAAAATCCAACATTTATTTTCTAGACATTGAGCGGGACTTATTGAGTTAAAATATCACTCATTTACCCCTCGGTAGAGTGCCACAGGCCCGTATCTTTCTGTGACAAAATTAATTCTAGCAACTAAATAACAAAAAATCAAGTTTGTATTTTATTAATGAGTATGTTTTGGTCTTAATAATAACATTTTACTGTCTTCTATTGCCTTTAAACCGTGTGGAATTTTGGCAGGCATGACTATCATTTCGTTTTGTATCAAAACAAATTTTTCTTTTCCAATAGTTACTTCTGCTTTACCCTCGATAATTTGTGCAACTTCATCCTGCTCGTCTATATGTAAACTTCTTTCTTTTCCTGCTTTAAAAGAGATTAATGTTAATGAACTATTCTCATTATCAAATACTAATTTTTTGTTATAGCTTTCATTATATTCAATATCATATAGATTTATTTTTTTAATCATAAAAACCTCTAAAAACTAATTACTCAAAAATTTCTTTTATGGTACAATTATAATACTAAAAGATTTTAATTTATTTGAGGGGGATGAATGGCACAAGGGTATGACGCTAGTAATATTAGAGTTTTAGAAGGTTTAGAAGCTGTTAGAATGAGACCGGGCATGTATATCGGATCTACTTCTCAAAGAGGGCTTCACCATTGTATTTATGAGATTGTTGATAACTCAATCGATGAATCTCTTGCAGGTTATTGTACAGAAATTCACGTTACAATTAATAAGGATAACAGCGTTACTGTAGAAGATAATGGTCGTGGTATTCCTGTTGATATAAAACCTGATAGTGGAAAGTCTGCTCTTGAAATTGTTCATACTGTGCTTCACGCAGGTGGAAAATTCGGAGATGGCGGTTATAAAGTTTCTGGTGGTTTGCACGGTGTTGGGGCTTCTGTTGTTAACGCTCTTTCTGAAAAAATGGTTGTTGAAGTTTCTCGTGACGGATATGTTTGGCGTCAAACTTATTTGAGAGGAGAACCAACTGCTCCTGTTGAAAAAACTGTTACGACTACTAAAACAGGTACTAAATCTACGTTCTGGCTTGATCCGGAAATCTTTACCGAAACAACTGAAATTGATGTTGATATAGTTGCTACAAGATTTAGAGAAATGGCTTTCCTTAATAAAGGATTAAAAATCGTTCTTCATGATAATAAAGATAATAAAGAAGAAACTTTCCATTATGAAGGAGGGATTGCTAGTTACGTAACATTCTTAAATCAAAATAAAACAGTTATGTTTGATGAGCCTATTTATATGGAAAAAATGGTTGAAAAAACTAAAGTTGAAGTTGCTATGCAATATACTGATTCTTATAATGAATCTATTTTATCTTTTGCTAATAATATCAACACTCATCAAGGCGGAACTCATTTGACAGGTTTTAGAAATGCGATTACTCGTGTTTTAAATGATTATGCAAGAACTAATAAAATTTTGAAAGATAATGAACAAAATCTTTCAGGTGATGATGTTAGAGAAGGGCTTACTGCAATCGTTTCTGTAAAAATTGAAAATCCTGAATTTGAAGGGCAAACAAAAGAAAAATTAGGGAATTCAGAAGTTATGCCAGCTGTTCAAGATGTTGTTAAAGAAAAACTTCAAGAATGGTTAGAATTTAATCCTAAACTTGCAAGATTAATTATAGAAAAAACTCTTCAAGCTCAAAGAGCTAGAGAGGCTGCAAGAAAGGCCAGAGAATTAACTAGAAGAAAATCTGTATTAGAAAATTCTACGCTCCCTGGTAAATTAGCTGATTGTTCTAATAGAGAACCTGAAAAATGTGAAATTTATATAGTTGAGGGTGATTCTGCTGGTGGGTCCGCTAAACAAGGTAGAAATAGAATGTTCCAAGCTATTTTACCTTTAAGAGGTAAAATCCTTAACGTTGAAAAAGCTAGATTGGATAAAATTTATGCTAATAACGAAATTCAATCTATGGTTCAAGCTTTCGGTATTACTATTAGTAAAAATGAAGAAGAATTTAACTTAGAAAAATTACGTTATCATAAAATTATTATTATGACCGATGCTGATGTCGATGGCGCGCATATTAGAACTTTATTATTAACATTCTTCTTTAGATATGCAAAACCGCTTATAGAAAATGGTTATGTATATATTGCACAACCTCCTCTATTTAAGGTTACAATAGGTAAAAATTCTGAATATTTATATGATGAACATGCTTTGGATAAAATGCTTAAAGAACGTGGTATAAAATCTTTAAGCTTGTCTGATAAGACTAAAACTAAGGTTAAAACAGGAGATGAATTACTTACTCTATTAAGTAATATGTCTGCATTTTATAAATCTTATAACAATCCGATTTTAAATATAATTCCATCAGTTGTTTTACGTGGTATTATCAGATCTGATGTTAAACCTGAAGACTTTGAAGATCAAGCAAAGATGACTGAAGTTATTGATTATCTAAATCATTATTTAAAAGATCACGCTGAAAATTATAATATTGCAGAAGCTAAAAATTATGCAGTTTCTTTAAAATATAATCCTGAAAATGCCAAATATGCTATTCAATTGGATTTATTTGAAAATGAACATGAGCTAATAACTTCTAATATTATAAAAAGTAATGAATTTAAACGTTTAAAAAATTCATATCCTTTAATAAGAGATTTCTTGATAGAAGAAGAAAAAATGTTGATTTTAGAAACAGAAAATGGTGAAGTTGAGATTACCTCTTTTGAACAATTACAAAAAGTTGTGGATGATAGAGGTCAAAAAGGTATGACAATTCAAAGATTTAAAGGTCTTGGTGAAATGATGCCTCAACAACTTTGGGAAACTACAATGGATCCTGAAACAAGAACTTTATTAAAAGTTAATATTGAAGATGCAATGATGTGTGATCAATTATTCGATGTATTGATGGGTGATAAAGTTGAACCTAGAAGAGATTTCATTGAAGCAAATGCTGTTTATGCAACTAATATTGATACATAATGTATAATAATAAATAGATTAAATACCTAGGAATATTTAATCCTAGGTATTTATAATATAAATATGGAGGATAAGAAGATGATTAATGAAAAATTACAAGCAGAATTTAATGAACAAATTAATAAAGAATTTTTTTCTGAATATTTGTATTTAGCCATGAAAGTTTATTTTCAAGAACAAAATTTACAAGGTTTTGTAAATTGGTTTGACGTACAAGTTCAAGAAGAACATGCTCATGCTATGGGTATGTTTGATTATTTAAATGAAAGAGGCGGAAGTATTGAATTAAAAGCTATTGAAAAACCTGTAGTTGAAGGGAATACCCCTTTAGAAATTTTTGAGCAAGTATTACGTCATGAAGAATTTGTAACTTCAAGAATTAATCATTTAATGGATGTTGCAGAAGAAGTTAAAGATAGAGCTGCTTTACATTTTCTTGATTGGTATTTAAAAGAACAAGTAGAAGAAGAATCTACTGTAAGCGGAGTTTTAGCAACTCTTAAACTTATTGGCGATGATAAAAAAGCTTTATTATTATTAGATAAAGATTTAGCTACAAGAACTTTTGTTCAACCAGTTATTGGTTAAATTAAACAAATAATAATAAAAGACCGGGATTTTAAACATCTCGGTCTTTTTCTTTATTAAACTAAAATTAGCTTTTATTCGCTCCCGCTGTCTTGGTCGCTCGCAATTAACGGCACAGCTTTTTGCTTCAATGACTTAAAAAAGAGTGGATACGCTTATGCTTTGTCCACTCTATAATTTTGATTTTACTGACTTATGTCTTTCAGCAAAAAGGCATTAGCCTTTGCTTGCTCCCGCTGTCTTGGTCGCTCGCGTTAAACGGCACAGCTTTTTGCTTCAATGATTTGTATCATTTCCGCAAAAAGGCATTAGCCTTTGCTCGCTCCCGCTTTTTCGATGATTTCTTTTTCAACGTTTGCAGGAACTTGTTCGTATTTTTGGAATTCCATAGAGAATGTTCCACGACCTTGAGTATTAGATCTCAAGTCAGTTGCATAACCAAACATGTTAGCAAGAGGAACTATAGCTCTAACAATTACATTACCGGTATTTCCTTGTGGTTCTTGACCTTCTACACGACCACGTCTTCTTGAAATATCACCGATGATTGTACCTGTAAATTCATCAGGGATTTCAATTTCAACTTTCATCATTGGCTCAAGAATACAAGGTTGAGATTTCTTAGCACCATCTTTAATTGCCATAGAACCAGCAATTTTGAACGCCATTTCAGAAGAGTCAACTTCGTGGTATGAACCGTCGAATAACTCAACTTTAACGTCTATCATAGGAAATCCAGCTAGGATACCGCCTTCAAGAGCTTCTTCCATACCTTTTCTTGCTGGTTCGATGTATTCCTTAGGAATAGCACCACCAACAATTTTGTTTTCAAATACAAATCCTGCATTTTCTTCAGCTGGAGAAATTCTGATTTTAACGTGTCCGTATTGACCTTTACCACCTGATTGACGAACAAATTTAGAATCTTGTTCTGCTGATCCTCTGATTGTTTCTCTGTAAGCAACTTGTGGTTTACCAATGTTAGCTTCTACTTTGAATTCTCTTAACATACGGTCAACGATGATATCTAAGTGTAATTCACCCATACCTGAAATAATTGTTTGACCTGTTTCTGTATCAGATTTAACTCTGAATGATGGATCTTCTTCTGCAAGTTTTTGTAATGCAATACCCATTTTATCTTGGTCAGCTTTTGTTTTTGGTTCAATCGCTACAGAAATAACAGGTTCTGGGAAGCTCATTCTTTCTAAGATAATTGGAGCTTTTTCATCACATAATGTATCACCTGTTGTTGTATCTTTTAAACCAACTGCTGCACAGATATCACCTGCGTATACTTCATTTTCTTCTTGTCTTTGGTCTGCATACATTCTTACAAGTCTTGAGATACGTTCTTTTTTACCGTTAGTAGCATTTAGAACATATGAACCAGATGTAATTACACCTGAATAAACTCTTAAGAAAGTTAAACGACCTACGAATGGGTCTGTCATAACTTTGAATGCTAATGCAGAGAATGGCTCATCATCTGAAGAATGTCTTTCTGTTTTTGTTCCATCTTCTAATTCACCTTCAATAGCTTTAACATCTACTGGTGATGGCATATAATCAACTACGTTGTTTAATAATAATTGAACACCTTTGTTCTTAAATGCTGTACCACAGCATACTGGAACAATTTTGTTTTCACAAACTGCTTTTCTTAAAACAGCTTTTAATTCTTCAACAGTAATTGAATCAGGATCTTCGAAGAATTTTTCCATTAAAGTATCATCTTCTGAAGCAATAGCTTCAACCATTGCATCTCTATATTCTTTTGCTTTTTCTGCTAATTCAGCAGGAATTTCTTCTTCTCTGATATCAGTACCTAAGTCATTTGTATAAATTTCAGCTTTCATTGTCATAAGATCAATTAGACCTGTAAATTGATCTTCAGCACCGATAGGTAATTGGATAGGTACAGCATTTGCACCTAATCTTGTTTTGATTTGATCAACTACTCTGTAGAAATCTGCACCAGTTCTGTCCATTTTGTTTACGAATACCATTCTAGGTACTTCGTATCTGTTAGCTTGTCTCCAAACAGTTTCTGATTGTGATTGCACACCACCAACTGCACAGAAAACTGCTACAACACCGTCTAATACACGTAATGAACGTTCTACTTCGATTGTGAAGTCAACGTGACCAGGGGTGTCGATAATATTAATTTGGTGACCTTTCCAAGAAGCAGTTACAGCTGCTGATTGGATTGTAATACCACGTTCTTTTTCTTGTTCCATGAAGTCAGTTACAGCTGCACCATCGTGAGTTTCACCGATTTTGTGAGTTTTACCTGTATAGAACAGGATACGTTCAGTTGTAGTGGTCTTACCTGCATCGATGTGAGCAGCAATACCAATATTTCTGATTTTTTCTAATGGAGTTTTTCTTGCCATTTTCTAATTCCCTTTATATTTTTACTACTACTATTTATACACTGTTACCAGTTAAGTACATTTTCACATAAACATATTTATTCTACAAGTGGGTGAATCGTAGGTATAATGTATAGAAACTTGATTAAACTTATTATGTATAAAAGGAGATTAGTTTATGTTTAAAAATTTAGTAAAAGAACTAAAAGAATTTATTTTGCGTGGTAATGTTATTGATATGGCAATTGGGATTATAATTGGTGCTGCTTTTGGAAAAGTCGTAGACTCTTTTGTTAAAGATATTATTATGCCTCCTATTGGACTTTTGCTTGGAAAAGTTGATTTTTCTAATCTTTATTTACAAATATATCCGCATAATCTTCATTATTCAACTTTTGAAGCTGCAAAGGATGCAGGTGCAGTTACTATAAACTATGGAATATTTTTTAATAATCTAATCAGTTTTTTTATAGTAGGATGTTCAGTTTTTCTAATGATAAAATCTATTAACACTTTAAAAAATAAAATGAAAAAAGAATGTTTTGAAGAAAATGTAAGCACTCAAAAAGAATGCCCTTATTGTCATACTCAAATCCCGATACTTGCAATAAGATGTCCTCATTGCACTTCTGAACTAAATATTTAATAACATTATCGCGACTACTAAATGTAAAAATTTGTAACAAATAAGAATAGATTGTTAAAGTTTAAAAAAAAAAAGCCGTAAATATTATTACAAAATGAAATTTACAAAAAGGAGTATTTAATGAGTAGTGGACTTAATGGGATTAATCAATTTGGTAATTTAACAATTCAAAATGGAATAAAACTTAAATTTACAGATTTTGACAAAGATGGAGATGGTCAAATCTCATCTGAAGAATATAACAAAGTTTTGGAAGAAATAAAACTTGATTCCGTTGAGCTTTCATCTACAGATGAAAATAATAAAATAATAAATGAAGAAAATTTCTCAATAAGTGAAAAAAAACTTGAAATGCAAGCTGCTGTATATGATATGACAGCAAAAATTTCTACAGATTTTTCAGGAAAGTTTTCAAGCTATATTCCACAAATAACATCTGAACTCAAAGACTTTATTAACGAATTCTATAACAATTATACTGGTAATCCTACTAATATGCTTGAAGCATTTAAAGAAAAATTAACAGAAAAATATGAAGAAATTAAAGCTAATATCTTCGCAAATGCTCCAACAGCTATTGTTAATAATATAAAATCATATGTACTTGATTCTATATATGAAAATCTTACAACCACTAATATGAACATTAATGGTGAAGTTTTAAATGAAGCAATAAATGAAAATGCAGCTTATTCAATTTTAACATTACTAGAAGCAGAAGCAGATAATTTTATCAAAAATTATAGTGGAAATAATCTCGCAGCGGATCTAGAATCACATTTAAACTTGTATATGAATAAAACTGAAGTGGAAAAAATGGAAGTTGCCACTGCTGAATACCAAAAATCTATTGAAAATTTAGGTACATACATTGACAGTAATGAATTTAAAAACTTAAAAAATATAACAAAAGATTTTTTAATGACAGCTCTTGCTAATGGAGTATCTATCCAACTTGGTGGAACAAATATTAAAACTGAAGTAGCAATAAATTCTGCATTAAATAAATTTTCAGATGCAAGATCTTTAAAAGAAGCTATGCAAAATATAATAAATTCTTTAAGTAATTTATCACTTAAGGAACAAATTATCGCAGCCCAAAATAAAGCTGATGAAGAGGCTGCAAATAAGGCTTTTCTAGATATTGAAGGATTTGAATATCGAGTAAATCCAAATAACATAAACTACTCAATCGTTTCTGGGTATACCAAAAATTCAGGGTTTAAAAAATCTAAAAATACTGATGATATTAAATCTCAAGCAAGATCTATTTTAGAAAATAATAACTTAAAATCTCAAATAAAAAATCAAATTGAAACAATGTTAAAAGAAGCAGGAATAGCATTTGATAAAATTTCTAATGTTTTCGAAAATGTCTATTCAAATAGTATTAATCAAACTCTTGATTCAATGACTTTTAATAAAACTGGATTTTTATGGTGGAAAAAATATAAATCTAATGAAAATATTAAAGATGTCGTTGATAATTTTATTAAAAATTTTAATAACAATATCACAGAAACGGTTGATAACATGAATGCTTCTACAAAAGATTTTGACCTGATGAATATTGATTATACAGCAGCTGGTAAATTTTTAAATAAAGTTCCTATAAAAGATAAAGCTACAGGTAAAGATTTAAGTCTATTATACTCTACTGGAGAAACTATTAGCACAAAAAGACGTGGTGCCAATTATTATAAAGATGTAGCAGAAACAATGATTGATAACCTAAAATCCCAATTTTTTACAATGGCAAATAATTTTTGTGAAGCTAATGGAGTAAATTTTGATAGTGAATTTTTTAATGCAGCTTTTGATAATGCTAAAACAATAGGTGTTGATGCCGGAGTATCCGGTAAAAATAGAAATAATTGGTGGATATTTTCAAAACCTTCAGAAAGTTCTTTAAATACTCGGGTAGTTATAGATACTTTTTCAGAAAATTTTAAAAATTCATACAATGTTTGGTTAGAAAAAGAACTTGCAGAATTAACTTAATAATAAAATAAAGCAAACAAGGAGCTTGTAATCTCCTTGTTTGCTTTATCAATATTACTTAAACACTAACTTTCATAGTATTAGCGATTATTTCGTTAAAGCTATCAGCTTTTAAGCTTGCTCCACCTACTAAAGCACCATCAATATCTGATTGAGACATTTGTTCTTCTATTGTTGAAGGTTTTACTGAACCGCCATAAAGAATTCTGATTGCATCACCTGCTTTTTCAGATGATACTTCTTTAACAACGTTTCTAATCATAGCAATTACTCTGTTCGCTTCAACGCTATCACAAGTTTTACCAGTACCAATAGCCCAAATTGGTTCATATGCGATTACTGATTTTGCAACTTCTTCTTCACTTAGACCGTTTAAAGCTGCTCTGATTTGAGTTGCTATATGCTCATCAGTAACACCTGCTTCTCTTTGTTCTAAAGTTTCACCACAGCAGATAATTGGAATCAACCCGCCTGCTAAAATAGCTTTAGCTTTTTTATTAATCATTTCATCAGTTTCAGAGAAATATTGTCTTCTTTCAGAGTGTCCGATGATTACATAAGAACAACCAGCGTCTGCTAACATTTCTACAGAAATTTCACCTGTATAAGCACCTGATTTTTCCCAGTGACAATTTTGTCCGGCAATAGCAATTTTATCTCCACCACATCCGCAATTGCATCTTTCTGTTTCTACAACATTTAAAGACGTAAATACAGGAGCAATAACTACTGTTGGTAATTGTTGTGCTGTAAAATCTTTTGTAAAATTCTTTATACCTTCAAATAATGCTTTTGCATCAGCTTGAAGTAAATTCATTTTCCAGTTTCCTGCAATAATTGGTTTTCTTGCCATAATTTTTCTCCTTATTTATTACAACTTGATATTAGAATAAACAAGGGGCAAAATCAATATTTATTTAATTATGCAGAAACGCTTGATGTTATACCTTCCATAATATTATAAAAATCTTCTTTAGGTAGAGTAGACATTGTTTTCATTGCATAAGATAAAACACTTACTTTATCATACCATCTTCTTGAATTTGAGATTTTATAAAGTCCCAAAACTCTATCAATACCAAGACTTATTTCTTGATTTTCATCATCTTCTTCTATATGCATGTCTTTTATTTGCTTAACTACAGCGGTTAAATCTCTTGATAAAGCTCGTCTTTGTTCCTCATTCATATCTTTTAATAAAGACAAAGCTTTTTGTGTATGTTCATTAGAATCGTACCAACGTCTGTTCATATCCTTAAACCTTCTCCCAATATAGACATTATATTTAGTAAAAATATTTTTGTAATCATTTGGATGGAGTAATTAATCAATTACATTTAATTTTTTACAAGCCTCAAGAGCACAATTTTGCTCAGCTTCTTTTTTTGATTTGCCTGCTGCAGTTGAAATAATTTCACCATTCCACTCTACTTCTACAATAAATTCCGGTTTATGTGCAGGTCCTTTGATTTCTTTAACTTTATAGGTTGGAAGTGTTTTATTTACTCCTTGAGTATACTGTTGCAAAATATCTTTTGCATTATATTTTTCAAAATGTTTATCTATATCATCTGCATACTCTAGTAAATATTCTTTTAAAAATTTTTCAATTTCCTTATATTTACCGTTTAAATAATACGCACCCAATAATGCTTCTAATGTACAAGCAATATTTGATTCTCTTTTACGTCCGCCTTGCTTTTCTTCAGCACGACCTAAAATCATTTCTTTATCAACACCTATTAAAACTGCAATTTTAGCTAAAATTACATCCGATACCAATATTGAACGAATCTTAGATAACTCCCCTTCCGGGAAATCAGGATATTTTTCATACAAAAGCTTTGATGTAAAAAGCTTCAATACAGAATCTCCCAAAAATTCCAATCGTTCATAATTTTCGAGACTATCCAAATTATTTTCTTTGGTATAAGAAGGATGTGTTAGAGCAATTTTAACAAGATTATTTTGTTTTCCAAAAACATCTTCTATCACTACATTATACCCCTAAATAAATCCATAAAATTATTTACAACAAAGAAGTATAAATAATAATGAACTATAGGAATTGTTAAAATATAACTGTCAGTTCTATCTAAGAATCCACCGTGTCCGGGAAGAATGTTACTAGAATCTTTTACTCCTGCATCACGTTTAATCATTGATTCGCATAAATCACCAATTTGAGCAAAACCTGCTATTAAAAGGCTTAAAATTATACAATGATACCAAGGAATTTGTATCGCAAGCCCGAACGCAATACAAAAAACCATACACATAACAGTTCCGCCAATTGAACCTTCAATAGTTTTGTTGGGACTTATTACCGGTGCAATTTTGTGTTTCCCAAATTTACATCCTGCATAATAACAAAACGTATCAGTTGCGATTACGCAGAAAAATAATAGTAAAGCGTATCCTATGCCTTCTGTTGAAACATTTTGTTTAATAAAACCTTGATAAACAGGTTGGCTGCCTAAATCTCTTAAAAATAAAAGATGTAATGGAAACCAACCACAATATACAAAACCTAAAATAGTTGTTGCAACATTTGCAATATAAGGCTGTTTACCTTTAAATAAAACTGACAAAAATGCCATAATTGAACACATTGAAAAAGCCAGAGCAACTAAATCAAATCTGTTGAAATATGCTAAAGCTGCAAAAATCAAACTTGATATAATTATTATTCTATAGCTAGGTAAAAAACCTTTATGCTTTAAAATTTCAGTGTATTCTCTTGATGCTAAAATTACAATCGCCAGCACCAAAGCCATCAAGTACAGACCTCCTTGAATTATTGCAAACAGTGCAGTAAATCCAATTACAAGTCCTGTAAACATTCTTGTCAAACTTTTACTTAAAGCCATTATACAGTCATTACCTCTTTTTCTTTTTCAACAACTAAAGAATCAATAATTCCAACATATTTATCCGTAAGTTTTTGGATTTTATCTTGATTATCTTTAACTGCGTCTTCTGGCATATTTTCTTCCTTTTCAATTTTCTTTAAAGAATCTACCATATCTCTTCTAACGTTTCTTACAGCAACTTTTGCATCTTCTCCAAATCTTTTTACATCTTTTGCAGTTTCTTTTCTTCTTTCTTCTGTTAGAGGAGGGAAGTTTAGTCTGATGCAAGTTCCGTCATTGTTAGGTGCAACACCTAATTCTGCTTTTATAATAGCTTTTTCAACATCTTTCATAATGCTTTTATCAAAAGGAGTAATTACTAATGTAGTTCCTTCACTTACACTTACTTGAGCCATTTGTCTAATTGGAGTTGGTGCTCCATAGTAATCGACTACAACCTTATCCAATACATTTGGATTAGCTCTACCTGTTCTTACTGATGCAAATTCACGTTTCATTTGTGAAATTGCTTTTTCCATTTTTTCCTCTCCGAATAAATACATTTCTTCTAGAGCTTCTGACATAATTTTCTCCTTTTATATTAAAATCTACTAATTTACATAAGTACCGACAACTTCGCCATCCATTATTTTTACAAGACTACCTTGAGCTTTAAAATCAAAAACGATTATAGGAATCTTGTTTTGTTTACATAATGCACAAGCTGAAGTATCCATAACTTTTAATTCGTGCTTTATGATATCATCATAAGTCATATTATCAATTTTTTTAGCATTAGGATTGATATTCGGATCATCATTATAAATGCCATCAACTCCATTTTTTGCCATTAACATAACTTCTGCATCAATTTCAGAAGCACGCAGGGCAGATGCTGTATCTGTTGTAAAGAATGGATTCCCTGTTCCTGCTGCAAAAATAACAACACGACCTTTTTCTAAATGCCTTATTGCACGATGTCTTACATAAGGCTCTGCTATCTGATTCATAGCAATTGCAGTTTGAACTCTACAATCCAAATTAATCTTTTTTAATGCACATTGCAAGGCTACAGCATTCATAACTGTTGCAAGCATTCCTACATAGTCGCCTGATGCTTGATCCATACCAAGCTTTGCACTATTTTTCATCCCGCGAAAAATGTTTCCGCCACCAACTACTACTGCGACTTCTACGCCACGGTCTACAATTGATTTTATTTCATTAGCAATCATCTCTACTGGTTCATAGTCAATTCCAAATTGCTGATTCCCAAGTAGTGCTTCCCCACTAATCTTTAATAACACACGTTTATATTTATTAGACATTAGGTACCTCTCATTAAACTATATTTAATCTTATTAAAAAAGCCTTATTTTGTAAAGTGTGGATTTGAATATAGACTTCTTTTTTAAAATTGTTATAATTATATTAATATGGATGGTTTTAGTATTGGAAAAATTTTAGCAGGATTAAGAAACCCTGAAATTTATATAAAGAAATTGAAACAAAAAGAGGATTTGAACATTGGAGGAAATTCTTTCAATAATAATCTCACAATGCAAAAACCTTCTAATATACAAAATATCCAATCAACAATAAATATTATGCATCAAATTCAAATGAATCAAATTGCTAGTATGGATAGAGCAATCTATATAAGAAATTTATTAAATTTACCCCAAACATTGGCACAAATTTTGTTAAATATACAGGATAAAAATCGACCTCTTAATACAAATACTTTAATGTTAAATGATTTGAATCAAGAGCTATTGAAAAATCAAAAAATGATTTCACAACTTTTTGATGATACGTCAGAAATACCATTGAATGTTAATCAAAATGTTCAAGCTCAAGTTGTAAATGCCCAAAAAGACGCCGTTATGTTGATTTTTAATGGTATGGTACATTTACCTGCTTTTTCTGAATTAATTTTAAAAAATAGTAAGCAAGCAGTTGCTAATTTGATTATAGCTATGGCTTCTGCTTCTAAAAGCGGGATGACAAATGAACAAATTACTGAAACTTTGAGTATTATAAATTCTTGTATTGCACTAGCTGAGTCTGGTAATCCAAATCAAACTCTAAAAAGTTTGATGCTTTTATATTTACCTTGGTTGCCTTTAAACGAAAATGTAAATTTTGATTTAGAAATTGAACCTCAAGATGGTGAAAATGAATCAAACAATTCTAAATTAACTGTTTTAATTCAGACTAAAAATTTTGGAAATGTAAAAGGCGTGTTTACTCTTACCACATCAAATTCTATTGATATATATATAATTTGTTCAGAGGAATTTCCAAAGAATACTTTATTAAAAAGTTTGAAAGATGAAAGTTCTTCTCACGCTATGAATACAAATATTGATATTGAAGCAATTGAACCAAAGAAAAAAGAAATTCTTGAAGAGCAAAAAACCAAAGTTAATCTTTCAGCTACAAATGAAATGAATCCATATCTGTTACTTATGGCTCATACTTTTATTAGAAATACTATTTTCATTGATTCTAACGCTATAGTAGAAGACGAACCTTCTAGCTCTTAAAAGGTATTCTTTTAGATAATTGGGTTGCAAGTATTAATGCTTTTTCTGAAAAAATTAAAGGGAGTTTATCGACATTTCCTTGTATAGAAACTAATGCTCTATTATATACAAGACGTTCGCTTGCACCAGAAACTATTAATCCTTCAACAGTTTTTTCAAATCTGTTGTAAACTTCATCTATATTTAAACTTTTAACTAAAGCTTCAGTTTTTGTTGGAACAATTGCCCAATTAATTCTTCCTCCGGCTATTAAAAAATCATTTATTTTTTCTGCAATAATATTAAGGTTATTAGGGTTATTGTATGCATCAAAAGAAATGATATCAACTTTTGCCTCGAGTGGAATTTGCCAATCGCATTTTTCAAAACTTTGTATTGCGACTAAACCTTGGTATTCTTTTATCTTATTCACTACTTTACTAAATAAATTAAGTACAATTTCTCTAGTGATTTCATTGTTGCCTCTTTTTAAATCACCATAATGATGATAAAGCGGTTCTTCAAGTACTACAATCGGATGGGTATCCGGAGAGGCTTCTTTTATTTTTCTTATTAACCATATTGCTTTAACACAAACCGCTTGAATTACTAATTTGCGATAACATTTGTCTGTTAATACATGTGGAGAATCTTTCTGTGATAGTATATGTGCAACAGAAAATGGCCCTAAAATATTTACAACGGTTTCTTTGGGTTGAAGTCTTTGTAATATTTGCAAGTACTTGGGTAGAAAAAAAGAATTTATTTTGTATTTTTCTAGATTTTCTTCTGTCGGATTGTTAAAAGCTACATCTAAAGACACTAATTCTTGTTTAAATGACGGAACCTTATCTTTAAAAAAGATTTTTTTATCTTTTAATAATACGCCCGGAAGATTTTCTAAGCTTCTGTAATAAATATTTTCCGTTTCTGAAGCATTCGGTAACATTGCAAGATACGGGATTTCTTCAAATAATTTTACCATCATTTTTGTAGCTGCTTCATTTGTTTCGTATGGTAAATTCCCGCTTGGAAAACATTTAAAAGATATTTTTGCCATAAGTCTCTCTTTCTTTATTCAAAAAAAAACGTGCTGTACAATAATTTAGTCAGCACGTTTTTTATTTTTTCCAAAACTATGCTTCTGTTTCTTCAATTTCTTCTACAGATTCTTTTACTACTTCAGAAGCTTTTACGATAACTTTTAACTCAGTTTTAACTTTTGAAGTTAATTTGATTAACATCGTAAATTCTCCAATCTTATTGATAGGTGCATTTAATGAAACAGTTTTTCTATCAATTTCGATATTAGCTTTTTCTTTTAATTCTTCACACAATTTCTTAGTAGTAATTGTTCCAAATAATTTACCACTTTCACCGGCTTTAGCAGATAATTCAATAGAACCTAATTTTTCGATTAATTCAGCTTTAGCTAAAGCTTCTTGATGTAATTTTTCTTGTTTAGCTTTGATTCTAGCAATATTTTGTTCTCTATTTTTCAAAGCACCTTCTGTTGCAATTTCTGCATAATTCTTAGGAATTAAGAAGTTTCTTGCATAACCGTCTTTTACATTTACTAAATCACCGGCTTCACCAATATTTTGAACTTCTTTTTTAAGTATTACTTGCATATCTTTTTCTCCTTTAACTATTATTGGGCTAGCATAATTTTTATAATATACGAAAAAATATTAATTGTCGAGTACCATGGTTTTTTAGCTTAAAATATTTTAACAGTGAGCAGAAAAAGTTTAGGAGTTGAGAAGAAGTTAATAATAAAACTCTATTCATTAGTTACTAATTCATTTACCCCACCCCCAACCCCCTCCCTCAAGGGGAGGGGAATGTAGTTACTAATTATTTGTATGGTGTAATTTATAGCACCAATTTTAATTAAAAATTGTATAATATTTTCTCGATATTCCAAATTTATTTTCGGAATCTTATCGACTAGAAAATTCATAAAACCCTGAAAAGAATTCAGTGTGAAGTGTTTCAAGAGGAGAAGAAGATAAGTTTATGAGTTGAGAAGAAGTTAATAATAAAACTCTATTCACTATTCACTAGTTACGTAAAAATTTAAAAAGAAGCCAACTCGAGCTTTTCTCCTACTAATAGATGATATTTTTAATGAGATGTTAAAGAAATTTTAAAATAATGCCGTAGAGAAGGTATATGGAAAACCAAACGGTTTTTCATACCTCCTCCCCAAGTCTGGTAGCCGTTCCTCTAAGAAACGGCTTTTTTTTATGCTAAAGTCTTTGAATTTTTATCCATAAAATCTTCTAGATTTTTGACCCTATTTTTCCATCCTGTAAGAAACTTTCTCTTTGATGAATCATTTTGTGCAATTGATTCATATCTTGCCAGTCTTAATTCTTCAAATTTATTTGCATCATTCCCACATTGACTCAATAATTTTTTAGCAGCTCCTACTCCCATATTTACAGCTGTATCAAATACTTGTAGAGCAAGTTTTGGATCTTTTATTTTGTTAGCACCACTCGGAACATAGTACATTGAATAATAAATATCACTAGCTTCTTCTTTTGTCAGTTCTTTTACATCTTTTTTCGGGAATCCTTTATTTTTTCTATATGTATCATACGTTGATTGACGAACTCCCATGTTACAAGCTTGGCCACAATCATCAGGTAAATATCCCCCCTCTGATTTTAAAATGAATTCTAACATTTTTTCATAATTCATTGAAATCGCTTTAGAAGTGCTTGAAGTGTTTTCTAAGCTAGAATTATTGGGTTTTACAATAATATCAGCAGTTTTAGAAACAATTTCTTTTTTTTCATTATCAATTTTCTTTTTATCTTTTCCCTCAACTGTAATAGAACGTTCAAAACTATCTAACCAGGGGTGATTATTAGTTTGAGTTTGAGGTTTTGATGTATTCCAAATATCTGTTGGGAAAATTGATGTCGTATCAATTCTCGGCATATTAAGCGTTGGAAAGGGACTTACACTCATCATAGGAAACATTGGAGGATAATTCATACTGCTAGGATACTGAAAAATATTAAAAGCAAAAGGATTAGACCAGCAACAGAAAGAAAAAGGTGTGTACCCAAAACCACACATAAATGGATTTGAATTAAACATTCCATTTAGAAAACCATATGAAAAATTATTCCAAAAATTATGTAGTCCCATAAATATCCCTGAGTATCCTTATATATATAAAGAATTATCTTTCTTAATAATTGCTTTTTTTGTTAATAAAATTTACATTTGTGTTATAATAGGAAAAAATGGAGAGGAGTTGTTTGAACTTCCAATAGTCTGTGTAAATAAAGGAGAATTATGAATAAAAATCAATCTATCGGGATGTACGTAATTTTAGGTATTATGGTTTTAGCATTCATTTCAATGCTATTTACAGGTCCAACATCAAGTACACAAGAACTTTCTTATACTGCTTTTTTACAAAAGGTTGAAAATAAAGAAATTAAAAGTGTTGATATGGGAAAAGACATGTTAATTGCACTTCCTGTTAATCAACCTGAAGCAGAAAAGAAAACTACTACCAGTAATTTAATATATGGAGAAGTAAGACCTCCAAAATTACAATATAAAGTAGTTCTTCCTGAAAATTCAGACGTGTTACAAAAATTAGAGGCTAATAATATCGAAATTAATGCTAAAAAAGCTAATGAATCTAATTCTGCTTTCGGTTTAGGCTCTTCTTTAATCACAATCTTATTGGTTTTAGGCTTTATAATGTTAATAATAAAATCAATACAGGCTGGTGGAGCTCAGGCTATGTCTTTTGGAAAAAGCAGAGCTAAAATGCTTATGGATAATAAAGTTAAAACAACTTTTGCAGATGTTGCAGGGATTGATGAAGAAAGAAAAGAATTAGAAGAAATCGTAGATTTCTTAAAGCATTCTGATAAATATGTTAAACTAGGTGCAAAGATTCCAAAAGGTGTTCTTTTGGTAGGCTCTCCTGGTACAGGTAAAACTTTAATGGCAAAAGCTGTGGCTGGAGAAGCTGGAGTTCCGTTTTTCTCAATAAGCGGTTCTGATTTCGTTGAAATGTTTGTTGGGGTTGGGGCTTCAAGAGTTAGAGATTTATTTGAGCAAGCTAAAAAACATCAGCCTTGTATTGTATTTATTGATGAAATCGATGCTGTTGGTCGTCAAAGAGGTGCCGGCTTAGGTGGCGGGCATGATGAAAGAGAACAAACTCTTAACCAATTGCTTGTTGAAATGGATGGGTTTGATGAAAATACTAATATTATAATTTTAGCAGCTACTAACAGACCTGATATTTTGGATAATGCTTTGTTGCGTCCGGGAAGATTTGACAGACAAATTGTTATAAATAAGCCTGATGTTTTGGGACGTGAACAGATATTAAATGTTCATGCAAAGAATAAACCATTAAGTAAGGAAGTTGATTTGAAAACTCTTGCAAAACGCACTCCAGGCTTTACAGGTGCTGATTTGCAGAATTTACTTAATGAAGCAGCTCTTCTTGCTGCAAGACATGATAAGTCTGAAATTGAAATGCCTGATTTAGAAGAAGCTATTGATAAAGTTATGGCAGGTCCTGAAAAGAAAAGTAGAATTATTTCTGATGAAGAAAAAGAAAATACTGCTTACCACGAAGTTGGTCACGCACTGTTGGCTAAATTGTTAAAAGATTGTGATCCTTTACATAAAGTTTCTATAATTCCAAGAGGAATGGCGTTAGGGATTACATTAACTCTACCAGAGAAAGATCATTTAACTATGCGAAAAAATCAACTTTTAGATAGAATTACAATGATTTTAGGCGGAAGAGTTGCTGAAGAATTGATTTATGGAAAAGATAATGTTACAACAGGAGCGTCTAATGATTTAGAAAAAGTGTCAGCTCTTGCTCGTAGTATGGTTACAACTTATGGTATGAGTGATAAAATGGGAAATCTTGCTTATGGTAAAAACCAAGAACATGTATTTATGGGAAGAAATTTTGGTAATACAAGAGATTTCTCAGAAGAAATTGCTGCTGATATTGATAAAGAAGTTAAGAAAATTGTTGATGCTCAGTATGATTATGCTAAAAAATTATTGAGTGATAACAGAGATATGTTAGAGTATATTTCTAAAAATCTTCTTGAAAAAGAAACACTTGATGAAAAAGAATTTGATGAACTTATGAAAGATGTAAGAATTCAGCGTGGTGAAATCCCAGCAGAAACTTCTGATAATAATGAAGAAAATAATAACGGAGAAGAAAATAATGGATAGAGATGAGTTGATTTTTAGAGAATACAAAACTTATTGTGAACAAAAAGAAAACTTTATTGACAGAAATTTTAAAACAAATAAATTTTATATGGCAGCAATTGTTGTTTTAGTTTTTGCAATGATTTATACGGGAAATATTATTTTCTTAAATAAAATAACGGCTACTTTGATATTCGCATTTTTTGGGGTTTCTGTAAGTGCTATGTGGTGGATGAATGTTGATTCATACAACACTTTAATAAAAATCAAATATGCAAATGTAATCGAAAAAATAGAAGAAAAACTTCCTGTAAAACCTTTCACAGATGAGTATGAAGGAATAGAAGAATTTCGTAGTAACAAAGTTTTTATGTTTTCTGATATTCAAAAAATAATTGCGGCTATTTCTGCACTGTTTTTCTTTGCGGTATGCGTGAGTGAGATTACACCAATCGTAATTATTTTATTTGAAAAAATGATGGATTTAGTTATAAAAGTAAAAAATATCTTTTAGAGGTTTTTAATGAAGTCAAAAGGTTTTAATTCAAAAGAAAGCTGGAATTGGATAATTGTATCTTTAGTAGTTTTTGTAATACTAATGATTTTAGTAATGTATTTACCAAATATTTCTGAAATAGATGGTAATATTTTACATTCGATAAGGTTAGCATTGTCCCCTTATCCAAGTTATATTCCTGCTGTAATTTCGGAATTTGGGAGATATCAACATATGTTATGGCCACAAATTGCAGCCGGTAGTGTTTTAATTTCTCACCAAAAATATGTTAAAACTTTTTTGTTAATATTTTTTACTCAAGCAACTTTTATAGCTACTGATTTTATAAAAGATTTTGTTTGCAGAACAAGACCTTGTGGGGATAATTATCCGGGATTTAGTTTTCCTTCAGGACATTCATCAACCACGATGTGTTTTTATGGAATATTGATATACTTGGTTCTTCATTATGTTAGATCTGAAGTTTGGAGATACTTTTTAGTCGGTTTGTTTGGTTTATTTATTTTGATGGTTGGAATCTCAAGACTTTGGCTTGGTGTACATTATTTAAGTGACGTTATTGCAGGAATGTTCCTAGGCTTTATTATGGTTAATTTGTTTATATTAACTTCTAATGCTTTAAGTAAGTAATTTTATTTAGAAACTTCTTTTAAGATATATTTAACACAATCTTTAGAATTATGAGATTGTTTAGCTATTTTATAGCATTCTTCTGTAACTTTATTGTAAGCTTCTTTATCTTCAAGATAAGCTTCTATTTTAAAAATTAAATCCGAAAAATCTTCATAAAATGGCATATGACCATCAAATAAAGCGAGTTCTTCTCTATAATCACTTATTAAAAGTCTTTTACAAGCTACAGTTTGAAAAGTTCTATAATTAAGTGATGAAATTCCTTGAGAATTCATGTTGAAAATAATTTTAGAATTATTAATAGCTTTTGCCATATCTTCTTCATTATCAATAAAACCTTGATAACAAAGCGAAATTAATTCAGGATATTTAGATCTGTTTTTTGCGTCTTGATAGTGCCTATCAATAGCATACCAAGCAATTTTAAGTTCCGGAAGTTTAGTAATTAATTCTTCAAAAAAACTAAGTCTGTAATCAGTATCAAGTCTTCCTGCAAACATTAAATCAAATTCAGGATTTATTTTTAAGTCTTTATAAATTTCAAAATCCACAAAATGCGGTAAGTAGTGTATATTTTTAAAAGTTTCGTAACTGGTAAGTGATTTGTCCCAATAAAAAGTAAAATTATCATCGTTTTCTAAGTATGGAAGATATTTTTCCCATTCATCACCAGAAGTGCGAGAGCGAATATCATCTGAGAAATAATTAATAGAAGGCATTTTTAAATTATTATCTATTTTAATTTTAAGTCCTGAAAAATCGTAACCTAAAATGTAATCATAATCTTTAGATATAATTTCATTTAAATTATTATCAAATAATTCGTCAAAAACAGTAACGTCACACTTGTTTTGTTTAAAACCATTAATGATACTGTTAGTTGTAAGCCTTCCGCCAATACTTACGGGAAGAATAGCTAAAATCTTTTTTTTGAAATCTCTCATCTTGATGTTATTTTAACATTTTTAATGAAGCTTTACAAGAAGAGAGTGTTTTTGTATACTAAAAGGGTGAAAATTTAATAAAGGAATATATTTTGGTAGAGAAGTAAGAAAATTTTTCTACAGAAATGGATGAAGTACAAGAGTCTAGTAGTAGAGAAGTAAGTTAAGAGTATGAAAAGTCTTTTTGCTTACTTTTTCTACAGAAAAAGTAAGCGCTTGTAGCTCAGTAGGATAGAGCGGAGGTTTCCTAAACCTTGTCTGCCGTGGGTTCGACTCCCTCCAGGCGCATTTTTTTAAGTTTTGTATTTTAATATAAAATTGAGTCAAATTACTTTTTTATTTGATATTCTTAACTTAAAATGATGGAGTTTTAAATTTTACTATGTAAGTTTATTTTGTCTCTTAAAATATATTTAAGAAAGAAGTTCAAAACGGTTTTTATCATATTTGATAAAACCTTCTTTTTGTAATTTTGAAAGTTCAAAGCTCATTGCACTTCTATCAACATTCAAATAATCAGCCAAATCTTGACGATTAAAATTAATTGAAAAAGTATTAGAATGATTTTTTTGAGCTTCATTAGAAAAATAAGTCATTAATTTATCTCTAATAGTTTTTTGAGAAACATTTTCAATTTTCTGAATAAGTTCAATATTTTCTTTACTAAGTATTTGAAAAAGATTGTTAATCAAAACTTTATGTCTGACACAAGCATTCTGACACATAGACGTACATTTTTCATAACCGAGAATTAAGACTAAAGTATCTTCAACAGTGATTGCATCAATACTCGATTCAACATCTTTAGAACCAACAAAAGAAAGAGCAAGATTATCATTTTTACCAAGTCTTGAAATTATAATTCTTCTTCCCCAATACGAATCTTTTTCAATATTGACCGCTCCATCTAATATTAAATAAATATTAGAAATCATATCACCTTGTCTTATAATCATCTCTTCTTTTTCATACTTCCGAACCCTTGCATTAAAACATTCCAACAGTCCTCTTAATTCTTCATCATTCATTCCATAAAAAACAGGAGAATTTTTAATCTGATTATAATATTTTTCAAGTCTTTCCATATTTAGAGCCTTTATTTTTAAAAATATCTTTTTGTTGTAAAAACAACGGAAATGTTGTTAAACATAGTTTATAATAAAAATGTAAAAAATAAAAGACACAGACAATTAAAATATAAGGAGCAAACAAATGACAACACAACAAGAAGAAAATTTAATCAATTTATTAGACGGATACGTAGAAAAAGGCGGACATCATTTAAATGTAAATGTATTTAATCGTGATACATTATTAGATGCACAAGCACATCCTGAAAAATACCCTCAATTAACAGTAAGAGTATCAGGATATGCTGTTAACTTCATCAAATTGACAAAAGAACAGCAAGATGACGTAATTTCAAGGACATTCCACGGTTCATTAGCTGGATAATCGGGAATTTTATCCGTCAGAAACAATGAGGAGTATACACACATATTAAAAAGGGGAAATCTCCCTCCAAACCAATAACTTAAATAATAAAATGTCTTGGGGCTAAATTTAAGCCCCTTTTATATTTCAAATCATTATTAATCTAGACTTTTCCAGCTTTTTCTAGCTTTATTTAATTTTTTTTTCAAAGTTTTTTCTATAATAAGAATTTTTTCCTCAAAATGAAAAGACTCTCCAGATTCTGTACTCAATTTTTCACTAATCAAATCTAAATGATTTTCTTGAATTTGATTATAATACTTATGAGCATCTTTATAAGCATTTAATTCTTCTATAAGCCGATATCTACTATTTTGCAAAAAATCTATTTGATCATATATATTAAATTTTTTTAAAAAGTTCGGAAGTAAAGTTTTTTCTAAAAAATCTAAATCCAAATTATTTTTAGAATAAAAATAATTTCTGTAAAAAGGCTCTGTTGATATTGATAAATTCTTTTCATAATTCTTTATCATTCTTTGCAGATGTTTAGGATTTGTTATTTCACAAAAAAAATGAAAAAATTCATGCATAAAAATATCTGCATCATAAATTGATACTTTTTTATCAAAAATATTTAATGGAATTGCTATTTTAAATCTGTCAGCAAGAGAACAATTCTTTGGGTTAAATCCTAACAAAGTACAGCCTTTATAATTTGCGTTTATAGAATCATCAATAAGGAATTTTATTTTATTATTTGTTACTTTTTTTATATTCCTGATAAAAACATCAGGAGAAATATCTTTTTCCACAAAATCTTGATTAATTTTGCTAAAAAGTTGTTCATTAAGAGCTTTGGCTTTTTCCAATCTTTGTGAATAAGTTCCTTTACATATCGAAAAAGGTAATTTTACAGTTTTAGCTAACTTTATCATATTGTTTAAAGTACTCTAAATATAAAATTTGTTAGCTGAAAAAATAGATATAAAAATAATAGTAAATATATTTATTATTAGTATTTCCCCCTTGAAAAATTTGTAAATTTTTTGTAACATATATTTATAAATATATTTATTATAAGAAGAGGAAATATTAAATGTTCGAACGTTTTACTGAAAAAGCGATTAAAGTTATAATGCTTGCCCAAGAAGAAGCCAGAAGGCTTGGTCACAATTTTGTAGGCACAGAGCAGGTTTTATTAGGTTTAATAGGCGAAGGGACAGGAATTGCAGCTAAAACATTAAAATCTATGGGAGTAAATTTAAAAGATGCTCGCGTAGAAGTAGAAAAAATCATTGGTCGCGGTTCTGGTTTTGTTGCAGTAGAAATCCCATTTACTCCAAGAGCAAAAAGAGTTTTAGAGTTATCTTGGGATGAAGCAAGACAATTAGGTCACAACTATATAGGAACAGAGCACTTATTGTTAGGCTTAATCAGAGAAGGAGAAGGCGTAGCAGCAAGAGTTTTAGAAAATTTAGGAGTTGATCTTAATAAAGTCAGAAGTAATGTTGTAAAAATGCTTGGAGATTCCAAACCACAAACCGCATCAGCAGGTGTTGGGGGATCTTCTTCATCAAGTTCTCAAGCAAGTAAGGTAAAAACCCCAAGCCTTGATGAGTATGGAACAGATTTAACATTAGCAGCTTCCGAATTAAGATTGGATCCTGTAGTAGGTAGAGAAAAAGAAATTGAAAGAGTTATTCAAATTCTTGCCAGAAGAACTAAAAACAATCCGGTATTATTAGGTGAACCTGGAGTTGGTAAAACAGCTGTAGCCGAAGGTTTAGCTTTAAGGATTGTGAATAACGAAGTTCCAGATATTTTAGAAGATAAAAAAATCATTCAACTTGATATGGGTTTATTAATTGCAGGAACTAAATATCGTGGTGAATTTGAAGAACGTCTTAAAAAGATAATGGATGAAATTCGTCAAGCAGGAAATGTTATTCTTGTAATTGACGAAATGCATACCTTAATAGGTGCAGGTGCAGCAGAAGGTGCAATTGATGCTGCAAATATTTTAAAACCTGCTTTATCAAGAGGTGAAATCCAAGTTATAGGAGCTACAACTTCTGATGAATATAGAAAATATATCGAAAAAGATTCTGCACTAGAGAGAAGATTTCAACCTGTAATAATAGATGAACCTTCAATAGACGAAACAATTGAAATTATTAGAGGCTTAAAATCTAAATACGAAGAACACCATAATTTGATAATTTCTGATGAAGCAATTGTTGCAGCAACTAAATTATCAAGCAAATATATTAATGACAGATTTTTACCTGACAAAGCAATTGATGTTATTGATGAAGCAAGTTCAAAAGTCAGATTAAAAGTTTGTACATTGTCTCCTGAGGGTAAAGAGCTTGATAAAGAATTAAGAGAAATTATCAAAGAAAAAGAAGAAGCAATAAGAAATCAAGAATTTGAAAGAGCTTCAGCTTTAAGAGATGATGAAGCGAATATGAAAGACAAAATAAGAGAAGTTTCAGAAGAATGGCGTCGTCAAAATGATGCTAATAAGCCTACTGTAACTGAAGAAGATGTTGCTCAGGTAGTAGCAACAATGACAGGCGTTCCGGTAACAAAACTAACAGAAGGTGAGTCTGAAAGATTGTTGAAACTTGAAGAAACATTACACGCTCGTGTAATTGGTCAAAGTGATGCTGTTACTGCAATAGCTAAAGCTATTAGAAGAGCAAGAGTTGGTCTAAAATCACCAAACAGACCAATCGGAAGCTTTATCTTCTCAGGTCCTACCGGGGTTGGTAAAACTGAACTTGCAAAAGCTTTAGCAGAAGCAATTTTTGGTAGTGAAGATAATATGATAAGAGTTGATATGTCAGAATTTATGGAAAAACATTCGACTGCAAAACTTATCGGTTCTCCTCCTGGATATGTTGGATATGATGATGGAGGTCATTTATCTGAACTTGTTAGAAAAAAACCTTATTCAGTTATCCTCTTTGATGAAATTGAAAAGGCACACCCAGATGTATTTAATATTATGTTACAGATATTAGATGACGGAAGATTAACAGATGCTAAAGGTAAGCACATCAATTTCAAAAATACAGTAATTATCATGACTTCAAACGTTGGTGCTAGTATGATTACTACCCAAGGTAAACTAGGTTTTTCTACTGCTGAAAATGAAAAGAAAGATAAGTATGAAAAACTTAAAGATACTGTTAATGAAGAATTAAAGAAAGCATTTAGACCTGAATTCTTAAACCGTATCGATGATATTATTGTGTTCTCACATCTAAGCAAAGAAGAAATCAGAGAAATCGTTGATTTAATGATGAAAGATTTGTTCAAGCGTCTTTCAGAAAGAGATTTATCAATTGAAGTAACTGATGAAGTTAAAGATTTCTTAGCAAAAGATGGTTACAACGAAGCTTATGGTGCAAGACCATTAAGAAGACTTATTCAAAAGAAAATTGAAGATCAACTTGCTGAAGAAATCTTAACAAATGCTTATCAACCTGGAGATACAATTCTTTTAAAACTCGAAGATGAAAAAATAGTTTTTGAAAGAAAAACTCCAGAGAGTTCTGAACAGGTAGAAAATGTATAAAATAAAAGCTCCGAGATAACTCGGAGCTTTTTTATAAAATATAATATAAATTATGCTATATAATTAATACTATTTTCAGGAATAATATCTTTCAAAGCGTTTTTCCCTGCAAGTAATAAAGAATCTCCACTAGGTATGTCTTTAAAAACTTCAAGATTCTTTGTATATTTTTCTGCCAATCTTTCGTTTGCGGTTCCTTTTAAATTCATTCCTGCTTTTACAACTGATTTTAATTCACCAGTGCTAATTTTTGATGTAATCATCACTTCATCCTTTCTATTATTAGTACACACACATGCATTAAAAAATTAATACATCAAATTTTACATTTATTTACAAATGCAAGATTCTTTTTAGATTATAATTAAGACATAAAGTTTTTACAAGAGGAGTTTCGATATGGGATTAGAAAATATAAAAAAAATTGATAATGAAGTTGCTCAATATATAGATGAGGAATTAAAAAGACAACAAACAACAATAGAATTAATTGCAAGTGAAAATTTCACTTCTAAAGCTGTTATGGAGGCTTGCGGAAGTGTATTAACAAATAAATATGCCGAAGGAAAACCTCATAAAAGATATTATAATGGTTGTGAAGTTATCGATAAAATAGAAGAATTGGCTCAAAAACGAGCTTGTGAATTGTTTGGCATGGACCATGCTAATGTACAGCCACATTCCGGAGCTCAAGCTAATATGGCAGTTTTCGTCGCAGTACTTAAACCGGGAGATAAAGTATTAGGAATGGATTTATCGAATGGTGGTCATTTAAGCCATGGTTCACCTGTTAATTTTTCAGGTTTATTTTATGATGTAAAAAGTTATGGAGTAGATGAAAACGGCAATATCGATTATGAAGATGTCAGAAAACAAGCTTTAGAACACAAACCAAAACTTATAATCTGTGGTGCAAGTAATTATTCTAAAATAATTGATTTTAAAAAGTTTAGGGAAATAGCAGATGAAGTTGGGGCATATTTACTGGCAGATATCGCTCATATTGCAGGTTTAGTTGCAGGCGGAGTTCATCCATCTCCTGCCGGTTATGCTCATTTTGTAACAACAACAACTCATAAAACTCTGAGAGGTCCACGTGGCGGAATTATAATGTGTAATGAAGAATTCGCAACAATGATTGATAAAGCAGTTTTCCCTGGAATACAGGGCGGACCTTTAGAACATATAGTTGCAGGAAAAGCTGTTGCTTTAAAAGAAGCGTTACAACCTGAATTTAAAGAATATGCAAAACAAATAATTAAAAACGCAGCATCTTTAGCACAAGGACTTCTTGATAACGGAATGGATATAGTTGGCGGAATGACTGAAAATCATTTAATGACACTTGATTTAAGAAAAACAGGTAAGACCGGTAAAGATATGGCAAATGTTTTAGAAAGAGTAGGAATTACTGCTAACAAAAATACTGTACCAAATGATCCTCAAAGTCCTTTTATAACAAGTGGTATAAGATTAGGTGCCGCAGCAATGACCACTCGTGGATTTAAAGAAGATGATATGAAAGAAGTTGCTCGTATCATTTCAGAGGCAATAAAAAATTCAGATAATGAACAAATTTTAAAAGAATTAAGAAATGATTCTCTAAAACTTTGTGAAAAATATCCATTATATTAAAAATGAGGGTAGGAAAATTATTATTAAATTAACACAAGCACATATAATTGGTGCATTTATATCTTATATAATAGGGGTTTTTATAGTACCTTTTGTAATTGAATTTTCGCAAAAGGAAGGACTCGTTGACGTACCTAATGAAAGAAAAATCCATAAAGCTCCTATATCAAGGCTTGGAGGTGTTGCAATTTGGTCTAGTGCAATGCTTACATTTCTTGTACTTGTTTTATTAAGTTATTATCCTTATGGAAGTTTACTTTCTGGTATTCTTCTTGGAGGTTCTTTAATGTTTCTTTTAGGATTAGTTGATGACATTTATAATTTAGATGCTAAATTTAAATTATTAATTCAACTATCTATCGCTACAATAGTTTACCTTTTAGGAGTTCAGATTGACACTATTTTTAACCCTTTTGGCGGAATTATTCATTTAGGAATATTTTCTTATCCTATAACTCTTTTATGGATTGTAGGTATTTCTAATGCTGTTAATTTTATAGATGGTGTAGATGGCTTGGCTGGTTCTGTTATTACAGTTAGCTCAATTTCTCTTGCACTTATAGCTGTTGCAATGACTCCAGCTCAACCAATAACTGCTTTAATTGCATTCATTTTAGCAGGCTCAATGCTTGCGTTTTTAACATTTAATTTTAATCCTGCAAAAATATTTATGGGAGATTCAGGAGCTTTATTTTCAGGATTTTTACTAGCAACCTTATCTATTGCAGGAGTTATGAAAGGAGCTGCTTTAGCTGTTTTACTACCATTCTTAGTTTTAGCAGTTCCAATTATCGATATAACTTTTTCAAGTTTAAGAAGAATTATGAAAGGTAAATCACCTTTTGTTGCTGATGCTGAACATATTCACCATAAACTTCTTAAAGCAGGACTTTCTCAGAAAAAAACAGTTGCTGTTCTTACATTTGTTGCGATTGTTGGTGGAGCTTTAGCTACGTATTTTACAGGTGCTCTAAAAAATTATTTTATATATATCGCAATATTAATCTTAATTATGATAATTCTAAGTATAATAAGTGTTATGACAAAACCTAACTCAACAAATACTTCAGAAAAAGATTCATAATTTTCTATAAGCCACCTTGTAATTTAGATAACGCTTCTTTGTTTTCAGGAGGGAGATACATAGCAAAAGGGTTATTTATAACAAACTTACATCCAGGGATTGGTGGAAATTCTTGTCGCATGCCAATAACTTTTTTATACCAATCAAAAGCATTTGTATTCTTTGAAATCAATTTTATATTCCCATTACACATAGCCTCATCACTTCTTCTCTGTGCAATTTGCAACAATCTCGTTCCAATATCTTTATAATACTCTAAACCTTCAGTATAATAAGGAGTTGATGGATTTGAAAAATTTCTTAATTCATCTATAAATACATGACTCAAATCTTTTGTTTCCCAAGGTTGAGGAATATATTTCTTTATAAAAACATCTACAGTTCCTATAATTTCATCTTTATCATTTTTTAAAATATAATTTTCAATATTCTCACCTTTAAATTTTTTGAAAACATTTAATGTAGTATTTCCACCATCTTTCCTTACTAAAACTTTACCAATATATCCTTCCAAACAACTTCCTATATTAGTATGTGTTAAACTATCAGGGATATTATGCTTAAATGAAACATTTTTATTTAAAGATACTTGGTTATAATAAAATTTATTATTTGAAACATTATTTATACTTATATTCATATTAATGTAAAACCTATAAAAAAAAAATTTGCTAAAAAAAAGAATTGGCAATTACCAATTCTTTTTAAAATCTTTCATAATAATTTCATTAAGCTTCTTCATCATCTAAATATCTATAATCCAGCAAACTTCCTTCATATTCAGAAGAATCATCTCTATAATATAATGACATATTATTTACAATACGATTTGTATCTTCAATTTTTTGTTTTTCAATAGCCGAAGTTACTCCATATGCATTTATCTCTTGATTTGTAACTTTCCCATCTTTATTTGTATCAATTTCATTAAAATGGGAAAGAACAGTTTCTTGCAAAGAAGTACTCATTCCTGATGATGCACCTAAAGACATAATTTGTTCTCTTGTTAAGCCTTGTGTTGCCATATTTGTCATTAACTTTTGTATTTCATCAGCAGAAATTGTTCCATCAGCATTAGAATCTACTGAATTAAAATTATTTAACAAATATGAAGAAAAAGTTGAGTCATAGCCTGTATTTGTAATTGCAGTATTACTTAAAGCATTCGTCAAATTATCAACCGTTAACCCATCAGAATACTGACTTGATAATAATGAAAAAGAATTTGTAAGTCCTGCATTAATTCCTGAAAATAAAGAAGACCCATCTAATCGTTTACTCATAATATATCTCCTTGTGTTTAGTTACAATCTTACATGATTAGTTTAATGTTTTTTCTCAATAAGTCAATCATACAAAAATATGGTATTTACCTGAATATATGTTATAATTACAATATTGAGAGGTTTTTATTATGTTCAAACGTAAATGTAAAATAACATTCATAACACACGGTGCAACCGTTCATACAATGGAAGGTATTATTTGTGATACAGAAAAATATCCGAAATTAAATGAATTTGGAGAAGAAGAAGTAAAAAAAGTTTGTGAATACTTAGAAAAAAGGGCCGTCGCATACGACACAATTTACACAAGTAATTCAGCAAGATGCACTCAAACAGCTCAAATTATTGCTAAATTATTTAAGAAAAAAATTACTATTATTGATTTAAAAGCAAGAAATCACGGAGATTGGCATGGAAGATCTTATTCCGATTTATATGATGAATATGGAACTCGTGCAATTTTACAAAAACCCAATAATGGAGAATCAATCGAAGAATTTAACACTCGTGTAATGAATGTTATAAATAATTTAGTGGAAGAAAACAAAGGTAACAGAATTATTGTAGTTACAACTCCAGATGTAGTTCAAGCAGCTATTGCTTCAGCTTTAGAACTTTCTCCTGCTAATCAATCCAAAAATCTTATTAAAACAGGAACATTAACCCAAATAAGTTATTTTGAAGATGACTGGGCTAGTGTAATTTATTCTGATTATATGCCTATATAAAAATTTTAATAATATTAATATATTAAAAATGGTTGAGATAAATTTTCAACCATTTTATTTTGTAAATTTTTGTAAAAAAGCGAATAAAATATTAAAGATTATAAAAAAAAATGTCGTTAATAAATTTGTTGTATTGTCAAAGGAGTTTTTTATGGATAAAGATTTGAAATTCGAATTAGAGCAATTACAAAAATTTATAAATGAAAACAACAATAAACTTGAACTAGAAAAAATAGAAAAATTTAATGATTTGATGAAAGAGTTTGATTCTGAAAATTATGAAGACTCTACTAAAAATGAGCTTTATGATTTTATAAATGAATTAAATGACGAATTTGGCTGTAAAAAACGCTTTGTTAAATTATACAAAAATGTTATTGATTTTGACGATATTATTAATACTGTTGATAAATTAAAAGAAATTTGTAAAGTTAAGATTAAAAATATGTAAGAATAGTAAAGGAGATTATTTCAAATGACAAATTCAATACCTGATTATTCAAATTTAAAAGCTAATTTAAGCTCAATAAATCGTTTTTTTAACGATCAAGGTGTAAAATTAACAGCTAATGAACAAGCTCAAATCAAATCTATATTTGAAGAATCTAACACCGAAAAAGAAAATGATAAAAATGTTGAAGAACAACTTACAGGAGCAGAACGAACAAACTTTTTAGAAAAAATCAAACAAACATTACCAAATATTTATAACAAAATAGTAGATTTCTTCGTTTCTGTAGAAGTTGTAGAAGATCGTCAAAAAGTTAAAGAAGAAACGTATGAAAATTTAAAAAAAGAGCTTCACAAAAATGATACCGAAAAACAAAATGTTACTTTTGGGTTAGATTAAGTTTCAAGTAGAAAAAAACACATCTTGTAAATTTACAAGATGTGTTTTTTATTAGTTTAATTAAAATTAAACGTTAGCAGTAGCTCTAGGACCTGCATTAACAATTTCAGCTGGCATATTTGGATATTTGCTAGCGAAATTATCCGCAAACATTTGAGCTAATTTATTAGCTTGTTCATCATAAGCAGCTTTATCAGCCCACATACCACGAGCATCTAACATTTCAGCAGGAACGTTAGGACAAGAAGTAGGGTAATCTACATTAAATACATCATGGTGTTTGAATTCGATAGAATCAAATGAACCGTTTAATGCAGCAGTTACCATAGCTCTTGTATAAGCTAACTTCATTCTCTTAGCACCAGAAGCAGCTGAACCGCCAGCCCATCCTGTATTTACTAAGTAAACTTTAGTACCATATTTTTCTAATTTTTCACCTAACATTTGAGCATAAACAGAAGCATCCATTGGCATGAATGGTTCACCGAATAATGTTGAGAATGTAGGTTGTGGTTCTGTAATACCACGTTCAGTACCTGCTAATTTAGAAGTGAAACCTGTTACAAAGTGATACATAGCAGCGTTTTTGTCTAATCTTGAGATTGGAGGTAATACGCCGAATGCATCAGCTGTTAAGAAGATAACAACTTTTGGAATTCCACCTTTTGAAGGAATTTCAGCATTATTAATATAATCGATTGGGTAACCAACACGAGTATTCTCAGTTAATGAATCATCTTCAAAATCAAATTCACGAGTTTCTTCATCCATAACAACGTTTTCAACTAATGAACCAAATTTAATAGCATTATAAATTTCAGGCTCATTTTCTTCAGTTAAGTGAATACATTTAGCATAACATCCGCCTTCAAAGTTGAATACGCCATCTGGAGACCAACCGTGTTCATCATCACCAATTAATTTTCTGTTTGGATCAGCTGATAAAGTAGTTTTACCAGTACCTGATAAACCGAAGAATACAGCTGTTTCATGAGTTTCAGGATCCATGTTTGCTGAACAGTGCATTGGAAGAACATTTTTCTTAGTCATTACATAGTTCATAGTAGCAAAAACTGATTTTTTGATTTCGCCTGAGTATTGAGAACCGCAAATGATGATTTCGTGAGCTTCATAATCGATAGCAATACAAGCTTCTGAATTTACACCATCAACTTCAGGATTACATTTAAATCCAGGTGCACAGTAAATTGTATAATCAGCTTCACCATAATTAGCTAATTCATCAGCTGTCGGTCTGATTAATAATTGATGAATGAATAAGTTTTGGCTAGCCATTTCATTAATTACACGGAATTTTTGAGTGTAAGTTTTATCTGCACCAGCAAAACCATCAAAAATAAATACTTCTTCTTGAGAATTTAAGTAGTTAATAATTTTACCTTTAATAGAATCAAATTTTTCTTTGCTAATAGGTCTATTAACTTTTCCCCAAGCAATTTCATTATGGATACCATCAGTATCAACAATGAATTTATCTTTAGGAGAACGGCCAGTATATTTACCAGTAGTTACTACTAAAGCACCTTTTTTACTTAATTTTCCTTCGCCTCTTCTTAATGCTGCTTCTGTTAATTGAGCAGGTGTTAAGTTACGATAAATTGATTTAGGACCTGTAATTCCTAATTTTTCAATACCATATGTTTGCATAATATAGCTTCCTCCTTTTTTAAAGCTTAAACATATACATGATTACTCTATTACAAAAATGTTTTTAAATCAACAAAAAAGCGAGGTTCACTCGCTTTTTTATAATTATGAATTTTGTAAACCACGTTTGAATTCTTCCGGTCGGCTCGAACGAGCAAGAGCATCTTCTAAAGTTACTTTCTTTCTCATATACAAATCTCGAAGAGCCATTTCTAAAGTTTGCATACCAAAACCTGAGTTTGTTTGCATTGTAGAATATATTTGAGCAGCTTTTGCTTCGCGAATTAAGTTAGCAATTGCAGGAATTACCAACATGACTTCCTGAGCCATAACACGACCACTCTTTGTACCATCAGCTTGCAATAATGGTAAAAGAGTCTGTGAAAATACTGCAACAAGAGAGTTCGACAATTGTACACGAACTTGTTGTTGTTGACCTTCAGGGAAAACGTCAATAATACGGTCAATAGTTTGTGAAGCAGAAGACGTGTGAAGTGTTCCGAAAACTAAGTGACCTGTTTCTGCAGCTGTCAAAGCCAATCTTATAGTATCCAAATCACGCATCTCACCAACAAGTATAATATCAGGGTCTTCACGAAGTGCTGATTTCAGAGCATTCGCAAAACTTCTTGTATCTTGGCCTAATTCTCTTTGGTGAATAATTGAACGTTTTGACGGATGAATAAATTCGATAGGGTCTTCAATCGTCAAAATGTGTTCAGATCTTGTTTCATTAATATAATTAATCATTGCCGCCAAAGTGGTAGATTTGCCTGAACCGGTAGGCCCAGTAACCAAAACCAATCCACGCGGTTTTTCAGCAATTTTTCTAACAGTATCCGATAAACCTAATTCTTTAAAAGAAGGAACTTTTGATGCAATTACACGAAACGCAGCTGCATAATTTCCTCTATCTTTATAAATATTTACCCTGAAACGACTAAGTCCTTGAATACCATATGAAAAATCCAATTCCCAGTCTTGTTCAAGCTTACGGCGTTGTTCCTTATTTAACATAGGAAAAAGCAATAACTCTACTTCTTCCGGTTTAAGAGCTGGAACATCCATGCGTTGTAAATTACCATCTATACGAACTACAGGAGGTAATCCCGCAGAAATATGTAAATCACTACCTCTTTGCTTTACTACGACTTCCAAATATTTTTCAATAAGCATTTTAATTAAGCCCTCTTTTATATTTAGTAGTTTTTAACTACTGATAATTCTCTCTATTAAAATATATCATGTAATTAATTATTTGTAAATAAAGGGTTGAATAAAATTCAACCCTTTATAGTATTATGATAAATTTGCTAAATATTCATTAATAGCTTTTGCAGCTTTTTTTCCTGCTCCCATAGCATTGATTGCGTTAGAAGCTCCAACAGGAGCAACATCTCCTCCTGCAAAAATTGTTGAAATTGACGTTTCTCTTGTTTCAGTATCAACTGTAAAGTAACCTTTTTTATCTGTTACAAAATCCAAACCATCCATATGAGCAGATTTTTGTATAATTGGGTTTGGCCCTGTGCCTAAAGCTACAATAACTGTATCTACATCTAGTTCTGTATATTTACCTGTGCCAACAGGAGAACGTCTTCCTGATTCATCAGCTTCGCCAAGTTCCATTATTTCAAATTTCATTCCTGCAACATAACCATCTTTTTCTAAAATTTCGCTTGGAGCATGTAAGAATTGGAAAATTACTCCTTCTTCTTTAGCGTGACGAATTTCTTCTAATCTAGCCGGAAGTTCGGCCTCTGTTCTTCTATATACAATATAAACTTTTTCAAAACCAACTCTAACAGCTGTTCTAGCAGCATCCATTGCAACGTTTCCTCCGCCAATAATTGCTGCAGATTTACCTACTTTTAACGGAGTTGCTGTATTTTCTTCATTTGCTTGCATTAAATTAACACGGGTTAAAAATTCATTAGCTGAAAAAACTCCATTTAAGTTTTCACCAGGAATATTCATCATTTTAGGAAGTCCAGCTCCAGAACAAATAAATATTGCATCAAACCCATCTTCTTTTAATTGCTTTAATGTTATTGATTTTCCTACAATAACATTTTTTTCGAATTTAACACCCATTTCTTTTAGAGAATCGATTTCTCTATCTAAAACAGTTCTAGGAAGTCTGAATGGAGGTATACCATATCTTAAAACACCACCAAATTTATGTAATGCTTCGAAAATTGTTACATCATGACCTGCTTTCCTTAAATCAGATGCTGCTGTTATACCAGCACAACCGGAACCAACAATTGCAACTTTTCTACCTGAAGGAACAATTTCAGCTTTTTTAGCTTCAGTGTTATCTCCAACATAACGTTCCAAAGCCCCAATTGCAATCGGCTCACCTTTTATGCCTAAAATACATTTACCTTCACATTGTCTTTCTTGCGGACAAACTCTACCACAAACAGATGGAAGCATGCTTGTTTGTCTGATAACTTCACCTGCTTTTTCTATATCATCTTCTTTTAAAGCTTTTATAAAATCAGGTATTTGAATATTTACCGGACAACCTTTTACACATTGAGGATTCTTACAAGTCAAACAACGACTTGCTTCCGCTTTTACCTGCTCTGCTGTTAAATTATCTTCTACAGGTAAGAAATTGTGTCGACGTTCCATTTTGTCTTGTTCGTGTGGTCTTTGACGCATATTAACAACTCTCCTTAATTCTTAATATTTTCTACGATAAAAGTATAACAAAAAAATCTTTTATTGTATAATATTTTTATGAAAAATATTATTTTTATCTTTGGAACACGTCCGGAAATTATAAAACTTGCACCTGTGATATTAGAACTAAAAAAATATCCGCAAGATTATAACGTAATTATTTGTAATACTGAACAACAAAAAGAGCTTTCAAATCAAACTTTAGCTTATTTTGGTCTAAAAGCTGATATTAACTTAGATTGCATGAGAGAAAATCAGTCTTTATCATCTGTTCAAGCAAGAATTTTAACATCTTTAGACAAAGTCTTTCAAGAAAACTCTATTGATGCAACTATAGTTCAAGGCGACACAATGACTGTTTTATGCGGAGCTTTAACAAGTTTTTATCATAAAATTCCGGTTTTCCATGTAGAAGCGGGACTCCGTTCTTATGATATTTATGAACCATTCCCTGAAGAAGTTATGAGACAGATGACTTCCAGAGTTGCTCAATTACATTTTGCACCTACAGAAGTTAATAAAAAAGCTTTATTGAAAGAAGATATTTCAGAAAATAAAATATACGTTGTCGGTAACACAGTAATTGACGCTTTATTCTGTTTATCAGATGAAGTTATTGAAAATTCCAGAAAATTCTTTGAAGAAACTAATAACATTAAAATTGACGATAAATTAGTTTTAATCACAGCCCACAGAAGAGAAAATCACGGTGAAAGAATTGATAGAATAATAGAAGCAATTTCATATTTAGCTAAAAAATATGAAAACCATACTTTCGTTATTCCTGTACATCCAAATCCTAATGTTAAAAATAAAATACATGAAAGATTAGGACATTTTTCAAATATTCATTTATTAACACCGTTGGATTATCCGTATTTAGTTTATTTAATGAAAAATGCAAAGCTTATTTTAACAGACTCAGGCGGAATACAAGAAGAAGCACCATCTTTTGCTTGCCCTACTCTTGTTATGAGATATGAAACAGAAAGAAAAGAAGGAATAGATGCTGGAGTTTCTAAGCTTGTTGGAGCTGATTATGATAAAATTCTTGCTGAAAGTGAAAAAATCCTTTCTTCAACAAAAGAAAATACCCGCCTAAAAGCTCAAAATCCATATGGAGACGGTACTGCATCTAAGCAAATTGAAAATATTATAAGAAAGTTTTTTGCATAAATCTATCGTGATATAATTCCTCTATGGATGAAAAAGAAACAAAAAAAATTATAGGCTTAATGTCCGGAACTTCTTGCGATTCAATAGATGCTGCATATTGCGAAGTTAATCCGGATTTTTCGGTAAATTTGATTCACGGAATAAATTTCTCTTACCCTGAACACATTAAATCAAAAATTTTTTCCGCTTTTAGAGGCGACATTAATATAAAAGAGCTTTGCCAATTAAATTTTGCAGTCGGCAAATGTTTTGCTGATGCCGCTAATGTTTTAATTAGTGAATTTGGAAAACCTGATTTAATTTCAAGTCACGGTCAAACTATTTATCATTATCCTTATGATGAAAAATTAGATAATATATCTTTAAAAAGTACTCTACAAATCGGAGAAAGCTCAATTATTTCTAAAGAAACAGGATGCACTACTATTTCTAACTTTAGAGAAAAAGATATCGCATATAATGGACAAGGAGCTCCATTGGTATGCTTTGCAGATGAAAAATGGTTTAAGAACTCATTAGTACAAAATATAGGTGGAATTTCCAACGTAACGGTCATAAGCGATGATTGCGAAACCTTTGGCTTTGATACAGGATGTGGAAATATCATGATTGATTACTGTACTCAAAAATTCTTTGATAAAAAATTTGATAAAGATGGAGAAATTGCTAATTCCGGACAAATTTGTGAAAGCTGGCTTGATTGCCTTCTTCAAGATGAATATTATTATCTGGATCCCCCTAAAACAACAGGAAGGGAATATTTTTCTCCTAAATATATAGAAAATATCCTAAAAATTGCACCACAAAATCCAAATGATATTATTGCAACACTTACTGCACTTACAGCTAAAACAATATCTCAAGCTTATGAAAGATTTGTTTATCCACAGGTTTCGAGAATTGATAATGTAATTATTGGCGGAGGCGGAGCTTATAACAAAACTTTAATGAAATTTTTAAGAACATATCTTCCTAAACATATAAACTTAAAAACCCACGAAGATTACGGAATCTCCAATAACTATAAAGAAGCAATGGCTTTTGCTTTACTCGGATACTGTACATATTATAATATCCCTAACAATATTCCATCCTGTACAGGTGCAAGCAAAAGAACCGTTTTAGGAAAAATAACTTATTAAAAAAAGTAAAAGCGATAATTAATCGTAAATTACCGCTATATTATGTGTGTGTATTATATTATAGATTTCTAAATTTAAAACTTACGCAATCGCACTAAATTGTTTTGATTCTGAAGGTTGATTGTTATCATTTTCCCTAATCATATTAAAAGTTCTATATAATTTATAACCTAGAGCTTTTAGAGGATTAGCATTAACAGAATCAGCATTTTGTGCGAATTCTTGGTTTTGTTGGAACTTAATAGAAGCATTTGCATCTCTTAACATTAATATAGCATTTTCTGATTCAGGGTTTCTACTAACTTTTTCGTTTCCTCCAAAACCTATATTAGACATATATGAAATTTTATTTACTAACATAATCATCACCTCTGTGACCTTTCTGTTAATTAAGTGTTTGTTTTACACTTCATTCAACAATTTCATTATGCACCATATAGAAAAATTTGTCAAGAGGGTTTTTAAAGTTTTGTTAAGCTTCGTAAAACTCAATAAAAACAACTCTTTTGGGATAAAATGTCAAAAATACACTTATAAAATAGCCCAACTGGTTTTATTTATACAGTGTATTTTTTACACTAATTAGCATGGGAAATGTTTGTATTCCTTTTTATTCTTTATTGTGATAGAATAATTGAGTGGGAGGGAATATGCTCAGAGGAAGTGATAAAACCAGAAATAATCTTTTTGCAGAGCGTATGATGTGGTTTCAATATATTTTTGTTGGGGCATTATTCTTATTTATTATATACCTCTTTTGTATTCAGGTTCTTGATTTACGACATTTTAGAGTCAAAGCAAAAAATCAACGCAGAGCAAGTTCTTTTGTAATGCGTGGTGATATTTATGATAGAAACGGTATTAAATTAGCTACTGATACTGTATATTATGATATTTTTGCAAGAAAAGAAGATTTCGTTCATACTCCCGAAGAATTAGCAAGAATACTTGCTCCGATTTTAAAAATTTCTCAATTTGATTTAACTGAAAAATTAAAACAAAATATTGAAATGATTTCATTAAAAAAGAATGTTGACAGACATACAAGAGATGAAATTGCAAAATTAAATTTACGAGAAATTCCTATGGATAAAAAAAGCATTCGAACATATCCGCAAGGAACTTTGGCGTCTCACGTTTTAGGATATTACAATTTTGACGCAGATGTTGCTTCAGGCGTAGAATTAACTGCTAAAGACAAATTAGAAAGTGTTTCTAAAACTTCTAATTTTGAAATGACACCCAAAGGAAAGGTTATATATAACATTACAACAGATCCTATTGCAGCAACAAAACCTGTAAAAGGAAAAGACGTTACTTTAACAATAGATGCGGCTGTCCAACATATATGTGAAAAAGCTTTAATGAAGGCTATAGAAAAATTTAAAGCTCCCAGAGGTGCTGTAATTGTTATGAATCCGAAAAACGGAGAGATTTTAGCTTATGCTGTTTATCCATATTTTGATCCTAACAATTTTAAATCAGCGTCAAGTTTTCAAATCAAAAATTGGACATTAACTGACGTTTTTCCTCCGGGTTCTACTTTTAAAACTATAACAGTAGCTTCTGCAATGGAGCTTGGAAAGATTAATAAATACACCAAAGTAAATGATACCGGTAAGATTAAAATTGGTTGGTGGACTATTAAAAACTATGATTATGCAAGGCATCCAAATCCCGGAATGATAGATTTAGTTTACTTATTTGAACATTCAAGTAATGTTGGATCTATTTTAATAGCACAGATGATGAGTAAGTATGAATTTTATGGAATGTTGAAAAAATTTGGATTTGGTGAAAAAACAGGAATTGATTTACCCGGAGAATCTGTTGGTTTATTAAAATCTCCTTCCCGATGGGATACATCTGACCACGCTTCTATGAGTTACGGATATGGTTCATCTGTAACCGCAATACAGATGGTTTCAGCGGTTTCTGCTCTTGCAAATAACGGTATTCGTGTTACACCCCACGTTATAAAGTATTCTCCGGAAGAAGAAGCTGTTAAAATTAAAAGAACTCAAGTTATGTCACCTGAACACGCTAAAATTGTAACAGAACTTCTTATGGAAAGTGTTAACAGAGGAAAATCTGCCATAAAATCTGATAGTTTTAATATTGCAGCAAAAACAGGAACCTCAATTAAACCAAAAGAAAATGGTTCCGGGTATACAAATAAGTTATATACTTCTGTTGTGGGTTACATGCCAGCAACAGATCCTCAAGTTTTAATTTATGTTATAGTTGACTCTGCTCAAGGTGGTGAAATATGGGGAAATACCGTTGCAGCACCTATTTTTAAGGAAATTTCCACACAGATTGCTCATATTTTAAATTTAAAACCTGATAAAATTTAAGTTAGAAAGGATTTTTACATGAAATTAAGAACTTTAGTTGACAATATTAATTATTTAAGTTTAGCAAATATAGAAGATTATTCAATAGAAATTACCGGAATTTCTTATAATTCAAAAAAAACGAATCCTAATGACTTATTTATTTGTCTTGTCGGAGAACACGTTGATGGTCATGAATTTGCAGAAGAGGCAGAAGCAAACGGTGCTTGTGTTTTTGTTGTTGAAAGACAATTAAATCTTGATGTGCCACAAATTATAGTTTCTGATACATCCGAATCAATTGCTCAATTCGCAGATTTATTCTATTCATCTCCTTCTAAAAAACTAAATTTAATAGGGGTTACAGGTACTAATGGAAAAACAACGGTTACACATTTAATACAAAAGATTTTTGAAGAAAATAATAAAAAATGTGCATTAATCGGGACTTTAGGTCATAAATTCTTTTCTAACGATTCTTATCACGATGCAAAGCATACAACCCCTCAAGCTCCGGAATTGCAAAAAATATTTTATGATATCGATGAAAAATGTATTGATAACGTTGTAATGGAAGTTTCTTCTCACGCTCTTGCTCAGCATAGAGTTGATTATTGTGACTTTAACGGTGCTGTTTTCACTAATTTAACACAAGATCATTTAGATTTTCATATTACTATGGATAACTATTTTAAAGCAAAAGCCAAATTATTCTCTAATTTAGTAGCAGGAGATTTTGCTGTTATTAATGCTGATGATAATTATGCTGGCAGGTTTATTTCCGTTATTTCGCCTACTGTAAATTTATACACCTATGGAATAAAATCTTCGGCTGATGTAAAAGCTCTTGATGTTAAATTCAGTAATAACGGGGCGTCATTTATTTGTGATATCAAAGGTGAAAAATATCCTGTTTCTCTTAAAATGAACGGAATGTTTTCAATTTATAATGTTTTAGCAGCTATAACAACGGCATTAGCTTCGGATTTAGATATTAAAAACGCAATCTCAACAATGGAAAATATTATGGGAGTTGCCGGACGTTTTGAAATAATAACTGCTAATCCTACTGTTATTGTAGATTATGCTCATACTCCTGACGGCTTAGAAAACGTTCTTAAAGCTGCTCGAGATATTACACCTAGCGATGGGAAATTAATTTGTCTATTTGGATGCGGAGGAGACAGAGATGCTACTAAACGTCCTAAAATGGGAAGAATCGCAGAAGATTATGCAGATAGAGTTATTGTAACTAGTGATAATCCTAGATCTGAAGACCCTCAACAAATTATTACTGACGTTTTAGCAGGATTTAAAAGTGTTAATGATGTTATTGTAGAACCTGATAGAGAACTAGCTATTAAAGAAGCTAAAAAGATTGCATCTGAAAATGATGTTATTTTGGTTGCAGGAAAAGGACACGAAGACTATCAAATACTTGCTAACGAAACTATTCATTTTGATGATAGAGAAAAAGTCAGAGAAATTTTTGGGGTAAATTAATAATGAGAACTCCTCTTTTAATTGAACAACATTTTCACGGTGCTTTTGGGATAGATTTCAATAAAGCAGGGGTAAATGAGATTGTTGAATTGTCTTATAAGCTTAAAGAAATAGGTATAGGCGGTTTTTTCCCTACTCTTGTTACTGATAATCTCGAAAATATTAAAAGGCAAATAAGAATTATTAAAGAAGCTTCTAAAAAGTGTGATGGAATTCTCGGAATTCATATTGAAGGAATATTTATTAACCCTACAAAAAAAGGAATACATAATTCTGAGCATTTTTTAGATTTAACAATTGATAATTATAAAAAAATTGAAGATGATTTCATTAGAATTGTAACCCTTGCTCCAGAATTAGATAATGGATTAATTGATTATTTGAAAGAAAAAAATGTTAAAGTTCAAGCAGGTCACTGTATCGGGGGAGATTTATCTAAAATTAACGGGGTAACTCATACTTTTAATGCTATGGCAGGAATTTCTCATAGAGGACAATCAACAGCTCTTTCAACTTTAATTAATGATGATATTTTTGCAGAAATAATTGCAGATGGTTATCACGTTAGCGATGAAGCTTTAAAATTATTTTTTAAAACTAAACCTTTTGATAAAGTTATTTTAATAAGTGATTCTTTACCAATAACTTACAGCGAAATTAAAGAAACATATTTTGCTGACTCTAAAATTTTTTATAACGGCTCTACTGCAACATCTTCAGATGGAACAATAGCAGGTAGTACAAAGCTTTTACCGGAAATAATTAAAATTTTGGGACAAAAGAAATTATTTAATCCGGAATTTATAACAAATCCATACAAATATCACAATATTGAACTTAAAGGAAATATTGAATGGGATGAAGAATTTAATATTGTAAATGTTGAATATTAATTTAAATTAAAATATAATAATTTAAAAAGTTTAAGGGGTATTTATGGCAGATAAAAAAAGAATTTTAATCGTTGACGATGATACAGAAATAAGAGATTTATTAGAATTTGATATCTCATCAAGCGGATATTTCGTCGACACAGCAAAAGACGGAATGGAAGGTTTAACAAAAGCACTTAATAATAGTTATGATTTAATTCTATTAGATGTTATGATGCCTAAAATGAACGGTTTTGACGTGGCTAAAAACATTAGACAAGCAAAAATTAATGTTCCAATTCTTATGCTAACTGCCAAAGGTACAATTGACGACAAAACAATTGGTTTTGACAGCGGAGTTGATGATTATTTAGTAAAGCCTTTTGATGTTCAAGAAGTCCTTTTAAGAATTAGAGTACTATTAAGAAGAAACCAACCTCCTGTTGAAACTTTTACTTCTAATGAAATACTCGAAGCAGGTGAAATTGAAATTTTCCCTGATACTTTAGAAACAGTTATTTTAAATAAAAGAATGAAATTAACTCCAACAGAATTTGAAATTTTATATTGTCTTATGCAGCATTTTAATAAAGCCGTGACTTTAGCGACTTTATTAGAAGAAGTTTGGGGTTATTCAAGCGACGAAGATGTCAGAATGCTTAGAGTTCACGTAGGTGCTTTAAGAAATAAAATCGAACCGGATACTAAAAATCCTAAATATCTTCATACAGTAACTAATGTCGGATATAAATTAACACCTTTTGGAGAATAATTATATGTCAAAATTCTTTAGTAAAAGGCGTTTAAAAATAGCTGAACAAATTATTATTGTTATATTTTTTGCTGTCCTCATTCCAATGACAGTCAGTGGAATTATTATTAGTAATATTAACCAACAATCCAATAGAGCACAATTAAGATCTGCAGCTATTATGATTGCGAATATCGTATCAGAAGAAATTGATGTTTTTGAACATTCAATTAACAATGAATTAAATCAAATTATTTCTACTATAGAATATCTGGGCAGTTCTTCAGAAGAACAAAAATATTTAGATAGTATTATTAAAAATTTGATTTTTTACAAAGAATTAACCATTGTTAACGAAAATGAACTTGAAAAATACGATATTTATAATCTAAAAGATGATTATGCAGTATTTAAAAGAAAACTAAAAGACGAAAGATATCTTGTTGCAGTCTTAAATATTAAAAATTTACAAAAAAATTTGTTTAAAACATTATCAGATGATAAACGTCAAATTTACGTTTTAGCAGGAGATAATGATGATTTAGTAGCATCAAGTAATTATTCAGATATAGGTTTTCAAAACAGTATTTTTCAACTTCCTAAAAAATTAGAAACTGATAAACCTATTGTATATGGAGATAAAAAAAACCAGCCTCTTGTATATTTAAAAAAATCATCTCCTAATGCTTTAATAATAGTTAATACTACTGAAGATGTTAGAAAACACGCAATTGACTATAACCGCGATAAAATAATTCTTTCTATTATCATCACAATACTTACCGTTTTCTTTGTTGTAGGACTTTATACTTATTATTTATATATAAATATTAGGCAATTATTTAAAGCTATAATTGCAATCTCAAAAGGAAATTATGAAAGAAGAATAAGACTTCTTACAAATGTATTTACTCCATTTGAGCTTGTTTTTCTCGGCACTGAATTTAACAAAATGGTCGGACAAATCCATAAATCATATATTCAACTTAAAAAGAAAAATAAAGAACTTCGTCAATTAAATGAATTTCGCTCCAACATGGTAGATACAGTCAGTCACGAATTCAGAACTCCACTAACAAGTATTCAAGGATATACTTCTAGACTTCTAAGACAAGATATTGAAATTGATGAAGAAATGAAGCAGAAATCTTTAAAAATAATCAAGAAACAAGCAGAACGTCTAAAAAGAATGATTGAGGATATTTTAGTTATTCCTGATATTGAAGGAGCAAGATTAAATTTTGATATAACAGATGTACCTATTGCTTCTACAATAGAAAATGCAATAATACTGGTAAAAAATGATGCCGAAAAAGAAATTATTAATAATATAGAAAATTGCAAAATTTCCGTATTAGCTGATAATGATAGATTAGAACAAGTATTTGTTAATTTAATCGAAAATGCAATAAAATATTCAAAAGAGGATTCTAAAATTACCCTAGATTACGAAATTGATGGAGAAAAATTAGTCATAAGCGTAAAAAATGATTATGATATTATACCAAGAGAAAAACTAAAAACTTTATTTGACAAATTCACACGAGTTGATGATAAAACAACCAGAACCACCAGAGGCACAGGTTTAGGACTATTTATCGTTAAAGGACTTGTAGAAGGAATGAACGGTAAAATCAGATTATATTCAAATGAAGAATGCGGATTTTGTGTAAAAATTTATTTACCAATTGCATAATTTTAAGAAAGTGAAATTAAAATGCAAAGATTACCTGAATATTTAAAAAGACCAATAATTGATACAGAAAAAACCAAAACTGTCAGAAAAATTTTAAAAACAAAATGCCTAAATACAGTATGTGACGGAGCAAGATGTCCAAACAAAAGTGAATGTTATTCAAAAAATACAGCGACATTTTTAATTATGGGAAATGTTTGTACCAGAAATTGCAGATATTGTAATATTTCTACTGCGAAACCCGAACCATTAGATTTAAATGAACCAAAACATATAGCAGAAGCTATCAAAGAATTAGAACTCGAATTTGCAGTAATTACTTCTGTTACAAGAGATGATTTAACGGATGGAGGTGCTGAACATTTTAAAAACTGTATTCAAGAAATCAGAAAAATATCAAATGCAAAAATTGAAATTCTAACTCCTGATTTTAAAGGAAAAACAGAAGCCTTAGATTTAATAATACAATCCAAGCCTGAAATATTTAATCATAATATTGAAACAGTAAAAACTCTTTTTAAATCAGCACGACCTCAAGGTAATTATCAACGCTCCATTGATGTTCTAAAATATATTAAAGAAAATTCTTCAATCATTACAAAATCAGGAATGATGGTAGGACTTGGGGAAACAATTAACGAAATCGAAGAAACTCTTTTAGATTTAAAAAATGCTAAAGTTGATATTTTAACAATAGGACAATACATTCAACCATCTAAAGAACATTTGAAAGTTGAAAAATATTACACTCTGGAAGAATTTGAAAATTTAAAGAATTTAGCTAAGAAAATCGGATTTAAAAATTACCAAATAGCACCACTTGTAAGAAGTTCTTATCAAGCAAAGCAATCTTGGCTTCAAGCCTTGAAATAATTTCAAATCCAATTTAAAATATTATTGGTAAAAAAGAAGAGAGAATATTATGCCAAAGTTGGATGAAGAGGTAAAAAAAATATTTGATGTAGGCTTTTCACTACATCAACAAGGTAAGCTTGAAGAAGCAGAAGTTGCTTATAATGAAATTTTAAAAAATAATAATGAAAATGCTGAAATATATAACCTTCTTGGTGTTCTAAAACTACAACAAAATGACGTAATTTCAGCTATTCATTTTATAGAACAAGCTATAAAAAAAGAAGAAAATGAATATTTCTATGAAACTCTATTTCAAGCATACATAAGAGCAAAACTATATAAACAAATTACATCATATGAAACATTAGTATTGAAAAAATTTCCACAAAATTTTTCTCTACTATTCAATCTGGCTTTAGCGTATAAAAATTTAAAAAATAACAAAAAAGCAATACTATTTTATGACAAAGCTCTAAAAATAAATCCAACTTCTTATGATGGATGGTTCAATTTAGCTCACCTTTACAATATAGAAGGTGAAGTTAAAAACGCAATCTCCGCGTTAAAAATATGTCAAAAATTAAGACCTAAAGACAAAGATACCGAATATTTTTTAAGCTTAGCATATATGAGATTAAAAGATTATGATAAAGGACTAAAGCTTTTTGAAAATAGATTTTCAAAAGATACTGCGGTAGCTTTACAGAATAAAAGTTATCCGAATAAAGCCACCTTAAAAAATCTTTGGCAAGGAGAAGATATAAAAAACAAAACTCTTTTGGTATATTATGAAGCAGGTTTTGGCGATACAATTATGTTTGCAAGATATTTGCCTCTTGTTGCAAATCGTTGTAAAAAATTAATTTTGCTTTGTCAAAAACCTTTAACTCCCATATTTAAGATAAATTCCTTAGGAGTTGATCAAATCATTGATACATATATACCTGAACAAAATATAGATTTTGATGTACACGCTCCTCTTTTGAGTTTACCGTATTTGTTAAAACTTAAAGGAGAAAGAGTTTTTGCTTATCCGGAAGGATACTTAAAAGCTGATGAAAAGCTTGCAAAAGAATATAAAGAAAAATATTTTAATAACGATAAAATAAAGGTTGGAATAAAATGGCAAGGAAATACTTATTTTGACATGGACAGAGTTATTCCAAGCGAAGAATTTATACCACTAATGCAAGTAGAAAATACACAATATTATTCGTTTCAAACATTTGAAGGAAGTGAAGATATCTCAAAATTAAAAGAAAATAACATTATTGATATCGGTAAAGATTTGATTAACTTTTCTCAAACAGCAGCAGCATTATCAAATTTAGATTTAGTAATTTGTAATGACACATCACTAGCTCATCTAGCCGGAGCAATGGGCGTGCCCTGCTGGATTATTCTACCTTACGAAGTTAATTGGAGATGGCACACAGATTTAACTAAATGTGACTGGTATGACTGCGTAAAACTGTTCCATCAACACAAAATTGGCGACTGGAAAGGTGTTTTCGAAGATATTTTATCAGAAATGCAACCGAATTAGGCTATTTGCCTAATTCGTGTGCTTTCTTGGTTGTACTTTCTATAACATCAAAGAAAAGTTTTTGAGTGTTATTTTCATCCATACAATCAACTCCAACTCTAGTACAACCACCTTTTGTTGCAACATTGGAAATAAGTTCTTCCATAGAAATTTCCCTATTCATAGCCATTTTAGCAGAACCAATGGCGGTTTGAATACTTAACATTAAAGCTTTATCATAATCAAGCCCTAATTTTTCTCCAGCACGTGCAATTTCATTAATAACTTTATAATAAAAAGCTGGCCCAGAACCTGAAATTGCCGTTACAATATCAATTTGAGATTCATTATCTACAATAATACATTTTCCAATTGTTGATAAAAGTTTTTGGATATAATCTAAATCTTTTTCTTTAGCATATTTTCCACCAACCATACCACTCATACCTTCACCAACAAGAGCTGGAGTATTTGGCATAACTCTTATTACTCTGGTGTTTTGTGGAAGATTATTTTCAAGTTTTTCAGTTGTTACTCCTGCCGCAATAGAAACAATAAGCTTGTCAGAAGAAATTTCTTTACTTATTTCAGCCAAAACATCCTGTACTTGATTAGGTTTTGTTGCAATAAATATAATTTCAGAATTCTTAGCAATCTCAATATTATCATTAATTACTTTTATACCTAAAATTTTAGATTTTTCATCAATATTATCTTCAACTTGAGATGCAATAATATTTTCAGAATTTAAAAAATTTGTTTTAATAAGCCCTTTAATAATTGCACTAGCCATCTTACCGGCACCAATAAACCCTATTTTGTATTTATTCATCTTAACTCTCCTTTGTTATCTTAACCAAACTTAACCAATTATTTGACTAGAATACATGTTCATGATTACATGAGTATATTATAAGAAAAATTAGCTGAAAAGGAAATAGAAAAATGAGACGTACATTAGAAGGAACAAAAATTAAAAGACAACACGTAAGTGGTTTCAGAGCAAGAATGTCAACTCCTGGTGGACAAGAAGTATTAAACAGAAGACGTGCAAAAGGAAGACATCAAATTGCTATTACTGGAAGCAAAAGAGCGTAGTTTAAAAAGTTTATTTTGATAAAAAACGAGAGTTACAAAACTCTCGTTTTTTATTTTGAAAACTTAAGCACCTGCGAGTTGTCCTAATTGAAGCAATTGATTAATAGTATCCTCATAGTTAATTTTATCATTAGTAGATTGTAAAAGAAAATTATTGATATTGTCCATAAGAGCAATTGCCATATCACAACTAGGATCAGAGCCTTTAACATAAGCCCCAATATTAATCAAATCTTCATTTTTTTTATGCACAGCAAGTAAATTTCTTATAACTCCAGCCGCTTTTTTATGTTCAGAAGAAGTAACATCGCCCATAACACGGCTTAAAGATTGTAAAATATCCACAGCCGGATAATGATTTTTATGAGCTAAATCTCTAGATAACATAATATGCCCATCAAGAATACTTCTAGCAGTATCTGAAATCGGTTCATTAAAATCATCCCCTTCAACTAAAACGGTATAAAGTCCTGTGATAGTACCAAATTCATTAGTTCCAGCTCTTTCCATTAATTTAGGCATTAAAGCAAAAACAGATGGAGTATAACCTCTTGTTGCAGGAGGTTCTCCTATTGCTAAACCTACTTCTCTTTGTGCCATTGCAATACGAGTGACACTATCTAACATAAATAAAACATCTAACCCTTTATCTCTAAAATATTCAGCAATAGAAGTTGCTACAAAAGCAGCTTTTATCTTTACTAAAGAAGGTTGTTCAGAAGTCGCTGCAACAACAATAGAACGTTTCATCCCTTCCGGCCCGAGAATTTCTTCAATAAATTCTTTAACCTCTCTTCCACGCTCTCCTATTAATGCAATAACATTTAAATCAGCCGAAGTGTTTTTTGCCATCATACCAATAGTTGTACTTTTGCCGACTCCTGAACCTGCAAAAATACCCATTCTTTGGCCTTTACCTAATGTAGCAAAACCATCTATCGATTTTATCCCAAGACTCAGAGGTTCAGATATTCTTTTTCTTTTTAAAGGATTAATAGCTTCTGCTCTTGTAGAACGATACTCTGTAAAACGAATTTCTCCCAAAGTATCAATGGGGTTTCCCAAACCATCAAGAACTCTTCCAATTAATTGTTTTCCTACTCCAATTTTCATCGCACTACCGGTATTCACAACAAAAGCTCCAGGCCTAATACCATCAGCACTTCCTAATGGCATTAGTAAAATTTTATCTCGTTTAAAACCAACAACTTCTGCCATTATTGGAGTTTCATTATAATCATTATAAATATGACATAAATCACCTATTGAAGATTTTGGACCATCAGATTCTATAGTTAAACCAATAATCTCGGTAATTTTCCCAACTTCTTTTATTGATTGTGTATTTTTTATAATTTCTAAATACTTATTCTTGTTCCAATTCATTATCTACACCAGTTAACATTTTTTGTGTAATTTCTGTAATTTGTGAAGATATTCTTGAGTCTAATCTTGAATTTAAAGTTTCAACAATCACACCGTCAGGAGACAATGAATTATCTTCAATTATTTTTAAACTCTCAATTTTAGGAAATTCTTCTCGAAAATTTGGTATTAATTCTGTGATATTATCAATTAATTTAGGATTAATAATAATTGTTATATTTTCTTTATCATTAAGTTGTTTTATAGCTTCTAAAGTAACATTATATAAAATCTCATTATCAAATTTTACATGACAAATTTTATCAGTAATAATTGAAACTAATTCTACAATATCAAGAGATGCCGAATCAATAATATTTTTTTTCAACTCAAAATTACTGCTCGCAAGAACTTCTAAAGATTTAATCCCTTCTACTGCATCATTTTGAAATTTATATAAACCATCTTGCTGACCTTTTTGAAAACCCTCATCATAAGCTTGTTTTTTTATCTGCTCGTATTCTTGTTGAGCTTTTTTTCTTGCTTCTTCAATAATTCTCTCAGCCTCAGTATTTGCAGTTTGCAAAACAACCTGTGCTTTATTTTCAGCATTACTTATAATAACTTTAGCCTTAGCATCAGTTTCTTCAATAATTTTTTGAACTTTTGCCTGCTGAGCCGTAACTCTTGACTGTTCTATAGGCAAAAGAAAATTATCTCCAACTTGAATATTATCACTTTTAATTCTATTACTACTCAATTAATTCATCCTCAACACTAGCCCTAGTAATAGTAATTTCACCGGTAGCTTCAAGAGTTCTAATAGAATTAACAATGCTGGTTTGTGCTTCTTGAACTTCTTTAGCTCTAACAGGTCCTAAATATTCCATATCGTCGGTAAGCATTTGTTTAGCACGCTCAGACATATTTTTAAATATCTTATCTTTAATTTCTTCTTTTGTACCTTTAAGAGCCAAAGCAAGCTGCTTAGTATCAATTTCTCTAAGAAGTCTTTGAATAGCTCTATCATCAAGAATAATAATATCTTCAAATACAAACATCAAATCACGAACTTCTTGAGCCATTTTTTGATTTTCAATATCAAGCCATTCCATAATATTCTTTTCAGTACCACGATCACAGCAGTTAAGAATATTGGCTAAAGATTCAACACCGCCTGCATTTGAAAAATCTTGAACAAGTAATGCCGAGAACTTACGCTCTACTATATCTTCAATAGTTGATAATATTTCCGGATTAGTAGGAGTCATATCCGCAATTCTCATAGATACAACGGCCTGAACGTCCGGAGGTAAAAATGCTAAAACTTGAGCTGATAATTCAGGACGTAAATATGCGAGTATTAAAGCCAAAAGCTGCGGGTTTTCAGATGCAAATGTATTTGCTAACTGAGATGGGTCTGCTTCATTTAAGAAATAAAACGGATTTGTGTTAACCATCGAATTTACTTTTTCTAAAAGTTTTGAAGCTTCTTGTTCTCCATATGTTTGAGCCAGCAATTGTTTTGCATATCCAACACCACCTTGGGCGATATAATTCTTTGCTTGAAAAACGGTTTTAAATTCTAATAAAACATCGTTTAAATCTTCATCTGAAATTTTACCAAGATTAGCAATATCAAGAGTTATTTGTTCCAATAAATCTTCATCTTTTATATTTTTTAATATTTCAGAAGCCGTAGTTGGTCCAAGAGCAATAAGAAGAGCTGCAACCTTTTGACTAGGTCGCGTTATTGTTTTTTTTGCTTCTTCTTTGGCTTTTTTTATTTCTTCTATACCCATATTAACCTTCTAATCTTAATCCCTAATAAATGAAGTTATTAATTTAGCAGCCTCTTCAGGAGATGCCATTACTGCTTCATTAAGCTCATTTATATTTTGTTCTTTTTGAGATTTTATTTCTTTTTTATTAAATTCAAACTTAGGAAGTTCTTCCTCTTGTTCATAATCTTCAAGTTTTTCAGGAATTTCTTCTTGTACTATTCTTTCAGGTCTTTTTGGAGTAGGCATTTTAGATACAAAATTCTTAAGAATATAAAGAGCAAAACATCCTAAAATAAATACTATAACTAAAGGTATAACAGAAGAAGTTATAAAATACATCAATTGTTCCTGCTGATATTGTTTAGCAAATTCATCTTGTACTTGTTTATCAATTGTAGCACCCTCAAATTGTAAACCAGAAACAGATATCACATCTCCTCTTGAATAATCTACTCCAGAAGCTGACAAAACTAAATTTTTCAATTCTTCTTTTTCAGATTCAGTCAATATTTTATTAACAGCAACTGCAATTGATAAACGTTTAATTGTTCCGGGAGCATAAATCACTTGTTTTACTTCTTTTGAAACACTATAATTAATAGCTGTTTTTTGTTTAGAATAGTTTAAATTCCTTTGATTTACGTTATTTGGGTTAGGTACATTATTAGGATTTTCATAAGTTTCGACTTCTGTTTGAGAACTTGTAACAACACCCTCTCCCTTATCATTCACAGGAATATAACTTTCAATAGTTGATTTAGCTGAATTAAAATCTATATCAGCATTAACTTGTACAGAAACATTACCTTTTCCTACAATTTTTTCTAAAACTTCAGAAACTTTTTTAGAAATATCTTTTTCTAAATTACCTTTAAAACTTTCCATATCAGTAGAATTTTTAGAAGTTTCATCAGAAAGCGTATTTCCATTTTGGTCTGTAATAAAAACTTGTTCCGGAGTCATTCTTGGAACCGCATAAGCTACCAAATTTTTTATAGCTTTCACTTGTGATGCTTTAATTTTATAACCAGGCTCGAGTACTAATACTACAGAAGCCGAAGGTTTTTCATCATTATCTTCAAAAATAGAACGTTCCGGTTCTGCTAATTGAACTCTTGCATATTTTACCCCTTGAATTTTTTCAATAGAGCGTGTTAATTCACCCTGAAAAATTCTTTGTTTTGTCAATCTGTTTTTAAAATCAGTTGAACCGAGTTGCATATCATCTAATAATTCAAAACCTGTATCAGCATTTTTTATTAAGTCATTTTCAGCAACAAACACTCTCATTTCATCTCTGACATTTGAAGGTACTAATATAGATTTATGATCTTCTGAAACTTTATATCTGTATCCGTTTTTTTTCATACCTTCTACTATACTTGTAGCATTAACTTCATTTAAGTCAGAATATAAAACAACCCAATCAGGCTCCATTGCTTTAGATAAAAAGAATGTTGCTGCAATTAGAGTAATTATAATTAAAACAAGCATGCCGAGCTTTTGCCCTCCATCAAGCCCGTTCCATAATTTCTTCATATCATTAGCTAATAGTGCAAAATAATTATTTTCCATGTACTCCCCACGCACAATCTCTCAATATAATATTATCTTATCCGGAAAATCTTTTCAAATTATTAATTTTCATTACAAAACATCTCCAATATTCATAATAATTGGCATTTTCCCAATTTCTCTTAATTGTCTTTCAAAATCATGTATGTCAACTTTTATTACATCGAAAGTGTTGTAATGCATAGGAATAACAGCAGAAACCCCTAACCATTCCGCCGCTTTCACTGCGTGTTCAATATCCATAGTGTATTTTCCACCCACAGGCAACATCGCAATATCAGGTTGATAAAGTTCTCCTATCATTTTCATTTCCGAATTCAAACAAGTATCTCCTGCATGATATAAAACCTTATCTTCAATTTTAAAAACAACTCCACAGGGGCATCCACCATAAACTCCATCAGGTGTTGAACTTGAATGAAAAGCTGGAACAAGAATAGCTTTACCCCAACTATAATCTTTCCAAGAACCTAAACCCATATCAATAGTTTTTGCACCTTTTTGCGAACAATAATTTGCTAATTCATAAACAGCTGTTATTGATGCGTTTGTATTTTTTGAAATATCAATAGCACTTCCTAAATGATCTCCATGTGCGTGAGTTACAAAAATGTCACACACTCCTTGACAATTGTAATCAGGAGAAGAAATTAAAAAAGGATCAACGAGAATTTTTTGCCCTTTAACAGAAATTTCAAAAGCACTATGACCTAAATATTTTATATTCATTGTTTAATCCTTTCCATTAATTTTCTAAGTTTTTTATACTCTTTACCCCATTTTTGCATAGCTTCAATCACAGGTCTTAGCGTATATCCTATATCTGTCAAATAATATTCAACTTTAGGAGGTTTTATATCATATTCTTCGCGAATTATTAACCCATCTTCTTCTAATTCTTTAAGACAATTTATTAGAACTTTAGAAGTGCATCCTAAATTCTTTTTTAATTCTAAAAAACGCATTTCTTTTTTTAGTAATTCTTTTATAATTAAGATTTTCCATTTTGCACCAATCAACTGTAAAACAACAGTTACAGGATTAACAGCTAAATCTTTATACTCCATATGCTCCCTGTATAAGTATACTTTTGATACTATAGTAGCATAAATTTAATTATTTGTCTTCTTTATTTTTTTCTGCACTATTCCAAAGTTCTTGTAATTTTTCTTTGATTCCCATCCTGCCAAACCATTTTAAAACAAGGCGTTCTTCATAACCTAGGCCACCATTGATTTTTGAAAAATCATTCAAATTAAAAACAGCTTCAGAGATAGAAATTCTTATAAAAAAATGCGGATCATTATATTTAGTCGGATCCATCCATATTTTTATATTGTTATATTTTGCCATATTCGTACTTCTAATGTTATGAGCATCAGATTGTTCCTGTATTATAAAACTCTTTAAACTATCTTCCATATCTTTAAAAGTTGCCATTTTAACCATCCTTAATTATTTAAACTATGAATTGGAGCAGGAATTCTTCCTCCTCGATTAATAAATCTTTCAGATGAAAGACTATTAACTTTCATTACAGGAGCTTCACCTAAAAGTCCTCCAAAAACGACCTTATCTCCAACATTTTTATTCGGTGCCGGTATAACTCTTACAGCTGTTGTTTTTTTATTAATCATACCAATTGCCATTTCATCTGCAATAATGCCTGCAATTATAGAATTTTGCGTATCTCCAGGAATTGCAATCATATCTAAACCAACCGAACAAACACTAGTCATTGCTTCAAGTTTGTCAAAAGTTAAATGTCCTAAAGTTGCAGCTTCTATCATGCCGGCATCTTCTGATACAGGAATAAATGCCCCAGACAGACCTCCAACATAAGAGCTTGCCATTATTCCACCTTTTTTAACTGCATCATTAAGCATAGCTAAAGCCGCAGTAGTACCGTGAGCTCCGGCGTGTTCAAGCCCCATTGCCTGAAAAATTTGAGCTACACTATCACCTATTGCAGGAGTAGGTGCTAAAGACAAGTCAATAACTCCAAATGGAACATTTAACTTTTTAGCCATCTTTCTTCCAATAAGTTCGCCTGTCGAAGTTATTTTATAAGCCGTCTGCTTAATTTTATTAGATAGGACTCCTAAATCCGCCTCTTTACCTAAATCTAATATTGCAGCTCTTACTACACCGGGCCCTGAAACGCCGATATTCAATGTACATTCTGGTTCTCCATACCCACAATATGCACCTGCCATAAAAGGATTATCGCCAACAGAATTACAAAACACAACTAGCTTTGCCGCTCCTAAACCATCTTTCTGTGCGGTTAATTCTGCTGATTTTTTTATAATATCTGCCATTTTTATTACAGCATCCATATTAATTCCGGCTTTTGAAGTTGCAACATTCACGGAAGAACATAGTCTATTTGTACTTGCTAATGCCTCCGGAATAGAATTTATTAAAGCAATATCTCCTTGAGTAAATCCTTTTTCTACTAAAGCAGAAAAACCGCCAATAAAATCTATACCCAAGTTGAAAGCACATTCATCAAGAGTTTTAGCAATTTTAATATAATCTTTTTCTTTACAAGCTTCTCCCACCAAAGAAATTGGAGTAACTGAAATTCTCTTATTTACAATCGGTATTGAATAATCATTTTCTATTTCTATTGCATATTTTACTAAATTCTTAGCATATTTATCAAGCTTGAACTTAATTTTATCACATACAATATTTACATCTTCAGCCAAACAATCTCTCAAACTTATCGCCAATGTCACAGTTCGAATATCGAAATTGTGAAGCTTTATCATATTAATCGTTTCTAAAATCAAATTTTCATCAAATATCGTCATAATAGTCTAAATTATATCATATAAATCTTGTTTTGTGTATAATTAGAATAGTCATTTTAATCATAACTACACAAGTTAAATATAAAAGAGGTAAAAGAATGCTAGTTGTAATGAATAGTCACGCAACAGAAAAAGATATTAAGCGTGTAGAATTATTTATAGAATCAAAAGGTTTTGAAGCTCGAGTTTCACATGGAGAAGCAAGAACTGTTGTTCACGCAATTGGGGTAAAAGAAGTAGATCAAAGAGATTTTGAACTTTTAACCGGAGTTGACGAGGTTATTCGTTTAACGACTAATTACAAACTAGCAGCAAGAGCTTGTCAAGGAAAGGATACTGTTGTAGAAGTAAATGGAGTTAAATTTGGGGATAAATATACAGGTTTAATCGCAGGACCTTGTACAATTGAATCTTATGATCAAATGGATGAAACAGCTCAAGAACTTTCTGAATCCAATGTTAAAATTATTAGAGGCGGTGCATTTAAACCGAGAACAAGCCCTTATGCATTTCAAGGACTTGGTGAAGAAGGGTTAAAAATTATTAGAAGTGTTGCTGATAACCACGGGATGGCCGTTACTTCTGAAATTATGGAAGTTGCTCAACTTGAACTTTTTGAAAAATACGTCGATATTTTGCAAGTTGGTGCCAGAAATATGCAAAATTTCAATCTTTTAAAAGAATTAGGACACGCTCATAAACCTGTAATTTTAAAAAGAGGATTATCTTCAACATATGAAGAATGGCTTATGTCTGCTGAATACATTATGGCAGGGGGAAATAACCAAGTTATTTTATGTGAAAGAGGTATTAGAACTTTCGAAAAATATACTCGAAACACTCTTGATTTAACATCTATTCCTGTTATAAAAAAATTAAGTCATTTACCAATTATAATTGACCCTTCTCACGCGACAGGTTTAAGAGACAAAGTTGAACCAATGTCAAGAGCCGCTGTTGCTGCAGGTTGTGATGGCCTAATTATTGAAGTCCACCACGATCCGGATAGAGCTATCTGCGACGGTGCTCAATCATTATATCCTTGGCAATATGACTTACTTTATAAACAAATTAAACAAATTGCTCCTATTGTTGGTAAAGAAATTATTTAAAAAAAAAGCTCCTTAAAAAGGAGCTTTTTATTTTTATATTGATTTTTTTATCATAACATCAACACATTTTATCGCTTCTTGCGGGATTTCTGAAGACTTAACTTTTAAACCTACTGCTTTTAAAATTTCTTCTACTGATATTATTTTATGAGGCAAACAAACAAATTTATTAGTTGCAGCTTTAATATTTTGTAATGCTTCCCACAATGCTTTATTAGGATCATAAATATCTCTTCTGCTTATATCAATTAACTGATTAGAAATTCTTAATTTTTTCAATTGATTTATCTCTGATTCATTTAATGATATTTGTTTTTTTACATTATCTGCAGAATCTCTTAATTGTACATAGTTATTAAATTTATTATATAAATTTACAACATTATTTCTAACATTATCAAATTCTTCTTTCATTGTACCGTGAGAAGTCGATAAAGAATACGTTCTGCTAAAATAACCTTCCTCTGCATCTGAATAAAATTTCTTAAATCTGTCTTCACTTTTTATCGTTGAAGGTTTTATAAGCTCTACGTCATTTTTTATCAAAGACATTTCTTTTTCTTTCATTCCTAAAAACCTTGCTAATTTTTTATTTAAAACCATTAATGAATCTTCTCTATTCATAGCAGGAACTTCTGTTATTGTTTTTCTAATTTTACCTGTAGTTTTATCTTCAAAATATGATTCTGTACCCAAAATATCGGTTGAAGAATCTCTAAAATTTGGATAAGTTCCTAATGTAAAAATTTCTTCATTATCAGGAAGAGTTGAAGAATATATACTAAATTGCTTTTTAGGAGTCATTTTTGATGTGTTATTTTGTTCCCAACTATATGGACTATATTCTATTTTCCAATTATCACTTGTTGATTTATTTGTAAATAAACCTTTAAAATTTGTATTATTTATTGCATTAATTCTCATTCTTTACCCCTTTTTATATCTTTTATTTAATAATTTTAATACCTTGTTTTACGTAGAATTCCTTTAAAGCATTAAACATAGGCTTTAATTCTTTTTCTATAATTTCAGAAATTAAATTTGTTTTTGTTTTTTTATCTTTATTTAAAACTACAATATCACTCTTATTTAATTCAATTTTCTTTTTACAATAATCAATATTTGCGATACAAATTTTGATTTTTTCTTGGCATTTTTTTATATTATTTTTCATATTATCAATTTGAGATTTTATAAAATTAATTTCTTCTTTATCCTTATCAATAGTTTGTTCTGCCAAGTTATTAAGTTCTGAATACTTATCATTCTTAGCTTGATAATTTTTTTGTTTTATTTCTAACAAACATTTTTCTTTTTCAGATCTTCCAATACTTGCATTTAATTCAATATTTTCTTTTTCTTTTTCTTTAATTGCTCTATCTATTCTTACAATATTATCTTCTAGAGATTCTTTTCTAAATCTGGCATCTCCGGCTCTATCATAAAAACCTGTACATTCAGCAGCTTGCCACTGTTGATATTGAGCTTCTGATTTATCAGCATATCCTGCCATTTCTCTTCTGTAATAGTATTTTCTGATTTCTTCAAAATCATTTCTATAATTTGTTCTATTTATCCCTAAATAATTAGTTTCAACTTCTTCAATTTTTGGATAGCTAGGTTCATTATCATATATAATATAGTCAACTCTATCCCTAATCGCGTCTGTTATTGGTTCTAAAGGATCAGCATAATAAGCTTTTCCTGTTTGATTTGAATGATAAGAACCTAAGGTTTTATCAATACTTGAATTCTTATGCCAATATGAAGAATTTTTTAAATAATTCTCGCCTTCATAACGAGAATAATAAACTTCCTGTCCTTTAAATGACATTTTTGAAAAATTAGTAATACTAATTGGTGATATTTTCATGTAACCTCCTTAAAAATAATAAAACCTAACACTAGATATATAAAATTTTATCTCAATCGTGATATAAAATTTATATTTTGGTCTATACTAGAACAAACATATAAAAAAATCATGCAAATTTTAAGAAATATTACAATAAAATAAAAAATTTCATCATATAATAAGAATATATCAAAGAGATGGAATGATAGACACGCGTACTTAAGAGCCTTATGATAAGAGCTGCGGGGGTTCAGCGACCTATGAGCAGAGTGCGAAGGAATTTTGCAAGAAGAATGAAATTCTTTGAAGCAAAATCCGTAGACACGTTTAATACGAGCAGGTCAAGACAGCAAAAACTAACTTATACTAGGATGTTTTTGTTAGGAATAATAAAATCACGCACGAAATTACCCTTAAACGGAAACAACTAAAGCAAGTCCTATTTTGATACAATTAAAATAAACAATATTCTTATATTAGATTCCTATTATTCACCAAAAATCATTGTTTTTACAGCTTGCAATTTTAGTTTAGCATCTTTCCATCTTAAGTTGTAGGTTGGGTGAAACCCAACAATCTATTATTCATAATTTAATTCGTTAATTTTATATTTATTATCAAAATTACACCAATTTAGTTCATAATACCCATTTTGAACAAATTTTTTAAACGAAGAATATGCCCAATCT
>CASFYV010000015.1 GCA_949298985.1 uncultured bacterium | reverse complement strand
TGGAGTCAGAACGAACAGCCTTAACAACAGAATATGATTCAGTAAAAAAAGTAATAAGTGATAATATCGAGAGAACATTCGGTATATTCTCATAGATGTAAGATTTTCCTTTTTAATCCCTTTTCCCTTTTTCCGCTTGAGTTTCATTCCAACTCAAGCTTTTTCTTGTGCTACGCACGTAGACAAAAGGTCGTTTGACATATGCAAAATTCCACGTAAAATAAAAACTACAAGTCAACCCTTTTTTGTAAAAATCAATTATACAACAATCTTAAAGCAAAAAGCCCTTACCAATGGTAAGAGCTTTTATTCACTATTTAAGAAAAAATTATATTAGATTCAATGCTATACTTGGAGTTTGGTTAGCTGTTGAAAGTAATGTTGCTGTTGATTGTTGTAAAATTTGATATTTTACAAAATTTGAAGATTCTGTAGCTACATCCGCATCTTTTATTGAAGAATTCGCAGCCACGATATTTTCTTTTTGTACCCCAATAGCATCAACAGCAGATTCTACTCTGTTCATATATGCACCAATCAATGTTCTTCTATCAGAAACATTTTCAATTGCTTCATCTATAAACTGTAAAAATTCTCTAGCTGTTGCATCATCTGTATATACTGCATCACAAATAGCTGTGATACAAGAAACACTTTTTACAGAGGAACCATCATTATTAGGATCATAATTATTATCTTGTATAGCTTTGTATCCTAAGGCTGAATAATCATAAACGGTGCCATTTGAAAGTTCAACTCTTAGTCCTGTTATTCTTGCATATAAAGCAGATGTTGCATAGTCTATTGAACCATCAGCAGGACCTTGTCCTTTTTCATACCAATTATTTGCAGTTCTTCCTGGCTCACCTGTGATAAATATTGCAGTACATTTTGCAGAAGCAAATAATGAACTATCTAAATTGATTATATTAGGTCTTCCTGAATTATTACTTACTTGAAGATTAACCCCAGAACCTGACACGCAAGCTGAGCTTGTTCCATCGAGTAGCTTTATGCCATTGAAGTCAATAACATCGCAAAGTCGATTTATTTCTTCCATTCTTTGTTGAACTTCTGTTCTTATTGCATTCATAGAAGATGTTCCATAAGTTCCGTTCGCTGCTTGCTCGGTTAAATCTCTTATACGTTGTAAATAATCACCTACAATATCTAAAACACCTTCAGCTGTATCTAATAATGAAATACCCATTGTTGCATTTGATTCAGCAACATCATAACCCGAAATTTGAGCTTCCATCAATGTTGAAACTGCTGAACCTGCTGCATCGTCTGCTCCTGAATTAATTTTAAAACCGGTAGATAATCTTTCCATTGCGGTGTTCATACCTGTTGTAGCTGCTGACAAATTCCGTTGAGCCGTTAAAGAGGCCAAATTTGTGTTGATTGTGATTGTTGCCATAGTGTGATCTCCTTTTCTTCTATTTTCTTCCTTGAGAAGTTTATATTTTTAATAACAAAAAGCTGGCTTATAATTAAATATAAGTCTTTGTTATTATCAAACTTTCACACTATTATAGTAAATGCTTTTATTAATTTTTTATATTGATAATTAGTTAGATTTTTCTATAACTAAAGTTGGGTTTATATTCTTTTTACCCTATTAACAGGCCAAAACAAAAAAACAGCTCTCCCTATAAAACGTTCTTTGGGTAAAGTCCCCCAAAAACGACTATCCATTGAATTTCCTCTATTATCGCCCATCATAAAATAGTGACCTTCTGGTATTATTATCGGACCACAGAACATATCCTCTTTACACTTATGAAAATCATATTCACTCATTATATAATCTTCACTTAATGGTTCATCATTAATATAAACCTTATAAGCACCACTTTCACCTTGTCTTATTTCAATTTTTTCACCAGGCAAACCTACAACTCTTTTTATATAGGCAACATCCTTACAAAAGAATCCGGTTAAGCGACTAAAAACTGCCCAAGGTGTGGTTTTTAATTTTACAAATGGAGGATAAAATATCATAACATCACCACGTTTAGGTGTATTTTCAAAACAATGATTTTTTATTAAATTAGGTATTTTTGAAACTTTTTCAACAACAATTCTATCCCCTTCTATTAACGTGGGTTTCATTGAACCTGAAGGTATCCACCTTAATTCTGCAATAAAAAATCTTATTAATATTACTGCAACTACTACAAAAACTACAGTATCTATAGTTTCTTTTAAACCTGATTTAAACTTTTCTTTATCTATCATATCCTATCTATCAACTCCAACAAGGCTTCCTTGTATATAACATTAGGAAAATTCGCGATCTCTCTTCTAAAATTTTCTTTATAATTATCTATTAAAATATTAGTTTTTTCAATACCTATAATATCTTTTATTGTATAAATCCCATTTTCTTTATCTATTTCTGAAGATTTTTGTTCCAGATCATTTTTTATTTGATACAACAAACCAAATTTTTCAGTAATTTTTACTAATTTTATACAATATTCTTCCGATATATCTTCTACAAATAAAATACTTTTCATTATTGTTATAAATAAACTTGCAGTTTTACCCTTACAAATTATTAAATATTCCTTTAAGCTTGGTAAGTTATTTCTTAATAAGAATTGTTTTATTTCTGCATTACTCATTGTTTTTATACAATCTTGAAAATTTGATATAACTTTCATGTTCTTAATTTCATTTAAACATTCGGTTGAATAAGCGGCTAACAAATCGCCTAATAAAATTGAAATTTTTGAAGAATAGAGTTTATTTATGGTTTCATTATTTCTACGATATCCTGAGTTATCTATTACATCATCGTGTAATAAAGAAGCATTATGAATTAACTCTCCTGCTATTAAAATTTTTAATGTTTCAGGTTTTAACTTATTAAGTTTAATTGATTTTAAAGATAATATTATAAAAATCGAGCGTATACGTTTTTCAGAACTAAATAAAAACTCTTTAAGTGAAAATAAAATTTCATTATTATCTTTAAAAAGAGAATCTAAAGAATTATCGATATAGCACAACTCTTCTTTTATTAAATTTTTAATATTTTCCATATGAAAATATTAACATAAAATTCTTTGTTAAAATATTCTACAATAGTTTATAAAAAAGAAGGACTAAGATTTCTTAGCCCTTCTATCAATACCCCTAACCAACATACTAGCCGATAATATATATGTACAGCTTCATGTATGAACCTCTCTACTATACCAAGTTCAATGCAATACTTGGAGTTTGGTTAGCTGTTGAAAGTAATGTTGCTGAAGCTTGTTGTAGAATTTGTGCTTGAATATAATTTGATGATTCTTCTGCAACATCTGTATCTCTCAACGTAGATAATGATGATGTTAAGTTTTGAGATTGAACATCTAACGCAGTAATTGCTGATTCAACACGGTTTTGAGCTGCACCAATTTTTGTTACTCTTGAAGAGATGTCATTAATTGCTGCATCTAAGTACTCTAACATTACATTTGCACCTTTAGAGTCAGGTACTCCAGAAGCTAATATATAATTTCCATCTTTTATTACTAAACCGGTACAAGCTGCTGCAAAGATGTTACTAAGGTTTTTTTCTGTTTCTATATCTACAATTGTTCCGCCATTAGCTTGTTGTAACATTTCATCTAAACCAGTACCCATATTCCCAAAAAGTCCACTTACTGTAGCACTTTTGAATAAATCAATACTTAAATTAATAACACTTTCATCATCGCCATATAAACCAACTTGTAAATTAATCCCATTATCTGTTATTCCTGTTACATCTCCATTTGTACCATCAAATGACATTAATTTTATACCGTTAAATTCAGCGTTTTTAGCAACACGAGTTATCTCATCTAATCTTGCAGCTATTTCAGATTGAATAGCTTTTAAAGAAGCTGAAGCATATGTTCCGTTTGCTGCTTGTTCGGTCAAATCTCTGATACGTTGTAAGTGATCTGATAATAAGCCATAACTTTGTTCGGCTGAAGTTAATAAATCAGAACCGGTTGCAGCGTTATCTGCGGCTACATCTAAAGATCCTAATTGAGTTTCCCACATATTTGCGATTGAATATCCTGCAGCATTATCTTTTGCGTGGTTAATCTTGAAACCGGTAGACATTCTTTCGATTGATGTGTTTAATTGTGTCGTCGCACTGTTCAAACTTCTTTGAGCAATGATTGACGAAATGTTTGTGTTGATTGTGAGTGCCATAGTTGATTCTCCTTTCTCTCTCGATACGTACTCTAATCCTGCTATGCAATCCTTGCATAGTCTCTCTATCACTCTCTATTTCTAGATTTTTTGCACAGATTTCCCCGTGACTGTTGAAACTCATAAATTTTAACAGCCTAGCTAAAGTCGTGTATTACACAACTTTTTAATTGGGAATTTTTACTCTCTTTCTTTCTGTTTATTAGTTACACTTAATGCACATATCTATTAATAAGTCTTTACCCTTGACATTATTTAAACGATTACATACACATTTATCATAAGCTTGCAAACATCCATTGTTTACACCACTTATTCAAAACGTACATTCCATGTACTTTCAAACTTTTTTTCAAAATGGAAGTTAGACTTGCACGTATCTTGTTTAGAAATTATACAAAACCTCTGTCATCATCCTTGACAAAATACTCATCCTGAAATACTCGTTCTCTACTTATTAAATTTGTGATATATACTTCTTAACTACATTATTGTTATATAGTATTAAAAAAGTAAACTCTTTATTGTTATTTTTTTACAAATCTTTATAGAAATTTAAATTTCTTAATAAAAAAAGCAATTATTTATTAATAAAATACTTTATATATATAAGGAAAGAGTATAACTATGTCATTAAAAAGTTCACAAAATTATGAATATCAATTTAGTGCAAACCTTTATGATGGTAAATTACATAAAGTTTACAAAAACAGTAATAATGAATACTTTATAATTATAGATGGTAGAACTATTAGAATAGATAATATTTCTGTTTGGAATGCTAAAGATGAAACTAATAATTATTCTGAAAAATTAGCAAATTATTATGATAAATTATTAGAGAAAAATGAAGAAAAAAAAGATTATTTATCACAAATGTCAAAAAATATAAATGCGAAACTGGAAGTTGCAAAAAGTGAATTTTATTCCTTTTTAGCAAGTATAGGAGTTTCTAAGTACAATGAAATTACTGATGGTGTTCAAAGAAGTCAGGCAAAAGAATTACGTTCAAATATTTATAGTTTAGAAAGCGAAAAAATAAGTAATTCAAACAGATATTATTCTGCTTGCATGACATCATTTGATTATGCTTTAGAAAAAGGTAGTTGGGAGAATCAAATTGCATTTCAGAAGGCTTTTGGGGCTTAATAAAAATTAGTTAATAGTGCAATAGATTTTCTTATCAAAATAATATTAAATCATCAAAAGGAGATTTAGTATTATGAAAATGTTAATGTTTGATGTAAGAGAAACTGAAAAAGAACTTTTAAAAAAACTTAATTTAAAAGATATTGATGTTACTTATTTTGAAGAACCTTTAAATGAAAATACAAAATTAACAGAAGAACAATTACAAGAAACTGATATAATTAGTATTTTTATATTTTCTAATTTAACAGAAGAAGTTTTATCAAAGTTTAAAAATTTACGCGTAATAGCGACACGCTCAACAGGTTTTAATCATATTGATATAGATTATTGTTCTAAAAAAAATATTGCTGTATTAAATGTTGATAAATATGGAGAAAAAGCGGTTGCTGAATATTCAATAGGGCTAATTATAACACTTTTAAGAAAAATTTTACCAGCATCTCTTGATATGAAAAAACACAAACTTAAAATGTCTGAATATGAAGGACAAAATTTAAATAATATGACAATTGGAATAATTGGTTGCGGTTCAATTGGTTCTTCCATGGCTAAAATTGCAAAATTTTTCGGAATGAATATTTTAATTTATTCAATAAATAAAAATAAAGAAATTGAAGAATTTTGCAATTTTGTAAGTTTAGATAAGCTTTTGCAGGAATCAGATATTATAACTCTTCATATTCCTTATACAGAAGATAATTATCATATGATTGGTGAAAATGAATTCAAAAAAATGAAAAATGGTGTTATGATCATAAATACAGCAAGAGGAGAACTTATTGATATAAAAAGTCTTTACGAAAATTTAAAATCAGGAAAAGTAAAAGCTGCTGGACTGGATGTTTTAGAATGTGAGCTTTTAAATACTGATGAAGTTACGGAATTTATATCAAAATCAAGTTCTTTTTGTATGGAAACGGCTCTTATTACTCAAAAATTATTTGAAATGGAAAATGTAATTATAACTCCTCATATTGCCTATAATACAAAGGAATCAATTAAATATTTGTTAGAAATGAGTTTCAATAACATAAAGGATTATGTAAAAGGCATGAATTCAAATAGAGTTTGTTAGAAATTTGTGATAAAATTTCTAATATGGCAATAATATCAGATGATAACAATTTAGGGATAAAATTTGAGAAAAAAAATCCGATTATAAAAGCAGAAAATATTGAGTACGATAATACTTTTGAAAGTTCTATTCGTCCAAAAGATTTTGATAGTTATATCGGTCAAACGGCCCTAAAAGAAACATTAAAAATAACATTAGAAGCTGCAAAAAAGAGAGGAAAACCTCTTGATCACCTTCTTTTTTATGGTCCGCCGGGGTTGGGAAAAACAACTGTTGCAGGTGTTATAGCTTCTCAAATGGGAGTTGAAATAAAAATCACATCAGCTCCGGCTCTTGAAAGACCGAGAGATATCATTGGAATTCTAATGTCATTAAAAGGTGGAGAAATTCTCTTTATAGATGAAATTCATCGTTTAAACAAGGTTGCAGAAGAAATTTTATATCCTGCTATGGAAGATTTTACTTTAGATATGACAACTGGAAAAAGTCAGACAGCAAAAACGTTGCGTATTCCTCTCCCAAAATTTACATTAATAGGAGCTACAACAAAAGCCGGAGAACTTTCAAGTCCATTAAGGGATAGGTTTGGGATGATTCATCGTCTAGAATTTTATACTGTAGAAGAGCTTGCAGAAGTTGTTAAAAGAACTGCCAAAATACTTGAACTTGAAATAACTAATGATGGAGCAATAGCTATTGCAATGAGATCAAGAGGAACTCCTCGTATAGCAAACCGACTAGTAAAAAGAGTTTCAGATTTTGCGATTGTAAAATATGATGGAATAATAGATAAAAATGTTGCGAATGAATCTTTGGATATATTAAAGATAGACGAATTTGGGCTTGATAATACAGATAGAGCTTTACTTAATCTTATAATTAATAAATATGATGGAGGACCTGTTGGTATAGAAACTATAGCTGCAGCTTTAAGTGAGGATATAAAAACTATAGAAGATGTTTGTGAACCTTATCTTTTGCAAGCTGGATTACTTCAGAGAACTCCAAGAGGAAGAAAAGTTTCTCCGGAAGGATATAGACATTTAGGAATAAAAATGCCTTCTCAACAAAAAAAGCTATTTGAGGATATTTTATGATTAAAAAGTTTTTATTAATTTTTTTCTCTTTAATATTACTTCCGGTTTTTGGTTTTAATGAGTCTAAAATTTTGCCTTCCAAGATTGGAATTGTTGAATCTGTAGAATATATAGACTTAAATAAAGATGAAGTAAATCAAGTTAAACAAGCTGTAAAAGTAAAAATTTTATCAGGTGAAAATAAAAATAAAACTTTGATTTTAGATAATATGCTTACTGGAAATCCTTATTATGACATTAAGTTATCAAAAGGAACGAAAGTGATTTTACATGTAGAGGAAGACGAGAATGGTATAAGTTATTCTATTGAAGATATTAAAAGATCAAACAGTTTAGTATGGTTATCTTTTATTTTTTGTGGACTGTTAATCTATGTAGGTAGAAAAAAAGGACTTGCTAGTTTGTTTTCTATTGGAATAACAATACTTTTAATAACTCATATTCTTTCTCCATTAATTTTATTTAAAATAAATCCCGTTTTTGCAAGTATTTTGGTATGTGTAATTTCAACCGCACTAACAATGTATTTTGTTGGAGGGTTTAATGCTAAAAGTACATCAGCTTTATTGGGGTCTATAGCCAGTTTAATTTTTGCTTGTATATTATCTTATATAACAATTTTAACAGCTCATTTGACTGGATTCTCTAATGAAAATTCTATATTTTTATATACAGCTCATCCAGAATTAAATTTTATAGGTATTACTATTTCAACAATAATATTAGCTACATTAGGAGCTGTAATGGATGTTGCAATGTCTATAGCTAGTACAATCAATGAAATTTATTCTATCGATAGTTCGAAAACTGTAAAAGATTTATTTTTATCAGGCATGAATGTAGGAAAGGATATCATCGGAACAATGGCTAATACTCTTATTTTAGTTTATTTAGGAGGCTCTTTACCATTGTTGCTTCTTGCCAATAATATAGACTTGCAAAAGTTTTTAAATTTAAATCAAGTTGTTACAGAAATTGCTTCTGCATTAATTGGAAGTATTGCAATCGTAATTTGTGTTCCTTTTACTGCTGCTATTGCAGCAGAGTTAATTCCTTATTTTTTTAGTAAAAATAATAGTAAAATTAATTTAGATTGCAAATAGTATTTAAACGTGCTACAATTTATTGAAAATTGGGAGAGGTAATTATAATGAAAAAAATATTAGTTGCTTTTTTAGCATTGTTTTTTATAAGTACAAACGTAGAAGCTGCATCTTTTTTAGCAAATGCAAGAACGAAGAGAATACCTGCAGGAACTGTTTTTCAGCTTGAATTTTTACAGCCAATAAGTACTTTTTCAGGTTGTGAAGGGGATTCTTTTGTCGCAACATTAAAAAACGAAGTTTCGACTGATAGTAACGTTGTAATTCCTTTAGGCTCAGTTGTAAGAGGAAGTGTTTCAAAAGTAAATACTGCTAAACGTTTTTCAAGAGGAGCTAAACTTTATCTTGATTTTGACCATGTTGTAACACCAAATGGAAGACAGATACCTTTAGATATGGCAGTTTGTCAATTTGATAACATATACATTGACGGTGCTTTATATAAAAATTTAGGTTATGGAGAAGCTGTTCAAAAAAATTATGAAAAAGCAGTAGAAATAACTAAAAATTCTACAGCATATGGAATGAAAGCGGGAGAATCTGCTCCAGGAATACAATACCTTACAGCTCCAATTTGTGCTATAGGTGGTTTTATTGGTGGTGCAGGATATTTAATTGGTGATAGCGTAATTGATATGTTTAGAAAAGGTCTAGATGTTTATATTAACAAGGGCGATGTTTTAAATGTAAAATTACTTAATCCAATTGACATACCTGTTTATTAATAAAAAAAAGCCTCTTTAAAAGAGAGGCGGGGGAATTTAAGTTAATAGGTATACACTTCACGTTTACTACACACTTTATAAGTTTTTAGAGTTAAATCTTTTCATTAACCAAGACCGAATTTAGGAGCACTTTCTCGAGCTTGTTCACTTGCTAATTGTTTTACTGATTCCAGCATAGCTCGTTTCATCTTGATTTGTTGTTCTATATCATTCATTTCTAATTGTATTTCTTTTTCCTTTTCATTTAAAACTTGAATTTCTTGTTGCTTCAATGCTTTCATAGATTCTTCTTTAAATTTAGCAAAAGCACTCATTTCAATTTGGAATTGCATCATTGGATTCCCAGTAAAAGGAACCATTCCCATCATTTTCATACTCTGTAAGTTTTGCATTGCACTCATAGAGCTTGCTTGATTAGAGAACTGAGCAAACATTGTTGCTCTAGGTAATAATTCTGCAGAAATTCCAGCTATGTTATTCATAGTTAGAATTGAAGATCCGCCCAAAACTCCGGAATACTTTTGATAATTCGAAAGTCTGTTGCGAGTTTCAATGGCTCGTCTTTCTAGAACATTTATTTCACGTGTTAATCTCTGGACTTCCCAGAATGCCATTAACATAGTAAACCTACCTAACTTTCTAACCTTTTAACCTTACATTTATATAAAGTATTTTGGTTTTTTATTATTGCCTTTTTTATAGTATTTTGTTAAGATTTGTAAAGACGAATTTTGAAAGGAATACTCATGATTAAAGACAAATTGACTAATGCAGAATGCTATTATTCTTTATCAAACAATTTGAGAAAAGGATTTTTATGGTTAAAGGAAAATAACTTAGAAACGCTTGAAGATGGTAAATATGAAATAGATGGTGATAGAATTTTTGCTAATGTACAAAGTTATGAAACAAAAGACGATGCTCCATATGAAGCTCATAAAAAATATATTGATATCCAATATATGATAAATGGAGAAGAGAGTGTTGGAGTTGTAGATTATAATGATTGTGTAACAGCAGAAGTTTATAATGATGAAAAAGATGTTGAATTTTTGGAATGTATAAAAAATGATTTTTATCAAGTTCTTAGAAAAGGTGAATTCTTAATATTTTACCCTCAAGATGCTCACAAACCTTCTCTAAAAATTGATAATAATAAATCAGTTAAAAAAGTTATTGTAAAAGTTATGATATAAAAAGGTTGGCGGTTTTGAAAATTTCAAAACCGCCTTTTAGAGGAGAATACTTTATTTAAGCTGCAAATATATTTTTTGCATTTTTATCTAATTCAAAATTATATAATTCATTATTTTCACTACTACTTTTATTTACTTCAATAACTTTCCATAACTCACCTAAAATAGGAGTTTTAGTTTTTAATGATTGTTTTGAATGAGATTTTAAATATTTTAAAGTTTCTTTTAATGAATTATTTAAAGTAATTTGAGTTGACGCTTTTAAAACATCTAATTGAGGAGTCGTATACAAATCTTTCATTGTTTTATTAGCTAAAAAAACACTTTTTTCAATAATTTGCTTAGTAGATTCTGAATTAGCCCCACTATTGTTTAAAATATTTTTAGCAATTTCTCTTAATTGTTCTTTGTTCTCATATTGATTACTATAATTTACAGATACATTTAATCCCATATCCCTGATCCTTTTATTTTCCCTGTATAATATGTATCGGCATTTTTTATAAAAACTTTAGAAAATAGATAGGAAATTTTACAAAAGTTAACAAAAGAGCTAATAAGATAAGTATTTGACAATAGAGCTTGGTTTTGTTAAATTATAGGTATAGAAATTCCTGAGGGCATGTGGTGGAATGGTAGACACGCTAGTCTTAGGAACTAGTGCGAAAGCGTGGGAGTTCGAGTCTCTTCATGCCCACCATAAAAGAGATGATTACATTAGTTATCATCTCTTTTATTTATATTTATAAATAATAAAATAGATTTGAGATTTTTAAATATTAATCAAATTTTTTAATTTCATTAACATTTTTTCTGTTGTTCCTATGCCTGTTAAAAGCATTGTTGATTGTTCATTAGTTTTTTCATCTTCTATGTTAAATCTATTGTATAGAATTTCTGATAACTCGTATCCGCTTAATCCATTTTTTTTAATAAGAATTTTAGTTATATCATCTCCATAAAAATCTAGATTTTTAAGTCTATTTCTTATTTCTTTAATATTCGAAATTAATTCTTCAATTTTCTTTTTCCCTCTACTAGAAGATAAAAATCTAATGTTTGCCTCTATTGACATTAACATAGGATAAGATGGAGACGTTGTTGATATAAGTTTTAAAGCTTTTTTTATATCTAAATCACAATTAGAATGTAGTATTGCAGTAGGATTTAGACCTCCTGCCGTTTTATGCAATGATTGCACTGTAAAGTCTGCATAATTAACTGCACTTTTGGGTAAATTGTCCGAAAATGGATATAATGCACCATGAGCTTCGTCTACTATTAAAATAACATTGTGTTCCTTTGCAATTTTTGCAAATTCTTCAACTCCTGATACAATTCCTTCATAAGTTGGAGATGTAATAATTATTGCTTTGGGTTTATTTTTTATTAATAGATTTTTAAAATCCTCAACAGATAATTTTTCATAAATACCCCATTCGTTATTAAAAGGTAAATCATATTCTATAATTTCAGCTTTTGCTAAAATTCCGGCATTTTTATGACAAAGGTGAGCATTTCTCCAAATTAAAAGTTTATCCCCTAAGTCACAACTAGCTAAAACAGCTGCTAAAATTCCACTAGTTGAACCATTTGTTAAAAAATGAGAAGATTTTGTACCATAAACTTTAGCAGAATATTCTTCAGCTTCTTTTAATTTTTCTTCCGGATTATAAAAATCTACTTCTGAAATATCTGCTTTATACCATTGATAAAATTTGTGTAATATACAAAAATTTCCAGAATGACTTGGCGTTGTAAAAAATAATTTATTTGATTTCTTTTTTAAAATAGATATTAAACTCATAAAATAATCTTAACAAAAAAATAAAAATATTGATTAAGTGTATTTTATACTATTTATAAATCATTCTAAAGTATTACTATTATTTGCATACAACCTCTTGAGAATATATTAAGTGTATGGTATAATAAAAGTAGAGGATAAAAAATTCTTCGCAGTTTGAAAATTTAAGATTAATATATAGGGCAAAGTAAATAAATATGGAAATTTTTACTTAATAACCAAAAATTTACTCCCCAAGAGTGTTATAGCCCCACACCACTCTTTAATAAAAAAGGTATCCTGAAACTTAAAGACAAACGGTGAGAGCTATGGATACACTAATACTACAAAGACCCCAATTAGAAAAAACTGCAACGAGTGCAGCAGGCATAGGAATTGCTATTTGTCTGCTATTATTTCCTAATTCATTCTTATCAGCCAAAGACGTAAATATTGAAAACATAACAGGTTCAAGTCCCAATATAAATTATATTTTAGAAGATCAAAAAAATATTGAAACAGCTTTCGAACAAGAAATTATCAATAAATATCAAAATTCAAAAATAGTAGAAATAGAAAAAGGTGTTAAACATGTCAGAATGATACGATTTTACAACAATAGACCGGTTAGGATAAATGTTATAGAGCTTTCACAAGGTGTGAATGATAATTTGATAATAGAGCCTTCGATTGCATCAGATACATTAGCTAATCGTTCTAAAATAGGAAAAATAGCTGAACGAGAAAATGCTATTGTAGCAATAAACGGAGGTTATTTTAAGCCTCAAACCGGAGTTCCCCTAGGGACATTAATGATTAATAAAAAAATATATACAGGTCCGGTTTATGACAGAGTTGCAATGGGAATATTTGATAAAAGCTATGATATGGCTCGAGTTCAACTAAAAGCTTCTTTAGAAACAAATATAGGAGGGCTTAAAATTGATAATATCAATCAACCTAGAATGTTGTCGGTGCATACAATTATTTATACAAAAGATTGGGGCGAAACTTCTCCGCCTTGTCCTCGGTATGGAAAACAAATAGTTGTCGAGGATGGAAAAATTGTTCGAGTAAGTTATGGACCTAATAAAATACCTCAAAATGGATTTGTAATAGTTGGAGCAGAAAAAAATATAAATAAAATAATTAATGCAAAACGCGTTAGGTTAGATATAAAATTTAGCCCTGAATGGAAAGATGTTAATCATATAATTAGTGGCGGTCCGTATTTAATTAAAAATGGTGAAATTTACGTTGACATGACTGCACAAAAATTAGCCTCTATTGGTGGAAGAAACCCTAGGACTGCTATTGGATATACAAAAGATAATCATTTAATAATGCTTACGGCAGATGGTAGAGAAGGTGCTTCTATTGGTTTGACACTTGTGGAGCTCGCTAACCTAATGAAAGAATTTGGATGTATTAATGCAATGAATTTAGATGGCGGTGGCTCTACTGTAATGTATGTAAATGGACAAGTTGTTAATAAACCTGCTGTAAATGGAGGAATTCCTCTTTCTCATACTTTAACTGTAAAAAAAATTTCCTGATATTCGCTACTTCTACATAAAACTACCCTCCTTTGATATTAAGACAAAGGAGGGTTTGAGTTTTATTTATTATTTATTATTTATTA
>CASFYV010000014.1 GCA_949298985.1 uncultured bacterium | reverse complement strand
TCTTTGAGCTTGTATTTTGTAAGTGCGATTGCTTTGCCGATACAAATTCTATTAGGGTGCAAAAGCAAGCCCATAAATATTTTGATTTCTTCATCTGTTAGACATGTTCTGTATTCATTCACAGAAACGTATTTGTAATTAGGGATTAGCCTTGTATAATCCTCTGTGCCGTCGAGCATGGTTTTCCAACGATGTAGGCTTCCTCGTGAAATTTTACCTAAAACATTGAAAAGGTAGGAATTTGAACTGTTATGCAGTTTGACAAAATCATAGTCTGCTTGAAGTTTGTTGACAGCTTTACGGCGAAATTCTTGCCATTTGCGGATTAAATCAAGTTTTGCAAGAGCGTTTTGTTTTGCCTTCTCAGGTGTATATTTGATTGTCTCAACTTGGTTTTCCATTGTCTCAAAATCCTTGTAATGCCTTGTGCAACACATTCATCACTCGTTTTGAGACAGAAGTCAAGTCCTGAAGCTTTTAGTTATCTTGTTTATTTACAATATTAAAAATATCCTTTAAATACCCATCATTGACAAGTTTCACATATAGTCTTTTTTCTATAAAATAAGGATAATCCCTACTTTCAATCATATATGGAGTCACCTGTAAAGAGACTTTGTTGTCTGATAAAATATCCCATACCCACCAATTAGCTGCCAAGTCTGGAAAAATAATAAATATATTACTAAATACCTTAGTATCAACATATTTAGATTTTATATCTTTAAAAAAAAGTTCTCTTTTATAATCTGTAATAAAATGTGTATATGAGCCATATTGGTCAGAAACCCAATCAAATTGTTCAATTAAACATAAAACACATAAATGGACATTGGATAATGAATACTGTTTTTTTGATTTTTCTTCTATTTGTTCTTTAATGTAACAAATTAAATCATCCTCTGAATTGTTAGTTGTGTAAGTAATAGTTCTTAGTTTATTAATAAAGTTATTTTTATTATTTTTCTTACATTTATCAGAAGCAAGTGTAAATTCTAATGGAATATTATTGAAAATATAATCAGGTTCTTTAAGTTCAGGATTCCCTTTTTGCCATATTCCATCACCTAAAACACTTTTCATGACAAGTTTAATAAATTTTTCATTTATCTCTTTATTAAAAAAATTTTTAGGTAAAAAAGTAAGTACTTCAAATGTTGGAGGTGTTAATTCTTTTTTCATATTTAAAGTTTAAAGTAAAAGATAAACCTTTTCAAATTAAAAAGAACGTTGATAGATTAAAAAAAATAATATTTTTAATCACGCCATTTAAGAAATAATAATACCTTTTCACAAACAAAATCTCTATCTCAAAGATGTTTTTGATAATCTCAAATTGTAAGCAAAAATAAAATTGCACTTTTTTGCACTTTATTGCACTGGGCTAGAATAGGCTTTATGAGTAGGATAGACCCTGAAATAAATTCAGGGTGACAGAAAATTAGTGCAAAAGAGTGCAAGAAATGAGTACTTGAGTGCAAAAAATGTCCCATGCATCTCAATACTAAAAAACAGCCTCAATCGTGCTGTCTGTTTGATTTTTTATTCAATTTTCCTCGTCTCAATGTCCCAGAAACCTATTAACGAAAAGACCCCTACATCTCAATACTAAAAAACAGCCTCAATCGTGCTGTCTGTTTGATTTTTTATTAAATTTTCTCTGTCTCAATGTCCCAGAAACCTATTAACATGCACTCAGTGGACTGGGACCATCAGCCCATATCTATTCAGTTAAAAATGTAATTTATCTTAATTTGTTCTTTTTTAATACCTCCTTATAAACTTTTACATACACATTAATCGCTCTTGTAGCAATAAAAGTCAAGTCATTTGCTCAAAACTTTTTATTAAGAACTTATTAAGAAAAATTACTCCAAAATTGACAAAGTGTCTGCTATAGTTTACACTATATTTTTGAAGCAAAAAGTCTAGTTAAGAATGGTAAATAATGAAAGAATTAAAACATACAATAGATTTAGAAAATTATATAGTTAACGACTTAAAAACCGATGAAGATATTAAATTATATCTAAATACAAGTTTAAAAGATTATATTGAAGATGGTGATTTTA
>CASFYV010000013.1 GCA_949298985.1 uncultured bacterium | reverse complement strand
CATAATTTAATTCGTTAATTTTATATTTATTATCAAAATTACACCAATTTAGTTCATAATACCCATTTTGAACAAATTTTTTAAACGAAGAATATGCCCAATCTTTTGGAGGGATTTTGTAATGTTTCATAGAGTTGAAGTGAATATAATCTATATGTTTATATAAATCTTCTTGGTCTATAATTGTATGTTCCCAATATCTACGTTGCCATATATCTTTCTCACCTTTTTTTATTCGGCTTTTTGATAAATCGTAATCTTTAATTGTTGTTATATCAATTTTCTTAGAAAAATTGATTTTTATCTCTTTTATAATTAAGGGATATTCATTAATATTTGCAGGTTTTATTAGCATATGAACATGATTTTTTAATACGCATATTGCAATAATTTTAAATTCATATTTATTGTACACTTCAATAAAAGATTGTCGTAAAATTTCAATATTACATTGCAATATTTCCCGTCTTTTACTAGTTACAAATGTAATAAAAACAATTGAATTCGGAATAAACAATCTTTTATAATTCATTATTACATTCTATTATAAAAATGGTAGAATTAATTCATTTGTTGGGTTTCACCCAACCTACTTTCTTAATGATTAAATTATGAACGGTGCAAAAAATTGCACCCTACAAAACTAAAAAATAGTCTATAAAACAAAAAGACTTTTACCATCTAAAACAGATTTTTTTCCTATGGGAACAGTAATTTTATCTCTATCATGAGTTATTTTAAAACCTGAAACTACTGGAATTTCCAACCTATCAGCTAATTCATAAAAATACTCTTCTAGCCATTCAGAATTATCTACATTTAAAAAATCACCTAAAACTATAGCCTTACAATTATTTTTAAATTGATTTATATTAATTAATTGCTGGAACATTTTATCAATTTTATAAACTGGCTCATTCAAATCTTCTGCAAAAAATATAAAATCTTCACTAGGAATAAAATCAAGCCCGCACAAAGAAACAACTGTTGCAAGATTTCCACCCCAAATTATACCTTTAGCATCTCCTTCTCTATAAATCTTATTCCCATCGAATTCTAATTTTTCATTATTGATTGCTTTAAAAAAAGATTTTTCAGTAAAAAGAGATACTTCAGAAAAATCACTCGTCATCATAGGTCCATGATAAGTTATAATACCTGTTTTTTTATAAATCATCAAAAGCAGGGCTGTAACATCCGAAAAACCAATAAAAGGCTTAGGATTATTTTTGATTAAATCATAATTTAATTGACTAACTAATCGAATCGCACCATAACCGCCACGAGCAGAAATTATCATATCAATTTCAGAATCTTCGAAGAAACAATGAATTTCATCAATTTTATCTTTATCGCTTCCTGCCAAATACCGTTTTTTATCAAAAATATTTTTAGCAAACTTAATTTTATAGCCACAATTTTCAAAAAAAGCTATAGCATTATTCATTTTATTTTCATCAACTCCGCCAGATGGCGCAATAATTCCAATAGTTTTCATAATCCGATTGTAACATATTTTTAAACTTTTGTAACAAATTATATTTTTATAGCAATTTTTTTAAATTTTAAACGTTTATAATATTGTATACGTAAAAGAGGACAAAACTATGGGTGGCGTACCAGGATTAGAACAAAATTATCAATATGGTCTTTACGGACAAGGTAACAAAGTTCCTTTTGGCGGCTTAACAGTCGGACCAAGAGTAACCCCTGCGACAACAGTTGAGCCTACAACCGGAATTTCAATGCCGGGACAAATCGGATATGTGAACGACGAAAGCGGTAATAAAATATCACTCGGTCAAGATGGCGTAGGTTTAGCTCATCGTGATGCTAAAGACTATGGATTTATGCTTGTTGCATAAATTTTTCTAATTAGAAAGAACAAAAAATCGGACATATTATTGTCCGATTTTTTGTTTTTATTTATTTAAATTTTCATTGTAACAATCCTTTACAAAATTCCCTATACATCAAGTTATCTTCATGTTAAGCTTATATTACTTGAAATTGTAAAAATTTAAGAGCGTATTACTATTATTCAAAAAGGAGAAACAAATGGCTGATAAAAGAGTATGGCTATTTAGAGAAGGTAACGCTGATATGCGTAACCTACTAGGTGGTAAAGGCGCAAACTTAGCAGAAATGACTAATTTAGGTTTGCCTGTTCCTCCTGGATTAACTATCACAACTGAAACTTGTATGGATTACATTAATAACGGCAACAAAATGCCTGAAGGTTTAATGGATGAAGTAAAAAAAGCTTTAGCTGATGTAGAAAATCAAATCGGTAAAAAGTTCGGTGATACAACAAATCCTCTATTAGTTTCTGTTCGTTCAGGTGCTAGAGTATCAATGCCTGGTATGATGGAAACTATTCTTAACTTAGGGTTAAACGATGAAACAGTAGAAGCAATGGTTAAATTAACTAACAACCCTCGTTTCTGCTACGATTCATATAGAAGATTCTTAACTATGTTCGGCTCAGTAGCTTGGGAAATGGACAGACAAAAATATTTCGAAGCTGAAGTTGAAAAAGTTAAAGAAAGAGAAGGCGTAAAATCTGATACAGAAGTATCTGCTGAAGGTTGGAAATCTTTAATTCCTGTATATAAAAACGTAATTAAGGAAGTAACAGGTAAAGAATTCCCACAAGATCCATATGTTCAATTACAAGAAGCAATCGAAGCTGTATTCCGTTCTTGGAACATTCCTCGTGCAGTTGCTTATAGAAACATGAACAAAATCGATCACAATTTCGGTACTGCTGTAAACGTTCAAACAATGGTATTCGGAAACATGGGTGATGATTGTGCTACAGGTGTTTCATTCACACGTAACCCGGCAACAGGTGAAAACAAGTTCTACGGAGAATACTTAACAAATGCACAAGGAGAAGACGTTGTTGCTGGTATTAGAACACCTAAGCCTATTTGCGAATTAGAAACAGAAATGCCTGAATTATATAAACAATACGTTGATATCGCTAAAAAATTAGAATTAGGCTATAAAGACGTTCAAGATATGGAATTTACTATTGAAAAGGGTAAATTGTACATTCTTCAAACTCGTAACGGTAAAAGAACTGCAGCAGCTGCTGTAAAAATTGCTGTTGATATGTGCAAAGAAGGTATTATTACTAAAGAAAGAGCTATTCAATTAGTAGATCCTTATTCTGTAAACCAAATTTTATTACCTTGCTTCGATGTAAAAGCAATGGAAAAAGCTAAGAAAATTGCTCACGGTGTAAACGCATCTCCTGGTGCTGCTGTTGGTAAAATCGTATTCGATACGGAAGAAGCAGCAAAAAGAGGCGAAGCAGGTGAAAAAGTTATCTTAGTTCGTGTAGAGACTTGTCCTGATGATATTCACGGTATGGCAGTTTCTCAAGGTATCTTAACACTTAGAGGCGGAGCTACATCTCACGCAGCTGTTGTTGCAAAAGGTATGGGTATTCCTTGCGTTTCTGGTTGTGAAGATATGAAAATAGACTTAGCAAACGGAACTCTAACCGGTGCAGATGGCTCTGTTTACCACAAAGACGATGTAATATCTCTAGATGGTGGTAAAGGTATCGTTATGGCTAGTGCTGTTAAATTAGCAGATGCTAAAATTGATGAAAATTTCACTACTTTCTTCAACTGGGTAGATGAAATCAAAACTCTAACAGTAGAAGCAAACGCTGATACTCCAAAAGATATCGAAAATGCTTTAAAATTCGGTGCTGAAGGCGTTGGTCTATGCCGTACAGAACATATGTTTATGGATCCGGACAGACTTCCTTGGGTTCAAAAAATGATTATTGCAGGTACTGCAGAAGCTAGAAAAGAAGCTTTAGCAAAATTATTACCTATGCAATATTCAGATTTCTATGCTATGTTCAAAGCATTAGGTTCTGATAAGCCTATGACAATCAGACTTTTAGATCCACCTCTTCACGAATTCTTACCTTCTAAAGAAGCTTTAATTGCAGAAGTTGCTACATTAAAAACTAAAGGTGAAGACTATAAAGAAAAAGAAGAAATGCTTCATATAGTAGAAAGCTTATCTGAATCAAACCCTATGATGGGATTAAGAGGTTGCAGATTAGGTCTTACTTACCCTGAAATCAACGAAATGCAAGTAAGAGCAATCTTTGAAGCAGCTTGCGACGCTAAAAAAGAAGGTGTTAACGTAAAACCTTACGTTATGATCCCTCTTATCGGTCACGTTAACGAATTAAGAGTTGCTAAAGAAATTCTTGAAAGAGTTGCAGAAGATGTAATGAATGAAAAAGGTGTAAAAGTTGATTACAAATTCGGTACTATGATAGAAATTCCTCGTGCAGCATTAACAGCTGATGAAATCGCTGAATATGCAGAATTCTTCTCATTCGGTACAAATGACTTAACTCAAATGACATTTGGTTACTCTAGAGATGATGCTGAAGGTAAATTCTTAAAACGCTACGTTGAGCAAAAAATTCTTCCAAGCAACCCATTCGAAACACTTGATACAAAAGGTGTTGGTCAATTAATGGAAATCGCTATGGAAAGAGGCAAAAGTGTAAATCCTAAATTATTAGGCGGTGTTTGTGGTGAACACGGTGGAGATCCTGATTCTGTGAAATTCTCTCACAAAATCGGACTAGATTACGTATCTTGCTCTCCATTCAGAATCCCTCAAGCTAAACTTGCTGCTGCTCAAGCGGTTGTTGAAGGAAAATAAAATTTATAATTGATTAATAGACGGGCGGAATGCAATGCATTCCGCCCGTCTATATTTATATTCATACTTCCATTTTCTAAATCTCAAATTTAGAAACATCAATAAGTTCTATAATATCTATATTAAAAGCTTTTGCAATTTTATCTAACGTTTCTATTGTTGGTGAACTTTCTCCACGCTCGATTGCCCCAATTGAATTTTTATTCAATCCAGCCATAAAAGCCAAACTCTCCTGCGAAATCTTACTTTTAGTTCTCAAAAGTTTTATTTTTATTCCAATTTTACTACTTAAATTATCATTTTTATTAGTCATACTAACTATAATTCTAGTCTATTGACATATTTTAATCAATTTAGTATAATAGTTGTGCAAACTAGTAAAGTAGGTGAATTTATGTTAAAAAAAGAAATTTTAAGTAAACTTGAAGGCAGAATGACTGTTTTATCAGAAATTCTTGATAGTGAAATTCAAGCATTATGCGAAGCAAAAGCAAATATAGAAATAATTGCTTATTTATTTTATTGGTTCCAAAAAGAAAAAACAATTAACAATGAATTTGGGCTTCCAGAAAGAACAATGAATGAACTTTTAGACTATTTCAAATCTAAACCAGAGATAGAAAAAGTCGTAATATACGGTTCTCGAGCAAAAGGAACGTATCGTAACGGTTCAGATATTGATTTTGCTATTTGGTCTGATAATGAATCAATCTCCGGTATTGCAATAGACCTGGACGATCTTCCAACTCCATACAAATTTGATGTAACAAACTACAAAACCCTAATACATCAAGGGATGAAAAATAGTATTGATAATGAAGGTAAAATTTTTTATCAAAGATTTTAAAAAAGCGACTAATAAAGCCGCTTTTTTAATTTATTAATTTTATTTTACCACTTCTAATGTATCATAATCATTCAAATACGGTAAATGTTCTTCTGTAATTAACTCGCCTGGAAGTAATATCGAAATTCCCGGAGGACATTCCGCTACAACTTCTGCCGAAATTCTACCAATAGCCTCAGATTTTGGAATTCGTTCTTTTTCTGCGTAAAAAGCATCTCTTAAACTCATCTTGATTATTGGATCTAACATTGGCATATGTTTACGTTTTTCCAAATAATAAATGTCTTGATAATGATTTTCAGCAATTTTTTCCAAGGCATCTGCCAAATACTTAAATTCAGAACGCTTATTTCCTAAATTACATAAAATCAAAACTCCAATATCAGAAGCTGATTCAACTTCAATCTTAAAATCAATCTCTAAAATAGATTCTAATCTTTTTCCTGAAAGACCGTCTATTTTTACAAAAACCTTTGTAACATCAGTTTTATAACCAAAATCACCTTTTAATTGATGTAAATTTGGAATTTGATCCAATCTTTTTCTTAAATATTTAGCATTTTCAACTGCTTTTTCTAAAAGTTTCTGCCCTTTTTTAGACTGTAAATTTGCTCTAGAAGCATCTAAACTCGCCAACAATAAAAGCGAAGGACTTGTTGTATGCAATAATTTTAAAGCCTTTTCAATAGCAACTTCATCTAAACAAGAATCTTTTGAAATATGCAGCATTGAACTTTGGCTCATACTTCCGCCTGTTTTATGTAATGAATGCACAACCGCATCAGCACCTAATTTCAAAGCTGTTTCAGGCAAATCCTTATTAAAATTCCACAAACAACCGTGAGCTTCATCAACAATAAATGGAACTCCGTGTTTTTTACATACCAAACTTATTGCCTTAATATCAGAAACAACACCTTCATAAGTTGGATTTGTTATCCAAACCATTGAAATATCTTTATTTTCAGTTAACATTTTATCAACTTTATTAGCTTCAATGTTACCCCAAACAGACCAATCTTCTATTTTATTAGGACAAATCCAAACAGGTTCAGCTCCGGATATAATTAAACCTGTCAAAATAGATCTGTGACAATTTCTATTTACTAAAATCTTTTGTCCTTTTTTTGTTAAAGCCATAGCTAAAGCAAGATTGCCTGAAGTAGAACCATTTAATAAGAAAAATGTTTTCTTAGCACCAAAAGCTTCAGCAGCCAGTTCTTGAGCTTCTTTTATAGGTCCTGTTGCAGGATGCAATGTACCCAAATTATCAAACTCATCTGTTGTATCGACTGTTAAAACTTTTTCTCCAACTAATTTTTTAAAATCTTTAAATATTGCATTCCCCTTTGTATGTCCTGGAATATGAAATTGATATGTTGGATTATCATAAGCTATCTTTAAAGCTTCTACAATAGGAGCCTTTACTTTTTGTTCAACATCTTCTTTGATTGATATTTTCTTCAATAATTCTTTAGCCACTAATCTTTCCTTAAATTCTTGGTAACAAATTACTCATTATATAATACATAAAAAAAACAAAATTTGCTAAAATATTGACCATTTGATTAAGAAATATTAACCTTTTGGTCGTTAAAACTTTATTTTCCAAAGTATAAGATATAGTAGGGAGAGGAATATGCTTATAAATACAGGAATTAATTCTGTAAATAAAGATAATTTGGCAAAAGTTACCGAAAGAGTTTCTGTGCCACAGCAATCAAAAGCTTACAGTCTTTGTGTAAAAGGCGATGCTTTACGTTTTTCTAAAATGTACAAAGATGCCGTTAAAACTTATCTTCAAGCAATATTAATGGACAGAAACGAAGTTAAAGCATATGTAGGATTAGCATCTTCTTATAAGTATTTAAAAGAATATTCAAAAGCTATCAGTACGCTTATCAAATTAATCAATATAGATGACAGTAACGATAACTATTTCTTTGAACTGGGAGTTTGTTATTTATCAAAAGGCGAACCTGCTAACGCAATTCAATATTTAGTTAAAGCAATTTTAATAAATAGAGAAAACCTCGAAGCTCAAATCCAACTTGCAATAGCACACGAGCTTGTTGATGAAGCTGACTTATCATTAATGATTTATAACAAATTAATAGAAACAAACCCTGGGTTTTTAAAAGCATACTACAATAAAGCTGCTATGCTTATGGGAATGGAAAATTTCTTAGAGGCTTCAAAAACTTTCTTCAAATTAATAAAACTAAATCCTGATTATTACAAAGCTTATTTAGGAATTGCAATGAGTTTTGACAAACTCGGCAAATACAAAGATGCGATAAGATATTACAAAAAATTCCTTGAATTAAAACAGTTTTCAGAAGATGCAATTTTTGCTAAAAACAGAATTCAAGAACTTAGATCTATGTATTTTTCAAAAGAAAACCACCTAACAATTGTATAAATAAAAATCGGCTCAAAGATTAAAATCTTTGAGCCGATTAAATGAATCTCAGAAAACTAAGCTCTTGTCTTAATTTCTTCTTCTATTTGCTTAATAAAGTCATCAACTGAAACAGCACCAACTTGTCCTACTCCACGTTTTCTAACAGCAACAGCATTAGCTTCAATTTCCTTATCACCAATCACACATACATAAGGAATCTTTTTATCTTGTAAAGATTCTCTTATTTTGTAATTCATTGATTCAGATCTGTCATCTAATTTTGCTCTAATACCTAATGCACGCATTTTTCTATATACTTCTGCCGCAAAGTCAGCGTGTTTTTCATTAGAAATAGGAACAATCGCAACTTGAGTTGGAGCAAGCCAAGTAGGGAAAGCACCTGCATAATGTTCAATTAAAATTCCGTGGAATCTTTCCATTGAGCCAAAGATAACTCTATGTAGCATTACAGGAGTTTTCATACTACCATCTTTATCTTGGTATTTAATACCAAATCTTTCAGGTAAGTTAAAATCAAGCTGAATAGTTGCACACTGCCAAGTTCTTCCAATAGCATCTTTAACCTTAAAGTCTATTTTAGGACCATAGAAAGCACCATCACCTTCATTGATGTCGTATTTCATTCCACGTTTATCCATAGCTTCTTTTAGCCCTGCTTCAGCTAGTTCCCAATTAGCTAATTCTCCAACATAACTTTCAGGACGAGTAGATAATTCAACTTCAAAATTCATTTTGAAAATATCCATTGTATCAGCTACAAAATCAATAATTTCGTTAATTTCACTAACTAATTGTTCCGGAGTACAGAAAATATGAGCATCATCTTGAGTAAACCCTTGAACACGAGTTAATCCGGCTAAAGCTCCTGATTTTTCTTTTCTATACACAGTTCCTAACTCTGCCATTCTTAAAGGTAAAGAACGATATGAGTGTCTGTTTGCTTGATAAATCAAAATATGGAATGGACAATTCATAGGTTTTACTACAAATTGTTCATCAGAATCTTCTTCTTTTTGAATAAAGAACATATTTTCCCTATAGTGATCCATATGTCCAGAAATTTCCCAAAGTTTAGATTTTGCAATTTGAGGAGTATTAACAATTACATAACCGCGTTTTCTATGTTCACTTCTCCAATAATTTTCAATTTCTTCTCTTACAATCGCTAAATTTGGATGCCATAAAACAAGTCCTCCGCCAATTTCTTCTCTTACAGAGAATAAATCAAGCTGAGTTCCTAATTTTCTATGGTCACGTTTTTCAGCTTCTTCTAAGAATGTCAAATAATCTTGCAAATCTTCTTTATTCCAATATGCAGTTGCATAAATTCTTTGAAGCATTTTATTTTTTTCATTACCACGCCAGTAAGCTCCTGCAACTTTCAAAAGCTTAATCGCATTTCCTTTAATATATGATGTATTCGGAATATGAGGTCCCGCACATAAATCATTAAAAAGAACATTTCCATCTTTATCTTTTGTTAAATAAAGAGTAGGATTATCGTTTCTGTGTTCTTCCAATAATTCTGCTTTGTAAATCTCACCTTCAGATTTAAATTCAGCAATTTTTGCATCAACATCTTTTACTTCATATCTTTCAAACGTTAAATTTTGTTTGATGATATTTTTTATTTCTTCTTCGATTTTAACTAAATCATCTTGGGTAAAAGCATGTCCGTCAGTTAAATCGAAATCGTAATAAAATCCAGTATCAGTAGCTGGTCCGATTGCTAACTTTGCTTGAGGAAACAGCTTTTGTACAGCTTGTGCCATGATGTGTGAGCAAGAGTGCCTTAGCACGCTCAAAGTTTCTTTGTTTTTTTCCATTTTTCTTCTTTCTGTCCTTTTAGGCTCTTTGGTAAATTAAATTTAAAATAATAACATTTATTCTAAAATTTACCAGGCTCTTGGGGTGGACCCCCCTAACTATTCACCTCAATAGTGTAACATAAAAACTTTTGATTTATGTTATAATCTCTTTATGAAAAATTTATTCTTATTAAGTATTTTTACATATTTTATATTGCAATCTTCTGTATTTGCGACAATTTCTACAGATTATTTGGAAGAAATTTATTCCAAAACTTGTAACAAGGAAGTTACGATAAAATCTAAAAAAGAATTCATAGATAAATATGAACAACGACTAGGAGATAAATTTATATCTTCCATTGTTTACGGAGAAGCTGATTTTAAAATAAAAGGAGCTCGCAAAAAAAGAGTTTCTTACGTTTGTATGTTAGAAAATGACTGTACTCCAATTTGGGGCTATATTTTACCCAGATAAAAATTCTTAAATTTGCTATTAACAGAATTTTATATTATCATTAACTAAGTTAACTTATTAATAATGGGGCTTTATGGAAGTAGATTTAAAACTTATTTTTAACTTATTTTTTATAACATTTTTATTATTTTTAAACGGTTTTTTTGTAGCAGCAGAATTTGCACTTGTTGGAGTTAGAAGAACAAGAATTGCACAGCTTTCAAATGAAGGTAATTTTGATGCTAAATTAGCATTAGACGCTTTAAAACATATTGATAGATATATTGCTGCCGTACAATTAGGAATTACAATATCAAGTTTAGGAATAGGTTGGGTAGGAGAATCTACTCTTGCAAGAATAATTCATCCACTATTTTTATTTTTACCGGAAAAATTGGATATGTTTGCAACACACACTGTTTCTGTAACAGTAGCATTCGCTATCATAACAATTTTACACGTAGTAGTCGGGGAATTAATGCCAAAATCTATCGCTTTGCAAGATCCTGAAAAAACAACTCTTTGGGTTGCAAAACCAATGTACGTTATTACAAGGTTATTTGCTCCAATGGTATTTTTATTAAATGGTCTTGGAAATTCACTTTTAAAACTTATTAAAATAGAACCTGCAACATCACATCATATGGTACATACAACTGAAGAGTTAAATATGTTAATTGATGCGAGTTGTAAAGGTGGTGTAATAGATGAAAAAGAAGCTGAAATGATTCAAAATGTTTTCAAATTTTCAGATTTAACAGCCTCTCAAATTATGATTCCAAGAACAGATATGGTTTGCATTCCTCTTGATATAGAATTAAATGATTTAAATAATTTATTAATTGAAAATCAATACACGAGATATCCGGTATATGATAAGGATTATGATCATATTATCGGTTTTTTACACGTAAAAGACATTTATCCTTTAATGGTAAATAATCAAGAAATAAATATCTCATCACTTTTACGTCCAATCTTTCAAATTCCGGAAACAATGCCTGTAAAAAATCTAGCAATGGAATTTCAAAAGAGCCACTCTCAAATTGCAATTGTATTAGACGAATTTGGTGGTACAAGCGGTCTTGTAACATTAGAAGATGTTATGGAAGAAGTTTTCGGTGAAGTTCAAGATGAGTTTGATAATGAAGAAGAATCTGATGTTAAAATATTGAACGACAAATGTTTTGAGATATGCGGGAAAATGCGTATGGACGAATTTTGCGAATATTTTAACGTTAATTTATCAGACGAAGACGTTAATACAATAGGCGGTTATTTCGTTAAAAACTTAGGTAAAATCGCACAAGAAAACGATGAAATTGAAGATGAATGCTTCAAATACTGTGTTTTAAAAATGGACTCACAAAGAATTGATAAACTTAAAATTGAAAGAAAAAATCAATCAGATGAAGAGCTGTAAATTTTAGCCTCAACTTCTTTGTGCGGAACAATTAAATTCTCCATCGAATTCATCAATTGTGCCTGCGTTTCTGCTTGAATAAAATTCCCACCTGTTACATTTGCTGTACATTTAAGTTGTGCCAAATCATCCTTATCATGTACATTAAATGCAATAACATCAATTTTTATATCCTTTCTTTCCTTAACCAAATCAATAGAAAAATCACACGGACTTTCATCACAATTTTCACCACCATCAGTTAATAAAATAATATGCTTCATTCCTTCATACCCTGCAAAATCTTCTTTTACAGCCTGTTTAAGTGAATAAGTAATCGGTGTCATTCCTCTTGGACGTAATTTTGACATACTCTGCATAATTGAAGAAGAATTAACAAAGCCCAATGGCACAAGAAGTTCCGAACTCCTACAAGCATTATATGCAATTAAATTACAAGTATGCCCATAAACTCTTAACCCAACCTTCGTTTGAGGTGAAATTTGCGGAAGTATGTAATCCATAGTTTCTTTAACCAAACTCGCCTTAGTTTTATGATTAAGAAATTCCCCCATACTATTAGAATAATCAACAACAAATAAAACTTTATCACCATTATCTTTATAACTATAATCATCACTATCATAGAGTTCATAAGGCAAATTAGAAGAATAAACAGTATAACTGCTTAATATCCCGAATAAAAAAATAAAAATAGGAAAAATTATAAAAACTGCCAAGATTATTGAAGATTTTTTCATACCCCACAATAAACTCAATTTTAATAATTTTCTATTCTCTACATTACTTACGAAAGTTTGACACTAAACCACTTTATTTTTATAATTACGTTGTAATTAAGGAGTCTTAAAATGCAATATGATATAAAACAAGCCGAAAAAAGTTTGACCGAAATTTTTGAAGAAGTAAATGAAATAAGAGATTTTAACCAAAGAAAAGTCCTGAAATCTTTTATCGATAATCGAGTAGCACCTGAACACTTTTATACAGTGTCAGGCTACGGCCACGACGATATGGGAAGAGAAACCTTAGATAAAGTCTTTGCAGACGTCTTTAAAGCAGAAAAAGCATTAGTAAGAATCCATTTTGCATCAGGCACACACACACTAGCTTGTGCATTATTCGGTAACTTAAAATACGGTGACAAATTAATTTCAGCAGTAGGAACTCCTTATGATACAATGCTTGAAGTTATAGGAACTCAAGGTGATGATGAAACAAAAAGATCATCACTAATCGGAAACGGAGTTTTATATGATGAAGTTCCTTTGATTAACGGAGAAGATGTAGATTTTGACAAATTAGAACAAATGGTAGATGAAAAAACTACTATGGTTCTAATCCAACGCTCAAAAGGTTACTCTACAAGAAAATCATTATCAATGGATACTATAGAAAAGATTTGTAAAATTGTTAAATCTAAAAACCCAAACTGTATTTGTTTTGTAGATAATTGCTATGGCGAATTTGTAGATAAAAAAGAACCTTTAGAAGTCGGAGCCGACCTAATTGCTGGTTCATTAATTAAAAATGCCGGAGGCGGAATCGTAGAAGCCGGTGGATATATTGCAGGTAAAGAACTATATGTAGAACGCTCAGCTAATAGACTAACTGCACCAGGTATTGGATCAGAAGGTGGAGCAATGTTCAATCAACATAGATTGATTTTCCAAGGTCTGTTTATGGCACCATCTATTGTCTCAGAAGCAGTAAAAGGAGCTATTTTAGCCGCAAAAGTTTTTGAAGATATCGGGTTTAATTCATCACCAAGATACAATGAAAAACGTACAGATATAATCCAAAACATTATTTTTGGCTCACCAAAACCTCTAGAAGAATTTTGTAGAACAATCCAATCCTTGTCACCTGTAAACGGTTATGTAACCCCAATCCCTGAACATATTCCAGGATATGAGGATGAAGTAATAATGGCAGGCGGAACATTTATTGAAGGTTCTACTATTGAACTCTCTGCAGACGGACCAATGCGAGAACCTTATGTAGCATATATGCAAGGGGGCTTAAATTACGCACACGTAAAAATCTGCTTAGAAGAGATTCTAAAAAAACTTTAGTTCTTTTTATTATTAACTTCTTATCATCTTTTACAATACCCTACCCTTGAGGGAGGGTCGAAATCTTCGATTTCGGGGTGGGGTTTTAAAGTCTTGTAAGGTATAAAATTGTATCATATTTACTTTAATAATAGGTAAAATCTTTATCTAATTTTATAATAATCTAAAAGTCTATTATAATAACTATCTTCTACTATATAATTGTATAAATCTACTCCTAAAATATTTTTTTTATAAGATAGTCCGTAGGGTGCAATTCTTTGCACCAATTTAAATTAAAAATAGAATTCGTTTTTTTTAATTATTTATTTTGTCATTCCGAATTTATTTCGGAATCTTACACGCAAGAAGTTTTACTTTTTAATTTGTAAGACCCTGAAATGAATTCAGGGTGACGTGTTTTTTGAACACGTAGGGTGCAATTCTTTGCACCTTTTAAATAATAAAACCCCACCCCCTAACCCCCTGTCTTGGATTAATCGTGGTGTCGGAAAGTTCTCAGCTTTCCTCCACCTTACGGGCTAGACAGCAAAGCTGTCGTCACCATACCGAAAATCCGCTCCCTCAAGGGGAGGAGATTGAAATGTCCCCCCAAAAACACGTAGGGTGCAATTTTTTGCAAATTAGTGAATAGAAATTATTATTAACTTCTTCTCAACTTCTGAACTTATAAACTTATCCGCTTTTAAACAGCCTCTTAAGAAAAGGACTAGGGTGAGGTGAAACTACCCTAATAAAAACTCTTTTGTCATACTAGAAGAAACATCAGGAGTTCTTGAAAGATAAACAACCGCGCAATGCTCTTTCAGAAAATCAAACTTTCCTTCCCAATCATCACCCATAACAAAAATATCAGCTCTAAATTCTTTTATATCGCTAACTTTTTGCTCCCAATTATCCTCTGGTATAACCAAATCCACAAATCTCAATGACTCTAAAATCTTCTTACGTTGTTCGTAATTATAATAAGACTTCTTATTTTTTACCGCATTAAACTCATCAGAAGATAATCCAACTATTAAATAATCACCTAAAGCTTTAGCCCTCTTTAAAAGATTAATATGTCCATAATGCAAAACATCAAAAGTACCATAAGTTATTACTCTTTTCATAAGTTAACTTCTCCAATTACATCTAAAATTCTTTGTCTTTCCTCTTGCGAAAATTCAGTAAGCCCGAAATGTTTAGGAGATAAATCCTTAGGCATTTTCATATAATCTCCGAAAATACTTTTTAAAACTAATTCTGACTTATTAGGACAAGGAAACTTTTCTCCCTCAAACTCAATTTCAGCAAACGGGAAAATATCCTCATAACTATAAAATTTATTCTTCCAAGCATGAGGAAAATCAATTCCCATAAAAATATCAGGTCTAGAAGATCTATCAACCGATTTGTTTTCTAATAAATATTTTTCTTTAACGACAGCAGCTTTTTCTCTTATTTTATAAAAGTCATTTGGAGCATGAATATCTTTACTATACTTTTCTAAAATTTCATTAATTTTATTACTTTGTATAATTTTTTCTTCATCATCCAATTTTTTATAGAAGTAATCATACGGGAAAATATCAACAAAAATTTCAGGAATATTTTTATACATAATCCTCACAAAACAACATTCCCGATAACCAAAAGCAGGCGTAAAAATAATATTTCCATTAAATTTAGGCAAAATTTCACATAACCTGTCATAATCCTCTCTCATCATCCCTAAATCAATATCATCATCCCAAGGAATAAAACCTCGATGCCTAACCGCTCCCAGCAAAGTTCCAAAATCAAGCCAATAATTGAGATTATTTTCAGTCGCAAATTTATTAAATTCTTTTAAAATCTGAAATGCTAATAATTGCATTAATCTTAAATCACCTTTAGCTTGAGGCACAAGTTTAGGATTTTTATACATAGCAATTCGTTTTCTCATAAGAAAAATTTGTGGTTTTAAAATATTTAATTTAATTCCTAAAAAATTAATTTTAAAATGCGTTTTAGATTTTTTATCCATAAATCCCTCAAAAGTAAATATTAAACATGTAGATTATAAATATTAAACCTTTAAATGTCAATATTAAATATATATAACTACAGCTTAAATATATTGGTTAATAAAAAAATTGCTACTTAAAATAAAATCAAGAGGTTAATTATGACAAGTGATTTAAATAAACAAATAGGTCAACGAATAAAAGAATTACGAAAAATTAAGGGATATAGTCAGGAGCGATTAGCGGAGGCATTGGATATAGCGACGAATTCATTAAGTTATATTGAATCAGGTCACGGTTTCATGACATTAACTACATTAGATAAGATGTGTAGGGTATTGGGAGTAGAGCCCTTTGAGATATTTCAATTTCGTAGGATTGAAAATAAAGAGAATATGTATAATTATATAAAAAATAAATTGGAATTTATCAAAGATAATGATGAGAAATTGAATCATTTATATATGTATATAAAAAATTTCATATAAATAAAAAAAGTACTTTACAAAAAAAAATCATCATGTATTATAATAAATGTAGCCGAGAGGTAAATGATAAAGTAGCATTTCATCTCAGTTACCAAGAACTCTATGGGGGTTTAGCTCAGCTGGTAGAGCACCTGCTTTGCACGCAGGGGGTCAGGAGTTCGAATCTCCTAACCTCCACCATAAAAAGGACAATGACTTTTGTTATTGTCCTTTTTATTTTGAGCGTTAGTATTGATGAGAACTCCTAATGTGCGAAAGCACATTTTAAGAGTTCGAGCGACCTGTGAGCAGAGTGCGAAGGACTTTTGCAAAAAAGAACGTAAGTTCTTTGAAGCAAAATCCGAAGTCACGTTTAATGCGAACAGGTCAAGACAATCTCCTAATCTCCTCCATTTAAATTGTAATGGCTTCAAAAAAGGCATTAAAAGTTTTGTTTTTTTAGCTTTAATTTATCAATCCTATTTGCTAAACTATTTTTTTATTAAAGATGACGTAAAAAACCTCACTTTTGCTAATAATAGCGTAAAAAGTATATTATATGAAATACCCTTTAATACCAGTAAATCTAAAAACTATGTTATATGATAATTTTTCTCAGACTCCCCTGTCACTTTTTCTCAAACTCGGTGTCAATTTATAAGTATATTTATGTAAGAGCCTTATACCTATTTTCATGGCATTTAGAGAGTTTACCATTGTATTTGTAACAAATTCTTAATAATTAAACAATTCTAGTAAGATAATTGTTTTAATATATGTAATAAAGCGTATTAAAACCCAATATGGAAGAAGTCATTTATGAAAATATTTAATGCATTGTTTAATAAAAAACATATTATGAGAAATAAATTGATAATAACAGCAAATACCTCTCATTTACCTAGTGAAAAACAGGCAAAGCGAATTGCAGAGGATGAAAATTTGATGCAATATTACGAAATGCTTGCAAATCAACTTAAAGCAACAATAAAGCATTCAAAATAAAGCTTTAAAAATTTTTTATGTATATATATATATAATTTTTGTGAAAGGGTTTTTATGTTACATGCAATAGGTCAAATATCTCCAACAAGTGCAACATATCACCATTCTTTTAGGAAGGCTCCGGATGTTTCTAAACCAAACTTTGACATAAATAATATTGGTAAAGATTCGTTACAAGCACTCGCATCTTATAATATTGCACAATTAAACTTAGAAAATAAAACAAAAAAAGAGATATTAAAACCTTTTTATGTTCCAGATAATATAGAAGATATTAAAGGTGAAAGGATTTATAATTCAGAAGGAAAATTGGTAGAAATTGTTGATGAAGATGAGAATTATAAAAATATTTACCAATTTAATGATACTATATCATATAACTTGATAAAAACTGATAAAAAATCAAATATAATTTATCAACAAATTCTGAGCGGTAATTCATTGTATTTGGATAAAAGATTTCCAGATGGAAGAGTGATATCAACTGCATATGAAAATAATGAACCCGTTCAGATCGATGAATATTTTTACTCTAATACTAAAGAACAAACAATAACTTATTTACCTAAAACAGATAATTATTGTGTAAACCAAAATTTTGATAGCAAAAATGGAAAAGCCCATCGATTTTTAGATTTTGATAAAGATGGAAACTGTATATATGCATCTGAATCTACTGATAAACAGGGCTACCATTCAGAAGTAAATTTAAATTTGTATAATGGTAAACCATGTTCAGTTACAACAACAACTAGTAAAAAAATAGAAAATAACATAAATGTTAATGATATTGATTTAACACATTTGAAGCCATACCCTTATTATAATATTGATTACAAGCAAATTTTAAATACAGATGGTGAAAAAAAGTACTATTCTAACGGCAAATTGGAAAAACTTATTGCAAGTGATGGAAAAACATATCATTTCAATTTATCTGGAGAATTAACATTGCTTGAAGATAAAGATTATCGAATCTTATTTAATACGAAAGAAGAAACTATATGTTGCAGCTTTGAGCCGAATGGGCATAGGGTAGAGATGTTATTAGAAAATGGTGGTAAAATTATTACACAAAATAGCAAAGATGAAGGGTCTATTTGTGCAGAAGTTTTTTATGAAAATCCAAAAACAGGGGAAGATAAAACTGCATTATATAAAGATGGGAAATTAATGTCATATAAAGATTTTAAAAATGGTTTTTCGGTCGAATATGATGAAAATGGTCAGGTATGCAATATGAGAAAATCGTATTAAAAAATATATAATTAAGCAGGAAGTGTTAATTATAACTTATGGATCAACTAATCCTAATGAATTTAGTATAAATTGTAATGATAGCCTGCTACCACATTTATTATACAAACTTTTTCTAATCTATAAATCTAAAATTATGGATTTCTGACATACTTCAATCTTATGTCATCAGGCAATTTTTGCAATCACGAGTTTCACGCTGTATGTCTATGTTCACGATAAAAAAACGATGACATTAGTTATCGTCTTTTTTATTTTGTGATGGTAAGTATTGATAAGAACTCCTAATAGTTCTTTTTTAATTAAAATTGTGTATTATTCTTAGTTTTACAATTATGTTTACCAAATACATCACATAGTATCTTCTATTTATAAAAATCTATCTAACAATAGAATAAATTTTTCCAAAATTTCACAAAAATATTGACTAATATTTTTAGAATTTTAATTTGCTTAAAACATCGGCGATACAACGCTTTGGCAAATTGCCAGTTTCAAGCTGTATGTCAAGCTCCACCATAAAAAAGACGATAACATTGGTTATTGTCTTTTTTATTTTGTGATGGTAAATACTGAAAAGAACTCCCAATGTACAGAAAGACAAAATAAAATTAATTCAGATTACATACAAAACAAAATATAAAATTTCAATAAAACACTAAAGAACATATCAAAAATAAATATCAAATTCAATAAAATATTTACCTATGTTTAATTTTATTAAAACTTCTTTCTAATTATTCTCTCATAATACTCGATTGTTTTATTTAAACCATCATTTAATTTAATTTTGGGCTCCCAATTTAATTTTTCTTTTGCCAAAGTTATATCAGGCTTTCTTTGAGTTGGATCATCTGATGGTAAAATTTCATACGAAATTTTTAAATTTGGATTAATTTTTTCTCTTACTAATTCAGCCAATTCTTTTATTGTAAATTCTTCTGGATTTCCAATATTAACTGGACCTACAAAACTATCTTCGGTTCCCATCATCCTTATTATTGCATCAATTAATTCATCTATATAACAGAATGATCTGGTTTGTAAACCATCTCCATATATAGTTAAGTCTTCACCCCTTAAAGCTTGACATATAAAATTAGAAACAACTCTTCCATCTTCTGGATCCATATATGGTCCATATGTATTAAAAATTCTTATAATTTTTATTTTTACACCATAATTACGATAATAGTCAAAAAATAAACTTTCTGCACATCTTTTACCTTCATCATAACAGGCTCTTAGCCCAATAGAATTTACATTCCCTCTATATGATTCAACTTGCGGATGCACTAAAGGTTCTCCATAAACTTCACTTGTTGATGCTTGTAAAATTTTTGCATTATTTTTTCTAGCTAAATCAAGCATATTTATTGCACCTAGTACACAAGTTTTAGTTGTAAAAATTGAATTCTCTCCTTGATATGAAGAAGGGGAGGCAGGACAAGCTAAATTATATATTTCATCTATTTTTTCTTTTATTTCTAAAGGATAAATTATATCATGTTCGATAAATTCAAACCTAGGATTATTCATAATTTCACTAATATTATCAACTCTTCCTGTATAATTATTATCTACACATATAATTTTATTATCCGTATTATATATTAATTTTTTACATAAATTAGAACCAACAAAACCTGTTCCACCAGTAATCAAAATTTTTTTCATATTTTAAAGCCAATCATCCTTATTATAAGAATATTGTAACTTAAAATTATAAAAAACTATATTTTTATATAATTATTTTTAATAAAATTTCTATTTTACAATGAAATTTGTCCAATATTATAATATTTAAAACCTTTATCGTTCAATCTTTTAGCATCATATTGATTTCTACCATCAAAAATTATAGGATTTCTTAATAATGATTTAATTTTTTCAAAATCAGGTCTTCTAAATTCGTTCCACTCTGTTAAAAGTAACATACTATCGGCGTCGTCTAATGCTTCATAAGCAGTTTTTGTATATGTTATTTTGTCTCCAAAATAAAATTTAGCAGTTTCCATAGCTTTTGGATCAAAAGCTTTAATTTTCGCCCCTTTACCTAATAAAGCATTTATTATTGTAATCGCAGGTGCTTCTCTCATATCATTAGTTTTAGGTTTGAATGCAAGCCCCCATACTGCAAAAGTTTTTCCTTTCAAATTTTCACCAAAACATTTTGTAATTTTTTCAATAAAAATACTTCTTTGTTCTTTATTAACTTTATCAGCAGATGAGATTATACTCATTTCACAATCATTTTCTAAACCTGTTTTGATAAGAGCTTTAACATCTTTAGGAAAACAACTTCCACCATAACCAAGTCCAGGGAATAAGAATTTATTTCCAATACGTGAATCAGTTGACATTCCAACTCTAACCATTTCTGCGTCTGCACCAACTTTTTCGCAAAGATTTGCAATTTCATTCATAAATGAAATTTTAGTTGCAAGGAAAGAATTCGCAGCATATTTTGTCATTTCAGCAGATTTAACATCCATAACAATTACACGGTTCCCTGTTCTAAAGAACGGAGAATAAATATCCTGCATAATTTGTGTCGCTCTATCTGAATCAGAACCGATAACGACTCTATCAGGGTGAAGGAAATCATCAACAGCATTCCCTTGTTTTAAGAATTCTGGATTTGAAACAACATCAAAGGAGTGAGTAGTGTTTTGTTTGATAATACTTGCAACTTTTTCAGCAGTTCCAACTGGAACAGTTGATTTATCTACAATAACTTTATATTCATTCATAGATTTTGCGATTGATTCAGCAACATTGAACACATATTGTAAATCAGCAGAGCCGTCTTCGCCTTGAGGTGTACCAACTGCGATAAAACAAACTTGAGATTTTTTGACAGCAGAATCTAAATCGGAAGAGAAAAATAATCTTTTTTCTAGCACGTTTGATTTAACAAGTTCTTCAAGTCCCGGTTCGTATATAGGAATTATTCCATTTTTAAGTTGTTCAATTTTTTCAAGGTTGTTATCGATACAGATAACATCATTGCCCATATCAGCGAAGCAAGCGCCTGCAACCAAACCTACATATCCTGTTCCTATTACTGTTATTTGCATTTATCTTTCCTTTTTAGTTTTTGTTTAATTAATTTTTATTTTTTTTGAAATTTTAATAAATAAAAATCTGATAATGACAGAATTTTGTATTCTTTTTACGCTGAAAATATTTTCAAAAAAACTTTTTATTGGGAAAATTTCTTGATAGATTTGAGGGATAGGATTTTTTAATTCTTTTTTTCTTTTCTCAACAAATTCTCCCCATCTTTCATTAAAAATTTTATTATTTTGTTGAATTAATTTTTTTCTTTCATCACTTCCAAAAGAAGCTTGTCTCGTGTGATATACATAAAGATTATCTATTAAAACATTTTCCCACCCATTTTTTTGGGCACGAAGAGCAAAATCAATTTCTTCATGATATCCTTTTCCGTAAATTTCATCTAAACAACCTATTTGTTCTATTACTTTTTTACGAATACAAAAACAAAAACCCTCTGCTGCTAGAATTTTAGGATAAGTCGTTTTATGAAATTTATCCAATCTATTATTTATATCTTGTATAGAATAACCTTTTTCTAATGGAATAAAGTATACAACGGAACAAGAACTAATCGGTGATGCTACACCAATTTGGGAATCTGATTCAAAACATTTAATAATTTTTTCAACAAAATTTTTTGGAATTATTGTATCAGAATTAAGCAATACAACTATTTCATTTTTAGCAATTTGCATTCCTTTATTACAAGTTTTTATAAATCCAAAATTTTCTTCATTATATATAACTTTAAATTCTGGGTTTTGTTCTGAAAAATTTTGCAAATAATTAGTAGTTTCGTCTTTAGAACAATCATTTATCAAAATAATTTCTCCTAAAGCAAAATTAAAGTTATTCTTCAAACTTTGAATTAAAATTTTTAAATCATCCAATGCATTATATATAGGAATAATCACTGATATTTTATTCATTTTGTTCTTTCTTTATTATATATCTTTCTTAAAACTTTTATTTCTAATCCTAAAATTGTTATAATTTTAAATTTTTTATTAAATTCTAAAGAGTTCTTTATAGAGAAAATTTGTTCACTAAATTTTTTTCCAATTTTTTGGTTTGAATATATTCCCTTTACGATTTTTTGTTGTAATCCGTTATCAGATGTTAAACTATCAAGAATTGTTTGTTGAATATTGATTGTGTTTTTTATTCTTTCATCTCTTCTTTTTGTTGCTATACCTTGTCCTTCTACACGATAATTAATTAATATTTCTTGAAGATTATAAAACTTTAACTTTGTAACAGCTCTACACCACAAATCATAATCAATTGCACAGTTAAGACTTTCATTATAGAAAAGGTTATTTTCAACAAAATCTTTTTTTCTAAACATTACAGACGAATGTATAAGCCAACATCTTTTGAAAAAATCTAATAATTTTGGCTCCTTAATTGTTTTCACAATTTCATTTCTAGGAAAAACTTTGAACCAAGAACCCACAAGAGAATATTCAAAATTATTTTCTAAAAAATTGATTTCTTTTTCCAATCTTTCAGGAACAGCAATATCATCAGAATCCATTACAGCGATATATTCACCATTCGAAACTTTTATTCCAAAATTTCTAGATGCAGAAATACCTTTGTTTTCTTGTTTGTAGTATTTTATTCTATCATCTTGATAAGATAGAATAACTTCTTCTACATTATTTGTTGAGCCATCATTAATAATAATGAATTCAAAATTTGCATATGTTTGATTAAGAATGCTTTCGATAGCTTCTTTTAAATAACTCTCTTTTGTATTATACACAGTCATTACAACTGAAATTAATTTATTTGACATTTATTTATCCTTAAGTATTTATAATATCTTAATTTTATCATATAAAAATAAATATTTTAATTATTAAGCATATGGTATTTTTTTAAATATCTATAAGTTGCTTTTTTATTATTAAAAATAAATTTATTTATATAATATAACATATGGTATTTAAAAACTTTTAATTTATTATTTTTTTTGAACTCTTTGTTATAGATATAATTTAGACAAATTGCAGCATCGTCTATTTCTTTGTTTTCTTTTTCTTGTGAAATATCTTTTACTGTATGAGTTTTTGGAGTAATTTCAATTAATTTTTCTAGTTTTTTACCCCAATTTTCAACAGAATGATCTTGTTCAAGATTTGTTTTAACTTCATTGACAAGATTGTTTCTAAAATCTTCATTATTTAATATTAGTTTTGTTTTTTGATACAATTCACCTTCTGTTTTACAATATGCTTGTGATTTAGCTAAATAATCAAATTGTCCAATAGGATTTTTTAATGCTAAAACAGGAGTTTTACATGATATTGCATCAATCATAACTGTACCTCCCCCCATGGGCCAAGAGTCTATTACTAAATCAGCTGCATTCATATAATCAAAATAACCGTTATTATAATCTACTTGTCCAATGACTTTTATTATTCCATTAGATTTTTTATAAGCTTGTTCCCAAAGTTTTTCTTTAGGGCTTGGGCCTATTATAATAATTTGGATATTATCATTTTCTTTTATGATATTTAATAAGTAATCTACAAAAGATTTTCCAAGCATTGGAATGTATTTATGAGGATTCCCTGCAGATATAATAAGTTTTTTATTTATATCAAGATTGAGTTTTTCTTTTGCAATTTTTTTATCGATAATTTGTCTAGTTTTTGATTCAATAGGAACTCCAAGCATAAAAGAATCTTTTATATTTCTTTTAGGTATTGTTAAAGTATCAGCATATTCTTTCAATGTAGCTAATTTATCTGTGACACTTTTGCCTAACCAAAACATATGGTCAGCATGGTTATAAAAAATAACAGGTCTTTTGAAATCTTCTGTTCCAAATGCCACAAGAGCAGTTGGGTCTTCCATATGGGTATGAAGAATAACATATTCATATTCGCTTGCAATTTTTCTTAATTCAATGGCTCTATCTTTTAAATTATCTTTATTTAATAAGATTAATTCACCATTTTTATCTTTTACTGCATTTTTTAATTTTTCAGGTATTTGATTTTTGTTTTGATTAATACATATAACAGAGTGAGTTTGGTTATTAGGAGATTGTTCAATCCATTTTTCAACAACTCTAGTATGTCCGCCACCTGTAAAGGCTTTGGTTAAAACATGCAAAAAAGTATTTGGTTTATAGTTATTTTTTAATTCATCTTTAATAGATTTAGCATAATCAATAAATAATTTTTCAAGTTTAGTTGAATAATAATACCCTGTATGATTATATGTTGCATAATCAGATGCAATAATCGCGAGGTTTATTTTTTCTTCAATATTTTTTGTTTTATTTATTTTATCTAACAAATTTTCAAAATAAATTTGTTGTTTTTGTATAATTTTTTTTTCTTCCGTCATAATTAGTCTTCTTTATATATACTTATTTACTACCTCAACAATTTTTTCAACTTCTTCATCAGTCATAACAGGAGAGATTGGTAAACTTATTATTGTTTTGTGTATTTCTTCTGTTATTGGGAATGACAAACTATTCCATTCTTTGTAACATTCTTGTTTATGTGGAGGTGTTGGATAATGGATAATAGTCTGGATTCCATTATCTAATAGATATTGTTGAAATCTGTCTCTCTCTTGTGTTCTTACAACAAATACATGCCAGACATGAGAATCTTCGTTGTATGTTTCAGGTAAGATTATTTTTTCATTCTTAATATTTTCTCTATAATATTGAGAAATTTCTCTACGTCTTTGGTTATCTTTATCTAAATATTTTAGTTTTACATCCAATACTACAGCTTGGATTTCATCAAGACGAGAATTTACTCCTTTATAAATATGGTGATATTTTCTATCACTTCCATAATTAGCAATAGCTTTGATTTTTGCTGCTAATTCATCATCATTGGTAGTAACAGCACCACCATCTCCCATACATCCTAGATTTTTGCCAGGGTAGAATGAAAAACCTGATGCATCAGATAGATTGCCAACTCTTTTTATTTGCCCTTCAACATTTATTCCAGCACCATGAGCTTGGGCAGAATCTTCAATAATTTTTAGATTATATTTTTTTGCAAGTTCCCAAATTTTTTCCATTTGTACAGCTTGTCCATAAAGATGTACAACCATTATGGCTTTAGTTCTTGATGTGATTTTTTCTTCTATTAAATCAGGGTTGATATTATATGTATTGATATCAGGTTCAACAAGAACAGGAGTACAACCGTTTTGAGTAATTGCAAGGATAGATGCAATATAGGTATTTGCAGGAACAATGATTTCATCTCCTACGCCAAACCCCATTGCTTTAATAATAAGGTTAAGAGCATCAAGTCCGTTTGCAACTCCAATACAATATTTTGTCCCACAGTATTGAGCAAAGTTTTTGGTAAAGGTTTCGTTTTCTTTCCCTTGCAAATACCAACCTTTATCAAGGATTGTTTTAATCCTTGAATCAATCTCATCTCTAAAACGGTTATTAATTTTTTCTAAATCTAAAAATTTTATCATATTGAGTCCTTATGTTTATTTTCATATTCTTGCATGTATTCATTATAACTTCTAGAATCCCATAAAATATTTTCTTTAATTATTTTTGCTGGGGAACCTGCAAGAAGGATATTGGGCTGTAAAAATTTTTTATTAACTAAACTATTTGCAGCAATAGCTGAACCCTTAGAAATGTGAGTCCCTTTTAAAATTGTGCATCTACTCATTATCCATACATTATCTTCTATAATTACATCTTGAGGGGAGGATAGAGGTAATTTTGTGTTTGTATCGATAAGTATATGACCGTCTGATGTTCTTATAATAGTATCTTTTGCTAATCTTACATTTTGTCCTATTTCAAGTTTATGTTTTTCTTTGTAATCTCCGTTAACAACAATATGTAAATTTCCATTACCCAATTCGCAATCTTCACCAATATTTATAGTTCCTCCATCAGCAACTGCAAAAAAGGCATCTTTTATTGGTTGTATACTTTGTTTTTTTATAGTGAAATAATTATTGTCTCTTGCAATTTCTATTCTAGAATTATCAAAATTAGAATAGTATATTTTAATAACATTATTATTTCCGATTATACACATTGATAAACCTTTAGGGAAACAATTAGGGGTTTTTTTATTAGTAAAAAAAATAATTTTATTATTAGAACCATTAATTTTAATAAAAGAATTATTTTTAAAATATTTTATTTCATATTCTTTATTATTTTTTATAGATAATATTTTGTTATTTACTCCTTTTATTTTTCTTTTTATTGTTTTATGAAATATGTTTATCATTATTTTTTATCTCCGTATTTGCTGGTAAATGATTGTCTGCTTTCAACTGTAATTTTTTATAATTATCATAAATTTTCTTTTTCAAACTAGAAGAACTAATCCCATCTCCATATGGGAAATATACAACATCAACTCCCAAATCTTTAAGATAATCATATTTCCCAACCCAGTCATCTCCTACAACAAATATATCAAAATTTAATTTTTTAACTTTATCTGTATGATCTAAAGATTTTTGTGGGATTACAATATCAGGACCTTTTATTGCTTTCATTAATGCTATTCTTTCTTCAAAAGGAATAATTGGCGTAGATTTATAACTTGCAACAAGCTCATCAGTATTAACACCAACTATAAGAATATCTCCAAGTGAACGAGCATATTCAATCATTTTTAGATGATTAATATGCAACATATCAAATGTTCCTGAAGTATATACAACGGTTTTATTCCCTATCATTTCATATCTTCCTTTTTGGTTTCTTCTATACAAATATTTATTTTTTCTAATAGATCATCAATATCTTCTAATGTCGTATTACCAATATGTGATATTCGTAATAACTTTGTTGCCAATTCCCCTCCACATGGATTTATATAAATTCCAAAATTATCCTTTAATTTACAAAAAACTTTATAAGCATCAATATTTTCTAGATAAATTGAAGTTAACATATTGGATTTTTTAAATTCTGGAATTTTAAGATTAAATTCTTTTGCTTTTTTTCTAAAATATAAACATTTTTCTTCGATTTCTTTTAACCACGCTTTTTCCCCTCCTTTTTCGTCAATAAAATTAAGCATGTCATCAAGTTCAAAAACTACACAAACAGGAGGAGTGAATGGAGTTTGTCCTCTTTTAATATTTTTTAAATAATCTTTAAAATCTGCATAAAAAGTTGTTTGTTTTGGCATAGTTTGAAGTTTATCAATCATTCTTTGACTCAAAGCAACGATAGACATTCCTGGAGATAAACAAAGCCCCTTTTGAGAACTAAAAATTGTAACATCAATTCCATATTTTTCAATATCATAATCATCAGCCAAAATCGTTGAAATAGCATCTACTATTAAAAATAAATTATTACGTTTACAAAAATCAGATAAAAGTTTAATGTCATATAATTGACCTGTTCCAGTTTCGTGTAAATTTACAAATAAAGTAGTATAATTTTTGTTTTCATAAGGTTTTAAGTGTTTATATGTTAATTCTTCATTCCATTTTAAATTTACTGAGTCATAATCACAATTATGCCACTCTAACATTTCACAAAACCTATGTCCAAAGGTTCCACCATTAATTACTAACGATTTATCTTTATTTGTAATGCAATTTTGAATGGTTGCTTCCATTGCACCAGTACCAGACATTGCTAAATATATAATAGAATTAAAATCTTGTATGTTTAAAATTTTAGCAAGTCTTTTGGAATTATTTATCATTATATCTGAAAATTCTTGTGTTCTAAAATAGCAGAATCCCTTATCTCTTATAACTGCTGTTCTATGAAACATTTCAACAGGTCCTAATGTAAATTTTTTCATAATAAATTCTCCTTTAAGTTGTTTATTATAAATGTTGAAACATTTGGATAATTTAGCATTATTTCTTTTTGTGCAAATCTAATTCTTTTTTCTTTCATGTAATCATTTCCATTCAATACAACATCATCGATAAATTTATATATTTCTTCCTCATTAAAAACTTTATAATAATTTTCTAAACATTTTTGTCCTATTGGAGCAAAAATATCTTTTATTTCGTTTTGGTCTTTTAACATATAACAAGCTGGATGTCCTGTATATAAATATTCCATAATAAAGGAACTACAGTCATGTATTATTGCACTTGAATTTATAAATGTTTCAAAATAATCTCCACCTTCTTGATATTCTACATTTTTAAAGGAAGTTATTTTATTTATATATTCATTTACCTTCTCTTTGCCCCAGAGATTCTCTTTTGCTAGTGTTACAAATAATAATGGATGAGGTCTAAAAACAAAGTCAATTTGTGGATATTTTTGAGGTAGTTCTAAAAAAAGATCACAATATGTTAAAAAATTAGATAAAGGGAAATTAATCATATTTACGGTATGATGTGGTGCAATAATAATTTTTTTTCTTAGTAATTGTTTTTTTTCAATAGAATTTAAATTATCCATTTTACAATAACCAGATAATACAGCATTTTTACCTTTAAAGTTAGTATATTGTTTTACATCCTCTAGATTATCTTTTGTATCAATGTATACTTTCCAACAAATATTTAAGGCCATAAGATTTATAATATGATTTCTCGCATAATAGTCCGGCATTGTTCCATAATTAATATATATTGGTAGAATTTTTTGTTTGACATTATATTTTATTGAATATAATTTGTTTGTCATGTGGTCATATGGGTTTGCAAAATTAACTATATCAAACTGCATATTGAATTCGACGAATTTTTTAGTTTTTTCATTATAAGATTTGTAAATATTTTTATATTTTTTAGATAGCGTATTATATGTTTTATTCATTTGATAAAACATATTTTCCTCACCTCTTGATGTATCTGGAATAACAACAATAAAAGGATTAAATAAATCATCTTCTAACATTTTTTTGAATAGTGGTTCTGCGGGGAATACACTATCATATATTACAAAAAAACCTACATTTATTTTTTTTCCTTGTTGTACTTTTAATTGAATTTTTTTTAATATTTTAGGATAATTTTTTTGTATTTTTTGTATTTCTATATTTTCAAAAAGATGAATAATTTTATTTCTTAAATTTCTTCTAACAGAAGAAATAGGAATCCAAAAAGTTAATAATTTTGCGATTGTTTCATATAATTTTTTCATTTAAATTATCTCCCATGTGGTGTTACAAGTTGTTCTACCACCAAAGCTTTCTTTTTGTGCAATTAAGCCTTCGTTTAAATATTTTCCATTTTGTTCAGTAGAAATTCCAAAATCAAAATATTCTTTTGAATCTTTATAAAGATTAATTAATTCATTTATTACTAAATCTAATGCTCCGATTTCTCTAGCTTTTTCATTAGCTGCTAAATATTGTGTATGAACAACATTTTTATATATAAATAAAACGGTTCCTGCTATTACTTCATTATTATATTTAGCAACATATAATTTTATATTTTCTGGAAATCTTGAATTTAGTAATATAAGTTCTTCTCCAGTATGTACAGCTTTAGTATTATGATGCTTTTTAAGAATTTGATTTTCTAATGCAATAAAATTTATAAAATCAGTTGATTCCTCTATAATTACTCCTTCTCTTTTAGCTCTTGATATTTGAGCCTTTCTTCCTTTTGGCATTTTACAAGGATTAGACAGCAAAATAGTAGTTGAAGGTTCAATTTTTAGTAGTTTTGCATTGTTTCGAAATAAACCATATAAATCTTCTTCGGAAGGTAATAAGTGATATATATGAGGAATTGTTTTATAAATAAGTTTGTGAATATTATTATCTTGCATGTATTGTTTTAAACATTCAAAGCAATTCAACATTTTTTGTTGTTTCATATCTTTGTTTACAATAAAGCTACCATAAGTCAAACCTTGATGAGAATATAAAACATTATCTTTAATATTTGCAGGCAAAACAGCTATTAAATTATCGTTATCATCATAAAACATTAAAGAATTATCAATAAATCTATCAGAATGATAATCCATGAAATCTCTATTAAACATAAATATTCCATTTTTTGAACTATTTATGAAATTATTCCAAATATTTTTTTGTTCTTCATTATATTTTTTTATGTAAATCATTTTAACCTACAATTAATAAATATTTCTGCACCCATGTCAGGAATATGATGGGTTAATTTATACAATCCATTTAATAATTGTTCATCTATAATTCCTAAAGCCATACATTCCTGCATTTTTGAATGATTAAATGGTTTTATAAAATAAGAACCTTTATCTAAAATTTCAAAATGAGCTTCTCTAATTATTTTCATTAATTTTTCTATATTAAATGCTGTATTTTGCTGAAGAGTTTTTGCTGTTTCTGTTAAATTGCCTAAACTATCTATCAATCCACTTGTATAAGCCCAAATTAAATGAAAACTATTTGAATTAGGTACATTTATATGTACTATCGTTTCTTTATTACACAATTTATTGATAACATTTAATAAGTCTAAAGGCTCTGCTACTTCATGCAATAAACTACTAAGTAATATAAAATCAAATTCTTTATTTCTTAAAGTTTCTGTTTGATTTTCAAGAAAATCATTTATGATAGTAATTCTGGAATTATATTTATCTGATTGCTTTATTAATTTGCAAAATTGATCTGAAGGCTCTACAACGGTAAAAGTTTCATAATCTGTATAAAAATCAAATATAGATTGTGTTCCACAACCAATTTCAAGAATTTTCTTAGGATTATATTTATTTAATATTTCTAATACCTTCTTTCTTCGATAATAAATCATGGTATCTTCAAAATCATAATTTAAATAATCTTGTGTATATTTATCAATATCTCTAGTTTGTTTTAACATTGTTCTTATTTATTAACTACCTTCAAGAATTCTTCATAATCTCTGATGTATTCTTTTTCATCATAATGTGTGCTTGCTAATATCATAAGTTTGCAACCATAAGAGAAATGCCGCATTTCTCGCCACATGTTTTTCCCGATATACAATCCAACATCAGGACGATTCAACCAAACTTCTTCTCTTTTGTCACCATCATCTAAAACAAATTGGCAAGCACCATCCATTGCAACGATTACTTGTTCCAATTCTTTGTGTGCATGTTTCCCTCGTTCTTGATCTGGAAGGGTATCAAAAATATAATAAACTCTTTTGATATCAAAAGGTATATTCATTCCACCTTCTAGTGAAACTAATTTCCCTCTCTCATCGCCAAAGACTTTCATGTCTATTAATTTGTAATCCAAAACTTACTCCTAAAACTTCCTTTCAATTAATCCTATCATATACAATATCAAAAAACAATTTAAAATATAAGATCAAACAAAAAAGACATCTTATAATTAATTTAGCTTAAAATCGAGTATTTAATTTTTGATCTTACAAATTTTTGATATAATAAAAAAATGAAAAATTCAGATATAAAATATATCGTAGAAATATTAAAAAACGCAAAGCAGCCTAAAAGTGATTTTGTATTATTAATGGACTCTTTTAAAAATCCATATTTAGTATTAATTTCTTGCATCTTAAGTCTTAGAACAAATGATAAAACAACATATCCTGCTACCTTGAGAATGTTAAAGTTAGCTAAAACTCCCAAAGATATGAAAGGGGTAAATGTAGAAGAGCTTAAAAAAGCAATCTATCCTGTTGGATTTTATGAGAACAAAGCAAAACAAATTATTGAACTATCTAGAATTATTGATGAAGAATTGGATGGTAAAGTTCCAGATGAAATTGAAGATTTAATAAAATTTAAAGGAGTAGGCAGAAAAACTGCAAACCTTGTTTTATCTTTAGGTTTTAATAAACCTGCAATTTGTGTAGATGTTCATGTTCATAGAATTTTTAATCGACTCGGATATATCAAAACAAAAAATCCTGAAGAAACAGAATTCGCATTAAGAGAAAAACTTCCTAAAAGATATTGGATTGATATTAACACGCTTTTAGTAACTCACGGACAAAATGTTTGTAAACCCGTAAAACCTAACTGCCAAGATTGTCCAATAGCTGAATACTGTGCAAAAATTTTGTAATATGATATAATTAACTCAAATGAGGTCCAAAATGAGCGAGAGAATTAATTGTCCGTTTTGCAATAATGAAATAGATTCTGATATAGTCAGATGTCCTTTTTGTAACGCACTTTTCAAAGAACCCAACACCAACGACATTAAATTTAAGGAAATTGGTCCTTTTCTTACTTTGGAAATTATAACGTTAGGATTATTTTCTACAATTTGGTTTTTTATTAACAGTAAAGTTATTAATAAAATTGCCGAGAATAAAAAAGACACTATAAAGTTAAATTGGTTATTTGTATTATTAGGAATTAATTTTATTGTCTTAATAATTTACATGTATCATAATCCTGCATTAATGTTTATTTCTACAATAATTCAATGCTTGATTTATGTTGCCTTGACATACAGAGTCCTAAGAATAATTCAAAAATATACATTTAAAACATATGGAGTTTCTTTAGACTTTAATAAATTTTATCTGGTGATTTTCAATGTCTTTTATTTAGTTCATTTCATTGACACATACAAAGAACGTGTTGAACAGAGTCACGTTTATTTTGACTGGAAATCTCCACAAGGAATACTTTTGATAATATTATTACTTATAATAATATTCATGTTTCGTTTTTATTATGAAGTTTATAGTTGGATTTTCTAACTCTAAACAGAAAGTTCCAAAACACTCTTAAAAACAGTACAATTAGCTCTATAAGCTGCTTGAGCTGATTTCATGTTACAAACATCATTAACGGTATAACCGTTGGCTAAAGCATTTATCATAGCATTATCCAAATTATTTGCAGATTGCACAACATTATTACCGACAGTAGAAACAAGATCTTCTGGTCTAACTGTAGCGTAATAATTACTTAAATCAATATCTTTAGCTCGATAGTCATACTCATTTTCTTTTGGAACAAATGAGGTATCACTTACTTGCTTTTGAGTTGAAACAGCTCTATTTTCATATATACCGGAGTAAATCGATGTATCTATTGATGATATTGGATCCATTTTTATATAGCCCTCTATATTGAGTTTAAACTATTTTTAACATTTTTCAAGGGTATTATTAAGATTTGTAACTTCTGGTTCTGCGTGAATAATCACTGTAGCATTTGTTAATTTTAACTTTATTTCATTTTCAATTTGGTCACATACATTATGACAACATTTAATTTTCATATCTTCATTAAATAAAATAGTAATTTCAATTCTTTTATACTGCCCGGATTTTCTTGCCTTAACATTTTTATAACCTTTAATAACTTGATTATTTTTCAAGATATTTTCAATAATATCAATTTCATCATCAGGTAAAGAACTATCAAGAAGATTATTTAAAGTTTCTTTAGAGATTTCAAATCCTGCTCTAAAAATAAAAAGTGCAACAATTATAGCAATAATCGGATCAAGAATTGTCATTCCTGTTACTTTTATCAAAATTAACCCGACCAAAACCCCCAAAGAAGAATAAATATCAGTTCTAAGATGTTCTCCATCTGCTTTCAAAGAAACAGAATCAGATTTTTTTGCTATATAGAATAAATATTTGCTAACCAAAAAATTAGCAATAACAGCAAAAGCCATTGCAATAATTCCTAAAAGAGGTTCAGATTTTAATTCATAGCCACAAATAAGTTTTTTAGAAGCTTCATAAATAATATAAACCCCGGCTAGAATAATTAGCCCACCTTCAATAAACCCTGACATATCCTCATACTTTCCGTGTCCAAAAGGATGTTCTTTATCAGCGGGTTCACTAGAGCGAGTAACCGCAAAAAAAGTTAAAACAGAAGCTAAAAAATCCGAAACTGAATGTATTGCTTCTGAAATTATACTTATACTTCCTGACAAAACTCCTGCTACAATTTTAAAAAGAAAAACTAAAGTATTAGAAGTTATTGATAAACCTGCTGCGAATTTTTTTTCTGCAGATATATCCATATTAAGCAACCCCATTATTTAATAGATCATGAATATGAATAACTCCTACAGGAATATTATTATTTTCAACAACAAATAAATTTGTAATTTTCTTATCATGCATAATTTTTAAAGCTTCAGCAGTCATTGCATCAGGAGAAATTGTTTTAGGATTTTTGGTCATAACTTCATACGCTTTTTTCTCTAAAATAGTAGCAGAAAGACATCTTCTTAAATCTCCATCAGTAAGCATTCCTACTAATTCTCCGTTGTTATTAATAAAACCGACACAGCCCAAACGCTTAGATGTCATCTCCAAAAGTACAGCCTGCATATTAGCATTCTCTTCTAAAATTGGCATTTCTCCTCCGATATGCATTAAATCTGATACTCGTTTTAAAATAGAACCTAATTTTCCACCAGGGTGTCTATCGTTAAAATCTTCTTTAGAAAAACCTTTTCTTTCCAACATTCCAATAGTTAAAATATCCCCTAAAACAAGTGTTGCAGTTGTTGAATTTGTAGGAGCTAGACCTAAAGGACAAGCTTCTCCGTTATTTGGTAATTCTAAAACCACATCACCAGCTTTTCCTAATGAACTTTGAGGATTTTTAGTAATCGAAATAAGTATTATGCCAAATCTTTTACAATAATTTAAGATATCCAAAAGTTCACGAGATTCTCCGCTATTTGATATTGCAATGACTATATCATCTTCTGTAATCATTCCTAAATCACCGTGACTAGCTTCAGCCGGATGAACAAAAAATGAAGGAGTGCCTGTAGAAGCTAGAGATGCTGCAATTTTCTTTCCAATATGACCGGATTTTCCCATGCCTGTTATAATTATTCTACCTTTTGAATTTTGCATATAATCAAGTGCTTTAGTTAAATTTTCTGCACCTAAAGATTTTTCCAATTCTTTTATTGCTTCTATTTCAGAAGCTATGGTTCTTTTTGCGGATTCTCTATCTTTTTCAATTTGTGATTGTTTAATCACTTCTGTCATATTGAATTACTCCCAATTTTAATATTCATTTACTCCTGCCACTATTTTACTACAAAAATTATTTGCTTTAATATATAAATATGAAAGAATTAGCTGAATATAAAGAAGTCATTCATTCTTGTTCAAAATGCGGATTATGTCAAGCAGAATGCCCGATATACCAAATAACAGGTAATGATTGTTCTGTATCAAGAGGACAATTTATTATGTTAAATGGCGTTATTAAAGGCGACTTAAAGATGACAAAAAATTTAAACAAGTATTTGGATTTATGTTTAAAATGCGGAGCTTGTTCTAAATTTTGTCCAAGTGGCATTGATATTGTTGATGTAATTGCTTCTGCTAAAGCCGAATATTTTAAGACAAGCTTATGGGAAAAACTTATTTCGTTTTTCCAAAAATATTTTATCTTTGAATTTGGAATAAAAATTTTGGATCTTTTTAGTAAAAAAATCAAAACAAAAACTTATGATAAAAAAGTTATATATTTTGGCGGTTGCGGAAGTAAATTAAAAGGGAATAAAGCGGTTGTTGAAATATTAAATGCTTGTAATATTGAAGTTATAACCCCTGACTTTAATTGTTGTGGAATTCCTTTTTATGTAAGAGGAGATAAAAATAATTTTGAAAAATATAGACAAGATTTTATAAACAAATTATCTAAATACGGAAACTATGAAATTGTAACAACTTGTGCAAGTTGTGAAAAAACTATTAAAAGTTATCTTCCTAAAGGTTATGAGGTTAAAAATATTTATCAATATATAAAAGAAAACAATTTAAAATTTGAATTAAAAGCTGAGGAAAAAGTAACTTTTCATAAACCTTGCAATATAGATAATTACAATGATATTTTTTGGATTTTAAATAATACAAAAAATTTAGAATACATAGAAATGAAAGATTTTAATAAATGCTGCGGATTAAATGGAATTACAAAATTTAGTCAATATAAAATTTTCAATCAATTATTTAAACAAAAAAAACAAAATATAAAATCATCTAATACAAAAATAGTACTAACATCTTGTCTTGGTTGTGAAGCAGCTTTAATATTATATTCTTTTGCTCAATACAAAGTTTATGATTTAATAGAATTTCTTAATAAAAACAAAAAACAAAACTAATTTTTAAAACAAATTAAGTTGAGGAGCTTCTATTTCGGCTTCAACAACTTTCTTTTTATTAGCAGCCAAATTCTTAGAAAAATCTTTTTGCATTTTATTCATGAGTTCCTGCGAACGAGTAATTACAGAAGATGGTAAACCCGCCATTTTAGCTACTTGAATACCATAACTTTTACTAGCTCCACCGGGAACAATTTTTCTTAAAAACTCAATTTCCCCATTTTCTTCATTAACTGTAATTCTATAGTTTTTAATTTGAGGGAAAGTATTACTCATAACATTTAATTCGTGATAGTGCGTTGCAAAAATACATCTTGCACTAATTTTAGATGCAATATATTCTGCAACAGACCAAGCAATTGCAACACCATCATAAGTACTTGTTCCACGTCCTATTTCATCAATTAAAACAAGACTTTTAGAAGTCGCACTGTTTAAGATATAAGCTGTTTCACTCATCTCTACCATAAAAGTAGATTTTCCTAATGTCAAATCATCACTTGCACCAACTCTTGTAAAAATTTTATCAACAATACCAATTTCAGCATAATCAGCAGGAATAAAAGAACCTATTTGAGCAAGTATTGTTATTAAGGCATTTTGTCGCATATAAGTTGATTTACCTGCCATATTCGGACCTGTTAAAATCATAAATTGTGTTTTGTTTTTATCAGTACTTGATAAGTCTATATCATTAGCAACATAAGTTCCTAATGGTAAAATTTGTTCTAAAACAGGGTGTCTGCCATTTTTTATCTCAAAATTTCCGGTTTCATTGATTATAGGACAAATATAATTTTGTTCTACCGCAATTATTGCAAGAGATGTAAATACATCTAATTCTGCAACACATTCTGCTGTATCACGAATAATTGAAACAAATTCTTTTGAATAATCTCTAAAATTTGAAAAAAGTTTATACTCTAATTCATAAGCTTTCACCTGAGCTGTTAAAACTTCATCTTCGTGTTTTTTAAGTTCATCCGTAATAAATCTTTCGCCGCCTGTTAAAGTTTGTTTTCTAATATAATCAGGTGGAACTTTGCTTAAATTAGAATTTGTAACTTCTATAAAATATCCAAAAACTCTATTATATCCTACTTTTAAAATATTAATTCCGGTTCTGTCTTTTTCTCTCTGCTCAAATTCCTTAAGCCAATTTTCACCGTTATACATCAAATCTCGAAGATAATCTAAATCAGAATTAACTTCACTTTTTATTAACCCGCCTTCTTTTAATGTTATAGGAGCATCTTCTTTTATAGTCTGTTCTATAACCTGTGTATATTCTTGCAAAGATTCTATATTATTTTCTATTTTTTCAAAAACATTAAGCCCAATAGATTTTACCAACTCTACAAGTTCAGGAAGTTCATATAAAGAAGCTTTTAAACTCAAAAAATCTCTGGGACTCGCTGAATTATTACTTAATCTTGTAGAAAGTCTTTGAATATCATAAATATTTTTTAATTTTCTCTCAATTTCATATCTGACAGAAGAATTTTCAACAAGTTTTTTAACAACCTCTTGACGTTTTAAAATCCTGCCTAAATCCTTTAAAGGTTGACAAATCCAAGATTTAAGAAGTCTTGCGCCCATATTTGTATTTGTTTTATCAATAGCCCACAAAAGAGATCCATATTTGTTTTTTTCTCTTAATGTTTCTGTAAGTTCAAGATTTTTTCTTGTACTAGCATCAATCGATAAATATTCACTTAATTCATATATTTCTATTTTCTCAAATTTAGGGAAACCTTCTTTTAAATTTTCCCAAATATAAGCTAACAAACCTGCTGCCGCTCTTAAGCCATAAGGACAAGATTTATAACCTAAAACTTCCAAATCCTGAACTTTAAAAACTTGTTTTAAATTACTTTGAGCAAAATTCTCTTCAAAAACCTTTTCAGGGACTTTTGAACAATTGTAATTAGCAATAATATCCTCAGGCAAATTAACAGTTTCCTCAGGAACTATTTGAAACGGTTGTAATTTCATTTTTTTAGCCGGAGCTATAATTTCAGAAGGTTGAAGACGAGCAAGTTCTGTTAAAACCATCTCATAGCTAAGTTGTGTAGCTTTAAATTCTCCTGTAGAAATATCAGTATATGCAAAACCCCAGTTTTTATCTTCCTTGTTTTTTGGTTTTGATATTTCAAATAATGCACACATATAATTATTACTATTTTGATTTAGAAGATTACTTTCAATCAAAGTCCCTGCAGTAATAATTCTGACAACACCACGTTTTACAATCCCTTTAGCTAATTTAGGATCTTCAAGCTGCTCACAAATAGCAACTTTAAGATCTTTAGCAACAAGTTTTTCTAAATACCCGTCAACTGCCTTAGCAGGAATCCCTGCAAGCGGAATTCTTCCCAAACTTCCACAATCTCTACCTGTTAAAGTTAGTTCTAATTCTCTTGATAAAGTAACTGCATCTTCAAAAAAAGTTTCATAAAAATCACCCATGCGGTACAAAAGTAAGCAATCCGGATTTTCACGTTTCATCTCCAGATATTTTTGCATAGCAGGGGTTGCATCACTAATTTCAACATCCCTCGTATTAACTAGATTGATTTCAGGTTTTGTCATAGTTATAATTGTACATAATATTTATTAGAGGTGCAAGTAATGTTTAGATTAATAAAAATAATTTTTAATGCTTGTCTTATCGTCCTTGCTATTATTGGTTTTAACGCAATCGGCGGGCAAAAATATGTGGAAGCTTTAAAAATTAATATTGGGAATTTTATACAGGAACACGCAATGGAAAGTGCTAAAAAAATAGGCAATTTTTCTAACCTAAATGAAGAATTTGCTATTGATAATGCTGTAAATTTATTCGGATACAAAGCTATTATTGCAGAACATAAAGCTTCCGGACAAAAAATGGTTATTATTGATTCCGGCAAAAAACCTTTACTTACTCAAGCTGATATTAAAAGTGACAAAATTGATACTAAATTAGAAGATTTAGCTGAAAAATTTAAGTATCAAGCAATTACCATACAAGATGTAAAAGTTACTAATCGAGGAACAATGAATGTTTATAACAAACAAGTTCCTTATGCTAAATTTGAAGCAAAAATTACAAAAATGCCATTTGGTGAAATCGCAGGAGTTATATCAAGCGTTACAACTTCTGACGGAAAAGAAAAATTAGCTCTTTCTATTAGCGAAAAAGACAAATATTCGCAGCTTATTACAAATGAATTCTATAAAGGCGTAAAAGAAGCAAATTAATTTAATTTTAGAGGTTAAAATTATGAAAAAGATTTTATTAACATTGTTAATTTTAGGGATAATTAATGGAACAGTTTTAGCGAAAGAAAATAAATTTTCAGAAGATTATTTAAAAAATACAAAACATTTTTCAATATTAAATCCGCTTGCAGAAAGTTTTGTAGAACATGGGATTAAATCTGAATTAAAAAAAGAAACCGGTGCAAAATTTAAAGTTAAATTTGACGGATATACTTTAGGCAGTATGAAAAAAGGTATTTTCAAAAACTTAGAAATCACAGGTAAGGATGTTGAAGTTGAAGATATCATTATTCCTTATGTTCATTTAAAATCAATAAGTGATTATAATTATATTGATTATACAAAAGACCCTATTGTTTTTAAATCTGACATGAAATTTGATTATGATATTTTATTATCTCAAGATAGTATAAATAAAGCCTTGAAACATGGGGACTATCAATCTGTTTTAAACACAATTAATGATATTGCTTATCCTTTATTCCAAGTAAAAGGCGTGAGTACTAAAATAGTTAATAACAGATTGTATTTTATAATAGAATATAATTTCCCTGTAGCTTTATCTACTAAAAATAAAGTATTTGTGACATCTTCAGAATTTGAAGTAAAAAATGGAAAAATTAAAGCTGTTAATATAAAACTTGATAGTGCATATGGTAATATTTCTCTAAATAAAGTTGGTAATATGCTAAATTTACTTAATCCACTAGAGTTCACTATGCAGTTGTTGGAAACAAAAAATTGTGATGCAAAAATTGAAAATGTAAAAATTGTTGACAATAAAGTAAAAATTAATGGTAAAATATTCGTAGAAGGAGAGTAAGCCATGAATTTTTCTCAAAAATTAGGTTTATCTATTTTAGTATTAATAACAATAACTTATGTGTATTTTTCATTTTTTGCAGAAGCAGGTTTTCATTTTAACAGTCCGATTTCAAAATCTTTTTCCAATAATCTTGAAGAATTACCAGAGATTATAGAAGAAAATAATTCAAATGATATTGAATCAAATAAAAAATCTGAAACAAAAACGGTGAAAATTTATGTCGCAGACTCTAAGGGGAATTTACGTTCAGTAAACAGAGAATGTGATATAAATATTGAAAAATCTTGTTTTGAGTATGCAATAAAAGAATTAATAAAAGCACCTACAAAATGGGAAAAATCAAAAGGTCTGTCATCAGAAATTCCTCAAGGAACAAAAATTCTTTCAATTAGAGAAGGTGAAGGAAGCATTATGATAGATTTATCTTCAACATTTGAAGGTGGCGGCGGGACCGAAAGTACCTATACAAGAGTTAAACAACTAATTAAAACGGCAAAAGCTAATACAAAACAACCTGTTTATTTATACATAAACGGTCATCAAGCAGATGTTATCGGGGGTGAAGGTATTATGTTAAAACAACCGCTTAATGAAAGGTCTTTGGATGACTAAGAAAGATTTAGATTATTATTTAAACCTTGATTGGACTTTGATTGAAGGTACAGATTTGGATTTTAACGGCAATCCTTATCATTATATTGAAATCAAAGAGATTCCAAGTTTCGCTTTTTGTGCTAAAACAAGAGAAAAAGCATTAGAAAATTACAAAAAACAACTACGTTTATCATTAATGTTAATGTTAGAAGATGGTGAACATATAGTTGAACCAGGTGAAGAAGTGGAAGATGATATAGATTGGGAAAGCATATGTCCATAAATACAAAATTATCAGAAATTTATATAACCAGACTAACAAAAGATGATATAGAAGATGTTGTAAAAATAGAAGAAGAAGCATATGGCAAACATCATTGGGCTAAATCATCTTTTTATGATGAAATGTCTAATAATTTGGCAAAATATTATGCAGCAAAAACATCCTCAGGAGAATTGGTAGGTTATGCCGGAACGTGGCATATTATTGATGAAGGACATATTACAACAATTGCTGTAAAAAAAGATTATTTAAGAAATCATATTGGAGAAGCTATCATTCATAAAATAATTGAAGATTGTTATAAAGATGGAGTTAAATATTTAACATTGGAAGTTAGAGTTTCAAATGAACCTGCAATTAAGCTTTATCAAAAATATGGTTTTCAATCTTTAGGCACAAGAAAAGGTTATTATCAAGATAATAACGAAGATGCATTAATTATGTGGACAGAGAATATCTTTTACGATAAATTTAAACAACATTATCAAAAAAATATTAAAAATTTAAAAAATTTAATTGAAATAAAATAATGAGTAAGCGTGTAGAAAAACAACTAAATAGTTTTAAATATAAAGGAGAACCTATAAGAATAACTTTGGGAACTCTTGTATTAACGGGTTTTTGTGTTCTTCTTATAATTATTGCAACTTTTACTCAAGTTACAATAATGCATCCTTATATTCCATTAGATACTCTAAATTTTTTATCCCAAGAAGTTAATGATTATGAATTATTTCATCATTTTATAAAAAGTTATAAATATATTCCGCAAATTCCTGTAATATTTTTTATAGTTGCACTAATGGGAAGAAAATTTGGAATTTTAGCTATAGCTTCATATATTATTCTAGGATTCTTTTTCCCAATTTTTGCTCTTGGGGGCGGAATGAGCTATCTTTTTGAATATGGATTTGGATATATTCTAGCATTTATTCCAGCTGTATTTTTTGCAGGAACTATTTTAAAAACAAAACCAGATTTTAAAAGAATATTTTTTACTTCAATGCTTGGGGTAATAATAATCCATTTACTGGGAGTATTATATATGCTCTTTATTTCAACTCTTAGACACGCACCGATGGATTTGGTAATGAGTTGGATTTTTTCCCAAAGCGGTATTCAAATATTTTATGACATATTTTTTAGTTTTCTGGCTATCTATTTAGGCAGACAAACCAGAAAACTATTATGGTTAGTTATGTGTTAAAATTTATCTAATAAAGTTAGTCACAAATCTTTTAATTTTACAAAAAATGCAAGAATCTTTTTCTTTAATTTCTTTGATTTCAGAAATTTTGTAAGCTTCAGGAGCGATAACTCGTTGGTATTTAACTTTTGGTATTCCTAAAAGCATTGCATAAACAGGTTTATATCCTGACGGAATTTCAAGAATCTCACAAAGTTCAGGAAACATTTTTATACAAATTTCTGCAAATCCGCACCAACAAGTCCCTAAACCAAGATGTTGAGCATATAATTCTATATAACTTAATGCAATAATAGGATCAATGTTAGCACAAGGAGCTGTAATAGGAGATGAAACTACTATCATATGGGGAGCATCTCTAAAAATTACATCTTCGCCATTTAAAAATGAATCCTTGTATCTTGAAAACTTATTCATTAATGGAGATAACGCTTTATAAGACATTGTTTTTAATAATAAATCATTAACTTTTTTTCTTATAACATCCATTACGGATTTCTTTTCAACTATTGAAAAATGTAAAGCGTGAGAATTACAACCTGTTGGAATATAAGGAAGCATTTCTTTTATTTTTTGCAACAATTCTTCGGAAATTTCTTCTTCTTTATATTGTCTTACACTTCTTCTTGATTTTATTAAACCTAAAATATCATCATAATTAACTTTTTCTAATTCTTCAGGATTTTTATCATTAAAAGATAAAGCTCCTGTCGGACAAATTGCCATACAATGCCCGCAAGATATACAACGATTTTCCTCTTTCATCTCCGGAAAATTATTTTTATCAAAACCAATACAAGATGAAACACAATCAGTTACACAAAAACCACAATGAATACATTTTTCTTCATTAATTTTTATATTTTTCATTAATTCACTCCTACTCAAATTGACTACAGAAAATCTTAGTTGTTTAATTATCTTATGTTAATCTTTTTTAAGAAAAAAATCAATCATCAATAAGAGGAGAATGTTATAATGTTATCTATTTTAGAGAATTTATTACTAAAATTTTCTTTTTCAGACTGGGTTATTGATGCAATTATAGATAGTATTAAAATTATTCCATTTTTATTTATCGTTTTTTTGTTAATTGAAATAATTGAATTTTACTATGCTGATAAAATTAATAATTTTATAAAAAAAACAGGAAAAGCAAGTATATTAACAGGAACTCTTGCTGCAATATTTCCCCAATGTGGATTTTCAGTTATTGCTGCAGGATTATATTCTAAAAAAATTATTACACGTGGATGCTTAGTTGCAATATTTCTTGCTACATCTGATGAAGCTATTCCTATTCTTCTTGCGACACCTGATAAAATCAATTTGATTTTACCAATTTTATTAATTAAAATAATTACTGCTTTAATTGTTGGCTATATTTTAGAAATTTTTCTACCATCTAACATAATCCAAACAAATACACTTCCGAAAATTGAAGAAGGTTGTTGTAAACACGATATAATAAAAGGTAAAAAAATAGAAATTTTAATTCACCCGATTTACCATACTATAAACGTATTCTTATTTATTTTAGTAATTTCACTTTTCTTGAATTATATTTTTACTAATCTTGAACTGATTAATATAATTAAGGGAAATATTTTAATACAACCAATATTAGCATCTTTAATCGGTTTAATTCCTAATTGTGCAGTATCTATTGGGATTACAATGATGTTAATAAAAGGAACTATTTCTCTAGGAACTGCAATAAGCGGATTACTCTCAAATGCAGGTTTAGGACTTTTAGTTTTAATCAAAAATAACAATTTTATTGATACTATGAAAATTATATTTATTCTTTTAACTGTAAGTATTTTTTCAGGAATTTTAATAAATTTAATAATTTAGTAGCAAAATTTTTTTTTTAGCAGATTTTAACATCATATGAATATAAATTTCCCCACATATAACTACAATCAAAATTTTCAAGGTAATTCAAGAAGACTTCAGAATAGTATTGATAAAGCGTTATTAAAAAAAACATTATCAAAATCAGAAGAAAAAAATTTAATTAAAGAAATTGCAAATGCTTTGAATACAATTCTTATACCTCCAAAATATATTGAGGAAGGAAGTCATAATGCTTTATATAAAATAACTCATAAATATGCGGCAAGAGTTCCTCTTAATTATAAACCCGAAGATTTTAAAGAAAATGATTTGTTAAAATTAGGCAGAGGAATCTTTTCTAAATTAAAAAATTATTTTGGTGAAGCTGTTATAGAAATTGGGAAACTACAGATTTTACCAAATGTTGGAAAACATATTCCTGCAGGGATTCCTGAACATTTAACTAAATTTTTAAGTAAAAACAAAATTAACCAATATTATATTAATACTTATCTTCCAACTTTTGCTAAATTGCCTCAAGATAGTTATAATATTTTATTTAAAGATATAGAAAAATTAAATGAAATAAAATTAGGTCCACGTCAATACTGCCTATTTGATTATCTAAACCCTAACAATATAGTAACACGTTCAGGGAAATTATATTTAGTTGATGAAATTGATACATTACAAGATAAATCTTATATGAATACTACTGCAAAATTATTAAATATATTTATTAACAGAGCAAGCAGAAATCAAGAAGCTCCATTTGCAGGCAAGAATATTAAATTTGTAAGAAAAATATTCCAGAGAGTTTTAATAGCATCTGTAAACGCCAATATGCTTCCTGCAAATTCCAAAGAAGACATTGAAATTTGGCAAAGAGCTTTAATAAAATGTAATATAAAAACAAATGTATATGAAATTCTTAACAATCTTGAAAGTATGTCTACCCAATATAAAACAAAAGAAGAAAGAGTAAATGCAGGTAAAATATATTTAAATAAATTATTTAATGAAAATCCATTAAAAAAATAATCATTTTTATATAAATTTACTAATTATTTATAAACAAAAACAAATAATTTTTACAACAACTGCAGTGCTATATTAGGATTTTGATTTACAGTTGACAATAAAACCCCACTGGCCTGCTGTAAAATCTGTGCCTTGATATATTCACTACTCTCCTCAGCAATATCAGCATCTTGTATTGTAGACAACGATGAAGCCAAATTTTCGATATTGATACTCAACATATCTAATACAGATATTAACTTATTCTCAGTAGAACCCAATTCGGTTTGTTTATTATTTATAATCTTTAATGCATTATCTATATCTGTTATTGCTTGCAAAGCGTCTGTCTGTGATATCAAATTAACTTTTAAATTCAAATCTAACATTGTATCAAACTCTATGGTCGAATATTCACTTGAATCTATACCTACCTGCAATATAAACTCTTTTCCTCCACTAATAATATTTTCAACAACAAATTTATCATCTGTACCTTTTCCATAAGTATATTCATAATCAAATTTAGGTAAAAAACCCTTGCCAATTAACCCTTTTAATTCAGATGAAGTTACACCATTTACATTAACAACTCCCGTTCCGTCATCACTACCCACACCTAAAGATTGCCCAGAATGTTCATTATCAAAATATCCATTTATATTAGAATAATCACAAGAAAAACCAACAATACAACCGACATCGGTATTACCACTTATACTCCCTGAAACATAAGAATTACTTATACTGTTTGAATAAACATTTCCCGCAATACCTCCTACATACTGATCTCCAGATACACTTCCTGTTGAATAAGAATTTTTAATAGATCCTCCAGCTTCACTCAATCCTACAATCCCTCCAACAAGCGCTCCTCCTACTACACTACCGGCAAAATAAGAATTTAAAAAATCGTTATAACTATTTCCAACAAGCCCTCCAACGTAAACTTGTCCATTCACCACAACTTTAGAATACGAATTAACAACGTCACTATAACTATTTCCAACAAGCCCTCCAACATATTGATCTCCGGTTACACTACCTGTTGCATAACTATCACTTATGTCTCTAACATGGCTTTCTCCAACAATACCTCCAACATAATTTCCACCAGTTATATTAGCATTTTCAATACATACTGAATCTACTAAACCATCTTCAATATAACCAAATAGACCAACATAATCTTCACTTGTATTAATTGTTAAATTCTTTATCACATATTGATTACCATTAAAAGTTCCTTTAAATACTTTTGAATGATCTAAAGTAGAACTTTTTCCACCACCTGTCCCAATACCCCTAAAATTAATCCCCTTCATATCAATATCACTTGCCAATTCAAAAGTTACATTAGCCGTATCTACTCCACTATTTACTAAATCTTGAAGTTTTATAAGATCTTCACTTGTAGTTAAATAATAAGTTTCACCTTGCTGAAATGTTGTTTGATTTACAACTCTTTTACCTTCATCAACAATAACTTTACGCTGAAAATTAAATAACTTTATACCATTATACTCGGTATTTGAAACTATTCGAAAGACTTCATTCATTCGTGCTTCTGCTTCTGATTGAAGTGCCGTCAAAGAATCTGCTCCATATGTTCCATTAGAAGCTTGTTCTGCTAAATCTCGTATTCTTTGTAAATGTGAAGTTATCAAATCTAAACTACTCGTTGCCGTACCGATCAACTCCAAACCATAAGATGTATTATCAACTGCAACATCATAAGATGATAATTTTAAAGACATACTATTTGCTATAGAATACCCTGCTGCATTATCTTTTGCATAATTAATCTTAAACCCTGTACTCATCCGTTCTATTGCTTGATTTAATGAGGATGTAGAATTTCTTAACGATGATTGGACAATTAAACTTGAAAGGTTAGTATTTATTGTTAATGCCATTAAATTACCTCACTTATTTTATGCGTGATAAGCACAAACAACAATTCTCTAAACTTAATAGAAACTCCATTCATGATAGACACATATCCTTGCAAAACTTATTCTATACTAATAGTATAACCTTTATATATCATCTATGCAATGTCTTCATCACTTATTATTACAACTTTGTTACATAATCACAAACATTTCATATTTAATTAAATCATTTTTTTATATGATGACACCTTTAATATTTAATATTATTTTTATATTAGGGGGATAGTGTTTAAATGTTAAATCAAGCTTTATGCGAACCTAATTTAGTTACAATTTCGGGTTCAATTACAAAAAATTGGACAGAACAAGCAATCGAGTGTTATAAACTTAAAGGTAATTGTTCTGAATGCTCAATAAAAAAAGCAAACTATACTTTTGACTGTCAAATGCCAAAAGTAGTAAAAGCTTTAGTGTCAATAAACGGAAAACCAAAAATTAATTAAAATTTATTTCCTAGTTTTTCTAAAGAAATAACTTCATCAAAATCTTTACGAACTTTGTTTGTAGAAGTTTGTTCTTCTTCATATCCTAAAGTTATTATAGTTGAAAGAATTTGATTTTCTTTTAATCCCAAATTTTCTCTAACTCTTGCATAAACATCAGATAAAAGACCTGTAATTTCATTGCCTAGAGCACCAATAATACAAGATCTAACATTTAAAGTTTCCGCTTCTAACATCATATAAGAAATAGGATAAATAACTTGTTCCATAGTTCTGATTAATAAACCATTTTCACCCTGTAAAGACGGATTTAGAGCTGGAGATTTTATATGTGTTATTTTAGCTTCTTCCCAAGCATTAATATCTGCAACACATACAATCAAAGCATCTGCATTCTTAACGTGAGCTTGGCCAAATGAAAGTTCTGATAATAAACCCTTCATTTCTTGCGATTTGATTAAAATAAATTTCCAAGATTGAACATTCATCCAAGAAGGTGCTAATCTTCCAGCTTCAAGAATTTTTCTTAAATCTTCATCAGGAATATGTTTTTGCGAGTATTTTCTAACACTTTTTCTTGATTTAATTAAATCTAATAACATATAAAAATCCTTTCTAAATTTAACCTTCTGCAAGGACTAAAGTAAAATCACTACCAACAGAGAATGTTTCTGTCGGATCATAAATAAATTGCATATTATTCAATTCTGGCAATTTTTTTTGTAACCAATTATAAAAATCAATAGTAACTTGATTTTTGTTTGCGATAAATCTTGTATGAGATAAATGTGTAATTTTAAGAGTATTAACTTCAAACCCTAATTCTATCAATTTTTCTTTTAGAGCTAAAGCTTCTTCTTCTTTTTTAGGAGAATACATAATTCCAGCCTTAAATTTAGTCCCATCCAAAATCGGTTTATCACGATAAATCATACGATTAATAACTTCTTGAGTCTTCTTAGGATCTAAAATCCAATAACTTATGTACCCTCTTTGATTAGGAGCTCCAGGCAGTGTTGCGATTTCTATCTTGTTTTCATCTACACTTCTTGCAAACGCGGCATATTGAGAAAGCTCATAAAAACTCATATCCGTTTTTATATATGTATTACAAACATTCAATACTTCCGGAATTTTAGTAATAACTTGTGGTGAATGTAACCTTTCAAACAAACTCTTCATAAACCATTGTTGTCTTTGTGTTCTACCAATATCACCAAGTCCGTCTTTTCTATATCTTAAATATCCAACAGCTTGCTTCCCATTTAAAACAGTATTTCCTTTATTTAAGTCAATATGAAGCTTTCCTGCATAATCGTGATATTTCATAGGTTTCTCTACATAAATAGGAATTCCGCCTAAAGCATCCACAACTTTTTCTACTGCTTCATCGTGAACAATTATATATTTATCAATTTTTATCCCGAAAGTCTCTTTTAAAGTTTTCTTAACTAAATTAATCCCACCAAGAGCGTGTGCTGAATTTATTTTTTGCACACCTTTATTATCCGGAAGATAAACTTTACTATCTCTTGGTATAGAAATCGCATTGATGGAATGAGTTTTAGGATCAATATTCACAATTATAATTGTGTCAGAACGAGTTCCTTCCCAAATATCAGTTCCGCTACCATTCGAATCTACTCCAAGTAATAAAATATTCTGTCTTCTTGGTGAAAACGGTGTTTCAAAATTTTTACGTTGTTCTTTTGATAAATGGAAGAATCCTGTAGCATTTTCCGCATCTTCTGGATTATTTTGCATAAAGAAATTATTTTCTACTAAAGTTACACAAACTATAACTGCACATAGCACAGCTAAAACAATAGTTAAAAGTAACTTCGCAAAATTAGAAGTTTCTTCTCGTTCTTCTCTTATATTTTTCAAAAAAGCTTTATATTCTTCTTGCTGTTGATTATTATTTATAATTTTCATTTATCTTACTCTCTATAAAAAAATTATATTTTAACCAAAATAAGAAATCAATTATTGCAAATGTAACATTTTTCAAGTAAAACTTACTTATGAAAAAGATTTTATTTATAAATTTTGGCGGGCTTGGTGACGAAATTTTATTTTTACCAACAATTTTATCAGTAAAACAAGAATTTCCTAATTTTGAAATAACCCTTGCTCTTGAAAATAGAAGCAAAGGTATTACAAATTTAACTAATGTTATTGATAAAACTTTATTTGCAAATATAAAAGGTAAAAATAAATATTTTGAACTTGCAAAATTATTGTTAAAAATTTGGACTGAAAAATTTGATATTGTAATTTCATCAGGTTCTAATAAGTTTATTTCTATATTTTTATTTTTAACTTTTATAAAAAAACGTTATGGATATAATACAGGGAAATTAAGCGAATTATTATTAACTAAAGCTGTTAAATTAAATAAAAATCAGTATGCTGTTAATATGTATCACGATTTAATTGAAGGTTTGACTAATATAAAAACAGAGCTTCCAATTATAGATATAGAAAGAAAAAATATAGAACCTAACACTGTTTTAATTCATCCGGGAGTTAGTTTGTTAAGTGTTAGAAAAAACATGATAAAAACAATTCCAGCAGAAACTTGGGCAGAAGTCGTTGAAAAACTTGCTGATTCTGGTAAAAAAGTTATATTAGCAGGTGGCCCTGATGATAAAGAAACTATTGATATTATTCAACAAAAAGTTTCTTCTGAAAAATATATTAATATGTATGGAAAAACAAAAAATTTAAAAGAATTAGCAGAATTAATTTCAGGAGCAGAAAAATTTTTATGCTCAGATTCTGCCCCTTTACATATTGCAGTAGCTTTAGGGGTAAAAACTTATGTAATATTTGGATCCACTGATGATAATAAATTAATTCCTCAAAATGGAAAGGTTATACCAATTAAAAATGAAAATTGCAAATGTGAATTAAGACCTTGTTTGTGGGAAAAACGTCAAACAACTTGTGAAGAGCTTGACTGTTTAAAAATATCATCAGATAATATTGTAAAGGTGGTAATAAATGACTAATAAAGGTTTAGAATTTGATCCCGGATTTGCACCATATATTTTAGCATTCACCGGAAGTGTAGAATATTTTTATTTAGATATAAATCGCTTTAAAAATTTATCTCAAAAGAAAATGAAATTTCGTCAATATTATAAAAAAATGTTGACATTATTTAATAATAATTTAGGATTTTACGTTGGATGCTTGATGTGGGCTGCATATATTAAAGCTCAACCGGAACAAGAAATTTTAAATAATGGTTGGTATGGTTTAGAATTTAATGAAGAAGAAAATGTTGCGGATACCGATTTTATGATCAAATTCTTAGAACTTTTGCCTAAAGATGTTAAATATTTTTTGGGTGAAGATTTTGTTATTGATAAAACAAATTTAAAGATTTTGGAAATGTATAAAGAATTTTTAATCATAAATAAAGGTTTTACAAATTCTAAAAATAATACTGATATATTACTTCCAAAAGATATGATTGTAAGTGATATAAATGTTTATAAAGAAAAGATTGATGAAGCAATAAAATCTGAAGATTTATCAAAACTAGCAGAGTGTAAGGAATTAATATGCAAGATAAACTAATAAACGTTGCAAGAGGTTTAGAAAAAGCTGATTTAGTAATCAAAAATGCAAATATTGTGAATGTATTATCCGAAGAAATTCACAAAGGTGATATCGCAATATATAAAGGAATAATCGCAGGAATTGGCGAAAATTATATTGGCAAAAAAGAAATAGATGTCAATGGGGCATATATTTGTCCATCATTCATAGATGGTCACGTACATTTAGAAAGTTCAATGATGCTACCTTCTGAATTTGCAAAAGTTGTATTACCAGCAGGGACAACAACCGCGATTGCTGATCCTCACGAAATTTCTAACGTTTTAGGCTTACACGGAATAAGTTTTATGCGAGAAGCTGTAAAAGACTTACCAATTGATGTTTTTGCAATGCTTCCATCCTGCGTTCCTGCAACTCCGTTTGAAACTTCAGGTTTTGATTTAAACAGTTACGATTTATCATTGTTAATTGATAAACCTTGGGTTTTAGGTTTGGCTGAAATGATGAATTTCCCAGGAGTTTTAAATTTAGATAGTAATGTCATGGCAAAACTTGAATTAGCTAAATCTAAAGAAAAACGAATAGACGGTCACGCACCAAAATTATCTCAAAAAGATTTATGTGCGTATATTGCAAGCGGTGTAAAATCTGACCACGAATGTACAACTCCTGATGAAGCAATAGAAAAAATGCGTTTAGGAATGTACATTATGATAAGGGAAGGTACTGCAGCAAAAGATTTAGATGCACTAATACCTGTTCTAAAAAATTGTAATACAAGAAAATGTATTTTTGTTACAGATGACAGACATCCTTCAGATTTACCTGAACACATAAATGGTATGGTAAGAAGAAGTGTTGAAGCAGGTGTTGATCCTATTAAAGCTATTCAAATAGGAAGCTTAAATACAGCAGAATATTTCGGTTTAAAAGACAGAGGAGCAATTGCTCCAGGATACATTGCAGATATGCTTATTTTACCGGATCTAAAATCTTTTAAACCTCAATTTGTTATTAAAAATGGTAATATCGTTGTGGAAAACGGTAAAATTACTTGTGATATTCCAAAATGTGAAAACACATCCGTAAGAGGTTCTGTTAATGTCAGATGGATTGAAAGAAATGATTTCAGAATCAAAGCCAAATCCGATATTGTAAAAACATTAGAAGTAATACCTAATCAATTAATTACAAAATCTATATATTCTAAAATCAAAATAGAAGATGGAAATGCTGTAAGTAATATAGAAACAGATACATTAAAGATTTGTGTAATAGAAAGACACAGAGCAACAGGAAATATCGGTAAGGGTTTTGTAAAAGGTTTTAACTTAAAATCAGGAGCTATTGCATCAACTGTGGCTCATGATTCACACAATATGATTGTAATTGGTACAAACGATTATGATATGTACCTTGCTGCTGTTGCACTAATTAAATGCCAAGGTGGAAAAGTTGTTGTAAATAATGGTGAGATTATTTCAGAATTACCTCTTCCTGTTGCGGGTATTATGTCTGATAAAGAATTCGATTATGTAGTAGAAAAATCAGAAGAAGTTAATAATGCTGCAAAATCAATAGGATGCACTTTAGAAGATCCATTTATGACAATGGCTTTTCTTTCACTTCCTGTAATTCCAGAACTTAAAGTTACAGACAAAGGTGTTTTTGATACAAACAAATTTGACTTCGTTGATATTTTTGAAAATATTCCAGCAAAAATATAAAATAAAAAAAAACTTAATTACTTTCTAAAACAACGGCACCTTTTGTTTCAACTTTCAAAGTTTTAACTTCAACTTTAATACTTTGAGGTTCCCATATTTCTTTTACTGTAGATTTAATTTTATCTAAATCATATTTATGTGAGATTATAAGTAAAGTAGGACCGGCACCTGATAAAACACATCCTAAAACACCATCCTCATGTTTAAATGCATTCATAATTTCTTTCATGCCAGGAACAAGTTTTTCCCTATAAGGTTGATGTAACTTATCTTGTAATGCAATCTTCATAAGTTTTGCATCTTTTGTATTAACAGCTTCTATTAACATCGCTAAATGCTTTGCATTAAAAATTGCATCCTGCATAGGAATATTTTCCGGTAAAACAGATCTTGCAATATTTGTTGATAATTCAAAATCAGGAATACAAACCGTAATATCCCATTCTTCAGGCCAATCTAATTTTCTATATATAACAGAACCGTCATCCTCTTGAGAAGATAAAACAAACCCACCAAGAATAGCCGGAGCAACATTATCAGGATGACCTTCAACTTCCGTAGCTATTGATAAAATTGCTGTTTCATCAGCAGGAGAACCTAACAATTTATTAGCTGCCATTAAACCTCCGACAATAACAGCAGCAGAGCTACCTAAGCCTCTGGTTATTGGAATTTGAGATTGAATATTTATTCTTAATTCAGAAGGCTCTTGACCAATTGAATTATATAACATCTCCACTGCTTTATAAACAATATTGTTTTCATCGCGAGGGATTTCATCAAATATCAATTCATCAATCGTTTCTTCTTCTGACATTAAATTTATCTCAATACCAGTGCCAGGAAGAACAGTTTCTTCTATTGTTATTGTATTATATATAGGAAGTGCAATACCTAAACAATCAAAACCAGGTCCTAAATTTGCTGATGTTGCAGGTACTTTAACGCTTACTTTCATTTATTATTATCTCCTTACTGAAAATTATATGGTGATTATACAATAAAGATAATTAAAAATAAAAGAAAACTTTTTAATTCTTTAGTAGGATAAGTAATACATTTCAATGTGCTATCATGGTATTAAAGGATTTTATTATGAATAAGATTTATGCCCTATTATTGTGTGCCTTATTAATTTCAACTTGTCTATCAGCATGCGATAAAAAACAAAACTCATCAATTATAAAAGCAAAACGAAAATTTGCTCAATATGTTGAGCCTCAGAATGAAAGAAAAGACGGAATAATAGATTTATCTGAAGGGTCCAAAACAAACTACAACTTTTCTTTTGGACCTAAAATGCCTAGTTTTGATTTCAAAATAGAAAATCCATATAAATATGAATGAAATTAATAACCGAAAATTTGTAGGAAGATTAATTTACGCAGTTTTAACAGAACGTAAAACGGCTAGAGAAGCTATTTTATTATTTCCTGAAACAAATGATAAAAACATACAATGTGCTTATCACGCGTTAGTACATTTTGAAGCAGATGCCGAGATACGTTATAAAGATATTGAATATAGAGAAGCTCAAAATGATTACTTGGAATATTTAGCTCAAACTCTTGTTGAAGGAAAGTATCTACCACAAAACATAATTTCAGATTATGAACAATATTATAAAGGTGTTGCAAAACCTTGGCAGAATGGGATTAAAGGTTTTTTTAAAGAATTTTTAAGATTTATTAACCAGTAGTTGCAAGAAAAGTTTTTTATGCAATAATTGGATATGGAAATAAAGTGTAAAACTCACCCTAATTTTTATAATTTGTATCAGTTAACCCCTAAAACAACTGATTTACCGTTCCGCGAAGGACCAATAAATTTTGCGGAGAGGGTTAGAGAAAAAAGAGATGTGTTTATAAAAAGACCGGTTGCGATTGAATGTGCTGCCGGTCTTTCTGGCTTAAACAAAACCAAAAAATCTTTTTTATCAAAATTTAAAACATACGCTCACAACTATGCTAAAAATATAAGCCATACTTATGACCATAAAATTATTTATGCCCTAATTGAAAAAGAATTATTTGGAAAAATTTCTATTGATAGCATTACACACGATGCTGATAAATTAATTCTATATACATTAGGTTTCCCAAAATCTTTTGTATCTAAATTTCATAGAAAGCATTCTTCCCACCATCCGGAAAGCGGTAAAAAGATGAATTTAAAAAGTATGTTATGTGATAATATAGCATCATCTCCTGAATTCAAACCGGAAAAAAAACTATCTTTAAGAGATCATTTTAATACGTGTCAACAATTACAAAATGTAAGTGGACTAAAAGAAATTCTTGAAAAACACAATTTTGGCGAAAACATTGATTTTAATAAAATAAAAAATTTAAAAAATAATCGATTTCAAAATTTAGGTAATACCATAAAAGCATTTTGCCTTGCTTTACCTAAAATATTTATTTAATTTCTTTTAATTCTGCCCATATAACAGGATTTTTGGTTTCATAATCTAAAATATCAACCACTCTATAATAAGGAAATCCTGCGGTTGAAATATGATTAATACCGTTTACGGTTATTTCTTTATTTACGCCAAAATGTCCTGAAATTACAGCTTTTACATTATTATGTTTAGTTAATATTTCAAGATATTTTTCAGGTTTAAATGTATAATACGTTTCTTTTTCGGCAGGAGGAATCAACGGAAAATGCTGAAAAATTATAATATTTTTATCAGGATATAAATTTAATTGATTTTCTAACCAACTAAGAGTATCTTCTTTATAATATCCATTTGTACTTGGGATAACTTCTTTCGATCCATCTACAACAATAAAAATAAATTTATCTTGCTCAAAAACATAATTACTATTTTCAGGTTTATATTTTCTATATTGTTTTTTTATTGTTTTAAGATAATCTTCTTTACTCAAATGTTTATGTTTATTTACGTCTTTTTCACCTAAAACTATATAAAAAGGTTTATTTAATTTTTTTATTTTTCCAAGAAACTTCTCTAATTCTATTTTATCAGGTTTAGCAATATTATCACCATTAAAAACTACAAACTCAATATTTTTTTGTTTATTTACTTCATCAATAAAATCCTCAAACATTTGAGCATTTTCATCGGAAAACCTAATATCAGTAACTTGAACAAAACGCATATCTTTTGCAAAAACTGCAGATATAGATACTATAAACACCCAAAATAAACTTAAAAACTTTTTCATTAATACCTCGTTAGTATGATTTTAACATAAAAAGTAGAAATTTTTAAAAAATAGGTTATAATATACATGCAAAGTACAATAAAGGCAAAAATTATGTCTTTTGATTTTAACGATATCAACCCAATCAGCAAAGCTCAAGCCACATACAAAGATGGAGGCGGTCTTGGTGGCGGAGGAATGTACATGCGACAAAAAGGTAAACGTAAAGAACAACCAGATGAAGATCTTTTTGAAAGAAAAGATGATAATGAAATAGAATTTTCAAAAGAAATTGATGAAGAAGATATTCCCCAAGAAAACATGTTCAACAAATTCGTAAATTGGTTCAGAATAAACAGAGGCTAGTTATTACTTGGAAAAATAATTTTTAGCTTTATTATAATACTCTGTACAAAAATTCTTTGTTTTAACACACAAATTGTAACAAGGCTCCGTTATCTTATCAGAATTTTTCAATATATCGTGTAATTTTTGATTTTTAATTTTATCAATAATATTTGTTTTATGTGCATATCCTAAGCCTGCAATGACAGCTGCTGATAAAACTGTTAGTCCTAATAATTTACCTAAAAACGAAGATTTTTTTTCTTCTCTATCACGCCCCTTAAAAGAAAAACTATCTTGATTTATTGGTTCAGTTATAGGCAATTTTGCAATACTTCCTGCACTTTCTGCTCCTTTACCACGAAAATTTACAACAGATTCAGCATCTATCACCTGATTATCCTGCTTATTATTAATTTTAGCAATACTTCCGGAAGTTTCTCCGCCGCAAAAACTAATACTATTCATACAAAAATCTCCATTTTAAACACACTTCTAATACATGAAAAACAAGTTCTATAGAGAAATTGTTATTTTATTAAGAAATTGTTACATAGCAGAGTTTCTTTTATATTCAAGCTGTTTTTGAATACATTTTTGTGAAATTATATCAATCGAAGTTTCAGGAAGATTAATAAATTTAAAAGAAGCCTTTAAGATATTATCTTCTTCATCATATCTGACAAATTTAGCTTTAGTCCTTACATTTTTAGGATCAAATAATAAATCAATAGTAACTTCGTCTAAATTATCAATTTTATTAGGTACAATTAATTTTACACCACTTGCAGAGATATCATATGTTTTACAAGAAACAACAGTATTATCAAAACTTAATACCGCATTTTCTTCCATTTTTATTCTAAAATATTCACGGTTTTGTTGATATTCTAGTCCTTCTGGAGTCTGTAGAGTAAAATATACATATGGAGCATCATTTTCAATATACTTCAACAGAGTTTTTGTGCGATAAAGTCCGTTTACACAAATAAAACTTATTAAAACTTCTTGCGGAGTATCCATATCCATTTCTTCATCAAATCTGGCACACGCTAAAACTTCTTTTTCTCCAATTCTTTTTATAGCTGCTTTTGTACAGCTTGGAGTGTCATCCTTTGTTCTAAAAGTCAGTTTTATATAGTTAATATTATCTAAATCTAAATTAAATTTCATTTTATTCTTTTTAGCTCTCCATTATTTAATTTGTACGTTCCGATCTTTTTCCCTTTACTATCATACTGAACATATGTACCATTTCTTGTTTTTTTAAAAGTTCCTTGTGGCAAATTTTTTTTATAAATTTTCTTTGGGGTTTCTGCAAAAGCAGGAATCATAATCGAAAATATTAATAAAAATATAAAAATTTTTTTCATGTACATATTATAACATATTTTATAAGTTTTTAAATATTTTTAGCTTATAATAATAATTATGAAAGGTATCATTTTTGACTTTAACGGAACACTATATTGGGATTCTCAATTGCATTATGATGCTTGGCGAGATTTTTCTAAGCTTCTTAGAGGGTATGAATTTACTCAAGAAGAGATGCGTGATAAAATGTTTGGTCATACCAACGAAGACATTATTGAATATGCAATAGGAAGAAAACCTTCTAAAGAAATGGTAGAAAAATATGCTAAAGAAAAAGAATCTTTATACCGTAAACGCTGCTTATTAGATAAAGAAAATTTTAAATTAGCACCAGGTGCTGTTGAATTTTTAGATTTTCTAAAAGAAAATAATATTCCAAGAACAATTGCCACAATGTCCGAATGGGATAATGTTGAATTTTATATAAAAGAATTTAATCTTGAAAAGTGGTTTGATATAAATAAGATTGTTTATTCAGATGGAACAATACCCGGAAAGCCTGCACCTGATATTTTTTTAATAGCAGCAGAAAAAATAGGTTTAGCACCGAAAGATTGTATTGTAATAGAAGATGCTATTGCTGGAATAAATGCCGCAAAATCTGCAGGAATAGGAAAAATTATTGCGATTGCATCTTTAGAACCAATTGAATTTTATAAGAAAATAGAAGGTGTATCTAAAATAATTAAAAATTTTGAGGAAATTAATAAATCAATTTTCAAAAAAGAAATTACTTTAAAAAAATAATTTGTATTAATTTCTATTAAATAATGATAATATTGCCATTCCTGTTGCAAAACCAAGTCCGACTCCTGCGCCTGCTAAAAAAGAATTTCCCATACAGTGACTATTAAAACCAAAACCAAAGCATCCTGGAGTAAATCCACCAAAAGCACCACAACCAAAAGGTGAAAGACTATTATAACGACTAAATCCAACACAATGACCATTAACATTTACAGTTGTATTATAGATTGATCCAAATCCAAGGCACATATATTCCCTCGCGTTTCCCTTAAGTTATTTATATATATAAAGTAAATAACTACAAAATAATTGCACTATATTTAAAATATTTTTTACAAATATTTACAAAAATTTCATTTTACCAGATGATAAATAGAAATTAAATTGCCTGTAACAATAAATCGTGATAAAATTACAGATATGAAGAAGTATGAAAAATTAATGCAAAAAGCCAAAGAAGCTTCAGAAATGTCGTATTCACCATTTTCCAAATTTGCTGTTGGAGCGGCAGTTTTGATGGGCAGCGGGAAAATATATACAGGATGTAACGTTGAAAATTCTTCATTTGGAATGACTATATGTGCAGAAAGATGTGCTATATTTAAAGCAATTTCAGAAGGAGAAAAAGAGCTTTTGGCAGTGGCTATTTATTCTCCAAACCAAGATGATTGTTTCCCTTGTGGTGCTTGCAGACAAGTAATGTATGAATTTCAAGGAGAAAAAGAAGTTCTTGTTATTACAGAAAAAGATTCAAATCTTAATATAAAACAATTGAGCGATTTTTTACCATATGGTTTTAGAATATAATTATGTATATTTTTGAAATTTTTATAAAATGGTTAAATAAAAATAAGAGGGGAAATTGTGCAAATCCAGAAGGTTTATTTTCAGAAACAAATATAGAAACTGAAGATGAAGCTTTAGAATGTCAACATAATTTTATGCCGATTGATAGTACCGGAGAAGTTCTCGCTTGTACTAAATGCGGATTTGTAGTAAAAAAGAGGGATAAATAAAATAAAGGATATTTATATATGACAAAATTTTTGGATTTTATATCATCAAAAGCTTTTAGAAACACTGTTTGTTTCATATTATTTACATTCTTATTAACTGTAATTATATCTTCACAAAATTTCTTTTTCCAAAAAGTTATTGAAAATGGGATTAGTAAAAAAGATATAATTGCTCAAAAAGATATCAAAGTAATTGATACTAAAAAAACAGAACTTCATAAAAAAGAAGTTGCAATGAATGTTGAACCTATATTAACTCAAGCAGAAGATGAATTTATAACATCAAGCCTTTTCACCTTACAAAATTCTATAAAAAAAATTAGAGAAAAAGATATTAACGAAAATATAAAAGCCGAAGAATTAAATGTATTATTTGATGAATCCGGTAAAAAAGAGCTTGTAAATTTTTTACTAAAATCGAGTGATGAAGATTTACAAGCTGTATTTGACAAATCCAAAATAACATTATCTTCTGTTTTAAATGTAGGAATATCTGCAAAAGATTTTGAAAACAATAATGTAAATTCAATTATACGAAAAAACCTTCCAAATAATGTAACTCGATATCAAGGCACTTTAATTACAGGTATTTTAAATCAAATAATCGTTCCAAATCTTGTTATAGATGAATTTGCAACAGAAATTGCAAAGAAAAACGCTCAAAACGCTGTAAAACCTTATGAAGTAGTATTTAAAAAAGGTCAAAAAATCGTATTTGAAGGCGAACCTATAACTAAATTAAAACGAGATGCTTTACGTGCGGCAGGATACAATGTTTTAGAAATAAACTATGGTGGGATTATCGGTATATATATACTTATTGCATTTTTTACTTTTGTATTTTTACAATACGAAAAAAACTTTGAAAAACAATATTTTAATGCAAAATATATGACAATAATGGGAACATTTACTCTATTCCTTGCATTAACTTCTGTTATGTTACCAACAGGTTTTTCTCCATATATAATTCCAATACCGTCATATACCATATTACTTTCAATATTTACAACACCTCGAAACGCTTTTTTTGCTTCTACAATTATTTTAGCATTACTTTCAATAGGTATGCACTGGAACATTGAAGTTGTTGTTTCTTATATGCTCTTAAATACTGTCGTTATGACAGCAGTATCTAAAATGAAATTCTTAAAACGCTCAGATTTATTAATCACAAGTGCCAAAGTTGCTTTAGCAGGAGTTTTGATAGTTGGTGGAATATATTTCCTTGAAAAATATATGATGGATATTGATAATTTACTAATTGTTAGAGATTTAGTTTATATCCTTATCAACTGTTTAGGTATAAGCGGAATTATTCTATTAGGAATATTACCTATCATTGAAAATTTATTCAGAGTAATGACACCATATGGTTTAGCAGAACTTGCAGACCACGAATTATTAAGAAAACTTATGCAAGACGCTCCAGGAACATTTAATCATAGTTTAACAGTATCTCACCTTTGCGAGAATGCTGCAGAAGCAATTGGTGCAAATCCTGTTCTTGCAAGAGTTGGAGCATTATATCACGATATTGGAAAATTATTACGTCCAATGTTTTTCGTAGAAAATCAATCTTTTTACGGAATAGAAAACCCTCATAACACTTGTACACCAAGATTTAGTAAAATGCTTATTACTGCACACCCAAAAGATGGTTTAGAACTTGCTAAAGATGCTCACTTACCTCAAGTTATAAATAATTTTATTTCACAACACCACGGAACAAGTCTTGTCAGCTATTTTTATAACGAAGCATTAAAAGAAGAAGGAGCTGAAAACGTTAATGAAGAACAGTTCAGATACCCTGGGCCAAAACCTAATACTAAAGAAACAGCTATTCTAATGATTGCTGATGCTGTTGAATCTGCTGTTAGAGCTGCGAAAAACCCTTCTAATGAAAAAATTGATGCTATTATAGAAAAAATTATTAAAGAAAGACTTAACGACGGACAATTATCTGATTCTCCACTAACTTTAAAAGATTTAAAAGTTATAGGAGAAACTTTCTCAAGAATGCTAAGAGGTATGCATCATAAACGTATCAAATATCATAACGATTTAGTTCAACAATTAGATAAAAGCAAACATAATAATGAAATTAGCACAAATCATATAGATAGTGATTTAGATGCTAAACTAAAAGAATTAGAAAAGAAAAAAAACGAAACTAATGAAAAAGATGAAACAAATTAATGTTTTTACGGAAAATATTTTTGATAGCTGGAAGGTCGATGAAAAACAAGTTATAGAAAATACTACTAAAATGCTTAAATATTACATTTCTGAACTTGAAAGTAAAAGCTGTTTAAACAATAAAGTATATAACTCTATAACTCTAGATATTGTATTTTGTGATTCTACAAAAACTCAAGAATACAATAGAGATTATAGAAATAAAGATTATCCTGCTGATATAATAACATTTGCGATTTTTGCAGATGATGAAAACAGTTTTATTTTTGATGGAGAAATTAATCTGGGTGAAATTGTTATTGCCTTAGATAAAGTCATAGAAGGAGTTAACAAAGATATTAGTCTTTCTAAAAATAAAGAACAAGAACTGCATTTTCTAATAAGCCACGGTCTTATGCACCTATTAGGATTTGACCACCAAACAGATGAAGAATACAATTTTGTTATAGGGGAACAGAGAAAAGCATTGGAGTATATCAATTATGACCAAATTTAAGGCTCAAGGGTTTAATAACACATTTAAAAACGCCAGAAAAGGTTTTAGACTTGTTCTAAAAAGTGAAATTAACATCCGCATACATATTGTAATTGCTTTTCTTGTTATTATTTCTGCCTTATTTTTAAAATTTTCTGCTTTAGAATTTAGTATATTACTTTTTATAATTGCTCTTGTAATAGTTACCGAAATGCTTAATACCGCAATTGAATTTACACTAGATTCAATCTATCATAACAAATATTCCAGAATGGTTGGTATGGCAAAAGATATTTCAGCTGGAGCTGTAATGTTTGCCTCAGTTATTAGCGTTATGGTCGGACTAATTTTATTCGGAAGTAAATTTTTACAACTTTAAACAAAAAAAAACCTTCCTTTTTAGAAAGGTTTGGAATTTTGTTTTACTTAATTCCTCATGTATAGAAGGTTAGTGTGTAGGTTGTATGAAAGGTTTGTGTTATGTGTCTATTTAATGTTTGCTCAACGCTTACATATATATAAAGTATTTCTTTAATAAATAATTTCACAATACACGATATATTGTTACAAAACTTTACATTTTTAATAAATTCAAAAGAAATCGTATCATTATGAGCACGACAGACTAGAAAATAGAGTAAATCAATGATTTATCACATCTATTTTAATCAATTTGATTTCTATAATTACCAACACTTAAAACTAATAATAAAGCGTAATAAAAAGAAGAATATTTTAATTATTAAATAGGATTGTAACTTATTCTACGCTCCTAAACTTATAAACTCTCAATTTCCGCTTCAAAAACATATTCAGCAGGACCTGTAAGAAAGACATCCCTATAAGGATTTACCTTATCCCCCGCCCAGTCAATATGCACTTTTCCACCTAATAATTTTACATCAACGGAGTTGCGTAAACAACCTTTTAAAACACCAACAACAACGCTTGCACAAGCTCCTGTCCCGCAAGCAAGTGTAATTCCACAACCTCTTTCCCAAACACAAAGCTCGATTTTATCAGTTGAATTTATTTTAATAAATTCAACATTTGTTTTTTCTGGAAATTCTTCAGCTACTTCGATTAAAGGTCCGTATTCTTTCGCAAGTTCTAATAAATTCTCACTTGGAGATGCAAAAATAACAAAATGCGGATTCCCCATAGAAATAGCAGAACCTTCAAAAATCATATTTTTAACTGCAATTTTATAATTCATATTATCATTTGGTAAAAACGGTATTCTCTCCGGTAATAAAATGGGTTTCGACATATTTACCCTTACTTCACCATTCTCTAAAATATGAGGAGAAATAATTCCAGCTAAAGTCTTTACAGAGAATTCATTTTTATCAACCAATTTTTTATCAAAAACATACTTAGCAAAACATCTCATTCCATTACCGCACATTTGTGCAGTAGATCCGTCAGAATTATAGAAAAACCACCCAATATCAGCCTCTTCTGTATTAGGGTTAGGAATAATAAGCCCATCAGCTCCAATACCAAAATGTCTATCACATAATTTCTTTGCAAGTTCAGACATCTCAAAACCAGATTTTTGATATTCTGAATAGTCAATAATTACGAAATCATTTCCGCAACCTTGCATTTTTGTAACTTTTATTCCCATTAAACTCTCCAATATTTACTCTAATGTTTTACCATAGTACAATTAAATTATATAAAGGAATTTGAATTATGGCAATAATAAAAGTACAAAAAGGAACTAAAGATATATTACCTTCAGAAATGTCAGTATGGCATTTTATGGAAGAAAAAGCTAATGAAATATTTACTAAATACGGAGCAAAAGAAATTCGCACTCCAATATTTGAAGCTACAGAACTTTTTGCAAGAGGAGTTGGAGATACTACTGATATTGTAAACAAAGAAATGTATACCTTTGAAAAAAGCGAACGCTCGCTTACATTACGTCCTGAAAATACAGCAGGAGTTGTTCGCTCGTTCATAGAAAACGGTATGCATAGACTTTCAGCCCCTGTAAAACTTTGGTATAAAGGACCTATGTTTAGATACGAAAGACCTCAGGCAGGAAGACAAAGACAATTTCACCAAGTAGGGATTGAAGTTTTTGGTATCAAACAAGCAACTTGTGATGCTGAAATTATTTTAATGGCTGTAAATTACCTAAAAGCTTTAGGCTTAAATGATTTGAGTGTAGAATTAAATTCTTTAGGCTGTCCAACTTGCCGTGAAGAATTCAAGACAAAACTTAAGGCAGTTATTAAGCCATATTTGAATGACTTATGTCCGGATTGTCAAGCAAGATTTGAAAAAAATCCTTTAAGACTTTTAGATTGTAAAGTGGAAGAATGCAAAGAAATCTATGCAAAACCTGAAATTCAAGAAGTAATTCAATCTGATTTTATTTGTGAAGATTGTGCTAATCATTTTAATGAATTAAAAAAATATCTTGATGAATTAAATATCAATTATTCTATAAATAAACTTCTTGTAAGAGGTTTAGATTACTATAATAGAACAGTATTTGAAATAAAATCAAATAACTTAGGTTCCCAAAATGCCGTTTGCGGTGGTGGAAGATATGATAGCCTTGTTAAAAACTTAGGAGGAGAAGATACTCCAGCAGTTGGTTTTGCAATGGGAATGGAAAGGTTAGCTTCTCTTATAGGTGAAAAACAAGATAATAGGACAACTGCATTTGTTGTTTCAAATGATAGTTTAGAAGCTATAAAATTAGCAGAAGAACTAAGACAAGAAGGAATTTCTTGTGAATTTGATTTAACTAATAAAAAATTTACTAAACAACTTGAAAAAGCTTCAAAAGTTGCGAAATTCGCTTTAATTCTTGGAGAAGATGAAATCAAATCTAATCAAGTAACTGTTAAAAACTTAGATACGTCAGAGCAAAAAACTGTTTCAAGAGAGTTAGCAAAAAATCTTTTTAGCTAATTTATATAGAATATGAAAGTTGAAAATAATAGCTACTTTTATAGAACTTCATTTCAATCAAATTTAAATTCACCAAAGCTAAAATTTAGACAAGAAGATTTTTTTGTAAAAATTCGTGGTTATGGTAAAAATAGGGTTTGGGCAAAAAAAATAAAAGAAACAGCTGATATTTCGACCAAAATGATTTTAAAAAATGTATCAGCCGAAAATATATTGAAACTTATTGCAATAGGAGTCATTAAAGCAAATTCTTTTCTTCGTGATATTTCTAAAATAAAACATAGCGGGATTTTAAGGATAAAACGTGAAGGATGGAAAAATGGCTCTGATTGGGATGGTTTTGATTTATGTACAAATTATTCAGATATAAAACGATATAAAATTTATCAAAACAAATTAGATAAAATAATTAATAAACCATTAAAAAATCCATATGAAGAAATTGAATTAACTGTACCTAAAATAGATGCGGAAGAACATTATCTGCGACATGCAGATTCAAAATATGTTAATAAAGCTATTAATCTTATTTGTAAAAAATATAGTGAATTTAAAACAAAATTTAATTCAAAAAATGTGAATAGTTCACAAATGGAAGAAATAAATAATTCCATAGCAGAAATTCGTTGGATATTAGCACATTCAACTCCTTGGGAAAGGGGTAGTGATGCTATTTCAAATATCTTTATTCGAGCAATGTATAAATCTTTAGGTATAAAATCATACCCTTTGAAAAAAGATATTTCGCTTGATTTAGAAGCTTACTGTACAGAACTTAATGAATACAAACAAAAATTTCCGACGTATTTTGAAAAACCGCCGGAAATTATTGAATAATATATTTTTTATTAATTACTATTCGTAGATATAACCGTTTGTTAAATCGATTTTTAAAGGTCCTAATAATCTGATGTTAACAATTTGGTTTGGCATAGTTAAAACTTTATCGCCTTTGAATACCTTTCTGAACCAAGTCATAAAAGCATTTTTCTTAGCAGGATCTAAAGTTGCTACGCCATATAACATAACAGCTTGATCTTGAGGTGTTACAAGTAATTCATTTTTAATAATAACTTCACCGTTTTGTTTAAATAGTTTACCACGTTGAACGTGTTTTACTTGACCTTTTAAGTCACTACCTTGTTCAATTAGAAGATATTTTTCTTTAGTAACAATATTTTTAGGAGCTTTTGCTGTATAAATATCTGTTACATTAGAAATTTGAGAACCAACAACTGTTTCTAACTGAATAGGAAAAATAGAACCGGCAGGAATTATACCGATTGAACCTTGAACTTTTACATTATCAACAATATAACCTTCAGCAGTTCTTTTTTGCATACATTCAGCTAATTTAGCATTTGGATTAAGTTTTGCTTCTTGCATCATTTTATAAAGTATAGCAGCGACTTCCGCTCTGTTAGCAGGTCTTTCAGCTTCTAATTGACCTTCTTTACCAGGCATAACAATAATCATATCTAAAAGTTGTGCCTTACCAGCTGCTAGTAAAAACCAAGCCGGTAATTGTGCATAATCTTCATAACTCTTTGAAATAATTTCTTGAGCTTTTTCTTCACTAATTTGTTGAGTAGTTAAAGCATTAACAGCAATAGAAATTGCTTCAGCTCTTGTTACAGGATCATAAGGTCTATATTGTTGACCTTTAGCATCAGGAATTAAATCAAAATAAACAGCCTTTTTAATAATATTATATGCCCAAAAATCAGGCTTAATATCAGAAAAATGAATATCTTGAGTAACATTAGCATCTTCTTGTCCTAAAGCTTTAATTGCCATAGATGCAAATTCAGCTCTTGTTACAGGAATATCGGGTTTATAAGTTCCATCAGGATAACCTACAACAACTCCAACTTCTGTTAAAAACTTAATAGATTGATATGCCCAATGATTTTCATTCATATCAGTATAGAAAGCATTTGCAGGGCTATTAAGTATAACAAATGCACTTAATACAAATAAACCCTTAAGCAATTTTTTGAACATTTAATATCCTCCTATAAATTTAACCACCTTTTTGTCTATCGTATATTAAATAACGAGTTATTGCAATTTTTTTTAACAATTCTACATAATAAGGCAAATTTAAGCCTTTATTTGATTTAATATAATTGGTGTGTGGTTATGCAAATAAATTCTATTAGCTCATTAAATTTTCAAAGAAAGCTAAAGCCTTCTGAAGAGAAGGAATATTCTGATACTTTAAAACAAGCAAAAGAAAAACTCGGAAATAATGGAAAATCCACACTTATAATTCCATCTTCATCTTTACCAAATAAAATTGGAGTCGGGAATTTTGCAAATAAAGAAGGTGAAAATTTTAGTAATTTTATAAAAAAATATTGGGATATTAATGAAATTCAACTTTTACCGATAGGACAATATCATTTCCACGGGAAAGATGTGCCATTTTATTCTGGAAGTTCTATGGATTTAGGAAATCATATTATTAATATTGAAGATTTTGTATCTAAGGATGAATTAGAAAAAATTATTAAAGCTAATAATTTAAAAGACGAGGTAAATTTTAAAAATATTATAGAAAAAAATTCTATTCAAGAAATTGTATTAAAAAATTTATACAATAATCTTGATATAAGTATGCAAAAAGATTTTGAAATCTTTAAAAAAAACAATGCAGAAATTTTAGAACCAAAAGCTCTTTATCAAGCACTAAAAGAAATTAATAATAATTATAATTATAACAATTGGAATGAGATTGATAAAAATTTATTTAATCCTGACATAGTGAAAATCACAGAAAGAGAAAAAAGAATAAAAGAAATTTATTCACAAAAATCAAAAGAAATTGATTTTTATAAATTCAAACAATTTTTAGCAGAAAAAAGTTTATCAAAATCTAAAGCAAACTTAAATCTAAAAGGAATAAAATTGAATGGAGATATGCCTTGTGGATTCTCTTATGATGAAGTTTGGGCAAATCCAAAAGCTTTCATAAAAGATGCTTCTATAGGTTGGAATTTGCCTGCTCTTGATTTGGATTCTATTGAAGGAAAAGAGCTTTTAAGAAAAAAAGTTAATATTTATGCACAAAGATTTGATGGTTTTAGGGTTGATGCGGCTTGGAGTTATATTTCACAGCCAATAATTAAAGATGGAGTTAAAAATAATAAATATTATGAAGAAGAAATTTTAAGTCTTATAGAAGATGAAGTAAAAAAAGTTAAGGGGAATAATTATAATTTAAATAATATAAGTTACGAATTTATAACTTCCCCTGATAATTTTAATATTTTTGAAGGTAATCAAATAAAACCCTTTATCAAAAAACGTATGAATATATTCACATCTGATTACATAAAAGAAGATTGGGGAACAAATTCAAGCTTTTTAAAAAGAGGTTTTACAAAAAATAATTTTATACTTGGAGCCACTAATCAAGATTCTATAAAAATGAATTTTAATTCTGAAGAAAGTAAAATATTAGGTAAACTATTAAATATTCCACCAGAAAAAATAAACTCAAATAATGAATATATAAAAAGTCGTTTAGCAGAAAATTATTCTGCTTATAATAATATGATATATTTCACAGATGCACTCGGACTTGAAGATAGTAGAATTCAACACGGTTCTTTAAATAGTTATAAAACAATAATCCCATACAATTTTGAAGAAGAATATATAAATTCTATTGAGAAAAACAAAGGCTTTAACCCAATGGATGCTTTAGAAAAAAACTTTAAAGCAAAAGGACTTGATAAATCAGAAAAAGAGTTATACAAAAAAATAGTAAAATATAGAGATATTCTTGAAAATAGACATTCAATAAAAACTTCATACAAAACAATACCAATCATTTTAGGAAGTTTAGGCATATTAGCATATGGAATATACTTATATTTAAACAAACAAAAGAGCTCGAAAAATATCGAGCCCTAAAGTTTATTAAAAATTATAAAACTATGCTTTTTTCTCGATTCTTATCGCACTGTCAGGACAGGTCATGGCACAAGCTCCGCATGCAATACAAATTTCAGGATCAGGAGCAACCGCAGGAGTTTGGTATAACCCAACTTCCTTAGACCATTGTAAACATTTTTTTCCAGCTTTATTCATCGGACATTTTGCAATACAAAGTCCACAACCTTTGCATAAATCTGTATAAACATAATAGTCAGCTTTGCCTTTGCCAACACCTTCTATTTTATAACCTTTATATTGTTTATCTGTCATATTATACACCAGCCTTTTCTTTTATAAGTTCCATACCCATTTCAAGAGCCTTATAATTTAATTCTCTTAATTCAGGCTTAGCATCGAATTTCTTGCCTAATGCCATTTCCATCGCATTTTTAATATCGCTAAGTTCTAAAACATTAGTTGCAGCAAGTAATACACCTAAGATAATGATGTTAAATACTCTTGCACTTAATTTTTCGTTAGCAATTTTATTAGCATCAATACCTATAACTCTTTTACATTTAACAGTAGGCTTTTTAGAACAAACAGAAGTATCATAAACTACTGTTGAATTTTCGTCAACATAAGTTTCACATCTGTCAATTGCTCTATCAGATAACATAATAATAATATCACCTTTAGAATAACGAGGTTCACCAATTCTTTCATCAGCGATTTGACAAAAAGCAATTGAAACCCCACCTCTTTGTTCAACACCGAAGTTAGGAATATAAAGAACTTGTTTTCCAGCTTCATATCCAGCCTCTACAAGAATTTTAGCAATAGATTGGACTCCCTGTCCACCTTCACCTGCTAATACTATTTTTGTTCTTGCCATTTTATTTTCTCCAAATTATTTCTTAATATAATTATACACTTTCAGGAACTAAAAATTCTTTTACTTCAAAGAATTCTTCCATTTGCTGAAGTCTTGCAAATGTATCAAAATTATTAGTTCTCCAATTTAAAGGACAAATTGATAATACTTCAATGAAAGAGAAACCGCCATTTTGAACATTTTTAAGTCCTTTAACAAACGCTGATTTTAATTTGATTACATTCGAAACAGTAGATCTAGCTACATAAGACTTAGCAGGATCTGCAATCGCAGCAACCATTTCAGCAGCTTTAGCAGGTTTACCTGTAACATCACAATCTCTACCATATGGGGTTGTTTCAGTTTTTTGTCCAGGCATTGTAGTAGGTGACATTTGTCCGCCTGTCATACCATAGTTAGTGTTATTTACAACAACTATCATCATTCTTTCGCCACGAACAGTTGCGTTAACTAAGTGTTGAGCACCAATAGCAAGGCCGCCACCGTCACCCATATAAGCAATACCAATTGCTTCAGGATTAGCTCTTGTAACACCATAAATAACCGGAGTTGTTCTACCGTGGTGAGTTTGAACCGTATCTAAATCCATATAGTTCCAAGATAATAATGAACATCCGATATCACAACCAAAAACAGTTTTTTGCTTGATACCTAATTCATCAATAGCATTACCCAATGCTTTTAAAGTTATACCGTGTCCACAACCCGGACAAAATTTACTTGCTCCAACCTCAGCATTTTGAGATTTTGGTAAATTTGGAGGAAGTGTTAATATTTCTGACATATTTTTATCTCCTATTTCCTATCTACACAGCTACTGCCATTGACTCAACTTTTTTAACAATATCGTCACCAGTAACCCCAACACCCATTTTGAATAAAGTGTCATAAGGTGTAGTTAAGCCATATATTTTTTCTAATACCATTTGTGCTAATTGACCGTTAGCAGATTCAGTAAATAGAATTTGTTTTGATCTAGCAACTGCAGCTCTTAAAGGTTTAACAGCAAGCGGTCTTATTGTAATAGGTCTAAATAAACCAGCTTTAATACCTTTTTCTCTTAACTCATCAATAGCAGTTCTAGCAGAACGTGCAACAATACCGTGAGCAATTACAAGAATTTCAGCATCTTCAGCTTTATATTCTTCCCACTCTTGAACTTCTTCAGACATCTTGTCATAATCAGCCTGATAACCTTCAAGAACTTCCATAAGTTCTTCTTCCATATTATATGTATTTCTCATATGAGTAGATTTTCTATCAACTCCGATTTCACCAGGGCCTAACAATGCTTTTTCAGTAGGAACCATAGTGATACCACGACTAGCAGGATCATATAACATAACAGGTTCTCTCATTTTACCTTGATATCCGTCAGCTAAAACGTAAGTAGGGAATCTATATTTCCAAGCAGTATTAAATGCTTTAATCATATAATCGTACAGATCCTGGTGACCAGCAGTAGAATAAACAATTCTAAAACCTTCACCATTTCCTCCGTAACAAGTTAATCTTGTTTCTTGTTGAGCATAAATAACCGTAGCAGTAGAAGGTCCACCTCTTTGCATAACTGCACAAACAAAAGGTATTCTCATCATTTCAGCCATTGATTGAGCATCTTGCATAATAACGTTACCAGGACCAGCTGTCGCGGTGAAAGCTCTTTTTCCGGCTAAAATTCCACCAATTGTTGAAAACCCAGCTGAAATTTCATCTTCTGTTTGCAAAAATCCAGCTCCGGTCTTTGGTAACAATTTACACCAAGTATGCATAATTTCATTTTGAGGTGTAATCGGATAACCGTACATAAATTCTGCTTCTGCTGAATTTGCAGCATAAGCCAACACTTCATTTCCTGTAAGGAACATTTTAGTGTCTTCCTTAATAAGTTTGTTTACCATATTCTTAACCTTCCCTTAAAAATCTACTACTACATATTACTACAAAAACACTAAATAATGCAAAAATAATAAATTCTAATTAACATTAAAACTAAATTTCAAACTTTTGTTAAATTTTGTAACAAAATTTATTAAAAACCTAAAGTTTCAAAAAAAAATGTCGATAAAATAATTACAAAGAATAGGGACAAAGGATATGGCAGAAACATTTAATCTGAACAGTTTTTTACAAACATATAAAACACATACATATGATCCTACCAAGCAACATGCTGCCGCTGAAGAAAAGATGGAAAACAAGCTTCAAGAGCAAGCAAAACATGCGGTACAAGAAAGCGGATTGCTAACTTTAACTTTATCTGAAAAAATGGCCGAACTAGGTCTTGGCGAAAGAGCATTACAACAATTTGCCGACACTGCAATCGGATTAGTTACGGATATTGTAAACCCTATAGGTGATTATTTAGAAAAATACGAAAATATCTTTGATCAAAGAATATATAATAGTGAAATACAAAGTTATGCTAAACAAATGTTTTTTGCATCACAGGCTATGAAAGAGCAAGCTGCAGAAAATACAACGGGACAAAACTTTGTATATGATATGTAATTCTCCTTTTTCTCCTATATATAAAAATAGCTTGGTTATTAATATAACCAAGCTATTTAGTTTAGACTTAAATAAAATTATAAAGCTGCTTTAGCAGTTTCAACAACAAGAGCAAAAGCTTCTTTGTCATTTACAGCAAGGTCAGCAAGCATTTTTCTGTTAACTTGAATATTAGCTTTTTTACAAGCATTAACAAATCTAGAATAGCTTAACCCTTGTTCTCTAACAGCGGCATTGATTCTTACAATCCATAAACGTCTCATATTACGTTTTGTAGCACGTCTATCTCTGTAAGCATATTTAAGCGCTTTCATTACAGCAATGTTAGCAACTTTAAATATTCTGCTTCTTGCACCTTTGAAACCTTTAGCAAGTTTTAATATTTTTTTGTGTCTGTTACGACATACATTTCCACGTTTAATTCTCATTGTTCAACACTCCTATCTAGCATACTTCTTGTAAGGTAACTCTTTAGAAATCAATTTTTCGTGAGTTTCAGAAATAACAACATCTCCGAAAATCTTACGTTTTCTTGATTCAGATTTGTGTTGAAGCAAGTGACCGATACCTGCATGTCTTCTTGTGATTTTACCGGTGCCAGTAACTTTGTATCTCTTAGCTGCTGCACGGTGAGTTTTTAATTTTGGCATTTTATTCTCCTTTCGGGGGTAAATATCTTGGAATGAAACAAATACCTCAAACCAGTTTTACCCGTTTCTGTACCTCTCCGAGTAAGGCATACCATAGCACTATACTTCGGCATAATTGCATGCTAATATAAATTCTAACTACTGTCAAGATTTTGTTTACAATAAAAGCTTTTAATGTTAAATTTAAAAATCTAGGAGATTTTATTATGGATACAAAAGTTTTATTTAAAATTGGCTATGGGCTTTATGTGTTAACAGCTAATGAAGGGGAAAAAGATAACGGCTGTATTATTAATACCGCTATGCAAGTGACATCTGATCCTTTACAAATAGCTATTGCAGTGAATAAAAATAATTACACAACAGGTATGATTCAAAGAACTAAGAAATTCAATCTCTCAATTTTGGATGAATCAGCACCTTTTGAAATTTTTAAGAATTTTGGATATCAATCAGGTGCTAATGTAAATAAATTTGCAAACTACAATGATACAAAACGTTCTCCAAATGGAGTTTTATATTTAACAAGTAGTACAAATGCATATATTTCGGCATTCGTAAAACAAGAAATAGATTTAGGCAGCCATATTTTATTTATAGCTCAACTAGTTGCAGCTGAAAGCCTATCAAATAAAACAAGTGTAACATATGATTTTTATCAAAAGAATATAAAACCAAAACCTGAAAAAACTAATAAAAAAGGATGGAGATGTAAAATTTGCGGATATATTTATGAGGGAGAAAATTTGCCGCCTGATTTTATATGCCCAATATGCAAACACGGTGCTGTAGATTTTGAGAGGATAGAATGAATACTAAGCAAAAAGATTTAGATGAATTAAGAAATGTTTGTAATAGCTGTATGAACTGTGAATTAGGCAAAACGAGAATAAATATAGTATTCTCTGATGGCAATCCTAATAGTGCAAAAGCAATTTTAATAGGCGAAGCCCCAGGAGAAAATGAAGATAAGACAGGAACTCCTTTTGTTGGACGAGCCGGAAAATTATTAAATGAGTTCTTGGAAAAAGTTGGAATTTCTAGAAAAGATGATTTATATATAATAAATACGGTAAAATGCCGTCCACCTAAGAATAGAGTGCCCTCTGATGATGAAAAAAAAGCTTGTGAAGGGTATTTATTAAAACAAATAGAAATAATAAACCCTGAGGTTATAATCTTTTGTGGAGCGACAGCTTTAAAATCTTTTTGGGATAAAAAGATTCAGATTTCAAAAATCAGAGGTGAGATTTTGGAAATCGAAATAGGTGGAAAAATAAGAAAATGTATTCCAATTTTCCATCCTTCATATCTTTTAAGGTACCATTCACTAGAAGAAGGAAGCCCTAGAGATTTAATGCTTAAAGATTTAACAAAAATAAAAAATCTTATTAAAGCTTGAAAAAGCTTATAATATAACTTATACTGTATTTACTGCACATTGAGAGATTTTCTTAACCAATTTAATTCCCTCGCCTTTTAGGAGAGGGTTAGGGTGAGGTAAAATAATTTTTATATGGGGATGTACTGGTTTTGACGCCCGTCCGGCGAGGACAATGGGCAAGCCGAGAGGGGAAGCCCTCGAGGTGAAGTCGAGGAAACAGTGTTGGCTTGCGAGTGAGCAAGACAGCGTGAACGAGCGTAGGCTGGAGTGCTTTTGACAAGAGTTGTAGACTCGAAGTCGAAACACGAAATTGCCGTACAACGCTAGTGAACAAGACAAGCAGGTTTCCGAGCGGAGCCGTCTTCTCTATAGCCTACAATTGAACATGGGGATGTACTGGTTTTGACGCCGTGATTGGTAGATCCGGATTGCGAGTACGGGCGCTGTTCCCGTTTATCAACGAGCAAAATAAATTAGATGCTAATAAAGTAGTATCAATGGCTGATTACAGAGCACAAAGACTCGCTGCTTAATTATAGCAGTTCAGCCCATCTAACCTGACCAGCTTGCCGTTAGGGGTGATGAATGTATGCAAGATGCAGTATGCAAATGATGGTATGCATATCAAGTTTTACCATTGGAGGTTAGGCTTCCGCAAAAAGTCTTTGGATTGATTCAGGTTTTGTAACTTTCCGTATTAATCTAAGCAAATAAGTTACTACACTCGTAGATATCAGTTTTTATCCACGATGGACGCGGGTTCGACTCCCGCCATCTCCAATTTTTGATTTGTTAAATAATTGTGTACTGGAAGTAGAACCCCAAGAATTCAAAGCATTATTTTCGGGTTCAAGCGGATTTACGTACGGACGACACGACAAAATAGAGTTAGTCCGGATAGTGAGGAAATTGAGCGATATTGAACTGAAGGTTCAAAAAGCGAAACTTTCCGAGCGTGGAGTAAATCCAAGACAGCGTGAGCGAGCTAAGACTGGAGAATTTTACAAAGTTGCAAAGCAAGTATGATGCGGTAAATCTGTGATTTACCGCATCATACGGACTGTATTTATGTTTTCTTTGCTTTTAAAATATTAGGTGCTATTGCATGAACATTATTTAAAGTTTCTAAAAATTATCTGTCCCCCAAATACTAAGCTAATTGAACAGGTTGTTATTTTACATCTGATTTACTAATTGCTGCAAAATATTTTTATATAATTGAATTTTATAACAATTTTTGTTATAATTAAAACATATATTGTTATAAATGAGGTATTATATGAATATTTCTTTAACTCCGGCATTGGAAAAATTTGTAAATGATAAAGTAGCATCTGGTTTATATAATTCTGTTAGTGAAGTAATTAGAGAAGCTATTAGGTTATTAATTTCTAAAGAAGGTATTTCGCAAGAAGATTTAATTCGCTTGAACAGAGATATTGAAGAAGGATTAAATGACACAACCGTTTTAAATGGTCGCGAAACCATGAAAAATTTAATGAGTAAGTATGAATAAAGATTATAAAATTAAGAGTAAGGCTTTAGAAGACATAACAATTATTGCTGACCATGTTAGAGAAGATAACGAGAAAGCTGCATTAAAATTTGTTCAAGTTTTATATGAAACTTTTGATAAACTCTCTAAATTTCCGAATTTAGGAGTTTCAAGAAAAGATTTTACATACAAGGATGTTAGATTTTTTGTTGTAAAAAAACATTATCTTGTAGTCTACAATCTTGAAAATGATTGTATTTATATTTTAAGAGTATTGTCATCATATCAAAATATTTGTGCTTTGTTATAATTTTTCATTTGAATATTTTACACAAAAAGTTAAATTTTTGATTTTGAATAATCAATCTTTGTATTAAATTTTCTCAAACCGACTGTTAAATTACACGAGCTAAGGCTGGAGGATTTTACAAAGTTGCAAAGCAACTGTAATAAAATACGAAATTGCCGTTAAATGCGAGCGAACAAGACCTCCCGACATCTCCAGAAATTATAATTAGAGACTCTAAGAGATCTCTTTTTTAATGCAAAAATTCCCGTACCTTGCGGGCTTTCGGGGATTCAAGAGAATTCTTATCAATTAAATTCCAAAGAAAAATTATTATATTTACCCCAAATTCTCTTTTGGCGAATAGAAAGAGTCCTTTTTTAAAAACTAGTCCTACTTTATTATTTTCTAAAACTTAATATTCCCGTACGGGAAATTTTAAACTAAATCAACTTACCAGACCTTGATTTTTACCGTACGGTAAAAAAGTTGATTTTTTGACAAAAATGTTGTAAAATTTTACCGATAGGTAAAAATGAATATAACAGATACAAAAAATTTAGGTGAATATATAAAAAAAGTACGTAAGGCTCAACAACTTACGCAAGGTGATTTAGCAATTGCAGCCAATGTTGGGATAAGATTTCTTGTTGATTTAGAAAACGGGAAAAAAACTGCACAAATTGGAAAAGTTATAGATGTTTGTAATGCTTTAGGAATTGTAATAGATTTTAAAACCCCTTTTGAAAAAAATTATGAGGTAGATGTTGAGTAATTATTTAAACGTATTTTTAAACGATAAACATATCGGAATATTAGAAAAAGACGGCTATGGCGGTGTAAATTTCCAATATTCTAATAATACTCATCGAATCTTATCTTTAAGTTTGCCAATTCAAAATGAACCTTTTGAAAACAAACAATGCAGAGGTTTTTTTAATGGATTGTTACCTGAAAGCGAACATACAAGAAGTGCTATTGGGAAAAAATACAGGATTAATCCGAAAAATGATTTTTCTATCTTAGAAGCAATAGGTTATGATTGTGCTGGCGCTGTTTCTTTCTTTGAAGATGAAAAAACACCTAAATACTTGCAAGAATCTTATGAAATTGATTATACAGAATTATCAGAGGATGAACTTGAAAAATTTATAAATGAGCTGCCTCAAAAACCACTAGCAACAGGGATTGAAGAGATGCGATTATCTTTAGCCGGCGCACAGGATAAAACATCTGTTATTGTTGTAGATGGAAAAATTGGGATTCCAAAAGATAACGTGCCGACAAGTCATATTTTGAAACCTGCGATAAACGGACTAGATGAAACAATTGAAAATGAATTTATATGTATAAAATCAGCTGAAAAATTAGGAATCAAAGTCCCTGATGTCAAAATCGGTTATGCCAATAGAACAAAATACTTTTTAATTCAAAGATACGATAGAGTAATAGTTGCGAACAAAATAAAAAGAATTCATCAAGAAGATTTTTGTCAGGCTTCTAATATTCCAAGTGCATATAAATACCAATCAGAAGGTGGAGTGGATTTTAAAAGATGTTTTGAAATTTTAAGAGCGACCTCTCAGCCTGCCGTTGCAATTAATCAGTTTATTCAATTAATAATTTTTAATTATTTAATAGGAAATAATGACGCTCACGGTAAGAATTTTTCTATACTTCATTATGACAGTGGTGAAATAAAATTTGCACCAGCATACGATATTCTCTGCTCTGAAGTTTATCCTGAATTATCAAATAAAATGGCAATGAAAATTGGCGGACATTATAAACACAATGAGATATTGTTAAGACACTTTGAAAAATTAGCCGAAGAAAATAATATCAACTTTACTCAATTAAAAAAAATGATAAAAAATCAATGTGAAATTCTTCCGAATATTATGAGTGGTGTTATAAATAGCTTTGAAAATAAAATCGGAAGAGATATTTTATCTGTTGTACAGAAAAATTGTTCTAAATTATTAAAAGAGTTTTAATAATTAAATAAAATATTACTTATATAAAAATATTAATTAAAAACAATTATTGGAATATCATTTTTTTCTGCATATTTTCTCAAGTATGATGAAATATTTTGTGGATTTTTATCATAACAGAATATTGCTTGAATCTTTGGAGATGTTACAAGTATCTCGTTATAATTTCTGCCATAGCTACGTTTTGAAATTTCCATATCATTAAAAATCTTTCGATAGGCATTGGCAATTTTTGGAGATTTTATTTCTAATTCTTCCAAAGTAAGATCTTCTATTTCATTAAATAGTTTTATATATTCTTTATTATTCAAATGTAATTCTTTTTTTAATTTTTCTGATATATAATTTCTTTGTTCGTTATTTTGGAATAAATAAGTTTTAAATAAATCTCTGATTGTTTTTTTATATCCGGAACCAAAATCTCTCCAATATGCAGCATGAATATTAGTTGCAGGAACATCTAATATAAATCCTTCAGATCTAAATGCCCTATAATTTTGTTTAGAATAAACAATGTAAGATGTACTTAACAAAGCTTTTGAATCTATCATTCCTAGAGCTTGGAACATTGATGCACTGTCTTTTGAGTCAAGACCGTGTACTAAAATATTAAAATCATTTAAACTTTTACAATTTTTAAATCCGATTTTTTGCAAATCAATTCCTTGATTTAAATATAGTACTGTGTTATTAATTCCATCATTCGATATCTTTTTTACATATTTTGAATTTGTATTTAATTCACTTGCCTTTGGAATTTTAGTTTGTGGTAAATTAATTGCAGTACTTTGTAATTCTTCTATAGATTTAGAAATTTTACTTATTGCATTTTGTAGTTTATTTGCATGTTGTAAATAAAATTTGTCATTCTTTTTTACACCTTTTAAATCTGCCTCAGTTAAAATAGACTGAAGTTTAAAAGAATTTCCGCTACGCATATTAAATGCTATTTTTTTCTGCATTTGTTCTGAAAAATCATAATTAGCTAGCCAGCTGTGATTTTTTATTACTTGATATATTTTTAGTTTATCCTTTTCTTTTATATTCAATTTGTCTAAAAGATAATAAATATCAAATGCACTATTTTTAGGATGATCTCTGTCAGGTTTTGCTTCTGCTTTTGTTAAATCATGGAACAAGGCAATTATTTGCATATGATATTTTTCTTTTTGTGACAATGTCTGGTATAAAGAAGTTTTCATTGCTCCTTGTAATACTTTTAGACAATGAACATCTAATGTAAAATCATGAGTTCCATGCTGAACTTTTCCAATAGTCGTCAAAAATTCCGGAAAAGCTTTAATAATATTTGTCAAATCCTTAGATAATTTCGGAGAATTTTGAATAGTTATATTATTATTTTGTGTAAATTTTATGACCTCTGGAGTTAATTTTGTTATCAAATTAAGTACATCTTTGTCTTTTATTCTTGCGAGTCTTCCATCCGGTTTATCCACACTTGGAAAACCGGTCATTTCTAGTATTCCATTATTATTTTTAAGTTCAAATCCAAAATAATCAAGTGCTTTTGTTCTATCGCTATAATGAGAATTCTTAACAATATTCCATATATTATTTTTGAAATCTTTTAATGAATAATTTAAATTTAAAACTGGAGTATTGTTATTAAAATCTATATTCATAAATTCAGAATTGGCGTCTGACAAATTATTTAAAGATTTAAAGAAATTTGCACTTAAGTCTTTAGAAAGTTTTGGTACATTAATACCAATAGAATGTGATAATCTTGCAACTATATCACAATATTCACTATCTGAGTTTGGTAATATTTTAGGATCTAAAATTGATCTAAAAGTTCCTGATTGTATAATACTTTTATAATTCTTTAAAGCTTGCATCAAATCTCTTTTTTGACGCAAATTAAGCTGTGATAAAGAGGTTACATGTTCATACTTATATAATTTTCTATATGCCGGTATTACCTCTTCATAATAATCAAGATTTTTTCCTTTTTTAGATAAATCAATCAAGAGTTTTATAACTTCTAAATCTATAACTCCGTGTCTATCTTTAGAAAGTTCAATAACTTTATTTACAGTTCTAGCATCAGCTGTATTTAAATTTTTTATTACATGAACAACAACTTTTTGTTTATTAGAATCAACTTCTTTATTAGAATCTAAAGTCATCTTTAATAATTCAGACAATTTGATTTGTGATTTGTAACCTTGTAGCTCAATAACAGTATTAATATTATTTTGATTCATATTTCCGCTATTATCTCTACACAAATTTATAATATTAGGAAGGTCTTCTTCAATTTGATGATGACCGTTTTTTCTTAATGTTTCAATTAAATCAAGCCCTCTTTTAGAAAATTCTCCATCTTTATTTTTAAGAGCATTAGCTATTTTTAAAACATTACTTTTTATCCCTCGATTTTGAATTTCTTGCAATTGAGCAATTTGATTGTTATCAATATCACCGTTTGCATCAATACATCCTGTTAAAAACTTTGACATTTCTTGTCTATCACTAGAATTTGTCTTTTTCAAAATATCTACAACAGAACTAAATGTATTTTCTTTGATTTTCCCATTAAATTTAGACATTTTGAAAATATTTGGAATTTCTACTAATAAATCCTCTATTAGAAGAGCTGGTATTTTTTCAACAAATTCTGGGATTATATTCCCTTGAGAATCTGAAATTTCCTGTATAGTTTGGTCAAAGAGTTTTGTACCAGATTTTAGATTTTTTGCATCCAACACATTTTTCAAAATTGTAAAAATATTAACAAAATCCCATTGAACATCATTATTCTTATTTTTTAATTGGTTAATCGTATATATAATATTAGTGTGATTTAAATTCTTATCAGAAAAACTTATGAGTACTTTGATTAGATTTTCCGCAGCATCTTTTTTAACTATGCCATTATCATCTTTTACTATTTGAGCATAATTCTTTAGAGTTTCTTTATCTTGGATTTTACTTGATATTGATTTTACAAAATTTATATTATCATCATTTATATATCCATTTTTGTCTTTTAAAAAATATGAATACTCTAAAAGATTTTTATCATTTTTAAAAATTGGTAACAGTTTTTGATAATTAAATAAACGAGCTTCGCCACTTTGAGATTTAGAATGTGATAATATTTCAATAATGTCTTTTACGTTAGATTTTTCTAAATCATTATGAATAGTTTGAACCAATTTTTCTGAATCTTTGCCTTGGCATAATTCCAAGATATTAAATAATTTTGTATTATCTTTTATTTTTGTATAATATTTTTCTATCAATTTTTGGTTTTCTATAGGCAGTGTAGATAGATTTTTCATAAAATCAGAAAAATAGAATAAAATGTGTTTTTTGTCAAAATAATTAAATAATTCTGGTACACTTTTTCTAATATTGCTTTCTGAATCCTTACTATTTACAATAATATCTAAGTACGTAGTCGGATTATTACTATCAATTTTTTTAATAACATTAGTCAAAAATTCGATATTTTTCTCTGTATGATTATTTTTATCATTCTTACTTGCTTCTAGCATATATGATAAAAAATTAAGTCCAAATTTTGAAATTACATTTTTATTTTCAGTATGACTAAAAACTTTTTTTATATAGCTTTGAGCTTGTGGAATTAAATTTTTTACGAGTTCAAATGCCGGCTGAAAGATATTACTATCAGCATTTGTACAAGCATTATAAATCATCTTAATTGAATCTTTTCCATATTTTTTTAAATTTGTTCCCATCCAATTTTCAGCTTCTTTGTTTAAAAGAGCTTCTTTAGAAAGAGTAACCATATCTTTTGGGGCAAATATTTTCTTTAAAAATAAGGAGCTACCATGGAAATTCACATTTTCATTATTTATTTTATATATTGTTGGAGTATGTACTTCTTGTTGGATTTTCATTTAATAGGGACCTTTTACTTATTTTTATTTAATTTATTTAACTCTTCCTGAAATTTATCAAATGTGATAGCTTTATTTTTGTATAAATCGTATAAAGAGTCAGTTTTATTTACTATTTCCTCCTCAGACTTGGCTTTGTTAGCATTAGAAGACGTTTCACACTGTTTCTCAAGAAATGCCACAATAGCACTTGATAAAACCCCTAATATCACTGGCCACTTAATAAATTTTATAAAATCTATAACACCTTCCAAATCTTCCTTTTTAGAATTTATTTTAGATTTTAGGCTTTGTTTAATGTTATTTTCTAGTACCACAAATCGATTTCCTATTCTTATCTTTGGTTTAATCTTTTCTTCTTGTTCTACAGTAATTTTTTGCATCTCCTTATAGATTTTAGAATAATCTTTTTGAGATTTAAAACTTGTATTTGATTTGCTATAATTGTTCATTGAATTAATATTTAACATTTGATTTTACCTCTCATTTATTTTATTCAATTCATTTTGAAATTCTTCTAGCGTAATTTCTTTAGTTTTATATAAATTAAACAGAGAATCCTCTTTATACTCTATTTTTAAAGCTTCTTTTTCATTTTCTATTTTACTTATAGTACTATCATTCTTCTTTTTTGATTCATGTTCTATTTCTTCGTTATTTTTTAATTTTTGCTTCAGTTTTTCTACATTGTTATTTTTTTCAGTAATATGTTCTGTTAACTTTTCACTAAAAGCGATATCATTTGTTGTCACTACAATAGTTCCATTTCCATTATCAAAATATGTATTTTCTTTATCTCCTAAACCTTCTTTATCAAGAGAAATGCCATTTTCCCCCAAGAAGTTATTAATAGCCTTTTTTTCATACTCATTAATCAAATTTTGCATTTGTGATTTGTAATCATTAAAAGAAATCGAACCTTTTTTATACATATTTTCTAATAAATCTGCTTTTTCAAATATTATCGATTCTAATTCCTTATTAGAATTATCAATTAGTTCTATATTATTAGAATTATGTTGGGATTTTTTATCAGCAGATGGTATAAGATAAGTAATAATTGCAGCTAGAGTAAGTCCACTTACAAGTATCACAGGTTTATATACTTCAAAAAAATTTTTTAATCTTTTAAAGGGACTTGTCATATTACTTGAAATATTAAAATTTTTTTGGGGAAAAACATTTTTAATTTTATTTTGCTTAGGTATTATCTTTTCTTCTTGAGTTACAAAAATTTTTTCCATCTCTTTATAGATTTTGGAATAATCTTTTTGAGATTTAAAATTGATATTTGATTTGCTATAACTATTCATTGGGTTAATATTTAACATTTTGTGTTTCCTTTTTAAGATTTGTTATTTTAATTTTGCTAAAATTTCATTAATAAAATGTCCCCCTAATTTTAATCCTTGTTGGGTCAATTCATTAAGCTTATTGATTAGGGACTGATTTTCTTTGAAATCAATTATAAAAGGTATGATATTAGGGTTATTATTTGCATCGTGTCCATATTTCATTAATTCTTTTATAACATCTGATAATTTTACATTTTGATTTTTTAATCTATAAATTGCAGAAAAAAGCCCGGTTCTATCTGCACCATGCCTGCAGTGAATAAAAACTTTCTCTCCCTTTGCTCTAGCATTGTCTGTTATATTAAAGAATTTATTTACATCATCTGGAGATGGATTTCTATTAGAACGTTCCGGTATCCAGTGAAAATTCATTCCAAGCTTTTTTGCCCAATTAGCTTCTTCTGGGATTGTCCTAAGCTTAGGATTTTGAGGGTTGTAATTTGTACAAAAACTTATAATTGTATCAATTCCATTACTTTTTAACTCTTTAAGCTGAGCTTCAGTTGGTTTTGCTCCTCGCATTAAAGTTTCATCAACTTTGTGAAAATTCTGAATAGTAATTGGTAATTTTACCTTATTATTGCTGGTTTTTATTTTCATATCAGCATTAAAATTTATAGGGGTTACATCTTTTATTTTCATAATTTCTCCTTTAGTATTTATCCTAAAGACCATAAAAATAAAATTTGCTAGTCTGTAAATAATGCAAGTATTGAAAATATAAAAGCAGAAAAATTTGTGAGCATTTATTTTATACTTCAAGTTTTCTGCTTTAATTAGGTAAATATACTATTTATTTTAAATAATTATTTTTTAGGCATAAGTACAGAAATAACAGCATTATTCAAATTCAAATACTTCTTAGCAACTGATTTTAAATCTTCTATACTTATTGATTTACATATTGGTAAATATTCTTCCGCCAAAGTTAAATCATCACAAACTGTCATATAATAACCGATAGATTCGCCAATATCAGAAACCGTTTCAACTTCACAAGCAAAACGTGATTCTAATTTCTTTTTAGCTTTATTTAATTCATCTTCTGTTATATCAAGTTTTAATTTTTCAATTTCATCTTTAATAAGTTCAATAGCTTTTTCCTTATATTGTGGATTAAAATTTGCCTGAACAAAGAAATTACTTCCATCTCTAAATAAATAACTTTCAGAATCTATCATATTGAAAATGTTTTCATCTTGATTTTGAACAAGATTTACATACAATCTTGAGCTTGTTCCTTCTCCTAAAATAATCGCCAACATTTCTAATGCAATTGTATTTTTTAAATCTTTAGCTAAAGCTCCTAAGAAACCAAACATTAAAAATGCTGAATTTATATTAGATTCATTTTCAATATAAACTTGATTTTTTACAGGCTCATCAGGTTTAATATTTCTTTCCGGAGGTTCAGGTCTTTCTCCCCAATTGAAAGCTTTTACTACTCTATTTAATACATCTTCCGAATCAAAGTCGCCAACAATTATTGTTGTAACATTTTTAGGAGAATAAAAAGTTCTATAATAATTCATCACTTCTTCTTGAGAAACTTGTGAAATAATTTCAGGCGTTCCGATAACATCTCTTTTATAAGGATGTGCAGTGTACATAGCATTATTTGTTGCATTATAAACCTTTGTCCAAGGCTGATCCTTACGCATTCTAATTTCTTCTATTACAACGTGACGTTCTCTTTTATCCGTAACATTTTTATCATTAACATCAAAAGGAGCACCCATTTCATAATCAGGAATTACAGGATCTGTCATCATATCCGCATGTAAATCGATTGCGGTATAGAAATTTTCATCGTTTTCACCTTTTGGAAGAGTAACATAATAAAAAGTATAATCTTTCCAAGTAGCAGCGTTAACTATTGCACCTTTTGCTTCTAGTATTCTGTCAAATTCTCCGGCTTTATGTTTATGAGTTCCTTTAAACATTAAATGTTCAAGAAAATGTGAAATTCCGTTATTTTTATCATTTTCATTAATAGAGCCTGTTTTTACCCAAGAAGATACATTAACCATACCACCTTCTTTATGAGCCAAAATAATTTTGTGTCCGTTGTCTTGTTCATAAATTTCAATTTCTTTGGTTAAAAACGGGTATTTTATTAATGTTTTCTTCATAAGCAAGCCTCTTTTATTATTTTCAATATTATTATATTATACATAAAAAAAATTTACCCGATACGGTTATTGTTTTATGGTTTATAATGATGTAAAAAATTTGAATAAGTAGAAAGGAGTTTTTTATGACAGAAAACGAAAAACAACATAGTTGGCTTAAAACTTTAGGTATTATTTTAGCAACTTTTATTGGAGCATTTTTAGCTTTTTATTTAGCTATAAATTTAACTATCAATAGAATGTTAAGTCCTGAATATCATATAAATAGAATGGAAAAAATGATGCAAAAACAAGAAAGAAGTTTTCGTAAATTTGAAGATAAAATGATGGAGAATCCTTTTGAACCTAAAATGGCTCCGATGCTCGTTAATTTAGTAAAAGAACCGAATGAATATAAGATAATAGTAGATTTAAAACCGTTAGGCGGTAATGAAAAAAATGTTAATGTAAAATATGATAATAAAATGATTACTGTATTTGGAGAAATGGAAAAATCTACAAAACATGAAGAAAAAATTATGAACTTTTCTCAATCATATTACTTAAATGAAGATGTTAATATCGATAAAATGACTAAAGAAAAGAAAAATAACAAATACATAATTACAATTCCTTTTGAAATAGATGAAGAGTAAAACCAAATAAGCTTCCTTTAAAAAGGAAGCTTATTTTTATAAAGTAAATATGGTGTAATTCTTTACAGCAATATTAATTAACAATTGCACCCTACTTGCTACCCTACCCTTGAGGGAGCGGATTTTCGGTAGGGCGACGGCTGCAAAGCAGACTAGCCCGTAAGGTGGAGGAAAGCTGAGAACTTTCCGACACCCCGAATAATCCAAGACAGGGTCGAAATCTCTGATTTCGGGGTGGGGTTTTATTGTTTAAAAGATGCAAAAAATTGCACCCTACAATTAGTGAGAAGTTTATAAGTTGAGAAGAAGTTAATAATATTTGTCATTCCGAATTTATTTCGGAATCTTACACACTTGTAGTTTTATTTTCTAATTTATAAGACCCTGAAATAAATTCAGGGTGACGTATTTATAAGTTGAGGAGTTGAGAAGAAATTAACAATAAATTTCTATTCACTAGTCACTCTTCACTATTCACTATATAATTCAATACTTCAATCGAACGTTTTGCTAAAAGTTCATTTTTTAATTTTTTGTTTTTTCTTTCTTTTTTAGGAAGTTCAATTGGAGATAGAATTCCCCAATTAGAATTAATCGGTTGTGGTGGAAGATGTTTAATTTTATCATCTTTAATTTTTATCAAATGAGCTTCATCAGAAATATAATTAGTTAAAGCACCTAAAATAGTTTCTTTAGGTAAAACTAACAGTTCTTCTCCATTTAAATATCGAGCCATATTAATTCCGGCCAAAAGTCCGCTTGCGATAGATTCAGTGTAACCTTCAGTTCCTGTAATTTGTCCTGCAAAGAATAAACCTTTTCTTTTTTTAGTTTCTAATGTTGCATTTAAAACTTGAGAACTATTAATAAAAGTATTTCTATGCATTACTCCATATCTAACAATACTAACATTTTCAAGCCCAGGAATAGATTGCAATAATTCTTTTTGAGCACCCCATTTTAAATTAGTTTGAAAACCGACTAAGTTGAACAAAGTTTTAGCAGAATTATCCTGTCTAAGTTGTACAACTGCATAATTTTCAACCCCAGTTCTTTTATCTATTAATCCTACAGGTTTCATCGGACCAAATCTTAATGTATCCACTCCTCTTGAAGCTAAAACTTCTATTGGCAGACAAGATTCAAAAAAGTTTGAATTTTTATCCACTTCGTGTTGTTCAATTCGAGGAGCATTAATAAGAATATTATAAAATCTTTCATATTCTTCCTTATTCATAGGGCAATTAATATATGAAGCTTCTCCTTTATCATATCTTGATGCCCAAAAAGCTTTATCAAAATCAATCGAATCAACTTCTACGATAGGTGCAATCGCATCAAAAAAATGTAAATGCTCATTTTCCGTAAACTTTTGAATATCTTCTGCAAATTTATCACTAGTAAGTGGGCCGGAAGCTATAATTACATTTCCTTCAGGAATTTCTGTTATTTCTTCTCTTATAAGTTCAATATTTTCATTTTCTTCGATTCTTTTAGTAACAGCCTTAGAGAAATCTTCTCTTGCAATCGCAAGAGCATTTCCTGCAGGAACAGAATTCTCGAAAGCTATTTTAATAAGTTCACCACCAAGAAGTTTCATTTCTTCTTTTAATAAACCACTAGCATTAGAACAATCAGCAGCTCCTAAACTGTTTGAACAAACAAATTCTGCACAATCACCTGTTGTATGAGCACCTGTTGTTTTGAATGGTCGCATTTCGTAAAGCTTAACTTTTATTCCTCTTTTAGCCAATTGTAATGCGGCTTCTGAACCGGCAAGACCAGCTCCTATTATTTTTACTTCTTTCATAGTTTAATATCTTCCTACCTGATTTCTGCCGTGTTCTTTTGCATAATACAAACCTTTATCTGCCCATTCAATTAAATCTTGAGGGTTTTGAGCATTGTCAGGGAAAGTAGCAACTCCTAAACTTATTGTTATATTGGTTTTTTCAACAGGTGTTATATGAAACGGCGTATCGGCAACAGCTTTACAAATTCTGTTTGCGTTGAACAAAGTATCTTCTGCAGAAGTATTTGGAAGAATTATTGTCATTTCTTCTCCACCATATCTGCAAACATAATCTGTTACTCGAGAATTATCTTTTAAAATTTTTGCAACTTGTCTTAAAACAGCATCTCCAACTTGATGTCCGTATGTATCATTGAATTTTTTAAAGAAATCAATATCAACAATAATTAATGAAAATTTTTGATTATATCTTCTTGCAATATCAACTTGTTTCTTTAAAGTATCTTGAAAATATCTGTGATTATATAATTCAGTTAAACCATCTATTGTTGCAAGTTTATATTGATATTCAAAATCTTTAGCTTTCATTAAATATTTTGCCAAAAATGATAAAGCAAAAGCTGCCATTATGGAAATAAATGGAATAACTACAGGTATCCATAGATTATAAAGTTCCATTACATAATAAGAAATAAACAGATATGCAATCGCAAATAAAGATGTGGATAAAAATGCAAAAATTGTAGATGTTGAAAGCATTACAATACCACCAACCATTACAATTACAAATACTGTTATCAAAATATCAGAAATAACATCAGTTTTTTTAATAAAATTATTATCTAACATGTTATTAAAAAATGTAGCATGTACTTCTACTCCAGGGTATACTTCTTTTTGAACAGGAACACTTTTTGTATCATGAAGACTCATTGCAGTAGTTCCAATTATGATAATTTTATCTCTAAAATCAAAATCTACTTTATTTCCATTTTCCATTTCTTGTATTAATTTATACATAGGAATAACTGTATGAACTCCACTTTGTCCATACCAATTTAAAATAACATCTCCCTCTTTAGATAAAGGAATTTTCATATCTGAAACAATTAAATTAGAATTTTTATCTATTTCAAAAGGTTCATTATTATTTTTGCCTAAGTAATCTGTCCCAGCTTTAAATGTCAAATATGGATAATATTTATCTTTATACAACATTACAGGTGCAATATTTCTTATAATCCCATCTTCACTTCTAAATACATTTGTCATTCCGATATTTACTTTTCCTTCTAATAATCCATCTAATATAAGACGACAGTTAGAAAATTTGTATTTTTTAGAAAAGTCTACTTTTGATTTATTATCAACTTTTACAGATAATCTTTCCGGTAAATTTTGTGGAATACGTACATCAATTGCTTGATTGTCAAAATTCATAGCAGTATAGACATTGGGGTACTTATTCATAGTATCAATAAGATACTTATCTGAAATTTCAGAAGCTCTCATTGATTTTATAAACATTAAGTCAAAAATAATAGCTTGAGGATTAGATTTTTCAAGATGATTAATCATATCGGCATAAACATTTCTTGGTATAGGCCATTCTCCATATTTGTCCCATAACGCTTCTAAACTTGCATCATCAATTGCTATTACGACGATATCTTTATTAGGGATAGGACGTTTATGCATAACTTGTAATGTTTGACGATAATCAAATGTTCTGTTTTCTGCAACTTCAAAAAAAGAAACTATTACATTTTTCAACGTATTATTGTTTTGAAGTAATACAAACCCTATAAGAAAAGTTGCCAAAACAAGCAAAATATAAGTTCCATAAGTAAACCACTTTGTTTTTATTAGATTTTTCAAAATTTCTCTCCCAAACTAATTAATTACTTACATTCTAGTATATGTAATCTTAGTTTTTTTGGCAAGAAATTTATTTATAGGTAAACCTTTTTCAATCAAACTATTATTGAATTTCAACTGTTCAGTAGAATTCAATAAATCCAAGGGGTTAAGTAAATATTTTAATAAGCATTCTTCATGTAAATTCATAGTACTTAACCAAACGAATAACATTGACAAATCTTTAATAATTCTTAAAAAGATAATACAAATGAATGATTTTTTAAGAAAAACTCTTAAAAATTTCTAACAAAAGCCGATTTAAAGATTATTAAAAGAGGTGAAAAAATGTTCAACGGTTTTTATCCAAGGTATGAATTAGAAGCAAGAATTCAACATACAAAGTTAGATAGTTGGGGAAATATTCCTTCTGCTCGAATGAATCGAGTTGAAGAACCTTCAACTACAGATTTTAAAAGCGTAATGTCAGGTTTAGTCGAAAATATGAATACGACTATGAATGCTCCTGACAATTTATTAAAAGATGCAATGATGGGTTCAGAAAATGTTGATATTCACGATGTAATGGTTGCAATGTCAAAAGCAGAAATTTCAGTTAATGTTGCAACAACAGCAGTAGGAAAAGTCATCCAAGCGTATGATAAAATTATGCAAATTCAGATTTAGACTTCTCTTATTTTGATGTATGTGTATAATAATAAGTATATAGGGCAGGATTATGGATTTTAAAAAGTTACTTGAAAATAAAGTTCTTTTAGCCTCAATAGTAGGAGGTATAGTTCTTCTGCTCGTAATTTTTATACTAGTAGGAACAATAGCAGCGTCTAATAGTTCAAAAAATGAGCAAATTGATGTAAGTAATGAACCATTAAAAGAAGATGTTGATTTATTAACAACGGATAATTTGGGTAAAGCATTAGAAATCCAAGCATTGCTTGCTAAGAATAATATAGTAGCAGCTCGTGCAGTTGATGGTACAAAATCCGTTTTAAGATTAAAAAAAGGTGATTGTACTCCTGGTATGAAAAAATGTACAACAGAACAACGTGATAGAGCAATTATGGTAATTGTTGAAAGTGGTTTATATGATCAAAACGTTGGTTTGGAAGTTTTCGATAAAGGAGATTTTACTTCAACAAAAGAAGATAAAAGAATCAGATTAGTTCGTGCAATGAATGGAGAACTTGCAAGATTAATCAGAAGAATTGACGGAATAGAAAATGCTTCAGTATTCATTTCAATTCCGGAACAAACAATGTTTTCTTCAATGCAAAAACCTGCAACAGCAACTGTTCAACTTCAGGTTGATGTTGGTCAAACTTTAAGCATGAGTACAATTAAAGCTGTTTCAAATTTACTTTTAGGAAGTGTTTCAGGTTTAAAATCAGAAAATATTTCTATAACTGATACAAACGGGCATGTATACAATAGTTTAATTGATGCTCAATCAGAAATGCTTGCAAGAATACAAGAAAACGATAAATATATGCAAGAAAAAGTTCAAGCACAATTGAACAGATTAATCGGTCAAGGAAAATATGTTGCTACAGTAAGTACATTCTTGAAACAAGCACCAGTAGAAAAATATACAATTGAATATGATCCGAATAAAAAAGCTTCTGTAACAGAGCAAACATTCTCAGAAGGTTTAGGAGATCATACACAAGATGTTAATAAAAACACAAACGCAGTAAGTGTATATCTTCCAAACGGTTTACCTGCAGGAAGTTCTGATTCTTCTCAAAACAGAAGTTATTCAAGAACGGCAAGAGAAACTCAGTATGGAGTAACAAAAGTTCAAACAAATGAATATATTTCACCTGGAGTATTAGAAGAAATTTCAATTGCTGTAACATTAGAAAAAGACGCTTTACCTGTAGAATTAACATTAGAAGAATTGAAGGATTTAGTAGCACACGCAGCTAGTCCAAAAGCAAATCCAGAAAATGTAACAATAGCATTTGCCGATTCTTTAGATCCGTTTATGGCAGGAGATAAAAATGTTAAAAATTCTATAAAAGCAGAACAAGGAAATCCTTGGTGGTTAGCAATTGTACTTTTAGTATTCGGTTTGATTTTTGGACAAAAAGCTTTATCGCAAAAAATTAATGCTGCGAAAGCTGCTCAAGAAGAAGAATTAATGCGTTTAAGAGAAATGAATGAAGCTCAAGAAAAGCAAATAAAAGATTTAAGTGCTAATGCAGCAGATTTAATTCAAAAACAATCTCAACTTCAACAAGGATTATTAGAACAACAAAATAGAACTGTAGCAATTCCTACTTCAGGAGCAGAGATTAGAGAGGCTTTGAGAGAATTAAAAAGAGAATTCGATGGTGTTGATGAATCTGAAGCCGGAGAAAGGATTAGAAGTTGGATTGAAAGCTAGTTTTAAAATCATTAACTTATATGATGAGCTTATAAAATAGTTTATATATAATATATTAGGGTTTATGGTATATAAAGGAAGATATAATGCCTATTGAAGGATTTGATTATAAAGGTTTTGCAGCTTCAATGAGTGAACAGGCAAAAGAGCTTGTTCCAAAAGAATTAAAAGATTTTGAAAAAGAATATATAGTAAAAACACTTGGGAATTTTACACTTTTAGCCGGAGAAGCTTTATATAATGACGAACAATTAAATCTTAATGCAGATCAAGCTGTTTTTATAACTCAAATAATCGCAGAATGGTCTTTCCATAAATCCATAGATTTGATTCATTCAGGAATACTTCCTCAATATTGGGATAGTATAATGCAAAAAATCGCATTTACTATTTTTGAAATTGCTAAACAAGCAGTAATTAGAAATATTCCTCAAGATCAATTACTTCAAGCTGTAGAACATCATGTTATAAAAGTTTATAATACAAGTATTGAAGAATTACAGAAAAAAGGAATTATCGACGAAGAAATAAAGAATAGAGCAGAGAGCCAATCCAATATTGATGCAATGGCAAAACAAGCTCAAGCAGAGCAACAAAGGTTAAAACAAGAGGCGGCAGAACAAGCTGAAAGAAATTTAGAAGCTGATGAAAAACGTAGAGAAGAGGAGAAAAAGAAAAGAAAACAAGAAAAAGCTCTTACTGAAATGCCTAAAGGTATAAGTAATAAACAAATGAAATTAATGTCTTTAGCACTTGTTTTAAAAATTCTTTCACAAGATAAAGTTACAACAATATTAAATAAATTTGATTCAAATGATTCGTTAGCAATTTCTAATTATATGAATATGGCAGATTTAGAGTCACATATTGATGGCGATTTAGTAACAAATTGCCTCAAAGAGATGAAAGATTATCTGCCTGTAAAACGAAAATTAACGAAAGAGAATGTTTTAGGTGATTTATTAAGAATATATAGAACAACGCCTCGAGAAAAAATCGAGAAGATTATAAAAAATGAAAGACCTTTAGTAAAAAGATTTATCGCACAAGCTTATGATGGCGAGTATTCAGAATTACCGTTAAGAGTAGCGGGGATTGTTGCACAATATATTGAAGAAAGTATATAATATAAAATATGATTATAAAAAAGAATAGTCAAAAAAAGCGGGAGGAAAAATTAGAAAAAAAAATTCAGGAGGTAATACCTGAATCTGTTTCTGTTGAGAATAATATTTCTCAAGAAGAGATTATAGAAACTCCTCAAGAAACTATTCCGGAAGTAAAAGAAGCAGAAATTGATTTATTTGATATAGAAAATATAGATTTTTCACAACGTCAAGAACGTAGAAGAGGTTCGAGAAGGCGTGGTTATAGAAGAATTGATGATAGAAATCTTGTATCAAGAGCTCAAGAAGAGGCTGAAAATATTAAAAAATCAGCTTTTGATGAAGGATATAGAAAAGGCTTAGAACAGGCTTCTAGTGATTTAGAAAAATTTAAAGAAGAATTTTCTGTATTTATGAATGCTCCTAAAAATGTTTATGAATATATAGCACCGGATATTTTAGAAATTAGTGTTGATATTGCAAAAAAAATTATTAAAAAAGAAGTAGAAAGCGATCCACAAGTAATAATAAACGTAATTGTTGATGTCTTAAAAACGATTTCGAAAAATGAACCTAAAATTAATATTCGTGTTAAACCTCAAGCAGTACAATTTATCAAAGATACAATACCAAATATAACTTATCAATATGGAATTGATTCCAAAATAAATATAATAGCAGATCCTTCTATAGAAGAAGGCGGATGTATTTTTCAAACAAACAACGGTATAGTAGATGCTTCAATTGATACTCAATTAGAAATAATAAAGAAAGCTTTAGAAGTAGGAGGGAATTAATAAAATTCTCACAATAAAGGAAATTAATGGCAGCAGAAGGACAACAAAATAAACCAATAAGTGAAATATTTTTAGCATTATTCGTAATGACCTTAATTTTAATCCTCATTATCGAGATGCCAAATTGGGTTATTAATTTTTCTATAAGCTTGAATATTACCTTAGGTATTGTTTTATTGATGATATCTTTATATGTCCAAAAACCCTTGGAATTAGCAGCTTTTCCATCAATTATTCTACTTGGAACGATGTTTAGATTGGTACTTTCAATAGCTTCAACACGTCTTATTTTGGCAAAAGGAGATGCAGGAGAAGTTATTCACGCATTCGGAACATTCGTAACAGGTGGAAATATGATTGTAGGCGGTGTAATTTTCTTAATTATCACTGTTGTACAGTTTATGGTAATTACAAAAGGTGCTGAACGTATTGCCGAAGTTGCTGCACGTTTCGCTTTAGACGCTATGCCCGGTAAACAAATGACTATTGATGCTGATTTTAACGCCGGTTTAATTTCTCCTGAAGAAGCTGTAAAACGTCGTGAAGATCTTCAAAGAGAATCAAGTTTATTCGGTTCAATGGACGGTTCTATGAAATTCGTAAAAGGTGATACTATGGCTGGTATCATCATTGTAATTATTAATATTGTCGGAGGTTTAGCCGTCGGTTGTTTGATGAATCAAATGCCAATAGCTGACGCTGTTAGTAAATACACAGTCTTAACTATTGGTGACGGTTTAGCATCACAACTTCCTTCTCTTTTAATGTCAATAGCTGCAGGTATCGTTATGACTCGTGCTTCTGCTGGAAATATGTCTTTAGGTAGTGATTTAACTAGCCAAATTATGGCAAAACCTTATTCATTATTTTTTGCGGCACTATTTTTAGGATTAATTACCATAACTTGTCCAATTACAGGCTTACCATTTTTACCATTTTTAATATTTACAATTATCCTTGCTGTTGCAGGGTTCTCAGTGCTTGTTAATGCCGACGTTCAATCTCAATTAGGACAATTAGAAAGCGTTCGTCAAAATATGCAAGACTTAGTTAACCCTAATAAAATGTACGAAAGACTTGGGGTTGACGTTTTAAGTTTACAAGTCGGAGCAGGGTTACTTGTTATTGCGGATCCTGATCAAGAAGGTCAATTACTTGCTAAAATTGCAGCTCTTCGTCAAAGAGTTACTGATGAATTAGGATATATTTTACCTAATATTCGTATTATGGACTCATCTGCTTTAGAAGCTAATGAATATGTTATTTCTATTCGTAACAATGTCGTAGCTTCAGGTTTTGTATACCCAGGAAAATACATGGTAATTGCAGATCAATGGGATTCTGTTAAGAAATCTATTCCTGAAGATGCAATTGTTGGTGTTGATCCGACTTATCAAACCCAAGCTTACTGGATTTCCCAAGATGATGCCAGATCTGCTAAAAGCGTTACTGCAGTTGATGCGACAGATGTTCTTGTTACACACCTTCAAGAATGTGTACGTAAACACGTTGATGAAGTTATGACAAAAACTGATGTTCTTAAACTTATGGAACTTGTTCGCTCTCAAGATCCAACTCTTGTTAACGACCTCGTTCCGGCAATTATTTCTACTTCTGATTTAAGAAAAATATTTGTTAACCTAATCAGAGAAAAAGTTTCTATCAAAGATATTATATTTGTGTTTGAAAGACTCTGCGATTATGCAAGATTTTCTAAAGAACCTGATATTTTATCAGAACGTTTGAGAGCTGCATTAGGACGCCAAATTTGTTTATCTAATGTTGATAGAGATAGGGTTTTATACGCTCTTACTCTTTCTCCTGAATGGGAAAAAACTCTCGATGATAGTTGCCAAAGAACAGAACTCGGAACTATGTTCCTTCTTAACCCTATGCAAGTTCAAGACTTAATTGAATCTACTGCAATGACACTTATGAGAGCTCATCAATCTATTGGGCAACAACCTGTTATTTTATGTTCTCCTAGAATAAGACTTCCTTTATATCAATTACTTGAAAGACATATTCCTACAATTGTTGTTATCTCTTACTCTGAACTTATTACTGATATTAAAGTCGAAGCTGTCGATACTATTGGTGAAAATTCAGGATATTAAAGAAATTTTTTAAAGTATTGCAAATTTTAACTATTTTATTTAATAATTTCTTAACATTTCTTAATAAATAACCTAAAAAAAGCAATTTCCATTTTTATAAATACTTTATATATACATAAGATATAAATAAGAGATTTAAAGAGTAAACGATTAAGCTTAATTAATTTTTAAATTATGTTTATAAGTTTAAGTAATCTTTATTTATATTTACCCTGAGAGTATTAGTAAAAATTAAATATAGGAGTATTTATTATGGCAATTGGAGCAAGAGATTTTATTGACAAGTTATTAGTTGAAAAGTATGCACAAGAAAAAGTTGATAATCACGATGAGAATGCTTTAGTTTCTAAAGTTAATGCAGATGATATGATGTCTGCAATGAATTGTTCAGCGAATACTTTTAGAACAATGCTTGCTTTGAATAATCGACTAACAATGGTCTGTTATGGAGTTGTTGCAAAGTCTGCCAAATATGTACAAACTGAAGCTGCATAATTTAAATTTAGTATAATAAGATTACGAAAACCTTTCTTGTTTTTGATAAAATACTAAAAAAACAGGAAAGGATTTTTTATGAGCATAAATCAATCAATTAAACCTTTAACATTAGAAGAAAAAGAACATTTATTTTTAGGTGGCTGTGATTTAGTTGATTTAGCCCAAAAATATGGAACTCCTTTATATGTAATTGATGAAGCTTCTTTAAGAGAAATTTGTAAAAATTATAAGAGAGCTTTCAAAAATTACAAAAATATAAAAATGATGTACGCATCAAAAGCTTTATGTACATCTGCTTTATGCAGAATTTTAGATGAAGAAGAATTCGGTTTTGATACTGTTTCAGCAGGAGAAATTTATACTGTATATAAATCCAATGTTGATATGTCAAAAGTTTTGTTTAATGGTAATAATAAATCTTCAAAAGAAATTCAACTTGCAATAGATTTAGGAGTCGGAAGATTTTCTGTTGATAATTTTTATGAGGCAAATTTATTAAATAAAATCGCTTATGAAAAAAATAAAGTAGTAGATATATTATTAAGAATCACACCTGGAATTGAATGTCACACACACGATTATATCCAAACAGGTCAAACAGATTCCAAATTTGGTTTTGACTTAACCCAAATAGATGAAATAATAGGTTTAATTAAAAATGAATACAAAAATCTTAATTTAAAAGGGTTACACGCTCATATAGGTTCTCAAATTTTTGAACTAAAATCTTATTACGACGAAGTAGAAATTTTAATAAAAGAAATCAAAAGAATAAAAGAAATTCACAACATCGAATTAAGTGAAATGAATATTGGTGGCGGATTAGGTGTAAAATATACAAATAATGACAATCCACCAAGTATTGAAGAATTGGCTGAATCTATTACAGATTCTATGCAAAAATTTGGAATTGATGTTCCTACAATATACATTGAACCTGGAAGAAGTATAATTTCAACTTCAGGCGTAACTTTGTATACAGTTGGAAGTTCAAAACAAGTTCCTAACGGAAAAAAATACGTGGCAATAGATGGCGGAATGGCAGACAATCCAAGACCAAGTATGTATCAAGCGGAATATTTTGCACAAGTTGCAAATAAACCTAAATGCGAAAATATTGAAAAAGTAACGATTGCAGGACGTTTTTGCGAAAGCGGAGATCTTTTAATAAATGAAATTGAACTACCTAAATTAGATGCTGGAGATATTCTTTGTGTATATAATACGGGAGCTTATAATTACTCCATGGCATCTAATTATAACAAAGTAGAAAAACCGGCGATGGTACTTGTAAATAATTCTCTATCTGATATTATAGTAAATAGAGAGACTTTAGATGATTTAGTTTCGAAAGATGTTATTCCTGATAGGTTGAAAAAATAATGATAGAAGCATTAATTTCATTAATCCAAAATATTTTAAGTCCTCTTCAATGGTCTTTGAACTGGATTAATGTCTTAGAAATTTCTTTTATTGTTTTAATCCTTTTTGTATTCTATCAAAAATTTATAAAAAATACTCAGGCTGAAAAGCTTGTTAAAGGTATTTTCTTTTTGATTTTTGCTTGGATTTTTAGTGAAATTTTAATTTTAATAGATTTAAAAATCTTAGGTGTATTTTTAAAATCTTTAGTAACATTAATTTCATTAAGTTTAATTGTAATATTCCAGCCTGAATTAAGGAAATTTTTAGGTTATTTAGGTCAGCCAGGTTTTATAAAAAGAACGTTTTTCACTTCCGGTCCTTATAGAAAAGCTTTAGAAGCAGATGTTGACGTTATTAAAGAAATTATTGAAGCAGTTAAATATTTAACTAAAACTAAAACCGGAGCATTGATAGTATTTCAAAAAGATATGGATGCTGGAGTTTATTCGGATGTTGGAACAACAATTGATGCTATTATTTCAACAGAATTGATTTTGACAATTTTTCATCCAAATACTCCATTACACGATGGTGCAATGGTTATTAAAGATACAAAAATCCATTCTGCAGGAGTTTTGCTTCCATTAACAGAGGATCCAAAACTTAGTTGGAAATATGGAACCAGACATAGAGCTGCAATTGGAATGTCAGAAGTTTCAGATGCTGCTTGTCTTGTTGTTTCTGAAGAAACTGGTGATGTTTCTGTGTGTATGGATGGATTATTAAAAAAATACGAAGATTTAATGACTCTAAAAACAGATTTGGAATCTATTTTAGGTATTAAACCAGTTGATGAAATTCAGACTAAACATAAAAATATATTCGAAATTTTAAGAGGGAAATAATAATTAAATGTTCTTTGGTAGAAAAAAAACTGAACCTATAAAAAAAACTAAAGGAGAAATTTTTCGCGAATATCTTTTTAAATTCCTTTTTTTAACTTTAGGTGCTTTTATAGTAGCTGTTGGTTTAGAAGTGTTTTTACTACCTAATAAAATCATTGATGGTGGAGTAATTGGTATTTCAATGATGCTTTCATACATCACTAAATTAAATTTAGGTTTATTAATTTTTTGTATAAATATCCCATTTATTTTAATGGCATATAAAAATTTGGGTAAAAAATTCGTATTTCAGACATTTTATGCAACTGCGATGTTAGGCATTGCAACAAATGTTCTTCACGGGAAACAAGCAACTGAAGATTTGTTATTAGCAACTGTTTTTGGTGGAATTATTTTAGGCTTAGGTGTTGGTTTAATTCTCAGAAACAATGCTTCTTTAGACGGAACAGAAATGTTATCAATTAATATTTCTAAAAAATTAAAAATAGTTTCAGTTGGTGAACTTTTAATGTTCATAAACCTTTTTATATATATGGGAGCTGCATTTTTATACGGTTGGGATAGAGCGTTATATTCAATTTTAACTTATTATATAGCATCAAAAGTTATTGATTCTGTTTTAGAAGGTTTGGATAAAGCAAAATCTGTTAGAATTTTTTCAGAACATTACCGTGAAATTGGTGATGCTATTATGAAAGAATTAGATGTAAGTGTTACTTATATGAAAACAATGGGTGGTTATTCTAGAAAAGAAAAAATCCAAACTTATTGCGTTGTAAATAAATTTGAAATGGTAAAATTAAAAGAATTAGTCCACTCAATTGACCCGATAGCATTTCTTGTAACAGAAGATGTCTATGAAGTAGAAGGCGTAAGAGTTAAAAAGAAAAAACACTAGACATATATTCAAAAGTAGTATAAAATTTTAATATCAAGAGAGGAATAATAATGGCAAATACTGATATGATACCTGTAGAGGTAATAATTTTAACAGATAATGATGATATTAAAGGAACAGTTTATGTTTCAGGCTCTACTCCTGCAAATAGACAATTAACTCAACTTTTAAACGATCCTGATAGAAGATTTTTGGCTGTTACTAATGTAGAAATATATGCTAAAAACTCTAATCAACCTCCAAAAAGATATGAATTTTTAGAATTACATATGGATTCAATCAGAATGGTTCATCCTACATCTCAAGCGTTATTTAGAGAATCTTCTAAAACTCAGGAAGATATCGCAAGATTTAGAGAACTTCGAGCAAAATTAAACCAAACTAAACCTTTCTAGTTTGAATTTTTAAAAAGTTTAAAACCAAGTATTTCCTTTAAATACTTGGTTTTTTTAATATTAAAATTTATGATAATATATGAATATGTTAAAAAAATTTATTTTATTTTTAATAAAAATATATCAAAAGATTTCGAGTTATACACCACCAAGATGTAGATTTTATCCTACTTGTTCTGAATATACAAAACAAGCAATAGAACATTATGGATTAATTAAAGGTGGAATATTAGGATTAAAACGTATATGCAAATGTCATCCGTTAAATGAAGGCGGATATGATCCATTACCTTTGGAGGGAAATAATGGCAAATAAAATTATAATATTTTCAGGAAAACAATATTCAGGCAAAGATACTGCAGCAAAAATTTTAATAGATTCAATGCCAAGTTTTAGACGTTGTGCAATGGGTGATATCATAAAAATTGAATATGGGAAAATGCACAATTTAACTTATCAAGAAATAGAAACTAACAAAGCTCAATACCGTCAAGGATTAATTGATTTAGGTAATTGGGGACGTTCACAAAGTCCTGATTTTTGGCTTGAAAAAATAATTTCTCAAGATGGTAATATCGTTGTAACAGATGTAAGAATAAAACATGAATATGAAGTATTTAAAAAAGCCGGTGCAATTTCAATCAGAGTAGAAGCTAATCGAGAAATTCGAGAAGCTAGAGGCGGCAAATTAGTCGGAGAAAACGACATTACTGAAGTTGATTTAGATAATATTCAGGATTGGGATTTTCTAATTTACAATAACAAGGATTATGAAACATTAAAGAAAAATGTTTTAGAAATAGTCCATAAATTAAATTAAGCATTTACTACCTCCTGATTTTTAATCTGTTGTTTTGTAGCGGTTTGTTGGTTTTTATTCAAATTATTTGATTGATTTGCCATTAAATTAGTTTTTGGATTCAAATATTTATCAGCAGTGTTTCCAATCATACTTAAGCCTATTGATGATGCAAAACCTATACCAAGACTCTTTGCTCCGGATACTAACATTGCAGTAAGAGCAGTTGAAACACCTAAACCGGCTATAGCTGGAAATGCTACTGTTATAGCTCTTGAGATTCTATCTTCTTTGGTGTCAGCGGTACCTATTGCGACACCACTCATTCCAATACCAAATAACGCAGTTAAGATATCTGTAGGTGCTCCTCCTAACATTAAATCACGTTTCTTATCAAAATATTCAACTGTTTCACTGTAATTCGCTTTTCTAAGTGTTTTACCAGATGATTTTAATGTACTTTCAAGAGCTAATTTTTCTTCTTTTGAAATAAATGGTGAAAGTATATCGATTATTTCATTATACTTTCCTTGCTGAGTTTTTCCATCGCCTAAAATGGTATTTACGATATCTTTTCCATTTTGTTCAAGCTTGTTTCTATCTGGCATCATAATATCTTCTGCCCAATAAGACATGTTTTCCCTAAAGTTTTGATAATTTTGGTGTGATTTTTCTTTGAATGTACCTTCAGCTTTAAACCACTTAAAATTCTTACGATATTCCTGGAATTTTGCTCTAAAGTCTTTTTCTAAGTTAGACATTAATTTTTCTTGTTCTTGTAAACGTGAATCTACTTGATTTTTTGAAAAATATTCACGAGCCTTTGTTATTTCTTTTAATTTATTTTCTAATTCTAATTGTTTAGAATATGGAAGTTTTGTTTTATAACTTTGAATTAAATTTTCTAATTCATTAAGCTTTTTAGAAGCCCCATTGTATTTAGAATGAACAGTATTTTTACTTATACTGTCAAACATATTTGTAATAGCATTATGAGGTTTTCTCATTACAGTTGTAAAACCATCATCTATTTTTCTTAAAACATTTCTTACTGTTTCATTTTTTACTTTATTAAAAGATTTTTTATCAGCACAGAACCATTTAAATAGTTGATCTTTACCTGCGTTAGCAGTATTTGTAAATTGTAAAAAATCAGCTCCAAATGATAAAAAATCTGATTTAAATTGATTAAATTGAGCTTTTAGGGATGTTCTATTTCCTTTTAAAGCTTCTGCATTTGCTTTTGAAGCATTTTTTCTCATTTTATTAATAAACTTACCTGAAAACTTAGGGTTTAATAACGCCATTAAACCACCGATAACAAGTACCGTGCTCCCTACTGTTACAGCTTTTCGATATTTCTTTTGTTTCTCTTCATTCCCATCCGTTTTAACAAATGTATCTACTGTTTTATTGATTACATTTTCAACTTTTTCCACAGGCTTTTTTATAATCAAGCTTTTATCTTTATCTTTTTCTTTTTCTTGATTAGCTCGAAAACCAATATTACTTTGAAAATAATATGGATTATTATAATTGTTAAAACCTTCAATAGACATGAAAATAATAACCTTTTAAACCTGCTACATGAATATAAAGTTTAAAAACATTGAAAAATTGCGTTTTTATAAATAAATATTAAGCTTTGTAACTTTGTTCAATCTTGGATTTTAAAAGTTTCATCTCTTCTCTTGTTAAAAACGAAGAAAATCTCATAAATTCATACATAGCATCATCATAAGAATACTGTCTTCTCTCAACCTTTTGTAACCATTCACGGACTTCTTTTGTAATCATTCCATCTCCATTAGGGTAAATCTAAGCGTATCTTTATCATCTATGACTTCATTCCACATAGTTTTTGGACGTGTCCAAATGTCACCTTTTTCAACATTTTGATAGACAATCATATCTTCATTTGTCTCAGAATGTTTTGCTAAGGCAATAATTTTATAAATATTACCTTTATAATGTTTATAAATTTTCCCAACTTCAATTTTTTGCATATTCTAATTTTAATATAAAATTCTAATTTCTAAAATATTAATTTTTTGTTTATTTTTTAAAGTTTATTGAAAAATAGTGGTTTAATGATACTAGTGAATAGTGACTAGTGATTAGTACTAAAAAAAATTAAAACTTCTATTCACTAATCACTATTCACTACTCACTAAGAAATAAATAGAAAGGAAAATAAATTATGGCAAAGACAATAGGTATTGACTTAGGTACAACAAACTCAGTTGTAGCGGTTATGGAAGGTGGTAAACCAACCGTTATAGCAAACGCAGAAGGTATGAGAACAACTCCTTCAATTGTTGGTTTTTCTAAAACAGGTGAAAGATTAGTAGGACAATTAGCAAAAAGACAAGCTATTTTGAACCCTGATAAAACAATCGCATCTATTAAAAGACATATGGGCGAAGATTATAAAAAGAATATAGACGGAAAAGATTATACTCCGCAAGAAATTTCTGCAATGATTTTAAGAAAATTAGCAGATGATGCAAGTGCATATTTGGGAGAAAAAGTAACTTCAGCAGTTATTACAGTTCCAGCATACTTTAACGATGCACAAAGACAAGCAACAAAAGATGCAGGTAAAATTGCTGGTTTAGATGTTTTACGTATCGTAAACGAACCAACAGCAGCAGCTTTAGCTTATGGTCTTGAAAAAGAAAAAGCAGAAAAAGTTCTTGTATTCGACTTAGGTGGTGGTACATTCGATGTATCAATTCTTGAAATCGGTGATGGTGTTCACGAAGTATTATCAACATCAGGTGATACACACTTAGGTGGTGATGATTTCGACCAAAAAATTATCGACTGGATTTGTGCAGAATTCAAAAAACAAGAAGGTATGGATTTAACAGGTGATAAACAAGCTATGCAACGTATTAAAGAAGCTGCAGAAAAAGCTAAATGTGAATTATCATCAGTTGTTGAAACTACAATCAGTTTACCATACATTACAGCAGACGCTAACGGACCTAAACACTTAGAATTAACTCTTTCAAGAGCTAAATTCGAAGAATTATCATATGATTTATTAGAAAGATGTAAAAAACCTGTAGAACAAGCTTTAAAAGATGCAGGTTTAAGCAAAAACGAAATTAACGAAGTAGTATTAGTAGGTGGTTCAACTCGTATCCCTGCAGTACAACAACTTGTAAAAGATTACACAGGTAAAGAACCAAACCAATCAGTTAACCCTGATGAAGTAGTTGCAGTAGGTGCTGCAATTCAAGCTGGTGTTTTAGCTGGTGAAGTTAAAGATATCGTTTTATTAGACGTAACTCCATTAACTTTAGGTATCGAAACTTTAGGTGGAGTTATGACTGCTTTAGTTCCAAGAAATACTACAATCCCTGTAAGTAAATCACAAGTATTCTCAACAGCTGAAAACAATCAAACAGCAGTAGATATCAACGTATTACAAGGTGAAAGACCAATGGCTTCTGATAACAAATCTTTAGGTATGTTCAGACTTGAAGGTATCGCTCCTGCTATGCGTGGTGTTCCTCAAATCGAAGTAACATTTGATATCGATGCTAACGGTATCGTTAATGTTTCTGCTAAAGATAAAGCTACTAATAAAGAACAAAAAATTACTATTACAAATTCTTCTAATCTTTCAGAAGCTGATATTGATAAAATGGTTAAAGAAGCAGAAGCTAACGCATCTGAAGATAAAAAGAAAAAAGAAGAAGCAGAAATTAAAAATAATGCAAATTCTATGATTACATCAGCTGAAAGAATCGTTAAAGATTTTGAAGGTAAAATTTCTGAAGAAGATGTTAAGAAATTAAACGAACAAAAAGAAACTTTACAAAAAGCTTTAGATGAAAATAAATCTGCTGATGAATTAAAGAAATTATCAGAAGAATTACAACAAACAATGTTTGCAATTTCACAAAAAGCTTATGAAGCAGTTCAAAAAGAAGGCTCAGATGCTAATAGTGAAGCAAACTCTACAGAAAGTGACGCTTCTTCTGATAAAAAAGATGATGATGTTATTGATGCAGAATTTACGAAAGAATAATTTTTTAAACAATATAGCAAAGAGGTCGAACTTTTTAAAAAGTTCGACCTCTTTCTTATTCTTAATCTAAAGGTATTGGAACTAATCTGGAATAAAATTTATATTCATTATAATTTTTAGGTAAATTATTCCAATATCTGTAAATAATTAAACCCTGTTTATTTAAATCCTTCACAATATTATCCGCAATTTCAATATTTTCAGCTAAATAAGGATAACAAAAAGGAATATCATTTTTTGAAATATTTATATTTAAAAGGTTAGTTTTTTTATAAATATTGTGATAAAAAAGAAATTTCTCTTTTCTTTTAAAATCTTTTTTAAAAGGGTTTTTATTTTCACCTAACCATAAATAAGCCCCTTTTTTTACAGGCAAAAATTTCTTTGCAGAATTAAAACTTGCAAAACCTTTAGCATCAGAATAAAAAGAATGAGCATTATCTATTATTATATTTGGATATTCTTTTATTAATTTACCTACATTATTTTCACAAATCCCAAAATAATTAGGGTAAAGAATAAAATCATTTTTGGAAAAATTTTCTAATGGTAAAAAATTATTATCTATATGATAAAAAATGGGCTTACAATTTTCCTTAAAAACAATATGTCTAATAACATCACATAAATAATAAGGAATATGCAATTTTTTAATTTTAAATTCTTGTATTAAATATTTTAAAGCATCTCTGGCAAAATCAAATTTTTTCATATAAATTTTATACAAATATTGTAATTAAAATTAGCAAAACTATAGAAATAAAAGAAGAAATCGCAACAAAATACCAAAATATAGGCTTTTGATGTGTTTTATTTTTTGTTTTCATTTGATAAAATTGTTTTTCTTGATTTTTTCTATTATTATTTTTTATTTTAGTAGTATTTTGGGGCTTGTCATTAATTTTTTTTACCGATTTATATTTATCAGCGAATGATTGTTTTGATCTTTCTCCGGTTACTAAAAGGTCAATATCATATTGTAAATTAAGAATTTTAGAATTTGCATTTGAAAAATAAACACAATAATTAATAGCAGCTTCAAAAGCTCTTTGCAAACATTCTAATGCTATTATTCCATCTTGTTTAACCTTATTTGAATGAGCTGAAATATTTCCATTCTTTTTTAAGAAATACAAATCATCAATGAATTCTTTTTCTTGCTCTTCTCCAGTAATATTGTCTTTTAAAGTCGCTAACATATCATCAAAAGTTTTTTCTGTAGTTCTTTTACTACCCAAAACATTTTTACAAATATTTTCTGCAAATCTTCTGGTTTGTACCATACATTGTTCAAAATATTCATCTCGATATAAATATTCAGCTTCACTTATTATAGTAAATAAATTTTTATCAACTTTTTTTAAAAACTCAAAATTAGTAGTCATATAAACCTTTAAATATAAATATATCTGTTTTATGAAACAACAAAATCAATACATTATCAAGCATTAAATTTTTCATTTTTTTTTCTCTGTCTACATCTTACAATATATTCTATACCAAAGAATATGCCAACTAACATGTAAGAAATGAACCCATTATATAAAATCCAAATCTCTTTTGATAAAAATACTGTAATCAAAGAAACTAAAAAGTTTAAAAACATAAAAATAGACCAAAAATAAGTTAAATTTCTTGTATATTTTAATACCCACTCTTTAGCGTCAGGTTCCATTGCTAAAGCAAATTTTTGAATAACAGTTCTTTCTTGAAATATTGATGAAAAAAATACAATAAAAAGTCCTAAATTTACCACAACAGGATAATATTTAAAAAATATCAAATTAGTAAAATGAAAAGCAAAAACTACCAAAAACATGGTAACAAAAGGTAAAATTGCTTTAAATAATTTACTCAAGCAAGCCATAAACAGCTTCCACAATATCATTTATTGTTCTAATTTTTTTAAACTCTTGAGGAGGTAATTTTTTATCAGTAAATTTTTGCATTCTAACAGCAATATCTACGGCATCAATACTATCTAAATCTAAATCTTCAAAAAGATTAGCTTCTAATTTAACAAGATTTCTATCAATCTCTAATTCATCAACTAAAATATTAGTTAATTCATTAAGAATCTGTTCTTTAGTAATACTATTAGCCATTAATTTTCTCCTTAATATATTCAGCTAAAGTATCAATAGAATAAAAATATTTTTTATTTTCTTCTTTATCAGAACTCAAAGTTATATTAAATTTTCTTTTAATAGCCATACCAAGCTCTAAAGCATCAATAGAATCTAATCCCAAACCTTCTCCAAATAAAGGTTCATCATCCTTGATATCTTTAGGAGAAATATCTTCTAAAGCCAATGTATCAATTATTAAATTTTTTATCTCTTCTCTTAATTCCATACCGGTATTATAACATAAAATTTTATTTAAATACAAAACAGGGCTAAATTATATTTAGCCCTGAAAATTAAGTATTTTAAAAATTAATCTACACTAAGTTTTTTAATACTATCTTTTTTAAAATCAAGTTTAGGAGCAATGATTTTTAAAATACCGTGTTCCAACTTAGCATTAGTTTTTTCTACATCAATTTCTTGAGGGAAATAAACTGTTCTTGAAAATTCACCATATCTGAATTCTGATTTTCTGTAACCTTTGGTATCTTCTTTGTGTTCTTCTTCTTTTTTAGCATTAATTGTAATATGGTTTTTATCAATATCGATATCTAAATCTTCTTTTTTAACTCCAGGAAGTTCAGCTTTTACACTATATTCATTTTCTTTTTCGTGAAGTTCTACAGGCATTGCAAATTTATCAACTTCTTCATTATAAATGTATTCAGGGAAAAAGCTGTCAAAATTTCTGTTTAAAATAGAACTGATTTCATCATTTACGGATTTGATAAATCCATCTGGTGATTTTTTAATTAAGAATTTCATGATGTTCTCCTTTCATATTTTACAAGTGTTTTTATAACATCTATTAACTTCAACACTTATATTATTACTCTATTTTTTATTAATTCTTTGTTTTTAACTAAAAATTAACAATTCCCAATTTTATCTTGATATGATAATATTTTAAATAACTAAGGAGATTAATCATGAAGGCTAGTTTTTTGCAAAATTTGAGGAGTAAATTGGATGGAATATTTTCTGTTCGTATGGTTGACGAACATTTAGTCATAAGATTATTTACTTTAAAATTTTGTAAAAAATTTGCTTATAAATATGATTTATATCCGGTTAAAGAATATAGTTTAAATAAAGAAACACGTAATCCAAAAGTTATTGTTTCATTGACAACCTTTCCTGCAAGAATAGAAATTGTTTATAAAACAATAACAACAATTATGCAGCAATCAGTTAAAGCTGATAAAATAGTTTTATGGCTTGCAGAAGAACAATTTCCTAATAAAAATTTACCTGAAAGCTTGACGAGATTAGAACAATTTGGACTTACTATAAAATGGTGTGAAGATATTCGCTCTTATAAAAAATTAATTCCATCATTAAAAGAATATCCTGATGATATTATTGTAACTTTAGATGATGATTATTATTATGATAAAGATTTATTAAAAACTCTACTAGAAGAACACGAAAAATATCCTAATTGTATTATAGCCAATAGAGCAATGCGTTTGATTGTAAAACAAGAAGGTAAACATAGAATGGTAAAAAGGAGTTATATATATGATAGTTCTTATTTACCAAGTTATAAGAATTTCTTTATAGGATTTGGAGGTGTTTTATATCCGCCACATTGTTTATATTCAGAAGTATTAGATAAAGAAAAATTTATGACAATAATACCAACAAATGATGATGCTTGGTTTTGGTTAAATGCAATAAGAAATAATACTAAGATTGTACAATCAAGAAATGGTTATAAATTGAAAATGTATCCTGTTGAAAATTCACAAGAGGTAGGTTTGTATAAACTAAATTGTAATAATTCAACAGTAGGAATGACAGGCGAAGTTGCTGCAAATATGTTTGCAGAAAAATATCCTGATTTTAATTCACGCATCCACGAATAAATTTATACAATCAAACAGTAGCCATTTTTTCTTGAAGAGAATGAGCAGAGTCTTCATAACCAGCTCTTCCCATAAGAGCATAGGTATAATTTTTAGCTTGCTCAACTCCAGGTTGATTAAATGTATTGATATTATAAAGCTCTCCTGCAATTGCAGTTTGAACTTCTAACATATATAGTAATTGAGCAACATTATATTCATCAATTTTTGGAATTGTAATCGTCATAGTAGGTCTTGAATAATCAGCCAAAGCAACCCTTGTAGAATCTGCTTCTGCATTTATTAAATCATTAATAGTTTTCCCGCCTAAATATCCAATTCCTGTATATTCAAATATTTTTGGAATTTCTAAAGTCGTATCAAAATTTTCAACTCTAATGAATGTAATAATTTTATTATTAGGTCCTTCATTGTAGAGCTGAATTTGCGAATGTTGATCAGTTGCCCCGAGAGCTTTAATCGGAGTAGGCCCAATATTAACTTTTTCACCGTTATTATTGAATTCTTTACCTAAAGATTCAGCCCAAAGTTGAACATACCAATCAGAAACATATTTTAGTCTGCTGGAATAAGGCATCATAACAGAAAGATTTTTACCTTTTTTTACATCCATAAGATACTGAATTAAAGCACCTTGAGCTGCAATATTTTGATAAATATCAGTATTTTTAAGAGCTAAATCCATATCTTTAATACCGTTCATAAGCTGGTCGATATCTAAACCAACTAAGGCAAAAGGTAAAAGTCCAACCGCAGAGAAAACTGAAAATCTACCGCCAACATCATCAGGAACGAAGAAAGTTTTAAAACCTTCTTGATCTGCAAGCTGTCTTAAAACTCCCATTTTTTTATCAGTGGTTGCAACAATATTTTTTCTATAATCATCACCTAATTCTTTATACATTAGATCTTTAAGAATCATAAATTGTGACATAGTTTCAGCAGTAGAACCTGATTTTGTAATAACATTAACTAAAGTCTTTTTAAGATCAAGAATTTCTAAAAGCCCGCTAATAGTATCAGGATCAATATTATCTAAAAAGAAAATTCTAGGAAGATTTCCTCTTTGTTCAGGTGTTAATAAATTCCAATAAGGTTTAAGTAATGCTTCTGTAACAGCAATTCCACCAAGTGCAGAACCTCCGATACCAAGAACTAAAATATTATCAAATCTGCCTTCTACAAGTGAAGCGAACTCTTTAACATACCAAACAGTTTCTTCGTTGTAGCCTAAATTCATCCACTGTAGCCATTGACCATATTTATCTTTACGTTGATTTAAACTTTTAATAATATCAGAGATTTTTTCTCTGTAGTTTTCAAATTCTTCATTGAGGTTTAAACCATTTTCTTCGCCGATAATTGATAAATCAGTGTTTTTATAATTCAGTTTAAGCATTTTAAATCCCTTATATAATACCCATATTTTAATTGTACTATTAACAATTATTTTTTCAAGGCATCAGTAAGGTAGAATGCATAATATAGCTTAGGTTTACAAAGATTTTTTTTAAGAATATAATTATCTGTATATAATGGTGTATATTAAGGAGTATATATGAAAATTTTATCTGTTAATTCTGTTGGTTATAGAAACAATAATTATTATTTAAAAACTAATAAAAATAAAAAAATAATTTTTTAAAATCGGTTAATGAACCAATAACTCCAGTAAATTTTAAAGGGATAAATACTTTATCTCAAAATTTTGAGTATGGTTTATCTTTGGAAGAATTAAAAGACAGATTAAGTCCTGAAAATATACAAAATGGGATTTATTATCTCCTGAAAGTATTGAGTATAAAAGTTTAGCTGATGGAGATAAAAAAGCTTTAGCTCATCTAGTAAGAGCTTCTGAATATTTTAATGATGTTTATAAACGTTTAGATAATGTTCATAATTTAGAATTTGAAAAATTCTTAGCAACAAAAATTGCTCAAGGTGATGAAAAGGCTGTTTTGACTAAAAAGCTTTATGACGGACAAAAGGGGATTAATGGAAAATCTGTTGATGGAGCTGATGTTAATCTGGCTAAAGGAATTAAAACAATTGCAGGAAAAGGGGTTTATACCCTTCAAAAACAAAAAGAGATTTTAACATCTTGGATAGTTGGATATTTACCTTTAGGAGCTGATTTAAATAATGCACATAGAGCGAGAAATATTATGCAGTATAACTATTTTATCCAAAATGGCGGAATAAAATTTGATAGCAATGGTAAAATTAAAATAGATTTTGCTAAAATTACTCAGTGCGGAGAAAAAATGCTTAATGATGCTATAAAAATACAATTAAGCAGAAGTGAAAAAATGGCAAAAGAATACATAGAAAAATATGGAGTTTGGACAAAAGAGCTTGATATGCTTGCCAATAAACTAAAACCTATTGATAAAAGATTGAACTCTTATTTATATTCTCCAATTGCAAAAGAAGTTTTAAAAAAAATAAAATAATTCCTAAATTTCTTTGATGTATAATTAATTTAGATTGTTAAAAAGAATAAATCTCAATAAAGTTGATTAAAAAAGGGAATTAATTATGCTAAAAGGAAATGAAATCAGACAATTATATTTAGATTATTTTAAAAATAAGCATCAACATACTGTAGTAGAGAGTTCAAGTTTAGTACCAGATAATCCGACAGTACTATTAACAACAGCAGGTATGTTGCAGTTTTTACCTATATTTTTAGGTATCCAAAAATCACCTTATGATCCTGCAAGAGCAACATCTTGTCAAAAATGTGCAAGAGCAGGCGGTAAGGATTCTGATATTGAAAATGTAGGAAGAACTCCAAGACATCATACCTTTTTTGAAATGTTAGGAAACTTTTCTTTTGGTGATTATTACAAAAAAGAAATCATTCCTTGGGCTTGGGAATTTGTTACAGAAGTTTTGAAATTAGATAAAGACAAACTTTGGATTACCATTTTTGAAACTGATGATGAAGCTTTTGATATTTGGAGAAGTGTTGGCGTTCCAGCTGAAAGAATAAAAAGAAAAGGTAAAAAAGATAATTTTTGGGGACCTCCGGGAGCTTCAGGTTCTTGTGGACCTTGCTCTGAAATTCATTATGATTTAGGTGAACAATATAAGTGTTCTGATGATTGCGGTATTGATACTTGCGAATGTGATAGATGGGTTGAAATTTGGAACTTGGTATTTACAGAATTATATCAAGATGAAGAAGGTAATCAATCACCACTGGAAAAGAAAAACGTTGATACAGGCATGGGCTTAGAACGTATCACAATGGTTTGTCAAGGGGTTGCTTCTACTTTTGAAACTGATTTATTGAAACCTATTTTGGATAAAGTTTCTGAAATGAGTGGAGTTCCTTACAAAAAATCTGAAAAAACGGATATTTCTTTAAGAATAATAACAGACCACGCAAGATGCGTTTCTTTCTTAATCTCTGATGGAGTAATTCCTGGAAATGAAGGAAGAAGTTATGTTTTAAGAATGATTTTAAGACGTGCATTAAGACACGGTAAAATTTTAGGTATGGATTTACCTTTCTTATACAAACTTGTTGATACAGTTGTTGAACATTATGGCGAAGCTTATCCTGATTTAGTTAAAAATAAAGCTAAAATCATTGATGTTATTAAGAAAGAAGAAGAACGTTTTGCTAAGACTCTTGATAGAGGTTACAAAATGTTGGATGAATTTATATCTGAAAAGAAAGATATCGATGGTGAAAGTGCATTTAAACTTTATGATACGTACGGTTTCCCATTTGAATTAACAAAAGAAATTGCAGAAGAAAATTCTTTAAAAGTTGATGAAGAAGGATTTAAAGCAGCAATGCAAGAACAAAAAGAACGTGCAAAAGCTGCAACTGCAAAAATTTCTGTAACAGGCGATATTAAGTATGCAAAAGTGGAAGAAGAAGTTGGTTCAACTGAATTTGTAGGATATGAAGAAAATGTCTGCGAAGCTAAAGTTTTAGCATTAATCGAAGGAGAAGGCTTTGTAGATATTGTATTAGATAAAACACCTTTCTACGCTGAATGCGGCGGACAAGTCGGCGATAGCGGTTTTATTTTTAATGAAAACTTGAAAGTAGAAGTTTTAACTACATTTAAAGTAAATCATTTATTTGTTCACAGATGTCAGGTTGTAAATGGTGAAATTAATGTTGGTGATATTGTAATTGCTCATATTGATACAAACAGACGTAAAGAAATAAGAGTTCATCATACATCGGCTCACTTACTTCAAGCAGCTTTGATAAAAGTTTTGGGAGATGAAGTAAAACAAGCAGGTTCTCAAGTAGAAGAAAATCGTATGAGATTTGATTTTACATTCTCTCGAGCAATGACTCCTGAAGAAATTGTTAAAACCGAAGCTCTAATGAATGAATGGATAGATGATAAATTACCTGTTCAAACAGAAGTTATGGGAATAGAAGAGGCAAAACTTACCGGTGCTACTGCTTTATTTGGAGAAAAATACGAAGATGAAGTTCGTGTAGTATCAATTGGCGGAAAGAAAAAATGTCATTGCCATGGCGGAAAATGTAAAGGACATCATAACCATCCTGAACATGAAGTTGTTTCAATGGAATTTTGTGCAGGAACTCATGCTAAAAATACAGGCGATTTAAGATTGGTTAAAATTATTTCAGAAGGTGCAATCGCAGCAGGAACAAGAAGAATTGAGCTTGTTGTTTCAAATGCGGCTATTGATTATTTGAATAAAAAATCTGCTGAAATCGATAAATTGGCTTCAAGATTTAAGCTACACTTTGATGAAGTAAATTCAAGGGTAGAAAAATTACTTGAAGAAAATCGTGAACTTCAAAAAGAATTGGAACAAACAAAAGCAGATATGGCAAAATCTAAATTTGCTACATTTATTTCTAAAGCAGAAGAAATAGATGGCGGTAAATTATTTGTATCAAAGATAGAAAATTTTGATGCCGATGCTGTTAAAGTAGGAATTGAAGCTCTTGCAAGCAAATTAGGTGAATGTATTATAATCCTTGCAAATGAAAAAATGGTAATTTCAAAAGTTACTGAAGGCTTTGTTAAAAAAGGAATTAATGCAGGAAAATTAGTCGGTGAAATTGCAAGATATACAGGTGCTAACGGAGGCGGAAGACCTAATTTAGCTCAAGGTGGTATTAAAGATTCTGCTAAGCTTGATGAAATTCTTGCTAAAATTGAAGCTGATTTAAAAGCTTAAGTTTTATTTTGATTTATTATTGGCGAAAGTATTAAAATACTTTCGCCAATAATTTTATAATTTATAATCTTGAAAAATAAAAAAAGTAATTTATAATTATATATATATTATATATGTAAATTAGAAAGGAATTAACTATGGTAGATGGATTATCATTGAATTTACAAATGTTACAAAATATTTCAGAAATGACTGGTACAAAAAACAATAATACTGTTCAAAATAAAGAACCACAAATATACGCAAAAGATGGTGAACCAAATTATAATGAAGAAATGGACTATGATAAAGATGGTGTAGTCACAATGGAAGAATATCAGAAATATTGCAAAGAAAATAATATAGAAATGGAGGAATCAGTTCAATCTGTTCAAAATATGGCTGGTTCAGCTATTCAAAAACAAGTTTCAAAACAAAAACCACAAGTTGATTATAATGAATATATGAAATATTGTGAAAATAATGTAGTTGAAAATGCAAAACCTGAAGTAAGCACTGTTGTTTCTCAAAATACTAATAAAGAATCAGGATTGGAAATCCGTAATTTAGGAAAAGCTTTTACTAATTATTCAAATAACCAAATTAGACTTCCTGAAGCTCAAATTGAAAAAAATGCATAATTAGAATATAAAAACTCTCCTCATTAGCAACTTTACATTTTTTAATATAAAAGCAATTTTTTAAGAAAAAACAACTTTATATTAATAGTGTAGTGAAATTGGAGTGTGTTTATGACAAATCCTTATGCAATGGGTGGAGTTTATCCAAATCAAGGAGTTTATCCTCAAGATTATTCACAAATATATCAACAAAAATCAAACGGTTTACCAGTATTAGGAATAGCAACAGTTGGCGGTTTAGGAGCAGGTGTTGTCGGATATATGAAAAATAGGCTTCCTGTTTCAAAAGATGGAATTGTTTCTGATAGTTTTGCAAGAGCTGCATTTGATAAGCATATTGATAAAAATTTATCCAATGATGGTAAAGAATTTTTTAAACAAGTAAAAAATATTATGGATAAAATTGATAGTATCAAAACTCCTGAACAGTTAAAGAAATTGTTAAAAGAAAATAAAGCTATAAGTGAATCTAAGCTAAACGGATTTTCTTTAGATACTTTATTAGAAACGGTTAATGCAGATAATATTAAAAGTAAGAAAGAAACATTGAAAAAAAGTATTCAAGCAATTGATGATTACAATATTGAAAATATGAAAGAGGCAATAAAAGCTTGTTGGGATAGTGATAGTAAAAAATTTGTAAAACCTGACAGTATGAAAGAAAATTTGTTTAATATAATCAAGAAAACAAATAAAACAGATGCTTGGAAAAAAGCTTTAAAATATGGCGGAATAACTGCAGCTATAACGGGTGGTTTAGCTATACTATATAATATTTTTACAAATAAAAAATAATTTATAGTATAATTTAGTTTATGAAATATCCAAACTTAGAAAAACTAATCGATATAATTGCAGTTTTAAGAAGTGAAAATGGTTGCAAATGGGATAGAGAACAAACTCACAAATCTTTGCGTCCAAATATGTTGGAAGAAGCTTATGAAGCGGTTGATGCAATAGATGACGGTGATATTACTAATTTACGAGAAGAATTGGGTGATGTTCTTTTGCAAGTAGTTTTACACGCTCAAATTGCAAAAGATAATAAAGAATTTGATATAGAAGATGTCGCAAAAGAATTGAGTGAAAAATTAATTCACAGACATCCGCACGTATTTGGTGACGCTAAGGTTAATTCTACTCAAGATATTATAAATGCTTGGGACAGATTAAAAAAAGAAGAAAAAAAGGATAGAAAATCTATTTTAGATGGAATTTCTAAATCTCAATCAGCATTGATGGCTGCTCAAAAAATTAGTAAAAAAGTTATCAAGGTTGGTTTTGAATGGGATTGTGTTGAGAGCTTAAAAGATTGTATCAAATCTGAATATAAAGAATTTGAAGAAGCTGTTGAAGAAGGAAATATTGATAGAATGGAAGATGAAATGGGCGATATTTTCTTTGCAACAGTAAATCTTGCTCGTTGGTATAAAATTGATTCTGAACAGGCACTTTTGAGAGCTAATAAAAAATTTATGAAACGTTTTCGCAAAATGGAAGAAATTAAAGAAAAGCCTTTTGAAGAATATACATATGAGGAATTTAATAATTTGTGGCAAAAGGCTAAATTATTAGTGTAAATAAGGAGTAAGAGATGAAAAAATTTTTAGGAATACTATTTTTAATAGCATCAATTGTTGCACCAACTATAGCAGAAGAATTTAATTCAGTTTGTGCAAGCCATATTTTAGTGCCAACAGAAATGGAAGCAATTAAATTAAAAAGTCAAATCAAGAATTTTGATGATTTTAAATATTATGCAAAATTGTATTCAGAATGCCCATCAGGGAAAAATGGCGGAGATTTAGGCTGTTTTAGCAGAGGTCAAATGGTTAAACCTTTTGAAGAAGCTGCATTTAATGGTAATGTTGGAGAAGTTTCAGATCCGATTAAAACACAATTTGGCTATCACCTAATTTGGGTTACTGAAAAAAAATAGGGAGTAATTTTTTATGAAAAAGATTTTAGCATTATTAATAGTTACAATATTATTTACATCAATAGTAAAAGCCGCTCCAACAGAAGGTCGTCCAGGGAAAATTTCAGGTCGTTCAGTAGGTGCAGCTGCAGTTTCACTATTAATATGGCCGGGATTAGGACAACTTATCAATGACAATCCTTTAGATAAAAATGTTACACACGCTGTTTTAGGATTAACAGGAATCTTTAGGTTTTGGTCTTGTTATGATGCCTTTGTGGACAGAAAAGGCGGAGTTTGGCATAATAGAATTTAGTAGGAACTATGAAAAACAGAATTTTAGGAAATATAGCACTATTTTTAACTGCAATGATATGGGGACTTTCATTTGTTGCCCAAAGAGCAGGGATGGAATTTATCGGACCATTTACATTTAATATGGTAAGAAGTTTCCTTGGTGCTTTAAGTTTACTTCCTTTAATTTTTTGGGTTAAGTATTCAAAACCTGATACAAGAACTAAAAGAAGAAAAAGATTTCAACATATAAATCTTGCAAGAGCCGGAATTGGCTGTGGTATAGCTCTATTTATTGCAATGACTATTCAGCAATATTGTATGCTTTATGCTACAGCAGGAAAAGCAGGATTTATAACGGCTCTTTATATTATTTTTGTACCTATAATTTCAATTCTACAAGGTGAAAAATTACAAAAAAATATTGTAATAAGCGTTATTTTAGCAACAGTTGGACTCTATTTATTATGTTATAAAACTGAAAGTGGATTTAGTATCTATGACTTATTCTTACTTGTAGGTGCATTTTTCTACGGGGTGCATATTCTTGTTGTAAATTATTATTCAGAAAGAGTAAATCCAATAAAAGCTTGTGCATTGCAATTTTTTGTAGTTGGAGTATTATCGGCATTTTTAACATTTATTTTTGAAACTCCCTCTATAAGCAGCATTATTGCTTGTAAAGTTCCAATATTTTATGCAGGAGTATTAACTTGTGGTGTTGCATATACTTTACAAATATATGGTCAAAAATATACAAAACCAATTATTGCAACTTTAATTTTATGTTTAGAATCAGTTTTTGCTGTAATAGGCGGAGTCTTAATTTTAGGCGAATCTTTGATTCCGAAAGAAATTTTTGGATGTATTTTTATGATTACAGCAGTAATTTTAGCTAATTTAAAAAATAATAATTAACCAACTTTACTTCACAAAATAAAATTAATATGATATTATAATTTCGATAAAATAAAATAAGGAGAGAAACATGTTAAAAAAAGGCTTTACTTTGGCTGAAGTTCTTGTAACTTTAGGAGTTATAGGGGTAGTTGCAGCATTAACAATTCCAGCATTAGAACAAAATGTTGCATCATCAAAGATAGGTCCTTCTTTAGCAAAAGCAGTTTCAAATTTTGAGAAAGCAAATCAAATGTTAATAACACAAAATGATGCAGATTCTATAACAAATTTAATGAGTTCTGATTTCACTAAATCCGGCGAAGGCGGGTATGGTGATAGATTATCTGAATATATTAAAATATCAATAGAAAAACATCCTGAAAAAGTACCTACATATAAACAATATTTAAGTAACGAGGCTTATACTGCAGCTATTAATTCAGAAGAAATAAGTTCAGATTGGTCAGCAAATGCTTTTAAATCAGATGATGATATGATATATTACATTTTTCCTGAAAGTAAAACAGCTCCCAATGGCTACAATAATATACCTTCAAACCAAAAAATTGGACAAGTATATATTGATATAAACGGCTATAAAAAACCAAACAGACAAGCAAAGGATATTTTTAGATTCTATTTATATAATGATGGAACCTTAAGACCATACGGCGGAAAAGCTTTCGATAGAACTCAAACAGAAGATAATTATCTTCAAAAACCAGAACTTAATTGGGCAGCTGGTGGTTGTAATGAAGTAAACGGTGCTGCAAAACCCGATACTTGTGCAGGTTCTATATTTGATAATAATTTACGTGTTATTTATGAGTAAGAAAAAAGGACATTCAAATGTCCTTAAAAATGGTAAGTATATTAAAATTGTAGAATTTTTTATTTAACACTGACACTCTTCATCCTTGAGGAGTGCCAATTTTTATTTTATAAATAATTAAGTAAACTCATACCCATAGAAGCTGATGATACTTGTAAACTAGCTTGGTAAGCATATTGAGCTTGAAACCAATCTGTAATCGCAGTAGTTAAATCTACATCTCGAATTTCTGATAAATAAGATGTTAAATTCATATTGTTAGTGTCCAAAGTAGATGTAGTCATTTCTAAACGGTTATAAACTCCACCAAATTTAGTTTGTTCCTCTGTAATTGTTTTTAGAGAAGTATCAAACATGTCTAAAGTAGCGTTCATTTGTTCATAACCGGCTTCTGTATCCCCGTCAAGGACCATTTGAATAGAATTGCTTAGCATTTTTAATGCTCCCATAACTCCGGATGATTCTTCAGGAGCTCCATCAGTTAAATCTGCAACATCCCCTGTGTATGCCATGCCATTTTCATAAGTATAAACAGGCTGACCTAATTCATCAGTAGTTTCAATAACCCTTTTTCCGTTTGCATCCGTATAAACCCCATTACCAGGATCAACTGCGGCTTTATAATACCCAAAAACTTTATCACCTGTTGTATTTATTACTTCAAAAACACCATCAGATACTTCTGTTTGTCTTATATAATCCTTATTATCATATGGAGTTCCATTATAAACTACATCTCCATTTTCAGTTATTGTGTATGGAACAGTTTTTGTATTAGTTCCTCCAAAAATATAATTATCATTATATTCAGTATTAGCTAAATCAACCATGGTTTTTAACGTTTCATCAATTTCAACTTTTAAAGCTTGAAGAGAATCATTACCATAAGTTTGGTTATTAGCTTGTACTGCTTTATCCCAGGCACTTTGTAAATAACCTGTAGCAAGGGTTAATAAATCGTCTAAAGAACTTAATTCACTTTTTGCCATTTCCACATTTGTAGAAAAAGTTTCTATTTGTCCTAATTGTCTGTTTGTATTCAAAATATTTACAGAAGCAATAGGATCATCTGTAATATTAAGAATTTTATGCCCAGAACTTAATTGAGCATTAATTCGGTTATAGTTGATAAGATTTTGTTGCATATCAGCTACTAATTGAGCATATCTTCCTGATGTTGAAACTCTATCTACCATCTAACTAACCTCCTAATGTCATTAATACGTCAAGACAACTATTACAAGTGTTAAATACTTGTGCTGCAGCAGAATATGCAGTTTGGTATTTTACTAAATCAACTAATTCTTCATTCAAGTCAACCCCACTTGTATTTTTTATTTTCGTTAAAACAGAATCAACAACACTTGTTTGAGTATCATAAAGTGTTTGAATACTACTTCCGGCAGAAGCAACCTTACCAACTAAAGAAGTATAGAAACTTTCTAAAGACATTCCGTTTAATGCATCTTGTTTAGAATCTCTCGTTCCAAGCATTGCAACTACGTTTTGAGAGTTTCCAACCGCATTTAAATCAACATTTGCTGGATCATCAAAATAAGCGCAAGAAATATTCCAAATACCATCCTCTGTTAATAATGCATCGTTTAATTTAATATTTCCTGCAGTAATTCCCGTGCCTGTTCCATCTGCTCCAACAAATAATAAATTATCATCAGCACTATCAATAAGTTTTCCGGTATCATTCGGATCAATACAATAAGCACCTTCTCTTGTGTTTAATTCATTAAATATATCTGCTATAGTCTGTGCTAAAGTATCAAGACTTTCTCTAACAGTTCCTGCATTAGTTTCACCATTACCTGCAGTTGCAGAATGCAAAAGTCCGCCTAATGTCCCTTCTGTTATCATTGAATTTGCATTTGATACTACAACTTTATTATTTTCTTGAGGATTTATGATACTTATAACTGCATTTTCTCCATCCCAGTCATCAGGATAAGTTATTGGCGGGTTTTGTGACTCACAATAAGATTTTGCAGTTTGAATATTAAGTTGTCCTACGACTTTAGAACCTTTTATAACTTCTGTTGTTCCTATTGAAACATTAACAGTACCATTATCTTTTTCATCAACAGAAATATCCACAAATTGTGATATTTCATTTAATATTGTATCTCTTTTATCAAGCAAATTATTTGCTTCTAATGTTCCTGTTTGAGTAACTTGCAATGCTCTATTAATATCTGCAAGTTCTGTTAATTTATCATTTAAAGCTTCATACTGTACATATATCTTAGAATTTTCTAGCGATTCTTGATTAATTCCATCGCCAAGAGCTTTAGTCGTTAACTCATCTAATTCAATACTTTTTGAATTTAATACAGATGTTAACGTTTTAGCAGTTTCTATAAAATTTGTTCTTGCTGTAGAACTCGCCGGATATTCGTTTAAATTATTTAAAGCTTCATAAAATTCACTTAAAGCTGAATCAAGACCTTCACTTTCCAAATCATCCAAAATAGTTGCTAAATCTTTTAAAGTATCAAGTTGCTGATCCAATTTATTTTGAGTAGATAATTGATCTCTGTAATAATTATTCAAGTAAGAATCAGTATATCTCATAACGTTAGCAATCATCACACCACCGTTAGCACGGATTTGAGCTGTAACATTATTGCCTATTGCTCCACCAATATTTCTGGTTGCTAAATTAACTTTTTGTTTTGAATAGCCTTCGGTATTCATGTTAGATACGTTATGTGAAACTACACCGATTGCTTGTTCATTTATCGAAAGTGTATTTGCTGTCATATTTAGTGATGATAATAAGCTAACCATTTTTACCTCATTTCTGATTTAAGCTTGTTCTTTAGAGCCTACAGGTTACATTTACCTCTAGACTTCTTCATTTATGGTCCACATGTCTATATCATGTGTATCTGTCTTTCCTGCTCCATTATAATTACATCCTTGAGGAGCAAAAGCATTAATAATTGTTTCCAACATCTTGTTAGATATTATTATGCCGTGTTTCAATAGTTCCACATTTTGATTATTTAATAACGTTAACTCCGGAATAATGTTACAAATCTTTACTTTTCTCTCTTCTAATGCAGGTACAAATTCCGGTGCATTTTCTTTAGCATATTCAATAAATCTCGACATATTAACGCTCTCACCAATAATATCTATAGAAATTTTTTCTCTTGATTTATTGAGTTTTGTAATTTCACTGTTTAATGTGATAATTCTATTATCTACATTACCCAATTCATCTGCCTTTGATTGTTTCAAAATTTCTTTTTTTTCTTCAAATAAATCTTTCAATCTTGAATATGCATCAATTTCTTTATCTAAGATTTCTATTAAGTTGTAAAATATTTTTTTATCCATTTATATCCTTGTATTAACTTATTTTTAATTTGTTTAAATAACTTAGAATAAGTATTTGATAAATCTGTTGAATATACCTTCATTTTGATTTCTGGAAATTGTACCTCTACCAGATAGTGCAAATTGTAGATTAGAAACATTATAAGAATAAATTTCGCCATCCACATTAAGCCATCTTGGATCTATAACACCTGTTACAATGAAGTCCATTCTTTCATTACCGTTTACAAGAGTCTTCTTGCCTTGTACTGCTAAATTCCCGTTAGGAAGTTGTTGGACAACTTGTACTGCAATTTGGTCACCAAATGTCATTGTACGTCCGCCTGCAGCAGAATTTGATACTTCGTTTGTTCCGCCAAAGCCATCGGTATCTTTTAATGATAAGCCAAACCATTTATTAAAAAATGATGTAAAAGTATCTACAGTATTAGAAGATTTTTCTGATGAATATGTTAAATTGTCGCTTACAGTAATATTTTCAGCCATAATGATAGAGATTAAATCCCCGACTTGTCTTGCTTGAACTCCGCCAAATAATGAACGAGGTACGCCTGAATAATTTTGACTTGCACCTAATGTAAATAATGATTCAGCATTTACTGTCATTATTGACATCATTAATATTGCTATACTTATGACTAATTTTTTCATCTTACTATCCTCTTTATCCCCAAAATTTAGCAAAGATACTCTGCTATAACACTTCTACCGTATAATAAACCGTATTTTATGTCATCATCTGAAATATTGAATTCTCCAACGTATTTTGCACATTCTCTTAATTCATTCACATCAATTTTATCTAACAAACTTACATTTGAAGTTGTATTAAGACCTTGAGATTGTTGAACAACATCCATTTCCTCTTGTTTTGGAGGATTTTGAGCTGTTTTAAATGCGTTTAATGCACTAAATTGTTGTACTGAATTATTTTGTCCTATTGATGATAACATTATTTATTCCTTTCGTAGTTTATAATTCTATTCACTACTCACTAATCACTTTTTCTTTATTTTTATTAAGCTTTTTACTCATTCTTACCTAATTTCCAACGTATTTTTCCATCTGTCTGTAAATTTGATCTGCAAATCCAAAAGACGTTCTTGGATTGTTTGCAATATCATGTCCCATTTGTTGGTATACAATTGATTTAAATGTGTCAACATAATGAGTTTCTTTACCAAATAGTCCATTTTCTCTATCAACAGTTTTGTCCATTTGAGAAAGCATTTTGGTTATAAAAATACTTTCAAATTCTGTCGCAGCTTTTCTTAATTGTTCTTTAGAATCACTTGAACCTTTAATTTGGTTATACAAAACTTGATCAGAATTAACTGTCTGAGCATTTTGTAGACCGCTTTTTATTAAATCTATTGTAGGAGTTGAAAAATCCATATTATCCTTTCTAAGCTTAGTAATTTATAAAATAAATTTCTATTCACTATTCACTAATTAAATTATTACTAAATCAGCTTGTAAGCTTCCTGATTTTTTAAGTGCTTGTAAGATAGAAATTAAATCAACAGGCGCAACCCCAATTGAATTTAAAGCTCTTACTAAGTCATTAAGATTACTGTTAGCTGGCATTGTAACAAGACTTCCCGGAGCTTTGTTAATTTCTATGTCAGAATTTTCAAACCCAACAGTTGCACCATTTGCAAACGCATTAGGTTGAGAAACATCATTTGTTGTTGAAACGGTAACAGTAATATTACCGTGAGCTACTGCTGCAGGAAGTAATTTTACATCTGCTCCGATTACAACAGTACCTGTTCTTTCATTAACAACGACTTTTGCTCTATCCATTGTTGGTGAAACTTCCAAATTTTCTAAAATAGAGATAAAAGTTACTCTATCATTTAAAAATTTGGCAGGAATTTCAACTCTTACTGAACTTCCGTCAATAGCTTGAGCCGGAGCTATTTGAGATACTGATTTTGCTATTCTTGATACAAGAGTATAATCAGAACGGTCAATTGATAATGTTATAGAATTTTCATCCCCGATTTCTGTATAAATATCTCTTTCAATTATCGCTCCACCAGGAATTCTGCCTGTTGTAGTAATTGCAGTTCTTGCAGAAGATCCGCCTGCAATTTTATTAATACCACCAACTGATAAAGGTCCTTGAGCTACTGCTACTGCTTCTCCGTTTGGAGCTTTAAGAATTGTCTGAACAAGAACTCCGCCTTCTAAACTTTTACAGTCAGCCATTGCTGATACAGTTACATCAATTTTATCACCGTTTTTTGAAAATGGTGGAACAGTTGCGGTTACGATTACGGCAGCTGAAGCTCCTTTTTGGATGTAGTTTTCTTGATCAATTACAGTACCTAAATTTCTCAATAACATTTTATTAGTAATTTGAGTAGAACGAGAGTTATCACCTGTTCCAGGAAGACCAACTACTACACCATAGCCGACTAATTGGTTTTCTCTAACTCCCTTAATATGAGTTAAATCCATGATTCTTACTTTTGCCTCTATTGCTTTACAAGGTAATAACCCTGTTAACATCATAAATATTACTAATAAACTTGATAAAACTTTTTTCATATACTTACCTTTTATTATTTTCCTTCTCTCATCCCTTTGATGGCAGATATTAATTAAAGTTGAGCGTTTATAATTCTATTCACTACTCACTATTCACTTGTCACTTTTTATATATTTACAAGAACTTTATTTTCTCCGATTACTTTTCCGTTATACACTTTTTTATAATTCTTATTTTCTACATTGACATAATCTCCGGTCATTCCATCCATCATTGCAGTTCCGTCAATCGATATCATTACTGCTCCATTTGATACAAAGAAAATTCTTACATCAGAATTTCTTGCTACATCAGGACGCATTTTTACAAATCTTTTATCTATAATTTCACCTTTTTGAAATGCTTTTTTAGTAGTGATTTCTTTTTCTAACATTTTTTCTGTAAGAATATAATTCATTCTCATCGAAACATCTACTTTTTTTACTTCTGTACAATCCTTTGTTAAAGTCTGTTCTCTTGCGATAAAATCACTAGCTACAAGAACTTCTTCATAAACAATAGTTTGTACAGGTAAGTTTAATGATTTTACAAAAGCATTATTTACATAAATATCAACTCTTTTTATATCACGAGGAAGGATTTTATCTCCGCCTGATACAATTTTATAAGAGATTTTTCCGTCAGGTAATTGTAGTTGTGCAAAAGGTGTTGCAGAAACTTTTACTTCTACATCACCTGATGTCATCTTTTTGTAGTTATTTTCTAAAATTTGAGCAACAGAAGCTTTTACACTAGCAGAAGAAAGCATTTGAGCATTTGCTCCTAAACTTCCTACTAACATTATTAAAGCTGTTATTACAATTTTTTTCATCTACTACTTACCTTTTTGTTTTGAGACTCTAACTTTCTTATGAACCCCACCCCCTAGCCCCCTCCCTCAAGGGGCGGGGGAATTGAATTCTCCCCTTTACTTATTATTTTGTTGGACTAGTAAGCTCAACTTTTTTTTATTAATCTTTAGAGTTCTATTCACTAATCACTATTCACTAGTCACTAACCTAAGACATATTATTAGTTAATTGAAGAATATTGCTTGAAGAGTTAATTATTTTTGAATTAGATTCAAAAGCTCTTTCTGCTTTAATCAAACCAACCAATTCATCAACAATTTGAACATTAGAACCTTCTAACATACCTTGTTGAATCAAACCTAAACCATTTTGTCCAGGAGTATCTTGAACAGGATTTCCTGAAGCTTGAGTTTCTTTGTACAAATTATGTCCGATTGATAAAAGACCTGATGGGTTTTGGAATTTTACCAACTGAAGCGAACCAACAATAGATTGTTGAGTTTGTCCGGGAAGTGTTACTGATATATTACCGTCTTGAGTAATTGTAATTTCAGTAGCATCTCTTGGAATAGAAACAGAAGGCTGAATTAAAAGTCCGTCATTTGTACATAATTGACCTAAAGAATCTACTTGCAAACAACCATCACGAGTATAAGCAAGTGAGCCGTCTTCTTTCATTACTTGCAAGAAACCTTCCCCTTCGATTTCGATATCAAGTTGACGACCTGTTGAAATTGCAACACCTTGAGTAAATACACGAGTAGTTGCAGCCGTTTTTACCCCAAGTCCGATTTCTATACCAACAGGTTGATAAGTACCTTGGTTCATTAATGCACCAGGAGTTCTTACTGCTTGTGATAACAAATCTTGAAATTCTATTCTTGATTGTTTAAATGCAGTAGTGTTAACGTTTGCTACGTTGTTTGCAATTACATCAAGATAGTTTTGTTGTGCTATCATACCTGTTGCTGCTGTTGTTAATGCTCTTAACATTTTTCCTCTTTTCCTCTTTATCTGGTAACCTTACCCCTGTTGACGATTTTTATCCTTGTATTTTATTTTTAACTTGTTCTTATTCGTCCTACAGATACTGCTGTTGTTAACATGTCACTATTTGTACTTACTATTTTTGTTAAACTTTCATAATTTCTTGTTGTATTAATTGTATTAATCATTTCTTTTATTACATTTGAATTTGAAAGTTCTAACATCCCTTGTTGTACAGTAAATTTTTCTGAACGTAATTCAGGATTATTGATAATATCACGTGGTACAAATTTTGCATCTCCGATTTCAAACAAATCATCTTTATCCGCAAAATCGTAAACCCCAATTGTTTGAAGCGGTATTTTTTGATTGTATGAATTAATTTCAATATTTCCGTTTTCTGCAATTACAATATCTTTTCTATCTCTGAAAATAGTTTCATCATCCATATCCTCAGGTAACATTCTAATTCTTCTGTTATTGATATCTAAAACAAACTCACCTTGTTTTGTTTTAAGCCAATATCCTCTATCAACAACAAAAGAACCATTACGAGTATATGAAACATTACCTTCTGCGTCTTGTATTTTAAAGAAACCATCACCCTCAATTGCTACATCATAAGGATTTGAAGTCTTTGTTAATGCTCCTTGTGAAAAATCGTGAGTATATTGCATACTCTGACTTCCGCAACTTAAACTTCCTATATACTCATTAGAATGATTACGAATTACAGAACCTTCTTTGTTATAAACCGCTGATTCCATAATATCTTTAAATCTTAAAGAACCTTTTTTATAACCCACTGTATTAACGTTAGCTAAATTATTAGCAGTATTATCGTTCATATCCATAAGAGCGAGCATGCCGTTAGCAGCTGATTCAAAACTTCTTACTATCATTACTTCGCTCCTTTCTTTTTTACTAGGCGGGTTAAAATCAATCTATTGTACATTTACCCCCGCTCCTTTCTTTTTTATTAGGCGGGTTAAATTCAATCTATTGTACATTTACCCCCGCTTCTTTCTTTTTTGCATGGCGGGTTAAGTTCAATCTAATAAACATTTACCCCCCTTTCATTTTTTCATAGTTGCTTAAAACACTTTTTACGTAATTCTGTGTTTCCATATATGGCGGAATTCCACCGTATTTTTTTACTGCATTAGGCCCTGCATTATATGCTGCTAATGCTAATGACTTGTTATTATCAAATCTATCCATTAAACCTTTTAAATACTTAGTTCCGCCTTGAATATTTTGTTCTGCATCATAAGCATTGGTAACACCAAGTCCTTTTGCAGTTGATGGCATTAACTGCATTAAACCCATTGCGCCGCATTTTGATGTTGCATTTGGGTTAAATCCTGATTCTTGTTTTACTACAGCTTTTACAAAATCAGAATCTAAGCCGTTTTTCTCTGCATATTTTTCTATTAATTCATTAATCTCAGTTCTTGAAGTTTCAGTAGAATTTTTCCTATTAGAGATAGATGAGTCTAAGATTTTTTGAAAATCTTCATCTGGCTTAGCACCATAAGACATTAGTGATTGAAATCTATTTTCAATCATATTTATTCTTTGTAAAGTTATATCTAAGCTCGTAAGATTCATCTTACGTCACCTTCCTCTTATTTTTCTACTTACCCAAGTCTATTTTTCTACAATTTTTAGGATATTTCTTCCCAATAAAAGTGTAATATATTTTTATTGAAGCAACATCAATCCTTAGATTAATTTTTTTTATTCATCTAGACCATCTGGTCTAGATAAAAAATAATAAAAAATTTGCAAAATTAGTTTTTCCCCATTTCACGTGATATAATTTGAATATGTCAGACAAAATTACGATTAAGGGTGCGAGAGAACATAATTTAAAAAACGTTTCTTTAGAAATTCCAAGAAATGAATTAGTTGTATTTACAGGAGTATCAGGCTCAGGTAAAAGTTCGCTTGCTTTTGATACAATTTTTGCAGAAGGTCAAAGACGTTATATTGAAAGTCTTTCTACATATGCTCGTCAATTTTTAGGACAGATGGACAAACCTGATGTAGATTATATTGATGGACTTACTCCTGCAATTTCTATTGACCAAAAATCTACAAGTAACAACCCTCGCTCTACTGTTGGGACTGTTACTGAAATATATGATTACTTAAGACTTTTATATGCAAGAATCGGCACGCCGTATTGCCCAAAATGTGGAAAACCAATTAAACCGCAGACTATTGATGAGATTGTAAATAGCATTTTAAAATTAGAAACAGGAACAAAAATCCAAATCCTCGCTCCGCTTGCGAAGGGTAAAAAAGGAGAGTTTCAATCTTTATTTGAAGAATTAAGACAAGAAGGTTTTGTTAGAGTAAAAGTTGATGGTGAAATTTATAATCTTGATGAGGATGAAATAAAACTCGCTAAAACCAAAGCACATACAATTTCTGTCGTAGTAGATAGAATTGTCGTAAAACCTGAAGCTAAATCAAGAATCGCTGATAGTGTACAAATTGCTTTAAAAAAAGCTGATGGTGTTACAAACATTGATGTAATTGGCGGGGGTAAATGTAATTCGTCTGAAAGTAATATGCCTAAATCAAGTGTCGTGGAAGAGCTTATTTATAGCGAAAAACTTGCTTGTCCTGACTGTAATTTAAGCTTTGAAGAATTAACTCCTCGTATATTTTCATTTAACGCTCCTTATGGTGCTTGTGAAAAATGCGGGGGGATTGGTGTTGATTTTAAGATTGATCCTGATTTAGTAGTCCCTGATAGAGATAAGAGTATAAAAGATGGAGCAATCTACCCTTGGAGTAAGTCCTCTACTGGGTATTATGAAGATGTTTTAAACGCTATAAAAATTGAATATAAAATGGATTTTAATATTCCTTTTAAAGATATGCCACAAGAACATCAGCAAATTGTTTTGTATGGTTCTGATGAGAAAATTCCAATGCGAATTCGAGAATTTGGCTCAAAAAGATACCGTACAACATTACAAAAATTTATTGGTGTTATTCCGTTTTTAATGAAACACTACAATGTAGATAGTGAGTATTGGAAAGCTGAAATCGAAAAATACATGGTAACAACGCCTTGTGAAAAATGTGGTGGTGCTAGACTTAAACCTTTCCCTTTAGCTGTTAGGATTAATGGAAAAAACATTCATGAATTTTGTTTAATGCCTATTGATAAAGAATTGGAATTCATAACTGATTTATATTTAACTCTTTCTGATTTCCAAATGAAAATCGGAAAACAAATTTTAGATGAAATTAGGGCAAGATTAAAATTTTTATGTGATGTAGGGCTTAACTATTTAACGCTTGCAAGAACCTCTGGTACATTATCAGGTGGTGAAGCACAAAGAATAAGACTTGCAACACAAATCGGAAGCGGACTTTCTGGAGTTTTATACGTTTTAGATGAGCCTTCAATTGGGCTGCACCAAAGAGATAATGAACGTTTGATAAAAACTTTACTTAAATTAAGAAATATGGGGAATTCCTTAATTGTAGTAGAACATGATGAAGATACAATTCGAAACGCTGATTATATCGTTGATATTGGTCCTAAAGCAGGAATAAATGGTGGAAATATTATTGCTCAAGGAACTGTTGAAGATATTATTAAAGCTGAAGATTCCATCACCGGTAAATACTTAAGTGGAGAATATCACATTCCTTTACCTAAAAAAATAAGAGAAGGTAATGGAGAGTTTTTACAAATAAGAAATGCTCATCTAAATAACTTAAAAAATATAGATTTAGATATTCCATTGGGTAAAATCGTTGTTCTAACAGGAGTTTCAGGTTCAGGCAAATCAACATTAATGCAAGATTTGATTTATGAATATGCTCTACATAAATTAAGAAAAAACAAACCTAAACCTCAAGGAGTAGATGAAATTTTAGGATTCGAACATTTAGATAAAATTATTGATATAGACCAATCTCCGATTGGAAGAACTCCTCGTTCAAATCCTGCGACTTATACAGATGTATTTACCCCGATTCGTGAACTTTTTGCAAAAACCAATGAAGCAAAAATGCGAGGATACAAGCCCGGAAGATTCAGTTTTAATGTGAAAGGCGGACGCTGTGAAGCTTGTGCTGGTGATGGGGTTTTGAAAATTGAAATGAATTTCTTGTCAGATGTTTATGTAAAATGTGATGTCTGTAAAGGGAAAAGATATAATAATGAAACTTTAGAAGTTAAATATAAAGGAAAAACAATTTCTGATGTTTTAGAAATGAGTGTTAAAGAAGCGTATGAGTTCTTTGAAAATATTCCTCAAATTGCAAACAAACTCAAAACACTAAATGATGTTGGTCTTGACTACATTAAATTAGGACAAAGTGCTACGACTCTTTCAGGCGGTGAAGCTCAAAGAATTAAGCTTGCTGCCGAATTAAATAAAAGAGCAACAGGTAAAACTCTTTATCTTTTAGATGAACCTTCTGTAGGACTTCATTGGCACGATTTGGATAAATTAATAAAAATCATCCAAAAACTTGCAGATAATGGTAATACCATTTTAATTATTGAACACAATTTAGATTTGATAAAAGTTGCTGATTATATTATTGACCTTGGACCTGAAGGCGGAAATGCAGGTGGAGAAATCGTTGCTTGCGGTACTCCTAGAGAAATTATTGATAATAAAAATTCATATACGGGACAATATTTAAAAACTTTCTTTGAATAAAAGTTTTTTGATATATAATAAATACGGTGTTATTATCAATTAAACAAGAAAGGAGTGTGTATGCGTATTAATCCAATCACAACAACTATGCCAACTAGCGTACAAAAAAATCAAAAAACAAATTTTAAAGGCTCTCCAATGAGTGGACAAGTTGTAAAAAATACTGTAGAAGCAGCAACAGGAGCAACAACAGGCAGTTTCTTAAGCGGACTTTTAGGAGCTATAGGACTAGGATTTTTATTAGCAAAACATACTGATGATTACATTAAAGAGAATTTCACTGAAAAAGAACAAGATGATTTTGTTAATGATTTGATAAAAAAAGACTGTATGTATGGTTAAAAAACTGAGGTTTTACCTCAGTTTTTTTAATAAAATCTTAATATCAAACCTATTGACCTGTAAGCCAAAAAAATATATCATTTATAACATGATGAGAGAGTGAAATAGACAATTATATTGGATGGAGGTATTACATGGATTTTCAACATCAAACTTTAAGCGGAACTAAGTATACTGATGCTGATATTAAAAGATTAATTGCTGAATATAATGTACAATTTATCAAATTACAATTTGTAGACATCAACGGACAAGTAAAAAATTTAGCAATACCTTCTGAACATATTGATAGGGTTTTAAACAATGATATAATGCTTGATGGCTCATCAATAAAAGGATTTAGAAATATTGAAACCTCAGATATGTTCTTTTATCCTGATAAAAATACTTTCCAAATTCTTCCTTGGCAAGAAAGAGATGGCAGAAATTCAGCAAGGTTAATATGTGATATTTACAATGCTGATGGAACTCCTTTTGAAGGTTGTCCAAGATGTAATTTAAAAAGATTAATGGCAGAAGCTCAAAAATTAGGTCTTTCAATGAATATTGGTCCAGAAGCAGAATTTTTCTTATTTGAAAAAGATGAAGAAGACCATATTACGACAAAAACCCACGACAGAGCAGGATATTATGATGTAGGACCTGATGACCTTGGAGAAGCTGTTAGAGCTGATATTGTAAGTACATTACAAGAAATGGACTTTGATATCGAGGCTTCTCACCACGAAGTTGCTGATGGTCAACACGAAGTCGATTTTAAATATTCTGATATATTAACAACTGCTGATAATGTTGCAACATTTAGAATTGCAGTAAAAGCTATTGCTGCTCAATACGGATTACACGCAACATTTATGCCTAAACCTGTTTATGGAATAAATGGTTCAGGTATGCACTGTAATATTTCATTATTTAAAGACGGCAAAAATGCTTTTTATGATGAAAAAGCAGAATATCAACTTTCAGATATCGCAAGACACTCTATCGGCGGTTTATTAAAACATATTAAAAGTATTACAGGAATTCTAAACCCTACTGTTAATAGCTATAAAAGACTTGTTCCAGGATATGAAGCTCCTGTTTATATGGCTTGGTCACTTGCTAATAGAAGTGCATTATTAAGAGTTCCTGCAAAACGCGGAATTTCTACTCGTGTAGAATTAAGATCTCCTGATCCAAGCTGTAACCCTTATTTAGCATTTGCTACTATTCTTGCAGCTTGTCTTGACGGGGTTAGAAATAAAATTGAACCGCCTAAACCTGTAGATGCTAATATTTATAAATTATCTGAAAGAGAACGTAAAAAAATGAAAATCGAATCTCTTCCTGGAAGTTTAAAAGAAGCTCTTTATTATATGGATAAATCTTTAATTGCTAAAACAGCTCTAGGACCTCATATTTTAGATGAATTTATGACTGCGAAAAATATTGAATGGGATGACTTTAGAACATATGTTTCGCAATGGGAAATTGATAAATATTTAGCCAGATATTAATAAAGGAAAACCTTAAAGTTGAGTAGTTGAGAAAGAGTTAATAATAAAACTCTACTCACTACTCACTAATTACTATTCACTGGAAGAGAAGTTTATAAGTTGAGGAGTTGAATAAAGTTCTATTCATTGCTCACTATTCACTAATCACTAACTTTTATTTAATTCATATAAGAATCTTAATCCTTCAAGAGTTAAACATGGATTAACAAAATCAAATTCTCTTGTCATATATTCTGAAATTAATCCGCAATAGCCGCCTGTCGCTACTATAACAGATCTCTCGCCCATCTCTTTTTCACACTGAGAGATTAAACCTTCTATAGCACAAGCTGAACCTCTTATAACACCGGATAATATCGCACTTTCCGTATCATTTCCTATTGCTATTTCTGATTTATCAGGTTCAATTTTAGGTAATTTTGAAGTATTTAAATTAAGAGCATTTAATTGTAATTTTAATCCGGGCATTATCACACCACCTAAAAAATTACCATTTTTATCTACTATATCAAATGTTGTTGCAGTTCCTAAATCTACTACTATAATAGGTTTAGAATAAAGCATATACGCTCCGCAAGCATTGGCTATTCTATCTGCTCCTAATTCTTTTGGATTTTTTAATTGAATTTTTAAACCTAAATTTGACTTACTATCAAGTAAAATAGAATTAATATGAAATACATTATCACAAGCGCGCTTAAATTTTTTATTTAATTCACTAACTACTGAAGCTATAATGCAACCGGTTATTTGATATTTTTTAAATAATGAATGTAATAGTATTTCATATTCTTCTTGCGGTAATTCTTTATCTGAAGCCAGCCTAAAAGTTTCTAAAATACTTTCATTATCAAAAATACCTAAAGTTATATTTGTATTACCAATATCAACAGCTAATAACATTAATCTACTCCATAATTGCTTAATGTATTATCAAGAATATTTTTAAATTCTTCTCTATATTGTTTAGGAGTTAAAATTTCACATAAATCATCATATCTAAACAATCTTGAAAATAATATTTCTTTTACTTCACCATTATTAGAAATTACAATATCACCATTTTCAAATCTCTGTAAAATTTTTTCATTTTCTCTTAATGCATATCTTTTAGCTAAAACATTTTTCATTTTATAAGTAACAGTAACATTTGATATCCGTGGAAAAAATTTCTCGCTTAAAACACTTAAACCGGAAACTCTTTCACTATTTATTAATTTGTCCTTATTTTTATATGAAACATTAAAAAATACTTTATTACCATTCTCAACAATTTTTATAGGAGAACAAATATATTCTGCACCGTTTTTATACAAAAATTTAACTTTTCTATGTTCACAAACTGCATTTTCAAAAATTTCTAATGTCATCTTATAATTATTTTTATCGACTCTTATGATTTTTTTATTAGAATACTTATTAACCTTATTTATAAAATCATCAAAAATTTTACAATATTTTTTAAGCATATTTTGTTTAACAACATTTTGTAATTTTTCTAATAAATCAATATCATTTGAAGTTAAATCTAAACCAAAAGGCATGCTAGCTACAAAATATTTATTCTGAATCTTTGGTATTTCAATTCCACAATATCTGCAAGTATTAATATATTTACTAACAACACTATTATTAAAAATTACATCTTTTTCATTTATATTCAACCTATCAACAAGTTCATTCATAGTAAAATTACCTTGCATAAGAACTTGCAAAGTTTTTATAACCTGCATAGAAGAAAGATTAATTTTTGAAGATACTTTACTCTTCATATATTTTCCTCATACTTTTTAATTTCTGTATAATTTTATCTTTAAAATTTAATGGTTCTATTACGGTACAATCCTTGCCAAAAGACAAAACTCTTTGCATAGCAACAAAATCATTGTGATATTCGGCTTCTATGATATAACCGTTTTCATTAGATTCAACAATTTTTTCTTCTTCATTAAGCTCTAAAACCCCAAAGCTTTTTAAATGAAATTTTATTTTAGTAGTTTTAAATTGATTATCTCCGCTACCTATAATTCTTGAAATTATTTGCTTTATACGCTTTACGTTTAATATTATCGAATCTTTTCGCTCAAAATCATAACAATATAAATAAAGTTTATCATTTTTTAAAACTAAATTTTGAGCAATAATTTTTTTATATGATTCAAAATTTTCAGTAGGTTTCTGATATACAATATTAAGAATATTTTTTTGTTTGCAATCATTCAATAAAGTATTTATCAAATCCATAGGAAATTCTTTAGTAAAAGAAATTCCATAAAGTTGTTCTTTAATGTTATTATCCATAACATATTCAGCAATTTTTTTAAATAAATTATCAAATTCTAATAAAGTTTTAATATCTTCTTTTTCTTTTATAAATTTATAAGCTTTCTTTAAAACTAAAATATCGTTCTCATCAATTTGTAACCCAAACGGATGTTTTGTTAAAACATATTTAAATCCGGTTTTCGCTGTAGCTTTAGAGATTTCACATCCCATCCTTCTTAAGGTATTCAAATCAATTCTAATAATATCGTTAGAATGATTTTCTTCCATTATATTATACAGAATAAATACTTCTCTGATTTCTTCAAGAGTTCTTGGAGCTTGTATTAATAAGCCCACCAATAACAAAGCCCTCATTCCGGTTAAAGATACTTGATTTAATTCATTTTTTTGAGCTATCTTAAACACAAAAACTCCTTATAAAATTAATCACAAAGATTTATCAAATATTCAATAGTCTTTTCACAATATCTTCTATCAGTCGCTGAAAACGGTAAAACTTCCCCACCAAATTCCTTTTTGATCTTAGAAATGACACTCAAGTGCTTACTATTTGGAACATAATCAATTTTAGTCACGATTGTAAAAATAGGTAAATTATAATTTTCCACCCATTCTCTCATCTGAAAATCATTTTTCTGAATATCATGCCTCGCATCTATAAATTGAATTAATGATTTAATTTGCTTTCGATTAAGTAAATATTCTTCTAAATATTTTTGCCATTTTGCTTGAGCTTCTCTGGAAACCTTAGCATAACCATATCCCGGAAGATCTGCAATCATAAATTTATCCGAAAAATTAAAAAAATTAATTAATCTTGTCTTTCCAGGAGTATTTGAAGTTTTAGCTAATTTTTTATTGTTACAAAGAGCATTTATAAAAGAAGACTTTCCAACATTAGAACGACCCAATAGCGGAAATTCCGAGAATTGAAAATCCGGACATTGGGATAGCTTTTCTGCACTTATTATAAAATTTGCATTAAGCTGTTTCATGTTCTTTTCCTTTTTGTTCACTTTCTTGTTTTAATTTTGCACGATGATTAACTATTGATAACAATTTATACAATTTTTCATTATTCACAACAGTTATTTGAGCCTTATTTTTCAATAAACTAACATCAATAGCAGGTTTATTTTCAAATATATTTTCCGTTTGCACACTGACAATTTGAATAAAATTATCCCTTAAAATACTATGGGGTTCTTTTAAAAATGTTTCAAATGTCTTAAATATATTCATCTTTTTTTACTTCAAACTTTTCTACAAGTATTGTATAATAGATTAAAAGAAAAGTAAACGTAAGTTATGGATAGTAAAGAAAAAGAATACATAGAAAATTTTAAAAATTATTTAAGTATAGAAAAAAATTTTTCGGAACATACATTAACTGCTTACTGTTCTGATATCGTAAGCTATATTTTATGGTTAAATAATATTAGTTGTACGGAAGTTGATTTTAACAAATTAAGAGAATACCTGCATTTTATACAAAGATTCGATTATAAAAAAACAACCATCGCAAGAAAAATAGCTTCAATACGTACGTTTTACAAATTTCTTTTAAGAGAACGCTATATTGATTCAAACCCTGCAATTTCACTTTCAGCACCAAAGCGACCAAAATCTTTACCAAAATTTTTAACCCCGGAAGAAGTAGAACAAATCTTAAATAACGTAAAAATTGATACACCTGCAGGTTTTAGAAACAGAGTAATTTTAGAACTACTTTGGGCAACAGGAATGCGTGTTTCTGAATTAAGCAACCTTAATTTTGGAGATTTAAATATAGAAGAAAATGAAATCAGAGTTTTTGGGAAAGGTGCGAAAGAAAGAATTGTACTAATTTCAGAAAGAGCAAAAAAATATTTAATTCAATACATAAATTCCGCGAGAAAACTTATCGCCCCTGAATATAATAATGGTGAAATCAATGATAATACCCCTTTATTTATAAATAATACAGGTTTTAGACTTCAAAATAAAACAATAAGAAAAGTAATAAATGAAACAGTTGAAAGAATAGAATTACCCAAAAAAGTAACACCCCACGTATTCAGACACAGTTTTGCAACAAAACTCCTTGAAAATGGAGCAGATTTAAGAGTAGTACAAGAACTCTTAGGACATGCCGGAATTTCTAATACACAAATATATACACACATTTCAATAAAACATATGAAAGATGTTTACGAAGTAGCACACCCTCACGGGAAATAAATAATTCAGAACTAGTTTATTATTGACAATGAACATCTTCTTTATCAATTTTTCCGTCGTAATTATTATCAATACCGTCGCTACAAGAACCTATTGAATCTTTGCTTTCTGCTGACGGATTGTACTTCAACCATCTATTAGAAATTTTATTCCAATGGTATAAAAAATAATTTTTGTAAAACACTGCGGCTTCTTTATTTTTAAGAATTACTAAATTTTCATCATTTTTATTTTCTCCGCTGTTAGAAAAATTCATCGAACCTATTATTAAATATTCATCATCAATTATCATAGTTTTAGAATGCATTTTTCCTGCATAATTTTCTGTTTTAACAAGAATTCCCTCATCTCTTAATTGTTTAATTTTAGAATACTTAGCAGAAGCATTCAAAGCATCTGCAATAATTTTAACATCTACTCCTCTATTTTTAGCATTTATTAATTCTTGAACTAATCTTTTTTCGCTTAAAACAAATATTGGTATGTAAATATAGTGTTTTGCATTTCTTATTAAAGGGAAAATTGATTTTTCATAACTCTTATCCTGTGGAGAAAAACAAATTTCTATATTTTTAGGTTTATTAATTTGTGGAATCGATTTTTTGTCATTGTGAAAATTCCCTAAATACATTTGTTCAAATTCGTTTTGAAAAATTTTCGCAACATCTTGTGATTTAATAACAATAATAGAATTAGAATTATATCCTGACATATCTGTATGAGAAAGATTTGCAGAACCTGTTATTACAGTTTTATTATCAAAAATATAAAATTTATTATGCATTATATAATTAAATTCTTTAGAATTTTTATCACTAACAGAATTTGGAATAAGTTTTACTAAATCAAAAGTATTTGGATAAATATTCTGGTATTTAGAATCAATATCATATATTAATCTAAATTTAACGCCTCTATTAATGGCATTTCTAATTGCATTTTCGATTTTAGGTACGGAAGAATATCCGTAAATTGCCATATCGATTGAAGCTTTAGAAGAATTAATATTATCTAAAATCTCTCTACAAATTTCAGATTTACATTCTCTATCTGGCTTTAAATTTTTAGTAAAATCTGAAACTATGATTTTTATATCACCTAAATCCAATCTATAATTCTTAAAATCAACTTTAGATATTGTTTCTAAAAACTCATTTTCATTTCTTTTATTTTGTTTTTTCTTAAAAACTCTATTATAAGCAGATTTTTTGATAATTACAAAATCTCTTAACTCTAAATCTTTAAAAATAGGAAAAACTTCTTCATCTTGAATAATTACATATTTTGTTTTTCTTATAGAATTAACAAGTCTTTCAAATGCAACAGAATTACTAATTTCGTTATTTATAATAGCAAACGGCGAATTTAAAAATTTTTCATAATAACTGTATTTAAAAAAGATAATATTATTATCTTTAATTTTAACTTCTCTATTTTCTACTAAATTTTTTGCCCAATATTTTCCTAAATTTCCAATAATAAAAGCTTCTTCTTCACTAATATTAAATTTCTCAGCATAAATTTTATTCTTTTCACTAAAATAACTATCAAAATAATCTACTCCTGTTATAGAAAATTTTTGATTATTTTCTAAGATAAATTCCACAGGAGATACAACTTTACTAACATAAAGAAATTTTTCTTTTGTTAACAAGAAAAATATAGAATAGCTAATCGCCAATAAAATTAAACATATTATGCTAATCTTCTTTTTCAACATAATTAGTTATTTCAAACCCTAAATTTTCAATTTTTTCTTTTAATTTCATATTTTTAGTAATCTGAAATTCAACAAAATGATTATCAATAGTTCCATCTTCATATCTACAAGGATGAATAAGAGCTTCAACATTTACATCATCTTGTTTTATAGCCATAAGTCCGTAAGAAATCGCTAAACTATTCATCATAGAAGTATATGTTACTCCGATTAAATAATCATTTGTATTGAGTTGGTACTCTTTAACTTGATGTTCATTAATAAGAGTAAAAACATTTAAAAGCATGACTTTAATCAAGTTAATAGGATAAGTAAGAGTTAAATGTCTATGTACATCAGGCATAATATAAGGTTTTTCAAATTGAGTTCTAACTTGTTTTATACCATATTCTTTAGCCAAACTACACACAAGTTCAAAAATTCTTGGAATAGAATGAGTATGGACATGAGAATCAATGTGAGTAACTTTTGTAACCTTTAATACTTCTTCTATCTGGGCTCTAAATTCTTTCTCAACCTGTTCCATAAAAGTATTGTCTTTATGGTTTAAAGATTTCAAAAGTAATTGTCCAAATGAGTTATTAAAATTTCCATACTCATCTGTTAATTTATCAAGATTCAAACAAAGCGACTTACCTTCAATAATATTAAGATGAATACCAACACCTAAATCAGGACATACAGGTATAATAGTTTTATGAGCTTCTTCAAAAGCTTCTCCATTAGCAACTAAACTTGCACTTTTTAAGATGCCGGCTTGATACCCTTCTAAAACCGCCCTATTAAAGGCTTCACTCATACCAAAATCGTCTGCGTTAAGTATAAATTTCTTACCCAAAATTTACTCCCTCAATTAGTATTCACTATTCTAATAATTTATTGTATTATAATTTAAAGAGGATTACAATGAGCGAAAATAAAACAACACTTGCAATAATAATACCCTGCTACAATGAAGAACTTGTAGTAAAATCTACTGTTGAAAGGCTTTTGGAAGTATTAAATGACATTATTTCAAAAGGTAAAATCTCAAGTGATAGTTATATATATCTGGTAGATGATGGTTCAAAAGATAAAACTTGGGAAATTATAGAAGAATTACACGCAAAGTATGGTTCAAAAGTTAGAGGAACAAAGTTTATCAGAAATTATGGTAACCAAAAAGCTCTTATAGCGGGGCTTTTGGGAGTCAAAGAAATTGGTTGCGATTGTGTTGTATCAATTGATGCAGATTTGCAACAAGATGAAAATGCTATTGAAATTTTTGTTGATGAATTCCATAAAGGTGCTGAAATTGTTTCAGGTATAAGAAATGATAGAAAAACTGATTCCTTCTTTAAAAAGTATACAGCACTTTGTTTTTATAAATTAATGAATATTTTGGGTGTAAAAATTCCTCCTAATCATTCAGATTTTAGATTAGTGAGTAAAAAAGCTCTTGATATTTTAGAAAAATATTCAGAAGAAGGACTCTTTTTAAGAGGATTTTTCCACGAATTAGGTTTAAAAACTGCTTATGTTCATTTTGATGTAAAACCAAGAGCGTTAGGAAATTCAAAATATAATTTCTTTTCACTAACAAGCTTGGCACTTAATGGAATAACAGCTTTTAGTATTGTGCCTTTAAGAATCATTGCAGCAGTAGGTGTGCTAACAGTATTAGGAAGTTTTTTGTTAGCTTTAGAAGTTTTATTTGAAAAATATATTCTTCATTCAGCACCAAGCGGATGGGCGACTTTGGTCATATTGCTTGCGTTCTTTGGGGGACTTCAAATATTCTGTCTTGGAATTATTGGGGAATATATGGGACAAATTTTTAACGAAGTTAAAAGCAGACCTAGATATATTAAAGAAAAAGAGATTGTTTAGTAAATTTTATTATCAACTCTCTATAGATACTTTTTTATTTTTTAACTTCTAATTAAACTTTGTCTTTTTTAAAACCTAAATTTATCAAATAAAGTTTTAATAGTTCTCCTGATACTATGTTTACTCTACAATATTATATATATACTTATAAAAATAAAAAGTATAATATATAAAAATTTAGATGGAAAGTACTATATTGGATAATAATTTTTTAAAATATTTTAAAACTATTGAATATGATGAAAAAGTTATCTTCAAAAATGGAGATAAGAATTATTCTGTTAAAGAAATAAAATCTTTACTTACATCAAATAATATTGAGGATGAAAATTTAAGATTAGCAATAGATTTTCTTAAAAAAGCAATAAATAATGAAGATATTGAATTCTATACAAGCGGTTCAACTTCTGATAAAAACAGTTGTGTTAAAAAAACTATTCAAAATATGATTATTGAAAGTGATGATTTATTGGAAGAATTCCATTTTGAAGGGGATTTGGAATTTATTTCAACTACAACTTTAGAACATCTTTTTGGTGCAACATTTCATTTTGTATTTCCTCTAAATTCAGGGTTTATGATTAATCTTAAAAGAATTAATTATCCAGAAGATTTAAATATAAAAAATTCAGTTCTTATAACAACTCCATCTTTTTTGGAAACAATGAGAAAATATGATATTCAAATAGAAGTTAAGCCTAGATATATTTTTACAGCCGGTGCAAAGCTTGAAGATAAGACTTATGAATATGCTAAATCTATTTGCTCTAGCGATGTTATTGATATTTACGGAAGCAGCGAAAGCGGTTCTATTGGCTATCGAAAAGATTATAAGTCTAAGCGTTTAAAATTATTTAGAGGTATAAAAATTTTAGCTTTAAAAGATGATTGTACAGAAATTTTAACTGAATATTCCAAAGAAAGTCATCAGATTATAAAAGATAAAATGAAAATATTTGGAGATGAAATTGAACTTGTAGGAAGAAGCGATAGAATATTAAAAGTTCAAGAAAAACGAATTGATGCGGATATTCTTGAAAGTAAAATAAAAGAAAATAAATATATAGATGATTGTTATTGTTTGGAATTTGCGGGGAAAATTGCAACTTTAGCTGTTTTAAATAATTTAGGTAAAGAATATCTTCTAAAAAACGGTTCTGTTGTATTGATTAAGAGTTTGAAGAATCTTCTTAAAGATGATTTTGAAAAAATCCCTCAAAAATGGAAATTCTTTGATGAAATACCAAAGAATATAAGAGGAAAAATTGATAAAGAAAAAATTAGAGAATTATTTGAGTTGAATCTTTCTTTACCTTTGATTTTATCAAGAATAAAAGAAGATAATTCTATAACATTTAAGCTTATATTTTTAGAAAACAGTAATTTTTTCAAAGGTCATTTTGAAGGTTTGCCTATTTTAGCAGGTGTTGTACAGTTATTTTATGTAGATTTTTTTGCAAAACTTGCTTACAATTTAGATTGTCATTGCGGACAAATTAGAAGGATTAAATTTGCAAACATTATTAATCCTAATCAAATTATTGATTTAGAACTTACAAAAACTGAATCCGGAATAAGTTTTAAGTACAAAGATGAGAATAAAACTTATTCAAGTGGAATTTTACCGATTAAAAATGATTTAATAGGAAATTTATGAAAAAAATAGTTACTAAAACAAAAATTAGAATACCGTTTTATGATGTAGATCCTATGCAAGTTGTCTGGCATGGAAATTATGTTAAATATTTGGAAGTCGCAAGATGTGATTTTTTTAGAAAACTTAGATACACTTATGATGATATGAAAAATGATGGAATTATGTATCCTATTGCAAAAATGGATATGAAATATATAAAATCCGCTAAATTTGATGAAGAAATAGTGGTTGAATGTATTTTACAGGAGCTTGAACCTGCTATTATTATTAAATATAATATTTATCTTAATAATGAAAAAATATTTAAAGCAAATACTATGCAAATAGGAGTGAATTTTAAGACCGGTGAAACTTTGTATAATGCTCCTAAAAAATTAGTAAAAGCGGTTGAGGAATATAATGGTTAGAATTTTTTTCGCTCTATTTGTATTTTTTATTCTGAATTTGCAGAGTTTTGCAAATGTGTTTGATTATCCAAAAAAAATTAACGAATTTGAAAATAATTTGCCAAAGCTTGAAAGCATAAATTGCAAATTCAGCCAAGAAAAAATATTTCCTAATTCAAATGTAATACTAAAATCCTCAGGAAATTTTGAATTCAAAGAAAATGTTGGTGTGACGTTTTATACAACATATCCTATAAAAAGTACAACTTCATATACAACAAAAGAATATCGTCAAATAAATAATATAATTCTAGCTATTTCTAAAAAGAATTATTCAAAGCTTGAAAAAGAATTCAAATTCTTTTTTACAAATCAAGGAAACACTTGGACTCTTGGTCTAGTTCCACAAAAAAATTCACCTGCTTATGATTATTTAAAATCAATAGAAATTTCAGGTAGTGACTATATAAAAAAAATGACAATAATCACTAAAGATGGAACTAGAACTAATATCAAATGGGAAAAACATGTTTAAAAAAATTATTTTTTTCTTAACTGCAACTATAATTTTTATTGTTGGAATATTTAGCCTTAAAGGTATTGATACTGAAATTACAAGGGCATTTTTAGATAATAATTCTAATTTAATAAAACTTGCTCAACTATCATCTAAAAATTTGAATATAATTTTTGAATCAGATAATCTTCAAAGAGTTGAAGAATTAAAAAACGAATATAGACAATATAATCCGATTTTTAGCAATGTTATAAAAATTTATGGAAGTTATCCTGAAAATTTTTTGAGTGAGGATATTATAAACCAATTAGAAAAAAAAGATTATAAAACTATAGAAAATGATGCTCTTATAAGGTTATATAATCCTTTTGGAATTTTTCTTTCTGATCCTAGCAATGACCCATATATGTTATCTGGAGATTTTTTGAATTCTTTATCAAAAAGATATGAAACAGAGATTAAAGAATATCAAGGTAAATTTTATAGCTCTGCTCAAATTGAAATAAACAATAATAAAGACTTAGAAAAGATTTTAAATAAACAAAAAGAGTTAAAAGATGGGAAAATTTACCTTACAGGAACTCCTATTCATTCTTATTTAGCATCTAAAAACTCGAGTTTTGAAATCAATATAATATGTATAATTTCAACTTTAGCTCTTATTTTATTATGCAAATTCTATTTTAAATCCTATAAAATTATTCTTCCGATTTTAGCGAGTATAATTTTCGGATTTTTGATTGGGTTTTCTGTTTCGAGTATTATTTTTCATAAAATCCACATTTTAACGTTTGTTTTTTCAACCTCATTAATTGGAATAAGTTTAGATTATTCTTTACATTATTATTTAAATGATAACAATAACCCTTTTATAAAAAATCTTACTAATTCCATGCTGACAACTGTTTTCGCTTTTTTAATCCTAAATTTTTCTGGAATAGAATTACTAAAACAAATTGGAATATTTACAGCATCAGGACTTTTGGGAGTGTATTTTTTTGTTGTATTTATTTTATCTAAAAATAATGATTATAAAATAAATAGTTTGCCAAAATTTGATTTAGCAAAATTCAAACCTATAATTTTATCTATAATTTTAGGAATAACAGTTTTAGGATTTTTTAACCTCAAATTCAATGATAACTTGAAAAGTCTTTATACTCCGCCAAAAGAATTGATAAAATCTGAAAGACTTAATCAAGAATTATTTGGGCAGAAAAATATTAAATATATCTTAATTAACGGTAAAAATACTGATGAAATCCTTGAAAAAGAAGAAAAATTGAATATCAAAAATTCAATTAGTTTAAGTGATTTTATTTTTTCTACTGACAAACAAAAAGAGAATTTCACACTCGTAAAAGAATTATATAAAAATAATTTGAAATCTTATGGAAAATTTCTATCCCAAGCACAAATAAAAGCTTTAGAAAACAAGAATTTCGCTCATTATGATGTAGAAAATTTCCCATTAAAACAGAAATTTATGCTCGATAATAATACATCATTTATTATTACAAGTGAAAATATAGATAATGCAATAGATCCTGCGTTAGAGATTTCAAAAGAGTTAAAGAAAATAAGAATACAATGTTTAAAATTATTCCCTATAGTATTTGTGATTTTGTATTTATTTTTAAGCTTTAACTATGGATTAAAACAGGCTTTTAGAATAATAATTTCACCACTTTTAGGTATATTATTTTCAATTTCTATAATTAGTCTTTTTAATATTCCAATAAATTTATTTAATATTTTGGCTCTATTTTTAATTCTAGGATTTAGTTTAGATTATTCGATTTTTCGAACCCAAAATTGCGAAAAATCTAAAGATGCTGTATTTATTTCGTTCTTATCAACTGCATTTTCATTTTTAATGCTTTCATTTGTAAGATTTAAACTCATAAGCTCACTTGGAATAACTTTGTTTATTGGGATTACAATTTCTTATTTACTAAGTCTTTTTATGATAAAATCAGGAAATGAACAATAGAGCTGAACATAAGAAAAATATTATAAAATCACTCACCGAAGCTCAAAAAATAGCATTTGCTCCTTTGAGCTTTCAAGCAATAAATTCTATGCTTGAATTTGGAATTTTGAAAACTATAGATGAAAGTCCTAAAAGTTTTGAAGAGATTCAAAAGATTTTAGAGCTTTCGGAATATACAATAAATACGCTTTTAGAAGTCGCTGAAGCTATAGAAATAGTAGAGAAAAAAGAAGATAAATTTTATATTACTCAACTTGGAAAAACATTTTTATATGATGAAATGACGAGGGTTAATTTTAATTTTGTAAAAGATGTGTGTTATTTAGGAGCAGATGAGTTAAAATCATCATTTGAAAAATCTTCCCCTGAAGGCATAAAAAAACTATTTCCGGAAGCTAAGACAATATATCCTTATCTATCAAGATTACCTGAAGTAATAAAAAAAAGTTGGTATGAATTCGATCATTTCTATTCAGATAATTGTTTTAATATTATTTATAAAATTATTGAAAATAGTGGAAAAATCTTTGATATAGGAGGAAATACAGGCAGATTTGAAAGAATTTGTCTGAAAAATAATCCTAAAATTGATATTACTATGATTGATTTAAAAGAAAATATTGAAGTAATAAAAAATGATAAAGAGCTTGTTGGATGTAAATTCCATTCTGCCGATATTTTAGATGAAAAATCCAAGCTTCCCAAAATGTCAGGTGCAATTTTAATGAGCCAATTTTTGGATTGTTTTTCTAAGGAACAAATTGAATTTATATTAAAAAGATTAGTAAAAACAAGTTCAGATGATATAAAAATCTATATTTTGGAACCTCTTATTGATAGGCAAAGATTTTTAGGTGCAAAATATTCTCTTGTTCATACTTCATTATATTTTACAGCAATGGCAAACGGTTGCAGTAAAATGTATTCTTACTCTGATATGGAAAAAATTATTGAAAAATCAGGACTAAAAATAAACTATATTTACGACAATCTTGGAGCTTTTGATTATACGCTATTGGAGTGTGTAAAAAATGCGTAAAAATTGGTTTCAACTCTCTGAAAGCGGAGCAGGGGAAAAAAGACTTATATTTAGTTTTTATCTTTATAAAATTTTTGGAAAAAATATTTTAAGAATAATAGCTTTTTTTGTTGTTCTAATAACTTTTTTTAAGGCTAAAGATAGAAGAAAAGCTTCTGAAAAATTCTTTAAAATTTTAGGTCGTAAACATATTTTATTGGATTCTTGGATACAGTTTTTTAATTATGGTAATTCTTTAGTCGATAAAATAATATCATTTTTAGGTGATTTTGATAATAAAAATTTTGTATATGAAGATTCGGATTTTGAAACAGGAGTATTTTATTTGACAACTCATATTGGAAATGTGGAGATTTTAAGAAGCTTATTAGAAGATTATAAAAATACAAAAGTAAATGTTTTTTTACAAGCAAATGTTTGTGAAATATTCAGAAAATTTCTTAATACATTTGAAAAAAAAGTAGCCTTAGATACTTTTCCTATAGAAGAAATTGATTTAAATACCTCGATTTTAATTTCAGAAAAACTTAAACAAGGTGAAAATGTTTTTATGGCAGGAGATAGGATTTCTGCACAAAATGCCGATAAAATTTATAAAAGAACTTTTCTTGGTAAAACAATATCTCTCCCTCTTGGTGTAATAAGATTTGCCCTGATGCTGGAAGCTCCTATTCGTTTTATTTTATGCGTAAAAGAAGGTAAAAAATATCGAGTTATAATTGAAAAATTTATTCCCACTAAAATTAATAAATCTGAAATTATAGAAGAATTAGAAAATAAATATGTAGAATTTTTAGAAAAATATACGCTTAAATATCCGCATCAATTTTATAATTTTTTTGATATTTGGGAAGAATAAAATTAAAGAAAATTTTTTAATTCTTTCATATTTCCTATCATATAAAATGAACCGCAAATTATTGTTAATTTATCAAAATCTAAATTCAGGCAATGATTATATTTTTTAACACTTACAGGGCATTTGGTTTTTAATTCTTCAAAAGAACAAGCATTTGGATAATCAAATTCATTTATAAAAACTTCATCATCTTCTCTAAATAAAATATTCATCATTTTTTCATAATCTTTAGTATTTAAACATCCGAAAATAAATCTTCGTTTATCATTAGGGAAATAATAATCCAAATTTTCTCTTAAAGCTTTTATGCCATTAGGATTATGAGAAGCATCAATTATTAAATTTTTTTCAGGAATATATTGAAATCTGCAAGGATTTTTAACTTTTTTTAAACTTTCAATAATAGTTTCATCAGAAATATCTTTGAATAAATAATTAATAGCATTAATTGCAAGAGCTAAATTTTCAACTTGATGCATACCTTTTAGAGAAAGAGCCTCTACAAAAATAGGATTAACAAAAGGTGTTGCAAGGATAAACATAGAATTTTCTTCATCTGCTTTATCTCTTATTGCTTCATATCCCATACTTGTAATAACAGGACAATTTTTCTTTATTATACCAGCCTTTTCATAAGCTATTTCATCTTTTGTTTTACCTAATCTATCAGTATGATCCAAATCAATTTGAGTAATTATTGAACATAGATTATTTTTAATTACATTTGTAGCATCCAATCTCCCGCCAAGTCCTGTTTCTAAAACAACTATATCAACATTATTTTTTTGAAAGTACAAAAACATAACAACTGTTAATATTTCAAACTCTGTTAAATGAATTTTATTTTCGTTAATTTTTGTTGTGACTTCATCAATAAGTTGACTGAATTCTTCTTTAGGAATATCATTGCCATTAATTTTAATTCTTTCAGTGTATTCCCAAATATGTGGACTTGTGTAAAGTCCTGTTTTATAACCGGCTTCTTGCAAAATAGAAGCTAAGATAGAACAAACAGAGCCTTTTCCGTTAGTTCCGGCAACGTGAATATATTTAAGCTTATCTTGAGGATTATTAAATAAATCCAAGACTTTAGAAATCCTTTCTAAGCCTAAATCTATGTAAAAATTACCTTTATTTGTTAATAATTTTATAGCTTCATCGTATAACATAATAAATCTCTAATATACTTTAGCATAAATATTAAGAAAAAATATATAAAATTGCTTGCGTAAATTAAATATGATATCTTAAAAATAAATAGGAAAATTAAGGAGAATATATGAGAGTAGTAATAATAGGCGGAGGAGCTTGCGGGGCGAGTGCTGCTGCAAGAATAAGAAGATTAGATGAGAATGCTGAAATAATAGTTTTAGAAAAAACAAGTGAAACTTCTATAGCTAATTGCGGTTTACCTTATTATGTTTCCGGAGTGATTGATGAAAGAGAAAAGATTTTAGTATCTTCTCCTCAAAAATTTCATAATCTTTTAAATATAGAAGTTAGATTATTTTCTAAAGTTGTTAGTATAAATCCTGAACTAAAAACAATTAAATTAGAAAACAATGAAGAAATTTCATACGATAAATTAGTATTAGCACAAGGAGCAAGCCCTTTTGTTCCTGAATTTGAAGGTTTACCAAAAGATAAAATTTTTACACTTCGTACTTTATATGATGCAGATAAAATAAAAGAATACATAAAAGAGAAAAATTGTAAAAAAGCTGTAGTAATCGGTGGAGGTTTTATCGGAGTAGAGATGGCAGAAAACCTTGTTGAAATGGGTTTAGAAACATCTTTAGTAGAAATGCAGAAACAAATTTTAGCACCTGTAGATTGGGAAATTGCAGCTTTTGCACAAAATGAAATGCGTGATAGAGGTGTTGAATTAATTTTAGGTGATGGAGTTCAAAAATTTGATGGTAATAAGATTATTCTTTCATCTTCACAAGAAATAGAATTTGATATCGTAATAATGGCAATCGGAGTAAGACCTGAAGTTGAAATTGCTAAAAATGGAGGTTTAGAAGTTAATAGAGGTATTGTTGTAAATGATAGAATGCAAACTTCTAATCCTGATATTTATGCAGGTGGTGATGGTGTTGAAGTTAAAGATTTTGTATCAGATAATTATTCTTTAATTCCTCTTGCAGGTCCTGCAAATAGACAAGGCAGAATTATTGCTGATAATATTTGCGGAATTGAATCAACTTATAAAAAATCACAAGGTACTTCTGTTTTAAAAGTTTTTGATTTAACGGTAGCATCAGTAGGGAATAATGAAAAACAACTTATACAAAGAGGGGTTGATTATTGGAAAACTTTTGTATTTTCAAGAGATCATGCCGGATATTATCCTAATTCAACACAAGTTTGCTATAAACTTTTGTTTGATAATTCAGGAAAAATCTTTGGAGCTCAAGCGGTTGGAGTTGATGGAGTTGAAAAAAGAATTGATGTTATAGCTTCTGTTATGAGAAATAACGGAACTGTTCAAGAACTTTTAGATAGTGAATTATGCTATGCTCCACCTTATTCTTCTGCTAAAGATGGGGTTAATATTTTGGGAATGAATGCTGATAATATTTTAAGAGGTTTCATTAAACCTGCATATTATGAAGATTTAGAAGGAGCTTATCTGATTGACGTAAGGCCGCGTGAAATATTTGAAATAGCAACTATTGGAAGTGCTAAAAATATTCCTGTTGAAGAGATAAGAACAAGATTAAATGAAATTCCTAAGAATGAAAAAGTTATTTTATTCTGTAATACAGGATATAACAGTTATGTAGCTTCAAGAATTTTAGTTCAAAACGGATTTAATAATGTATATTCTTTGATGGGTGGAATTTCTCTATATAAAGAATTGAAAAAAGATAAAGTAGGTAATATTGAGAAAAAATCTAAAGTTCAATCTTTAGTAAGTGCTAATAATATTTCTTCTATAAATAGTAGTGAAAGAATAAAAATAGATGCTTGCGGACTTCAATGTCCCGGACCGATTATGAAAGTTGCGTCTAAAATTATTGAAGTTAATGACGGTGATATTTTAGAAGTTACATCGACAGATAGAGGATTTAAATCCGATATTGATGCTTGGTGTAATTCTACAGGGAATAAACTTTTAGGTTTAAGTGTAGAAAATAAAATTATTAAAGCCGTTATCCAAAAAGGAAACAAAGATATTAATGAAAACAAAGTTTTAAGTGTCGGAAATTCTCAAACGATAGTAGTTTTTTCAAATGATTTGGATAAAGCACTTGCAGCAATGATAATTGCAAATGGTGCTAAGGCAGCAGGAAAAGATGTTACTTTATTCTTTACTTTCTGGGGACTAAATATTTTAAGACGTCCAGATAAAAATGTTAAAAAAGGTCTTATTGATAAAATGTTTGGAATGATGATGCCTAAAGGTGCTGATAAATTAACTCTTTCTAAAATGAATATGGGTGGAATGGGATCTATTATGATGAAATGGGTTATGAAAAATAAAAATGTTTCTACCTTGAATGAACTTATTAAACAAGCTCAAGATAATGGAATTAAATTTATTGCCTGTAATATGTCAATGGATGTTATGGGGATTAAAGAAGAAGAATTAATTGATGGAGTTGAAATCGGAGGGGTTGCTAAATATATTCAAGAAAGCTCTTCTGCTAATTCCAACCTGTTTATTTAAAAAAATAATATATAAATTAATAATTCAAAAAATGGTTAGATATTTTCATTTAACCATTTTTTGTATGGTATAATTTAAGATATATTTTAGATAGGGAGAAACTTTTTATGATTAATAAAGAAGCAAAAAGTGATTTAGAAAAAGAGTTGTTCAAAAATGTTTTTGATAAAACTCCTGATTATATTAAAAATATGAATTTAATGGATTTTAATAATAAGGGTGAATTTACTTTTACATTGAAAAAAGAACATTTATATCCTCATAGTTCAGAAAATCCGGAAGGTTTAAATTTATTGGATTGGTTTGCAAATTATTCAAAAGAAGCAAAAGTATCTACAGCAGGTATTAGAGGTCCACAAAATATTTTATATCCTCAAGATACAAGATTTCCGATTAATTTGGTTGGAATAGTTTTAGCAACTTTAGCTAAAGCACTTGTCGCAAGAGAAAAATATGAAGGAAAAGAAATTATAAAACTTGTTGGAAGTGAAGTAAGATATAATTCAGATTTGTATTTAGAAGCTATTGCAAGAATACAAGCTGCTCAAGGTATTAAGACTTTAACTCCAAAGGAAAGAAAAACTATTCCAATATGGTTAGCTTCATTTTTAGCATTTAAACTTGATTTACTTGGCGGAGAATATATTACTTCAAGTCATGGTATTTCTGTAAAAACTGCTACCAAAGATTTGAATTCTCAAGGAAGTCAATATTTACCTGAAGAATCTTTAGAATTTGTAAATAAAATACAAGAAATTTTTGACATTACTGAAAAAGAAGGTAAATATGAAATTAAAATAGCATCAAGTGATGATAAATTAATTGATGAAGAAATAATGTCAAAATTGAATGATGGTGTAGATTTATATGTTGAATATTTAAAATCAGGTGTTGCTCAAAATCTTGATAGCGTTAAGAAAATGAAGTCTAAATTATTTATTGAAAGTGTAGGCGGATGTGCTTATAGAACTTTGAGCAGAGTTTTAGAAAAATTAGGTATTCAAGATAAATTTGTATGGAATAATACAGAAGAAGATCCATTTTTCCATGGTATTGGAAAATATGATACTGATCCAAAAGGAAATAAAGTTTTCTACGATTATTCTGTAGATGCAACAGTTCTTGCTAAAAAACCTAATGGCGAAAGATTTTTCCCAGTGATTGAATCTTTACACTATGAAAAAGTTTTAGCAGATTATCCTATAGGAACTGTTGTATTAATTACAGATCCAGATCACGATAGACTTACTGTTTGTCAAATTGAAGCAAGTGGAAATGTTTCTAATTTGGATGAATACGGTATTTCATATATTCAATTGGATGAAGACAGAATATTAACAGTTTATAGTGCAAACCAAGCATTTTTGATGTTGATGAATTATCGTGTAAAACAATTAAAAGCAAGCGGTAAATTCAAAAACCATCCGAGATTTATGATTAAGACAACAGCATCAGCTTTATCTTGGGATGAATGGGCAAAAGCTCACGGAATTAAAGTTGTAAATGTGCCTGTAGGATTTAAAGAAATTGCAAATATTATGAAAAAAGTAGAATTACAGCTTAAAAATAATCCTCAAAGTGAAGTTGTTGTAGATGATGTATTCGGAAATTCAATTAATTTGGGCGTTCAACCAAGATTAATCTTCGGAGGCGAAGAATCTGGCGGTATGATTATGGGTTCTGAAGATTTAATCGAATCTCTAGCAGGCAGAAAAGCAATTGCTATGAGAGAAAAGAGCGCTACAGAAGCTATTATTGTAGCATCTGCTCTAGCTGCTAAATTGGAAGAAGATAATAAAACTCTTTCTGAATACTTAATTGAAATTTTTGAAGAAAATAATATCATTGCAAAATTTGATGTAAGAGAAGATATTTCTTATTACAACGAATCAGAACCTGATATTGAGAAATTAAAACTGGCAAAAGTAGAAGGTGAAAAATTAAGAACTAAAAATGATATGTTCTATTTATCTTTAGCAATCGCAATAAGAGAAGGTATTGCAGATGTTGAAGCAGTTAAAAAAGTTCTTAATAACGCGTTTGCAGAATTAAATTTCGATAATCTTGTTTCTGTAAAATTTGTTGGTGATGGAACTTATTTACAATTCAAAGATAAATATGTTGAAATAAGACCATCAGGAACAGATGCTAAAACAAAAGCATATTCAGGTGGTGAAAATCTTGAAATGATTGAAAAATTCTCAAGAGTTTTAGGTAATTATTCAGGTGAAAGAACAGAATTACACAGAGAACTTATTTCAGAAGAATTTTATCAAAATTCTAAAGAAAAAGCTTTGGATTATTATTTGAAATTTGTTGAAAAAGATGCAAATAATGAACAATTTGTAATTCCTGAATATAAGTTTTAAGGATTAATATAACGGCAAAAAGTTTTAAAAAAACTTTTTGCCGCTATTAATTTTATAGTTGGAGGATTTTTTGAAAAAGTTTTGGTTTAGTTTATCAGATAAAATAAGATTTCTATTTGTGGGTGGATTTAATGCCGGTGTTTCGTATTTAATTTATTCACTAATCTGTATTATTTTTGGTGAAAAAGTTTATCAGATGGCATTAGCTTTAGCTTGGTTAATATCCTCTGTTGTTTCTTTTACTACTCAAAAATTCCTTGTTTTTAGAAGCAAAGGAGATTGGAAAAAAGAATATCTAAAATGCTGTACAACTTGGATTTTTAGCTATTTTATAAATGCTTGTTTATTAGAAATTTTTGTTAAATTTATTCATTCAAATGTATATATAGCACAATTCTTTGCAACTTTGGCTGCTGCAATTTTCACTTATGTGTTATTTAAAAAATTTGCGTTTAAAGTTAAAGCTTAAACTATAATTTAAGCCATTTTCTTCTAATTCTTGTAATAATGTTTTTTCTTTGCATATCTTTTATTGCAAAATCGATGTTTTCTTTTAATTTTTTAGTGCTTTTGCTTTTCTTTAAAGCAATTCCATAGGGTTCTTTAGAATATCTTTTAGGAAGTAACTTAACATCTTTATCATCATACGCAAAAGTACTAAGAATAGTATCGTCAGAAGTTAATGCGTCAATTTTACCCTGTTTTAAAGCTTCATAAGCAACATGATAATTTCTAAATCCAATAATAGTAGAAGTCGGAGCAAGTGTTAACATATTTTTTTCAGCAGTCGTTCCAAACACAACCCCAACATTAAGTCCAGCTAAATCAGCAATAGAAGTAATTTTACTGTTGGATCTGACTAAAAGAGCTTGTCCAGCGTAATCATAAGGAATTGAAAATTTTATAATATCTTTTCTTTGCGGCGTAATAGTCATAGTTGCGATAACCATATCAAGTTCGCCTGTTGAAACTTTTAGAATTCTATTAGCAGGAGTAACCGGATAAAACTCAACCGCATTAGGACTTTTTAAGATATATTGAGCAATATATCTTGCTAAATCGGCATCATAACCTTGAACATTCCAATCTTTATCATAAAACCCAAAAGGTTTAGAATCAGTATTAATTCCGACTTTTATAGTTCCACGTTCTATGATTTTGTCATATAAATCTTCTTCAACATATTTTTTAGGCTGAATTACCAATAAATGAAAAATAACTAAACAAATGAAAAGAATTATAAATACTATACCGAGTTTTTTCATACGCTCGCTTTAGGCATCCTTCCACAAGATTTATCTTCATCACAAAAACCGTTTCTAACACATTTCGGTACTAAATAAGGTTTAAGCCAAGCTTCTTCTTTTATCAATTCATCACACATCATTTTTATAAGTGTTCTAATTTCATACTGAGCTCTCGTGCAAAGTCTTAAATTAGCAAGGTGAATTAATTCTCTCAAATTCAAACTAGCAACAATCGAACTTGCTGCAGCATTAGGAAGAACGGCTCTTGCATCTTCAGCAGGAATTCCCGCATCAGTAAATTCACAATACATTTTTGAAATTTCTTCCATAAAGCCGATAAATTTAGCTTTTAATTCTTCATTCTTCTCAATTGTAGGAGGAATAATATAATCAAATTGTCCTTTTTCTTTCACGTATCTTTGTGATTTTTGAGAAAAAGACATATGACGATGTCTAACAAGTTGGTGAGTACAAGCTCTTGAAACGTTTGATATAGCAAAAGAAATTTGTATATGTTCTATGACAGAATAATGTCCTGAACCTACAACTCTTTCTATTAGATTAAGCATTTTTTCTTCATCTTCTGCTTTATCATAAATATTAATAGGCGAATCCGCACTATAACAAGTTCTTGCAGCAGTGTATATTGTTCTCAACATGTTATCAGGCTTAGAAATAAGCTTAACAACAGGCTTATTATTCATCTCTTCCATAAATACCCCCTAAATTCCTTATAATATAATATCATAAAGAGTCATGGTCTGTATAGGATTTATAAAAAATTTACATAGAAGTTGTTGCAAAATTTGCAGCTTCTTCATATGGATTTTCTAAACCGGCATCTTGAGCCATTTTGAAAGCTAATTCGAAAGCTTTGTCAGAATTTTCTGCGATTTGTGGGTTTTCCAATAATGCTTTCAAATCGTGATTAGTATCATCAGCACCTTTAAATAACATAGAACGACCTAAAGCTTCAGCTTTTGGATCAGAAAAATCTTTAATTTGCGGAGTTGTATTTTCTACAACTTCAGAAGTTGTTTCAACAGATTGTTTAGGTAAATTATTAAAATTTACTTGATTAACACTAAATTTAGGACCATTTACTTCACTCATATTAGACCTCGCTTTATATATTAATTATTTAAATTATATCATGTTTTATGATTTATCAACCATCTATTTGTTCTAAAACCAAAAAAAAATTTTTTTGCTAGTTAGGGTATAAAATATTTACAAAAATTTAAATTTGTATATTTTGTATTGTTTTATTTAAAATATCTATATGAAAAAAATTATTATTTGCGGACTAGGTGCTGTTGGTACAACTATTGGAGCTGGGATTAATTCTAAGTGTGAATTAAGAATTCTTGCTGATGAAGTTCGGATAAATAAATATAAAAATAATCCGCCAAGATTTAATGATATCGAACAAAATTTTAAATACATTAGCCCAAATGATAGTTTTAATGCTGATTTAATTATTATTTCTACAAAGTACCAAGGATTAAATGATGCGATTGACTATATTAAAAATTTTGTAGGCGAAAAAACTATAATTATATCTCTTTTGAATGGAATAAGTTCTGAAAGTATTATCAAAAAAAATTATCCAAATGCAAAAGTATTAAAATCATATTTGATTTGTCATAGTGCTATGAGAGAAGGTAATTTGGTTTCTCAAGACGGAAATTTGGAGTTATTTATTGATGACGATGAAAATTTAGCAAATATTTTAGATGAAATCAGATTAAAATATTCAATTCCTCAAGATATCGATTATTCAATGTGGCTAAAATTTACGCTTAATCTTTTTTCTAATCAAGTTTCCGCAATATTAAAACTAAAATTCGGCGAGATGAAAAATAATCCTTTATTCATTGAATTTGCTAAAAAAATAATCGCAGAAACTAAATCTATTGCAGAAAAAATTGGGGTTAAGAATTTAGAGAATTTAGAAAAAGATTCTTTAGAATTTCTATCTCGAATGTCAGATGAAGGTAAAACATCTATGTATCAAGATGTTTTAGCAAAACGTGAAACAGAAGTAGAAGCATTCGCAGGAGAAATTATAAGACTTGGAAAAGAATTAGGAATTGATACTCCATATAATCAAGTTATGTATGATTTAATTAAGATTAGAGATTATGAGGTAAAAAAATGAATATAGCTTTTATACCTGTACGTGGCGGAAGTAAATCTATTCCAATGAAAAATATAAAAGAGATTAATGGCAAACCTCTTGTATATTGGACAGCAAAAGCGACTAGTGGTGCTAAATGTATTGATAAAGTTGTTATTGCAACTGATTCTGATGAGATAAAAAAAGTAGTTTCAAGTTTTAATTTAGAGAAAATAGAAATTTATGATAGAAATCCTCAAAATGCTTCAGATACGGCATCGACTGAAAGTGTTATGCTTGAATATATTGCCCAAGCGGATTTAGACAATAAAGACAATTTCTTTTTAATCCAAGCAACTTCTCCAATGTTAAAATCAGAACACATTGATAATATGTACAAAAAATTTGTAGATTCCAAAGCAGATTCTATTTTTTCAGGAGTAGTTGAAAAACAGTTTAAATGGAAATTTGTAGATGGGGATAAATCTGTAGTTGAACCTGTAAATTATGATTATAAAAACCGTCCAAGAAGACAAGAATTTGAAGGTTTAATTGCAGAAACAGGAGCTTGTTACATTAATTCAGTTGGGAATATAAAAAAAGATAAATGCCGTCTTTCAGGAAATGTAACTTTTTATGAGCTTCCAAGCTATACTGCTTATGAAATAGATGAAGAATCCGATTGGATTATTGTTGAACAGTTGATGAAAAATTATCAAAAAATTTAGAAGTTTATAAGTTGAGAAGAAGTTAATAATAAAGCTCTATTCACTATTCACTCATCACTCTTCACTAATTTATTAACCCCACCCCTTCCCCCTCCCTCAAGGGGAGGGGAAGAAGTTTAAAGAAGTTATAAATTTCTATTCACTATTCACCAGTCACTACTCACTAAATATAAGCTTTTGGTGCAAAAAATTGCACCCTACTTACAATATAAAATTTTCTTATCTTGATATTTTTTTAACAAGAAAATCAAGATTTTTTAAAATTTTTTCCATATATTTTAATATTTCATTTATTTTTTATAACAACATAATCGTTGTGTTTCATTTTCAGAAAAATCTGTTTTAATAATATTTATAATAAAATTTAAAATCATATAACTACGACCAAAATGTAAAAAATCCTTTTATCATGAATTTATCAAAATTATTTTTATCAATAAGTATTTCTCTTCTAAATTTCATTTCATTTAATAAAATCTCTTTTTTTAAAACTTCAAATTCAATTTTTTCAAAATTCCATAATTATTACTTAATTAATTTATCACATATAACATATTATTATCATATACGATAATAATTATACAATATAAGCAAAATTTATCAATTACACATATAATTTGAGAATGGACATAAAGACACAATTAAAAATACTTTTAACACTTAAACATATATCTATGGAAAAATTAGCAGAACTTCTTTCAAAGGAAACTAATAAAAATTATACTGCTGCAAAATTATATGGAAAAATTAATAGAGACTCTATTTCATTTACAGAGTGTCAAAATATAGCAAAGATTTTAGGATATGAGATTATATTCAAAGAAATTCAACAATAAAAAAGGTTTAACAATTATGTTAAACCTTTTTTATTATATTTTATTTCTTAAATACTCTTAAATTTAACTAAATCTTGTTTTCTCATTCTGATATTTTCCGGAGTAATTTCGACCAACTCATCATCACCGATGTATTCAAGACAATCTTCAAGAGATAATTCTTTATGAGCCTGTAAAGTGACCATAACATCAGCAGTTGCACTTCTCATATTAGTTAATTTTTTAGTCTTACAAATATTAACAACGATATCTTGAGGTCTATTTCCTTCTCCGATTATCATTCCACGATATACTTTAGTTTTTGGAGTAACAAAGAACACTCCTCTATCTTCAAACTGAGCTAAAGCATAAGGAATAGCTTCACCTTGTTCGTGAGCAAGGATTGATCCGCTTCTTTGTTTAGGAATATCTCCGGTGTATGGTTTATATTCATCAAATGTATGATACATAATACCTTCACCACGAGTCATACGGATAAATTCAGTTCTAAAACCGATTAAACCCCTTGCAGGAATTGAGAATTTCATTTCAGTTCTACCGTTAGCATTGTTCATTTCTAACATAGTAGCTTTTCTTCCCGATAATCTATCTATACAAGAACCTGCATATTCTTCAGGAACATCGATTAAAAGATTTTCAAACGGTTCTTGTAAATTTTCGCCTTCGCCTTTAAATATTACTTCAGGTTTAGAAACTTGAAACTCATAACCTTCTCTTCTCATAGTTTCAATAAGAATACCAAGGTGTAATTCACCACGTCCGCTTACTCTGAAACAATCAGTAGAATCAGTATCTTCTACACGTAAACTAACATTTTTTTCTAATTCATCATAAAGTCTTTTTCTAAGCTGACGAGAAGTAACAAATTTACCTTCTTGTCCTGCGAATGGACTGTCATTTACTGAAAAATTCATTTGCAAAGTTGGTTCATCAACTTTAATCAAAGGTAAAGCTTCAATATGATTTGTATCACAAAGAGTTTCACCGATTTGAATATCAGAAAAACCAGCAATACCAACGATATCGCCAGCTTCTGCAGAATCTATTTCTACACGACCTAAGTCTTTGAAGCCGAATAACTTAGTAATTTTACCTCTTTCAACAGAACCATCAGCTTTAATCCAAGCAACTTGATCTTGAGAAGATACTTTACCATTAGCAACACGACCAATTACAATTCTTCCAACATATTCATTATAATCAAGAGTAGTCGCTCTGAATTGGAACGGTTTGTTTGAATCTCCACTAGGTTCTGAAATATTTTCAATAATACAATCAAGAAGCGGAGTCATGTCTTTTCTTTCATCGTCAAGATGTTTAATTGCAAATCCGTTTAAGCTACTTGCATAAATATATGAAAAATCTATTAAATCTTCTCTATCAGTTAATTCTGTGAATAAGTCAAATACTTTATCCAAAGTTCCATCAGGGTTAGCTGCAGGTTTATCGATTTTGTTTATTACAACAATAATTCTTATACCGAGTTCTAATGCTTTAGAAAGAACAAATCTGGTTTGAGGCATAGGACCTTCTGCAGCATCAACAATTAATAAAGCTCCATCAACCATGCCCAATACACGCTCAACTTCACCACCAAAGTCTGCGTGACCAGGAGTATCTACAACATTTATCTTTGTTCCTTTGTAATTGATTGAAATATTTTTAGAAAGAATTGTAATACCTCTTTCTCTTTCCAAATCATTACTATCTAATACTCTTTCTTGTACTTGTTGGTTTTCTCTAAAAACACCACTTTGTTTTAGCATACAATCAACCATAGTTGTTTTACCATGGTCAACGTGAGCGATAATCGCAATATTTCTAATATTTTTAGCCATTTTTCATTCCCTATCGTTTCGTTTAGTGTAATTTATACATTTATTTTAAACAACACAAAGTCAAAATACAATAATTTTTCACTGAGTTTTGTTACTAATATTACGATTTGTAAATCAGATTTAAACTAATTTTTAAGGAAAAAGTATAACTTATCTCCAACTAAAGTATAAAATTTGTAAAAAAAATTAAAGTTTTAGAAAAATTTGCCGTTAACATGAATATAACAAGAAATAAAATCATGTAGGAAGGTATATTATGGCAGAGAAAGAAGAATTAGGTGCATCACTTTTCAGTCGTTCAATCGACTTAATGGAAGATGATTCCTTAGAAGAAATTTTTGCACTTAACATCGGTGACTTTGTTTCTGAATATTTAATATCTGAAGATTTAGCTAATAAAATCGGTAAAGATGTTAAGGATAAAACAACAAGATTAAAGTCACAACTAAAAGAGCTTATCTCTATATATTCTTTAAATAATACACTTTGTGTTTTAGGATTTAATTCTCAAGACGAATACGTAGTATATAATTCTATAGCAAAAACTTTAACACAAATTCTTGATGTAGATGCTTGCCATATATATTTAACCAAAGAATTTACTAAAGGCTTAGATATTGAAAATAAAATACTAGGCTTAGTAGGTTCATCAGTAGAATTTGATGAAGATATTTATGCTAAAAAACTTGGTTATTCAGCAGATGAAAAATCTATAGTAGTAAAAGCATTTAATACATTAGAGAAAATTCAAATCAAAGATATATCTCAAATCGACAATTTTGTACCAAAATATGAATTAAAAGAGTACGACGTAAAATCATTAACAATCGTTCCAATGCACAACAATGCTAATATAGTTGGAGTAATAGTAATTGAGAATTATAAAGAAAAGCTTATTAAAAAAGCTTATATGAATTTATTGGAAACAATCGGAAAGCTTTTTGGTACATCATTACATTTACAACAAACGATAGATGAAACAGAAAAACTAATAAATGATGATTTAGTATTTGCAGAAGAATTACAACACATAAGAGCAGAATTAACCGCATTAATAGCAGATTTAGGAATACAACAACAAGCTTTTGTAGAAAAATTAGCAAAAGCAGTTGATGAAAAAGGTCAATACAAAGTTGCTCATTCACAAAATACTGCAGAGTTATCTAAGAAATTATGTAAACAACTTGGTTTGAATGAAAAAACAACTGATTTAGTTTACTATGCAGGTTTATTACAAAATATAGGAAAAATAACATTACCTGAATCATTATTTACAAATAAAGGTAAGCTATCAAAAGAAGAGTGGGAAAAATTACAAAACCATCCGAATGTTGGTGTAAATTTATTGATGAATATCAATTTCTTATCAGAAGTAATTCCATATATTCACTATCACAAAGAACGTTGGGATGGCGGCGGAGAACCGGAAGGATTAAAAGGAAATTCAATACCGTTCGGTTCAAGAATAATAGCCGTTGCAGATGCTTATACAGCTATGACTTCAGACAGATCATATCGTGATGCAATGAACAAAGAACAAGCTTTGAACATAATTAAAGACGAAGCCGGAGTAAAGTGGGATCCTGCAGTAGTCAATGCATTATTTGAAGTCTTAAACAATTAGGATTATTTATTGTAAACAAATTTAAACTGGAACGCTTGACAGTAGTGAATTTGTCATGGTACAACTAGAATATAAATAGTGTATAGATAGGTAAATCGTGTCCAAACGGGCGAAAACTAAAATAATACAATAGTTTTGTTGGTTAGTTTTGGCTCTACGATTCCTCAAAAAGAAAGGAAAAACAATGTACGCAATAGTCGAAACAGGTGGTAAACAATACCAAGTAGAAGAAGGACGTTATGTAGACGTTGAATTACTAGGCGAAGAAAAAGACGCAAAGGTTGTATTTGATAAAGTTGTTATGATTGTTAACGGCAAAAAATCAAAAGTTGGTCAACCATACGTTGCGAATGCAAAAGTTGAAGGTACTGTATTAAAAACAGACAGAGCAAAGAAAATCATTGTTTACAAACAAAGACCTAAAAAAGGATACAGAAAAAAACAAGGTCACAGACAAGGTTTTGCTCGTGTAATGATTAACAAAATCAGAACAACAGCTTCAAAAGCAAAATCAGAAGCAGTAGAAACAACAGAAGCATAGTAGCTTAGATTTTATATCTGAAATTGGTTTATGTTAAACCGATTCAGCTAATTAAAGAAATAAAACAAAGGAGAAATAAAAATGGCACATAAGAAAGGTATGGGTTCCACCCGTAACGGTCGTGATTCCGAAGCGAAGCGATTAGGCGTTAAAAAATTCGGTGGAGAAATCGTAAAAGCCGGTAATATTATTGTTCGCCAAAGAGGAACTAAATTCCACCCTGGTAACAATGTTGGTATCGGTTCAGATGATACTTTATTCGCTTTAATTGACGGACAAGTTAAATTCGAAGCACACAGACGTGACAGAAAACAAGTTAGTGTTTACGCTGTATAGTCAGAATAAATTAAATTTTAAGAAGAGCTTTCTATTTTATTGGAAAGCTCTTTTTAGTCCAAATAGCAAAATTTATTTTCATAAGTTTTAAAAAACTAGAAAGTAGGTGAAGTATGAATATTAATCCAATATCAAACATTTCTTGTAAAGCAAACCCTTTAGCAAATGCAAAAACAATGAAAGTTCCATTGAAAGACGGTTCAGAAGCTGTATTGAAATTTACTGATAACGCATATGAATGCTTAATAATAAAAAATAATAAAATTATATCTGGGAAAGGTGCTATTAAGCAAAACGGAGTAAAAGACGATTTTAAATCTGTAGTTGATAAATTAAAAGATAACTTCAAAGAAGGTTTTGATTTTATAGGCGAATTTATAAACGCAGTTTTCACTAAATAATTGCTCAAACTCTAAAAATATAGTATAATCGTCTGGAGTATTTCAAATAAAAGGACGATTAGATGAGCGAGATTTGTAAAAATTGGACCCAATGGTTAAAACAAAACAGATTTGCCGGTATGACACCTGAAATGCAAGAGCAGACAATGAAATGGCTTGAAGCAGTTCGAGATGTTGTTTTAGTTTATGCTGAAATAAAACCATACGATACAATTATTGATATTGGAACAGGAACTGGACTTCTTGCATTTAAAGCTCTTGAATTGCAAAATTGCCAAGGGAAAGTTATATTTTCTGATATGTTTCAAGACTGCCTTGACGATTGTAAAAGAATTCTTGATGAGATGGGAATTACAACCGGCTATGAGATGTTAAAATGTCCAGTTGAACATATTGCTCTTCCTGAGAGTTCTGTACATAAAGCATTAATGCGTTCGGTTTTGGTTCATGTTGTAAACAAACAACTAGCAATAAATGAAGTTTACAGAATTTTAAAACCAGGTGGAAAATTTTGTGCGTTTGAACCTGTAATTAAATCTAACACTCGTTATTGGGAAATTTTAGATCCTGTTTATATTGAAAAATATGAAGATTTTAAACGAGTTGAAAATGAAATTATGGAAAATCCAATTGATTCACTTTGCAATTTTGATGATAAAACACTTCAAACAAATCTGGAAATTGCAGGATTTTCAATTCCTGACGTAAAATTACAAGAAGTTCGCTCTAAATATATTGTACAGCCAAATATGGTTAGGGAATGGTTTATAAATCCGCCATCACCTAATCAGCCTTCTACAAAAGAACGCTATTTAAAATATTTTGATGAAGCCACTGTTGAAAAATATATGCAAGATGTACAAAATTACTTAACAGGACGTGAAATCAGTTTGAAAACGAATACAGTATTTATAAATGCAACAAAGTAGGAATAAAATGGATAAAGAAATAGCAATAATAATACCCGCAAGATACGGTTCTTCTCGTTTAGAAGGAAAACCTTTATTAAAAGCAAATAATAAACCTATAATTCAATGGGTTTGGGAAAAAGCAAAAAGTTGTGAAAAAGTAAATAGAGTAATTATAGCTACAGATGATGAAAGAATTTTTAATTGCTGCAAAGAATTCGATGCAGAAGTTGAAATGACTTCTGCTGAACATAAAAGCGGAAGCGATAGAATTGCCGAAGTTGCAAAAAGACATCCTGAAATCGGTTATATAATAAATCTTCAAGGTGATGAACCTTTAATAGAAAAATCTAACATAGAACTTGTTATTAATGGTATTTTAGACGATGAAAATGCTGATATTTCAACTCTTGTAAGAGAAATTCAAGAAGAAAACGAGATTAATAATCCGAATCTTGTAAAATGCGTATTTGATTGTAATCATTATGCAATGTATTTTTCTCGCTCTAAAATTCCTTTTGAAAGAAACATTGGTAAAGCTAAATTTTATGGACATTTAGGAATTTATGGATATAAAAAAGAAGCTCTGTTTAAAATGACATCTTTAGCCCAAACAACTTATGAACAAGCAGAAAGCCTAGAACAATTAAGAGCTTTACAAAATGGCATGAAAATAAAGGTAGCTATTGTAAATAATATTCCTGTTGGAATTGATACAATGGAAGATTTTGAAAAATTTAAATCCATGGTTGAGGAAAAATAATGGATTTAAAAACAAAGATTACAAAAATTCATTACGATAAAAATGCAAAAGGCTTTTTTTACAATGTTTTAAAATTTTGCTCAATTTTTTATGGAATAGGAAGTTGTTTTAAAAATTTTTTATATGACAAAAATATTTTAAAATCTAAAAAAGTAAACGCTTATGTAATCTCTGTCGGGAATTTTACAACAGGTGGCGTTGGTAAAACTCCTATTGTTGCTGAAATTGCAAGATATTTTGTAGATAAAGGTGAAAAAGTTGCGATTATTTCTCGAGGTTATGGCGGAAAATTAAATAATAAAAATGTTAATGTGATTTCTGATGGGATAAATTTGTATTATAAAGCTGATATGGCAGGTGATGAACCTTATTGGCTAGCGGTTAATCTTAATATGTGTGCTGTAATTACTTGTTCTAATAGAGTAAAAGCTGCTCAATATGCGATTAAAGAATTAGGGGTTACAAAAATTATTCTGGATGATGCCTTTCAACATAGAAAAATTCATAGAGATTTGAATATCGTTCTTGTAGATTCAGAGAAAATGTTTGGCAATGAAAATTTACTTCCTGCAGGGCCTCTAAGAGAAGGTATGGAAGGATTTAGGCGAGTTGATAAATTGGTCGTTGTAAGTAAAAATACTAATCACACAAGAGCTGAAAAGCTAGCTAAAATTATGGGTAAAAAGCAAGGTATTACAACTTTTGTAGCAAAAGTTGAACCGGATTATGTTTATAATATTATGAATGGCGAACATTTAGAAAAAGGAGTAGAAATCACAGCTCTTAGTGCAATTGGACAGCCTGAACAATTTTACCAATTTTTAGAAAATGATTATAAAATTATAGAAAAACGAACTTTTGATGATCATCATCAATATAGTATGAATGACATTTCAGATATTAAAGGAAATATTGTTACAACAGAAAAAGATGCTGTTAAACTTGCTTTACTAAATAAAACAAATATTTATGCACTTAAACTAAAAACCTGTTTAGATGTAGAAAATTTATTAAATTAATTAATAAAAATACTAAAAAGGACGAAATCTCATAACTTTCGTCCTTTTTCAAATTTTTAGATTTAATCTTATATTCTACTTTGCAAATTCACCGGTATAAAATTTCATAAGATTAGCTAATCTATGCTGTTTTTCAGCAGCTCTTTCAATTCCTTGCTTGATTTCATCAAGTTCTTTTAATAATGTATTTAGATCTTTACGTCTTTGGCTCTCTAGGCGTTCCTCCTTGCTTTCGTACGGACTGACTTCGAGGTTCTGAATGCCCAATTCAGCTTCCTCTTTAATTGCTTGTTGTCTTACTTCATCCAAATCGATTTCAATCCAATTTGGAGAAAAACATCTGTTATTGTACTCCTTTCTGGTATTCATTTTTTATAATTACTCCTTAATAATTTTCATTGGTGTTAACTTGCTTAAGAAATCTGAAACTAGAGCAAAGAAATCTAATACCATATTTCTACAGCTTAAATAATCCCTTTTTAATTCCAGAAACTCTTTTGAATTAAAATCAAATGACGTCATTTCTGAATATTCAATTAGTGCTTCATGTTCATCCATCACATACCTCTTAATCAACAACTATACTAACTTTAAGTTCTTTCCTTTTACTTTAATTTTGCTTACAGATATGTTATCGGCAGATTAAAAAAAAACTTTAGGATTATAAATAATATCGTTACATTTATTTACAAAAATAACCTAAAAGCCTTATAAATACATGGTTTTTCATGTAAATAAATATTAAAATTCTTCTAATTAACTTTACATTTGTCCTTATTTAAAATAGTATGATAATATAGTGGTATAGTATAGTATAGAAAAGTAAAAAGAGGAATAATTGTGGATAATTTAGGACCAGATATCTTTGGAAGAAAAGATTTAGAAAATATTCAATCATCTGACAATGTAATGCAACCTGCACCAGGTATAAGCCCAGCAAAAATTAAAGTAATCGGTGTAGGCGGTGGCGGCGGTAACGCTGTTAACAGAATGATTAAATCAGGTTTAACAGGCGTAGAATTTTGGTTAATGAATACTGATTTACAAGTATTACAATATTCAACCTGTAAAAATAAAATTCAATTGGGTGCTAAATTAACAAACGGTCTAGGTGCCGGTGGAGAGCCTCAAGTTGGTGAAAAAGCAGCAGAAGAAGCACAACAAGAAATCACTCAAGCTATTGAAGGTGCTGATATGGTTTTCGTAACTGCCGGTATGGGTGGTGGAACAGGTACAGGTGCAGCTCCTGTTGTTGCTAAAATCGCTAAAGATTTAGGAATCTTAACTATTGGTGTTGTTACAAAACCTTTCTCTTTTGAAGGTAAAAGAAGACAAAACCAAGCTCAACAAGGTTTAGAAAAACTTAGAGAATCTGTTGATGCTTTAATTGTTATTCCTAACGATAAATTATTAGATGTAGTAGATAGACGTGTATCTCTTCAAGAATCATTTATCGTTGTAGATGAAGTTCTTTTAAGAGGTGTTCAAGGTATTTCAGATATCATCACAATCCCAGGTTTAATTAACGTTGACTTTGCAGACGTTAAGAGCGTAATGGCTGCATCAGGTTCAGCATTAATGGGTATTGGTCGTGGTACCGGAGAAGGCAGAGCTATTGAAGCTGCTAAAATCGCTATCAATTCTCAACTTCTTGAAACTTCTATCAATGGTGCTTCTGGTGTTATTGTTAACATCACAGGTGGACCTGATATGACTTTACACGAAGTTACTGATGCTACTAATATCATTAATGATGCAGTTCTTGATGATGCTAGAGTTATTATCGGTGCTGTTGTTGATGATAATATTCAAGGTGAAATCCAAATCACTGTTATTGCTACAGGATTTGATTTGAAAACTCAAATGCCTATTGAAGAAAAAGTAGAAAATCGCTCAATCAGTGCCGCTGAGTTCTTCTCTGGAGCTTTCAACAATGCTCAACAACCTAAAGCTCCTACTATGTCATCTTTCTCTGACATTCAAATTCCTGATTTCTTACGTAAATAAAATATGTGTAGAAGTTAATATATAAAAAAGCCGTCTTTTAGACGGCTTTTGTTTTTTATAAATTAAGTAAAAGAATTCCTATATTAAGATAGGTAGCAAAAAGTATCCATAATAAATATGGGATTAATAAATATGCTGAAATTTTAGATACCTTATAAAAACTTTTTATATTCATAATTACAAGAATATCTAAAATTAATATTATTAAAACACTCAATACAATATTATGAAATATAAAAAATACAGGTGTCCATAAAAAATTAAAAATCAACTGTAATAAAAAATAAATATATCCTTGACGCTTAGAAGCAAATGTTCTTTCTTTTGCGAAAAAGACAAATGCAAAAAATATCATTAAATACAATATTCCCCAAGCATAAGAAAATATCCAACCGGGTGGATTTAAAAATGGTTTTGTTAAAGTATCGTACCAAATAGTATTAAACATAATTTAATATTAACTTAATACTATATTTAATAAATTCTACTAATATTTTTATTTTAGATATATTTTTCTAATTTAAAATAATAAATAACAATTTATTTTTTTATATGTTTTAATATAATGGAGCATAAGAATGAATATTTCTAAATTAAAAATATCTAATAAAATAATACATTATCCTTCTACGGAAATTTGTTCTAAATTATTAAAAGATGAAATTAAAAATTTTGATAATTTAGGCTATGACGTTTTTAAAATTTCTTATAAAAAATCGAAGTTAAAAATTAAAGACATTGCAAACGAATGTAGTCCGGATAATAAATTAGGCAGCGGAAGTAATTGTATTGGAGTTTTTAAATTTAATCAAGAATTACTAAAAAACTGGGTAATAAAATTATATAAATATCATTCTGATACAATGAAAAAAGGACTATATAAGGTAAAGGATGACTTAAGTGGATTTAATTTTGGCCAAGAAATCGCTAAAGTTAATAATATTGGTATTTTAAAACGTTCTCAAGGAAAAATTTTATCATTAGAAAATTGGTCTAAAAGAATGGAAAATTTTCTATTTTTAAAGATTTCAGAAGATGAAAAAAAATCTTATTTAAATGATCTAGAAATCATTTCTAATTTTCCACAATCGAGTTTTATAGATTATGCTAAAAAACTGAAAAAAATAGATGAAAATGGTTATAAAGCAGATAGTTTTAATCCTAATAATTATTTATTAGATGTTGAGAATCAACAAATAAATATTATTGATTCATACAAATATATTCCTGACATGCACAGAAATACCGTCTATGATATGTTTTGCCCTATAATAGATTATTTTAATTATGACAAATATTATTTAAGTATGGATAACAAGGAAAAAGAAAACTTAATTAATAAAACACATATTATTTTTAAAAAATGTTGTGATGCAGCACAAGAAGTCGGAGTTTCATTATCTGAAAAAACATTTACAGAATTTATAGAGGACGTAGATGATAGGTTAGATACATCGTATCACGAACACTTTTTAAGAATGAAAAATTTAGCAAAATTTGAATAATAGCCTTATACAACTTTTTATTCTCATTAAAAAAGAGAACATGTGTAAACACACTCTCTTAAAATCTGCAATCTTATTATAAAATTAGTTTTTTCCTTTTCTTTTATAATAATCTTCGATAAATCCTGTATTAAATTTACCGCTCATAAAGACTTCATCCTCAACGATTTCTTGGTGAAAAGGTATTGTTGTTTTAATACCCGTAACAACGTATTCTTTTAATGCTTGATACATTCTACGTCTTGCTTCATTTCTATTTTCACCCCAGCAAATCAATTTACCAATCATTGAATCATAATAAGGCGGAATTGAATATCCAGGATACACATGAGAATCGACTCTTATACCAAACCCTCCAGGTGCGAAATATCCATCAATTTTACCCGGACAAGGCATAAAATCATTATCAGGATCTTCGGCATTTATTCTACATTCAATAGCATGGCCTCTTAATAAAACATCATCCTGTGTATAACCTAATTTTTGTCCTGAAGCAACAAGAATTTGTTCTCTTACGATATCTATTTGAGAAATCATCTCTGTAACACAATGTTCAACTTGAACCCTTGTATTCATTTCCATAAAATACCATTTTCCATCATGGTCAAGTAAGAATTCACAAGTACCTGCTCCTTCATATTTAATTGCTTTTGCAGCTCTTACAGCTGCTGCACCCATTTCTTTTCTTGTTTTTTCATCAATTGCAGGAGACGGAGCTTCTTCTAATAATTTTTGGTGACGTCTTTGAATTGAACAATCTCTTTCGCCTAAATGAATAACATTTCCATAAGAATCACCCAAAATTTGAACTTCAATATGTCTAGGGTTTTCTAAGAATTTTTCTGCATAAACCCCTGGATTTCCGAAGAATTTTTCTGCTTCTTGTTGGCACAAAGTCATATTAGATTCTAATTCATCATCATTTCTAACAATTCTCATACCCTTACCGCCACCACCTGCTGTAGCTTTTAAAATTATAGGATAACCAGCTTTATGAGCAAATTCTCTAGCTTGTTCTACGCTTTCCAACAAACCTGTTCCAGGAGTTACAGGAACATTATTTTCAATCATTGTTTTTCTTGCAGTAGCTTTGTCACCCATTTTACGCATTGATTCTGCAGAAGGTCCGATAAATTTAATACCGTGTTCTGTACAGATATCAACAAAATCAGCTCTTTCTGACATAAAACCATATCCGGGATGAATTGCATCGCAACCTGTCATTAATGCTGTAGAAATAATTGCAGGAATACTTAAATAACTCTGTGAGCTTGGTGCAGGACCTATACAATATGCATCTGTTGCTAATCTTACATGTAAAGATTTAGCATCTGCTTGTGAATATATTGCGACCGTAGGAATTCCTAATTCTCTACAAGCTCTTATTACTCTTACTGCGATTTCGCCTCTATTTGCTACCAATACTCTTTTAAACATATTCCTATTCCTTATAATCAGTAAATAGTAAATGTTCACTATTCACCAATCACTATTCACTATTCACTAATTATTCTACATACATTAAAACTTGACCAAATTCTATTGGGTCGCCGTTTTTAACACAAATTTGAACAACTTTACCAGCTTGTTCTGATTTGATTTCATTCATCAACTTCATTGCTTCAATAATACATACAACATCCCCTGCCGCAATAGTAGAACCTACTTCAACAAAAGGCGCCGCATCTGGTGATGAAGCAGCATAAAAAGTCCCTACCATTGGAGATGTAATTGCTTTTCCCTTTACCTCAGGCTCTTTTGTTGCTGCAACTTGCGGAGTAGGAGCTGCTGAAGCTTGTGGTGCAGATACTACCGGTTGTGCTACAGGTGCTGATACCATATTTACTTCCGGTAAATCTTTTCTTATTGTTATAGCTTGTTCGCCATCTTCTAAAGAAATTTCTGTTAAACCGTTATCTGCAATTATTTTTGCTAATTTTTCTATATAATCTGATTCAAATTTCATTTATGTTCTCCTTTTACTAGAGCTAATAGTGAATAAATGTGTAATGACTTTAATAGAACATTACACATTTTTTCTTTTATAAACTCTTATACACGATCTAAATATTCGTTACTTCTGGTATCAACCCTAATTACATCACCATTTGAAACAAAGAATGGAACCTGTACCACCGCACCTGTTTCTAATGTTGCAGGCTTTGTACCACCTTGAGCAGTATTTCCCTTTTCTGATGGTGGAGTATCTACTACTTCTAATTCTACGTGTGCCGGAATATCTACACCAATGATTCTCTTGTCATGCATTAACACTTGAACTATCATATTTTCTTTCAAATACTTAACACCATCACCTACTTGAGATTCATTTAATTGTAATTGTTCATATGATTCGTTATCCATCATAACGTAATCTTTACCTTCTTTATATAAATATTGCATTTCTCTACGATCTAACATAGCTTTTGCAACTTTTTCACCAGCTCTAAATGTTTTTTCTATCACGTTTCCTGATTCAACATTTTTTAATTTAGTTCTTACAAACGCTGCACCTTTTCCTGGTTTTACGTGTAAGAATTCTACAACAGTCCACAAACCATTATCTAACTCTAATGTTAAACCGTTTTTTAAATCGTTTACTGATATCATACCGACTCCTTAAATTCATATCTAATACTTATCTATTCTTATTTTGATACTAACATAAATGTTTTTTTCTCGCAACTCTACCAAAAATCTCGTTATTTAAGCCTCCTGGCTTATTTTTAAATTTTCACTTGGCAAATAAAATTTTTTAATTATAATAAAAAGACACCCTGAAATCAGGGGGAGGAAATATACACTGTCCGAAAGGTATACTTATGATTAGTAATAATCTCGCATTTTTATCCCAAAATTCCAGAGCCAAAAATAATTTATCTAAAAATAACACGACAAACCCACAAAGAATTGCCATTAAACATAAATTCCAAGCAAAAATTAAACAATCACATATGAATCTATTCAACTTCATCAATGATGATTTTAGTTTTTTCAAGAAATAAGGGTTTGAGCAAATTTTAAGGATTCTTCGGTCACTTCTCCTCCTGCAAGTTCCGCAATCGCTTTTAATTTTAATTCGCCTTCTAATATTGAAATATTTACATTTGTAGAATTTTCTTGAGTTTTCTTTACATAAATATGTTTATCTGATTTTGAAGCTATTATCGCTTGATGGGTTATCATAATTATTTGCATGTATTTAGATAACTCTTTAACCTCATCTGCTACTGATTGAGATGTTTTTCCGGAAATTCCAGTGTCTATTTCATCAAAAATAACCGTATCAATATTATCACTTTGAGCAAATATTGTTTTTATCGCAAGCATTACTCTTGAAATTTCTCCGCCTGAAGCTACTTTAGCTAATGGTTTCAAATCTTCGGAAATGTTTGTTGAAATTAAGAATTCGACTTTATCAATCCCATTTGATGTTAAATCAGTCTTTTCAAAATCTATAGCAAATTTTACTTTTGGAAGCTCCAATTTTTCCAATTTCTCTACAATTAATGAAGATAAAACATTTGCATAATTTTTTCGCTCTGATGAAATTTCTTCTGCCAATTTTTGTAATTCATTTTTCTTAATTTGTATGTCTTGTTCTAATTCTTCTATGTTTTGAGTTGAAAATTCTATTCCTTCCAACTCTTTTCTTAAAATTTCTCCTTGAGAAATAACATGCTCTAAACTTCCGCCATATTTTCGTTTCAATTTATCCAACAAAAATAAACGTTCTTGAATTAAGTTAATTTTTTCCTCATCATTATCCAAAGAACTTGAATAATCCCTTAAAATTGAGCCTAAAACTTTCAATCTTTCTATCAAATCAATCAATTCACTTTCTGATTCTTCCAAAGAATTATCCATCATACAAGCCTTTGATAAATTTGTTTTTATCTGAATTAAACCATCTAATATAGAACCATCATCACCTGAAATCGACCAATATGATGAACCTGTTAAGTCTTTTAATTTCTCTACATTTTCTAAAATACTTAACTCATTTGTTAATTCTTCATCTTCAGTAACTGATGTAATTTGAGCTTCTTCAATCTCATTTACTTGAAATCTTAAAAAATCAATTTGCTCTTCTGTTTTATTAGCAGAATTTTTTAATTCTTCTAACTTAGATAACATATTTTTATAGTTTATAAATTCATCTTTATACTTATCAAGTTTTACTCCGCAAGTATTTTTTGTATAAGAATCTAACAATGTTATATGATATTTAGGTTGCAAAAATGAATAAGTTTGATGTTGAGAATGAATATCCAAAAACAATTCTCTAAAATTTTTCATAAACTCTTGATTAACCAAACATCCGTTTATTCTTGATCGTGAAGCTGTTGGTGTTATTTCTCTGGATAAAATTATTTCTTCGCCTAAATTATCTATTCCGTTTTCTTCAAATAATTCGGATAAATCCTGCTTTTTATTAATTATTGTTAATTCAATTATAGCTTTATCTTTACCATTTTTTATAACTTCTTTAGAAACTTTTGCACCAAAAGCTATATCAATTGCATTAATTAAAATACTTTTTCCTGCACCTGTTTCTCCGGTAATTATATTTAAACCCTCTGAAAATTCTAAATCCAATTCATCTATTAATATATAATTTTTGATAAATATCTTTGATAACATATCCTAATTACTCTTCCAAATCATCATCTTCTTCATCTTCTTCTTGAATTTGATTATTTTCTTCTAGTTCATCTTCTGAAACTTCTTCAAATTCATCATCAATTTCTTCTTCATTGTATTCATTTTCTTCAAAGTTTTCTTCTTCAAAAGTTTTTTCTTCATCTTCCATATTATCAAGATTTTCTTCTTGATAGTCTTCAATTTGATTTTGAAGAAGCAATGTTTCTTTTCCCAATTTTGATTCTATATATTTTATTTCTTCTTTAATAATTTTTTTAGGAAAAGTTAATGTATATGGATTTTCTAAAGCTAAATTTAAATTTTTATAATATTCATCCATTTGTCCGATAAATTTATACACTCTAGCTAAACAATAATATAAATCTCCATTTGCTTCTTTTCCAAGTTGTGTATGCAAAATTTCTAAGATTTCATCAACACTATTTTCTTTTAAACATATTTTTGTCAAAAGTTCATATGCTTGAATATCATTGGAATTATATTGAATAGTTTTCAATAAATAATTTTTTGCTTCATCCAGATTTCCTGATTTAAAAGCAATTGCTCCTAAATTAAAATATGCCCAACTATAATCCGGAGATATTTCTAAAACTTTGTTATAACTTTGAATGGCAAAATTAGTTAATCCGTCTTCTTGATAAATATAACCTAAATAAAAATAAGCAAAAACATCATTCGGATTTAATTCAATAGCTTTTTGAAAATTATCCATCGCCAAATGTTTTTCTTCTTTTTTAAAATAACAAAGCCCGATATTAAAATAACAATTACCATCTTTACTATCTGTTTCAAGAACCTTTTTAAAAACAGGAATTGCTTCATCCCATTCATTTAGTTCAACTAGAACTTCACCTAAATTGTAGTAAAAATCTTCCTGAGGAGAAAGCTCAATCGCTTTTTCGTACATTTTTCTTGCATCAGAAAATTGTTTTAATTTTTCATATACAATTCCAAGATTATAATAAAGTTCTGCATCTTCAGGAAAATATTTTATTAAATATTTCAAATTTCCTTCAGCTTCTTCATTAAACCCTTGATTTACTAATAAAATAGAAAGTTCTCTTCTTGCTTGAAAATTTGAAGGATCATTTTTTAATAAATTTTGTAACGTTTCAATATCATAACCCATATATCGATTATAACTTAAAATTTATTGAACTCAATTAAAAATTGTTGTAATATAGATTAAAAAGATTGTGAGGTATATTGTGAAGGGAAAAGCTTTTAAATTCGGAGATAATATTTCAACAGATCACATTGCACCGGGAAGATTATTCCATTTGCGTTCTGATTTGAATGAATTTGCAAAACACGTTTTAGAAGATGCAGATGAAAATTTTGCAAAAAATATGTCAAAAGGCGATTTTGTTGTTGCAGGTAATAATTTTGGGCTTGGATCTTCAAGAGAGCACGCTCCTCAAATTATTAAAATAGCTGGAGTTGGAGCTGTTATAGCAAAATCTTTTGCTAGAATTTTTTATAGAAATGCTATAAATATCGGTTTATTAGCTATTGAATGTGACACAGACGGCATTGATGCAGGTGATGAATTAGATTTAGATATAAAAGCCGGTACGTTAAAAAACATAACAAAAGGTACAATTATTACAATAGAACCATTACCTGATGTTATGATAAAGCTATTAGAAGATGGCGGATTAATTGAACATATTAAAAAGAATGGTGATTTAGTTTTAGGATAATAGGAGATGATATGTCTGATACAAAAGAAAATTTAGTATGTCCTGCTTGCGGAAATACAATGACTAAAATTTATGATGAAGAAAAAGGTATCAATATTGATATTTGTTTAAACGGATGTGGCGGAATTCTCTTTGATAACAGAGAATTAGATAAATTTGATGAAAATATTGAAAACGCAGATATTATTTTAAAAGAAATTGAAAACAAAACTTTTCAAGAAGTAGACTCTTCTGCAACAAGAATATGTCCTGCTTGTAAAACTCCTATGGTGAAAATGGGAGCGGGAATTAGTGGCGTTGAAATTGATGCCTGTAATGTTTGCGGAGCAAAATTTCTAGATAACGGAGAATTAGAAAAAATTAGAAACGGAATTAAAGAAGATATTTCCAATATAGATAATATTCTTAATAATCTTTACCAAGATAATTTGAAAGATGTTATCGGTGATAAAAACTATAATTCTATAATAAAAAATTCGCCAAGACGTCAATTTTTTGAAAATTTAGTAAAATCTTACTTAAAAAAATAATTATAGATATGAAAAAAAGGGCGGGAAAAGATTTTAAAAATCTTTTCCCGCCCTTTTTTATTCATTAATACTAATTTACATAAATTTTAAATTTATATAAATTGAACTTATTAAAAGTGAAACAAATACAACTGCAACACCATATTTCATAAATCTCATAAAGAACATAGGATGTCCTTCTTTTGCAGCATTTTCTGATACGATAACGTTTGCAGCAGCACCAATCATAGTCATATTGCCACCTAAACAAGCACCTAATGATAGACACCACCATAGAGGAGTTGTATATTCAGCTCCCATAGTTTTTTGAATTTCTACAAGCATAGGTGACATTGTCGCAGTGTACGGAATATTATCAATAATACCTGAAATTACACCTGATGCCCATAAAATAAGCATTGAAGCAGCTTCTTGAGAACCTTGAGTAACTTTCAATATCCATTCTGCCATTAATTTTATACCGCCTGATGCTTCTACACCACCGATTATAATAAATAAACCAATAAAGAAAAATATTGTATTCCATTCAACATCTCTTAAGATATCAGTTGGTTTTTCAAATAATAATAAGAAACTTGCTCCTAACATTGCTGCTACACAGGTTTCTATATGTGTCATATCGTGTGTTACAAAGCCTAAAATTACTAAAGCTAACACAATCATTGATCTTATCATTAAGTTTTTGTCAGTAATTGTTTTTGAATTATCAATATTAGCAACTTCTTGCATTTTTTCAGGAGTTGCGTGTAATTTCTTCTTGAATACTAATGCCAATAAACCTAATGTTGCTAATAATATAATAGCAATTACAGGAGTTAAATTATTTATGAAATCCATAAATGAAAATCCTGCTGCACTTCCAATAATAATGTTTGGAGGATCACCTATTAATGTAGCTGTTCCACCGATATTAGATGCAAATACTTCAGTTAATAAATAAGGAATCGGATCTATTTCTAATTGTCTTGCAATAAAGAATGTAACAGGCATAATTAGAATTACAGTTGTTACGTTATCCAAAAATGCACTTGTTATAGCTGTAAATAAGCCTAAGGCTATTAATATTGCGATAGGATGACCTTTGGTCATTTTTAATAATTCGTTTGCGATATAGTTAAAAACTCCGCTTCTTGTTGTAATGCTTACTATTATCATCATTGACACTAATAAGAAAATTACATTAAAATCTACAAAATTAATAAAATAATGTGGATTTAATACTCCATCAATACTTTTAGCTTGACTTACCAAACCCAGTAATATCGTAATACCAGCTCCTAAAAGAGCAATTGTAACTTTAGGAATTTTTTCTGTCGCAATAAAGATATATGCGAGAATTAAAATTCCTGCTGAAATCAACACATTATGTGCTGACACAAAACTGTGAATTAATTCCATAATCTTTCCTTTCTTTTTTTAATAATTTCTAATTTTGAATTATTATTTTACTATTATGGTGCATTTGGATATACTTCCGTTTTAAACAGAAAGGCAAGTGTATTTATATTATTATTTATGTATTTTTTTTCAGTAAATTTATAATCTAAATCAAAAAAGTTAAATGTTTTTATTCCAAGATTGCCAAAAGTTCCATTGTTATCATTGTTAGTATTTGAAACTACAAAAAAACTTTTTGTATTAACAGTTGAAACAATATCGCAATGTAATTCATCTTCAATATTTGTTATTGAATTTGTTGAATAAAATTTTGTAGCATTAACCATATTAGTTAATGAAATCATTGAGAATATAATAATAAAAAATATTTTTATTAAAATTTTCATACAAAAATTTTAGCACAAAAAACAAGAATCAAATTAGGATATGTATTTCTTGATGTATTCATTCAGTTTAAGTTTTTTATTTAACGAATTAAAAGTCATCCTTCTAATTTTTCCGGTGACCATAAAGTCTTTAAAAGCTCTATCATGCAAACCGCCTATTGCCCAAAGAATTCCTACATAACCGTTAGCTGAAGGTGAATCATATGCATATTTATCATTCAAATAAATTGCTGTTTTTAAAGCTTCTTGAGTGGTTGGTGACCATTCTAAAATTTTTTTTGCCCAATACATTCTTAAATATCCATGGATTGTTCCTTCTTGTTTTAATTGTATTTGTGTTGCATTCCACAATTTATCGTGAGTTTGAAAATTTTCCAGTTCTTTTTTTGAATAAATATAATTTCTTAAATCATTTTTATGCATCTCTAAAGAATTTTTTGCCCAATTAGGAACACATTTGAATGTTTTAAAATCTTTGCAATATAGACAAAAATTATCGGCTAATTCTTTTCTAATTATTAATTCTTCTAAAAACACTTCTTTGTTTTCATCACATACATCTGCCTTTATAACTTCTAACGCAACTCTTTGAGAAGAAATAAATCCCAAATTTAAATATTTTGATAAATTCGATAAAACATTTTTAGTCGGATTATTTTTTAATTCAGAATAATATGGAAGTTTATTTTTAATAAAATCTTGTAAAACACTTTCTGCTTCTGTATCGATTGAAAAAGTTCTTGGATATTCAGTCAAAAAAGAATATATATTATTATAAATTTTTCTTCTTAAAGTCACTGCACCATATTCTTGTTTGTCTGAAATAAATCGTGCGGGAATAATATTATGCCCATCTATTTCGTAAATTTTAAAGTTTGCTTCTTTTAACCAACTTCTATTTAATATGGGATTAAAATCAATTATTAAAATAGACGTATTTAACTTTTTTAAATAATCTGAAATATTTTCATTATCAGATAAAATTTTAAAATCTAAATTATTATTAATAAAGTCTTTTTGTGTATTTTCAAGTTGAGTTTCGATAAATTTTTGTTTGGGTGAATATTTATATAATATTTTAGGATGAATAATCTGTAAGGGTAAATTAAATTTTTGGGATTTTTCCAGTGCAAATTGTAGGGCAAAATTATCTTTTAGCCTCAACTCTCTTTCACATAAATATACAATAACTCCTTTAGTAATCTTTAAACCATTAAAATCAAAAATCCTTGCAGAATTAATAACTTTTTCTATTGAAATTTCTGTAGGGATGTAATTTAACAAACTATTTTTTTGATAACCAATCATAATAATATTTTCAACTATAAAATTAAAAACTACATTCTCTAAACTTACAATTTATAATTGGTTAAATTTTTCCGCGACTTCCTATTGTAAATATTTGTAACGAAATTTAGAAAAACCCTAAAGTTTTCATTAAATATGTCGATATAAAAGTTGTAAGCAAAATAAATAAGAATAAAGAAAATACCCCGAGAGTAATTTAGGAAAGGATTAGAAGAAAAGTATGCGTATCGAAAATGAAATGTTATCAAGATTTAATCAAAATGAAAATTTAAGAATGAACAATATTAATATGTCATTATCAGAAGAATTGGACTTCTTCTTTGACAATGTATTAGACACCGTCGTCGATTATTTCAAAGAAGAAGTCACTGTAAAATCTTAATTGTATAAATTACAAAAATGTAATGAAATACAAAAACTATTTACCCTACACTTTACTTTAATATTACAGCTGCAGAATATAATTGCAGCTTTTTTATTGTATAATTCAATAAAGAATAGGGGAATATGTTATGGCAATAAAATCATGGACAGAATACTTTTTAGATATGGCAAAAACTTGTTCATCACGTTCCAATTGCTTACGAGCACAAGTTGGAGCAGTTATAGTAGGACAAGATAAAAAAATTAAAGCAACGGGATATAATGGAACACCTTCCGGAGTTGAATCCTGCTATGAAAGAGGAGAGTGTTACAGAATAAAAAACAATATTCCTTCAGGCACTTGTTATGAAACTTGCAGATCAATTCACGCAGAACAGAATGCAATAATTCAAGCAGGACAAGATCGTTCAATGGGTGCTACAATGTACATATACGGACACAATTTCATTTGTATTTTATGTAAAAGATTTATCGTACAAGCCGGAATTGTTGATGTATATCTTAAAAAAGATGACAATTCTCCAGTGATTCACGTTTCCGTAGAAGATATTAAACGAGAACTGGAAAACCCTGAACCTATAAGATTATAGTATTATTAATTTTAAAATAACTTTAATTAAAAATTTATTCAATAAAATTGCTTTTTGTAATCTTTTGTTACAAAAAAGCAATTTTTTTATACAAAAAGTTTTTATATATGTATATAGGGAAAATAAGGAATAGGAATTATGGCAGTTGGAGCAAGAGATTATATCGATAAATTGCTTGTAAAAAAATATGCAGATGAAAAAGTTGATAACCACGATGCAATGGAATCAATGATTGATCCGCAAAAAATGCTAGAAGCAATGAACGATGTAGCAACAATTCAAAAAAACATGTTTATGTTATCTCAAAAATTGAATACAATATGTTATGCAGTGAATGCGAAATCCGCAAGATACAAAGGTAAAGAAGCTGCAGAAGGCTAAATTTTATCTTTAACAACTTTTTGCAAGCCTTTAGGATTATCAACATTACGTTTTAATTTTAAAGCAATTTCTAAAGCAAGTTGTTGAATAATTAATACATTAGCAAAAAGTTGCTGGATTTCATTTTCACAATTTATATTAATGATGTAATTTGGATTAAGTAGATTATCAACCAACCCGATTATAACCAATTTAGGATTATAATCGGCTTTTATTTTTTTAAGATTTAAAATTGAACGCTCTGAAATTTTATCAACAGAAATATAAATTAAAGTTGATTTATTATTCAAAACCGCAACATGTCCGTGCATAAATTCACCTAAAATTGCGGCTGAAATATTTTTATAAGAAGTTTCTTTAATCTTTAAAGCAGCTTCTTTAGCTAAAGAGTAAGAAATTCCATCTGCTGTAATTACAATATTTTTTTCTTTTGCAAGAATTTTTGCAAGTTTTTTAATCTCAGCTCGCTTTGCCAAAGCCTTTTCCATTGTTGCAGGAATACTAAACAAAGATTTTTTATATCTTGTTATTAAATTTTTATCTGCGTTACTATTTTCAATAAGTTTCAAAGAAATTAAAATTAAACATAACATTTGAGAAGTAAAAGATTTTGTAGCAGCAATCCCCTTTTCTTCTCCGGCATAACAAGCAACTTGATAATCCGATAAATTCCAAATAGTTGAATTCTCTTTATTTGTAATACATAAAGTCGGTAAATTTGAAATTGATTTTACTCTTTCTAAGGATTTTATAGTATCAGAAGTTTCTCCGGATTGAGTTATAAAAATATACAAAGTATTTTCATCATGCGGAATGACACTCTTTAATAAAAATTCGCTCGAATAAATCGCTCTTGTTTCTATTTTAGAAATTTTCTCTATAAGCTCAATCGCAAATCTTGCACAATGATATGATGAACCTGAAGCTACTAAAATTATTTTTGTTATATTTTGCGGTAAATCAATTTTTATCTCACCAGTTTGCGGATCAATATATTTCATCAAAATATAAGGAACAATTTTTGTCTGTTCACAAATTTCAAGCTCCATATTTGTTTTCTTTTTATTAAACATAGCTCTCCTAAAACTTACATACCTATTTTAACATATTTTAGTCAGGACTTGAAGCTGCAAGACATAAAATAGTGTCTATATTTTTACTTTTCAAAGTTTTTATCATCTCTTCAAAAGTCGCACCGGTTGTTGAAATATCATCAAGAATTAATACAGGTTTATTAAGATTTTTTTCCATATTAACTTCAAAAGCATCTTTTAAATTCTCCATTCTCTCTAATCTTGTAAGCTTATACTGAGCTTTTGTATCCTTAATTCTTTTTATCAACTCATAATTTGGCTCTAAGTTTGAAAGTTTACAAAACTCCTCAACCACTAAATCCATGTGATTATATTTTCTCTTTTTAATCCTGTTTTTATGTAAAGGAGTCGAAACCACTTGAAAATCCCTTTTATCATCTAATAAAATAAAATATTCATACATAAATTTAGCAAGATAATATGCTAATTCTTTTTGATTGTGGTATTTTAAACCTCTAATTAATTTTTGTAAATTCTTATTATAAATCCCGCAAGAATAAATATTAACTCCCTCAATAATTCTAACAGGCTGAATAGATCTAAAATCAAGTTCTTGATAACATTTAGGACACATTTTTAGAGAATATTTGGAAGAAGAGCAAAAATAACACTTTTTCTTATAAATAAAATCCAATAAAGATAATAAAAACTTTTTCATAAGTTGAGTATAACATAATAAACTAATAAAAGTATTGCCAAAAATAAAAAGCCCCTTTTAATTTCGGGGCTTGGAATATTATTAATTAGGAGAAATATTATTTTACACTGGTATAATAGTTGCACCTTCAGGAATTTTATTATCTTTAAGAGCTTTTTCAATATATTCCATAATAAGTTTTTCATTATTTTTATCACTTGAAGTTTTTTCAAGAAATGCTTTAAATTTTGTTGTACTTAAATCATAAGTCTTTCCGCCTTCAATCATAGCAACAGGTTTGCCATCTAAGACTAAAATTTTCTTTCCTGCTCCAAAATCAAATGTAAATTCACCGACTTTAAAACCATTTGGCAATTTATTATTAGTAATAAAATCTTTTTGAGTAATAGCAGAAATATCTACTCCTTTTTCACGCATATCTCTTATATAAGCTAAAACTTCATCAGAATTTTCATTTAAAGCTTTTAATCTAGTCAACTTCATATTAGTAGGCTTAGAATTTATCGCACCTCTAGTTGCTTCTAACAAGTTATCCCCAACCTGAGTTTGATATCTGATATTCGTTAAACCTTGCCACTCTGCTTTTGTTAAATTACCTTTTTGTACTTTTGAAATTTGTTCAAGAATTTTTTCCGCAAAAGCTTGGTTAGTAGGATCTAAACCATCAATTATTTGTCCATCTTTAAAGAAAGTATTTAAAATATCAGTTGTTCCATTGCTAAGTCCTGAAATTTTTCCATCCTTAAATGTAACTATATTTTTGATACCATTATCAACTAATTCAAATGTACCATCAAGAATTGTAGTTTGGCCTGTTCTAGTTTTGATACCCGTTAAACCCTTATTTTTATTTAAGAAATATCCTATTTCTATAGGATTAGTAATTGTTTCAGTTGTATCAGGAACATAGAATTTAGGTTTACCTTTTTCATATATAATCTTTAATTTGTTAAGCTTATCTTTAGCTACATCACCAGCAGCATCTGCTACGTCATCAGCAGCTTTAGAAACAGAACCTTTTAAACCATTAAAAATATTTTTAAATCCGGCTTTTATTCCTTCGCCGTTACCTCTTTTTTGGGCATAAACTAAAGTTGCAACACCAAGTCCTGTAGCAACAAGAGCTGTTACTAATCCTTTAGAACTTGAAGATTCGGAATAATCTGCCTTTGGTAAACTTTTAAAAGAAGGAGATGTTGTTGTTGAATCAGCAGGTTGTGAAGTTGTTGCTGCTGTTGCTGTTTGGTTTGCACCTTTATAATTCACATTGTATGAATTGTATGCATTCCAAAAAGCTTGATCGTTAGCATATTGATATGGATTAAATCCTATGCTATCTATCGCGTATCCTGACATAAAAACCTGCCTTTCTTCGGTACACAATAAGTCTACATCTCTTTTTTAAATTACAATCCAGTAATCGCAAATCGAAATGATTCTTACATCTACCTTATAATTTTGTAGTAACCTATTTTTTCCCTATATATTCATGAAGTCTTTTTTTCTTTAAAAATTGACTTTTAAAAAATACATGTTTACAAAACTTTACATTTTAGACTTAGTACGTATGATGCAATTCTTTCCACCAATTTAAATTAAAAATGGTACTCGACTTTTTAATCGTTTATTTTGTCATTCCAAATTTATTTCGGAATCTTACACGCTTGTAGTTTTACTTTCTAATTTATAAGACCCTGAAATGAATTCAGGGTGACGTAGTATGAGGGGATAAGTTTATAAGTTAAAGAGTTTAGAAGAAGTTAATAATAAATTTCTATTCACTATTCACTCATCACTAGTCACTAATTATAAAATTTTGGTGCAAAAAATTGCACCCTACTAACTACTCACTATTCACTAATAATTAAAAACTTTAAAAAAAAACGTGATTTAAGTAAAATAATCTTATGTCGAGAGAACTATTTGAATTTGATAATCAATTTAATAAACAGATTATAGGTACTGATGAAGCAGGTAGAGGCCCTGCAGCAGGAGGAGTTTTTGCTGCGGCTGTTTGTTTTGATAAAGTAAGTGATGGTTTGATTAAAGATTTAGAGATTTTAAATGATTCTAAAAAATTAACTGCTAAAAAAAGAGAATCAATTTATGATGTAATTAAAAACAGTACAAAAAATAAAATTGTATGTGTAGAAGTAGAAGAAATCGAACGTATAAATATATTAAATTCTTCATTAAAAGCCATGAAATTAGCTTGCGAAAGTATAATTGGAAATATTGATTCATTAACATTGGTAGATGGAAATAAATTAATCAAAAACTTCAATTATCCGCAACAGTTTTTAATAAAAGGCGATTCAAAATCAGCTTCGATAGCTGCAGCAAGTATTTTGGCAAAGGTAAGCAGAGATAGATATATGCAGAAACTTCACGAAGAATTTCCAATGTATAATTGGGCAAAAAATGCAGGATATTTAACAAAAGAACATATTGAAGCTATTGATAAATATGGACTTTGTAAATATCACAGACCTTCTTTTTTAAGAAAACATTTTGAAAAACAACTAAGCTTATTATAATTTCTAAATATCATCTTTTTTAACAGTTGGAGCAAGCCCTTTAACGGCAAAAGGTTTGGCAAAATAAACTGCACTAATAATATTAAGAACAGCACCTGTTATATTTAAGGAATTTTTAATAGCTTTACATTTTTGCGGAATAAAATTAGCAATTGTCATGAGTCCGCTTCCTGCCATTAAATAAATATATGCCTTAAAAATCCCGCGAGGTACAGCAACACAATCATTAACATCACGAGGATTTTTAACATTATCTGCAATAATATCTATAAATTCTCGTTTTGGCTTATTAGAATTAGTACTATAAAAATTCGGTTGTGCTTGTATTTTATTTATATTCATTGATTTTAACTCTTTTACTCTTTAAAAACTTCTAAAAAAAATATTTGCTGTATTACATATATTATTAACAAAATTATTTAATTTATTTAAAAATCCTTTTTTAAAAGATGAAATATTACCAGACATCGGTTTAGAATTTACGATTAAAAAGTTTTCCCTCTTTTCAATTTCGTTATATAAAATTTCTTTTATTTCTCTCGGATAATTTTCTTTTTTAAAAATATTCTTTAATAAATTTAAATCTTTTAGGTTTTTACAACAATATGCAATCTTATCAAACGTATTAGCCCCTTGTAAATCAATAATCTTAAAAGTAGCTTGACCAAAATCACAAATATGAGCATCACCTGATTTAATCTGTTTTTGAACTAACTTATTAGGAATCTGAAAAACATCTCCATCTTTACCAACAATTTCAGGATATTTAATTGTACTGTGATAAACATTTATTATAGCTTTAGGAGAGGATTTTTGCATAAGCTTTAACATATTTTTCATATTGAAAAAATGATCTGCATAAAAATTAGAATCCCCCGGAATAATTGCACCTTTAGTAAAACCTTCCGGCATAAGAGTTTTAATCATAAAATTTAGATAATCTTCAGGACAATCAGGTAATGCATGATAAAGAGCATGAGTTTTAGTATTTTTATTATAAAGATACATAACCGAACAATCATGTACATATGAAGTAGATATAGGTGTAAACGAATTAGCTTTCAAATAACTATTTCCATAACCATCTTTATTTGTAGAATAACCTAATTTCTTTATATTAGAAGTTTTAAGAAAATAATCCCAAAAATTTTTCAAAGGAATAGAACCTTTACATTTTGTCCCTGCCAAATATTGAGGTTTGATATTTGAAATTTGTTTTATAGATTTAATTGGTTTATGATGAGTATTTTGAAATTTGTTTTTAATGTTAAACAGGGAAATATTTTTATATAAAATTTTATTTGAATTATTAAAAATATAATGATTAGAATTAATAGTCATACGAGAATAAAATTTAAAAAATTTTTTTTTGCTAGCAAAAAAATTTTATGTTAGAATAGCATTGTTGAAAGTCAAATAAAATACTAGTGTTTAACACGGTTAATTCTATCAAAAAACACTATTTAGAAATAATATGGGTGCGTGGCGCAGTTGGTAGCGCAGTTGACTCTTAATCAATTGGTCGTGGGTTCGAGTCCCACCACACCCACCATTTTAAGAAGAAGGTTAAAAGCCTTCTTTTTTTATGTGGTAGGGACGAGAACCACAATGCGAAGCATTCTTAGGTTCGAGCGTGAGGGAGCAGAGAGCGGAAGAGTTTTGCGAAAAAGATGGTAATCTTTGAAGCAAAATCTGAAGACTCGTTTATTGCGACCGAACAAGACAGTCCCACCACACCCACCATTTTAAGAAGAAGGTCAAAAGCCTTCTTTTTTTATGTGGTAGGGACGAGAACCACAATGCGAAGCATTCTTAGGTTCGAGCGTGAGGGAGCAGAGAGCGGAAGAGTTTTGCGAAAAAGATGGTAATCTTTGAAGCAAAATCTGAAGACTCGTTTAATGCGACCGAACAAGACAGTCTCACCACACCCACCATTTTAAGAAGAAGGTCGCAAACATAATTAATTCGTATATTTCATATAACACTCCTTTTTGTCATGCTGAACTTGTTTCAGCATCTTACAAATTATATATGTTACAATAAGATTATGAACAAATCTTGTGCCATTTATATAATGACCAATTATCAAGAAACCACTTTGTATATTGGGGTTACAAGTGATTTGCAAAGGAGAATATGGGAGCATAAAAATAAAGTAGTAGAAGGCTTCACTAAAAAATATAATGTTGATAAATTAATTTACTATGAATTAACAGATTCCATTGAATCTGCAATTAATCGAGAAAAACAATTAAAACGTTGGCACAGAAATTGGAAAATGAATTTAATAAAAAAAATGAACCCAGAGTTTAAAGATTTGTCACTTGATTGGAATTAACTTTTCAAATTGGTAAGACCCTGAAACAAGTTCAGGGTGACAGTTTTTTAAATTTTGCAATTTTTAAAATAAAAAGTTCGATTTCACGGACATTGTTCCCACCATTTTAAGAAGAAGGTCAAAAGCCTTCTTTTTTTTTATGTGGTAGGGACGAGAACCACAATGCGAAGCATTCTTAGGTTCGAGCGTGAGGGAGCAGAGAGTGGAAGAGTTTTGCGAAAAAGATTTTTATCTTCTTACCAACCTAAACCATTAACCCCTGTACCAAAAGTAAAGTAACCATTTCGAGAACCATAATCTCCAGGGTTTGTAATAGGTATACCGTAATCAACAGAAATAGGCCCAACTCCTGGAACATAAACTTTTAAACCAATACCTGCAGTAATAGCACTGTTTGGTCTATCATATAAAACACTTGAAATTGTTGGATCAAATACTTTTCCAGCATCAACAAAGAAAGTAAGTCTTATTTTCTTAAAGAAATCCCATTTCACTCTATCAGAGAAAGGAAGAGGTGTCGCAAGTTCAGCAGAACCCATTAAAAACGCGTCCCCAGTTCCTACTCCACTCATTCTAAAACCTCTTACTGTATAAGGACCGCCTAAACGAAATGCCATAACTTCCGGCATATCATCACCGTGAACTTTAACTCCGCTTCGAGCAGTTAAAGAGAAAGATGATTTACTTCTTACAGGGAAATATTTAGTTACTCCACCTGCTAATCTTCCATTTGTATTTTGAAAATCACTCAAACTTATTGCTTCTATAAATTTAACATTAGCTATAATTCCGTTTCTTGGATCATCTTCTGAATCAAGTGTTGAATACTTTATACCTGGAGAAAGATTAACAAAAAATCCACCTGTTAACTGTTTAGCTCTTTGTGCTATATCTAAATTATTTTTAGCATACAATGCTGAGATTTTATTAAAATCACCCTCACTTAAACTAATATGTTCAATTCCAGCAGTAAAATTAGTAGTTAAATTATCATAACCACGAACTTTATGCTCTACACCGGCACTTATTCCAAATCGACGTTCTATTGCTAATGGAATTTGCCAGCTTCCTAAATCTTTATAATAAAGTTTACTCATCAAAGAATTATCAGCATTTAAAAAATGCGGTTCAAAAAAGCTTAATTCTAACTGATAATTCATTCTATTTTTAATAGAAGCATCACTTAATAAAATCCCAGAGCCTAAAATACCTGAAAGTGTAACTCTTTGACCTTTGCCTAAAAAATTATTTTCATTATAACTAATAGATCCAAACGCTCCTAGAGCATTATCAATACCTCCACCTACAGCTAAATTATTAGATGAATCTTCCTTCACTACAACTTTAACATTATACTCACCTTCTACAGTATCACTCGGATAAATTTCTCGATTTACTTCTTTAAATATTTTGGTAGAATAAACTCTTGCTAAGTCTTCTTTTAAATAATTTTCGTTATAAACAGTACCGGGTTGAGTCATTATGTTTCTTTCGATTACATAATCTTTTGTTTTTTCATTACCTTCGATAAATATTTTATCAATAATTCCCTCATTTATGCTTAGAGTTAAAGCCCCATCCGGATCATCGACTACAGAACTTACGCCTGCTAAGATGTATCCTTTTGAATGATAATAACCTGTAAGTTTTTCTATTGAATTATTAATTTCATAAATATTTTGAGGTAAACCCTTTAATGGCATTACAAACGGCATTAATTCCATTGTTGAAATTACAGTATTTCCGACAATAGAAACATCAGTTACTAAGAGATTTTCTTTTAAAACAAATTTTAATTCAACAGTACCATCATCATTTTCATTAGGTTCTATCGTCATTTGTTCAGTAAAATAACCTGTTGCATATAATCTTTGTAAATCTTGTTGTAAAAGTGTTTCATTAAATAAAGAACCTTCTTGAGTTTTAATTTTTGAATAAATAAAACTTGGCTGAATAACGCTCAAACCGTCAATCAATATTCTATTTATAATTTTTCCTTCTAAATTAATTTTTTCATCGGAATTTATTTCAGCAGAATAGACCTCATCTGTATTTTCAATAGGAGAAATTTCCTCATTAACAGGAGGTGTGAAAAAATCATTAACAGGAATAATATTTTGATTATTCTCAGGCGGGGGCTTTGCTATTTCATTAATTGGAGGGGAGTTTACTTTAGGCGGAGCATTTGAATCAAAATTATCAGGTGTATCGTCAATCGTTGAGGAGAAATAATCTGATTCATCAAAATCTCCATAATACGGGGCAGATGTTTGTATTTTTAATGTAGGTTTGTCTAATTTAGAAGTATCCAAAAACAAAGGGTTTATTAATTTTATCGGCTTTGTATTTGCAAGTTCAAAATATGAAAAATCAGCTTCATTAGCAATTACAGGAAAACTAAACAAAATTAAAGACATTGTTAATATTGTCTTTAATTTTAATATAAAATTTTCTCTCTTCTTATTATCAATTTTCATACTTCAAAAATTTTAAAAATCTAAATATCAGCTTCTGTTAGAGATAAGACAGCTTGATAAAATCCTTTTGGATCATTCGATGCAAAAGAATTTTTAAGAACATTAGATCCAACATTTACCGTAATAAAAGTTGTTCCATTATTAACATATACTTCATATTTATTTTTAGAATTCACATATTTGTGTTCCGCACCCAAAATAGAATTAACAGGATAAGCAACAATTCCCGGACTATCTTTTGGTAAAGCTCCCATTTTACAGTTTGCTAAAGCCTGTGATTTAGGAGTTTTAGCAAGGTTTGCAAATGCGATATAAACTCTTCCTCCTTGTTCAAACATCGCTTCTTCATAACCGTTATCAGTAACTGTATTTGCTTTTAAATAAAGAGTTTTTGTATTTTTACTGTTTGTAATTACTTTAAATTTACTTGAAAGAGGAGCATATAAATTACCTGTTCTATCAGTTATATTAGCAACTAAAACAGGACTGGTTACAGATTGGATTTGAACATATGATGGTACTGTTACACTAAAATCCATACTTGCAGTATTCTCTGCAAATGAGATTAAAGTATTGAAAAAAAGCAACAGTATCCCTAAAATAAGTTTTTTCACAGACGATATTTCCCTACATTTTTAGATTTATCAAAAAAATTGATAAATCCAACTCCTCACCTGTCTATAATATAATACTTTCGCTTTTTTCTCTATTTTGTAAATTTTCTTAATATTTTTAAAGCTAAGATGTACATTTAATCCTAATCTTTTTCTATCTTTATTTTATACCCTAGCATTTCAACAATAGTTTTTACTTCATCATATCTAAAAGAACTTAAAAATATTTTATTATTTATACTACTTTGAGTATATTTTTTACCGGTTTTTTCAGTAAGCATATCAGCTAAACGTTTTGCAGTTAAACCTTCTCTTGCAATTATTACTTTTATTTGTTCTTTTGAATTCATATATTTCCTTTTAAATCTATATTAACAGTTTAAAAGATTAACAAAAAAAATAAAAGTCTTATAATTGAAAAATCTCCAAACAAAATACAGTAATTAGTAAGTAGATTGGATGAAATCCAAGAAAAAACTTATTCAAACCCCACCCCCTCCCCCCTCCCTCAAGGGTAGGGGAGGAAGTTTATAAGTTAAAAAAAAGTTAACAATAAAATTCTATTCACTAATCACTAATTTTATCGTTCTCTTCACTCCTCACGCATCACTTTTTAACAATCTATTCACTAATTACTATTCACCAGTCACTAATCACTAGCCACTAATTTATTTAGATGAAATTTAGGAAAAACCCTACTTTAAAAAAATGATTTTGTTCAAAAATTTATTGAAGTTTTACCCCAAATTGTTACAATCAAAGTGTTCGAACTAATAAGAAAGATATTTTTTCATGAAAAAAATAGTATTAGCAATATTTTTTGCTTTTTTGATGGTCACATCAGTTGATGCGTCTATGATAATTATTGATTATCAAGGCGATACAATAGTGACTTCAAATAATATTGAGCGAAATTTAATTGTTAATAGTGATGATGGCGGAGATTATAATATTTCTGTACGACCACTTCAAGAAACTATTACTAATTCAGATGGGACGGTTTCTATACCTTTACAATATTTGTATATAAATAACACTAAAGAGGATGTTTATTTAAAATACAATGAGTATTCAAATATTTTTCAAGGGCTTAATATGGGTGGTACAGCAAAAAATATGACTGCTAAAATTAAGGGCTATGGTATAGTTCCATCAGGAGTGTACAATATTTTATTTGAAATTCAGGCAACAGATTCCGAAACCAATGATATTGTTTCTATGACAACATTTAACCTTCAGTTTGTAGTTCCTGTTGTACATGAGTTAAATACTTATTCAGAAGTTCCGAGGATAAATGTATCGGGAGCTGATGTTTTCAGTAAAAATAAAAAAATCTCTACAGAATCTGCTCCTATGATATATATTCGTTCCAATACTGATTGGATATTATCAATTGATACAACTGATTTTAATGAAGCACAGGGAAATTATTATGTAAGAACAATATCAGGTTCTTCCGGAGTAACAAACAGGCTTCAAGAGCGAGCTTTGATAATACCGGGTAAAGAAATTATTTTAGCAAGAGGAAAAGCTCCTGCTGTTAATGAATTTGTATCAGTAGAGTTTTCTATTGAAAATCCTGATGGGAAAATCATACCTGCGGGGAATTATCAAAACAGAGTTAAATATATTTTAAGAGAGGGGGAAGTGTAGTTTTGAAAAAGAAAATTATAGGACTAATTTTAACATTCTTAATAGGAATACCGACATTTGCATCTATTACGGTATCACCTACAAGAATAGAAATTAATGCAAATAAAATAAAAAATAATTATGCAACAACGGCAATAGAAATAAAAGGCGGAAATGAGCCAATGCGTTTTAGGGCTTATCCCGGGTATTTTACTATTTCGGAAAAAAGTGAAATGGTAATGAAAGATTCTTCCAATGATCCGCACGATATTTCAAGTAAAATAAGATTTGTACCGTCAGAATTTACAATTCCTGCCGGAAAATCACAAAAAGTTCGTGTAAATATTGCAAATATTAAATCTTTACCTGATGGTGAATCAAGAGCTGTTTTGTATTTAGAAGATGTTAACGCAAAGGAGCTTAGTGTTCCGTATTCAGGAAATGGCGGAATTGGTGCTCAATTAATATTAAAAACCAGAGTTGGTGTTCCTGTTTATGTTGATAAAGGAAACTTTAAAAAACAAGCTGATATTGAATATTTTAATATCGTAAGAGAAAAAGATGGTTTATATACTGATATGAAAGTATTATCAACAGGTAACAGCAAAGTTCGTTATAATGGAACTTTTCAAATCATAAACGGGAAAAAATTACTTGATGAATACCCGCTTGATGGAAAAGTTGTTGGTAATAACAGTTTTTATATAGCAAAACAAAAGATTGAAACAGATAAAATCAAAGAAGCAGGAGAATACACAATTAGAGTAATTCTTTCATACTTCGATGAAAACGGTAACAGAAAAAATATAAAAAAAGACGCAATATTAAAGATTAGTGAAAAAATTTAACAAAAGAAAGGAAGGTACCCCACAATGAAATTTTCAAAAATTTTACCAATTGCCTTAGCATTTACACTTTTCACATCTGCTGGTGTTTACGCAGCAGGAGGTGCTGATGCTCAAGATAGCAGTACTGCTAAATATGAATTAACTTTAGCAGATTATCTAAGAATTGCAACAGAAACAGAACCAACTCCATCTACTGTAAGTTACGGTACTGAATACTCTTCTGCAACTATAGATAATGCTATGACAGGTGTGTTTAAAGTTATTTCAAATAATAGAGAACAAATTTTCTACCTATCAGGTAAATGTCCAACAGATGGCGGAACAACAGATTGTATTTATGGAGCAGATCCTGATTGCAAAAATATGAAAATTGTTTTAACAAAAACAGATGTTCCACCTGCTGCAACTGCTGTAACCAATATTACAAGTGGTTCTCCTACAACAGGTGAAAATCCTGATGCTATTGGATTTACTTTAACAATTACCCCTGCTCGTGAAGACGGACCTGATGAAAACCTAACAGCTACTTGGGATACAAGTAGAATTAAATATACTATGAATAATGGTATTGAAACTTTTACTTGTACAGTAAACGGTTCTAATGAACCTAATACTTTTTCTACTCATGATACAGACGGTACTTATCAAGCAACTTTGACTATGTCTGAAGCTGCTCTTTAATTAAGGATAACTTTTTGAAAAATAATTTCTTAAAATCATTAATATTAATAACAACTGTACTAATTAGTACAGTACAAACATATGGCTATGCAGAAGTTGAACAATCCGTAACAACGGATGTTCAACCTTCTGTTGCTATTTCTAAATTAGCTTCTCAAGAAGCAGGAACTATTGATCCTACTACCGGAGCAAGCTCCGGATTAAATGCGTCTTTTAAATTACAAACCAACGGCAATGATGAAAATTATGATTTTGTTGTAAGTGCAAAAATTAATACGATTGATGGTGAAGTTTCTGCATATGGTCAAAACGGATATTTACTTTTTGGAAATACAATTGCTCTTCCAACAAGTTCTGCTATAGAAAATGCTAAAATGGGTAATAAGAAAAATCCTAATGTGATTGCTTACCCTTTAAATATGAGTATTACATCTCCTATGAGTGTTGAGTTTGGAAATTCTCCAATTTATGGTGATTCTTGGATTGTTAAAGTTAATTCAGGTACAGAAGGCACACTAACTCAATCTATAGGACAGGCTCCTGTTAATAATACTTATTCAATAGGAGAAGATGAAGCCGGTACGTACTCCGCGACAGTTACGTTTACCGCTATTAGTAAATAAAATAAAGAATGCGAGGTGTGTGAGAGAAAATTTTTAATCGTAGTAAATGTTAAATAGAAGTAGAAAAAAGATACAATAGGGACAAAAATCTAAAATTTACAAAGGGCAAGGATTAAGCCCAAATTATGTGGAACTAAATATGTTAATTAAAGAATAAAAACTTTAATTACACAGTATGTGAATGTTAAATAGAATAAAAAGAATAATAATTATATTGGCAATGGTTTGCATGTATTTTTGTCCGTCAGTTCTAGCTAATGATTCAACAATTTCATATATAACTATTAATAATAAAGTTTATGAAGATGTAGAGCTTATGATAACTGACGGGGCAGAAATACTTGTGCCTTTTAAACAACTTGCTGATTTATTTGACATTCATTATACTGCTGATAGAGTTAATAAAGTTATTAATTTTACTACTTATGACGGTTTAAACGGGGTTATTAATAACAAAGGTGTATTTATTAATGACCAAATTACACAAAAACGAATTCCTATATTTTTAAATCAGGGAATTATGGATAATGTTTTTAATGAAGCTTTTATCCAAGCCTCCACCGCTGAAAAAATTATGGGAATAAAACTTACTACTGATTATTCTTCTCTTACAATAAGTGCTGAAGTCGGGCGTGATGTTCATGTTTTACACACAAGTACAAATTCAATAAATGATGATAAATCCCCAAAAGCTCACCCTGATGTTGTTACTCCTAAAAAAAACGGCGTTATTTCTTTAAACACTATCGGGCTTCATAACAACATGATAAATGACAATATGTCTACAAAAGGCGTTAATTATCATAATATCAATGATACTATTTCAGGAAATACTGCTATTAGTATCGGCGGTAATGCTTTTGGCGGGAAATATCGTGCTGAAGCTAACATGTTCCATTATCGTCAAGAAGCTTTTATGTTTGGCGGTTTAACTGCAACTTATATGAACAGTATTAAAGATAAAGAAACAGGTAAAGATAAATATTATTACGAATTAGGTCGTGTAAAAGGTAGAAGTGACGTTGACGCTCAAATTGGTACTAATATTTTTGGGGCTCAAATTTGGAATTATGATTATGATAGAACTCCTGCTTATAAATTAAGCGGTTATGTTAAACCTACAAGTATTGTAAGAGTTTCTATTAACGGCGCTGAACCTGTTCCTTTAAATACTTATGCAGGTTATTGGTCACTTTCTGAAATGAATTTGCCATCTAAAATTCAATCAGTTAAAGTGGAAGAAGTTAATGAAGACGGATCTGTAGAATTAGTTCAGGAAGAAAAATATTCACTATACGGTGATAAACCTTTTGAAAAAGAACAAAGAGCAAGTGCTTATGCAGGTGTTTGGGGTTATCAAAACCGTTTATTTAGAGATGGTTCTAATATTTATAGAGGTAACAACAAAAAAGTTACTGCAGGTATTGATTATCAATATGGTATTAAAGATAATCTAACTTTTGAATCTCGCCTAACCGGTGATAAAATTTATGAAAAAAACGGTTCAAGTGTTTTCTATACTATTCCTACAAATGATGCTTTATTAGTTACAGGTACTCAAAAAAATGTTAATTACTTAGAAGGTGCTACTTCTCTTAACAGTATAGAATACGTAAGTAAAACTGATCCTAATCTAAAATTAAGAGGAACAGCAGGTGTTTCTGTCGCTAATGATGTTAGAGAAGAAGCAACCCATGCCGGTTATATTGTAAAAGGTACAGGCGAATATTCTAAAGATTTAACAAAATACAAATGGAAATTTTTAAAACCTAAAAATGCTAATGGAAGGATTGAACTTTATAACACTTCTCCTGATTTTTACATAGCAAGCACAGATGCAACTTCTAAAAATGATAGAACAGGTGGTAGAGTTCAAGCAGGAGTTAGTTTTAATTCTACCAATGTTTCAGGCGGATATAATAAATATTATTCTAATATGAATCATAGATATTATGGTGGAACTATTGCTTTCGATGAAGCTAATATTAACGCTAGTACAAGAATTCCTAAAGTAGCTAATGTTAGATTTAATTCTTTCTATAGACACGGTGAAAATGATATTGGAAGAAATAAGAATTATTACTATGATTTTAATGTTTCAAGAGATATAAAAAAATGGGCAAAAGTTGAAGTCGGAAGAAGAGAAAGTGTTTATGATACAAGATATGACGAACCTTCTACTATAAATAGAAATTATAATTCAAAATACGCTGATACTTATGCAATGTTACATATGCCAATTCCTAACAACAAAGGTAAAATAACTTTTGGTCACAGTTTTGTAGATTATGAAGCTTCCGGATACAAAAATGATTATAATATGTTTCGTTTTGGATATACTTTCCCTACTTGGAAAAGAATTACTCTTGGATTAGGTTGGGGATTTAGATACTACGGACAAGGCGGAAACGATTTTAACGTTAACTTAGGTTATCGTGCTAAATCAGGACAAATGATTACTTTAGGTTATCAGTATTCCAAAAACGGAGGATATTTTATTGATAACATGTTTATGCCTACAACCAGCAGACATTCTGTGAACTTTATCTTTAACGATGCATTCCAATTGTTCTCTCACGGTTTGAAATCTATTGGGGATGAAAATGAAGATAAAGGTATTTTTGAAGCTATCGTATTTATTGATACTAATAAAAACGGAAAATATGATAAGAATATCGATATCCCTATGAAAGATATTCCTCTAATTACAAGTTGGTCAAGTGATTTAGAATATACAAATAAATCCGGTCGAGTTGCTTCTGCTACTTTAACAAGCGGTGTTTATCAAGTCGGACTTGATATGAATTCGCTTCCTATTACCGTTTCTCCTATGACTAATGATTTAATTTCTAAAACTATTAAAATTGACAAAGGTTTAACAACAAAACTTGAATTACCTTTAGCAAGTACTGTAGGATCTGTTTCAGGTGTTTTAAAAATTTCTGATGATTTCGAACGTGATTTGAAAATTACAGATTTCGTTGTCGTTATTCTTAATGATAAAGGCGAAGAAATTAACTATTCTACTGTTAATGAAACAGGACAATTCTATATTTCAGGTCTTGCTCCGGGTAAATATAAACTTAAACTGGATGAAAAATTCATAGATACTTATGCTTTGGAAAAACTTCCGGCTAAAAGCGAAATTGATGTTTATATCCCATTCGATTACTTCAATCCTACAGATGTAAAAAATCAAAATTTAGAGTATAAAACTTTATCTCTATAAACAAAGTTCTATTTAACATAAAAACACATATGTGTAACAGCTGTCTTAAATGACAGCTTTTTTTTAATATCCAAAATCACAAAAAAAAACAAAACTCTAAGCTTCGCTTTCAGCAGGAAGCTGATTTTTTGGTATATATTCTTCTATTTCTTCTTCAACAGGTTTAATAGGTAATCTAAATCCAAAAGTAGAACCTTCACCCTCTTTAGAATTTACAAATACTTGACCGTGATGATGTTTTTCTACAGTAACTTTTACCAAATGTAACCCTAAACCTGTTCCTTTAACTGTGTGAGTAGCGTTTTCACATCTGTAAAATCTATCAAATACCTTCTTAATATCCTTCTCAGGAATACCAGGACCTTGATCTTCTACACTTACTTCGACATACTCACCATCTCTTGATTGCTCAACTCTTATTTTTATACGCTTTCCATCAGGTGAATATTTTATGGCATTTGATAATATATTCATAAAAGCACGTGATATACTATCAACATTTACATATATCTGCGGTAAATCAGGTTCTCGCATTATAGAAATTGTTAAATCGTGTTCTTTTGCTAAAACTTGAACTTGATTTACAGCATCTTCAACAATTTCGATGATATCCTGTTTTGTTTTTTCTAACCTTACATTTTGAGCTTCATATCTTGAAAAATCTAATATATCATTTACCATTCGATTTAGTCTGATTATTTCTTGGTTCATAACACCAATAAATTCTCTTTGAGTATTAAAATCAAAATCATTTCCAAAATTATACAAAGTATCAATATAACTTCTTAAAACAGTAACAGGAGTTCTAAGCTCGTGAGAAACATTAGATATAAAATTAGAACGCAATTGGTCCATCTCAACATCTTTTGTTACATCAATTAAAACAATAATATACCCAACATAAGAATTAGAACGAGTAAACATCGGAGATATTAAACATTTTAAAACCCTCTGATCAATCGTTATATTAAAAGGAACAGGTAATCCTTCATCATCTAAAGGAGTATCCTTAAATTCCGTAATTTTATCTGCAAAACAAAATTCGCCACTGGAATCACAAAATTGTTGTATTTGCGTATTAACAATATCCTCTTCTTCAACTTCCAAAAGTCGTTTTGCATAATTGTTAACCATAATAACCTTATCATGGTTATCACAAACTACAACACCATTTACAATACTCATTAAAACCGATTCAAGTTTGTTTCTTTCAAAAGTCAAACTCTCAATTGTTTGCTCATTATATCTGCTTAACCTTTCAGACATATCATTAAATGCTGAATATAATTCTTTTACCTCATTATCAACATCTTTATCATTAATCATATAACCGAATTCACCGGTTGAAATCTTCTTAACACCTTGATGTAATTTTCTTAATTGCTTTGTTATTATAGAAGAATTCATATAAATAATACCGACAATTACAAGCCAAGCAAGTATAAATACAGTAGCTAAAGAAAACTTTGACGTAGATGAAACTCTATCTATAATACTTCCGCTTAAACCAACTTCTACAGAACCAACAACAGCACTTGTTCCCATATTTTTCACAACCATTGGAGAACTTACTGTTATTCTTGCTTTTTCTGCCTGATCAGGATAATCATCCTTACTTGTATATATTACTTTTGACTTATTATCCTTAAATATGATAAACGAAATATCATCATTGCTTTTTAAAACTGATATACAATTAGATCTAAGTGCGTCATATTTTGCAAGTTCAGGAACTTCTTTTGTTATCTCCACTCCCTCTATTGCAAGAGTTTTTGATAAAACTTGTGCAAAATTTTTATAAGCACTATTCATATTCTGACTTATACTGTATGTAGCAAATCCTGCAGCCAAAAAGATAAATGCAGTACTAACACTTAATCCTGCCAAGATTAAACGTGTTTGTGCTGTCATTCCCTTCTTTTTTTTCTTCACTAATTGCTCTGTTTCTACAGTATTCGCCATAATGAAATTATATCATGTAAACTTTTTTTAAACAATGTAAACTGAATAAAGTTTATAGGATGAAAAATTTAGAAGTTGAAAAGAAGTTAATAAATTTCTATTCACTACTCACTAATTTATTTTAATCATCAAAACCCCACCCCCTACCCCCCTCCCTCAAGGGGAGGGGAATGTTAAATCACTATTCACTATTCACTATTTCTATTTAGTCAATATAGAAATAGTAGGTTGGGTGAAACCCAACAGAAAACTTCTATTCACTATTTCTATTTAGTCAATGTTGAAATAAATCTAATAGAATCATCTGCTAATTCTTTGAAGAAATCTCTTGCGATTTTTGATAATGGGCGATTATCTATTTTATCGAAAATTGCATATATTGGATCGCCACCATTATTAAATCTCATTTGTCTATCTTGTTTATTTAAATAATATTTATGAAAATTTTCAGGAATTTCTATTGTTCCAACAGGTTTTTTATTTCTTTCAATAGCATCATATGTTGTTGTCATTACTTACTCTCTCTTTAAATATCTCTTACATATATATAAAGTATATGTAAATCTAAAAATTGCCTTTTTTTATTAAAATATTAAGAAATATTAAGTTTTTATTTCATTATTTTTTGTTAATCTAAATTATTAACAAAATCATCAACAGAAAATTCTTTTCCGGTAAGTTTTTTAATGAGTTCATACTCATCATACTTTGCACCGTATGAAAAAATATTTTTATCCATAAATTTCGCAGAATTTTTATTTTCTGTCAAATTACCTAATTCAGAAGTCAAATAATTATAAATCTGAGCTTTCATAATATTAGCTCTAAAATAATTTTGATAATAAGCCGGATGAGAAAGATAATGTGGTATAGTTGCCCATTCATTATTTTTTTCTACATCTCTATTCAAATATTTTTTAGTCAAATTTTTCCATAACAAAGCCAAATCTTGATCAGGATTTTTATACATTTCTCTTTCAAATTCTATTATTAATAAACTTTTAGATACAAAAGATGCTTCATCTTCTTTATGAGTGGACTTAAATTTTTCTAATAAATCTTTAGAAACAATATCAGATAAAACATCTTCTTTTTTAATAATATCACCCATCATCATAGCAATAGCTTCTGTAAAGGCCGATGAAGCAGGAGCTTTATCTAAAAAAGTTAATTTTTCTGAAATTCCTAAATCATAAACACAATGACCTAATTCGTGATTTAGAGTATCTAAACTTGATACATTATTTGTTAAATTCGCTAAAATTCTGGAATCTTTTCCGGCTTGTACTCCAAAACAAAATCCGTGTGTATTTTTTCCTTTTCTTGGATATAAATCTAAAGTTAATTTTCCTTCAGATTGCATTTTTTCTACATCATATCCCATTTTTTTATATAAATTTTTTGATATAAATACAATATCATTTTTTTCTAATACTTTATTTACTTCTTTTTCCGGATCAGAATCTAACAATAAACCATAATGATAAACTTCTAATTTATCTACATTAAAAAATTTTTTTAATTCTTCTTCTTTTTTTTCTTGAATATTCTTTATTTTTTCATCTGATTTTGAATAAACATCATCTATTAATTTGTTTAAAAATACTAAATCAACATCATAATCTTCTTTTAATTTGTAATCAAAATAATTATCATAACCTTTTTTCTTAGCATAATCATTTCTCATTTTAACAAACTCAACTAAATCATTAGCGATTAAATCACCACCTTTTAACTTTGCTTCATAAGCTTTTTTTCTTATTTCAGGATTAGTTTCCGTTTGCATTATTTTAAATATCTCAGTCTTAGAAACTTCTTTACCGTCAATCATTGGAATATAAGAATTATATTTTTGAGCAATTTCATTTTCTTTTTGTCTTAAAATTTTTACATCTTCACCTGTATTAAGTTCATCATCAAAACTTTTTAATAAATCTTTTAATTGTTTTTGTTCTCTTTTAGAAAGTTTTGTTTTATCAACTTCTAAAAATTTATCATATGTTTCTTTATCTTTAAAAAGTTTAGAATAATTCTCTTGAGCAATTTCGTATTTTTCCATATTTTCAGAATTAGAATTTGTATAAAAATCCCAAGCAGTTTTTTCTGTATTTATAGCATTTATTTCTAAATTTTTAGAAAAATCATCTCTTAATTTTTTAAAATATTTATTCAATATAGCACCTCTTCCTAATAGATTTATTAATGATGTTAAGCTACTTATTACTGTTGCAAATATAGAAATATTCTTTATTTCTGCTAAATTTGGTTTTGGTATTATTTTTTTTATATTTAAAAGATTACTATTAAAATTTATAAAATTAGTATTTGTTAAAAAATCTTTTTTATTTATGAAAGTTTTATTATTATTGTTATTGTTATCTTTTTGTTGTTTAAAATAAATATATTTTTTAGTTGGATTTATATAATTTATTTTCATATGTATATTTTAAAACATAAATATTTTTTTTAAAATTTTTTTATTTATTTTCTATATT
>CASFYV010000012.1 GCA_949298985.1 uncultured bacterium | reverse complement strand
AATAATTTACGCAACACAAATTATCGCCATCTTGATAATTACAGCTGCTACATTCTTCCTTGCAGGAATAAATATTATTATTTTCGTAAACAATTATTGATTTATTGTTCATTGTCTTTCTTTGTAGGTTTTTGAGCTTCTTTTAATACATTAAACCAGTTTTCTTTTGAACTAATGTCATCAGGCTTACAATTTAAAACTTTTGCAACTGAGTCAATGTCATTATAAAAATATTCATTTAATAGTGGTAATATTCTGTTTTTATAAGCTCTTTCAAGTTGCTCTTTATTTTCAACCTCCATTAAATATGAATGCCCAATTTGATGATCTCTATCATACTCATTTTTAATTCGGTCATTAATTTTGGTTAATAATTGTTCTAAGTCAACGCCCTCAATATCTTTTCCTCTTAGAAGCTCAGGTTTTGGCATCATTTCCTCAAAATCAAAACGACGTCTTAAAGCAGTGTCTAAAAGAGCAATAGAACGATCCGCTGTATTCATGGTTCCTATAATATAAAGATTCTTAGGAACTCCAAAAGTTTCTCTTGAATAAGGTAGAGTAACAGTCATTTGATGTTCTTTGCCAATACGCTTATCTTCTTCAATAAGGGTTATAAGCTCACCAAATATTTTTGAAACATCACCTCTGTTGATTTCATCAATAACAAGAACTGCATTAGATGATTTTGAATTATTTTTATTATTTATTAAATTTAAAAATGTATCCCAATTTATTTTATCATTAAACATTCCTGTAATAGTCGGAGACACAAATTTTGAATTGTAAATACTATCTGATGAAATATTTATATTTTTTCTAATCCAATCTACCTTTCTTTGTTGATGTCCATTTTCAATGTCAGAGTTATAGAAATAATCACCCGTTATTTTTGCAATACCTTTTATTGTATTCATAGATCCTGGAATTACAACAATAACATCTTTACCACTTTTCAAATCATTGTCTATCCATAATTTAAATAAATTCAATTGAGATATACACTGTTTTCGACTTTCAAAATCTTCTGGGATTTTAGCTATTATTTCTTCTTGACTATCACAATTAGAAATATCAATATCATTTCCCCAATTTATTGCAACACAGTCATTTTCTATACAATATGCAAATAATGATTCATCAGGAATTAATATTTTATACACACTAATATTGTCTTTATTAAAATTATATTTTACTTTTGTTTCAAGTAATTCCTTTGCATTATTACATATAGTCTTAAAAATACCATTTTGTAATTTATATCTTAGTTCTTTTCCATTTTCTAAATCAGGTTTAATACCTTCAACAAATTCTTCGTAAGAATAAGATTGGTGGAAGGTTACAAATTCAATCTGACCTTGTTGTTTTAATTCGTCAAATTTTTCTTTTAAAAGCTCGTAGTTTTCTACATTTCCATCTTTATCTTTTTGTATTAATTCAGGATTTGTAATTTCTATAGCTTTAATAACTGTATTATATGTTTTTCCAGTTCCAGGAGGTCCATATAAAATTTGGTTTTTTAATTGTGGATAATTTTTAGATTGCAATTTATTATTTACTTCTATATTTTCTATTGCAATTTTTGAATCTATGTTCGCGACATAATACCCAAAATCAATGGTTAGAGTTTTCATATAAGGATCTTGGTAACAAGTTTCATCTAGATGCGAATAAAAGATTTTTTTTAATTCAAAATCATCTTGTAAAATATTGCAAATCAAATCATATAATTTAATATGATTTCTTATATTGTTTTCATATGCTCCTTTTCTAAAATCATATTCACTGTGCAATTTTTCCGCAACAGATTTAATTTCACCAAATTTAAAAATATAATATTTATCCGGATTTTTTAACCATAAATACACAGTTATAGCATTTTCTTTTTGATAATGTTGATAACCTGGAGTATACATATTACATAAATCTTCAGAACTTTTTTTAAAATTTGAAATTCTTTCTATAATGTCTTTGTCTTCATTATATAAATCTAAAAACATTGCCCTGACTTTTTGGCAGTCATAATTTGCATATAATTTAATCATTTTTAATGGGAAATATTGATTTGAGCTTAATAAGTTATAAGTTTGAGCAAATGAATTATCTAGCATTTTTAAAAAATCTTTTGCATTTATATCCCAATTATCTTGAAAACATTTTATGGCTTTCCACTTAAAATTTTCATCTTCCCATATTTTTGAAAAATTATTTTTATAGTATGTAATATATTTATTGATATAGAAATCTAGTTTTTTTTCTTCACTCATACTTCACTCCTTTTCTACAAGGATAGCATAAAAATTTGCAGGAGTTATTCTATACCTAAAATTTCACGCTCGATTTGGCGGATGAAGTCCGGGGAAAGTTCAGTTTTTATTTGGGGTGTTTCTGTTTGAGTATTGTTTTCTTTCAAATCCGGAAGAAAGTTTAAAATGTTCACTAGGGAATAGTATTCTGCTTGGCTTATCTGATTGTTAGTTTTATTACTATTTGCGATTTTCTCCATAAGCTTTTGGGCAAACTTTTGCAAATCCTCTTTGAACTGGGATTTATCATACATGGATTCTTTTCGCTTTTTATCCCAATCATATTGTTTTTTCCAGTAAAACAACGTCCTTTTTGCAATCCCAAGTTCTAAAGAGATTTCACTAACGGTCAGGCCTTTTAAAAACATTTGCTCTGCTTGTTTAAATAATTTCATTTTACTCATTAAAAGCCCTCAAAAATTAAGTTTTCTATTCCAAAATGGTTTTTGTCTTGTACTTTTTT
>CASFYV010000011.1 GCA_949298985.1 uncultured bacterium | reverse complement strand
CAAATGGTCGGGTGACATAAGTTAAGACTACAAGCGAAAATGTAAATTCCAAGTCACCCTCAAAATCAAACTCCTGAATTTATGTTTACCCCACCCCCGCACGTAGACAAATGGTCGGGTGTCATAAGTTAAGACTACAAGCGAAAATGTAAATTCCAAGTCACCCTCAAAATCAAACTCCTGAATTTATGTTTACCCCACCCCCGCACGTAGACAAATGGTCGGGTGACATAAGTTAAGACTACAAGTAAAAATACAAACTCCAAGTCAGGGGTAAATATATAAGAATCGTATGCTGGTATAAAATTAAGTTAATAACATAATTTAAAAAAATTAGTTAAACTCCGTTTTATAAAGGAATTAAAGTTTTAATTCCTTTTTATTTTATTATTTATGTTATTAATTATAAATATTAAAATTGTGTAAAATTTAATACTTTTAGTTGATGTTTTGGAGTTTTATATAAAGTTTTTTTTTAGAATGTCGAAGGAATAGTTGACTTAAGAGAATAAATCATTAAAACCATATAGAGAGGTTTAACTAATATGGCAGAAATTGTAAATTTATTATCAAGAGTATTAACAGCAAATCCAAATGTTGCTCAAATGGGCGGAATTACAAGAACTAGCGGATCAAATCCTTTTGCGCAGTCTACAAGTGGAAATCCTTTTGTGACTCCAAAAAATTCTAATCCATTTGCAACTTACGGACAAAATAGACCTGTAGCAGGCGGTTATTTTGCCGGATATTATAATAATCAACCTAATATTGTCGGAAGAAGACTTTTTATTGAGGTATAGACTCAAAAATATACCTGATTACCCCAAAATAAGCTGTACACAATTTGTACAGCTTTTTAGTTTTTATTTGGATTTTATGATAAAATGGGCTTGAGGAGTATTTTATGAATAAAAAAGTATTATCAACCTTATTGCTAGCAAGTTTATTAGGGTCAAATATATTATTAACTCAAAATTTAGTTTTTGCTGAAGTGCAAGCTAATGTTACAGAAGAGATAGTTGTTCCTAAAAAAATTGAAAATGAAATATATGCTTCTATTGTTCAAGTTTATGGAGAAAAGCGAGCTAAAGAAATTTATGAAAGAGTTATGCAGATTGCAAAAGAATCAATTGATAAACGTTCTGAAACTCTAAAAAATGAAGATTTAACAAGGGCTGATGATTGGTATAAAGATGAAATTATTTATATGTTTTATGTTGATCAATTTGGTGTAGTTACTCCGGAAAAGCCTAATACTTTTAGAGATACTTCTGCGATGTTTGATTATTTGAAGGATTTAGGTGTTACAACACTTTATTTGCTTCCTTTTGCTGATTCTCCTATGTCTGATGCAGGGTTTGATGTAAAAAATCCGCAAAATATTCGTGCTGATTTAGGCGGGAAAACTCAGTTTAAAGAATTTGTTGTAGAAGCTAAAAAAAATGGGTTTAAAATAAAATCTGATTTAGTTTTAAATCACGTTTCTGATGAGCATGAATGGTTTCAGAGTTTTTTGAAAGGCGATATTTCTAAAAAAGATTATTTTGTAGTTAAGGATAAAATGCCTGAATATAAGAAATATGTTGATGAAAAAATCGGAACAGTTGTTGAATATAATGACGAGCATGGTAAGATTTCTAAAAGGCGTTTGATTTTTCCTGAAATAACGGAGAATCATTATAGAAAAGTTGTTTTAAACGGTGAAGATTATTATTTTTATCATACATTTTATCCGTTTCAGTTGGATATAAACTGGGAAAATCCTGAAGTTCTTTATTATTGGTTGGATACTATTAATTATTGGACAAATATTGGTATTGATATTTTTAGAATGGATGCTATTCCTTATTTGTCAAAAGAGGATGGTACAAATGCTGAAAATTTACCTAAAACACACGCGATTGTAAAGTTATTAAGTAATTATATTCAAATGACTTCACCAAGAACTGTAATTCAGGCAGAAGCTTGTCAGTATCCGAAGGATATTTTACCTTATTTTGGTAAAGAAAGAAAATTCAAAACAACAATAAACGGTCAGGAAAAAGAGATAAAAAGAACTGATGAATTTCAAATAGCGTACCATTTCCCTTACATGCCTGCTATTTGGGCGGCTTTAATTACGGGTGATAAGCAACATTTTATAAATGCTTACAAGGATACTCCGCAAATTCCTTCTACAGCAGCTTGGGGCATTTTTTTAAGAGTGCATGATGAACTTACTCTTGAGATGATTGATGTTCAGACAAGAGAAATTATATATAATGCTTTGGTTTCTAAGGGGGCTGAATTTAGAAAGGGACTTGGAGTAAGTGGTAGACTTGCTAACTTTTTAGATAATGACCCTGATAGAATTGAGATGGCGTTTTCTATTTTGATGTCAATGCCGGGGATTCCTATTATTTATTACGGTGATGAAGTTGGGGTTAGAAATAATTTTGCTAATGCAAGAAAAAATGAAAAAGAAAGAATTATTAAGCATAAGAAAAGTAAGTTTAAACTTTTAAGTTATTTTGATAGTAGAGATATTAATAGAGGTGCTGTTCCTGCAAAATTGTTCTATGGAGCGTCTAAAGATTATTATGAATTTAATAGTAAAGTTTATAAAAAAGTAAAAAATCTTATTGCTTTAAGAAAAAGTTTGCCATCAATGTCAAGAGGTGATTTTACTTTGTTAAAAACATCTTCTCCTCATAATTTTGCATATATAAGAAGTTATAAAGATGAAAAGATATTAGTAATTAATAACTTATCTGATGAAAAATTAATTGCAGAAATTACAATTCCAATGGATGTTGTTTTAAAATCTGATGGGCATATTGATCATTTAAAAAATCTTGTAAACGATGATGATGTAAGTGTTGATATTTCGCTTAAAAATAGAACAATGCATTTGAGAATACAACCTTATGGAGTAGTTTGGTTAAAATTATAATTAAAAAGCTCTAGTAATCTAGAGCTTTTAATTTATTATTGAACAATTGCAAATCTAAAGTCTTCTGCCCAAGTTTTGAAACCTCCTTTAAGTAACATTACAGAGAAGGTGTTTTTAGCAAGTATATATGCAGCTTTTGCACCTAAATGGCAGAAATTGTTATAACAGTAGACCACGTGTAAATCTTCTTTGTTTAGTTCTTTTAGTTTTTCAGGTAATTCTTCGTAAGGTATAGATATTGCTTCTGGGATATGTCCTACTTGATAGTCGGAATTTAAACGGACATCTATAATTTTAATATTTTTGCCCTCTTCACTTAATTCTTTTAGCTCAACTGGGCCAAGTGTAAAAGCTAATTGTTTTGAAAAATAGTTACTTGCTTCTTCAGAGTTGTTTCTGATATTTAAAATTTTTTCTTCTGTCATTTTAGTTCTCCTTAGTTATATATGTATTTAGTTGAAATAAACATACTAATCATTATCATTCCTGAGATTAAAAAGTTTATTCCTACAAGAGTTCCTATTACCCAAATTGAAGTTGATGGAAGTCCTAATATAATTATTAGTCCAAGTAAAAATTGAATTATTCCAACAAAAATATTTGCCCACCAAAAATAAAGTGTTTTTCTGTTTTGGACTCCAAATGCTGTAGAGGAAATACTTTCCATTAAGAAATATATACCAATTAGACCTGTTAAAATTATTAGGTTAAACATTGGGGACATAAATAGTATTAAACCTAGAACAAATATTAATAGTCCTAAAAGTATATTAAGAATGTAGTGTCTTAAGTAATTTCTTGTTAAAAATGCATTTATTGCTTTATAACCTCCATAAATCATTAAAGTTATACATAACATTATTCCTAATGTTAATGATGTTATTTTGGGTAAAATTAGCATTGTTATCCCTAAAATTGAAAGTAATATTCCTTCTGTTAGTATAAAATTTAAAAAACGTTTTTCACTCATAAGACTTCTCCTTTTCAAGTTTAATCATATGTATGTTTTGAAAAAATTTTATCCCTCAAGTGATTAAAAACTATTGATATATTTTAGAAATTATTGTAAACTTATATTAAGTTATAATAAAAAGAAGAAAAATGTTTTTAATTTACCCGAGAAGAGAGAAGAAAAAAGTTAGTTTAAAAGGTGCTGTTCAGATAAGTTGTAACAGTTTTTTTGTCTATAGGGAAGATGAAACCGGTAAAACTTTTTTGAGAGCTCCAAAAGATAAAAAATCTCATAAATACGTTTTAAAACGAATGGTAAAATTAAATCCTGAGATTTCAAGTTTATTAGGTCGTTATAAAATAAAACCGAGTGTTGATACAAAAACTTTACAGGAGTTAACTGGTGGTCATATGAATGAAACCTGTAAGATTGCACTTGGAGTTTATTCGATTTTATCGGAATCTGTGAAAGATGGACTTGAAATGTCTGTCATTAAAGAAGCTTCGATGTTACATGATCTGGGTAAGGTTTTGATTCCATCTAAAATTTTGAATAAGCCTGCTAAATTGAATGTTAAAGAACGTGAGATTATGAATATTCATTCGGTTTTAGGATATGAACTTTTAAAGACTCAAAAGATTTCTGAGAAGACTCTTGAACTAATAAAATATCATCATCAGAATATGAAACATTCAGGTTATCCTGATTTGGATGAAAATAATTTACCTTCTGCGATCGGAGTGCAGATAGTTTCTATTGCTGATAAGTATAGTGCTTTAAGAGAAGCAAGAGTATACAGAAGAAAACTTAGTAGGGTTGAAGCGTTACTTATTTTGTATAGAGAAGTGCGTGAAGGTAAAATTTTACCGGAGGTGTATAATGCTTTGGTAAAATATGCTGAAAAGTTTGATAAATAAAATTTTTAAAGAGGAAAATTTGTATATATTTTCTCTATTTTTTTATGTTGTATAATAGTAAAAAATAGAGAGGAAGGAATGTATGCAAGTTTCATTAAAATGGTTAAATGAATTAGTAGATTTAAAAGATATAGATGTTAATCAAATTGCTCATGAGCTTACAATGAGTGGGTTAGAAGTTGAAGAGGTTGAAGAAGTTAGACCTCAGTTTACAAATATTATCACTGCAAAAATCGAAAAAATAGATAACCATCCTAATTCTGATAGACTTCATTTAGTTACTGTAAATACGGGTAGTGGAATTAAAACTGTAGTTTGCGGAGCTCAAAATATTGAAGTAGGTCAAGTAATTCCTTATGCCTCTGTTGGTTCTAAGGTTTTGGATAGAAAAACCGGAGAACAATTTGAACTTACACCTGCTACAATAAGAGGAGTTGAATCTCAAGGTATGTTATGTTCAGCTGATGAATTAGGTGTAAGTGATAGAAATTATCAAGAAGAAGATGGAATTCTTATTTTAAACAGAATTTTTCCAAATGTAGGTTTGGGTTTAGATGTAGAAAATGTGTTAGGTTTTGAAAAAGATTTTATATTACATACTGCACCTACTGCAAATCGTGGCGATCAAGTATCTGTTATTGGTATTGCAAGAGAATTATCTGCATTATTCGATAGACCATTGAAGTTTGAATATGCAAAAAGAGAAACTAAAGAGGCTGATTTTAGAGTTGAAATTAAAGATAATGATGTTTGTAAATATTATTCAATTGGTATTTTAAAAGATGTTGTAATCAAGCCTTCTCCTGAATGGATGCAAAAAAGACTTGTTGCATCAGGTGTGAGAGCTATTAATAACGTCGTTGATATTACTAATTATGTAATGCTAGAATATGGTACACCTCTTCATGCTTTTGATTTTGATAAATTAAACGGATATTTATGCGTAAGACGTGCAAATGGGGGAGAAAAATTAGTTACTTTAGATGAAATTGAAAGAGAGTTAACAAATGATTCAGTAGTTATTGCAACAGAAAATGAGCCTGTTTGTTTAGGTGGAGTTTTTGGCGGTGCTAATTCTGAAATCGATGACAATACAAAAAATATCGCACTAGAAGCCGCTTATTTTACACCAAAAGCTAATAGAAAAAGCTCAAGAAGTGTTGGTTATAAATCTGATGCTTGTGCAAGATTTGAAAGAGGTATTGATATAGAAGCTGTAAGACCAGGTTTATTAAGAGCTGTTGAGCTTTTAGAAAAATATGCAGATGCTAAGTTTGAAGGAATGGTAGAGACCGGAAATAATAAATTAGAGTCTGTTGAAATTACTCTAAGATATCCTCAAATTAAAAGAATTTTAGGATGTGAAATAGAAGCTCAAAAATGTCTTTCAATATTAGAAAAATTAGGTTTTGAAATTTTGGGTAAAAATGAAATAGCTTGTAAAGTTAAAGTTCCATCATTTAGAGCTGATGATGTTACAAGAGAATCTGATTTGATAGAAGAAATTGCAAGAATTAACGGGTATGATAAAATTACTCCAACTCTTCCTAATCGTTCAGGTGTTGCAGAAATCTCTCTTGCAGAAAGAGTTATCACAAAAATTAGAAATATTATGATGGGGTTAGGTTTGAATGAAATGCAGACTTCTTCATTGATAGGCGAGCCTTTATTAAAACAATTCAATATTCCTTATGATAAAGAAAATGCAATTTATGTTGAAAATCCTGCATCTGAGGATTATGCAATGCTAAGACAATCATTAATTCCAAGTCTTTTGAATTGTATGAAATATAATTATGACAATGGTCAAAAAGATTTTTGGGGATATGAGATTGGAAGAAGTTATGTAAAAATTGCTAAATCTGAAGAAAAGAATTCCGGAGTTAAAGAGACTCAAGTACTAGCAGGAATTTTAACAGGTAATATTCAAAATTCTTTATGGCAGAATACTGGAGAAGTTGATTTTTATACAGTAAAAGGTGTTGTGGATAAGATTTTGGAAGAATTTAGTCTTGCAAGAAGAATAAAATTTGCTTTGTTAGCTGATTCTCCACTTGCAGATTCTCATAAATGTATGCATCCATACCGTGCTGCGGTACTTACAATGCTTGGTAAAAAACCTGAAATTATTGGGTATTATGGAGAAATTCATCCGGAATTGAAATCAAAATTAAAATTAAATCAAAATGCTTTTGTATTTAAACTTGATTTAGATATGTTAATATCTGGAGTTAACGAAAGTGTAGTTAGATATAAAAAATTACCACAATTCCCAGAGGTACAACGAGATTTAGCAGTTATTGTTCCTCAAAAAACAACTTGGGACGAATTAGAAAAAGTTGTTAAAAAGGGGGTTGCAAATAATATTTTTAATGGTTGTGAAGTCTTTGATGTATATGAAGGTGAACATGTTCAAGAAGGTTTTAAATCTGTGGCATTTAGAATAAAAATGCAAGATGCAAATTCCACAATGACAGATGAAATTATTGAAACTCAAATGGCAAATGTAAGAGCGGTATTAAAGAAATCTATATCAGATTTATCTTTTAGAGAATAAATGAGTTCAAGAAAGGAGTTTTTATGAAAGTAAGTGCAATTAATTTGGTTTCTCCTCGTGGGGTATTAAAAGCTAATAGTGTAAAACAACCTGTAAGGAATGAAATCCCTAATGAACAAATTCAAGGAGATATTGTTGCGTTCAAAGGTGTAAAAAATGCAGCAAGAATGGGACTTTTATATGCAATTGGCGGAGCTTTTGTAGGAGCTATCGCAATGCCAGCTTTAGGAATTTTGGCAGGAGCTGCAACTCTTGGAGGAATTGTCGGTGCTGTAGGTGCGGTTGCAGGTGCTATGGAAAGTGATAAAGAGAATATTTTAAAGAAATAATTCTGATTTAATAGTGAGCAGGTTTAAAACACCTGCTTTTTATTGTCTTTTTAAGAAATTAGTTTTGGCAAAAATAAAAAATCTTGATATAATAGTATATAGTAAGAATACATTAAATAATGGTAGAAATTAAATTATATATTTTGTTATAATTGACTTGTATATAATCGGAGAGAAATATGGCTGAAAAAGATAAATTAGGTGAGGCTAAATCGCAAGATCTTACTAAAATGTTAATTTTAACATTGGCATCAATTGTAATAATGTTTATAGTTTTTGCCGGTGTAAATTATGTAATAATGGAAAATCTTATTACACAAAAAATAAATACTTTATCTTTAGCTCAGGAAGAATTGGGCGAAGGTGAAGCAGAAGGAGATGAAATTCAAAAAGGTATAATAGTTGATTTAGGTGATTTTATTTTAAATCTTTGCGATGAAGCTCAAAAAAAATATCTTAAAGTAAATGTAGCGATAGAAGTTTCTCAAAAAGATACTGATTTTCCAGCGGTTGAAGAAACAAAAAGCAGTGGCGGTCATGGCGGTCATGGAAGTGCTCCGGCGACGATAGATCCAATGGAAGCTATTCAAAAAGAGATGAATCAGTATAAACCGGCTATACGTGATGCTGTAATAACAAATCTTTCAAGTAAAACTTCTGCAGAATTGGCTACTACTGCAGGAAAAGAATTAGCAAAAGAACAAATTGCCAATGATATTAATGCAATTTTGGCAGGAGAAAGAGAAGTTTTAAGAGTAAGTTTTGGTCAATTCATTATACAATAGGGAAAGATGACAGAAGAAAAGAATACTATAACAGAAGAAGTTGAAGAAATTTTTGAGGATTCAGGTCATAAAAGTTATAAGTTGTATAATTTTAGACGTCCGGATAAATTCTCAAAAGATAATTTACGAGCTTTAAGAGATATTCATAGAGAATTCTCTAAAGCAATTTCTCTTGTTTTGAGTGGTTATCTTAGAATGCGTGTAGAAATAGAAATTGTTTCTGTAGACCAACTTACTTATGAAGAATTTGTGCGTTCAATGCCTTCTCCTATAAGTGTTGGGGTGTTTGAATTTGAACCTTTATCAGGTCAAATTCTTCTAGGTGTTAGTTTTGAAGTAATTTCTTGTATTGTAAACAGGATGCTTGGGGGGATTGGGGCAATTGATACTCAATCAAGAGAATTAACTGATATTGAAAAAGCTTTAGCTAAAAAGGTAATTAATATTATAATTAAATCTTTAGAGGATGCTTGGAATACTATTATTCCTGTTTCCGGTAAGTTTATAAGTTTAGATGATAATTATCAATCAATACAAGTTGCTACAGCAGGTGAAATTGTAGCTCTATTAACTTTTGAAGTGCAGATTTCAGGAAAACATTTTGGATTATTCAGTTTGTGTTTTCCTTATCCGGTTTTGGAAACAGTTTTAGGACATTTAAGTACTCAACATATTTTCCAAACAAAAGGTTTAGTTGCTTCTAATGATGAAAAAATGAAAATGATTTCTAAGATTAATACTTCTAATGTTGATTTGAGAGTTCAGTTTGGGCAATGTAGTATTACTTTGGATGATTTTTTACAACTTTCTGAAGGTGATATTATAAAACTGGATAATAAAGTTCAAGATGATTTAATTGTAAAAGTAAATGGTGAAAAGAAATTTTTTGCTCGTCCCGGTACTTTAAAGGATAAAATTTGTGTTAAAATAACAGATGTGTATGATGAAATGCACGAATTATTAAGGAATTATTTTTAGAAAGGGTTTTATAAATGTTTGAGGATGAAGATTTAATTAGTAATAATCCGGAAGATAATATGTCAAATGATTTTTCAAAAATGGAAGAAAGTGAAAATATTGCTTCAAATTTTGAAAATATGGATGGTGTTGAAGATAAAGCTTCTGACTCTATTGATAAAACCGTAACTGTACAGCCGGTTCAGTTTGCTTCTTTTGAAGATTTAGATCAAGTGAAGGGGCCTGCAAATCAAAATTTAAATATTCTTTTAGATGTAAAGCTACAATTAACGGTAGAGCTTGGTAAAACGGAACTTCCGATAAAGAAAGTATTAGAATTAACAAAAGGCTCTATTGTTACGCTTAACAAAGCAGCTGGTGAACCTGTAGAATTATATGCAAATGGTAAATTAATTGCTTATGGCGAAGTTGTTGTAATAGAAGATAATTTTGGTTTAAGAATTACACATATTACTGATCCTGCAAGAAGATTGAATACTTTGAGCTCAAATACAAATAATAAAGAATCGGAATAATTTTATTTATACAACCATATCATTGAAATCTTTTATGTCATCGTAGTTAAACATATGTATGAAGGTATATAGCATTTTTGCAGAAAATCTTTTTGTGCCAACTTCTAGCATTGTTCTTAAAGCTTCTTTGTTATTTTGAATCGGAGTATGAGTTCTGTTAAATGCAAGATTATCATAATAATTAGCAACATTTATAATTTGACTATATTCTGATATGTAGTCACTTGATAATCCTTGAGGATAGCCTGAACCATCATTATTTTCGTGGTGTTCTAGTGCGACTTTTGCAATTTCTTCAGGTAATTCAAATTTTTCTTTTATTAATTTGTAACCAATAATTGGATGTTTTTTTACTTCTTCTTCATTCATTGTTAATAATGCTTCTGAATCAGTTAGGTTAATTTTTAATTTTCCAATGTCGTGTAATAATGCTGATAATATAACTTGATCAATGTTAAGAGCTGAGAATTCAAGTTTTTGAGCGATTAATCCCGAAATAACTGCAACATTAAGCGGGTGGCAAAGTTCATATTCTCCTAAAAATCTTAGTTTTGAGCCTTTGCTGGAACGTGTAAGATGTTTATAGATTTCATTTTTTATTATTGCAATAAGCGTGTTTAGTTTTAATAATCCTTCTTCATAGTATCCTTGAATAAGTAAATCTAAGATTTTTTTATAAAAGTATTTTATTTTTACTTGCGTTTCCATTTTTACATACGCTTCTTTGTTTATGACAGTTTCGAAATCGTTAGCATCGAGTCCTTCATATGAAAAATTTTGTATTATGTTTCCATCTTTAGTTTGCGTTTCCTTATTAAGGATATTATCAGGATTTTCGGCCTCGTTAAAATCTTCTGTATAGATTTTAATATAGTTTTTCAGCATTATAAGTTTTCCAGGAGTTAAAACTTCTCCTGCTTCAAGAATCTTACCCTTGTTTTCCGTATATAGGTCAAAAGGTAAAACTTTATATGTACTTAATTCTTTATTGGTAACAATTCTCATAATAGGAATTATAGCATTTTATCTAAAAAAATCATACTATATTTGTTTTATTTTCTATAAATCTTCATTTCTTTTTGATTTATAGCTGTAGCTGGCATATATGACAACTCCTATAACTAACCAAATTATAAAATATAGTGCAGAGGTCGCTTTAGCACTAAATTTGCAATACATCAAACCAAGGCAAGTTATAATTCCAAGGATTGGAAACCAAGGACAGAATGGAACTTTGAATGGTCTTGGTCTATCTGGTTCTGTTTTTCTTAAAATTAAAACAGCGATACAAATTATAATAAATGAAGTAAATGTTCCAAAGTTACATAATTCTGCAGATATATTTAAATCCATAAATAAAGCACAAATAATTACGATTAATCCAGATATCCAAGTTAAAACGTGAGGGGTTTTAAACTTTTTATGAATAGTTGTTAAAGATTTTGGTAAAAAATTATCTCTGCTCATTGCAAAAAGAATTCTGGTTGTACCTAATTGATAAATAAGTAAAACAGAAGTTAGTGCACATAAAGCACCCATAGAAATTAATCCAGCGTACCAATTAATATTGATAAATCTCATAGCGTGTGCTAAAGGAGCTTGAGTATCAATAGCTTTAAAAGGAACAATTCCCGTAAGAACTAAAGCTGCTAATATATATAGAATAGTGCACAAAATTAAAGTTCCCATAATTGCAATAGGTAAATCTCTTTGAGGATTTTTTGTTTCTTCTGCTGCGGTTGAAATTGCATCAAAACCGATATAAGCAAAGAAAATAACAAAAGCCCCCGTAAAAATTCCTTCTAATCCGTTTGGAGCAAAAGGTGTCCAGTTTTCAGGTTTTATATAAAAAGCTCCGACAATAATAAAGGATAATATTATTGACATATTGACTCCAACCATTATTGTTGCAACTTTAGTAGATTCTTTAACACCGCGTATTAGTAATATTGTTAAAATGAGAACAATTGCTATTGCAGGGAAATTAATTGCGATAGGGATTTCAAATCCGAAAGGCAAATGTAAAAATGGCATTTTATCGTGAACATCCCAACCATATTTATTACAAATTTCATACATTGTTCTATAATCATTTCTAAGCCAAAGCGGACAATTTACAACAAAAGCTGGTAAAATATGTTTAAATCCTTTTAAGAATTGAACAAAATATCCTGTCCAAGCACTTGCTACAGTAATGTTTCCAATAGCATATTCAAGCATTAGAATCCAACCAACCATCCAAGCCATTAGTTCTCCCATTGTAGCGTAAGTGTAAGTATAAGCACTTCCAGCAACAGGAATCATAGATGCTATTTCAGAATAAGATAGAGCTGAAAAAACACTTGCTATTGCTGCTAATATCATTGAAATTACAACGGCAGAGCCGGCTCCTGCACCATCAGAGCTTCCAACAATTGCACTTCCAATTATTGTGAATATACCAGTGCCAACAACAGCACCTATTCCAAGTACTATTAAGTCAAATACATTTAAAGTTTTTTTTAATTCAGAATTAGAACCTTCGTCTATTAATTCTTGAGGACTTTTGCATTCTAATAAATTATTTAATACCTGTTTCAATTTGTTCATTTTTTCCTGCTATTTCTTCGTTTTTTTCGATTAGTATTTCGGCTTTTCTGTTACTTTGATATCCATATGTTCCATAAATTAATGCACCCATAATTACCCATACTATGAACATTTCTGTTGATAATATTGCAGAATCACCTTTTGCAATAACCATTGAAAATATCATCAATCCACCACAGCATAGAATTCCCATAATTGGTAAAAATGGACAGAATGGAACTTTAAAAGGTCTTGGACGATCAGGATCAACTTTTCTTAATATTAAAATTGCAACGCATACAATGATAAATGAAGTAAATGTTCCAAAGTTACATAATGATGCTGCAACATTTAAGTCTAAAATTAATGTTCCTAAAATACCAACAATTCCTACTGTTATTGTAAGTATGTGCGGAGTGTTAAATTTCGGGTGAATTTTTTGGAAAACTTTTGGTAAAAAGTTATCTCTACTCATTGCAAATAAAACTCTTGTAGATGCCATATGCATAACAATTAATACAGAAGTTAATCCTGCAAGAGAACCAATTGAAATTAAACCCGCAACCCAATTTTGATGAACCGAAGTCATTGCATAAGCCATTGGAGCTTTAAATATGCCCTCAGGAATTACTACTCCGCTTGTAGGCTGCATTCCTGTTAATACTAATGCTACTAATACATAAACAACAGTTGTAACAATTAAAGAACCTAAAATACCAATAGGTAAATCTTTTTGAGGATTTTTGCATTCTTCAGCAGCGGTAGCTAGAGCGTCAAATCCTATATATGCAAAAAATATAATAAAAGCACCCATAAATACACCTTCAAAACCGTTTGGTGCAAAAGGAGTCCAGTTTTCAGGTTTTACATAAAACATTCCGGCAAGAACAAATAAAGCTATAACTCCTAATTTTACAGCAACCATTAAACCTGCCATTTTAGCAGAATCTTTTGTTCCTTTTACTAAAATTAAGGTAGTAATTCCTATCATAATGATGGCCGGTAAGTTTACGCAAATTGGTATTCCTGCGATAGAAGGAATAACAGAATGGTAATCAATCCCTTGAGCAGAATAAGCTTTAACCGCTGATCTAAAGTCGTTAACAAGCCATAGAGGAGGGTTTACAAACCAAGCTGGAAGTATATTTGAAAAACCTTTTATAAATTGTAAAAAGTGATTTGTCCAAGCACAAGCAACAGCAATAAATCCTATTGCGTATTCTAACATTAAAATCCAACCGACAATCCAAGCTGCAAATTCTCCTAATGTAGCAAATGTATATGTATAAGCTCCGCCAGCAACAGGAATCATTGTTGCAAATTCACTGTAACATAAGGCAGAAAATACGCAAGCTATGGCTGCAATAACCATTGATATAATTAATGCAGGACCTGCACCGGGGCTAGTTCCGTCAGGACTACCGGCAGCTGCGATTCCAACAACCGCAAAAATTCCAGATCCAATAATCGCACCTACTCCAAGTATTATTAAATCCCAAACTCCAAGTGTTTTCTCTAATCCCCCGGATTCAGCTTTTGCTAAAGCATCATCTGGATTTTTTCTTGTTATCATTTTTTTTAGCACTTGTGATAACGGAGAGGTGAAATTAATTTTTGCCATCTAAATTTACCTTTCTTTTACTTGCTCTTATCAATGTTCTGTTTTTAGATAAGTAATTTATTTATTTTTTATTAAAGGGAATCCTAATTTTTCCCTTTGTTGAACATATAGTTTTGCAACTGCAGATGCCATTGTACGCACTCGATTTATGAAATTAATTCTTTCATCTTTACTGATAACTCCTCTTGCATCAAGAAGATTAAAAGTATGTGAACATTTTAATACATAATCATAAGCAGGTAATACAAGTTCTGCATTTATACAATTATCAACTTCTTTTTGATAAGCGTCAAATAAACTGAACAATCTGTCTGCATCTGAATATTCAAAATTATATTTAGATTGTTCGATTTCATTTTGAAGGTAAATATCACCATATTTTAATTCGTTGTTCCACATAATATCAAAAACAGATTCTTTGTTTTGGATATACATAGCAATTCTTTCTAAACCATAAGTTATTTCTAAAGCTACAGGCTTAACTTCTAAACCTCCTACTTGTTGGAAATATGTAAATTGAGTAATTTCCATTCCATCTAACCAAACTTCCCAGCCAACACCTGCAGCTCCTAAAGTCGGAGATTCCCAGTTATCTTCCACAAATCTTACGTCGTGTTTAGATAAATCGATCCCCATTGCTTCAAGACTTTTTAAATACAATTCTTGAGCGTTATCTGGAGATGGTTTTAAAATTACTTGATATTGAAAATAATGTCCTAGACGATTTGGATTTTCCCCGTATCTGGCATCTGTAGGACGTCTGCAAGGTTCTACCATTGCTGTTGACCAAGGCTCCGGACCTAATGCTCTTAAAAAAGTAGCAGGGTTCATTGTTGAAGCACCTTTTTCTATATCATATGGCTGTTGAATTATGCAACCATAGTCTGACCAAAATCTTGATAAGTTTAATATTAAATCTTGAAAATTTAAAGCCATCTATATTCCTCATTCTATTGTATTTTTTACACTTATTATAATCATAAAGTTTTTGTTTAGCAAATTTATATTATTTTTTATTAACTTTTGTAAAACTTAATTAACCCATTTAAAGCTGGTTACATAGTCTTCGCCGTTTATATTACCACTAATTTCTGCAATGAATTTTCTATATGCCCTGCTGGATAATTCAATTCCAGGAATTTTATTTATGTTTTCCAATATAGGTGAGTCTTTTGATAAATCGATTCCTGGTATTGAATTAAATAGTGAGTTTAATGATAAATTTCCAATCGGACCAAACATTGTTGATATTTTTTTTGATAATAAGCCAAAGACTTCCATTTTAGCATCTGAAGTTGAAAAATTATATTGTCCATTTATAAATAGATTTAAATTTTCTCCTTGTGTTGTAATTTCAATATTTTCCGCAATACCTTTTTTAATGTTTATATCTCCGTGAATTTGAGAAAATTCTCCGGTTTTCATCGGAGTTATTATATCTATAACATTATTTATTGAAATTCCTGTAATTCCACTTTTTATTAAATTTCCAGCTTTTAGTAGATATTCTAAAGAACCCAGTTTTGGCATTCTTCCGTCTGTTGCATTAAATGTTAAATTACCATCTAATGTTTGCATACATTTTTCAAAATCAAGACCATTACAATTTAAATTGATATCTCCTGTTAAATCCCCATAAATTTGATTATTTAATTCGAATAATGCATAACTCAAGGCATTTGCATCTATTTCTTTGGCTTTAAGATTTAGAGCTGTATTGTAATTTTTTAAATTATAAGATAATTTTCCGTTTAAAATTCCGTTTGCGAGATTAAATCTAAAATTATTTACGTTAAAAATTTGTTTTTCGTTTAGAGAAATATTAGCTTTAAAGTTTTCGGCAATTATATTTTTTAAATGTATACTATCTGCATTAAGTTCTAAATTTTTTATTATAATTGTACCTAAATCAAATCCTTCAAAGCTTTCAAATGTTTTAACATTATCAACTTGAGAAAGCTTTAATTTATTTATAATATAATTTATATCTAATAAATTTGTTGTAAGATAAATTTTTTCTACATAATATGGAGAAGTTAGTTTATTTTTAATCGTACCCTTCATTGAAATATCATTACCTAAAATTTCTCCAAGTGTTGATATTTCGATATTTTTTTCTTTAAAATCTAATGTTATATTTTTCATCGTTGTATCTAAAAATGGAATATTTGTTTCAAAAATATGAAAACTTCCTAATAATTTTGGATTAGATAATGTTCCATTAAATTTTAAATCTGATGTAAATTGTCCTTGTTTAATATTTGGTTTTCTAAAAATTATATTAAAGATTCTTGCATCTGTTGGTGTATTTGTTTTTATGTATAAGTCGTGGAATGTTAAATCGTCTTTATAAACATCTATTCCACCTTTTGCTTTAAGCATATTTAAATGTGTTTGTTTACCACTCTGTGAAGTGATAATTTTATCATATGAAAATTCTTTTATTCGAACTAAATTTTGTTTAATAATTTTGGTATCAAGATTTAATACTATAGAATTTTCTATGTCTCCTACAGTAGCTCCAAGATGATATATGCTTGAATCTTTTGCCATTTGGGCATTTGCTTTTAGGTTGAAGTTATCTTTTTCGCCTTTGATATTGGCAGAATATACGATATCTCCTTTTATTTTTACCGGATAAATTTGATTTTTGTTTATATATTTATCTATGAATTCTTGTTTTGGTTTTGAATTGAAATATAAATCAAATTTTTGGGTTTTAAATATATCAAAGATTTCGCCATCTATTAGTATTGGCATTTCATCTGCAAGTATATTTATTTTGTTTAATCTTAAATTATTGCTTCTAATTATTAAACTTCCATTTACTATTTTTATTGGAAGGTTTAGGGGATTATATTTAAACCAAATTCCGCCTAAGTCTGTGTAGGCATTTATTCTATTGTTATTTATTCGACAATTTAAATTTATTTTTCCTCTTTCAAATGAGATTTGTTTTAAATATTTTTTTACTTCTTTGGGGAGTACAGTAAGGTTTGAGATTGAATTTATGTTTTCGAGATTGAATTCTTTAAGTTGAATATTTCCGTTAATTTGAGGTTTGTTAGAAATTACATTGTCGGCTTCTAGGTTTATATTGAATGAATTTTTACCGTCAAGATAATTCCCTTTTAAATTGACAATTTCAAGTTTGTTATTTTTAAGTTTTATTTCACCATTTGATAAATTTAATTTATTATTTGGAGTATTTATTATTTTTGCAACAAAATTTATTTTATCGTATTCTATGTTGTCTACTTTACCATTATATTTAGAATCTACTTTTAAATTTATTTTTCCAATTTCATTATTGTAATTTTGTGAGTTTGGTATTATGTCAAAAAGGTTTAGATTTGGAATGTTAATGTTGATATTGGCGATATTATTCTTTATTTCTCCTTGTGCTGTTAGTTTTGAATTTCCAATATAGGATGTTATATTGGCATTCGCATTTAATCCGTCTAAACTTATTTTTCCATTGGCATTACGTATGTTAATACCTTGTTGTTCAAATGTGTTATTAATTAGTTCTAAAGTTCCTTTAGTTGAAAAGTTTTTATTGAATTTTAAATCTTCTATGTATTTTACTTCTCCGAATACTTTTAAATTTATATTTGAAATACCTTTACAAATGTCAAGTTTTGGTAGTATTTTTTGAATTTCAGGTACCATTGTGGAGTTTTTAATTGCTGAATAGAGTTTGTTTGTATCTTGATTTTTAGAGTTTACATCAAAGTCGAATTTGCCCTGAAGAGTGCAAGTTCCATTAATATTAAAAGGTTGGTTATTAACAAATCCTTTTATGGTTTTAAAAACCGCAATTTCATCATTAAAAGTTAGTTTAGCTTCTGCTTTTTGAAGTATTAAATTAGGCATTTCAAGAAAATAGGTTGTTACATTATAGAAGTTTAAATAACCCCATACGTGAGGATTTTCTCTGTTACCTTTTACCGTAATATCAATATTACCTTTACCTTTTACATCCATTATTGGAACAGGACCTATTACAAAATTTAGGATTTCATGGATTGGAACAACTTTTTCTTCTGCAAGTTGTAAGTCTACATTCTTAGTACTCCAAATTCGCATATCGGAATATTTTACGTTATATAGTTCTACTCCGCCTCTTACCCAAACTCTTTCTAGGCCTCCAGCCGGAACTGTTACATCAAAATTTAGATATTTTCCAGAGAAACTAAGTTTTATAATTGCTCCGCTTGCATTTTTTATCGGTTTTATTAAAATTCCATCATCAATATAAACATCTCCTAGTATGTCGGGTTCATTTATATTTCCGGTTATTGAAAAGTTCCCGATAACATTACCGTAGAATTTATATTTTTTTAGTTTATATAAATTGAATTCTTCTACGTTTAATGCTGGAAGCATTGAGATAATATCTTCTACTTTTGATTTGTTAATTTGTACATTTAAATCTAAGGTTGTTAAGGTTGTTTCTAAAAAATTATAGATTTTTCCTTTTAAGATTGTGTGAATATTATTTGATTTTATATCAATATTCTCAAAATTTATAATTTTACTTGTTATATCAAATTGAGATTTTATTTCTAGTTTATTTGGAAATTTTATTGATTTTATGTTGTCTTTTGAAATTGCAGAAAAGTTTTCAATTGTAGCATTTAAGTTAGAATTGTTTATATCTAAATTAATTGTTCCGTTTAATTCTTTTATTTCAAAAGGTAAATATTGCTTTAAATATTCTCCTAATGGATTTATGTTAAAATTTTTAATATGGACATCAATAGAACTTTTTTGAACATTATTATTTTTAGGTAAGTATAAGATAGCTTTTGCACTTGAGACTGAATTATTAATATCAATTTTGCTTTCTAAGTTTAGTTTGAGATCTCTGCTCTTATTTTCGAAAAGTAAATTTTTTCCAGTATATATGATTGGAGTTTTTATATCTTTTTCCCATAAAGAGATAGAGAATTCTTTTAGATTAAAACTGTCACATTTAACCTTTGTTTTAGAGAAATTTTTGAAAAAATTTTTATCAAGTTCAATATCTTTTTTTATAGTAGCATTTATGTGCAGATTAGAAATTTTGATATTATTGATGTGAATTTTGCCTGATATAAGCGGTAAAATTCTTGTGGTAATTTCAAAACTATTTAATAAGATTTTATCATTTGATTTTTTTTCTGTGATTTCAATTTTATTTGCAGAAATTTTTGCAGTAGGGATAATGTTTAATCTTAATTTCGGTTCCGTTATTTGGATATTATAATTTGTATTTGCAGATATATTTTCACAAACCACTGGAACAGTTTTGGAAAATATTAATGGTAAACATATTAACCAAAACGTATAAAAAGATATTAGAATTATTATATATTTATTTAAAATTTTATTCATTTTAATTATTTATATGATATCAGTAAAAGTGTTAACTAACAAGTAGATTAGAAAAAAATAGTCCAATAGCTTTATTTAAAGTTTTGTTGTTTAGATAAAGTTATGTTATAATTTTTTTGTGAGAGATTTATTAAAAATATTGGTAGTTGGGATAGTCTTTTTTGTAGCTCCGCTTGTAAAAGCTGAGCCTTATAAGGTTTTAGTTATTCCTGATAATATTGTTACTGAAAATGTAGCAATAGATTCTTATATTTATAATGCGGCTTCAGAATTTTTTGCAAATGAAGTTGTAAATATTTTAAATGGTACTACATATATAAAATCTCCAACAGTTAGTGATCAAAGAAAAATTTTAAAAAGTGATGCTTCTTGTATGATTCCTGCAAGAAATCTTACAAATAGATTTAGAACAAGTTATAATATTGATTATCCACAGTTAAGAAAAGTTGCGAATAAGTCGAATTCAAGATATGTATTATTAATAACTTCTGCAATAGATTCTGAAAATTATATTTTAAGACGAACTGTTTGGGATTTTTTAAATATTCCTGGAGCAACAGTTGTTGATCCGGCTTATAAAATCTCAACTTATGCTGTTTTAGTTGATACTTACACAAATGTTGTTTTATGGTCAAATACTTTTTATAAAACTATAAGTGTTGTAGAAAATAGAATAATAACAAGAGGACCTTCTCCGCAAACTGAACAGCTACAAAAGATTAGGGATTATTCAAGAATGATTTGTCCTGAAATTGCTCAAAGTGTTCAAAAGAGCATTCTTTTACCTGAAGAATATGAAAGGGAACAGAATAAAATTTATTATGATATGGGCAATTTTGATAATGTGTTTACGAAAAAATACAGAAGATGGCATAAAGAAGGTCAAAAAAATTATAATGCAGCTAAGACGAGAGTTGATGCCAAGATTAATGATGCGAAAGATAAGTATAATCAAATAAAAGAAGAAAGAAAACAAAAAGCAGAAGAAAAAGCTTTGCAAAAACAATTGGATGTAAAAGCTGAGCCTGTTATTGAAAAAGTTCAAGAATCAAGTGTTTCTAAGCCTATGAATGAAAATGATATTCAGAATATAAATTATAAAAAAACTATTGATAGAAAAGAAAGTGACATTGAAACAACATATGAGCCTATAAATATTCAAAGAAGTAAAAAGAATAATTTATATAGCGAAGTTGATAATTCTCGTCCATCATTAAGGGATTATAATTAAGCCATAGTTATTAAAAGTTCTCTGATAACTTTTGTAGCAACTGCTGTGGAAGCACCGCTTGAATCATAATCAGGAGCTAATTCAACAACATCGGCTCCTATGATATTAAAATCTGATAAGTATTTAAACCAACCAATAAGTTCATTAAATGTTAAGCCTCCAACTTCCGGAGTTCCTGTTCCAGGCATGATCGAGGTATCTAATACATCTAAATCAACGGTTATAAATATATTTTTATTTTTTAGAGAATCAAGTTCAGAGTAATTATGAATCAATGTATTATATTTTTTCATTAGTTCAAATTCTTCTTTCATGCCGGAGCGAATACCAATTTGTTTAACGTTTTCAAATCCCACAATTTTCCCTGAATGTTGAATTACAGCTGAATGCGAAAGAGCTTCCCCCATATATTCTTCTCTTAAATCGGTATGAGCATCGAAATGAACGATCGCAAGATTATCAATATATTTTGAGATAGCTTTAATTTCCGGTAGTGTTACTAAATGTTCTCCACCGATTCCAAAAACACGTTTACCATCTTTGTATATTTCTTCAACATTTTTTTGTATAAGATCTAAAGACGCTTTTGTATTTCCAAGGGGGAATTCTAAATCTCCGGCATCGTGGAAATTGCAATCTTCTAAGTGTTTATCAAAATAAGGAGAATATTCTTCTAACCCCCAGCTTGCAAGACGAATTTGTTCTGGAGCAAATCTTGATCCAGGACGGTATGAAACAGTCCCATCAAAAGGCATTCCTAACATAATGATATTTGAACTTGCGTAATCTTTATTTTCGCCCATCCAGTTGCGATCTAAAAATGGTCCTGTTAGCATAATTTTCCCCTTATTAAATAATAATATAATTATAAACTTGATTTAATACTTTATTGAAATCATTTTCATTTCCGAAAAATACGTAAAATTCAGCACGATTTTCTCCAATCATTTGTAAAGATTTAACTTCTAATGGAGGACCTGCCGGGGTCGAACGAGCAGGGTTTTGCGGGTTAGAAATCACTCCGGTTGCTCTTAGTATCGGAATGTATAGATTATTTTGGAAGATTTCATATTGGGTTAAACCTTTTGTTATTATTCCAATATTATTTTCTTTTTCGTCAATTAATAAACCTCTTTGCATAGGTGCAGTATTTGTTTTTGCTTCCAAACCTTTTTTATCAGGTAAATTTTTTCTTATATCGTAATTTGGATCAAAATTTCTTTTGATTAATGTATTCATATCTTCTGAAAAAACTTCTTTTATAGGACTTGGAAGTTCAAATTTTATTTCTAAAAGATGGTTCTTTTGTGAATTATTCCAATTGAATTCAAATTTTAAATAATTTGAATTATTATCAAGACTTATAGTTAAAGGTATTATATCCCAATTATTTTCAAAGTTTATTTTTAAAGAAACTCTAAGTGGTGTATTTAATATAACTTTTGTTTTTGTAATTTTAAATAAAGTTCCATTATCATCTGCTTTAGGACCATTATTATAGCTATCACCTAAATCTATAAAGTCTATGATAGAAAATGGTATTTTATTGATGAAAATTTTTTCATCTAGGATTTCTAAATTTATATGTTTATTTCTTATATAATTTTCTGAAATTTCTAGATCTGATTGAGAAACAATTGGTAATAGGTATTCAATTTCATTGATTTTAAGATTCTTAATCTCTGTTAAATATTTATATATATGAGTGTAATCTTCTGTTACAGGTATTTTATTTGTATCCGTTAAAAGATATTTATCAAATCCTTTTTTATATGAAATTTTTTTAGAACTTTCTAAATTTTGAGTTGTTTCATATTCTAATATGCCTGAAAAAACATTATTTGATAAATTTATTATTTTCTTTTCTTGAAAATTATTTTTAAATTTTAATTCATCAATTATAGTATTAGCAATTTGTTTAATTTTTTTATATCTTATTAAATTTTCTTCGTGAACATCATCTGTAGAACATCCGCAAATACTGTCGTGGGCCTGGTTTTTTAACAGTAATTTGTAAGCATATTCTATAAGTGTGCTATATTTATATTCTTTTTCTATTTTAATAAAACGATTTGCTAAATCTAATAAATATGTACATTCAATATTTTCTCTTTTTAAATCCAATCTTGAGGAATAACATCCTTGTAGTACAAATGTTTTAGAATTATCTCTTAATTCGTTATTCCAACGAAATTCTTTAAAATTGTTTTCAACTTTTTTTAAGTATTCAAAAGGTGAGCTTAATTTTATATGATATTCTTCTTTTAAAATCTCATTTATGCTTTCAATTTGTTCTTTAATATCAATTGGAATTCCTAAATGATCTGCTCCTATTGGTAAAAGAATGGTATCTTTAGATTTTTCTGCAATTAAATCCAAGTTTTGTTTGAGCATCTCAGCTTTTTTCTCAATAGGTAAGTCTAAGGAAAAAGTATCATTAAAATATCCTCTAACAAGTTGCACGGTATCCATACCACACCAAGAGAATTCGCTAGGAAAATCTCCGCATCCTCTCCAAACAACAGCTTTATCAATACCGAAGTCTCTAAGAATATCAACAACATTTTGGCTATGACCAAATGTATCGGGCAAATAGCCGATAAAATCCTCACAACCTAACTCTTGAGAATATTTAAGTCCGATTTCTAAATTTTTTTTAAAACAAGTTTCATCAGTTAAAAACTCATCTATTAAACAATAAAAAGGTCCTATAAAAAGTTTTTTTCTTTTGATAAGAGATATTATTAAATCTTTATTTTCTGGTCTTAATTCTAAATAATCTTCTAAAGCAGCGGTTTGACCATCAAAATAGAAACAAGGAATTTTATTTTTTTGTAATAAATCTAATACGTTATCAAAAACTCTCAATAAACGCATTCTAAAAATTTCAAATTCTCTATACCATTCTCTATCCCAGTGGGAATGTAAATAAGCTATCACTTCTTTTGTCATATGCTTATAATACATCAATTTACCTTTGATATCAAATAAAAAAAAGACGGATTTTAATTCCGTCTTAACAAGCTCTCATTATACTTTAAAATATATAAATTTATACTTTAATAGTTTCAGTTACAGCTTCATAACAATCAGAACAAATAGTTTCATATCCAGAATGTTCTCCGAGTTTTCTGTATTTCCAGCAGCGTTCACATTTTTCACCTTCAGCTTTTACTACCCAAACAGTAATTCCATTTTCAGTGTATTCGTTTAAAACTTCTGATGGAGCACTATCAGTAATATACGCTTGAGAAGTGATAAATATATCCGCTAAGTCATTTTCGTTTGCTTTTAATACCGCACTATCTTCTGATTTTACGTAAACTCCTACTTCTAAAGAGCTGCCGACTTTTTTGTCTGCTCTTAAAGGCTCAATTGCTCTGGTTACGACTTCTCTTGTTTTTAGAATTTTTGTAAAATCTTCTTCGAGTTGTGGATTATTCCATTTTTCATTTACCTTAACCCAATCAGCGAGAAGAATACTTTCTAAACCTCCACGTTTATCTTCTGGAGTATTTCTCCAAATATCTTCTGCTTGGTGAGGCATTACAGGAGTTAGAATTCTTACTAAAACTTGTAATGTTTCATATAAAACAGTCTGACAAGCTCTTCTTGATAAAGATTTTTTGCCTGCTGTATACAATCTGTCTTTTACGATATCTAAGTAGAAAGAACTTAAATCTACCGCTGCGAAGTTTTGTAAGCATTGGAAATATTTGTAGAATTCATAATTTTCAAATGCTACAGTTACTTCTTCTACAACTTTATTAAGCTTATGTAGAGCAAACTTATCGATAGGTTTTAAGTCTTCGTACTGAACATAATCTTTTTCCGGATTAAAGTCGTGAATATTACCTAATAAGAATCTTGCAGTATTTCTTGTTTTTTTGAAAATTTCAGCAAGTTGTTTAATAATATTATCGCCGATTTTTGTATCGTTTCTATAATCAACAGAAGCTGCCCAAAGTCTTAGAATATCAGCACCATAGTTTTTAATAATATCATCAGGTCTGATATAATTACCTAAAGATTTAGACATTTTTCTGCCGTCTTCTCCAAATACAAATCCGTGAGTAAGTACTGATTTATAAGGAGCTTTTCCTTCTGTTGCGATAGCTGTTAGAAGTGACGATTGGAACCAGCCTCTATGTTGGTCAGAACCTTCTAAATACATATCAACAGGAATATGTCCTAATTCTTCAAAGCGTTTTTCAACAACGGCTCTCCAAGTAACACCGGAATCAAACCAAACATCCATAATATCTGTTTCTTTTTTAAAGCAGTGTTCTTTTCCACATTTAGGACATTTAAAACCTTGTGGAAGAAGTTCTTTTGCTGAATATTTAACCCACGCATCAGAGCTTTCTTTTTCAAAAATTTTAGCGATATTTTCGATAGTTTCATCTGTAACAATTGGTTCGCCACATTCTTCGCAATAGAATACAGGAATTGGAACCCCCCAAGCTCTTTGACGAGAAATACACCAATCAGCACGGCTTTCGACCATGTTTGAAATTCTGTTTTCTCCGCTTGCAGGTATCCATTTTACGTTTTTGATTGCATCTAGTGTTGTGCTGCGGAATTTATCTACTTTTACAAACCATTGAGGTGTTGCTCTGTAAATCACAGGATTTTTACATCTCCAACAATGTGGATAACTGTGATTTATATCAGCTTTTGCAAGTAATGCACCACAGTTTTCTAATTTTTCAATAACAATTTTGTTTCCTTTATAATATGGAATGCCTTCTAAGTCTTTATCTCCAACAATTTCTGTCCAAATCCCTTTACTATCAAGAGGAGAAAAAACTTCTATGTTATATTTACCCCCTACTTCATAGTCCTCAAGACCGTGTCCGGGAGCTGTATGTACAGATCCAGTTCCGGCATCTAATGTTACGTGTTCGCCTAAAATGATAGGAGATTTTCTATCATATAAAGGATGTTTTGTATTCAATAATTCTAAATCTTCGCCTTTGCAAGATCCAATTACATTGATATCTTTTTCTTCCCAAGCAACACCCTCTAAGAATGAAGCTAAAAGACTTTGAGCTACAACGTAAATATCATTATTGTACTCAAAGAATGTGTACTCAAATCTTGGATGCATACTGATTGCCATATTTGATGGAATAGTCCAAGGAGTTGTTGTCCAAATAACTGCATAAACATTTTTACTTGGAAGATCTACAAGTTTACTTATTTTATTTACCCCATCATCATCGAATTTGAATCTTACATAAATAGAAGTTGATGTATGATCAGCATATTCTACTTCTGCTTCTGCAAGAGCAGTCTCACAAGAAGCACACCAATAGACAGGCTTAAGTCCTTTTTCGATGTAGCCTTTTTTATACATTTCACCAAAAACCCTAACTTGTTCAGCTTCAAATTCAGGATTAATAGTTAAGTAAGGATGCTCCCAATCTCCCCAAACACCTAAGCGTTTAAATTCTGATTCTTGTCCTTTTAAATTTTTATGAGCAAATTCTCTGCATTTTTCTCTTAATTCTGCCGGAGTAAGTGCTTCTCTACCGCCTTTGATGTTTTTTACAACAGCATTTTCAATAGGAAGCCCGTGTCCATCATAACCAGGAACATATGGTGCATAAAATCCTGACATTGATTTATATTTTATTAAAATATCTTTTAAGATCTTATTTAAAGCTGTACCAACGTGGATTTTTTCTGAACTTAAATATGGCGGACCATCATGTAATATAAAAGAATTTGTTTTATCTCGTTGATTAAGATTCTTTTGATATACATTTATTTCTTCCCAAAATTTTTGAGTTTCTGGTTCTTTTTTTGTTGCATTTGCTCTCATTTCCAATGTCGTTGAAGGCAAATTTAATGTCTCTTTGTATTCCATTTTGTACCTCTTTATATTTTTATTGTTTCTTCTTCTTTTTTTGAAAAATCTTTTTGGTAACTTACGTTATGTTGAATTTTTCTAAGTGTATTAGTTTTTAAATTTTTCATTTTAATAAACTCAGCCATTTTATCGTAATCAAAAGCATTTTCCCATCTAGCAACAACAACTGTCGCAACACAGTTCCCAATTAAATTAACGGTAGTCCTTCCCATATCTAAAATTTGGTCAATTCCTAAAAGAACTGCTACACCTAAAATTGGAATTCCAAAGCTTGTAAGAGTTCCTGCTAATACTATTAAAGATGCTCTTGGGACTCCTGCAACTCCTTTGCTGGTTAACATTAAGGCAAACATTATTACAAGCTGTTGCTCAAATGAAAGTGGATGTCCCACAAGCTGAGTTGAAAAAATTACCCCCATTGCCAGATATAGCGTCGATCCGTCTAAATTAAATGTGTACCCAGTAGGCATAACAAAACTTACAATGGATTTAGGAACTCCAAATTTTTCCATAATAGCCATTGCTTTTGGTAAAGCTGCTTCTGAACTTGCTGTGGTAAAAGTTAATAATGCAGGTTCTTGTATTGCTTTTATTAGACCTCTAAGCGATATTCTTACAATTTTACAAGCAATAAATAATACTAAAATTACAAAAACTGCAAGAGCTGTATACAATGATAAAATTATCTTTCCATAATTGTATAAAATTTCAATTCCGTTTGTTCCAACTGTGTATGCAATTGCTCCAAATATTCCGACAGGAGCAAAAAACATAACATATTCAGTAAATTTAAACATTATTGATGCAACTGAATTTAGAATATCAACAACAGGTTGAGCTTTTTTACCAACTGCACAAATTGCAATTGAAAAGAATATACAAAATACAACAATTTGTAGTAAATTACCTTCTGCCATTGCTTGGAAAATACTTGTTGGACACAGACTTAAAAGTAAGTCTCCAAAAGAGTTGTGGTGTGTGGTAGATGCCATTTCTACAATTCTTGTCAAGCCTGTATGATCAGATGCAATATTTTCCATTCCAATACCTGGCTTAAAGAAATTTGCAAATCCTAACCCTATAAATAAAGCTAATGTTGTTACAATTTCAAAATAAATAATAGTTTTTATACCAAGGCGACCTAAACTTTTTACATCTCCGTGTCCTGCTATTCCAACAACAAGAGTTGCAAAAAGCAAGGGAGCTATAATCATTTTTACCATTCGTAAAAATATTTCAGCTAAAACGTGTAATTTAACAGAAAAAGTCGGAAACGCCCATCCAACAATTATTCCTAAAAATAACGCTATAAAAATTGCTATTGTCAATCTTGATTGCTTCAAAAATCTTTTTCCTTTTTCTTCATAACTCTAGGAATTTATGAATGTTTTGAAAGTAATTCCCTAATTGTAAATTATACTATAAAAAAACTATTTTTAAAATTATGTTGGTTTTTAATAGCAAATTATTATTTTTTAGGGTTTATGTTGTTGTTATGAAAATTTCTATTTTAAGAAAAATTTATCCTTATTTGAATTCTCATCAGAAGAATATAAAATGGCGTTCGCTTACAGATGAAGAATTTGAGCGTTCATTAAAAGATTATCAAGTAATTGCTAATTGTTTTGAAGATGCAACAAGATATGCTCTTATTAAATCTAATAAAGGTAGGGAATTATTAAGAAAAAGATTTAAAATTCAAAAAAATGCAAGTATAGATCCTGCTTATAAAATTCAATTGAGTGCAAATGATAAAAAGAAAGAAATTTATAAAGCAACCCCTCTTGATTATTACGGCGGTTTTTTTCAAATTTATAGAGAATATTCAGATAGTCCGGAAGGGCTCGCTTCTTTTGATTATTCTAATTCTAAATTAGGACTTGGTATAAATATTGCAGTGTCAAAATTTGTTAATAAGCATCCTTTGATGAAACCTGTTTTATCTAGGCTGTATATGTTTCCTGCTATTGTAAACAGAAATTGTGAGTATAATAAGCCTTCAAATGCTTTTAAATGGTTTACCGGAATTAACCCGATTTCAATTGGTGAAAATTCTATTAATCTTAATCTTAGGAAAAATAAGAAAGATGTCTTTGATATTTTTAATAAATTGGGTAATTTAAAATCTACTGATTATAGTTTTGTTGCTGTTACCGGTTTAAGAAAAATTAAGGATATTTCTTCTTGGCATACTGTTCCTATTAATTCTGTTAATTTAAGTGATAGAACTATTGAGATTATAAATAAAAGAACGAATAAAATTACTAAAATTTCTTTTGATGAGTTTATAAATAATTTTAAAGCTATAGTTGGAATTAAATGGTAGTAATTATGAATTTGAAAAATATAAGCTATGATTTTAGATTAATGCAAAATAAGAATTTAATTTCTAATAAAGGAGTGCGTTTTTTTAATTCTTTTATTAGAAATGAAAATTTGAAAATTAATAGATTAAAACAAGATATTTTTCAATTAAATACAAATATATCAAAACGTTTTGTTATTGAAAGAAATAGTGGAGAGCTTATCCCTGTAAAATTAATTATGGTTTCTAAAGAGGATAAGAAATTTTTTGATATTAAAAATTTAAATTCAGAAACTTTAGGGTTTGCCGTTTTACAAAAATCTGATAGAAATATTTTTAAAAATAAAGTTTATTCTGCTCCGGAATTGGTTTCTATTGAAACAATTAATAATGGCAATAAGGCTTCCAGATACAAAGGTATTGGAACTACCTTATTAAAAGAAGCTGTTTTAGAAAGTAAGAGAAGTGGTTTTGATGGAAGGATTTTTTTAATGGCATATGATTCAAAACCTCCGACTCCTTTTTATTATAAATTAGGTTTTCGTTTTTTTGATGAAAATAAAAACACTTTAATGGATGAATATTTTTCTTTATTAAGAGATAAAAGTACAAAATTAGATTCTTCAATTAGCAAAGGACTTATGTATCTTCCAGAGGAAAATATTATTAAATTATTGAATCTATAGTTTTAAGAGTATTTTTGAAGTTTATTATTTTTTCTATATCATTTTTTATTTGATAGTAATAACAAATATTTTCATATGTAGGAGCTTTATAACATTCACTTAAAAATTTATAAATTTTATAAATATCATTTTTATAATGTTCAGATGTTTTTTGTTGATTAGAGAAAATTTTATTAATTTCATTTAAATTATTGGTAATATCATTGATAAATTGAGATTTTGAATTTTGCCATAATTCTACGTTTTGTTTTAGGATTGGTAATTCATATTGTTGTCTGGGTAAGATTTTTAATGTTGTACTAAATTTGTTTTTTTCAGAAATAATAGTATCAATTATATGAAACCATATTAATTTAGTAATGTTTCCCAAACGGTTATTTGGTTTTTTATAAGCTTTTTTAGTATCTTTGAGTTTTTTTGAGGCATCCACAAATGAAAAATCTTTGTAGTAAGAATTTAAAAGTATATTTTTTAATTCAGAGATTAATTTTAAATTGTAATTTTTATTTTCAAAGTTTTCAAGAATTTTAATAAAATCAGCGGCATAAATATTTTTTTGATTTCCCCATATAATATCAGATTTGAATAATTGTTCTGCTCCTCTTAAAGAGTAGCCTGAACAGCAATAATCTAATAAAATATAGTTTTTATTGGATTTCTTAATATCCTTTTTGCTTAATTTTTTTGAAGATAAAAACTCTTTGAAAGATTTTAATCCGGAACTTTTTTGGATATTATTGATACAAAAATTATAATTTTCAGCAAGATATGGTTCTGTAAAAAATCTTTTAGCATTACTCATAGGAATGTTAATAACATTTTCTTCTCCTATTTTTAATGCTAAAGCTTTACCAATGCTTGACAAAGAGCGGCCAAGTGGTAAGACAATATAATTGTTTTCTCCAAATCTTTTATCAAAAACTTTTTTTATACATTCAGAGGCAAAATCATGAATTTCACCTATTGAATTTATTTTTTTAGGTAAATTTTTTTCTAAAATCAGATATTCTACTCTTAATTTTTGTTTTTGGTTTTCTGATAAATTTAAGAATTCTTTTTTGTTAAATTTTTTGAAATTGTAGATAGGGTTTAGATTGAAGAGTTTAATGAAAAAGTTTTTATTTAAATTCCCTTTAAAATTTATATTTTGTTGGTTATTTATAGAATTTAAACTATTATTAAAATAATAATTTGTATTTTTTTTGCATAAATTCTTATTATTATAATTTTTATTAATGTTTATTTGTATAAGATTAGTATTAGAAATTTTCATAATACTTTTATAAAAATGTGTAAAGATTTTTTTTTGCTAAAAAAAGAGGATATCTTTTGATATCCTTCAATTATTTTTAGTAATTTTTAGATTTTATTAAAAAATATGCTTTAGGGTGAGCACAGACCGGACATTTTTCAGGAGCAGCTTCTCCCTCAAAGCTAAATCCGCAATTTGAGCATTCCCAAGTTACTTTTTCTGTTTTTTCAAATACTTTATTTTCAGTTATGTTGTTGAATAATTTTCTGTATCTTTCTTCGTGATCTTTTTCTATTTGAGCAACTTTTTCAAATAAAAATGCAATTTCTTCAAAACCTTCTTCTCTAGCTTCTTTGGCAAAAGTTGCATACATATCTGTCCATTCATAATTTTCGCCATCAGCTGCATCTTTTAAGTTCGTTAATGTATCAGGGATTTTTGAGCCATGTAATAATTTAAACCAAATTTTAGCATGTTCTTTTTCATTGTTTGCGGTTTCTTCAAATATTTTTGATATTTGCACAAAACCTTCTTTTTTTGCTTGAGAAGCGTAATAAGTGTATTTGTTTCTTGCTTGTGATTCGCCTTCAAATGCTTTTTGTAAGTTTTGCTCTGTTTTACTTCCTTTTAATTCCATATATCCTCCTATTTTAAAAACTCATTATAACATATTTTTTATAAAAATAAATGATTATATAGAAGGAGGGTTGACAGATTTTGAAAAATACTATATAGTACAAAAAGTGTAAAAAATACAATTGTTTAAATGGAAATAGTTAATGATTAAAAATTGGTACTTATTAATGCTTAATTTATGTATTGTCGTCCGAAAACATTTGTTTTCGGAGGTTTTTGTGGGGAATTTTGTGTGAATTTATAAAGTAGAAGTGTAATATTTTGAAGAGGCTTGTAAATTCACACTAGAAATTACAAGTCTTTAATTTTGTACATAGGTATTATAGGAGGGAAAAATGAGAATTAATCCAATCAATTATCAAACAACTTTGACAAAAACTTCCAACAAAGAAGTTATGCATAATTATTCTAATGTCAAAACTCATTCCCAAGCTTATAAATCTATGGATTTGAATTTATTAAACAAAAATTATAATAATGTAGGAATAAATTTTAGAGGTACTCAAAATACTACATTAGAGGTTTTAAAGAAAATACCTTTAGAAGAAAGGTTAGCATCTCTTTTTCAAAATTTTAAAACCGGAGATTTGATATTGATTGGTGAAAATTTGAAAGAAGCAAAGAAGTCTATGTATCAAGCAACCGGTGTTATAAAAAATGTTATTAAAAGGGCATTTTTTCTCGAAGATAATGATATAAAAGGGTATTTAGGTTTTGCAAAAAGTCTTTCTGGAGATAATGAAGTTATAAATTTAAATAAGGATAATATTAAGTTAATATCTGAAAATAAGGTTTATGAATTAAAGCCGGATGAAAGTTTTTATGTAATAGAAGGTGATAATATTGAAATAAATGGTTTTTTATTACCAATAAAAAATGAACCACATAGAGATTTAAGTTTTTTTAGAAAAAGTTTTGCGAGAGCTTTTGACTTTGAAAATCAAGTAAAACCTGATATTGATAAGATTAATAAAAAATCTATATCAAGTTTAACCGTAGATGAAAAAAAACGTGTTTCTAAAGTTACATTTGCGGATGTTGGTGGACAAGACAAGTTGATTAATGAAATGAAAAAGAGTATTATTTATCCTTTAAGATATCCTGATGGATATGCAAATATGGATGTTAATCACGGATTTATTTTATATGGACCACCTGGAACAGGAAAGACTCATATTGCTAGAGCTTTGGCAAATGAAGCAGATGCTAATTTTATTAGTCTTAATGGTTTAGATTTAGAGTCAAAATGGGTTGGGGAATCTGAGGCAAATTGGAGAAATCTTTTTGCAGAAGCTAAAGCTAATCAGCCTACGATTATTTTTATAGATGAGTTCGATGCTGTTGCAAGAAGCAGAGATAGTCATGATGAATATGGTAATAAAGTTGTTAATCAGATTCTAACTTTAATGACTGATATTGATAATGATGCGGATAATATTTTTGTTATTGGAGCTACAAATAATTTTAAAGCATTAGATTCTGCAATTACTCGTTCCGGCAGGTTCGGAAAACATTTAGAAGTCGCTCTTCCTGATAAAGATGGAGTTTCCAAGATTTTTGATATTCATTCTAAAAATAAACCATTAGATGCTTCAATATCTAAAGAAAATCTTATAAATAAATTGTTTGAATTAAAAGCAAGTGGTGCGGATATTAAATATATAATAAATGAAGCTCATAATAACGGATATGAAAGAGCTGGCATTTTTAAAAAAATGGAAGATAAAACTCTTCACAGTTCAGATTTAGAAGAGTTTAAAATTCAGCAGGAAGATTTTGATAAAGTAATAAACGATTTTTGTGCTAGTAAACAAATAGCTCAAAGAAAACCTGTTGGTTTTAAAAATTCAAAATAACAACAAAAGCCTTCTCACTTGAGAAGGCTTTTTAATTTAATTTAACAATTTATTGTAACCAATTGTCCCAAAAACGTTTTTTATCAAGTTCTTTTTGTTCAGTCTTAGAATCAATTTGTTTAGGGGCAATATTTGTTTCTCCATAAGTATATGGGTCTGAAGCATCCATTGCACCTTTATTGAAAGTAAATGAACCTTTTGATTTATTTGTGTGTTGTTCTTTTACGTTAACTTTAACTTCTTCAGGAGTAGTTGTTTCTTCTGTCGCAGTGGAAGTTTCTGCAGATTGTTCATTTTTATATATAATGTCAGATAATTCATTTTTTTCTTTTTGAATCATTTCCATTCTGGATGTTTGCATTACTGATGCTGCATCTTTGCCTAAGAAATGCATTCTGCCTAAATCATCCGTGTAAATTGTTGTATTAGCCATTACTGAATTTGCGATAAATACAATTGATAATGAAAATAGTATTTTTTTTAACATAACATATTCTCCTTTTAAAACTTTCTTTTATAATATTATACAACATTTATAGAAGAATATAAACAACAATTTACTACTTTACATTAATTTCATTTGTTATATCTTTACCGCCATATAGGACAACACTTTTTGCAAAAACGTAATCATATTTATCTTTTTGAGCTTTTTTACTTATTTCGTCTTTAATACTTTTTTCTATTGCATTAAGGCGATTGTTGTAGTCATTTTCTAGAGCAGTTTTCTTTGCATTAAATTCTTTTGTATATTTTTCTTCAAGTTGTAAAATTTTTGCACTGTCAGTTTCATTTGCTATAGCACCTCTTGCATTAACAATAATTTTATCTAGTTCGTCCATCTTTTTAGAATGTTCTTGTTTTAAAGCTTTGACTTGACTGGAATTGGATACGATTTTTTGTAAATCAACAACTGCAATTGAATCGGCTGCTTTGACTAAATTGGCTGTACAAATTAAGCATAAAATTAGAATTAAAAAACTTTTTTTCATAATATACCTCATAATAAATCTCACTATAAATTTATAAATTGTAGTAATAAAAAAAAACATTCACTAACTGGAGAAAAATTCATTGAAATATGTGTTAATTTAATTTAAAATATTGCTATGAAAAAAATATTTTTTGTATTGTTATTAATATTATTTAGTTTGTCCTCATCTGTTTGTTTTTCCGAAGAACAGATAAAAGAAACATATAAATTAAATGGTCAAATAGAATATGATGATAATCCTGTTGAAACTATATATTTGGATGAAGATATAGAGAAACCGAAAGTTAATATCCCACAAAGATCTTTGACTCTTCCTGTTGGAGTTTTAAATATAATGACAAATACCAACACTCCCAGGAGTGCCCTTGCAAGGGCGTCAGTAAATAGAAATAATTTGAAAGATATATTACCTTTGAGCGGTAGTCTTTCAGAACAATTTCACGGTTTTACATATGGTACTCTTTGGGGTGAGGAGTTATCATTATCTCAAATGGAGTCTTCTACGGGAGTTTTTGTTAGATATGACACCCCTAAGAGATTTTCAATTTCAACAATATTTCAACAATCAGCTTCTCAGGATGTAGGTTCGTTGTATGGAACGACAAAAATAATTCCTGAATGGCATATTACTGATAAATTAACTGTAAAAGATACATTTACTAATTATGTTAATGCAACTAAAAATAAGAATGAGATAACATTGGTTTATTGTCCTTCATTAAAAAAATATGCAGAATCTTTGAAATTTGAATTAGGGTTAGCACAATCTTATTATGCAAATGGAAGACAGAGCTCTGCTGTAAGTTTTACTACAGGGTTTAAGTTGTAAATATATTGAAAATTATATATAATTGATTTGTTATGAAAAAGAGATTAGAAAAGAATAAATATTCGCGAAATAGTCGAAAAGCTCTTCCAGCAGAGAAAAAAGAACAGAAGCAAAATAATAGTAGTTCAGGTTTCTATTATTCTTTTTTAACAATAGTTTTGTTGTTGTGTTTGATACAAATAACTATAAGTGCAGTGTTAAATATTTCTAAGATTATTTCTTATAATGCAAAAATAATTCAAATTCGTAATACAAGGGATGCTGCATTAGCTTTAAATGAACAATTGAAAGATAATATTAAAAACTTTTCAAATGCTACAGGTTTGGAAGCTATTGCCAGAAATAATTTAAAGATGTCAAGTGAGGACGAAGTTTTAGTGATAATAAATTCCGCTCAAGAGCCTGAAGAAGAAAAGAATGAGAAAAATAAATTTATTGGATTAATAAAACATGATTAAAGATTTGATTAAAGAGGGTTTTATTTTAAAAGAGCAAGGTTTTTATAAAAAAGCTATTGAGGTTTTTTATAAGGCTATAGAACAAGATAATGCAAGTGTTGAGTTGTTGTTTGAAATTGCAGAATTGTATTATCTTCTTCATAATGAAGAGAAGTCGTTAGGTTATATAGAGCAAATTTTAGATAAAAATCCGACACATGTAAAATCTTTAGAATTATTGAAACAAATTTTTATTGATAGAAATTCTTTATTAGAGGCAGAACAAACTGCAAAAAATATTTATTGTATAACTCATAAAGAAAATGATCTATTGGAAATTTTTAAGTTATTAAATAAACAGGGTAAATATGATGAAATTTTTGAATATAAATTATTGGAAAAAACAGAAAAAATAGGTTATGAATATGCTTATGCCTATTTTTGTAAACAGGATTTTGAAAATTCAGAAAAAGAGCTTGAAAGGTATTTAAATTTGTATCCAAATGATCAAAAAGCTTTATTATTGTTGGGTAAAGTTTATTATGCTTTAAATAAAAAAGATGATTGTGTGGAGTTGTTGCCGAAATTAGATATAGACTCAAATGATTCAGAGATATTTAATTTTGTAGGTTTAGTAGAAACCTATAAAAATAATTATAAAGAAGCAAAAAATTGTTTTACAGAAGCAATAAAAAAATCTCCTCAAGGCTTGTATTATTATAATTTAGCAAATTTATATTTTAAAGAAGGTGAGATATCATATTCAAAAAAATATTATAATATGGCGATAGCACTTGAGCCTGAAAATAGAAATTATCATTTTGCATTGGCAAATTTATATTATTCTCAGCAACATTATAAGAAAGCTCTGGAGGAGTTAACAGAAGATTTTTTTGAAGGGAATTTATTAAAATCGATTATTTTATATGAAACAGGTTATCTGGCTTTAGCAAAATTAGAATTAGAAAAATTGTCAGAATCACATCCGGATAATGAAATTGTAAAATCTTACCAAGAAAAAATAAATCTAGAATTGGGATTTATTTAAAATATTCGAGTTGTGAAATAATGTTGTAGATTTCATTTAATCTATTTTTATCATTAATGTACCAAAAACCAAAAAGTACTTCAAAAGCAGTCGCTAATCTGTAATCAGCTTGAATTGATTTTCTTGCAACAGGTATCGGAAGATTTCGGGCTCTTCTTACAAGCTCAAGTTCATTTTCAGAAAGTAGTGGTATTAAATTATCTAGCATGCTTTTTTGGAAATGAGCATTGACTCTTTCAGTCGTTAATTTATGCATAAGTTTAGAATTAGAAGTTTTGAAAATAACGTATTCTCTAACAAAAACTTCCCAAATAGCATCACCAATATGTGCATAGTTTTTAAGTGTTAAACTATTTTTATCCATAGAAAAATTTTAACATAAAATAAAAAATACCCCCTTTACAAAAAAAATTTATTTGTTACTATAATAGAGGAGATGATAATTAAATAGTTTTCGAGAAATAATCCTCAGTAGCTCCCACGGTGAGTTTACGAACGTGAGTTACAGATATCGGAGCGGTTGCGACGACATTGAGGGTTTGACAATTGAATAAGTTTAGAGAAATAATCCTCAGTAGCTCAATGGCGGAGCAACCGGCTGTTAACCGGTAGGTTGTTGGTTCGAGTCCAACCTGGGGAGTTTTTTATTTTTTGAGAAGAAAGTTCTTATAATTGGACGAGAACCGCAAAGCGAATATGGTTTGACAGACATTGCAGGAATTTGATTTTTTTGAACTAATAGGGGTGTGTTTCAAATATATCTTGATTTTTTAAGTCGGAAATCGCTAAAAATGAAATTCCTGAACTGGCAAAAAAGTCCGATTACTGTCCGTCAATGTCTAAAACAAGACAGTGTCTCAAAACCTTAAATGGCGGGAATTTAGACACAGTTCAGGAATTTTGGGACAGGACAGTGTTGAAAAATTTTTCAAAATTTTAAATTTAGGTGGAAATTTATTTCAATTTACTCGGAAATATAATTTGTGTCGCTTTAGTAAAATCGCCCTAAAAAACTAATAGCAATAAATATAAATTTAACCAGAGCTAAATGCCTTAATAAATCTTAATATCAGAGCAATTTTTTTTTTGCTCTTATTTAACTATAATAGTAATGTAGAATGAAAGGAAACTAGAAATGCACGTAAACAAACTTACAATTGGAGAATTTTTACCTAAAAAATTAGGCTTAAAGAAAAATGTAATTAATGCTCCTAAAGCAAATGTCACAAGAAATGCAATGTTAACAAAAACAGAAACTACATTTGTATTAGAGAATGGATTTGCTCCAAATAATAAGTTTCCCATTCGTGCAGACTTGTTTGAATCTAAATACGCAAATGAAACATCACTTTTGGAAATGCCATTGTCAGGTTTTAATTTTAAATGTTAAAAATAACTAAACAATCTTGTAATATTCATCTTTTGGGTGCAAATCAATAGAATGTAGAAAGTATAGATTATTCAAAATTTTAGAATGGCATACGATAACTTAAAATATTTGCTCCCCAATCAAGTTCATTCCTATTAGACAAATTATCTGTTTTTATATATGTTTGCTTGAAATCAGCTAATGGTTCAAAGCCACAATCTTTTATGAACTTATAATCTTCTCTATATGTTAAAAATTTAGAATTTGAATAAGTTCCAAGCGACAATATACTTCCTTTTTTCATGTTTTTTCCAAGATTATATATAACCTTTCTTGCATCATAAGAACCGAGATATGGTAGTACATTTCGACAAAGAAATACTGTGTTAGAATTATCAACAAGCCTACTTGCATCGTCTTCAAGATCTTGATTTTGAAAATCAACAAATTGTCTGAGATTTTGATTGACTTTATATGTTTGAACTTCATTGTTAATAGTATCATTAACAAGTCTTATTTGTTCAGTAGAGTTGCTAAAATATTTATCAAAATTTATTCCATTAATTTTTAACTTTTCTATATCTTCTTTAGTTAAGTTAATTAACCCTCTTTTAGCAAAGCTGGAAATGTTTGTTATATCAATATCTCTTGCTTTTATGGGAAAGAATTTTTTTGAAGCTTCAAGCCCTAAAGAATGAATTAAAGCTAATGCCAAAGTATATGGTTCAGAACCATCGGAACAAGCTTGACAAACAACATTAACTTTCTCAGCATCTTTAAAATGAATACCTAAATATTTGACAAATTTCAACCAATCTAAATCCGTTCTAAAAACTGAAGACTGTGTACTATAGATATAATCAACAGAGTTTGAAAGTAAGCCAACTCTCGTAGTACTACAGAAACTAGGATATATATTATGCTTTTGATGTATAGGATATGTTATTTGCATATTTATATAAAACATAACAAAATAATTTTTGCTATTTTAATATTCAAACTTCTTGTTTAAATTAAATAGATATTAAAAAGTCGAGGGAAATACCTCGACTTTTTATTTACGGTAAGTTGGTAAATTATCAATCATTCCAGCGAGAATTTTAGCTTCTTCTTTTTGTTTGTCAGTGTATTGATATTGATTTTTCCCTTTTGGAAATAAATCTTTTATTTTTGATAAAAATGCCCATTTACTTATAGGGCTGTTTCCATCAATCGTAGAAACTGATTCTGATATAGCTTCTGCTTTATCTTGGATTTTTTGAGATATGTCGTTAAGTTTTTCACTTACAAAATTCCTTACTTTTTGAGATTGTGATAATTTTTCGTTTTCAACAAGAGCACTATTTGCTTTTGATACAAAACTGTCTGAATTTACAAAAGCTGTAAGAGACTCAAACTCTTGTGAATCTTTTAGTCCTAATGTATCAACCGGGATATCTATTTTACTAAAACTATTAACTTTGTCAGATATTTTTTTTGCATGAACCTCTAATCTACCTATACCAAGTTGGTCGACATCTTTAAATTTTAGTATTAAATTATCTTTACGTTTACCAGTTTGTGCTAAATTGTTGAGTGCTTTTTGAGCAAATTCAAAACCTTCTTCGTTTATTATTTCAGGAATAAATCTTTTTAAAAGTTTTACAGAGCTTTTTGAATATACAGCTCCAAAAGATGGGGAATTTTGAGAATAATAATTATTTGAACCCCTGTTTAAATCATTAACAACACGCATATAACCTCCTAGTATCCTTTTATTTTATTATAAATGTAATAATTTGCAATATTGACTACTAAGTAATGATACAATTTTTAAAAGAATTCAGGTCTATCGCATAGATATCTATTACATGAATAAGACTTGAATATAAGCCTATTTCTGATACAATAACCTTATCGAAAGCTTCCGTATTTTGGTGTTTTTCGACATTGTTAAAATAATAACTGATATTGACCTTTTGGCAGGAATGTCCGGGTTATAATTGGTTAATATTGTTTTAAGGAGATTGTGTTTTGAAAATACAGAGAGTAACTAACTACAACCAAAGTTTTATTGGAAAAGAACAGAAGTTTAAACAGCTAGGAAGCAACTTAGTACCAATACATAAAATTACTGCAACGCCTGCATCAGAACCGCCAAAAACTTTTTGGGGGAAAGTTGGACGAGGTATAAAATATGTTATTGATAGGTTATATTACTATTGCTTTTGTGCAAAATAGATGGTTAGATACATCAACTGAGTTGCCTCTAATAAAAATATGTCAGATTAGTAAATCCGACATATTTAATTTCAAAATTATTACCTTACTTAAAGCCAATAAAATTTATTTCGTTTTCTGCTGGTTGTTTTAATAATTCGTTATAAATATTTTCAAAATTAAGTTTATTACTACATAGATATGTATTAGGACTAATTCTCACTGATTTGTCAGAATGGTTTACAACAGTCATCTGCATACGGTCACCATCTGAAGTAATTATAATACTGTCATTATTTCCATTACGGCGCAATTTTTTTATTTGCTTGTTTAAATTAGATAATAGTTTTTCAAATGAACTAATAAGTTCATCATGTGGAATATATCTGGAATCAGTTAACCTTTTAGCTCTTAATTCATATTTAAAGTTATCGCTAATATGCACTTTTGATGTAAAATTAGGTTGATTTGCATTATATGCTTGTACTCTAGAAATCATTTTTCCTCCTATAATTTTGATTGTATCCTACTACTTTATTACTACAAAACTCCTGAATATTTTTTTTGCTATGCATAATGGTCTACTTATCTGCTTTTCTTATTTTGTAGAACTATACAGGTTAAGCCTCTACATCAAGTGCAAATTTTTCAATATCTTCGACAGTTATGTTACGATTAATATTTTTCCACCATTGATTTTGATAAACAGATTCTGGCATACAAATATCCCCAAGTGCATTACTTTGAAATCCATAAGGTTTCAACTTGTTTTCTTCAAATTTAGGTTTCATAAATAATTCTTCTATAGATTTAACTAAAGGAGAGGTTGTTCTTACAAGTTTTTCATCTTTTTCATTTAATATATAATTATAAAAATCTGGATCATAAGGATTATAATATCCTATATTATTATTTGTAAATCTTAATTTTGTATCTGGGGCAATTGAATCAATATATTTTAAGCTTGTATATAGCCTTGCAAGTTTTTCTTTCCTTTCTAATTTAGGCATGTAGGATATTTCTGACATCACTTTCTGTAAATCTGCTTTTGGAAATCTTGCGCCGAATTTAGTATTATAGCTAGTATAGTAGTTATTTTTTTGAATATTCATTTATTACCTCTTTCTTTATTATGTTGTTATTTTAATACAATATTGGCTGTTTCTTAATCATCTCAAGCCACTGTTCAAGAATATTTCTTATTATTAATTGAAAAGATTTTTATTTTTTATTTAAAATATTTAAACATCTTATTTGTAATTACATCAATAATAGTTCTAGATGTATCACGAATTATATTAACATCTCCATGGCTATAATGATCGTTCATAATAATCTGAGTTGCCGAATCCTTAAATCCCGGAATATCAACAAAACGACCACACATAGAATTTATTGTTTTATCAATTGTAGTAAAACTTGCCAATGAATTATCACTTAGGTTCGAATTTTCTTGAGAAACTCGTTTTAATAAACTTACAACATTTTGTGCTAAAGGTAATGATGATTTTTCAACTTCTTTCATCGTTGAAAAATCTGCATTCTTTAACTCCTTTTTATCTAGAATTAGCGGAAAATCATTTAAACTTATTACAGAAATACCATCCGAATGACCTGAAACATTATTTTTTATACTTTCATAATGAATTGTTAAAAATTTGTCCTTTGAATTTTTATCAATTAAATGTTCAAATCTGTCTAAATCCTTATTTCCTACATTATTTAAACGCATAGTAATTGCATACGCTTCACCTTCTGCGTTTTTATGTCTCGCAGCAAATATATTATCATATCCTTTAAATGATAAATTTGAATTATTAATCGTATTCATAAAACTCCTTTTTTTATTTTTTATATTGTTTCTACAAATTCTTTCAAAACTCCTGAATATATTTTTTTGCTATTTGAATTAATATAATATTGGTTGTTTTTTAATCATTTCAATCCATTGTTCAAGAGATGCTTCGTTCAAATACATGTTTGGAGAAAAATCCACTAGTGGAGTTCCGCCATTTTTGTAATAATCATTCAAAAAGTGCTCTAATGTTGCTGACCAATTAATAACGACTTTTTTATCTTTATCACGTTCGAGAAAGATGTATTTTGAATTATCACGTGGAGATTTTTGATTTAAACTTGAAAATTCTTGTAATATTTTTGTTGAATCTTCAAGTGGTCTTTTCGCATCAGGTAGTCTGTATCCCATTGAATAATGGAATGGAAAAGAATTTCCTTCTGCGACAATACAAACATTGCCTAAACCGTTTTGCAGCATTCTTTCCACTCTCAATTGGTGCATTCTTGTGCCGATTCCGCCAAAATCCTTATTCCCCTTTGCATTCATATAGGATAAGACTTTTTCACAAAGTTCCCCGTTAATAAATGCTCCTTCAAATTTTGGACTTATCATTTCCTGTTCTTTATCTATATAAAAATATGTATCACCTACAACTCTATAATTTTTATTTTTGATATTTATTTCCCCGTTTGCCTCTGGAACCATAAGATAGTATTTTTCCATATTAGGGATATCTTCATCAACTCTTGCAATATATGCGTTTACAGGTTTATTTGTCTTTTTATCAATCAGAGTTGTTATCCTTAAGCCACTTTCATCTAAGTTAGTTTTAGGTGTGAATTCAGGTGAGAGTAGTTTTTTAAAAGTCTTAGAACTAATTCCTTGAAAATTTTCTTTTAATAAGCTAACTTCAACCGTATCTGCTGCCGGCTGACGTACAAGGTCAACTTTTTTAAAATTGAACATCCTTTTAGTCGCAGGGATAATAATATCTTTAAATATGTTTGTCTTTATTCCGTTTATTTTCATATTTGAATTTTAAAACCTGTAAAATAATAATTTATTTGGAACGCCAAATTT
>CASFYV010000010.1 GCA_949298985.1 uncultured bacterium | reverse complement strand
TTAGAGATACTAATTATTTCTTTTTACTCTTACTTGATGCCAGTCGAAATTTTCCGTGGCTTGGCATTGAACAAGAGAAAAAAGCAGCAAAGAGCAAGGCTAAGGTTTAACCATCAATCCTACAGGATTTTCCCATGAACCTTTTTTTTAATAATAAATTAATTTTTTGTTGTAGAGCCATTTCATCTAATAAAATGTTAAAAAGTGAGCCACATTTTAAAGAAAAAAACATCAAAATCTGATTATTTGGATCTTTAACTAAATAATAAGCAGTAATACCTTTTTCATCTTCTTCCCATGCATATTGATTTAAATAATTAACTAACAGCTCACCTTTTTCATTCTTGAAATTTTTTATTAAATTTTTATTTTCTTGGTTATGACTTAATCGCTCACAAGAAAATTTTTCTAATATATCAATTTGATCTTTTGTGATTTGCATGGGATAACCTTACTTTAAGCAAAACCTAATTGAGACAACATATTACGACGATCCCTTATCCTATCTGCATCTTTACTAATGTCATCTGTACTCATAGGATTGTCACTAGTCTTCTCAGCAGGTATTCCTTCTCTTGAATTTTTCCAAGATAATTCTCCATGAGTTAATCTGCTAAGACTCCAAGAGCTTTTTTCTGCATAATCCTTGAAAATTCTATCAAATAGAGACGTTAGGTCCTCATTAAACTCGTGTGGTTGTAATGATTCAATTGTTTTATCTTTAAAAGCACTACGGACCTCTTTTAAGATAGGACCATATTTCCAACCATAAAATATGGCATTAAAGAGTGGTTTATGATTTTGAATAAACGACTCTCTTTGGGCAAAATACATCAACTTATGTAATTTCATTTCATCAATAGGTTGCTTATATTCTGCTAAGTATCTATTAGTAATATATGCAGCAACATTCATAACGTCTTCCATAATATTACTCCTCTTTACCATACTAATACTTATATTCGTCTAATTTAAACGTCAACTTTCGACGTCTTTAGAGCGAACTACTTATAAACGCCTAACAGTACAAGCGTTTAAGCAAATGCCTCTCCTAACAAATAAAATTATGGAGATCTTTGCTTGCCATATTATGTATGGCTTTTGTTCTCATCTTTTCTCATGTGTACCACACTTAGAGCTAGAGAATTATTAATTCTAAACAATCTTGTGTGGCGATTCCTTCAACTTAAGAGATTGAATTCTTCTTAGCGATGAATTAATTACTAGTTTAGCATATTATTTAAAACAAGCCAAGATGTTTGTTTATAAAAATAATAGATATTATGTATTATGTAAATTTTTGCTTAACTTATTTATTTTAAAGGATTTTTCATAATACGGAAAGATTATAAGTATTATGATTTTAAAGGGTTTTCCATAATACGGAAAGCTTAATAAATTATGATTAAATATGATAATGTGAATTATGCAACTTTATCGCATTTTGCAATGAAAATGAAAGAGCAAGTGGAAATCTCATTTTAACTTAAAAAGTTACTGTTTTATTACCAATAAATTGTAAAAAATTGAATATTTATACGTTCATGCCAAAAATATCAGGTTAATTTATATCTCACAAGACCATAGACATATGTTTAGCGCAGAGTGCCACTACAGCGCAAAGAAATTTAAAACAAAGTTAATTTTAAGCCTTACTTCAAGCTTTAAAGAGGCGTTTAATAACTTTGACAGCTTGTCTTCGTATTCTTAACACCTATCAAGTATCAACTGCTATCTACGATTAGGGCGGGCGTAAGCTTGAGCTTTTACATGAGAGCTTAAAAATTCAAGCAAGATAAGAAAACCATGCCCTTTAGATTGTTAAAAGCAATTAAAACACTAGCTACCTCAAATTAAAGACATTTTAATTTTAAGACCTCCTAATTTTAGGTATACTTAATATTGTTTTGAAGTCTTTTCCCACCTTACAATATGCTTTTTATTTAAAAGGATTGTTTTATGAATATTACTGAAGTTAAAAGAAAAATTAACAAATTGGTAAAAGAAATTTACCCTGAAGAAGAATACAAAACACAAAGACAACATCTTGCAAAAAAGCTCCTCGATGAACTTTTAACACATGAACTTACAGAAGAGCTTGTTGATGATTATTTTAATGATGTAAGAGAGTTTTTTGAAAAGGCGAGAAAAGGAGATTTATTTGAGAAAATAGAACATCTTGAGGATGATTATAAGAATAAAGGCGCTTTTGATGACGATGATGAGGAAGACTTTGAGCAAATTCAATTTTCTTTAGAAGATTTACAAGAAATGTTGGAAACTATACAAAATCTTCCACCTGATAAAATACAAGAAAGATTAAGTGATCTTTTTGAAAATAATCCTCTTTCAAGTCAAATGTTCATGATGGCTTTGGGGAAGATGTCCTTGCAATTGCCGCTTTTCCCAAGGTTTGAATCTTGTGTAAGTTTGTTAAATCCTTTAAGTAAGCATTTGGGCACCCGCTAAAGCAGGTAGCCCGTATTTGACCAACAAAATCGTATGGACCTTCAGATCCTACTGTTCCAATTATCTGTTATTTGAGCGTTTTTTCTTCTTGGTGGCTACCTCTGCCTCTTG
>CASFYV010000009.1 GCA_949298985.1 uncultured bacterium | reverse complement strand
GACTGTGTTGCTAACTGTACTTTGGCATTTTGGATTGATTGTGCTTGATACTCAACATCATGTATCCTTGCCGTTATCGTTAGCAGTCTAGCTTGTGATGCTGCCATTCCCATTGTTTTTAGTCCTTTTTTTGTCCCTTTATTATGGTTTACGGCAGTTTTATACTTGAACTTTAAATTTTATGAGAAATTTTTACAAAAATTTACATTTTGAAAAAATAATTTTTAATGTTGATTACAAATCATCAATTTTTATTATAAAAAAATTCTCGCATAAAACAACTTAAATTTAAGTCTAGCGAGAAGTTTTTATATAATATTATTAAATGTTGTTACCACCTACGTCCGGACGATCCTCCGAAACCTCCGGATGAACCACCGAATCTACCAGAAGAACTACCTGATGTTCTACCCCCGCTAGACGATGAATTATTAGAACTGCCTCCAAATGGATTATTATTGTTGTTATTTGTAGGCGTATAAGTTCCACCACTTGTATTTGAACCTGGTGCACTTGGCCTGTTCACTGTTCCACCTTGATTAGATGTCCAATTATTATTTGTAGAGTTATTAGAATTATTATCTTTAAAAGGATCGTTTTTGTCTTCCACTATTTTATCTGGACGTTCACCAAAATCTGTATCAAGCACATTACTTGTATGATCACTACTGTCAAAAGGTCCGTGATTTACATCAATACTATCATCTTTGTCTTCTTTTATATTTTCTTTTATTTTATCTAATTCTTTATCAAATTCTTCTTGTCTAGTTGGCAAATTATTCATTATTCTATAACCATCTTCTGAAATATATCTTCCCCTTCCAATTTCTACCATGCCAGGTCCCCCTTTTGAACTAAAAGGCTGTCCCTGTTTTCTACCTGCAGTATAAAAACTAGTACCAATAGCAAGACAACTTCCTGCTACAGAATCTGATGAACTATGACTACCAACTGGATTATAATCTTCATCGTCATTTCCTATTTTTTCCCAAGATGGTACATAATCACCAAAATTATCTTCTCTATCAGAATCTCCATAAGAAGGGCCATAACCCATTGATGATGTGGAAGATATACTACTATAAAAAGAATCCCAATCTCCTGACGATATAGCATTTGTTAAAGAACTATAAATATTGGAAATATCAAAAACATTATCAAACGTATAAACTTCACCACCATTTGCAGACCAATCTGAAATTAAGCTATCAGTGTTAATTATACCTGTAGAAGGATTAATATAATCATTTACATTGATACCAACCCCAGGATAATATCCTGGTGGATATTTAGATATGTCACCAACTCCTTGATTATTACTATTATTATCACTACTATTATTTATTAAACCATCATTAGAAGAACCTGTAGAAGTTTTCTTATCATCTAAAACTGTAGTTTTTACTTTTACAACAATTTCACCGTCTTCATTAATAATGCATTCAACATCTATTTTTATATTAGCATCTTCACCAAAGATTTTTTGAGCTTCTTTTATTGCTTCTTCTGTATAATAATCTATTGTTTTATTTATTAATGAATTTATAACTTCTTCATTGGTCGTACTATCTGTAATTGTTATACCACTATCTTCGCCCGGAATAGTAGGTGTAGAAGGATTAACAAGATCACCTACATTTATACCTGTATTTATATCAGTCGTAATTCCATCACCAAGAGATGGTTTTGAACTGGTATCATCGTCCGGTAAAGTTGTTTCATTAGAACTATTTCCCGGATTTGAAGTATTATTACCTGTAGTAGTATTTGTAGTATTTCCATTATTATTTACATTAGAATTTCCTGGATTTGAATTATTATTTGTGTTATCCCAAGAATCATCTTTATCAGAATTATCAATATCTGGGAAGTTATTTACATCATCCCAAGGATTATTATTTGTAGGGTTATCGACATTTGGATATTTATTTATATCATTTTTAGAATCTTCAAATGGATTAGAACCAGATGGAGATTCCGGTTTATCTATTTCGACTGGAGAAGTAATTTCTTCCTTAGGATTTGAATTACTTGGACCTGTTGTTGTATTCCCTGATGTTGTTCCATTATTAGTATTTCCTGAAGGGTTTTTATCTTCATTTTTATCTCGTCTAACTCTTGCATCAGAATCAAGTTTTCGTGTGTTTTCAATTATTTTATCCATTTCTTGATTTACATTTTCATATGCTTTTTTCTCAAATAAATCTTGAGCAAAATTACTAGTATATCCTAAAGATTTATATGTATAATATTCTGCAAAAAATTCTCTATTATTTTTAAATGCATAATAATCTGTTTTTTTACTTGAATCTTTTAATTCATTAAATGCATCACTTATTTTTGTTGAAGAAATTTGTTCTTTCGAAATAGAATACGCTCCATTTGGTACATAATCCAATGCATGTCCCAATTCATGCAATAATACCGCAGGTTCTATTTTTTCTATATTATTACAATCTATTGTTATTGCATTTGTTGCTAAATTATAAGTTCCTGCGGTAACTTTTCCTGGAGCATTAGTCGATAGCTCTGCTTTTTGGAAAAGTTGTATTGTACATTCTTCTTTTGCTAGATCTTGAATATTTGCTTCCGGAAGATTTCTTATAACATTCATTAACTCTTCTATTTTATTTTTAGGTATTAATGGACCTATTTTTATTTTTATTTGCGAAGTTTTTCCATCTGGAGTTGTAATTTCAAGTATTGCACCATTCATTCCTTCATTAATCTTTGTCAATGTAAGAGTTCTTCCTGACTTACTTGTTCTTTCATAAGTATAATCAATTAATTTGAAACTACTTCCTCCCGGAGTTTTTGCAGGATATTCTGTAACTATTGGAGGATCTGTTGGTTTGGCTTCTTTTATAGGATCTGTAACTGATGCTCTTGATAATCTGGAAACTGTTTGAGTATTACTTTCTACAGAACTTTCTTTTGATAAAATTACTTCAGAAAGCACTAAACTGATTTCTGCTTCGAAATCTTCTGTTAATTTTACAATATCACACTTTTCAGTATTTGAATCTATTGTTTTTTCTATTGTATTATCTAATGCTTTTTCAAATACCTCTTTATATGGAGATGTATTAAAATCTAACCCCATTGTTGCTTGATAATATGATATCGTATCTCCTAATATTACGGATGCTTTATTCTTTATTATTGCAGGAGTTCCACTTATATTTAATAATTCTTGATTTACTCTATCTTGTATATTTTTTTCTGCATCTTTATAATTATTAGCATCTAGATTGTTTAATATATCATTATATATATTTTCATAACTTGTTTCTAAAATTGCATTTGGTAAATCACAACTTGCTAAAAATTTTAATTCGTCTTTCTTTTCTTCTAATTCTACTCTTTTATTTTCTATATTTGTACTTATAATTTTTTCAGCATTTTGAGTAGAAATATTTTCATTTATATAATTGTTATAAAATTCTACAAATAAATTAACCATATTCTTTGTATTATATGAATAAGTCCAGTTAGTATAATTATTATTACTTTTTAAACTATATAAACCATTTTTATCATAGTGATTAACTGTTTTTTTAATAATATTATCCAAAATCTCATCCATTTTTTCTGAGTTATAATTGGAACCTAATTTCCGACTTAAATCTTCTTTTACCAAATCTGCGACAATGTTTAAATCTTCTGTAGCCTTAATATTTATTGCATCAAGAGCTTTTTGACGAATAGAATTTGTTTCTTCTTTAGAGACTCCATTCTTATAATCATCTGCAAGAGAACTATCTTGTATTAATGATTTATCTACTAATAAATCACTAGTAAACTCAAATTTTTTCACAGTATTTCCAGATTCTGTAATTGTTTCATCAATACCGTCATTATTAATTTGATCTTGATTTTCTTCTTTTTGAGAAATTCCTGATGAATTTGATACATCATCTTCATTTTTTATTTCTGTATTATCAATAACATCATTATTTTCTTGAGTAGGTTCTGAATTTATAATCGGAACTTTTACTACAACCTCTTTTGTTTCTGTATATTGAAGCTTATTTTGAGAAATATTACTAAAATTTGTTAAAAAAGTATTACAAAGAGATTGTAAATTATATGAACCTTGTTTTCTTACACCAAAAAGTCCACTTTTCAAAGCTACAAACCCATCTGTATTAGAACTTGGCTTAAAACTACTTTTCTTTTGATTATCTGAAAATTCATCAATTGTTTTTTGTATAGCTTGATTTATTAAATCTTCTACTTTAGAAGCATCAAATTGGTTTCCCATTTGTTTTTTTATTTGATTTCTTAATTCTTCTGCTAATTTATTTAAATCTTCTTTTGCTAAACTTTTTGCTCTTGAATATGCTGTATTATATGAAAGTGTTTTTTTTGTCGTTCTAACAGTATTTTGACGATAATCAACTGCTAAAGAACTATTAGAGACAATAGCATCAATATTAATACTAACATTTTTTGTTTCTGTTTGAGTCTGAGTTACATATTCATATTTTATTTCTTCTTGATTATTACCTATAAAAATATTTTTATTTGCTAATAAGGAATTTGTATCTAGAGAAATCTCTAGATCAGAAAGAACCTTTTTTTCTGTATTATCTGAAATTACTTTTCCTACAACTTGTTCAGTTTTCTCTATAACTTTTTTATTAATTTCCTTATTTTGTATTCCACTATATGTATTTGAACTTCCAGTATTTAAAAATAAATTTCTGTTAAAAAAAAACATAACAACTCCTTTTCTTATATAACTTATCCTATTATTACGGCATTACTTTATTTATCTTTAGAAATTATTAAGAAATTGTAATAAAATTTTACAAAAATTAATATTAAAAATATATTATAAAAAATCTAAATTCCTTAAAATAAAAAATTTAAATATTTCAAATGATAATTATATTCTACAAGTATTAGTATTTTGAAAATTTTTATGACTACACTATTAGTTATATAAAAGTCCCACCCATAAGATGACCATCTTCTTTATTATAAATAACACACGCTTGACCTTTTGCAATTGCAGAAACTGGGATGTCAAATTTTATTATAATTTTATCATTACTAATTTTTATTTTTGCAGAAACTGCTTGCATATTATATCTTATTTTTACATTCGCATCAAATTCTTTGCTATTAATTGGATAACTCCAATTTATACTTTTTAAAATTAACTCATTACTAAAAAGTTCATCTTTATACCCTACATAAACTATATTAGTTACAGGATCTATTTCTGTAACATATAAAGCTTCCGGAGCGGCAAGACCTATACCTTTTCTTTGCCCAACTGTATATTGCCAATAACCACTGTGTTTACCTAATTTTTTACCTGTTCTTTTCTCTATAAACAATCCTTTTTTAGGCTCTAAAATGTTATTTAAGTATTTTTTAGTTGTCATAGGAGGCTTTATAAAACAAATATCTTGACTTTCTTTAGATGATTTACTTGGTAAATCATTTTCTATAGCAATTTTTCTAACATCTTCTTTTTTATATTTTGAAAGTGGGAATAATGTTCTCATTAATTGTTCTTGATTAAGCAAAAATAAAAAATACAATTGATCTTTATATTCATCAGAAGCCGGATAAAGTTTATATATACCATTAATCTTTTTAATATTTGCATAATGTCCTGTTGCTATATAATCAGCTTTTAATTCATTTATTGCATAATCATATAACTTTCCCCATTTAATAAATTTATTACACATTATACAAGGATTTGGTGTCTCTCCAAATTTATAAGAATCTTCAAAATAGTCTATTACTTTTTCTTTAAAAGTGTTTATAACATCAACTTCAAAAAAAGGAATGCCAAGCTTTTGGGCAACTTTGCCTGCATTATTTACAACAATTTTTGATTCTTCCGAATTTGTTGTTCTTGCGGTAAACCCAACAACATCATACCCCTGCTGTTTTAATAATAAAGCTGTTACACTACTATCAATACCTCCCGATAGAGCTACTGCAACTTTTTTATTCATCTAAAATAACCTTTTCTCCATAAGCAGTTAACCTGTATTCTGAAGCTCCCACCAAACCTGTTAAATCAGGCAAACATTCTATATAATCTCTATTGATCGCTTCTTGTAATACACTATGATCTATTATTACAGCGATATTTTGCATCAATTTTGCGTTTAATTGTTTCAAAGTAAATCGAGATTTTTGTTCATATTGAGTAAAATAATATGCTGTAAGCAGTAAATAATCAATTTTTCTTTCAACTTTTCGATTACTAATATAATTTAAAAAAGCATTATCTTTTTTTATACTTGGACTTGGTTTAAATGACAACTCTGTTTGAGGAGCATTCATTGAATTTTCAAGTATATTCTCAAAACCATCTGAAGATTGAGGTTGAATTAGAGGTTCTTCTTTTAAAAATTCTTCACTAGGAGGGGAATAAAAAATATCCAAACTTTTCTTAGTATCATTTTTTACATCTTCTACAGGTTTTTCTTCAAATTTTTGATGTCTTTTTAACTGCTCATCGATTCTTTGTTGAGTAATTTCTTTCTCTGTATTTATTTGGTTAGAAACCATTTCTTTACATTCTTTAACTTTACGTTTCTGAGTATATTCCGCAGCTTTTTTTACCCACAATGCAAATTGTTCAGTCACTATCTCTTTATCTGTTGTAGTTAATGACAGTTGGTACTTACCCTTTGTAATTTTAAACGAATAAATTGACATCGCACATCCTTAAACTAATCATTACTTATCTTGAAGTAATTCTTCTCTCCATTTGTTTAATTGTTCTTCAACAAACTCTAGATCATCAGATTTTAATTCTATCTCTATATCCCCTTTTTTCATTTTAAATACATATTCGTGCATAAAACCTCCTTAATGAGTTAAGTTTACATTAAAATCATAAAACTTTCAAGAACGATTGTAAAATAACTTAAAATATTGTATAATATTGAAACAAGGGTAATAAAAGGTTAGGGTATGTCTGATATCGAAAATGTCAATAATATTTCATTAGTATTTTCATTTTACAAAGATAAAATGTCAAATAACCCTGCTGATATAGTCTTAAAAAATTCTGCAGTTAAAATTGATTTGGAAATGGCTAAAGCGATTGCAAATGGTGAATATAATATGACTTTAGAAGAGTTCAACAAGATGAACTTTTATAAAGTTCAAATGGGATCTTTTTTTGAAGAAGAAAACAATTTCAAGATAACCATTAATAATAATTCTGAAAAAAATAATAAAACAGATGATAAAACAGATTCGGAAAATTTAACAAATAATGATAAATATGAAATAACATTAGAAAATTCTACATCTTTAAAATCATATGAAACATTGATGAATAGTTTACTAAACGGTAATTCAACAGACAAACTCCCTTCTTTTTTAAAAAATTATTTAGGCGATAAAACAGATAAAAAAATTAATGCCAAAAATTTCATTGATAATATGAAAAATTTAGGAGTTTCTACTGGTAATGCCATTAAAATTTATGGTGCTATGAAATCTTATTCTGTTACAGCCTCTTTAATAGAAAATAATAAAAACAATTTTGTGAACGCAAAAATTTAGATTTACGGTTTTTAGTGTATAATGTAATAGTGTAAAATTTATAAGAGGTTTCAAAATGAAAAAGATTTTATTTTCAGTATTGGCAGTAACTGCAAGCTTTTTTCTTTTGTCTAATGTAGATAATCAAATTGACAATAACAGATATAAACCAGAATTCTTGTTAAAGAATTCTTATAATATAATCTTAGGGTATGATAAGTCTATGGGTGAAAAAACCATTAAAGCAGCTGTAATAGATAGTTATTTTAGAGAAGTTGCTGCTAATGGAAAGATTTTAAGATGGAATAAATCAACATTTCCTTTAAAGGTTTATATTCAAGATACTCCAGAGGTTCCTGGTTACTATCGTGAAGTCATTATGAGTGCTTATCAAACTTGGCAAAGAGCTAGCGAAGGTTTGATAAGATTTGAATTTGTTGAAACCCCTGAAGAAGCAGATATGAAATGTTTCTTTAGAGATATAAATAATGACAGTGTCGCAATTGCTTCTCAAGCTTTTAGCTTAAATGGAAATAAAATTATTGACTCTACTATAATATTTAAGCCAACTGATAAGAAAAATCATAGTCACGATTCTAAACAGTTATTTTCTGCTGCATTACAAGAAATTGGACATTCTTTAGGTCTGAATGGAAAAAGTCCAAGTATTTATGATGTTATGTATCCTATTGGAACTAAATTTAATACAGAATTAACAGCAAGAGATTTAAAAACTTTAGCACTACTATACTCTGTTGTTCCTGATGTGACTAATGAAGAATTAACACAAGAAGAAAAAGCTCAATTATTTACAGTAGCAGATATTTTAAATACCTTAAATGTTCCTGTAGATGATTCTACTAATACTGATGAAGTAGTTGCAACTGATATTGCTACACATTTAGCATTAGCAGAACAATATCGTAAAAAAGCTTTATACGATAAAGCTGCTGAAGAATATCAAGCTGTTGCTCAAATGAAAGAAGATAGAAGAAGTAAATCTGAAGTTTATTATGAAGTTGCAGTTATGTATTTAGATGCTGAAGAATTTGATAAAGCAAAAAGTTGTGCAGAAATTGCTTGTGCAACCGATATGAATGATTTAACCGATACTTTAACAGCACTTATTGATTATTATATGAAACGCTCAAATTCTGCAGTTGAACAACTTGAGACTATTTTAAGTCAAAACCCTTATAATAAGCACGCTTATAAGTTGTTGTGTCAAATCTATAGAGAAAAACATCACGAAAATCTTTTAAATGCAACAATTAAAAAATATGGTAAAACTGCCGGTGTTATAGAAGATGCTGAATAAATATTAATAAATACAATTAACTAAAAAAGGTAATATCTTAATTATAGATATTACCTTTTTTTCTAATGAATTTAAGATTAAACAATTATATATTATAAATGTTAATTACATATTCACCATTGAAGCCCACTTGTTATAACAAGTTTATATGAGAGAATCTCTTTGAGGCTATATATGGTAAAGAGTGGCTCAGTCCACTCTTATATATAAAAAAGGAAGCCTACGTAGTGGCTTCCTTTTTCAAATTATAATCTCTATTTCTAAACTTTCATTTCTTTTTCAAAACCAAATAAAGAACTTACAGATTCATCATCATGAATTCTAGAGATTGCTTGACCAAGCAACGGAGCTATTGATAATTGTTTAACTTTATTTGGTAAATCCTTTTCATTCCAAGGAATTGTATTTGTAACAATACATTCTTCAATTGGAGCATTTTCTAATCTTTCTCTTGCTGGTCCAGAGAATACTGCATGAGTAGCTCCTACATATACAGCTTTAGCACCTTTACTTTTTAACAGTTTTGCTGCCTCACAAATTGTTCCTGCTGTATCAATTATATCATCAAACATTAAACAAACTTTATTTTCGACATCTCCAATGATATGAGCTGCAATCGCTTCATTATGTTTATCTCTACGTTTATCAATTATAGCTATAGGACAATCTAATTTCTTTGCAAAATGTCTTGTTCTGTTAGCTCCACCCATATCAGGACTTACTACTACTAGTTCCTCCGGATTTAAATTTAAACTCTTCACATAATCAACCAATATTGGTGTTGCAAAAATATGGTCTACTAATATATTGAAGAAACCTTGTATTTGACCAGTATGTAAGTCAACGGCTAAAACTCTGTTTGCTCCGGCTGTAGTCAACAAGTCAGCGACAAGTTTAGCGGTAATAGCTTCTCTACCAGAAGTTTTTCTATCCTGTCTTGCATAACCATAGTAAGGAATTACAGCCGTTATTGTTTTAGCACTGGCACGCTTAAAGGCATCTATTATAATTAATAACTCCATTAAATTTTCATTTACAGGATTACATAAAGGCTGGATAATAAAAACGTCATCCCCTCTTATACTTTCTTTAACTTGAACATAAATTTCACCATCAGCGAAATTCTTTACTACCATCGGACCAATCGTTGTACCCAAGTAATCTGCAATTTCTTGAGCTAATTTCGGATTTGATCTACCCGCAAAAAGTTTTATATCGTGAGTCGGGTTTACTGCTCTTTCGAGTTGTGGGTAAGTCATTTCAAGTACCATATGAAAATCCTTTCTTAATGTATAATGAGAGTATCTCTATTGTATACCTAAAATGGATTTTTCAAAAGCTTTTTTTACGAAATATTAAGTAGTTTTTTTAACTGGCTCTTCTCATTAAATCTGAAAGTTTTACATCCTTATTTTTTATTGACGGTTCAGATTTCTTTTTAACAACTTCTGTTTTTAATTGAGATAAGCCTATTCTTTGAGGTTCTTTTTCAAATATTAATATTTTTTTCATTAGTGTTTCTAATAAATTCATGATAGTCTCCTTTACTGTATATTATACAGCTTTTTATTTTTTACTTATCATTTATTAAAACTATTTTTTATTATAAATTCATTATACATTGTGTTAAGATACTATCATAAACAAAAGGATGTTTAAATTTGAATAACGGTTTTTATAAAGATTTAGATACTAATTTTGAAATTGCTTATGAATTATCAGAAAAAGATTTTTCTCATAACGAACTTATTGTTATGCTTAAAAACGGAAATATACCACAAAGACAAATTGCTGCATTAAAACTTGATACTTTACTAAATTTAGAAGATGCAAAAATTTTATTTTCTAATTTAACTGGATGTGATGGAAAAATAAGAGAAGCTGTTGCTTTAAAAATTAATCAATTATTAAAAAATAAAACTTGCTTATTTGATTTTTTTAATTTCCCGGAAATATTTGCAGATGCAACAATTGATATTAATGGAAATATTTGTAGACTTTGTATTGAAAGTGCAACATATTTAAAAGATTTTAAAAATTTTTCTAATCTTTATACTGAAAAAATTATAAAATTTTCTCTTGAAGCCTTACAAGAACTTGATAATTTTATCTTTAAAGATAAAAAATATGTTATTAATAAACAATTATTTAAACTTTATTGGTGTTTAGAAGCCATAAAATATTTTTACAGCTACATTGAAGACAAAAAATTAAACGAGATTTTAACTAAAGCTAGTTTGCAAAATGAATATACCATCAGAGAAAAAGTTGCTGAAATCTTAAATATTTCGAAAAAATTCCCTGATTTATATAATAATTTACAAAAGGATGAAAATTATTATGTAAAATTTGCTCTATTAAATCATTAATGATCCTTCAAGAATTTCTAAATGACCATCTAATAAAAATTCTGCAAATACTTTTGTATCAATTTGAGCCCCTACTATTGCCATCAAATCTTCCGGTAATTCTGTTATCATATTAACTAATGAATCTTTATTTAAAGCTATCATTGGTTTTACCATTTCCGGTTTCATTAATGTTGATAGCATATTGATATATGTGTCATTCTCAAATAACTGTAAATATTTAGGTTTTGTTTTTGTTAGTTGAAATGTCAATTGTCTTTGAACATCAGGATCAATTGCAGACATAAAATCTCTATATTTATCTATTGGCAAACTTTCAATACTTTTTATTAAATCCATTGGATTTGTCTCTTCTGAAGGTCTTCCGGTCACTCCTTCAACAAATTTTATCATAACTTCAGGAGGTAAACTCTTTAATTGTTCTATTACATCATATTTTTCTAAATCTTCGTTTTGAAAAAACGCTGCTAAATCATCCTCTGTAAACATCATAACAATATCTTCTAATGCAAAAGCACCCAAAACGACTCTAACTAATTCTTCTATATCTACTTCTTTTAGCATTTCTAATAGTTTATCTTGCGTAAAGAAATATAAGCCCATTACTAAATCTTCTTGATCTAAAAGAGGTAATATCATCTGACGAGTTCTATCATCCATATTATGAAGAATTACAAATTTATTTTCAACATCAGTTAATTTAAAGATCTTTATTAATTTTGCAGGAGAATTATACATCTCTCTTGCATAATTTATTGCATGAGTATTACCTTGTGCAGCCTCCGCCTCTATTATTTCATCAACAGTTTTTAGACCATAATCCTGAATCATTCTGGATGAGGTTATATGCATCCTTTCTGCAAATAATTTCATATTTGTGTCTAAAACTACAGGCATTATCTCTCCTTAAATATCTATCTTATATATATAAAGTATATTATTGTTAAATAATTGCTTTTTTATTAAGTTTTGTTACAAAGTTTTTAAATATGTGTTATAATAATTATGTTATGAAAAGATTTTTATTAATTTTAACATTTTTTTTAATTTTTATAAATATTGCTAATGCAAAAACATTAACGATAAAAAAAGAAATACTAGTTCCGTCTTTAGATGGTTTTGGAATAAAAGCAACTATAGAATATCCTAAGATAAAAGCTAAAAAACAATATTCTACTGTTGTTCTTTTACATTCTCTTGGTTATAATTCACAGTGGTGGGGAGAATTACCTCAAGACTTGTTAGATCAAGGTTATGCAGTTATAAAAATTGATTTAAGAGGTCATGGAGAAAGTATTTATAATTCAAAATTAGTAAGAACATCTTGGAAAAATATGACCAATTCTTCATTTGCAAAATATCCGGATGATGTTGTTGCTGTTTTAAATCAAATAAAAAAAGATAATACTAAAAAAGAATTCTTCAAGGATTGGGCTATAATAGGCTCTGATATTGGAGGAAACACTGCTATTTTAGTTGCAGATAAAATAGAATATAAACCTAAAACAATTGTTTTATTATCTCCTACAGTAGATATTAGGGGGTTATATGTACCTGTAAAATTAGCGAACTTAACAATGGTAGATTTTCTTTCTATTTCAGGAACGGGAGATACTGCAGGAGTAAAATCACAAGAATACCTTAAAAAATTTGCTCAAGCTGAACTTGCAACTTATATATCAGAATCAAAATCAAACGGCTTGCTTATGTTTAAACATGACACTTCGTTAGTCAAAATAATAACTTCTTGGTTAACTACATATTTACCAAGATAAATAAATTAAAGCTTTGCACCATTTTCACTTTTTAATTTTTCTAGTGCAGATTTCGTACCTTCATAATTTCTACAAAGCTTAATTACAAATTCTATAGAAGATTTATCCTGTTTTATTGCATCTTTTAATTTATATATTTCTGATAACTGAAGTTTTTTTGTGTCAGTTTCTTCAAAAAGATATTTCTTTAAAAGTTCTTGAGATTCACAATCCATGCCTGCTATGTTATGTTTAAAAGCATACCAGTTATAGAAATGATAAATAAAGTAGTATTTGTTTATTTCACCCTTTTTTAAAATAAACATTTCATTTGTCTTTAATGAAAACTTTTTATCAGTATTAAGTTTTAAATATAATGCTTTAGTTCCTTTTGCAGGATATATAAAACCTTCATTTTCCCCAATTGGATTTAAAATTTTATCTGCATTATCAATAAAATAGACATTTGTACCTTGTGATTGGATATATTCAAGAATTTCTTTTGGCTCATAATTATACGTTTTCAAAATCAACATCATTTCTTCTTCTAGCTTATTTTTTTCAGCATCAGCTAGAGAGTTCAAATCAAGTGTGCACCCATTTGCAAAATGACGTTTTCTTTTTGAGAGATTTTTAACTCCAATTGTTTTTGATAGCTGAAAACGAAGAATCATTTCTTGAATTGATAATATTTTGTAAATTATACTTTTAAGCAACATTCTTCTCCATATTTTCTATTTCTTTCTTTGCATTATAACAAAGTGATGAACGAGATTTCTTCAAATCTTCTATTAAATCATTATTTACAATTTTACAAATAAATACAAAAGTACTATCAGAAGAATCTTTACAGATTTCTTTTAGACTATTTAAATCTAATGATTTTATTACGGGTATAAGTTGTGGACGTAGGTGATTAAGACTTTTATCTTCTAATATTGTATTTATTGTGTTTTTTATACCATATGTTTTTATTGATTCATTAACTCCTATTTTAGTTAAGGATTTTTTTATTTCTATCTGATTTGCATTAATATTCTTTAAAATAGGATTTGTTACAATTTGTTTTTTAGTATCATTTTCTTTAACTTGTTTTTCATTTCTACCTGGAATACTACTTTCAGAACTTATATTCTGTAAAGTAGCACTAGAATTCTTATAAAAAGCTTTTTCTACAGTTTTATCTTTAATAGAACTATAAGACTTAAGTTCTTCTTTTTTATTTAATATTGCTTTAATTTCATAGCTTCTTTCCGGATATTTTTCTAAATATTCTTCTATTCTACTATTTGTTTGAGATAAAACATACTCATAATCATTAAATTGTTTTGCATCATTTTCCCATTTATTTAAAAAATCAGCCTTTTCTAAAGTTGTCATATTAACATTTAAATTAGCACCAACTCCGATACCAATAGAAGTATTTGACAAAACTTCTTGTGAAAAATAAGGAGCATCAACTTCTCCATTTTCAATTTTAGAACGTACTTCAACATAATCTTCTTGATATTGTGATAAAGCGTTTTTAGACATATTTGATGTCATTGTAACTGTATAATTCTTTACAGAGTTTCCTTCCAACGGTTCATCAAAAGAATAAAAACTTTTTGCTAAACCTTCAAAAAATTCAAAATTAGCCATATCAGCCGTTCTTGTTCTTTCTGCTTTATTTATTCTAGTTGACATAATTATTTCAGCACCATAATCTATGTCATTAGAAGATAATAAAACTATAGAATTCAATGCGGTTTCTGATGACTGAGTTCTTAAAACATCATTAAAACGACCTCTTTCAACAAATTTTTGTTTACATCTAAGTTTTTTCTCTATTTCACCTCGTTTTTCTTCCGGAATATTTTTTAATTGAGCTTGTAAATATTCTTCGAATTCTTGTTTTTTTGCTGTTCTATAATTTTCTAACTTAGCTCTTTGTTCTGCTATAGATAAATTTTTAAAATCCTTACCTATTTCTTTATTTACATCACCAATTTCATCATATAATTCTTTTACTGTTGCAATAGCACCAAATTTTATAGCTTCATAAATGTTTTTTGCATCACTTTTGATTATTTCTGATTCTTTAATATTAGAAGATATTCCATATTTCTTTTTTTGTTCAATAGATTTGTCAATTGCAGCACTAACAATGTTTAAAATTTCTACTTGTTCATTTTTTGATAAAGCATCAAACTGTGCTTTAGTTATTCCTGCAACTTCTCCTATATTCTTTAATAATCCAATATAATCTATTCCATTAGCTAAACATTTATTTTCAATAGTTTGTTTTAATTGACCTATATTAAAATTATCTTGTTTTTTTTCTATTGTAGATTGCTGTGATTCAAATTTATCAACATTACCTTCTTTTATTTCATAACTTATAATAGGAGTATTTATATTTTCATTTTTTGTAGTAGCAGATTTTACTTGAGTATCATCTTTAATACCCAAAATATCATAAGTAAAATCTTTAATTACTGACAAAATACTCATAAATATACCTCGATATATATATTAAGTATTTGTTTTAAATAAAATTGCTTTTTTGTTACAATCGGTAATAATTATTTTAAACTCTTTGTTCTTCAATTTTATCAATTTGTTTTTGAGTTGTAACAGAAACACCGATTAAATTAAATTTTGATAAATCAACTTCTTTTGCAGCTGCTACCATACCTTCAACAGATCCTGTTATTTTATTTAAAAATAAATTTTGTACAGTTGAAGAAGCATTAGAAAAATAATTCATAGCCCAGTTTTGTGTAGTAGAACCCATTTCACCAAATTTTTTAAATACATCTGTAGCAAAAGTAAATTTTGATTTTCCTGTTTCTTCTAAATAGATTGCAATATTAGATGCACTTCTAAATGCGTTGTTTTTAAGTTCAAACACTTCAGATGAAGTTAATTTACTTGTTTCTTTAGAAGAATTTTCTTTTTCTACCGTAAATGTAATATTTTTATTATCATCGCTTAATGCTTTTATTGAATTAGCTAAATTATATAAATTAGTTGTACTAGGTTGAGATTTTGTATTTGCTAGTTCGCTAGTATATGTTGTATTTAAACTTGCCTTAGAAACTTTATCTAAATTAGCATTTGGAGCTATAATTTCTTCATTATTAATAACTCTTGTGTAATTTCCATCTGTAGCAGCATCTAGAACTTTTACCATTTCTTCTTGAGGCATTTCAAGAATTTCAGGATGTTTTTCGACTACATTTTGAATTTGAGTCATAACATCTTTGTAAACATCTGCACCGTGTTCATATATATCATTGTTAATTTGTTTTAAAAATTCATTTTTCCAGTTTTTATCTGTGATAATGTCATTTTGAACAAGAGCAATATTTTCACCTGCATATAAAGATTTATAAGCTGCTAGTAATAATTTTTCTTGTTCTGTTAATTCTTCACCATTTTTTACTTTTTCTAATAGAGTTTTTACTTTTTCATTCAATTCATTATGAGATTTTTCAAAACCTTCTTGGCTTTGTATTTCTCCAATTTCTATTTGTATAGCAGATAAGTCTTCATCAGAAATTACATTGCCTAATTCATCCGGAGCTTTTAATTGAGCTTTTTCTTCAACTGTCCAAGAATCAGCCCAAGCTGTAAGTGCTTTTTGAGTTCTGAAACTTGCTTTTGTTGCAAAAACTCCTTCTAACTTATTATCTGCTAATAAAGAATTTATCGCAGATTTAAATATTGCTTTATCTTCATCAGATGTATTTATTAATAACTTTCCAAAATCTCTCATTTGTAAGCGATATACACTTTTAATATCTTTTCCTTCTTTTTTAGCATTTGCTAATAATTCTTGGAAATAACCATTAAAATATCTTTTTATATATTCAGTCTTTTTAGCATCATCTAATTTAGAAAAAGCACCTTTTTCTAATCCAAAAAATCTTTCTATACGAGCGTTTATTGTCTCTCCATTTAAAATATTTTCTTTTTCTTTTAACTCTGTTATATTATAACCACTCATTAATGCTGTGTTATATTTGCGAGCTAATTCTACAGCTTTTTCTTTATCTAATTTATTATCTACTGTAGCTCTTTCAATAGCTAAATTTATTGCATCTACTAAATTTTGCAAATCTTTTGCAGGTAATGTATCTATTTCATCATAACAAAAACTGTTAGGATTTACCCCTAATTGTTCGCATAAATTTTTAATAGTTTTAATATTTTCAATTTTTTTAGAATCAAATTTTCCGGTTTTTGGATTAATAGATGATTCAATTAATTTTACATACTTTTCACAAGCTGTTTCATCCAAAGTAGAATAATCACAACCAAACAATTCTCTAAAATTAATGTGATATTTTGCACATAATTTTACTAATTGATCTTTTTGAGGTGTTTTTGATGTTTCTTTATTTTCTTCTACACTATTATATGTGCCACTTCCTTGTCCTTGAGGTATGATAGAAGCATTAGAGCCTTGTGTAACCACTTCTTGTGAAGCTACTTGTTGGTAAGAATATTCAGTTGTAATTGCATTACTTACATTTACCATCTTAAATACCTCATATATATAAAATATATAAATTTAAAGAGATTTCAAAAGCTTGAAATATTTTTACAAAACTTAATATTATTAAAAAATGTAAAAATCTTGTTAAATATACTAAAGTTTTTTAGAAAAATGTCGTTAACAAATTTGTAAGGTTAAAAAAGTTTAAGGAGTATATTTTATGTACGCAATGTGGCCTGGATGTTATAGTTTTAGAGATGAAATAAAAATGTTTATTTTATGGTTTAAAGAGCAAACAGAAGCTTTAGTTTTAAAAATATATGAATTAGATCGTTTATTGAACGGTTAATTATAAAATAAAATCTCTCTTTCTCTCTCTCAAAATATATAAGCTTGTAATCTAATTTTACAAGCTTTATTTTTTTTATATTATTTGTTAAAATAAAGATGAGGATTTTGGGGGGCGAGAGCCTTTAAATGAAGAAATTTTTATTTTATATAAGTATCTTTTTTATATTTTTATTTCAAACTCTCATTGTAAATGCAGAGCCTAATAAAATAATGTCATTATCTTATGATGATGCTTCTTCGTTGGTTTATATTAATGTTATTGACAACAATCAAAGTTTAAATACGTCAAATATAAAATTTTCTAAACTTGAAAACCCTAATAGAATATATTTTGATATAGAAAATTCAGTTTTAATAGGTGAAAAACAACAATTAGTATTTGATAAATCTGATATAAAAGAAATTAAAATTTCTCAATTCACAACTTCACCAGATGTAGTAAGATGTGTTATTACTTTTGCTGAAGATTTTAATACTTCTAAAACAAAAATATTTTCTTTAAATGGAAATATTTATATAAAGACTAATAATTTATCCTTAAAAAATGATTATTTCAATATCATTTACGCTGATGAGATTGATAATACTCCTTATTCAAGTATAGTGGTAAACTCGCAAGCTCTTCAAAAAATCCCAATAAATACACAAGTGCCTAATATATCTTCAAATGTTATCGCTGATATCGAAAAAGCTTTTCAAAATTCAACTTTGAATAATTCAAACGGAAGAACTTATGATTCGGTTGTTTCAGTAGATTTATCATCAGATTTAAAATTAAGAACCAAATATTTTATAAATGGGTATTATCTAAAAAATCAAGGTTTATTAGTTAGTGGAGTAGGTCAATTATCTACATTAAAAATGTTTTATTTAACAAACCCTAAACGTGTTGTTATTGACTTACCAAATACTTTTGTAGATAAAAAAATACGAAATAAAGAAATTTCATTATGTACAAATGGTAATTGTAAGGATGTTGCCAAAATAGGGCAATTTGAATTTAATAAAGCAAGAGTTGTTGTAACTTCAGAAGAAGCTGAAAAATATATTCCAATATATTCTGCTGATGCCCAATCATTATTATTTATTAATTCTGATAAGTTAAATCATACTGATTTAGTTGGAAACGTTTCTAATATTAACAAAGTTTTTGTAAGAAAAATAGATACAAAAACGAATGAATTAATACTTTCTTTTACGACACCTGTCGTACATTCAATTGTTAGAAATGATAATTCATTAAATTTATATTTATTCAATATAAAAAGTTACAATGAATTAGACATTATAAAAACGTTGAATAATACTTATTATAAACCTTTTACTTTATCTTTGTTGCCTCAAATCGGAGTAAAAACTTCAATGCCTATTGATAAAAATGATAGAGTTACAGTAGAACAAAGTGTTGATGGGAAAGCTATTAAGCTTACTGTTGTTGAAGGACAAAAGGATATTGTTCAAACAAAACCGATTATTGATAAAAAGAATACAACTAAAGGTAAAGTTGTATTAGATCCAGGACACGGTGGAAGTGATTATGGTGCAATAAGAGAAGGTATTAATGAAAAAGATATAACACTGGATGTCTCTCAAAGAGTCGCCTCAATACTAAAAACAAAAGGTTATAAAGTTGCAATGACAAGAGCTGATGATACTTATGTATCATTACAAGATCGAGTAGATTTTGCAGAAAACGAAACTCCTGAAATTTTTGTAAGTATTCACGTTAATTCTGCTGTAGCAACAGAACCAATGGGAATTGAAACACATTATTACCACGATTATAGCAACAATTTAGCAAAAGTAGTTCACACTCATCTAATGAAAGAAATTGATTCAAAAGATAGAGGCTTGTTTAAGTCAAAATTTTATGTTATAAATCATACGACAATGCCTGCAATATTGGTAGAAATGGGCTTCTTGTCAAATGATAAAGAAAGAGCCGAACTTATAACTGATAAAAGAAAGCAAAAAACGGCGAAAGCAATAGCTGAGGGTATAATTGAGTACATCAAGTCAAAATAATATGAATAGCAAACCAATTGGTTTTTTTGATTCAGGTGTTGGTGGGCTTTCTGTTTATTCTAAATTCAGAAAAGCATTACCAAATGAAAATACTCTTTATTTTGGAGATTTAGCTCATCTCCCTTATGGGAATAAATCTTTTGATGAACTTGTTGGATATGCAAGAAATATTTTAAATTTTTATAAAAATTTTGAAGTAAAAGCTGTTGTTATAGCTTGTAATACATCTTCAGCGCAAGCTTATGATATCATAAAAAAAGAATTTGATTTCAAAATTTACCCGATTATTCAATCTTGTGCAAAGGTTATTTCCGAGATAAAATTAAGTAAAATAGGAGTTTTCGCTACTTCTGCAACTGTAAAATCTTTAGCATATACAAAAGAGATTCAAAAATTTAATCCTCAAATATTAGTAAATGAAATAGCCTGTCCTGATTGGGTTGAATTAGTAGAAGGAGGCCTTTTAGGAACTAAAATTGCATTAAATAGTGTAAAAAAACATTTAGATGAAATGACGCAATTTAATCCGGATAAAATTATTTTAGGTTGTACTCATTATCCTTATTTATTAAATGATTTAACAAAATTTTATCCTAAAGATAAATTTATAGATCCTTCAGGAATTTTTGTTGATTTTATAAAATCTGATTTAGGTTTAAAACTTAATCAAAATGATACTATTGGATATGAAAAATTCTTTGTAAGTGCAGATGCGGAAAAATTCGTAAATAATGGTAAAATTTTTTATGAAGTAAAAACTCTTCCGGAAATGGTTAATTTAGATTAAACAAGATACTCTACCAGTTTTTGATAAAAATTATTTAAAATTTCTATAGATTTCTTTTGTTCTGCAAAAGCACGTTTTTCGAGGTCAATTTCTAAATAATCAGTGTGATTAAAATTTTGTTTTAAGTAATTAAGCCACATTTCAGTGTATGTTTTTTCTTCATTAGAATTTTCTGGCCAAAATCCTTTAGAAGAACATCTGATTAGGAAATTTTTGAATTTTTCATTAGTATTATTTAAGGTTGAAATAACAGATAAAAATATTTTTTTTGTTCTAAAAATATTTATAAAATCATTCATATGTTGATATTCATGAGATAAAATATCATATATAGATGAACTATCAATTTTATTTTCATCAATAAAAATATCTCCCATTATAGTCGTCAAACCTAAAGTTTCTTCTTTTAAACTTAATGACTTTAATTTTTCTTTGTCAATTCGCTCTACTGGATGAGAAATCCCTTGTATATCATGTTTTTTTTCAAATATTTTTGAAATATGCTTTACCCTTTCATTTATTCTCTCCATTGAATCAGCACTTATTAAAACAGGCAAAATTTCAATATTATCTTTTAATACTTCTAAAATTTTATCATTATTATAAATAATATTAGGTTTAAAATCATCCCAGCTCCAATTATATTCAATCTTTTTAGGCTTATTACCTTTCCGATAAAGTCCTATAGAATGAAAATCTATATCAGGAGCAAGCACTTCTTTTGACATTACAAACAAGTCATCATCTCCACTATAATTAATATACTTTTTGGTAATATTTTTATTATTATGCCTATAATTAGTAATAGTAGAAAATTTTTCAATAGTTTTTTCATAGATTTTTTCTATAAAATCTAAATTTCCTTTATCATCTTTAAAACTAAATTCTCTTTTTAAAATATTTCCTGAATAATCTCTAATTGTAGAAATTTGAAAATCACCTTTTTTAGAAATTCCCATTACTAAATCAACAGTTGACGCACCTTTTGGGAAATTAAATCCTGTTTGTCCCAAACTATCGATTTTAATTCCTAAATTTTTATATTTTAAAAGAGGTTTAATATTCATATTTAATTAAAATTTATAAAAAATAAATTTGCTACTAAGCTCTAGAAAAAACTTCTACATTAACATCATCAAAAGTATTATCAAAGAAAAATGCAGAAGAAGCTACCATTGAAGCATTGTCAGTGCAGTACTTCATAATAGGAGCATAAGCTTTGTATCCCTCTTTTTCTAGATCAAAAATTTTCTTTCTTATTTCAGAATTAGCAGCTACTCCTCCTGCTAATACAACTTGTTTATAATTATAAGTTTCTAAAGCTTTTTTTACCTTTTTTACAAGAGTAGAAGATACACATTCTTGAAAACTTGCACAAATATCATTAACAGGCATATCTTTTCCATCAAAACTTTTTACTAATCTTAGTACTGCAGTCTTCAATCCACTAAAACTAAAGTCATATTCTCCGACTTTTGCTTCCGGCAATTTAAAAGCAAAAGAGTTTCCTTCTTGAGCTAGTTTATCTAATTTAGGGCCTCCAGGATAAGGCAGACCAATTAAACGAGCGACTTTATCATAGGCTTCGCCTACTGCATCATCAATAGTTTCACCAATAATTTCCATATCAGAATAAGAACTTACTTTAATAATTTGAGTATGTCCTCCGCTAACTAATAAAGAAATAAAAGGCGGTTCCAAATTAGTATCAATAAAGTTTGCCGCGATATGTGCATTCAAATGGTTTACTCCAATAAATGGTTTATCATAAGCTAATGCAAGAGTTTTAGTCGCATTAAGCCCAACAAGTAAACAACCTACTAACCCTGGTCCTACAGTTCCTGCAAAAGCTGAAATAGCATTACCATTAACACCTGCTTGTTTAAAAGTTTCATCAATAACAACATTTATAGCTTCTAAATGTTCTCTTGCTGCAATTTCCGGAATTACTCCTCCATATTCTTCATGAACTTTTATTTGAGACGCAACAACATTTGCTAAAACTTCTCTTCCACCTTTAACAATGGCACAAGCAGTTTCATCACAACTTGATTCTATAGCCATTATCAAAGAATCTTTATTAATTGTTACAGGTTTGTTACTGAATAATGTATTTTTAATTTTGTTCATAGTAGCATTATATTACGATAAAAGTATCAAAGCAATATAATAGAATACTGGTTTAAAAGGTTTAAAATATGAAGTTTTTAGATAAAGCAAAAATAAGAATTATATCAGGTCATGGCGGAAATGGAATGGTAGCTTGGCGTAGAGAAAAATACGTAGATAAAGGTGGTCCAGCAGGTGGTGACGGAGGTCGTGGCGGAGATGTTTATTTTGTAGCTGATGAAAATATGTCTACATTACTAGACTTTAAAATTAAATCTGTATACAAAGCTCAATCCGGAGAAAATGGTGGTATAAAAGGTATGCACGGTGCTTGTGCAAAAGATTTATATATAAAAGTTCCAATGGGAACTATTGTTAAAGATACAAAAACAGGAAAAGTTATTGCTGATTTTGTAGAACACGAACAAAAAGTTTTGATTGCAAAAGGTGGAAGAGGCGGTCGTGGAAACGCACGTTTTGCAACAGCTCAAAAAAGAGCACCTCAGTTTTGTGAGCCTGGTGAACCCGGAATTGAAAGGGTTTTAGAATTAGAATTAAAATTAATTGCTGATGTGGGACTTTTGGGTATGCCTAATGCAGGTAAGTCAACTTTTATAAGTGCAGTAAGTTCTGCAAAACCTAAAATTGCGGATTATCCATTTACAACATTAGTTCCGAATTTAGGTGTTGTTAAGAAATTTGATCAAGGATCTTATGTTATAGCAGATATTCCAGGATTAATTGAGGGTGCTTCAGAAGGTATTGGATTAGGACATGAATTTTTAAGACACGTAGAAAGATGTAGATTTTTGATTCATATTGTTGACTTAACTGCTGAAGATCCTTTAGTTAATTATAAAATTATTAATAATGAATTAAAAAAACATTCTGAAAAATTAGCCAATCTATATCAAATCTTGGTTTTAAATAAAATAGATTCTGTATCAAAAGAAGACTTGGAAAAATATTTGAAAGAGTTTAATACTTTTTCAAATGATATTTTCCCAATATCAGCAGTAACAAAAGAAGGTTTAACTGATTTATTGCATTTCATAGATAGAAAAGTGGATGAAATTCCAAAACCTGAATCAGAGATTGATATAGAAGAGGATTTAGGTGCGTATGATAATGATGATAGTTCATTTGAAATAACAAAAATTGCTAAAGATGCTTATATAATTTCGGGAGGAAAAATTAATCGTCTTGCAAAAGTCACTGATGCAAGAAATACTGAACAGGTTGTTAGACTGCAAAATATTTTAAAAAGTATGGGCGTATTTGAAGAATTACACAAATTTGGACTTAAAAACGGTGATACTGTTATTTTAGGGCACCTTGAATTAGGTTATTATGATGATGAAATATGGGGTGAAGGTAGTAAAGTTTAGTTTTTGAGGTGTAATTTTGAAAATTGCAATTGAACAAGCTCTAAAATGTGAAATTGATGTTCCTATCGGATGTGTAATAAAAAAAAATAATAAAATTGTTGCTGCAAATCATAACAGAAGAGAATTAGATAATGATATTACTTCGCATGCAGAAATACTTACAATAAAAGATGCTCAAAAGATTTTAAATACGTCTCGTTTACAAGACTGCGAAATGTATGTAACTCTGGAACCTTGCCCCATGTGTAGTTGGGCTATCATACAATCAGGTATAAAAACCGTATATTTTGGCTCTTATAATAGACAATATGGAGCTTTAGAATCTGTATTAACTTTACCAAAACTTGCAAATTCTAAATTAAAAGTGTATGGTGGTATAGAGGAAGATGCTTGTAATAAATTATTGGAAGATTTTTTTAAAAAAATAAGATGATTACTAAATTTAAACTTGATGAATTAGTTAAAAAATATGAAACAAAAGACTTTATAAAAAATGATCCTATTCAATTTCCACACAAGGGTAAATCAAAAGAAGAAGTTGAATTATTAGGATTTTTGGCTTCTTTGTTTGCTTATGGAAATAGGAAGATTTTTATTAATAAATTAAATCAGTTATTTGAATTATCAGACAATGATGTTTTGAATTACATAAAAAATGGTGATTTTAAAAATTTGAAAGGTTTTGAGTATCGTTTTGCTAAAGATTTTGATATTGTTGCAATATATAAAAGTTTAAACAAGCTTTATAATAGTTCAAATGGTTTAGAAGAACTTTTTAAATATGGATATGAAAAAGAAAATATGCTCCAAGTTGTTGTTGATTACTTTTATTCAAATGTATCAGACAAAGTCGGACAAGGTTTTTTTCATATGATTCCAAATCCTAAAAATGGCGGAGCGATGAAAAGAATGAACATGTTTTTAAGATGGATGATTAGGAAATCAGATGTGGATTTAGGAATTTGGCAATTTATCAAACCTTCTGAATTATTTATTCCATTAGATGTTCATGTTGCTAGAGTTTCTAGAAATATGGGACTATTACAGAGAAAAAGCAATGATTTTAAAGCTGTTTTAGAATTAACTGAACAATTAAAAAAATTTTGTCCAGAGGATCCAATAAAATATGATTTTGCAATGTTTGCTTTTGGTGTAGAATTTAATAAAATAAGTTAGGAGTTTGCTATGAATTTTTATGAAGAACTAAAGTCTAAAAAATCACTTGGTATTTTAATTTTAATTTGTGTAATTTTTTTAATACTAATTATAAAAGCATATTCTTTTTTACCGGACTCTAAAGAGTCTTCTAAAAATGTTTATGATTCAGAAAATTCTCAAGTAGAGAATGTTATACAAGACAACGAATCCAATACAAAAGATGAAAATGAAGTTGAAAATGAAACAATTCAAAAAGAACAAGATGAAGAAGATATAAGAAAAGAAAAAGAACGCCAAATATTAGACGAGATTGAAAAAAGAAAGATGGAAGAAATAGAAAATGAACGTTTAGAAAATATTAATACTACTGAAGCAGGACTAAAATCTAATGAAACTACGGCTTTAGAACAAAAAGATTTAACTATAGAAGAACAATATAACGAAATTTTTTCAGAAGCTTCTAAATTATACAAAGAAAAACAATATGTAAGAGCTTTAGAAGAATATCAAAAAGCTGCAAACATGGTTACTGATAAAGAATTGCAAGCGAAATGTTTTGAACAAATGTCTGTAATATATGCAACTGTAAAAAAATACGGAACAGCTTTAGCTTTTGCTCAAAAATCTTTTAATGCCGCTCCTACAACTGCTAGAGAAATTTTATTAGCAAGACTATATTATAAAACCGGTAATATTGATAAGGCGACAACTAGAGTTAATAATGTTTTAAAGCGAGATTTTTCGGCCGATAAATAACTAATAGAGGTAAAAATGAGTACAAATATTTTGGATGTTTCAAGAATTAGAAAACTTTTATTTTTAGGACCAAAAGGTTCTTATAGTGATTTTGCAAAAAATAAATTTATAAATGCCTTTAATATTAATTGTGTAAGTACTAATTTAAAATCTATATCAGGAGTAATAAAAGCTTTAAAAGATGAAAATTCAGAAGATATTGTCGCTGTTATTCCTATAGAAAATTCTATCGAAGGAATTGTAAGGGAAACTTTGGATAATTTGTCTTCTTTAAAGAAAGAAGAATATAAAATAATAGCTGAAACGACTATGAATGTAGAACACGCCCTAATTGGCTTTGCTTCAAAAAAATCAGAAGTAAAAATTATACGTTCACATCCTCAAGCATTAGCACAATGTAAAAAATATATACAAAATAATTTTGCTGATTCTCTTATTGAAGAAGCTACATTATCAACTTCTGCAGCGATAAGATCGTTAGCTGGAAATGAACCTTCAATTGCTGCTATTGGGAGCATTGAATGTGCTAAAATGTACGGAGTTCCCGTTATCGAAGAAAATATTAATGATGAAATAAATAATAAAACGCGTTTTATACTCCTTGGCAAATTTCTTTCGCCTAGCACTGGAAATGACAAAACAAGTATAACTTTTTCTACCGAAAACAAAGCTGGAGCTTTAAGTAAAATATTAACTATTTTAGAAAAGCATAATATAAATATGTCTTATATAGATTCTCGACCTTCTAAAAAAGAATTAGGAGAATATGTTTTTTATATTGATATAGAAGGACATGTTAATGATAAAAATGTTTCAGAAGCATTTAAAGAAATTAAGTCATTGGCAAAAATGTTTTACATTATAGGTTCTTATCACGCTGTCGATTAAGTTATATTAAGAATATTGCTTGATTTTTGTCTATTTTTATATTACATTGAGATTTGTAGAGTGCTTACGCCAATATGTCACTCACAAAGGCCGAAAATTTTGAGTAGTATCTAGCTTAAAATTTAAGCCACAGATTATAAAGGAATTTACGATATGTCAATTAATTTATCAAAAGAACAAAAATTAGAATTAGCAGAAAAATTTGGAGCAAATGCAAAAGATACAGGTTCTGCTGAAGTTCAAATTGCAATGTTAACTAAAAAGATTTCTGAATTAACAGAGCATATGAAATCTAATAAAAAAGATTTCGCTACAAAAAGAGGTCTTTTAATGATGGTTGGTAAAAGAAAAAGATTACTTTCATTCTTAAAAGATAGAAATCTTGAAGGTTATAGAAGTCTTATCAAAGAACTTGGTATCAGAGGTTAGACTTAAAAGAAATTATAAAAAAGATCGACATTTATGTCGGTCTTTTTTTTTGTAAAAAAATCCGCTCTATGGCGGATAAAAACTTTGTAAGATGTAAGATGGGGGTAAATTAAATTTTAGGTGTAAATCAAATTCTAATAAATTTATGATTTAATTAATTCTTCAATTTTAGTAAGATTTAAAGTATATAATTTTTGATAATTTCTATAGTAAGGACTATTCATTGGGCAATCTTGAAAAGTTTCTTGTAATGCTAATGCAGTTTCCTTTGTTGGATTCTTTTTAAATTCATCAAAAGCATTATTGAAAGAACTTAATTCATTTGCTTGAGTTTTAACTTTTTCTGTTTCTTCAGCACTACCAACAAAGTTTAATGCATTTAATTGTTTTGCTATTTCTTGAATTTCTAAAACTTGTTCTGATATTTTTTCTAATTTTCTATCTTCTGTTTTTATAATAGTTTCTAAATTATTTTTTGCTTGTTCTAAAGCTTCTTCTCTTTTATTTTCTAAAGCTTTAATTTGTCCATTTATTTGATTTCTTTGAATGCTATTTGGATCATTTTCATCATTTAAATTATTTAATGATGCATTTAAAGTTGCAATTTGTGTACTAAAAGTATCTGTACCATTATTGAATTTTTCAATTTCTGCTTGAGCTGTTTTTACTTTTTCATTTCGTTCTTTTGTTGCTTTATTAACGTGTTCTTCTACATCCGAAATATTATCTACGTCAAGATTTTTTAGAGCTTTACTTAATTCTTTATTAAGTTCTTTTCTTTTTATATCATCTGAATCTTTAGCTTTAGCAGATTTTGTTTCTGTTTTATCACTTTCAGAACCATTTAAACAACGGCCGATTATACCTGTAAGACTTCCCAATACTTTAGGTGCCATTGAAGATGCTGCACTTGCGATATAACTATATTTATTAGGTATATTTTGTGTAAGTAAATGTACATCTTTTGCTGAATCAGAACTATAACTTATATCTGTCAAATAACCCATCTTGAACTCTCTTATTTTATATCTTACATATATATAAAATAAATATTTCTTAAGAGATTTCAGAAGAAGAAATTTTCTTTACAAAACTTAATATATTAAGTTAATGTTTTTAAATTTTCTTTTTTAGAAGCAGCAACTGCAAGTCTATCACACCGTTCATTATATTCATGTCCTGCATGACCTTTAACCCAAATAAATTCTACATTATGTTTCTCTTTAGCTTTAAGAAGTCTTTGCCAAAGTTCAACATTTTTTACAGGGCTTTTATTGGCAGTCTTCCAACCTTTTTTTATCCAACCATCTATCCAATTAGAATTAAAAGCATCTACTACGTATTTACTATCAGAATAAATTGTAACATAGCATTCTTTTTTTAGAGCTTCTAAACCCACTATAACAGCCATTAATTCCATTTGATTATTTGTAACATTAGAAAAACCATCAGAAAGTTCTTTTTCATGTTTTTGCCCTAGCGAATCAACATGTACAAGAATAGTGCCGTAGCCTCCATTACCAGGATTCCCACTACAAGCACCATCTGTGTATATTGTTACTTTTATATTATCATTTGACACAATTAAGCTGCAATACCTTTAATTTCTGTAATTAAATATTTAGCAACCCATTCAAAATCTTTATTATCATTAGCAGCTTTTCTTAAATATTCAACAGAAGCTTCTCCAATTCTAATAAGAGTCATCGCAACAACACCACGTTTTACCCCTTTTACAACTTGAAGTTGATTAACCAATTCAGGAACAACTGCAGAACCTTTATCTACTAGTATATTTTCAATTTTATTTTTTGTAACGTTATCTGCAGATTCTAATTTTCCTAAAATTTCTTCAACTTGTGAATGCATATCTTTCTCCTTTATTTAATCTATTCTTTGCATTTTAATTATAAACCAATTTTTTTTAAAACTTTGATTTCCTTACATAATCTTAATATCTTTATTAAGATGAATTAATATTTGAATATTTATGTAACAATTTCTTAATAATAAAAATAATAAGTGTAAAATATACAAATTTTTTGTTTTTATAGTAATATATTAATAACGTTAGTGATAAGAATAATTGGTGCGAAGATGCACTGGTAGTAAAGGAGGCACATGAATTGACAATTGTATCATCATCTCTAGACGAGCTAGAAAGAAATAACTTGGACAAAGTAAACTTAGGACAACATGTCCTTGCTGAATTTTTTGAGTGTGATCCGAACATTCTCAACAGTAATGATAAAGTAGAAAAGTACATGGTAGACGCGGCTCTGGAGTGTGGTGCCACAATCGTTCAAAAGTGCTTTCATATGTTCAATCCTTACGGTGTTAGTGGTGTTGTCATTATTTCTGAAAGCCACTTAGCTATTCATACTTGGCCAGAGTTAGGCTACGCTGCAGTAGATTTATTTACTTGTGGTACAAAGTGTGATCCTAAAGTTGCATATGAATTCTTAAAAGAAAAATTTAATTCTAAAAATGCTTCTTTTACTGAACTTAAAAGAGGTATTATCGATAGAGAAACTCTTAAATTATCTGAACAACCTTTTGAAATTGCGGAGCAATTTGAAGGGTAGGGATAAATAAAAGAATAAATAAAATTTATTCAAAATTCGAATTTAGAAAATGACGGCCAAGGTGCCGTCATTTTTCTTAATAAAATAGCAATTTTAGGAGAGTTTTTGTTTTATATATAATATGGTTATGAAAGTTGATGGTTTAAGCAGTGTTTATTTTAAATCAAATTTTAAAAATTCTGATTCAAAAGTTAGCATGCCTAAAAATGATAAAGAGATTAATCAAATATCGAACGTAACACCGGATTTTTTTATAAGAAAACCGATGTCATATTCTGATTTAGGAGTGACTAAATTAAATAATGGATTAGAAGTTTATAGTTATAAATTAGCTAATGGATACAGAGTAACTGTTGTACCAATGGAAGGCTCTCCTGCTGTTGTTAAAAATTATGTAAATGTAGGTTCTATGAATGAAACCGAAAATATTAAGGGGATTAGTCATTTTTTAGAACATATGGCTTTTAATGGCACGAATGGAGAAAATGGGCATTTAAAATTAGAAGTTGGGGATTCTTTTAAGAAAATAGATGAATTAGGTGGATGGACAAATGCCAGTACAAACTATGCAATAACTGATTATGTTAATTCTACGCCACAACTAAATAATAACGATTTAGAAAAGCAAATTCGTATTATTGCTGCTATGACAGAAGATTTAAAATTATCAAAAGATATGATAGAAAAAGAAAAGATGCCTGTTTGTTCTGAAATTAACATGATTTTAGATGATCCTCAAACAATTGCATTTGATCAAACTGTTAGAACTTTATTTGGAATAAAAAATTCTGCAGATGAAATGGTTGGAGGAAGTGTAAGGCATGTAAAAAGCTTTACTCAAAAAGATTTACAAGATTACTATAATAAATATTACACTCCTGACAATATGAATCTTGTTATAACTGGAGATGTTAATCCAAATGAAGTTATAAAGATTATAACTAAAAATTTTAATTCAAATAAAATTGCTCAAGGGAAAAAATTTGAAGAAAAATTAATGCCGATTAATAAAACAGAAAGAAAAGATTTTTATTCTGATAAAGCTAGTACTACAGAAATTGTTTTAGGCTTTGCAGGACCTAAAAATAATGATGTAAAAGAAAATGTAGCTTTTGATTTAGCCAGAACTTATTTAAATTCTTCTTTATCAGGATTAAATGCTAATTTAAAAAAATATAACACCAATTCTTATGTTTTTTCTGAAAAAATTAGTACTAATCCAAATAGCCCTCAATTAATTTGTTTAACTTCGAATGTTTCTGACAAAAACAGTGAAAATGTTTTAAGAACAATTTTTACATCTATAGCTAATTTAAATAACATTAATGACAAGGACTTAAAAACATTAAAACAAAAACTCTTAATGAGTAGAGCTAATTATATAGAAAACTCCGCTAATGTTAATGATAGTGTAGGAAGAGCTATATTAGATGGTAATTTAGAATATTTTACTAATTATGAAGATTATATTAATAATATAGCTAAAGAGGATGTTAATAATGCATTAAAAACTTATTTTGACTTAAACAAAACTGCTATAACATTAATTCATCCTATGAAGGATAATATTAGTTTTAAAGGAAAAGATAAATTACCATTAAATAATCAAAATATTTCTCAATATCGATTAAAAAATAATTATGAAATTGGTTTTTATAAAACCAAAAATTCAAATTTTCAATATAATTTAAATTTAAAGGTAGATAATATCTACAATAAAAAAGCAGGTGTTATTGAATTACTTGATGAAATTTATTCAATGGGATTGAAAAATTTGAATGAAGATGCGTGGAATAGATTTCAAGATAAAAATAATTTTAATATTAATGTTTCAGTATCAAGATCTGGGTTAACAATTAATGCAGATTCATCTTTTGAAAATAGAAATTTCATTTATAAAGGTTTAAAAGAATTATTATATAGTCCAAACATCTCTCAAGAAAATTTAGATATTGCAAAAGAGCGAGTAAAAGACAGAATACTCAACCGCCAAGATTCTGCTTATAGATTATATTCTAATTATGAAGCCTCTAAAAATATATTTGAAAATACTGAACAAGAAATTTTAGATAATTTAGATAATATTAATTTAGAAGACATCAGAGATTGCCATAATTATTTTATAGAGAACTCTAGAGGAATTGTAACTGCTAATTTACCTCTTAATAATGAAGTTATAATAAAAAATGAAGTAATAAAAAATCTTTCTAAATTTGCTAAAGTTTTACCTAACAAAAAAAATGAACAAAGTATTTATACTAAAAATAACAAAATTGAAGTTTTACAAAAAGAAACCAATAATTCACAAGCTGATATACTTCAAGTTTTTAAATTTAAAGCAGATAATTCTTTACAAGAAAATGCACTTGCTGAAATAACTAATTCTATATTAAATAATTCAAGTATAGGATTATTTAATAATTTAAGAGAAAAAGAACATTTAGCATATTCTGTGAATTCTTCTATCACTAAATCAAATGATAGAGGCGAACTTTCTTGCCATATATTAACAACGACTGATAACAAAAATATTGGTGAGATTTCATATGATAATGTCCAAAAATCTATTGATGGATTTAATAGACAAATTATCGAATTAAAATTAGGTAATTTTACAGATTTAGATTTAAATAATGCAAAATTGCTTTTGAAAGCAGATTTATTAGATCAAGAGTATACGCATTCTAAATTAAATTCAATAGGCAAAGGTTTAAATTCTGATTATGGAATTAATTATATCAATAAGCTCTATAAAGAAATTGATAAAATAACTAAACACGATGTAATTAATTTTGCTGAAAAAGTCTTTGAAAATAAGCCAATTTATGCCATAACAGCAACAAAAGATACATTAGAATTTAATAAAGAATATTTAGAAAATCTAACTGTACAATAACTCTCTAAATTCTTTTATTCTTTGAGCTTTATTCGCATACTCACTATCTAATAATTCATCTAAATTTTCATTAAGTAGTTTTATAACACTCTTTATATTATCAGAATTCATATTAACCATATCATTAGCCATTTCTATATTAGAAAGAGCCAATCTTGTGGTATCTCTAAAACCTGAAGAGGCTAAATCCTGAGCTAATTTATTATTTTCTATGTTTTTACATAAAGCTTGAGCCACAAGCATCGGGGCATGTGAAATTAAAGCAACGGCTCTATCATGTTCTTTTGGGGTTGTTAAGACTGTTTTAGCTCCAAGAGAATTAATTACAGATTTTAACTTCTCAAAATCTTCTAATTTAGTATCCTCTTTTAAAGTAACAGCCCAATTTGCACCTTCAAAAAGAGTGGAAAAAGAATTATCCCAACCTGATTTTTCAGTTCCAGCCATAGGATGAGATGGTATAAACTTAAATTTATAATTTTTATGAGCAACAAATTCTTTTAAACTGCACACATCAGTTACGATTGTATTCTTATTTAAAATGTCATTCAATTTATCTAACATATCCAATGTTTTATTCATAGGAGTACAAACAAAAACAATATTACAATCAATTAAAGCTGATAAATCTCTATATACTCCATCTTGATTTACAGTTCTTGAAACTCCAACCAAATCATAATTAAGTTCTCTTAGTTTTTTATAAATAGAACCGCCAATTAAACCTAAACCCAAAACACCAATCTTCATTATTTATAAATCCTTATGACTAAATTTTTTCTTACCTTCTGCATAATCTTTAACTATATCGCCATCACCTTCAAGATTATACTTATAAATTGTAAGACCTTCTAAACCGACAGGCCCTCTGGCATGTGTTTTATTGGTAGAAATTCCAACTTCCGCACCAAAGCCATATCTAAAACCATCAGCAAATCTAGTAGATACATTATGATAAACACCAGCTGAATCTATTGAATTCATAAACTCTTTAGCATTTTCTTTATTTTCAGTAATTATAGATTCTGTATGCCCTGAAGAATATTCATTTACATGTTCAATAGCTTCATCCAGAGAATCTACATACTTATAAGCTAATATTTTATCAGAATATTCTTTATGCCAGCTTTCAGGAGTTGATATTAATTCAATATCAGCATCTTCTAAAGCTTTTAATAATTCAGAAGGATATTTAAAATTTTTATGTATTAAAACTGTTTCAACAGAATTACAAGCACTTGGATATTGAGTTTTAGCATCAATAATAATCTTTTTAGCTTTTTCTAAATCTGCTGTCTCATCAACAAAAATGTGACAAATACCGTCTGCATGCCCTAAAACCGGTATTTTTGTATTCTCTTTAATAAATTTAACAAGACTATTACCACCACGAGGAATAATTAAATCAATATATTTATCCATTGATAACATATTTTTTACATCATCTCTTGAAAAAACTTGATTTAATACATTATCAGGAAAGCCTTCTGTTTTTTCTAAAGCGTCTTGTATAGCTAACATAATTGCTTTATTGGTATTTATAGATTCTTTCCCACCCTTTAAAATTACAGCATTAGAAGATTTAATTGCAAGAGCTGATATTTGTGAAATTACATCAGGTCTTGCTTCGAAAATAATTCCTAAAACACCAATAGGACAAGATATTTTTGACAATATTAATCCTTTATCAAGTTCTCTTTTTAATAAAACTTTTCCAATAGGATCCTCTAAATTTGAAATATCAATAATTCCTTGTATCATATCACGCATTTTATTTTCATCAAGCTTTAGTCTATTAAAAGTTGCTTGACTTAATTCATTATTTTGTACAAGTATTTTAGCTTCATCCAAATCTCTTTTATTAGCTTCAAAAATTTTATCAGTATTTAATCTTAAAGATTCTGCAATATTTAATAAAGCTTTATTCTTAATCTCTGTTGAAACAGTTGCAACTTTTTTTGACGCAAACTTTGCTTTTCTAGCTAATTCCAAGAAATTACATTCTTCCATTTCTAAATACCTCACAACGCTTACAATATTGTAATCTTCTAAAATTTACCATAGTAGAAAAACGCTTTTTAAAAAGATGTATTTTTAAAGGCATAGCAGGTTTTTCTTCTATTGCTAAAGGTTGCTTTACAATAAAACCTGATAGATCCATAAAAGGTACAACATTTCTATAATCCATATAAGGATTTCTTCTATATTGCTCGCTCATACCTACTCCTCAAAAAGTGACAGTCTTATTATATATTATATAAAATTAATACTAAGTACAATAAAAGTTAATGAAAATTTACACATAAAAAAGTTGTTGAAAAATTTTTATATTGTTGATATAGTTGAAAGGTAGGTTATTTAATTGACCTAAAAGATAAGCGCTTGTAGCCCAGTTGGATAGAGCGTTTGGCTACGAACCAAAAGGTCGGGGGTTCGAATCCCTCCAAGCGCATTTTTTTAAAAGACTCTTTTTTAAAGAGTCTTTTTTAGTTTAAATATTTCAACAAAAAAGCAGCCTGTTTACAATGGCTGCCTTTTTATACCTTCTTAAAATTTATCTTTTATTTATATAAAGGAGCTAATTTCTTTTCTTGTTGAGGAATAACTCCTTCTGAAATTGATTGATATACTCTATAATCAATTTCAGGGAAACAATTATCTATACTTTCGATTTCACTCAATTTAGCTTCATCAATCGAACCATTTTCTATCATGTCTGCAATCAAGCTAAATCTGTCAACATGTTCATTAAATCTATCTGTAGCATAGTCTTTCGCTTGCCATGTTGTAATCAAGAACGGCCAATCTGAACTTTGTAATAATAAGTTTTCTCTTGCAAGCTGATTTAATGCTCTTAATAAAAGCTTATCTTCAGGAATTTCAGAATGTGCATCAACTATCGCATTAATACGTTTTTCACAAGAGTGAATTATTGGCCACATCCATTCTGTTAAGTGATTCATCCACACATAGAAATGTCCGCCTTGACCCCAGGAAGATTCAGGTATTTGAATTGCTTCTTTTGGTGGATATTTTGTTACATATTCCCCTGCAGTTAATCTTTCAACTTCTGGTAAATAATCATTGAATTTTTTGATAACTTGTTTAATAAATTCAACACCTTCAAACCACCAGTGACCAAATAATTCTGTATCAAAAGATACCATTACTAAACCTTCTTTATTTTTAGCAAGTTTATAATCATTTAATAAATGATAAATTAATGTAGTATAATGATCAGAATTTTCATTAATTTTATTCATAGCAAGAACCGGATCATATAGCATTTTATCCCCTAAATCTGTAGTAGGAGATGTTATTCTCCAATAATGCATGCCTGATTTATCATCTTTTTTATGGAATTCTCTAAAACATCCATCTCCAGGATATCCATCAGCAGCAGACCAAACTTGATAACCTGCTCTATCATTTCTTCCCATAACAGCAACTTGTGCATCAGGTAACCAGTATGCAGAATATGTATCATAACCTGTTGCAGGTCTATCCGGCAATGGAATGTATTCAATGTTACCGTACATGCCAATTACACGACGATTTCCGATAGAATTACCACCCTCAATTACATGTGATTCTGTGAAGAAATAATGTATATCATTATTTTGTAAAGTAACTTCTATAGCAGGACGCCAATGTTTTTTACCATCTTTACCAACATATTCATATCCTTGGCGATAAGCACATTCAGGAAGCCAAGCTCCCATTGCTTTTTTACCAAATAAACGTTTTGTTGTATCTTGTCCTACTTTAAATTGTGCATTTAGGTTACTATCAGTTGCTAACAATGGAGAAAATCCATGAGTAGCCCCTGAAGTTGTTATCTCAATACAACCTAAATCTTGAAATTTTTTAAAATATTTAATTAGATTTTTTTCGTATTTATTTACGAAATCATCTCTTAATTTATTCCATAAGTCAAAATAGTATTTAGCTAAATATTTTAAATGTTGAGAATGAGCGACTTTTGGGTCAGGATATCTTTCCAAATCTTTTGATACAGCTTTAATTCTTGAATCTATATACTCTACAAAACCATTTTGTAAATGTTCATCATTTAACTGTTCTGCAAGTATTGGAGTAATCCCAACTGTTAATTTTGCTTTGATACCTTCTTCGTATAATTCTGATATAGCATTTAATAGAGGTACATAAGTCTCTGCCATACATTCGTAAAGATTTTCTTCTCCGAATGGCCACATACCTGCTTTTCTATAATATGGTAGGTGACTGTGTAACATAAATACGAATTGTCCTACTGACATATTTAACCTCCGTTCATCTCTCTTTTTTGAATATATATTTTTACATTATTATTTATAACATAATTTTATCAAAAAGATAACTCTTTAGTATTAATACAACCGAATAATGTTACAAATGTTAACTATATTTCAACCCTAAAAACCTTTGATAGCCTGTTATATAAGCCTTATATAATAATTCAGCTAATTGTAAAAATATAATTATTATTCTTGGAACATGTTGCACAAAAATCAGTTTCTGCCGTAATTATTTTTGAGTAATCTTTCAGCGTGCTGCCGACTCTGCCTCTGTAGTCATTTGCTAAAAATGGGCACGCGTAAATCCCATTGTTACAAACAATTCTTCCTCTCATACAATCAGTTTTTGCTGATGGTTTTGATAAATTTTCTTCATCAAAGTTTGGATAGCATTCTGTTATTTGTAAATCTGTTTGAGTTATATTTTGATCTTTAAATATTTGTGAAAAATTATTTATTATTTCAGCCTTTTCTAAATTATAAGAATTTTGTATATTTAAGACTGAATTAAAATTATAATTACATAAAGTTTTTAAAGCAAAAATGGTTTGTCTAAAATTCCCTCTATACTTTGATTTATCATTTTCATGTTCATCAAAATGAGTAAGTGAAAGTTTAAAAAATATTTGATTTTCCCCCTCTTCTTCAACTCTTTTTAAGAAACGAATTTTTTTCTCATTTAAAAAACTACCGTTTGTACATATGCAAACATTACATCTTTTTAAAGTCAATCTTAAAATAGTATTAAAATCAGGATGAGTCATAGGTTCTCCTCCTGTTAAATAAATACAATAAAGATTTTCTTTTACTGTGTCATTTAAGGCTTCTTTTATTTTATCCATAGAAATAAAATCTTTTACACTTTTATTTAAAGGGAATTTTATATAACATTCTTTACATCTTTGATTACAATTTTGTGCGGTTAATTCTATAAATAAATTATTGAGTTCTTCTAATTTATAAACAGGTGCGGCAAATATGTTACTACTCATGAATCCTCCTTTTATAACTGACTTATTTATATTATTTCAATTAAGTTATAAAAAGAATTATCAAACTGGGGAGTTATTAATACTCAAGTGGTTATAATATCCAATTGTAACGAAAATGTAATAAACAATTGCATAACGGATATATACGCGTTATACTGGGAATATAGATATGTGTACAACCCTAGGGATATGATGCTCAAATGAATGGAATTATTGTTGGTTTAGAAATAGAAAGTATCTCAAACGCTTGTTCTGTAGAGGTTTTAGTTCTTCAGGGGGGGGTAATGCTCTATTTGTAAGCCTTTTGACGGATTTTTCTATTCAAAAATCTCACTTTTTGGAAAAAGAAAGTGAGGTGTTTTTGTGTCATTAACAATTAATACAAATCTTTCAAGTTTTATAGCACAGTCTTCATTAAAAAGTTCAACCTCATCATTAAATCAAGCGATAGAGCG
>CASFYV010000008.1 GCA_949298985.1 uncultured bacterium | reverse complement strand
TAAGTAATAACGGGTTTCTCCCAAGTGGGGATTTAAACACCCTATAAAATCATTCATATTTACATAATTTATTATCCCAGATGCATTACCTCCTGTCGGCATCGATACTCCCGGAGCATTAAATGTTACAGCAGATACTTGCTTTTGAGCTGCTACATACTGTGCAAGAAGATTCTTAGATAATTATTTAGAATATAAAATACCAAATAATCAAAATTCTTTAGATAAGCTGACAAAATACATTAAAATATAAATGAAGATGTTATTAGATTTTCAATATTATACCGAATTGTAAATGATGAATCTCATGTTCATCCTGAAATTTTATTTGATAAAAGTTATTTAATAAGTGCCATATCATTATTGTTAGAGACTATTAAAAATTATGATAAATTACATTATGATACCTTAGTGGAAAGTTGCGGAATTCAATTATAATATTTAAGTTAAACTTTTTATTTCTTATGTTTAATTTAAAAATTCTTTTTGCCCGAAATAATCATACCATTTGAACTAGCACAAAAATAGGCTAAAAACCTCGTCTTGAAATCATTTGCCCAAAATAATCATACCATCTGCCCTGACCAGCAAAAGAGTAATTTGACCGGTTACTGGGTCAAATGGTTTGCTTGCTTCCTACCCCTCAAACCCACGCCAAAAGCCGATTGCTCAAAATAATCACACCAGTTGAGCTACTCACGCTACTCAAACAAATACACAATAGTAAATGAAAATGTAACTTTTTTGCAACTTTTGCTCATTTTGTATTAAAAAAGGCTTCAGTTAAATGCCTGAAACCCTTTATTTTAATTGGTTGCGGGAGCTGGATTTGAACCAACGACCTTCGGGTTATGAGCCCGACGAGCTACCAGACTGCTCCATCCCGCGATATTTTCGCTTACATCTCATTATGAAACGCTAAAAATCAAAAATCAACCCCCTTATTTATTTTTTATTGTGGGAGAAGATTTCAATAATATTTTTGTGTACTCTTCTGATGGATATTTATATATTGTATGGGTTTCGCCTTCTTCTATTTTTTCTCCATAGTACATTATACCTACTCTATCAGCTATATATCGTATTACATTTAAATCATGAGATATAAATAATATTGTTAAATTTCGTTTGTTTTTTAAGTCTTTTAATAAATTTATTATTTGAGCTTGAATACTAGCATCTAATGCACTTACCGGCTCATCTGCGATTAAAAATTCAGGTTCTAATATTAATGCTCGGGCAATTGCTATTCGCTGTCTCTGGCCTCCTGAAAATTGGTGGGGGTATAATTTTAAACAGCCCTCTTCTAATCCCACATCCTCTATAATTTCTTTTATCAATGTTTTGTTTTTTTCTTTACTATTTTTTGTATTTATTATCAAAGGCTCTTCTAATAAGTCCATTATTTTCATTTTAGGATTTAAACTAGAATATGGATTTTGAAAAACCATTTGAACTTTATTGGCATATCCTCTTTTAATATCCTGTATATTTTTACCCCTAAATATTATTTCTCCTTGACTTGGTCTTATTAATTTCATTATAGATTTTGCAATAGTTGATTTTCCGCATCCGGATTCACCTGCTAAAGCATAAATCTTTCCTTGGTTAATATGAAAAGATACATTATTTACTGCAGGACGTGTTGTTTCGTTATTTTTTTTTAGATTTTTATAACTAACATTTAAGTTCTTAATTTCTATTATTTTTTCCATAGCATTATTTTATCATCTCCTTTAAGGTAATTGAATACATAAATGGATGATTTTATGATAAAATTGGGGAAAATATAGGAGAATAACATGTTTGATGTTTTTGTAAGAAAGTATATTACTGTTAAAAATATTATCTTTTTTATCATTGCAATTCTTTTTCTAATTTTTATCACAAAGATTAAAGATATTGCGATTTTATTTTTTGCATCATATGTTATTGCTTGTTCTTTGAATCCTTTAGTAGATAAGCTTGAAAAAAGAATGAGTCGTTCTCTTGCTTCTACTATTGTTTTAACAGTAATTCTTGGAATTTCTTCTGTAATTTTGGCACCAATTTTTATTATTGGTGCTCAGCAAATAAAATCTTTTATTAATATGATTCCTGATTATGTTAATAATTTTAAACTTTTTATTGCTCAGAACCCGTTATTAAGTAAAACTAATTTAAGTGATTTAGATGTTGGAAATTTAATTTCTTCAACTTCAGATTTTACTACTAAGTTTGTAAATGGTTCGATAAATGCAGGGATGGAATTTGCTTCTGCTATTGTGTATTTTTTAGCTGCTTGTATTATTATTTATTATTTTTTGGCGGATAAAGATATTGTTAGAAAAACTTATTTAAAACTTTTTCCTAGACAAATGAAAAAACGAGCAGAAGAAATTATAGATTCTATATCTTTAAAAATTGGTGGATACGTTGTTGCACAAATTGCTACGATTGCTAGTGTTGGACTTATTATGACTGTTGGATTGTTACTTTTAAAAGTTGATTATGCTATTTTATTAGGTTTATTGAATGCTATTTTGGATATAATTCCTGTTGTTGGGCCTGCTATTGGTTTATTAATAACTCTACTTGTCGGGTATAAAATGGGACCGCTTGCGATATTGTTAATTTTACTTATTTTTATTGTCGCTCAGTGGGCTGAAAATAATTTAGTTAGACCTTATATTTTTAGTAAGTTTTTAGATTTACATCCGCTTATTATTTATTTCTTTTTATTTATAACAGCTCAATATTTGGGGGTTATTGGAGTTATTTTCGCACCGGCAATTGCTGCTACTGTTTGTGTTTTAATTGAAGAATTATACATTAAGAATATAAATTGATGGAAAAATTTTTGTATAAAAAAAAATCTGGTAATTATAATTTAGTTATGGCATATCCGGCTGTAGAATCTTTTGCGATGGCGTCTTTAGGATATTTATGGCTTTATAAAATTGCAAGTTCTATTGATGGAATTAATGCTGTTAGATTATATACTGATTCTAATAAAATATTTTTAAATAGTATTGATTCAATGGCATTTTCTATGTCTTTTGATTTTGATTTTCTTGGAGTTTTTAAAATTTTAGAAAGTTTAAATATACCATTTTATTCAAAAGAAAGAAATGATGATTTTCCATTGATTTTTGCGGGAGGACCTGTTTTAACTACAAATCCAAGACCGTATGAAAAGTTTTTTGATTTTATGATTATAGGTGATGGTGAACAAAATTTTGTTCAAGTGCTTGATATTTTAAGACAGAAAAAAAATAAAATCGAGACTTTAGAGTTACTTAAAAATATAGAAGGAGTGTATGTCCAAGGAAATAAAGTTAAGAAAGCAACTGTTAATTTAAAAGATGTTATTTATACTCCAATTTTGTCTGATAAAAGTTATTTTAAAGATACTTTTATTATAGAATTAGCCAGAGGTTGTATGAATAGATGTGCTTTTTGTACAGCATCTTATACTAATTTGCCTTTCAGGTATAATGAGTTTAATAAAATTATTGATGCTATTAATTTAGGTTTAAATTATACGAATAAAGTTGCTCTTTTGGGGGCCCAAATAGCTTCGCATCCAAAATTTGAAGATATTATGTTTTATTTAAGGAATAAAATAGAAAATGGTTTAAATCTTGAATTAGGAATTTCGTCTTTAAGGACTGATGCAATTACTCCGGATATAATAAAAACATTGGTTTTAGGTGGGCAAAAGCATTCTACAATTGCGATTGAAGCTGCAAGTGAAAATTTAAGAAAGTTTATTAATAAGAATTTAAAAGAAGAACAAATTTTAAATGCTATAAGAATTTCTAGGGAGAATGGTTTAAAGGGTGTGAAAATTTATTCTATGATTGGTATTCCAAATGAACAGAACGAGGATATACAAGAGTTTATCAGGCTTGGTGAAAAAATAAAAAATGAAAATAAAGGGTTTAATATAGAATTTTCGTTTTCGACTTTTGTTCCTAAACCTCAAACCCCTCTACAGTGGGCTCAAAGAGAAGATACTAAATCTTTAGAAAGTAAACAAAAATTTCTTCAAAAAGAACTAGCTAAAAAAGGAATTCAATCTAAATTTTCCAGTCCTAAATGGGATTATTGGCAAACTATTTTGTCTAGAGCTGATGATAATATCGCAGCTTTTTTAGTGGGAGTTTATCAAAATGGCGGGAACATAGCCGCATTTAAAAAAGCTCAAAAGGTTTTAAATGTGGATTTTTCAAAAGAAATAAATGGATTTTCTTTTGAGGAAATTTTACCTTGGGATATTATTGAGAATTATCCGGATAAACAATTACTTATAAACGAAGAAAGAAGACTTTTAAAAAAGCTTCTTTAGTGTAAAGATTTGTAACAAAAAAGAGAAAAGGTGAAATTAGGGTTTTATTATATACTTTATATATATGTAAGATGTAAATAACAAATTTTAATCCCTAAATCCCTTCCTAACTAATTTTCCTAGCTTCTCATTTTGAGAAGTTTTTTTTATATTATTTTTGCGAAAATACTATAAATTTTTCGTTTCAAAGTTTTTTGAACTGGCTTTATTTTATCTAATTCAATATTTTTATTATTAATTAAAATTTTTCTAATACGGCCTGTTTTATTATATAAATTTTTATATCTTTGTTGAAATATTTTTTCGGCATATTTTATGCTAAAATTACTAAATAATTCCTCATAATTTTTCTTATAGCTAATAAATGGGTATTTATGAGTTTCAAACTGTTTTCTTGCTAAAAGTCCTACAGTAGGATTTTGCGTACAATCTTTTAGGTGATTTAAAGTGTATTTAATGTTTTTTCTAGAGATTCCAAAAGGATTATCTAAATTATTATTGTGCATTTTTGCATTATATTTTTGTATTTGATATTTGTCTATTTCTAACATTTTCTCTCCTTTATCTTTTATATTTCCAACATATTATTTAAATCATGTTCTTCAATAGTAGATTTATTGTTAATTAATTTGATATTGTTTTTTAGTTTTTTAATGGTCTTATTAATATTTTCATTATCAATAAAAATATCTTTTGATTTAAAAATTTTGTCTTTTTTAAAACCTAATTTTGAATAAAAATTTTTTGATTTATCATTTAGATTTTCTGAATTAATACACAAAGCAAAATCTTTTTGTTTAGATATATTTTTTAGTATTTGTAGTAATAATGATTTTCTTACAATATTTTGTGAATCATTTTGAAATAAGTGTAATAAATTGATATTTATATCAGCTTTTTTTATATATTCAGTTATTCCGATTATATTTTTTGAATTTTTTATTGCCAATAAAATTCCGCTTTCTTTAATATTTTGAGATTCTGTTATTGTTTTTTTTAAAGAATCAATAATATTAGCATTAAAGTTTGTATTTTTTATTTCAAGATTATCTTCATTAAGTTTTGAATTTTTTAGAACAGAAAAGAATTTATTTAAAAATTTTAAGTCTGTTTTATTCAAGGAGTACAATTCAATTTTTTTTTTAGGATTTATATTTGTGTACGACAAAAGTTTTGCCTTGAAATCAATAGAGTTTCTTTTTTTGTTTAAATGTTGATAATTATAATTTTCTATCTTCATAATAATTCCTATGTATTTATTTTAAATACTGTAAAAAAATAAATTGCTATCTTATTAAAATTATTTTATTTATTTGAATTAAAAAAAGGAATCAGTATTCTGATTCCTTTTCATTAATATTAAAAATAAATTAATATCTATAATGAGCGAAAGCTTTGTTAGCTTCAGCCATTCTGTGGGTGTCTTCACGTTTTTTGCAAGCTGCACCGTTTCCGTTAGAAGCATCAATAATTTCATTTGTTAATTTCTCAACGAATGATTTACCACTTCTATTTTTAGCAGCTGCAATAATGTTTGTAGAAGCCAAAGCAAAACCTCTATCTGGTTTTACGTCGATAGGTACTTGGTAAGTAGAACCACCGATTCTTCTTGCTTTTACTTCTAATAATGGAGTTGCGTTAGTAATACCTTTTTGGAATACTTCAAGTCCTTTTTCTCCAGTTCTTTCTTCAATTTTAGCAATTGTAGAATAGAATATTTTTTCGGCTAAAGATTTTTTACCACGTCTCATAACTCTGTTGATGAATTTAGATACATCTACACTGTTATAAATAGGGTCAGCTACAGGAATTCTTTTTTCCGGTTTAGATCTTCTAGACATTATTTCTTACCTCCTTTAGCTCTCTTAGCACCATATTTAGAACGGCTTTGAGTTCTGTTTGCAACACCAGCGGTATCTAAAGTACCACGTACAATGTGATATCTTACACCTGGAAGGTCTTTAACCCTTCCGCCTCTTATAAGAACAACACTGTGTTCTTGTAAGTTGTGACCGATACCTGGAATATAAGAAGTTACTTCAAATCCATTAGTAAGTCTGACTCTGGCAACCTTTCTCAATGCTGAGTTTGGTTTTTTAGGGGTTGTAGTGTAAACCCTTGTGCATACTCCGCGTCTTTGAGGGCAATCCATCAAAGCAGGAGATTTTGTTTTGTCGCTTAGCTTTTTACGTTCTCTGCGAACAAGCTGGTTAATTGTAGGCATTTTGTTCTCCTTTTAAATTTTACTAACATCTGACAGAAAATTTATTTTTTAACCTGAAACCCTTACTCATTCCGGTTATTTAGCCTTTGGTATTTTTGATGCCGATGATATATTTGCAATATCTCTGCTTGTGCATCTTTGGAGCTCATTACCGCCTATCAGGCTTACGTTTTGCCGGGCACATCTATCTCGCCATCCGGCCTTTATTTCGCTTCACAAGGTTTGTTTTCCGCCTAATTTGGTCCTTGCTTCGCCCCACCAGGCTTTTTTCTGCCCCACCCTGCCGTCAAATCCAGCACGAAAATTTCGACTGAGTGTAACTCTATCTAACTACAAGCATAAATAAAAGTCAAATGGTGTGTTTACACTAGTTTAAAATCGCCGTTCTTCTTTATGTGTTCAACAAGCCCGCCGTCATTTAAAAGTTTTATCATCACGGGCGGAATAGGCTCTATCTGGGTAATTGTGCCATTGGTTAAGTTTTTGATTATGCCTTTTTCAATGTCTAATTCCAATTCATCACCGGCATCAATTGAATCCGTGTCGCATTCAATTGCCAAAAGCCCTATATTAAT
>CASFYV010000007.1 GCA_949298985.1 uncultured bacterium | reverse complement strand
TAATATAGCTTTCTTTTAGTTGATTGCCCCCCCCCCTCCCGAAGAACTAAATACCCAGAATTACTAGCGTTTGAGATACTTTCTATTTCTAAACCAACAATAATTCCATTCATTTGAGCATCATATCCCTAGGGTTGTACGCATATCTATATTCCCAGTATAACGCGTATATATCCGTTATGCAATTGTTTATTACATTTTCGTTACAATTATCTTTATAAAATTATATATTACAAATAATGTAACAATATTATTTTGTTTTGTTACATTTAATCAAATTTTAGTAAGTAAAATACTTTATCTACATATAGGCTTATAGGTAGGTGTGTTTGAAAGTTAATAATAATGATATAAACTCTAATCAAAGAGTGATTAATAAAAACCAAACTCCGAGTTTTAAATCCGGATTTACAGGAGCTTTAAACGCTTCAGGGAATATCATGCAAGGGATTGAAAACGGCGGTTTCTTAGCTTCGTTCTTAATTCAAGATTTTGCAGGCATGACTATTCCTAGAACTGCTGCAGGTTTTTTAAGAGATAAAGAACACACAGGACAATATAACATGCAAGAAGGTTTCGAAGTTCTTGGTAGAGAAGGATTAACAGGGCCTTGCATGATGGCAGTTGCTCCAATTGCTCTGCTTATTGCTGCTAAATTTGGCAAAACAACCAGTGTTAACACTCAACTTATAAAACGATTTGGAAATAATCTTAAAGAAATAGTAGCAAATCCTAATTTTGATAAATCACTATTGAAAAATTCTCAAAAGTTCAAAGAAGAATTTTATATTAAAAATATTGAAAACATATTAAATAATACTATAGGTAAAGAAAACGTAAAAAAAGAATCGGTTGAATATATACTTAAACAAATAAAAAATTACGAAAATATCCCTAAAGACATTACATTAAAAAAATTTAGAGGAAAAAGTAAATATCGTCAAGAATGTATGAATAATATTGTTGAACATATAAACAATATAAAATACAAAACCAGCGACGAATTAAATATGCTTAATAAAATTAAATTAGGAAATTCCTTAGACAAACAAAAAGTATTTGATACTAAAAATACAATTGATGCAATGATAAAATATACTGATGATGCAATTATTGCTAATAAACATCTTGATAAATTAGATGAATTGCAAGCAGAAAGTATTAAAAATAAATCATTAGCCAAAAGAGTTATTACAAATATTTCAACAATGATGGCTACTTTGGGAGTTTTATCCGTACTTCCTAAAATATATGCTAGAAGCAACACTGCTCCTGGAGCCAGAAAAAAAGATGGAGAAGAAAAAAATAATCTTAACGAAAACATAACTTTTAAAGGAAAAAACAATAAAAGTCTGCTTGAAAAGTTAGGAGAAATAATAAACAAAAACAAAAGTGAATTTGCTTCTTCTGAACTTGAATACAACGGACATAATTTTACAAATACTTTAATGGCTGGCTTATCAGTCTTTGGTTTATTAACTCCTAGAGGACTAAGAGCTTATAGCAGAGCTCAAGTTGATGAAGATGGTAAAAAAGATTTAACTGAACTTTGGGAAATTTTCTTAAGAGATTTAACATCATCTCTTGCGGTAGTTTTTGCAGTCCCAATGGGAACAAGGGCTTGTGTTACTGCTTATGAAAAAAATTCAGGATTTGTACTTCTTGATAAAGATAGAACTCAAAAAAATAAATTAAAAACAATCTTAGATTTATTAAACCCATATAGCAAAATCCATGTTTTAACAAATTCAGAAATTAATTCTCTTTACAATAACATAGATTCAAAAGAAAAAATGATTAATTTCTGTAAATTTATTAATAAAAATGATGGAGATTTATACAAAATAATTTCTAAATCTAAAAACGTTAATGAACTATTTAGCAATAATACATTAAATCTTAAATCATTAAAAAATATAAATAAAAAAGAACGAAACGCAAAAATTCTAAACTTTATTGAAAAATTTGATAAAACTAATGCCAATGAGATTATAACAAAGGTAATGAAAGGCGGAATTGGTAGTAAAAATAACAAAATTGCAACTTTTGCAAGAGGTCTAAACTCTGTTCCAGCATTATTGACAACATTCTTAATATCACCGTATCTATTAGGTTGGTTTATTCCTAGATTAACTTACGCTAATACCAGAAGAATTCATGAAAAACAAGATAAAGAAAAAGCAATAAAAGAAGCACAAAAGCTCCAAACAAATGCCTAGAGATATGATGCCAAAATAGATTTTACATAATTTTGAGTTTCTTTATAAGGAGGAACTCCATCATATTTATCAACGGCTCCAGGACCAGCATTATAAGCCGCTAATGCTAAAATTATATTACCATTATACCTATTCAACATTGATTTGAGATATTTTACACCACCTTCTACATTTTGTTCAGGATCCATAGGATTTGTAACACCTAAACCTTTTGCTGTAGCTGGCATTAATTGCATCAACCCCATAGCTCCTACTCTTGATTTTGCATTTGGATTAAAACCTGATTCTTGTTTTATTAAGGCATTTACTAATTTTTCATCAACTCCATGCTTTTGAGACATACGAAAAACGATATTCTTTATTTGTTCTCTTGTTATATTTTTACTATCATTTAAACTTTCAGCTTTTTGCGTATAAATATTTGCATTAACTCTAGTTGTAGGATTTGTTAATAAATCTCCAAATTTTACCCCAGCTGTATTTTTAAGAACTTTATCAAATGATTGAATTTGAGTACTTGAATTAGAAATCTGAACATCCTTTTTTTCTACAGGATACCACTGAGCATTTAAATTATTAACATAATTATTCATTTGAACCGCTCTTTGCATTGCTGCGGATTTTCCAGAATTATTTAACAAATTTTGTATCATTGAAGAAAACATAATAAAATTCCTTTCAATAAAGAATACGAATAAAAAATTTATTTATTTAATTTTTAAGCTAAATATACACCATATGATTTAATTATTTTATTTTTAAAGTCAAAGCATGCTTTTTTGTAGATTTTTTTTTAATAATATGATATTATCTAACTAAGTATGGGAGAGTGTTAGGTGAATACAAGTGAATTTTTAATAGAGACTAGCGACTTAGAGTTAGCACAAAAAATTGGAGAAACAATATCTGATAAATCATTAAGAAATAGAGCTGTAGCAAGTGTTTTTGCAGTAAATATTGCAAGTAAATTTTTTGATTCTGAAAAATATGATATTGATACTATTTCAGGACTCCATAATATTCCGAATATACACTCTGATATTGACATTGCTGACTTATATATTAATGGCAATTACATTGATGTAAGAATATTCTTTGAAGGTGATACTCCCTGTGTTCCATGCTCTTTAATTAATAGAAAAATTGATCCCATAGCTTTTTCTTTCATCAAAGTTGACACAGAGTTCTCTAATGCTGAAGTTATTGGTTTTATCAGACCTGAAGATATAGACACGCAAAATATATTGAATAACCAAGTTATTATAGATGAAGCAAACCTAACTTCTTTTTATGATATAGAACCTTATCTGATTAATAATGAAGATTTTATTGAAATTGACAATACAATTTTAGATGATTTACTGACTGGTAAAATAAATGATAATCAAGTTTTTAAAAATTTAACAAAATCTAAAGAGGCTCGTTTAAGATTAGCAAAACTTGCAAAAGCTCAATATATATTTAATTTTATTTCAATATCAAAGGATTTTAACAATGAAAATTTGGGGAATAAAACTGATATCTCATTAGACTTAGATAAAAGTGAATTAACTCCTGGCAAACTTGATTCTTATACAAATGAAAACAATTTTGATTTGAGATTAGAAAACGATAATATTGCTGATTTCAATGATGATATAAACATTGAAGAAACTTCTGATTTTGATTTACAACTAAATGATGATATTGCTGATTTCAATGATGATATAAACATTGAAGAAACTTCTGATTTTGATTTACAACTAAATGATGATATTGCTGATTTCAATGATAATATAAACATTGAAGAAACTTCTGATTTTGGTTTACAAGAAAATGATGATATTACAGATTTCAATGATGATATAAACATTGAAAAAACTTCTGATTTTGGTTTACAAGAAAATGATGATATTACAGATTTTAATGATGATATAAACATTGAAAAAAATTCTGATTTTGGTTTACAAGAAAATGATGATATTACAGATTTTAATGATGATATAAACATTGAAAAAAATTCTAGTTTTAAGTTGGAAGCTGATAATCTTACAGAAGTCACGAAAAATGAAAATTTTATAATAGAAGAAAGTTCAGAACAATCTTTCAATAATTATAACATTGAAAATACAGATAAAAACCATGAATTAGAATATGATATATCATTAGAGAAAAATGACATACATATTACAAATATTGAAGATGAACAATTGTTGTCAGAAAATTCTTATGATGAACCAAATAATATTGACAATGAATTAGTACAAAGTACAGAGCAACAAAATAACGAAAACAATATCACAACAAATTTTAACAATAAATTTAAAACAGTTGCGACTCCAGATTTATTAGAAGAGCTAAATAAAGAAAATTCTTTAGAGGAATTTAATTCTGAAGACTCTAATAATAACAGCGAAGTAAAACAAGAAGAAATTAACTCTCTGTTTGCGGAAAACACCATATCTAGCAATAATAACCAAGACACGGATAATACTGACATCTCAGCATTAGCTAAAAATAACAAAAAAACTTCAAAAATAGTTCCTATAATTGGTTTAATAACATTGCTTGGAGGACTAGGATATTTAGTCTATTCAAAGCTAGTTACACCAGCTGACATTTCTGATAATAATACAATTACCAATAATATAGTAACATCTACTACCCCTCAAAAAAGAGAAGATATTGAGGCAATGCCAGTAGAGACTGTTGAAACAAATAATGTAGACATAGCTAATAAAAATGAAGGCTTAGGCACGACCATTTCTGCTATTGAACAAGATTTAGATGCTTCTATCCTTGTTTCTAATTTAAAAGTTGATTGGGAAGTCCCATCAGGATATGCTTCAAATACTTCTGCTAAAAGATATTTAATAAAACTTGGAAAAATTTTACAGTTAAATTTAAAAACAGAACTATTACTTTTAAATAAACCTCCAATTACCAATAAAATTGGTGTTGAGATAAAGTTTAATGAAAATACTAAAAAATTTGAACCGGTTGGAATTACATTATCAAGTGGAGAAGAAAGCGTTGATAATATAATTTTAAATACAGTAAAAAATACACTTAGTATGAATTTCAGTACTAATACAAATTCTATAAGTAAATTACAAGGAAATCCAGTATTAATTATACATTTATAAAGAGAGCATTATGGAAAAAACAAATAAATATTACAAAATTATAGAAACTATTGTCAAAAAAGATAAAAAATTTCCTGGACATGAGGCTATTTTAGAAGATATTATTGATGATGTATTTTCTCATTCTGAAGTTATAATAAATTCAGTTTCTAATGAACAGGTTATTTTTAGTTACTTGGAAAAAGTGACAAGAACATCAATAATAACAGTTGCAAAAAAATTAAACTATCATAAAGAAATTAATCATAAAACTATTTCAATTAATACAAATTACAATTCCCAAAATTTGTATGTAGAAAAAATGATTAATTCACTACCTAAAGAGGATTATCAGATAGAAAACCTTTCAAAAAATAATGAACTAGTAAATGTTGAAAATGAAAAGATAGAATATTTAAAAAATTGTGAATCTAATGAAGAACCATCGGCTATTAAAGAGGATAGTTTTGAAGAATTAGATGAAGCTCCTTTGACTATTCAAAGTGATAGTTTTGAAGAATCAAATGAAGAATCGTTAGCTGTTCAAGAGGATAGTTTTGAAGAATTAAATGAAGAAACATTAGCTGTTCAAGAGGATAGTTTTGAAGAATTAGATGAAGATCCTTTGACTATTCAAAGTGATAGTTTTGAAGAATCAAATGAAGAACCGTTAGCTAT
>CASFYV010000006.1 GCA_949298985.1 uncultured bacterium | reverse complement strand
TTGGCAAACTGCGGGCATGAGTTGTCAAAGTCTCAAGCAAGCTTGGACTTTGACGACATCAAGCCCTTGTTTTCAAGTCTTTTACTCTCATAAAAAACTTTTCTTCTAAATTTTGGTGCAAATACTATATGATACTTGCAATTCCACTTTGTATGTGCTAAACTTTTAATATCGTTATTATTTATCATAATAATGGTCTCCATTTGTTTATAAAGTAATAAAATAAACTATACAGCAAATCCTTAAGTATAGTTAAACAAATGGAGTATTTTTACAAGAATAAAATAAAACAAATGGAATGCGACTATGTCATAATGTTTCATCGCTAAAGCTAAACTGAACCCCCAGTCTAACTGGGGGTTTTAGATTACAATAAAAAAGTGTTGGAATTCAGCCAACACTTAATTTTTTATTATTTTAAATTTTATAAATCAAACCCATTACTTTTTTCTTTAACTTTCTTATTTAATTTTTCAATAAAATCATCAAGTTTCATTGAAATTTGTTTTTCACTTCCTAGTGTTCTTAAAGTAATTGTATTATTTTCTTTTTCTTTATCACCAACTATAATTAAGAAAGGCACTTTTTCTAATGAGTGTTGCCTAATTTTGTAATTTAAAGTTTCATTTGAAGAATCTAAATTAATTCTAAAATTATTTTCTTTAAATTTTTTATGCAATTCTTCACAATAATCAAGTACATTTTCATTAATATTTAAAATAATACCTTGCAATGGATTTAACCATAATGGGAATTTTCCTTCTGTATCTTCAATTAAAATACCCATAAATCTTTCAATAGAACCTAATAAAGCTCTGTGAATCATAACTGGTTCATGTTTTTCGCCATCTTGTCCTATGTATGACATATTAAATCTTTTTGGTAAGTTCATATCTAATTGAATTGTACCAACTTGCCAATCTCTTCCTAATGCATCTTTTAAAACAAACTCTAATTTAGGACCATAGAAAGCACCTTCACCTGGAAATATAATAAAATCAAGATTTAATTTATGTAAAGCATCACCTAATGCTTTTTCTGAAATGTCCCATATTTTTTCATCGCCAATTCTTTTTTCAGGTCTTGTAGATAATTTAATAATAACATCTTTAAAACCAAAATCTTCATAAATACTTAGACAGAATTTTGTTGTTTCAATAATTTGTTGCTCTACTTGTTCTGGAGTACAGAAAATATGAGCATCATCTTGTGTGAATTCTCTAACTCTTAAAAAGCCATTTAAAGCCCCACTAGCTTCATATCTATTTACTCTACCAAATTCTGCCATTTTAATAGGTAAATCTTTATATGATTTCATACCATGATTGTAAATTAAAATACCACCAGGACAATTCATAGGTTTTACACAAAATTGTGTGTCGTCTTCCATTTTTCCAGAATAGTTATGCTCTCCATATTTTTCCCAATGTCCTGATGTTTCCCATAAACATCTATTCATAATTCTAGGAGTTGAAACCTCAATATAACCAGCATCTTCTTGTTTTTTTCTCATATGAGAAATAAGAGAATTAAATATAAATAGTCCTTTTGGATGATAAAAAGGAGCACCAGGGGCATATTCTGGTTCAAAATGTGCTAAGTCCATAGCTTTCATAATTTTTTTATGATCTCTCTTTTCTGCTTCTTGTAATAAAGTAAAATATTTTTCTAAATCTTCTTTATTAGCCCAAGCTGTTCCATAAATTCTTTGTAGCATTTTATTATTGCTATCACCTTTCCAATAAGCACCAGCAACTTTTGTCAATTTAAAATGTTTTAAATATCTTGTAGATGGAACATGTGGACCTCTGCATAAATCTTTTACATTACCTAATTGATAAACTGTAATTTTTTCACCATCAGGAATTTCATTAATCAATTCAACTTTATAATCTTCACCAATATTTTTAAAATATTTAATAGCATCTTCTTTTGACATTTCTTCATAAGAAAATTTAGCATCTTCCTTAACCAATTCTTTCATTTTGTTTTCAATTTTCTCAAACTCACCTTCTGAAAATGGAGTATCTTTGTCAAAATCATAATAAAAACCATTTTCAATAGCAGGACCAATAGCTAATTTTACATCAGGATATAAAGCTTTGATTGCAACAGACATTAAATGAGCTGTGGAGTGTCTAATAATTTCTAAACCTTCTTGTGAATTTTTGTCAATAAATTCAATATCGCAATTATCTTCAATTTTATCAGCTAAATTGCTTAATTTACCATTAATTTTCATTGCAACTGAATTTTTTACACTCTCATCATTTAATAATTTTATCAATTGAAAACCATTAATAGAATCATCATATTCTTTAATATTATTATTTACATTTATCTTAATCATTTTATTTTTTATAGTTGTTTTATAAGTTAATACATACACATGCGGTGGGGTCGGGTCGCTATTTAAAGACCCATTATAGTTATAAAAGTATTTGTTTGTAGTCTTCTAAACATAAAAAATAATTTTATTTTCAAGAAAATAATATCATATATAATTTAAAAATCAATATTTTATTATTAAATAGATGTTTTAATATTTTATTCTGTTTGTAAATATATAATTAGATGATGAATATTATGAAATTAATTTTTAATGATGATGATTAGTTATATATAGTGTTATGCAGTGAGTAGGGTAGTGAAAGCAAATAATAGTGGTGCTTAGTGTAGTAATGTGATGAGTATGGTGGTTGTCATCCCGAGATTGCCACGAGTTCTACGAACTCTCGTAATGACGATAATGGGTTAGATGTGGTGATGCTATACTGAGATTGCCACGAACCTTCGGTTCTCGCAATGACAGGCCCAGAATAAACGAGATTGCCACGAACCTTCGGTTCTCGCAATGACGGTTCTTTTTTTTCGTCATTGCGAGCAAAAAAGCAATCCATAAACACTAATAACAAACACAAAAACAGAAAACAAAAAGAATTCACTATCCTTTGCCCCCTTCGTCATTGCGAGACTTCGTAGAAGTCGTGGCAATCCATAAACTCCCATTCACCACCTTCGTCATTGCGAGCAAAAAAGCAATTCACAAACCACAAAAAGTTAATGCAAAAACAGAAAAGAAAAAAGAATTATTTACTATTCATCAAACCAAAGAATTAATTTCAAATGAAATATTAATTTTTAATTTTCAATTTCTTATGCTTCGTTCGTTTCGCACTTCGTGGGACGACAAGCTAAAATGTTTATGCAAGCATATCATTTTTACATTTTGTGCTTCAATTTTTAATTTCTTATGTATTAATTTTCAATTTTCAATTTTTAATTTTCAATTTTTTCTCAACCCCCCT
>CASFYV010000005.1 GCA_949298985.1 uncultured bacterium | reverse complement strand
TTATTATTTATTATTTATTATTTATTATTTATCATTTATTATTTTGTGATTTAACCCATTCGTTAAGAATTTTTAACGGAGCTCTTGTTATCGCGAGAGCCCAAGCTGGGATATTTTTAGTAATTACTCCAACGGCACCAACGTTAGCACCTTCTTCAATTGTTACAGGTGCAACAAGAACAGAATTTGAACCTATTTTTACATTATCCTTTATAATAGTTTTACTTTTTTGTTTTGTTAAAGGATTATAATTCGCAGTAATAGTTCCAGCTCCTATATTAACATTAGAACCGATTTCTGAATCTCCTAAATATGTTAAATGGCAAGCGTTTGTATTAGATTTTATTGTAGTTTTTTTTACTTCTACAAAATTTCCGATTTTAACGTTATCTTCCAAAACAACTTCTCCTCTTAAATGAGCAAAAGGACCGATTTTGCAATTTTTACCGATTTTATTTTTACCATTAATATAACAAGAAGGATAAATAACAGTATCTCTGTCAATTTCAGTTTCAGGGCTTATCCAAGTTGAATCCGGATCAATAATTGTGACTCCATTATCTAAATGTTTTAAAATAACCCTTTTATTAAGAATTTTTGTCGCTTCTGCTAAATGTTGTTTAGAATTAATTCCAAAAATTTCTTCATTGTTTTTTAAAGTATAAACATCAACATTGAGTTTTTGTTCATTTGCCCATTTTATAATGTCAGTCAAATAATATTCTCCTTGAGCATTATTAGTTTTTAACTCTGAAAAAGCAGATTTTATTTTTTCCCAGTTTAAACAATAAATCCCTGCATTGATTTCTTTTATAGATTTTTCTTCAGAATTTGCATCTTTTTCTTCAACAATAGAATCTAACTTATTTTGAGAATTTCTTTTAATTCTTCCATAATTAGTCGGATTATCAAAAATCGCACTCATTACAGTTAAATCTGAATTTGTAGATTTATGATACTCAATAAATTCTTTTAGAGTTTCAGAAGTAATTAATGGAGTATCTCCGCAAAGAATAATAACATCACCGTTATAAGAATCAAGAAATGGTAAAACCATACTAACAGCATGTCCAGTGCCTAGTTGAGGTGATTGTAAAACAGTTTTAGTATTTGAATAATTAGTTTTAATGTAATCACTAACTTTTTCAGCTTGATGTCCTACTATTACAAAATTTTCATCGCATAAGTCAGTTTTATTTAAAGCATCTAATACATATCCCACAAGAGTTTTGTCAAAAATTGTATGCAAAACTTTTGGAGTTTCAGATTTCATACGAGTACCTTTGCCGGCAGCTAAAATAATAGATTTAATCATAATAATTCTCCCTTTATAAAATTGATTATACCAAGAAATTAAAAAATCTTCACAAATATTTGCATTTTAATTTTGTTTATTTTACGATAATTACATACGCCGATTTAAGAAAAGAATGTGTTAATCACATTCTTTTTAAGAAATCAGGAGTTAAATAAAGGGTTTATCAATAAAATACACTAGTTGGGCCCTTGAAAATAGCAAATAAATATTGAAAAGTAAAGATATAAAGGAAATTCAAAATGGGTATCAAAGGTAAAAACGACAGAATGGTAGTTCTAGCTTGTGAAGATTGTAAAGAAAGAAATTACACAACTGTAAAAAACAAAAAGAATATTAAAGACAGATTAGAATTAAGTAAATACTGTCCAACTTGTAAAAAACATACAAATCACAAGGAAACAAAATAACAGTGAACAGTGATAAGTGAATAGTGAGTAGAATTCTATTCACAATTCACTAGTCACAAATCACTAGTCAGGCGTCCTTAGTTCAGTTGGTAGAACGTCGGTCTCCAAAACCGGATGTCGAGGGTTCGAGTCCTTCAGGGCGCGATTTATAAAAATAGGTGACAATTAAAATGAATGATACATTAGAGAAAACAAAAAACAGTGTAGCTACTTATTTTAAAGGCGTAAGAACTGAGTGGGGCAAGATTACTTGGCCTGAAAAACATCAGGTTGTTGTAGAAACATTTTTTGTTGTAGCGATTGTATTTGTGTTTACAGTATTCATTTATGTAGTAGATATAATATTCAATGCTTTATTATCAAAGTTTTAATTGTAGAATTAGTGCATTACAACCATAAAGGGTAAAATAATGACAGAAAAAGAAGAAAATTTTATGGAAGAAGAATTAGCTGAAGAAACTCAAGAAGTTGATAATGCTAAATCTCCAGAAAAGAAAACTCAAAAGCGTTGGTACATTGTACATACATATTCAGGTTACGAAAATAAAGTAAAAAGTAACTTGGAGAAACGTATTGAATATATGAACATGGCCGATAAAATATTTAGAGTAGAAGTTCCACAAAAAACTGTTACTCAGATTAAAGGCGGAAGAAAACAAGAAAAAGAAGAAAAAATCTTCCCTGGCTATGTATTAGTAGAAATGATTATGGACGAAGATAGTTGGTATGTAGTTCGTCATACTGCTGGGGTAACAAAATTTGTAGGTTCTGCTAAAAAACCTATTCCGGCAAAAGAAAGCGAAATTAAGAAAATTATTCATCGTTCAACTGCTCAAACTCAAAAGATTGAAATGGACGTTAAAGTTGGTGAAAAAGTTAGAATTATTTCTGGTCCATTTGCAGAATTCATTGGAGATATTACTGAAGTTTATCCTGATAAAGCTAAACTTAGAGCTATGGTATCAATCTTTGGTAGAGAAACTCCAGTAGAGTTAGAATATAAACAAATTCAAAAATTATAGGATGTAAGTAAGGAATTAAGATATAAATCTTAGTTTTGAATTTATTTCCAATAAAGATAATACAAATAACGTGGAAGGGGATGCCCCCCGTTTGTACCACGAAAGGAGAACACAAAATGGCAAAAAAAGTAGTAGGAAAAATTAAACTGCAAATCCAAGCAGGTAAAGCAAATCCATCACCTCCAGTTGGTCCTGCATTAGGTCAACACGGTGTTAACATTATGGATTTTTGTAAACAGTTCAATGCTAGAACTGAGTCACAAGCTGGTTATATTATACCTGTAGTTATTGATGTTTACGAAGATAGAAGTTTCACATTTGTAACTAAATCACCTCCAGCACCTGTTTTAATTAAAAAGGCATTAAATATCCCAAAAGGTTCTGCAGTGCCTAATAAAACTAAAGTTGGTGAAATTACTAAAGCTCAATTAGAAGAAATTGCAAAAATCAAAATGAATGATTTAAATGCAACAACTATGGAAGCTGCAGTAGAAATGATTAAAGGCTCTTGCAGAGCAATGGGCGTTACTGTTAAAGAGGACTAAATATCTTAGTCGTTTTAACATTACTCCATAATTTAAATATACAAAATATGGAAGGACTAAGTGTCCGCTAATACCATGAAAGGATAAGAAAAATGTCAAAAATAACTAAAAAACAAAAAAAGCTTCAAGAGTTGTTAGCAGATTTTCAACAACCTGCTAGTGGTCGTGATGCTTTAGTAAAATTACAAGAAATATCAAAAGAAGTTTCTAAATTTAACGAAACTGTTGAATGTCATATGCGTTTAGGTATTGAAGTAAAACACGCAGAACAGCAAGTTAGATCTACAGTTGTATTACCAGCTGGTTTAGGTAAAGAAGTTCGTGTTTGTGTTATTGCTAAAGGACCTAAAGTTAATGAAGCAAAAGAAGCTGGTGCGGACTTCTATGGTACAGAAGATATTATCGATAAAATTTCAGACGGTTGGTTTGAATTCGATACATTAATCGCAACTCCTGATTGTATGGGTATGTTGGGTAAATTAGGTAAAGTTTTAGGACCTAAAGGTTTGATGCCTAACCCAAAAACAGGAACTGTTACTTTAGATATTGCTAAAGCTGTTAAAGATGCTAAAGCTGGTAAAGTTGAATTTAGAGCTGATAAACAAGGTATGATTCACTGCCCTATCGGTAAAGTTCAATTCTCTAATGAAGACTTAGTTAAAAACTACGGAACTTTAGTAGATGCAGTTTTAAGAGCAAAACCTTCTGCTGCTAAAGGTACTTATGTTAAGTCAATTTATTTGACAACAACTATGGGACCTAGTATTAAGATTGATTCTAAAAATCTTCAAGCAGAAGTAAAAGAGATTGTTGGTTGATATTTACGGCTAGCCGAAAGGTTAGCCTTTTTTTTATACAAAAAAAAGACAGTTGTTGCTGTCTTTTTTTGTGTTTTATGATAAAATTAATGCGTAAGATTAAATAGGAGATTAAAATGAAAATTAGAGCTAGTCACATTCTTGTTGATACAAAAGAACAAGCTGAAAACTTACTTTTAGATATTAAAAATGGAGTTGCGTTTGAAGATTTAGCAAAAGAATATTCTAAATGCCCATCAGGAAGAGATGGCGGAGATTTGAGATGGTTTGGAAAAGGTATGATGGTTAAACCTTTCGAAGATGCGGCTTTTGCTCTTAATAAAGGCGAAATTTCTGAACCTGTTGAAACTCAATTCGGATGGCATTTAATTAAGTTAACAGATGTAGATGAGGACTAAATGATTAAATATCTTAATCTTCTTGAAGAATATGATATTGATAGTTTATTGGTATGCTCCACTAATCAATATTTAGTGGAGTATTCTTCTTTGAATGAGAATTCAAGGTATGCTTTAACAGGTTTTTCAGGTTCTACTGGAGATGCTTTAATTACAAAAGATAAAATTTACTTATTTGTAGATGGTCGATATCATATTCAGGCTGAAAATGAAGTTTTTGATAATATTACTGTTATTAAATTACAATTAGGTCAAAAGCAAGATGAGGAAATAAAAAAACTTATTAAAACAAATGAAACTTTAGGAATTGTTGCAAAAAAAATTTCACAAGCAAGGTTAGAAAATTTTAAAGATCTTAAAATAAAATTATTAGATGAAGATCCGATAAATACATTTGAAGAAGAACATTCTAAAGATTATTCATCAGCTTTTGAAGAAAAAAATATTAAATTAGATAAACCGACATATATATCAAATCTTGAAGAAATTTCTTATATTACTGGTTTAAGGGATTTTTCAAAAGATTGTTCTGCCAAGATTTGGGCATCTTTATTTATTGAAAATGATAATAAGTTATTATTTTCTGATAAAAATTCTTGTTATGAATTTTTAAAAAACTATGAAGACGAAATATCCGTTGATAAAAATTCTATAAATGCTTATGAGTATAATTTAATACGAAAACCTGTTCATACTCCTTCAAAAATAAAAAGTTTGATGTCTATAAAAACAAATGTCGAAATAAATGCATATAAAGAAGCATTTAAATTAACAGATTTAACAATGAATGCTATAAGAAGTTTTATAGAAGAAAATGAGAATTTATCAGAATATGATATTGCAACTCAATTAAAAAAAGAATTTTTAAATTATGGGGCAAAATCTTTAAGTTTTAAATCTATAGTTGCAATAGATAATAATTCTGCTTTGGCCCATTATTCAAAAAATTCTAAAGATGTTATTTTAAAAAATGGTTCTTTAGTATTAATTGATTGTGGGGCATATTATGAGAGTGGATTAGCGACAGATATCACAAGAGTGTTTGTAAAAGGTGAACCTAGTGAATTACAAAAGCAAATATATACATTAGTTTTAAAGGCTTTTTTAAATTCATATAATTCTAATTTGAAAACAGGATTTGAAATAGATTCTTTGGCTCATTCAATATTAGATAACAAAATTGAAGGCTTTATTTTTAATCATGGTCTTGGACATGGTATTGGTATAAATGTACATGAAGCTCCTCCTAATTTATCTCAAAATGAAATTGCTAAAACAGAATTAAAAGATGGTATGACATTTACAATAGAACCTGGGTTATATAATCAAAATTATTTTGGAATTAGATTAGAAAATTCGTGTTACAAAGAAAATAATAAAATTCATTCATTTACTAATTTTGGATATGAAAAAAATTTAATTAATTTTGATTTATTAAATATTATAGAAAAAGAATGGTTAAAGGATTTTAGACTTTTATGAAAATAACAAGCGTTAATAATGAATTAGTTAAAGAAACAGCTAAACTTTTACAAAAAAAATATCGAACGGATTACTTTTTATTGGAAGGCGAAAAATGTGTAGAAGAAGCTATTAATGCTGGAATAAAAATTAAACATTTATTTATTGAAGAAAATTGTCAACTTTTCACAGATATAAAAGAAAAAATTGAAACAAATTCTGTAATTTTAAATAAGATTTCTTCAACAACGACAGCTCCAAAAGTTGTTGCAGTAGGAGAAAAATTAAAATATAAATGGTCAAATAAGTTTAAAAGGGTTTTACTTTTAGAAAATATCAAAGATGCAGGGAATTTAGGAACTATAATTAGAACTGCAACAGCTTTTAATATAGATGCAATAATTTTATACGGAGATACTGTTGATTTATACAATCCAAAGACTGTTCGTTCTTCCGTTGGAAATCTATGGAAAATTCCAATATTTGAAATTCAAGATATAAATTTTTTAAAAGATAATTTTGTTCATTTTGAAAAAATTGCAACTTTACCAAAATCAGATGGCTCTGTATTGTTAAAAGATTTTGAATCTCCTGAAAAATTTTTGTTAATGTTTGGTTCAGAAGCTGATGGACTATCTTCTGAGTTAAAAAATTTCGCAACAAAAAATTTAACAATTGAAATGATGCCAAAAGTAGAATCTTTAAATTTAAGTATCTCATGTGGAATAATTCTTTATAAATTATTTAAGTAATAATATTAAGAAGAGTAACGAAAATATTAACAATCCCTTTCTTTTGATTTATTATGAAAAGGAAAAATATATTGAATGAGGAGTTTTATATGAAAAAAATAGTATTATGTTTAGCATTATCAAGTGTTATATTGTTATCTGGTTGTAATTTGATTAATAAAAGCGAAGGAATTGTAAAAGTAAATGATACTGTAATTACACAGCAAGATTTTGATCAAGCATTTGATAAGAGTGTTGATAAATCTTTCTTAAAAACCTTTGGTGGTTCAAAGAATTTTATGAAGGATGAGAAAAATCCTATTTATAATATATTTAAAGATAAAGTTACTAATGAATTAATAGTAAAGGCTCTACTTGATGAAGAAATTGCAAAAAGAAATATTACTGCAACTCAGGAAGATATTCAAGCTGAATTAAAAACAATAATTGATAAAGTTGGTTCAAAGGAAGAACTTAATAAAATTCTTAAACAAAGAAATATTTCAAATCAACAATTTACTGAAGATTTAAAAACTCAGATAAAAATAAAGAAATTAGTGAATTCTATTGAAAAAATAAATATATCAGATAAAGATGCTGAAAAATATTATAATGAACATAAAGCAGAATTTACTCATGGAGAACAAGTAAGAGCGTCTCATATACTAGTTTCTGCAAATACAATAGAATTAATTCAACAAATAAAAGAAAAAAATCCTGAAATTAATCCTACAGATTTAAATAAAAAAGTAGATGAAAAAATTGCGGAACAAAAAGCAAAAGCAGAGACAATTTTAGCGGAAATAAAACAAAATCCGGATAATTTTGAAAAAATAGCTCAAAAAAAATCAGATGATAAAGCTAGTGGAGAAAGAGGCGGAGAATTAGGTTTCTTTACAAAAGAAGCTATGGTTCCAGAATTTTCAAAAGCAGCTTTTTCTATGAAACCTAATACAGTAAGCGAAACTTTAGTCAAATCTCCATATGGTTTCCATATAATAAAAGTTACTGATAGAATGGAAGCAGGAACTACGCCTTTTGTAAAAGTTAAGGATGAAATTAAATTTTATTTAGAAACTCAAAAACAAATAGAAGTTTTGAAAAATTTAACAGATGGATTAATGAAAACTGCTAAAATAGAATATTTAAATGAAGCTTTTAATCCAAAAAATAACTTAAAAATAAAAAAAGAACAAGTTAAAGAACAAACAAAGAAATAAAATTATATAATTTTAGGTATAAAGAAGGGGCTCTTCTGAAAGATAAGCCCCTTCTTTATTGATAAAACTTTTACTATACCATTTTCTTTACTTGAGAATAAATTTTTCCATTTTTAGAAGCTTTTATAATATCTAAAATCATATCATCCATAATCTCTAATTCTTGCTTTTTATTATCAGGTAAAGCTTTCTTCCAAGAGAACAAGGATTTTCTAAAAGTATCTCCATCTACCATACAATCATCTGTACCTATTAATTTAGAATATTTTTGTGTAAACCACTCATTAAACTCTTTATAACATTCTGTTATTAAATCAGAAACCATTTGAGCGTTAGTCAAAATAACTTCCATGTCTTTAAAAACAGCCTCATTATATTTAGCAGATGCAATTCTTGCAGCATTAGAAATCTTTCCGGTATTAAAACCTAATCCAAAATATTCAACTCCATTTTTAGCCGCCGCACTTGCTTGTGCTAAATCTTGAGAAATTCCAACGGAACCATCCATATCAAAAAATTCTTTTTCACAAGAATTTCCGCCATAAGCACAAACTATGTCTGAAAATAAGGCTTCAAAAGGATAATTTGTGTTATCTGTTCTACCTTGGAAAACAGCCCCTAAGAAATCACCTCTGGGATCCAATGTTATAAAATTAACATCTCTTGATAAATGCCAAGGCTTACCTTTTCGTTTTAATAAATCAGTCATAACTTCTAAATTCGTTGCGTGTCCACATTCATGTGATGTTGTTACTTGTTTATTATAATCAGCCATTTCCGGATGAGATGTTCTACCTGTTGCTAACTGTAAATAAGATTCTATAAAATCTCCAATAGAAGCACGTTTTTTGTTGCGTTCAATCATAATTTGTTCGGTTTTATCTATCATTGTTTTAATTTGTACAAACGACATATATTCTGATAACTTGGTAATTTTATCAAGTAAAGCTTCTTTTTCAGCTTTTGTTTTATACGCTAGAGGAATGTTTTTTTCTTTGATACGATTTTCTAATATATCTCTTCTAGATTTTTTATCGAAAGCAGGTGAATCTACACTTAAATGTTGATTAAAATTTCTCACAAATGCTGGAATAGATTCAGCATAATATTCGTTAGTAGATCCGACAACAATAATATTTAAATTTTCTTGTTCAGCTTTTTCCATTTCTTTTTCTAATTGTAACATTGCTTGTTTGTATCCTGGTAAATAAGGACTTGAAAACGCAAATTCTTCAAAATTATTAACATAAATTATTGCGGTTTTGTAATTGTTTTGAATAGCTGCTTTCTTAGCATTTGCAAAAATTTTGCTCATTGCATTTTTAGGCTGTACAACTTGATTAGTTTCTTCTTCAGCTTCTCCTCTTGCAAAGTCTGTAGTATTTATTTCTACAAAAGGAACTTTTACTTCTCCGGCTAATGATTCTATTGCATACTTTCTACCAGAACCTGCTTCTTCATCTTTTGATGTAATTATAATTCCTTTAGTTCCGATTTTATTATTTCTTATTTGATAAGCTAAAGCTTCTAAATCTTTTTTAATAGTATCTTTTCCGTATAAGCTTGAAAAATTCTTTCCTGTATCATAAATTATTCTTTGTTCATTATCATCTTTATTAAATAATTCATATCCGATTTTAGCAAATTCATCAACATCTTTAGATGAAATCTTTTTCTTTTTATCTCCGTAATAAGATGCAATTCTTTTCATTAAATCAATAGATTTGTCTGGAAATATTCCATCTAATTTTTCTGAATAAAACACTGCTCTTTCTCGGGCTTCTTTTGTAAAAGGTGTGTTTATATTTTTTAGAAGTTTTTTATTATTATTTATTATATTTACAGCTTCATAAGTTCTTACAGGTGGAATTGAATATGTTATAAAATTACTAAAACTTTTTTTAATAATAGGATTCTTAAGTGCTTCATAGTTATTATCTTCTTGTTGGAAAAATATAATACGAGACTTTTCTCCTAATAATTTAGGTAAATCTAAAATATTTGAGCTATATATAACTTCGGAATCTGGTTTCATTGAATTAACAAGTAAATAATTTAAATTAATCATAAATAATTTTTGTTTTTCCGGAGTCACTGCTTCCATAGTAGCAATTTGTTCAGCTAATTCTTCTACGTTTATTGTATTTGAAAAATTATAAATTAATGTATTATCTTTATTTACATTTCCATATTTTTCAGCATTTAAAGTGTTAACAATGCTGGAAGCCAGTCTATCAGCTTCGTTTTCATCTTTATATGTAACAAATAAATTAGAACCTAAAGCTAATTTGTTCCAAACATCAATCGCTCTTTGATTATATTCTTTCATATAATTAGATGATATATCTGATTCTTTTTTGTAATACGTAAGAGTTAAAAAATCTTTTAAAAAATCATTTGTATGCAAAATGGAATTTGTTGTTAAATAATTAATTGTTAACCCAGTTATATTATAAGAATCAATAAGAGGTAAATCTTTTTTATTTTTATCTATGAAATTAAAATAATCCTCTGAGAATTTTAAAGATTTTTCAGGTGTATCTTTTAGTTCTTCTGATGTGTTTTTGGATATCTCAGGTATATTTTCTAATTTTTCTAGACTATTTAAATATTCATTATTTCTTTCATTTAATTCTTTTAAAGATGCTAAAAAATAATCTCTATTTTCAGCATTAGCAATCATATTTTCTTTAGCATAAGTATTAGCTAATTTATTCAATGTAGAAACTGATTCAATAACTCCTGTATCTAAAATTTCAGCAGGAAATGCTGACATATTATTTTCAGCTTCTTTAATCGCAGCCGCAATTAAATGATATGGAGTAATTTCAGTATGTTTCATTTCTTTGGCAATTTCTTCCGCCATTTTTGTTAATTGCTTCGCATCATCAGTTAAATTTAAATCATCTACTGTTTTGCCACGAAAAACAATATAGCTTTTAGGAATTCCTATAATATTATTAGAATTTTCTATTATCGGGTTTTCTATAAAATTTTTCTTTTCGCTTTTATTAAAGTTATTTGATTGAAATATTATACTTCTTAATTGATTAACCTTTGTTATCATACACATTCTCCCATGCTACATAATTCATCATAAAACTAATAATAAATTTTTTTGTTAAAGTATATAAAAATGTTTACATTTATTAATAGAAATTAAACTGCTATGTTTATATGCTATAATTAATTAAAAGAAATTATAGGAGAAGTTTAATGAATACAGCAACAATAATAGGACGTGCAGGGCAGGATGCTGAGATAAAATATTTTGAGTCAGGAAAAGTAAAGACAAATTTTTCTTTAGCAGTAAACAGATGGGATTCAAAAACTAAAGAAGAAGTAACAGATTGGTATAATATAGAAGTTTGGGATAAACAAGCAGAATTTGCAGGTGAATATATCAAAAAAGGACGTCAGGTTGTTGTTGATGGTAGAATTTCAATTAGCAAGTGGACTGATCAAACGGGGGAAGAAAGAGAAAGATTCTTAATTGTAGCAAATAATGTTAGATTATTAGGTTCAAAAAGAGACGCTGAGTAATGATATTATCTGATATAGTAGGAATAGTCGCTGATGATTTAACCGGAGCAAATGACACCGCTCTTCAGTTCCATTTGAAAGGGGCTAATACTAAAATAATACTTGATTGCAATAGCCCAATTTTAAACAAAGATGAAACAGAGGTTTGTGCTGTTTCAACTGAATCAAGAAATGTAGAACAATGGGATGCTGTATCTAAAGTTGAAAAGGCTGTAAAATTTTTTACTGAAAATTTTTCGTTTGACTATTACTATAAAAAAATTGATTCTACATTAAGAGGACATATGGCAATTGAAACTCTTACAATGTTGGAATTATTGGATTATGATGCGGCTATAATAATACCAGCTTTCCCACAAGAAGGGCGTATTACTGTAGGAGGATATCACCTATTAAAGGGAATACCTATTGGTAGAACAGAAATTGCTATGGATCCTCACTCTCCGATTTTAGAATCACATATTCCATCTTTATTAGCTTCTCAATTAGAAGATAAACAAAAAGAATTAATTGGCACAATTGATTTAAAAACCGTTATGAATGGAGCGGGACCAATATTAATTAGAATGAATGAATTAATTAATAACGGTAAAAAGCTTATTATACTTGATTCAGCTTCGATAACTGATATAGAACAAATTGCTTTAGCAATAAATAAAAGTGATAAGAAGCTTTTACCAACCGGCACGGCTGCTGCTGCGAATGCTCTTTCTAAATATTGGTTAGCTGGTATTGAAAAAGAAAAAGATTCTATAAAACTTGAAAAATTACCGAAATTTATTGTATCCGGTTCTGCAACAAAAATTTCTGCTGAACAAATTGACAAATTAGAACAATCTGATGATTTTGATAATGTAAATATAATTCCACTTGATACTAAAGATATTCTTTCAGGAGTTAATGAAGAGTTAATAGAAAGAATTTTAACGAATTTAAAAAGTGGGGTAACTGTTGTTGTTCACACTTCTCATTTGATAACAAATTTTGATGGGTTTTCAGATGATTCTTTAAATGCTGAACTTACAAAAGAAAAACTTTCTTTTATGATTACAGATTATTTATCTGAATTAACGAAAAAAGTTTTAGAGCAAATAAATGTTATATTAATAACACTAGGAGGTGAAACTTCCTATAAATGTTGCAAAGCGATTAATTCCAATGAATTAAAATTAACAGATGAGGTTGCTCCTGCTATATCACTTTGTTATGATAATAATAAAAGATGGATAATTACTAAGTCAGGAAATTTAGGTAATACAAAAACTTTAATAGAAATTTTAAATTATTTAGAAAATCATGAACAATAAGTATTCTAATAAAATTGCAATTACAACAGGGGATCCAAACGGAATAGGTGCTGAGATTACAATTAAAGCCTTAAATTTGCTAAATCTTCCCTCAAAAGATATTGTTATTATATCCAATAAAAAAGTTCTTAATACATACGGAAAATTAAACAACAATTATGAAGTAATTGAAATTGATTATAATAAACAAATAATACCAGGAGAGATTTCACCAGAAGCGGGCGATTTTTCATTTAAACTTATAGAAAAAGCTTGTGAGATTAAACCGAAATTCATTGTCACAGCTCCAACTTCAAAAGAAGCAATGAATTTATCTGGTCATAAATTTAATGGTCAAACCGAAGTTTTAGAATATTTTCTAGCTCAAAATGGGCAAAAAGCAGAAATGTTGTTTGTGTCAAAAGATTTTAGAGTTTTATTATTAACAAGGCATTGTGCTTTAAAAGATGTTTCAAAAAATATAACAAAATCTAAAATTATAGAAAAAACAGAACGTTTAAGAAATTATTTTCAAAATAAATTATTCATAAAAAAGCCATCTTTTGCACTATGCTCTTTAAATCCACATGCAGGAGAAAACGGTTTAATCGGAGATGAAGAAGAAAAAATATTTATTCCCGCAATAGAAGCAGTTAGAAATAGAGGTATAAATATTACTAATCCATTACCTGCAGATACTTTATTTATAAAGGCTATTCAAAATTATATAAAAGGCGAAAAGCAACCTTATGATTGCTATATTGCTTGTTATCACGATCAAGGTTTAATTCCAATAAAATCAGTCGCATCAGAAAAAACTGTCAATATGACAATAGGTTTAGATATAATAAGAACTTCTCCTAGCCATGGAACAGCTTTTGATATAGCAGGAAAAAATATAGCAAATCCTGAATCTATGATTGAAGCTATAAAATATTGTTTGTATTAAAAAAATCCCCAAATAAAGTTTAGGGATTTTTAAGTCTTCAAAACGAAATCAGTTAAAACAAATTTTTAATTGATTCTGTATAATTTGGTCTAAGAATACCTTTTTCTGTAATAATTCCAGAAATTAATTCATTAGGAGTAACATCAAAACCAGGGTTTATAATATTTACTCCTTCTAAAGCACATACTGGTTTTCCGTTAATATGAGCAACCTCTTCTCTAGAACGTTCTTCAATAGGAATTTCATCTCCTGATTTAATTGAAATATCAATCGTAGAAAGAGGAGCTGCTACATAGAAAGGAATATTATGATATTTAGCTGCTATAGCTACAGTATAAGTTCCAATTTTATTTGCAGTATCACCATTTGCGGCAATTCTATCTGCACCTACTACGACCATATCAATCATGCCTTTTTTCATAAAATATGAACACATTCCATCTGTAATTAAGGTAACTGGAATCCCATCCATTGCAAGCTCAAAAGTAGTAATTCTTGCACCTTGTTGTCTAGGTCTTGTTTCATCAGCAAAAACTTGGATAGTATTATCTTTTGCAAAAGCAGAACGAACAACCCCTAAAGCTGTACCATAACCAACTGTTGCAAGAGCACCTGCATTACAATGAGTAAGAATTGTTGCTCCTTTAGGAACTACTTCGGCTCCATAATCACCAATTTTTTTATTAATCTCTATATCTTCATTTTCTAATTTTATACCATTAGTTTTAAGTTCTTCGATAATTCCTTTAATATCAGATTTTGAACTTTTAATAACTTCAATCTGTTTTTGACAAGCCCACATTAAATTTACAGCTGTTGGACGAGATGTTTTCATATATTCAGCTTTTTCTATCAATTTTGAAATAAAATCTTCTCTTGATAAGTTTTGTTTTGCAAGTTCTTGAGCGTATAAAATAACACCATGTGCCCCTGCAATACCAATAGCAGGAGCTCCCCTAACTATCATATCTCGTATTGCATTAAACATTTCATCACCTGATGTAATGTTAATAAATTTATATTCATACGGAATAACCGTTTGATCTACCATTTTAGAATATGTATCTACCCATTCTATTGTTTTAATTTTAGACTTAAATTCCATCTTAAACCTTTCCTATTTAATTTCGAAATCTACACTTGAATTTTGATTATTTTCTTTTTTTATACCAGTAATAAGTTCATAAACATATGCTGTAACAAGTCCTGCAAAACCGTTAAATAATGCACTGATTCCAGCCATAAGAATGATTAATAAAATCATTACAACAAAGGAACCAAAACTAGTCAGGAAAAATCTTAAAAAACCTTGTGTATAAGCAGGAATTAACCAACCTAAAAGCATACTTATAGGAGTATAAACAACTGAAAATGCAATAAAAGAAACAAATCCAATTACTGCACCAAAAATACATCCTTCTCTTATACTTATAATACCAATTAAATCGTTTTGTTTTAAATAAGCTAAAACAAAAGCTGATAAGCATAGAATTAAAATCATAAAGCTTATGAAACTTAAATACGGAATTACAGTAATAAAGCCCAAAATTGCACCTGCAAAAGCACTTAATATTGATAATTGTTTTAGTAATAATAAATTCATTAAAAGATACCTCCTACTTTGCAGAAATATAACCATTTAAAGCCGTATAAGCAGCTACATAAGGAGAAGCTAAATAAATAAACCCTTTAGTATTACCCATTCTACCCTGGAAATTTCTATTTTGTGTTGCAAGGCAAACTTCTCCATCACCTAAAATTCCGGCATGAACACCAACACAAGGACCACAACCGGGAGCTAATATCGCAGCATTGGCTTCCACAAAAATATCAATTAACCCTTCTTTTAAAGCTTGTTTAAATACATCTTTAGATGCTGGAGAAATTAACATTCTAACATCAGGATTCACTGTTTTTCCTTCTAAAATTTTAGCAACAATCCTTAAATCTTCAATTCTGCCATTAGTACAAGTCCCAACAAAAACTTGATTTACTTTAATATCTTTCAATTCATCAACAGTTTTTGTATTATCAACAGTATGAGGGCAAGAAACTGTATGTTTAATATCTTCAGCTTTTATTTCAATAATTCTTTCATAAATAGCATCTTTATCAGGAAGAATTTGTCTAAATTTATCCTCTCTTCCACGTTCTTTTAAAAATGCTTTAGTTTTATCATCTGCAACAAATAACCCACATTTAGCCCCAGCCTCTACAGCCATATTAGCTAATGTAAATCTTTCAGACATAGACATATTTTCTATAGTTTCACCGGTAAATTCTAAAGCTTTGTATGTAGCTCCATCAGCTCCAATCATTCCAATCAAATGTAACATTAAGTCTTTAGAACAAATTCCTTCTCTAAATTTTCCATTAACAATAATTTTGAAAGTAGCAGGAACTTTTAGCCAAGTTTTACCCAAAGCCATAGCTACGGCTACATCAGTAGAGCCCATTCCAGTCGCAAAAGCTCCTAACGCTCCAGAAGTACATGTGTGAGAATCAGCACCTACTAAAATCTCTCCAGGGTTTACATAAGTCTCAATTAATCTTTGGTGACAAACTCCTGCACCAACATCAGATAAAACAGCTCCATACTCTTTATGAAAATCCCTTAATACTATATGTGTATTTGATAATTCTTTTCTTGGACTTGGAGAAGCATGGTCAATGAATAATATAGTTCTTTCGGGATTATATAACTTTTCTTTACCAATTTTCTTAAATTCTTGAACTGTTAAAGGTCCTGTTCCATCTTGAACAGCAGTAACATCTACCTTCGAAATAACCAATTCTCCGGCATGAACTTGTTTCCCTGCATGTTCAGAAATAATTTTTTCTACTAAAGTTAATCCCATAAACTTCCCCCTTTTATTATAAATTAATTCTATCACAATTTTAGATTTTATAGTAATATATTTTTTATAAGAGGAGATTATGTGTAAATTTTTGATGATTAATAAGAAATACTTGTTATTTTTTTTAGTGACATTCTTGTTATGCCTCTTTCTTAGTTGTTTATCAACTAATTATGATTATGACTTATTTGCAAGGCTAATTGTCGGTGAACGATTTTTAGAATATAATATACTTCCTTTTAAAGATTTTTTATCTTATACTCCTACGCATAATTGGTATGATCACGAATGGGGTTCTGGAGTAGTTTTTTATTTTGTATTAAAATATTTCGGAGCTTTGGGAATTATTCTTTTACAATCTATATTAATGTTTTTTACAACATTTTTTATCCTCAAGACTCAAAAACTTCAAAAGCACACCTTCCCAAACTCTTTAATTTTTACGACAATTTTTTTAATTTTGTTTTATAAGCTAAATACTCAACTTATAAGATGTCAAATGTTTAGTTTTTTCTTCTTTAGTTTATTTCTGTATATTTTAGAAAAGACTAGAACAAGTCAAAAATCTAATCTTTTATGGCTCATACCTTTTTTAACTATAATATGGAATAATTTACATGGAGGAGTTGTTTCAGGTTTAGGTTTGATTTTTATGTATTTTATTGGAGCAATAATTGAAAAAAAAGATTGGAAAAAATATTTTCTTGTACTTCTAATATCAACTCCATTACTTGTTATAAATCCATATGGTTACAAATATTTAAACTTCTTATTTTCAGCAACAACTATGCAGAGAAAATATGTAATAGAGTGGTGGCCTGTTTGGGCTAGATATCATATGATTCATTATTTACCAACTAGTATTTTTATATTGATTGGGGTATTTTTAGGCTTTTTTAATAAAAAGTTGAATATTACAAAAATAATTGTACTTTTAGTAACTCTTATCTTAGGATTTTTGCATGTAAAATTGTTATCTATTGCATTAATTACAGTTTGTGCACTTTGTTACAATGAAATTTTTTCGTTATTTATTAAACTTAAATCTATTTTAAAGAAAATTGAAAAAAGTTTGTATTTAGTAATCTTGATTTTAACCTTAACAATACCTCTTTTTTCTCCTACATATCCACGAGTTAGTATTGGTAAGTATCCAATTACAGAAGTTGAATTTTTAAAAATTAATGATATTAAGGGCAATTTATTAACTTCGTTTGGTTTTGGCAGTTTTGTGTCATATAAATTATATCCAAATAATTTAATATATATGGATGGAAGGTATGAAGAAGTTTATAACAATGAAGAATTTTTAAACTTAAAATATTTTGAATTAGTTGAAAAAAATTGGGATAATGTATTAAAAAAATATCCAACAGAAATATTAATGATTAATAAAACAATTCCTGTATATGAATTTTTAAAAACAAATAATGAATGGAGAGAAATATATACAGGCTTAAAATGTGGTATTTTCGTAAAAAAAGAAAATGTAAAAAATAATTATTTAAACCCAAATAAAGATTTAGATTATTATAAAAAAACAATATTTAATCATAGGAGCTTCAAATGACAAATCCACTAAAATACACTTGTTTACTAGGAGGAGGAGCTATTCGAGGAATGGCTTACATTGGTACAATTAGAGCACTAGAAGAACTCAATATTGAATATGATATAATCGGAGGTTCATCTGTAGGTTCTATTTTTGCAACACTTCTTGCTTGTGGATATAAATCTTATGAATTAGAAAACTTATTTATAAAAGTTAACTTTGAACTCTTTAGAGATATTCATTTAGGAATAGGAAAAGATTTTGCCCTAAGTAAAGGTGAAATTTTTCAAGATTGGCTTAATGAACTTATTTCAAAAAAAATTCCTAATCTAAAAGGTAGAAAAGCTACTTTTAAAGATTTAGAAAAAAAACTTGTAATCATCACAACTGATATAAAAAAATTTAAAAATCAAGAGTTTTCAATAGAAACAACTCCTGATTTTGAAATAGCTCAAGCTATAAAAATATCTTCTACAATGCCAGGCTTTATGGCACCTTATAAATACAATGACTCCTATCTGGTAGATGGAGATTTACAAAAAGCATCTCCAATGTGGAGATTGTCAAATTCTTTAAAAAATTCTGAAAGTAGAATCCTAGAATTTAGATTAGAAGGAGCTTATAGCGAAGATAACAGAAATCCGATTTCGTTTATAAACACCATTTACAGTTGTGTTACTGACGTTGCGACTGATTTTGTTACAGAACTTTATGGACAAAATGATAGATATGATTATATAAATATTAACACCGGTGATGTATTTTTTGCAGATTTTAATTTGAATAAAGAAGAAAGACGAAAACTCATTGATATTGGGTATAAAAAAACAATGGATTATTTCAAAACTACACTTCCAAATAAAAAACAAAACCTATTAGATATTTATCCAAGAATTTCAACATACCTAAAAAAAGCTTTAAAAGGGCTAAAATCTAATAATGTAGAAGAAGTACAATGGTGGTTTGGAGATATATTCACGCTTCTTTGTGAAAATAAAGAAATTATTGATCCAATTATTTACCAAAAATTGGTAGCTCTAAAAAATGACCTTATAAAATCGACATACACAATTTTATTTTTTCATAATTGTTTTAAAGGTGCGAAAAGATTAGAAGCAATAATGAAAGATACTATAACGACAGTAGATACAAGGATTACAGATTTAAAATTATTCTTACAAAATAATTAAGAAATGTAACAATATCTAAAAAACAGCTACTTTTTTGTAATATTTCTTTACAAAAGGGTTGAAGTTTATATACTCATGATATATATTGAGTATATAAGAAATGTGTTATTTCGTTTTTTAAAAATCCAAGGTTTATCTCAAAATTTATCCCAAATGAAGTGTAAGTCAAATATAAGACTTTTATTTGAGGTGTATTTTTAGTGCAAAATTTAATATAGGAGTTTAACAGTATGAAAGACAGAATGATTGAAATGAAAAAAGTATCATCAACAAATCCTGCTAAAAGTGGATATCTTGCAATTACTTCAAGTTCAGAAGAATTAGGAGCATATTTAAAAAAAGCAAATAGCTATCCATCATTAAGTGCTGAAGAAGAAAAAGAAATTACAATAAAAATTAAAGCTGGTGATAAGGATGCTAAAAAGAAATTAGTACAAGCAAATTTAAAATTAGTTTATACAATTGCAAGAAAAGCTATTCACGTATCTAAAATTCCTGTTGTGGATTTAATTCAAGAAGGTAATTTAGGTTTAATGGTAGCAGTTGAAAAATTTAATCCTGAACTAGGTTATAGATTTTCTACATATGCAACTTGGTGGATAAAACAAGCGATGTTCAAAGCTATTTCAGAACAATCTTACTGTATGAAAATACCTGTTTATATACAAGAAACTTTATCAAAATTTTCAAAGGTAAAAGCTGAAATGGAAAGAGCTTATAACTGTCAGGTAAGCAATAAAGACGTTGCAGAAAAAATGGATATTGAACCTGAAAAAATTGACACATATTTATCTGCATATACAACAACTATTTCTATTGAAGGAAATTTTGATGCAAATAATGGCAGTGAATTAAAAGTTGCAGATGTTTTAGAAGATACAAATACTAATGTTGAAGAAAATATTGAATATGAAGAATTAAAAAAAGAAATTGCAAATGTAGTATCTACTTTAAAAGAAAGAGAACAAACCGTTATAAAAATGCGTTTTGGACTAGAAAATTTTGCAAAAACTACTCTTGAAGATATTGGAAAATTATTTGGCGTAACAAAAGAATGTATAAGACAAACTGAAATGAGAGCAATTAATAAACTTAGAAACAATTTATTTCTAGCTTGTTATGCTGACTAAAAATTTGAGGATGCGGAAAAATCCAAAAATTGACTTGCGAGAGCGGGAGCGTTGTACGAAGTACAAAAGCTCATTCTCGCAAATTTTTGAGATTTTTCAAATCCGACCTCAGGTGTGTGAGCCTCAGGTCGTGTGTGGGTTAGCACACAACCTGAGGCGAAACCATTCCCAAAAGTTTGCGAGAAAAATGTCAAATTTTCCGCAAACTCATTTAATTTACATTACTTTACAAAATAGCAAAAAAATGTTATTTTTTACGTTATATAAATAATGTGAAAAAGTGTGTAGGTGTTATATGGTAAGTAATGTAAATTATAGTCCTAATTCATATGGTAATCTTCAAAAAATTGGTCAAATGCAAAATGGGAGAACAGTATATAGAATAATAGATTCACAAGGAGTGGAAGCGGGGAAAATCACATTACCAAGTGAAGATAGTGATAAGTTTGAAAAAGCATATAAAGACATAATGGAAACTGCACCCAAAATACAAGAATTTAGTATTAATAATTCATCAGAAAAAGATATAAAGAGAAGACGAAATATATCAAGAGCAATAACAACAGCTGGAGGAATTGCAGGTGTTGCATTGCCATTATATTTAACAAGAAAATCAACATCTACAATAAAGAAAATAATATCAACTGTTGCAGGAATAATAACAGGTTTATCAGCAGGATTTTTAACATCGTTAGCTGTAACAACACCTCCTGGGACATTTAAATTTATAAGAGCAACGAGAACACTTTCAAAACTTGATGTAAAAGCAATACCAACAGAACAGAGATAAAAAATAGCTTCTTTACTTGTTTCCTATATTTATATTATAATTTAGAAGGAATAAAATATAGTAGAATGGAAGCATCCGGCTTTCGAGTAGTCGGAGAAAGAAGGAAAAATGGTACCGGAAACAAAAAGTTTTCAACTAGAAATTGGCGGAAAGACTGTTACTATAGAAACAGGAAAATACGCTCAATCAACTAATGGTAGTGTTACAGTACGTTGTGGAGATACAATGTTATTTGTACACTGTGTTGTAAGTAAAGAACCAAGAGTGGGAATTGACTTTTTCCCATTGTTAATTGATTATGAAGAAAGAATGTCTGCAATTGGACGTATTCCTGGCGGATACAATCGTTCAGAAGGAAAAGCAAGTGATAAAGCGATCCTTGTTTCTCGTTTGATAGATAGACCAATCAGACCTTTATTCCCAAAAGGATATAGAAACGATATTCAAATCGTTGCTCAACTATTCAGCTATGATCAACAAAATCAGCCTGATACATTAGCAATGTTAGGGGCTTCTTGCGCTTTAATGTTATCTGGAGCACCTTTTGAAGGTCCTATTGGAGCTGTTAGAGTTTCAAAATTAGATGGAAAACTTATAGCAAACCCAACTCACCAAGAAGCTGACAAATCAGATTTAGATATCGTTGTAGCAGGTACACATGATAGTGTTATTATGGTTGAAGCTGGTTGTAAATTTGTTACAGAAGACGATATTATGGAAGCTGTAGAATTTGCTCAAGTTGAAATCAGAAAGCAATGTGAAGCTCAAGTAGAATTTGCTAAGGCTTGTGGTGTTGTTAAAGAAGAGTTTGTTAATCCATATGACACAACAGAATTAAAAAATCTTATTCACGAAACTGCTTATGATATGATTTTTGATGCGTATCACAACTTCGATAGAACATACAGACAAAATAAATTAGAAGAAGCTAAAAAGCTTGTAAAAGAAAAAGTAGAAGCTCTTCCTGAAGATCATTATATTCATCAAATCATAGAAGAAACAGGTATAGACTTTGTTGCAGAAGAATTTAAAGCCGCAGAAAAGAAAGTTATGCGTACAATGATTTTAGATGAAGGAGTAAGAGCTGACGGAAGAAAACCAAACGAAGTAAGACCAATTTGGTGTGAAGTTGGTGTTATTCCTAGAGCACACGGTTCTGCTGTGTTTACAAGAGGACAAACTCAAATTCTTTCAGTTGCAACTCTTGCAGGGCCTGGCATGAAACAAGAATTAGATGGCGTTGATCCTGAAACAGAAAAAACATACATGCATAAATATATATTCCCAGGATTTTCAGTAGGAGAAGTAAAACCTTTAAGAGGTCCTGGAAGAAGAGAAGTTGGACACGGAAATTTAGCAGAAAGAGCAAATGTTCCGGCACTTCCTTCTCAAGAAGAATTCGGTTATACAATTCGTGTAACATCTGATGTATTGGAATCTAACGGATCAACATCAATGGGTTCTACTTGTGGTTCTTCAATGGCATTAATGAACGCTGGTGTTCCTGTAAAATGCATGATTGGTGGGGTAGCAATGGGTATGATTACTGAAGAAGGTAAAGAACCTGTTGTACTTACAGATATCCAAGGTATTGAAGACTTCTTAGGAGATATGGATTTTAAAGTTACAGGTAATGATGATGGTATAACAGCATTACAAATGGATATGAAAGCTAAAGGTATTGCTAATGAGACTTTAAGAAGAGCATTAGCTCAAGCTAAAGAAGGAAGACTTCATATCTTAGGCGAAATGAGAAAAGTTATAACAGAACCGGCGAAGACATTATCTCCTTATGCACCAAGTATAAGCACTATGACTATTCCAACAGAAGATATCGGAACTGTTATCGGACCTGGTGGAAAACAAATTAGAGCTATTATAGAAGCTTCCGGAGCTGAAATCGATATTCAAGATAATGGTGTTGTAACTATTACTTCTAACGACCAAGAAGGTGCTGCAATTGCCAGAAAAATGATTAACGATTTAACATTCAGACCTGAAGTTGGAATGGTAATAAAAGGAAAGGTTGTAAGAATTATACCTATCGGAGCTTTTGTAGAATTAGGCGGCGGTAAAGATGGTATGGTTCATATTTCTCAAGTTTGTCAAGAAAGAATAGAAACAATTGAACCTCACTTGAATATTGGTGATGAAGTTGTTGTAAAAGTTATTAAAATTGATGACAAAGGAAGAATCAACCTTACAATAAAAGGCGTTACTGAAGAAGATAAGGCAAAATTAAACATTTAAATTGTTCCATAACAAAAAGCACTGAATGATATAAATCATTCAGTGCTTTTATATTAAATAAAAACTAAAATTCAAAATCAGTATTATACGACTTTGACTCTCTATCATTTAATACAACATATTATTTGAAAATATCTTTTATCTATTGAAATTATAAAAATTATTCTCGTTACAAAATAAAATAAGTGTGGAAAATTTTAAAAATATTCCCACACTTATTTTATTTTTACTTAACGATCATACTAATCTTTTTTAAAAGATTTTTTCTCTAATTTTTCTATTCTTTTAATAAGTTCTTGATTTACTTCTATAATTTCTTTATTCTGAGCTTTCAAATCCTTAATTTCATTCTGCTGATTTTCAACTAGAGTTTTCATTTCAGAAAAATCTTTTACAAGACTATCAACTTTTTCTACAATTACAGTTATTTTCAAATCAAGCTCTTTAACAGCATTTATAACAGCATAGAACATATCTTCCATACGGATTCTTAAATACCCATCTTCGCCTTTAATTACAGCATCTGGAAAAACTTTCTGTAAATCTTGAGCTATTACCCCGACATGTGGAGTTTTTTCTTCATCTTTTTTATATGTATAATGGAAAAAATCAAGTTTTTTAAGTTCTTCTAATCCTGCAGTATATTTTTCTCCAACATTCTTTAATCGACGGTCTGATAAATTAACACCACCATTCTCTGTCAACCCATATTCTGAATAAAACCTAGTATCACCTGACGGAACTTTACTTGACTTATATTTACGAAAATTATCATCACCACCATTCCAGTCATCATCAACCATAAAACTCATATAAGACTCTGCTCTTACTGTTTGCTTGTCCTTATTCCCAACTACTTTATGAACTCTGGCAAATACATATTTTGAATTACCACTTCGCCCCAAAATAACATTTCCATCAACTACTAAATTTCCTGGAATATAAACAGTATCAGAAGAAGTTCCAAGTACTATTTGTTTAGTTGCAGTTGTTTTTGCGTATCGACCAATAGCGGTTGAGTAAGAATGTGCTGCATCAGCATCATATCCTACTGCCAGAGAATGAGGTTTGGTAGCTGTTGAGAGAGGACCAAGAGCGGTTGAATAAGTAGAAGAAGAAATTGTTTTCCATCCAAGTGATACAGAACTATAGCCTGAGGCATCTACAGACTTCCCGATTGCAACACTATCAAAATCGCTTGAAGAAGCACTTTCTCCTATTGCAATAGCACTTGGTCCAGAAGCAGTACTGTGAGGTCCTATAGCAACAGAATTCTCCTCACTAGCTGTCGACCAAGTCCCAAGAGCTGTTGCATTTTTATTTTTAGCATGAGCAGTATCACCATAAGCTGTAGCACATTGTGCAGATGCAATAGATCTAACTCCAACTGCAGTTGAAAATTCACCAGTTGCACTTGCTTCGCCACCTATTGCTGTTGAATCTGATATAGTAGCATTTGCTTTTCTTCCGACTGCAGTTGCTTGTACACCATTTATTTCTACTTCATTTCCAATTGCAACAGAAGAACTTGCTGATGAACCGATAGTTTGTCCAACTCCAAACATTATGCAACCATTAGGAATATTAGAATTAGAAATCCCAATAGCTGAGTCATTATTTCCTGTCCCAGGGTTAGCCGTAATACCTAAGGAACTTGAATTATTACTATTCCCAAATCTAATATGAGACCAATCTTGAGCTCCTGCAATATATAATTTAGATTGTTTTGCATCTTCTGGAACTTTGCTAGCCCCAATTAAAACTTGTCCATTCTTTGATAAATAACCGATACTATTTCTATCTCCTGTAAATACCCACGGACTATCTCCACTTCCAGTACCTCTTGCCATTTTCTTTGTTATCATTGGAGCCGTTGCTGCTGCTATAATTGAGATTATCAACAACACTATCATCATTTCCATTAATGAAAAACCGGATTTCATCTTTTTTAACATAAAACTTCCTCTATTAACTTATTAAACATTCTAATAAAACCATTATAACATAATCTATAACTAAATACATCCTTAAAACAACATAATTCTTAATAAATTTATTTACACCTATTATTTAGACCTCCCATTTTTTAGGATCAAATTTTAAATCATTAACTTTCATTTTTAAACTCTTTAAATATGGTTCAAAATTTTTCAACAAAATTATTTTATACAAAGATAATTCTTGAGCAACAACCGAATTTTTACATGCGATAACCATAACATAACCAGGCAACATAGAATAAGGCTTTGATTTTCCTCTAAATTTTTCAGGCAAAATTTTATCCCAAAAATTGTACAAATTGGTTTTGGTAATAGCTTTTTTTAAATGCGGATTATCCATCATAGAATTTATGACGGTATCAACTCCTTCAAAATCTGTATAGAGAATTTTTTTCATTTTATGGTACTATATTGTAATGAACTGTAATTTAGATAATATCATAAAATCTTCAAAAAAAATATTATTATTAACACATATGAACCCTGATGGGGATACTTTAGGTTCTATGTGTGCTCTCTATAAAATGATTTATAATCGTTTTAAGAAAAAAGCTGATATGAACGTCGTATCAAATATCCCTTACAATTATAAATTCTTGCCTAATATTGATTTAGCCCAAAGATATTTTGATAAATCTCTTGTTTATGATTTAGTTATAACTCTTGATGTTGCTGCTATAGATAGAGTTATGGATTCTAAAATATTTTTTGACAAGGCAAAATGTACAATTAATATTGATCATCACAAAACAAATCCAAAATTTGGTGATTACCAAATTATTGAACCTAATGCCAGTTCTTGCGGAGAAGTTTTATTCAACTATTTTAAAACCAACAATTGGAAACTTGATAAAGACATCGCAATAGCTCTTTATACAGCAATAATGACTGATACGGGCAATTTTAGGTTTGAAAACACTTCATCTAATACTTTAAGAGCAGCTGCTGATTTAATTGATTTTGGTGCAAATCCGAATTTTATTTATAAGCAATGTTATGAAACAAAAACAAAAAACTTTGTATTATTCCAAAACTATTGTGTAAATAAAGCTGTTTTTTCAGAAGACAGTAAAATTGCATATACAACAGTTTATAAAAAAGACTTAGAAAAATTCTCTGCAGGAGATGATTATACAGATGGAATAGCTGAAACTTTAAGAGCAATTGAAACTACAGAAGTATCTTTTGTTTTAAAAGAGGTAGATACAAAACTTACGAAAATATCTATGAGAAGTAAAAAAACAGATGTTGCAGCTATTTGTTCAAAATTTGGCGGTGGTGGACATACATTTGCCGCCGGCTGTACAATAAAAGCAAATATAAAAGATAGTATTAAAAAGATTTTAGATGAAATTAATTTATGAAAAAATATCAATTTAAAACACTTAGAAATATAATAAATTCAGTAGTTGAGCATGATTTTTTTGGCATGGCTGCAGAAATGGGATTTATGCTTTGTATAGGGATTTGTCCTTTATTCCTTTTTTTAACAGCATTATTCGGATATATTGGAAAACAATATTTTATGCAACCAATATTTATATTTATGCAAAATATTATGCCACACGATGTGTTTTATGTGGTAAATACCGTATTAAACGAAGTATTTTTCTTCAAAAAAGGAGGTCTTGTAGCAATTTTAGGATTCTGCATTACATTGTTCCTATCAACTAATACGATGGCAATTGTCGCAAAAGGACTTAACAGAGCCTATAAAGTCAAAGAAACTCGAAACTTTTTATATTCCAGATTATTAGCATTAATTATGGTTTTTGTTAATACATTAGTACTTTTTTTGAGCATTACAACCATCGTATTTGGAAAAGTTATTACAAAATTCCTAGTTGCATATCTCGGCACAACACAACATTCCGCTGATATTATGTTATTTATCCGTTGGCCGGTTGCATTTCTAACTCTGTTTATAATGGCATATTTAAGCTATTATATACTCCCAGATCTAAGTGGAAATGAAAAATTACGTAGACACAGTGCTTTCCCTGGTTCTTTATTCTTTTGTATTTCTTGGCTTTTAGGTTCTTGGCTTTTTTCTATTTATATAAACAATTTACATACATATAACTTTGTATACGGAACCATTGCAGGATTTGCTGTTATGATGATGTGGTTATACTATACATCAATATTGATTTTAATTGGTGGAGAAATAAATTCTCAATTATATAATAAGCTAGAACGTTATCACGAAATTAAACAAATACGAAATTCTAAAAATAATGATTGAAAGATATAAAAAATACCTAGAATTCATTGATAAATCTTTAACAAAAATGTTCAAATCCCAAACACCTTTCATAAAATGTAAAAAAGGTTGTGCTTATTGTTGCAAAGAAGGAGAATATCCCATTTCAGAACTAGAGTTTGTTTATCTTATGTTATACTATAACGAACTTGATGAAAATATTAAAGATCAAATCAATGAAAAAATTAATAAACTTATAAAAAATTCCAGAACAAAAATGTATGAATGCCCTTTTTTAATAAACGATATTTGTACTGTATATCCTGCAAGAGCTATTATTTGTAGAACCTTTGGACTAATTTCTTATGACAAAAATAATAAAAAAAGAATACCTTTCTGTGTCAATATAGATCTCAATTATTCTAATGTATTTGATAAAGAAAAAAATAAAATCATAAAAAAATCAGAAGATGGAACAGAACCTTTAGCTTTTAATATAGAACGAAATTATCTTAGAAACAAAAACTTCGAAAAAGAATTTAATCTATATTTTGGAGAAGATAAAGCTCTTATAGAATGGCTTAAAGAAGAATTTGAATAATTTTATTTAACTAATGAAGAAACAAATCTGATAGAATCATCTGCTAACTCTTTGAAAAAATCTTTTGTAATCTTTGATAACGGACGATTGTCTATTTTATCGAAAATCGCGTAAATTGGATCTCCACCATTATTAAATCTCATTTGTCTATCTTGCTTATTTAAATAATATTTATGAAAATTTTCTGGAATTTCTATTGTTCCTACAGGTTTTTTATTTCTTTCAATAGCATCATATGTTGTTGTCATTTTACTTACTCTCTCTTTTTAAATATCTCTTACATATATATAAAGTATATCAAAGTAGAAAATTTGACTTTTTTAAGCTTTTTATTAAGAAATATTAAGATTAATACAAAATAAACAATTTTCGTTATTAAGTATTTATAATGTGGTAGTATAAGTATATAGGAAGTTATCAGAAGGGAGTCTTGTATATGGCAGAACAAAAATATAGAATAGGCTTAGGGTACGATATACATAAGTTAGTAGAAGGAAGAAAGCTTATAGTCGGCGGTTTAGAAATCCCTTACGAAAAAGGTCTTTTAGGACATTCAGATGCTGATGTTTTAGTACATGCAATAATTGACAGCCTATTAGGAGCTTTAGCCATGGATGATATTGGAACTTTATTCCCTGATACAGATGATAGATTTAAAGATGCTGACAGTTTAGTGTTACTAAAAAACGTCTACGATATTATACAAGCAGAAGGTTATTGGATTAATAACATTGATGCTAATATAATTGCACAAGCTCCAAAAATGATGCCATATATACCAAAAATGAAAAAAATCCTAGCTCCACTACTAGGACTTTCAAAAACAGATATATCTATAAAAGCTAAAACTAAAGAACAATTAGACGCCGTTGGAGAAAAACTCGCTATTGAAGCTCAAGTTGTAGTAATGTTAGAAAGAATTGAATAAAAAAGTAAAAATGCGGGCTTGTTTTTCAAACAAGCCCGCATTTTTATTATGGAAAACTATTTTAACGCTACAGTCATATCAGCTTCTATGCAAACTTTTCCATCTACATATCCAACACCGTGGCTCTTACATATAGGACCTTTAACTTTAACAAGTTCAATCACCATATCAAACCTGTCACCAGGACGTACTATATTTTTAAATCTTACATTATCAACACCAGCATAAAGTGTCAATTTTCCTTTATATTCAGGCAAAGTCATTAAAACAGGTGCTGAACATTGAGCCAATGCTTCTAATTGCAATACCCCTGGCATTACAGGATTACCTGGGAAATGACCTTGGAAAAATTCTTCATTCATAGTCAAATTTTTATATCCTTTTGCATATTTACCAGGAACACATTCTGTAATTCTATCAACTAACAAAAAAGGATATCTATGAGGCAACATTTCCATTAATTGCATCGTATCTAAAGTAATTATTTCATCTGACATATTTTTCTCCTTATATTTTTACAAGTTTATTCTTTAATATTTGAGCAACTTTTGTATGAACAGCATGCCCAGCTTCTTTAACAAGAATTTGAGCTCTTAAATTTAAAGGAGAAACTCCTGCCAAATATAAATCTCCTATTAAATCTAAAATTTTATGTTTTATAGGTTCTTGCTCTGAACGTAATTCAGTAGTATAACCAATATCTTTTAAACCTACAGTATTATCAATTGTTACGCCTTTTGCAAAACCTAACATTTGATATTTTTTTAAATCTTTATAAAAACCAAAAGTTCTCGCTTCGATAATTTCTTCTAAATTATTATTATCCATAGTAACCCAGCAACGAGTTAAATCAGGATGATCATAATTCACACCATATGTTATACGAAGTTCTTTATCAGGTAGAATAACAAGACTTGTCTTACCATTCAAATAATAAACAGGTTCTGAAACAGTATATAAATCCTTATTTACATCTTCTATTCCTGCATTTTTAAATAAATCTACCCAAACTTTTGAACTACCATCAAAAATAGGCATTTCTACTTCTGAAAGATATACATCTATAGAATCTATTCCACAAATTGCACACGCGGCAACAAAATGTTCACAAAGCATAACTTTATATTTATAATCACCTAACAAAGTTCGGTGTTCTTTACTACATAAAGTTACACAGTGATCCGTAGAATATAAATTATCTATACTCACATTAAAAGGGACCTCAGAACCTTTTGAAAAAATTCTAATATTACCACCTCTTGAAGGTTTTATAATAACCTCACAATTACGGTTTTTCATTAACCCTTTACCGGATGTTTTAATTTCAGATTTAATAGTACCCATTAATTTTCAGAAGCTCCTTCTTCAAAAGATTTTAAAAGTGGTTCATATTTTTTAAATTTAGCAATTAAATCTCCAGCATCCTTCATAATCTTAAGCTGCTTAATAAACTCTTTTCTAGGAACAGCAGGAGCTCCTACAACGATAGATTTTTCAGGGAAACTCTTTGTTACCCCGGCTTGTGCAGCAATAATTGTATCATCGCCAATACTAATATGATCCGCAAGACCTGCTTGACCAGCAATTACTACTCTATCACCAATTACACAACTACCAGCAATTCCCACTTGTGATACAATCATACAACCTTTACCAATACGGCAATTATGACCAATCATAACTAAATCATCAATTTTAGTATTATCACCTATAACAGTATTTTCAATAGTACCTCTATCTATTGCGGTATTAGCACCTATTTCAACATTATTACCAATTTCTACAGAACCAATTGATGGAATTTTAAAAATAACTTGTTCAACATTATTCTCTTTTATTTCACCATCTTTTCTTGCTTGTTCAATATTATTAGGATTTTCAGTTACAAAACTAAAACCATCTGCCCCTAATGATACTCCATGATGTAAAATAACCTTACTTCCGACTTTTACTCTATCTCCTACACAAACTGATGGGTGAAAGAAGCAATCATTACCAATAACAGCGCCATTTCCAATATAGCAATTTGCTAAAATTTTTGAATTATCTCCTATTTGAGCATTTTCACCTATCACAACATTTGGCCCTAAAGAAACATTTTGTCCAATTTTTGCAGAAGGATGAACTGTTGCACTAGGATGAATTCCTGAATTTACATGAGGCTCTTCATAAAACATTGTTATTAACTTCATCATTGCTAAACGAGGTCTTTCTACTTCAATAGTTGAAAACCCTTCTATATTAACACCTAACGGCACTAATGCTGCTGAAGCTTTTGTTTTGGATAAATTAGCAATTTCTTCTTCACTCAAAGCCAATGCTAAAGTATTCTCATCTGCCAACAATGGCGGTGCTATCTTTGTAATGGCAACATCCTTTGCTTTTGAAAGCATTCCACCAGCAATCTGTGCTATCTGTTCCAATGTAAAAGTTTTCATAATACACTCCTTTATTTATCTAAACACTTTTTTATCACATTAGTTGTAGATTTTCCTTCTACAAAGTCTATAAATTTTACCTCTATATTATTCCTCAAAACAATTTCCTTTTCTGGAAGAGTGTCTAAAGTATAATCAGCACCTTTAGTATAAAAATCCGGTTTTAACTTCTCTAATAAAGATCCTGGAGATTTTTCTTCAAATATTACCACATAATCTACACAACTTAAAGCACATAATATTTCAGCTCTATCTATTTCGTTGTTTATTGGTCTATCAGGTCCTTTTATAGATTTTACAGAAGTATCAGAATTTAACATTACAATAGAATAATCTGCTAATGCTTTTGTTTTCTGCAGATATCTAACATGACCAACATGAAGAATATCAAAACACCCATTAGTTGCAACAAAAGTCTTTCCCTGCTTTTGTTGACTCTCTACTATAGATTGTATTTCACTTTGAGAAACTAATTTACCCAAAATAACTTATCTCCTCTTCATATTATCAATTGAAACTTGTATTTTATTTTTTATTGATTGAAATATATCTTGATACTCGATATTATTATCATATTTTTTTTCTACAGGCATTTCTTTAGGTAATATATTATCACTGACTTGAGATAAAACTTCCTCTGATTTTTTAATTTTTCTCTCTGTAGGTTTAATCTTTATATTTTTAGCACTAACATTCAAAATCTTCATATTAGAACAACCCCATTTCTATAACTCTTTTACAAATTCTTACAGTGTTTAAAGCCGCACCAATTCTTAAATTATCAGCAACACACCATAAAGAAATACCGTTTTTAAAAGCTAAATTTTTTCTAATACGTCCAACAAAAACCGGATCTACACCACTAGCATCTCTAGTTGTTGGATATTCGAAATTATCTGGATTATCAATAACTTTAACCCCATAAGCACTTGATAAAATTTCCCTAACTTTTTCTGGAGAAATCTCTTTTTCAAATTCTATATCAACAGCTTCACTATGACCGTTAAAAACAGGAACTCTTGCCGCAGTACAAGAAATTAAAGTATCCTCTCCTAAATGCAAAATTTTTCTAGTTTCATTTACAACTTTCATTTCTTCTTTTGTGTATCCATTTTCACAAAAAACATCAATCTGAGGAATTACATTAAAAGAAATAGGCTTTTTAAAACATTTATTTTCAAAAGCTTTACCTTCTAAATTAGCAACAGTATCTTCCCTCAGTTCATTTATAGCCGCCAATCCAGCACCTGAAACAGCCTGGTAAGTAGAAACTATCAATCTTTTTATACCAAACTCTTTTAAAGGCTCTAAAACCAACATTAATTGAGAAGTCGAACAATTTGGATTAGCAATGATACCTTTATGAAGTCTCAAATCTTCATCGTTAACACCTGCAATAACCAAAGGAACATCTTTTTCCATTCTAAAAGCAGAAGAATTATCAATAATCACTCCTCCACGTTTTTTTATTTCCGGTGCAAATTTTTGGCTTGTTGAACCACCTGCTGAAGCCATAACGATATCTATATTATCAAAGATTTCCGGAGTAGCCTCTTCAACAGTATATTCTTTTCCTTTAAAAGTAATTTTTGATCCGGCACTTTTAGCACTTGATAAGAACTTAATACTTTCAAATTCAACATTTAACTCTTCAGTAATTTTTGTAATCTCTCTTCCAACAACACCTGTTGCTCCTAAAATAGCTATTCTTGGCTTTCTCATCATTTCTCCTTTTAAAGAATATTTTCTAAACCGTATACAAAACTTTTATTATCAATAACATATCTAACAGCTCTTAAGACACCATCCATATAACATTCCCTGTTCATAGAATCGTGTCTTATCGTTAAAATCTGACCACTAGCTCCTAATATCACTTCTTGAGAAGCTATATAACCAGGCATTCTTACAGAATGAATATGTATATTATTATATGAATTAGCCCCTCTTGCTCCTTTTATAGTTTCAACTTCAGAACAATTACCCGTAGTAAAATTAGTATTTTCACTAGCCATCATTAAAGCAGTTTTTACAGCTGTGCCGGAAGGAGCATCTTTTTTTTGATTATGATGCAATTCTATTATTTCTGCATTATCAAAATATTTTGAAGCCATCTGTGCAAATTTCATCATCAAAACTGCACCCGTTGAAAAATTCGGAGCTATTAAACAACCTAAACATTTCTCTTCTGATAAACTTTTCAAAACTTCTATTTCATCATCACTTAACCCAGTTGTCCCAATAACAATATTTATACCATTATTCAAACAAAATAAAGCATTTTCATATATTGACTTAGGCTGGGTAAAATCAATTAAAACATCTATTTTAACAGTTTCGCAGGCATCCTTTATAGAAACAAATTCTCCATTATAAATATCTATTTTCGCAACAAGAGTAAGGTCTTTTGATGCACTTACTGCCTTTACAACTTCTTGTCCCATTTTTCCATTTGCACCACATACAGCTACATTAACCATATCAAACCTCCCTCTATAGGTACTGTAATTATACTATAAACAAATTTATAAGTATAAAATAAATATTACACAAAATATTAAATTTTGTAACAATATATATCCAATATGTTATAAATATATAAATTGTGGAATTAGTCAGATATAATCTCTTTTCTTTATTTTCTCCTCCACTCCTTTATCTAACGTGAGTTAACGCCGCAACAGATTGCGGCTTTTCGTTTTTTTTGAGAAATATATTCTTAAATAATATCATAATGTAAATTTTTGTAAATATTTCTATAAAAATTTTAAAGTTTTTTCGAAAAAATGCCGTAAAAAATATTAACAAGGGAAAAATATAAGGACGTTACAAATACTATGGGAATGGCAGCATCACAAGCTAGATTATTGACTCTAACGAGTAGACTCCATGACGTAGAGTATAAAGCTCAAAACGTCATGAATCAAAAAATAGCTTTGTCAACTCAAAAAGATGAGTTGTATCAAGATTATTGTGACGCATTAGATGCTACAAAAATTCAAGTAGCGTACATGAATAGTGATGGAACAAAAAGTTTTATAGATGCAAATTTTTCTACTTTATGCGGTTATAATCCTAATAGAACTAAAAATTATTCTTTAATAGATTCAAAAACAGGTAAAGTTTACGTAACAGAAGAAGCAGAAAAAATATATAATGAATTTTCCAATAGTGACAAATATTCATTTGCTTGGGCAATGATAGGAATGGGACGTTCATTTAGTTATAATGACGTAGATTTATCTCTAGGAGCATATGGTCAAGGAACAGAAATCGGCATTGGAAATTTACAAGATAGTATTGATTATGGAGATGGTGATAGCAACTTATTCATGACAGATGCTGAAAGATACGCATATAAAATCCATTCTGATAAAGTTAGCACTGAATATGACGCTTTACAAGAAGCTATGAGCGGTGATGACAAAGATTTACAAAAACAAACTTTACAAACTTTCAGAGATGCACTATATAATAATGCAGAAATCCGAAAAGATATTTATGAATATATGAGAAGAGATAAGCAAGCTCCTCAAGACCCACCAGAATATGATGAAACATTTCCGGAAGATTTTCCTCTAGATGAATTTAATTTTTACGCTAATTTATTTGAAGAAATACAAGCTAAAGGCGGCTGCACTTCAATACCTCCACAATGTGAATCCGGAGAAAACGGAAATGCTTGGTTTAATAATATGGTTGAAGCTGGTCGAGTTGTTATAGAATATTTCGACGGGAAAAATTGGTCTCAAACAAATGTAGCAACAAGTACAAACGAAAATATGCTTGTTGAAGTTCAAGACGATGCTAACTTAAAAAAAGCTGAAGCTGAATATGAATATGAATTAGATAAAATAAATGATAAAGATACTAAATATGATCAAGACTTAAGTAAATTAGAAACAGAAAGATCATCTATTACTACAGAAATGGATTCAATTAAACAAGTTCGTGATGATAACGTTGAAAGAACTTTTGGTATCTTTAGTTAAGTTATATAACAAATATTCCCTTTTTCCCTTTTCTTTAGCCACTTCTTTATAGTGGTTTTTTCTTTTTATTTAAGTTCTAATTTTTTAATTCTTATTTGGATATCTTCCAATAATTTTCTATTAACAGAAAGCAAATCCCCTAATATTGCAATAATAGATAACTGCACTGAAGAAAGCAAAAAAATTGCTGCAAAAATCAAAGACTGAACATGCCCGTTACCAGCACCAATAAAATAAAAATAAACAAACCTCAAAACCCAAAAAACGCCCAATAAAGCTATCAAAAAAGCTAAAGATATAAAAAATCTAAAAGGTCTATATACTATGAACATACGAATAGTAGTTTTCATAGACTTAAAAATATAATCAAAAATATTTTTCACTAATTTAGAATCTCTCAACTTTGGATTCACTCTTATTGGAACGGATACGATTTTTAAATCTTTAACATTTGCTTGCAACAAAGTTTCCATCGTATAAGTATAATTATCAAAAACATTCAATTTCAAAGCTGCATCTTTCGTAAACGCCCTAAAACCACTAGGAGCATCTTCAACTTTTGTAGAAGATAATAATCTTAATACGGCAGAACCAAATTTTTGAAATACCTTTTTTATCGGCGAAAAATCTTTTATAGAAAATATATCCCTTGCTCCGATAGTAATATCAGCTTCCCCTCTTAACAAAGGTTTTACTAACTTACCAATATCATCTGCACAATACTGATTATCAGCATCGGTATTTACTATAATATCAGCTCCTAATCTCAAAGCTTCCTGTAAACCTAATCTAAAAGCATTCGCTAAACCTCTATTAGGTTTTATCTCTAAAACACTTGCCCCCCAACTTTTAGCAATTTCAGCCGAACTATCAATAGAACCGTCATCTATTACTAAAACCTCTATGTTATCAATTCCTTCAACCTTTTTAGGAAGAGCATTTAAAGTTGTTAAAAGCGTTTCCTCTTCATTATAACAAGGTATTTGAATAATAAGCTTTGTCATGTAAAATATTATATATAAATAAGATAAGGGGAGCAAGTTGTTTTTTATTATTCTTTTTATTGGTTTACTACTTAGACTTAGTTTTATTAATAAACCTGAAGGTCTTTGGAATGACGAATATGTAAGCTGGTTTGTCGCTCAAACCCCTTTTAAAGAAGGTTTTTTTCAAGAAATAATAAAACAATGCCATATGCCTCTTTATTACTTTTATTTAAAAATTTTTGCTAAAAATTCCGACCTAATATTAAGACTAAGTTCTGTCATTCCATCATTTTTAAGCATACTAATCATGTACCTTGTTGGAAAAGAATTTTCTAAAAAAACTGGACTAATAGCTGCAAGTATAACTTCTATTTTATCATTTTTAATATACTATGCCCAAGAAGTCAGATTTTATTCTTTAGTTTTCCTATTTTCAACACTTTCATTACTATTCACGATTAAGCTTTTAAAAGAAAATACCCACTTTAATAAAATAGGGTACATCCTATCAAATCTTCTTATTATTCTTACCCACCATTTAGGAATAATATATATACTTTTTAATATGCTCTACCTTATTTACAAGAAAAAAGAACTATCTAAAAAATTTATAATTATTTTTTCAACAATAATATTAATTACTATTCCATTAGGAATAAATATATTAAAAATGCTTCCTTCTTCTCAATGGTGGGGACATTTTACCTATACAAATATTTTATTTCTCTTTAGTGACTATTTTTCTCCGATACTCACAAATAACATAAACGCTCCAACCGTGTTTTTCTATAATAAAAATTATATTATTTGGCAAACTATTCCTACATTAATAGCCATAACAGGTCTTTTATATGGAATAAAAAATTTTAAAGGTATTATAACTATTGCATCATTAACAATAATGTCTCTTTCGATTCTAGCCTACAGTGGAAAAATAGTTTTTATAACAAAATATTCAATAGAGATTTTACCAATATTAATACTACTTATAACAATTGGATTTACTCGACTAAAAAAAATAGGTTTAGCCCTTTTTATAATATTCATAACCTTCCATTTAATAGCATTTTTCACCCCTTATTATGTAACAAAAATTAGAAGAACAGAAGGACACAGAATAGTTGGAGAAATTCTTAATAGAAGATCACCCGATAAAATTATTTTTACATACTATGAACCGAATAGATTTTATAGATACATCAACCTAAAAAATAGAAATACATACTACATCAGTAAAATTAATCGTTTCGATTACCTTGAAAACCCAAATTTAATACTAAAAGACATATATAAAAATGAAACGATTTCTGTAGTTTTTCTAGACAGTGTTTCTTTTTTTGATGATGATTTTATAAAATTAAACAAAAATAATCCTAAAATACCGGAAATGTTTATGACATTTTCAATTATAAAAAATTCTTTAATAAAAGAATTAAATAATGAATACACAAATTATAAAGTCGATAAAATCGGTTCTTGGACCGTAATAACGGCGACAAAGAAATAGACTTGACAATAAAGCATGTTATTGTTAGACTTTCAATATAATCGCAGACAGTTAGTATCCGAGTTAGGATTTAAATTAGAAATAGGCTAGCCGAGATTACACCCGGGCGAAAGACAATCAAGTAAAAGCCCGAGCTAAATACATAAAATATAGATAGCTAAGTTGTGTAGGTTTTGCGATTAAAGAAGATTGCAAAATCTTTTTAGTATGAAAATAGGTCGAAAATAAATATAAACACCTTAGGTGAAAACTTAGGGATGTATGAAAAAAGGAGCAAAAAATGTCAACAAAAGCTTTCAAAAATGATAAGGTAGCACTTATCAAAGAAAAAATTGAAAAAGCACAAGTTGTAATTGTTACCGAATATCAAGGCTTAAGCGTAGAAGAAATCACCAAATTAAGAAGATCTCTTCAAAAAGATGGTGGTGACTATATGGTTACAAAAAACACCCTTGCAAAGTTAGCTCTTAAAGGCACTCAATATGAAGTGTTAGCAGAAACTTTAAAAGGACCAATCGCTTTAGCATTTGGTTATGAAGATCAGGTAGCACCTGCAAAAGCTTTATCTCAATTTATTAAAGAGGCTAAAAAAGGCGAAATCGTTGCTGCAGCAATGGACGGAAGACTAATGTCTGCAGAAGAAGCAAAAGCTCTTGCAACTCTTCCTTCAAAAGAAGAAATTTACGCAAAAATGCTTGGTTGTATCAATTCACCTGCCTCTGGTATCGCAAACTCTGTCAATGCTGTTATGTCATCTCTTGTTAGAGCTATTGCAGCAGTTAGAGATCAAAAAGCAGCATAGATTTATGCTAAAAACGTATTACAATTAACAAAAACATAAAAGGAGAAAAAACAATGAGTATCGAATCAATTTTAGAATCAATTGAAAAATTAACTTTATTAGAAGCAGCTGAATTAGTAAAAGCTATGGAAGAAAAATTCGGCGTATCTGCTGCAGCTCCTGTAGCTGTTGCTGCTGCTCCTGCTGCAGCTGCTGCTCCAGCTGAAGATGCAGATGCTGAAGTAAACGTAATCTTAGCTTCTGTTCCAGCTGATAAGAAAATCGCTGTTCTTAAAGAAGTTAGAGGTATCACTGGTCTTGGCTTAAAAGAAGCTAAAGATTTAGTTGATGGTGCTCCTAAAGCTGTTAAAGAAGGCGTTAAAAAAGACGAAGCTGAAGCTATCAAAAAACAACTTGAAGCTGCTGGTGCTACTGTTGAAATCAAGTAGTTTGACATCTTTAATAAAAAAGACCGAATTGAGTATTCAATTCGGTCTTTTTATTTTCTAATCATCCAAACAACCTATATTATTAACTCCAAAATATTTTAATTTTAATATTGTAGAATCTAAAATTTTTATTGTAGAAAAATATTTCCAATCATCATTATTATTACAGGATTGCCATTTTAATGCATAAAAAATTAAGTCAAGCATCCCAACAATATCATAAAATTCTTTTTTAGAAACTTCATCCATAAAAACTCCTTTCTTAAACTTTATAAAATATATATTTAATATTAAAATAATATTTTAATATTGTCAAGATTATTTTAAACTATATTTTAAAAAATAAACTATTGTTATAAATTTAAAATATGAATATTGGAAATGAAATACGAAAATTAGCATTTGAAAACGGAGTAACCCTTACTTATTTAGCAAAATGTATTGCTGAAAAAAAAGGAAAAGCTTACTCTATACAAAACTTATCAACCAAACTTAAAAAAGGCACTGCTAACTTTAATGAATTAGATATGATTCTCGAAGAACTTGGTTATAAAATAACATTCGAAAAGATATCAAAATAAATTATCATTTCTTTTGAATTATCATAAATGATTTTAAACCTCTGCCTGTATCATTATTATCTTGAGTTGATACTACATTTATTTTTTTATAATTTAAAGAAGTAGAACTACCACCATCAAAAGCCATAGCACTATCTAAACCATAACTTGAACACAAATCTCTAGCTTCATAAATATCCATTGGATGTTCATTGGTAACTATAAAAATATGAACTTCCTGTTTACCTTCTGCTAAATTCTTTATACCAATCAAAGTTCTTGGAGTTTTTTGTGTAACAGAAGCTGATTCTCTTATAATATTACCATCCTTATCTTTAACTATAAAAAACTCCTCTTCTAACCTTAAATTAGGCAAAAGTTGAGGACCTGCTTGTGCTGAAGTTTGAATAGAGCACAAAAAATCTACACTAGAATTATGTTGAGCAATTTCATATTTGTATTTACCATCACAATCCATAACTCTAAATTCTGTTCTATTTAAAATTTTAGACATATTTTGTCTTAAAATAGGGTTTATCATTATATTTTCATTAAAGATTGGATCCTCAACAATTTGACCATCATTCACAATATAGGACATGGTTTTTTCATTTTTTGGATCAAAAAAACCGGCATTTATTGTTAACAATGAACCTGATTTATTATGCACTTCTTTATTAGTAGTTAAACTGGAAGAAGAAACAAATTTAATTTGTTTTTTTATTTTATCTCCGCTCAATATTATATGATATATACCGTCTTCATAGGTAACATTAATTGGAGCGGCTGCAAAAACCGCTGTTGTTACAAATAATAAAATAAACAAAAATAATTTTTTCATATTATAAATCCCTTGTTCTATAAAACATAATAATCGCAACTAAAAAAGCTATTGGAGGAAATGCTGCAGTTAAAAGAGGATGCAACACTCCTTTTTCTGCCAATAAATCAAAGAATGGCAGAGTTATATAATAAACAAATATACAACCTATTGCTATTGTAAATCCGATTAATCTTTGTTCTCGTGGTTTACTAAACCCTAATAAACACCCCATAACAGCTAACAAAACACAAACAAAAGGATGAAAAAATCTTTGATAATATTTATTTGCCATCAAACGATAATTTTCATCTAAGTTAGCCTTCTTTAACAAATTTACATAATGTTTCAAATTTTTATTATCAATATCTCTATCTCTTTTTGTAGAATTAATCATTATTGTATACGCGTCATCAGCATCATCACCAACTAAAATATCTACTCTATCTTTTTGTGTAACTCGTTTAAAAATTCCTTCTTCATCAATATCATATGAAGTTACATCTTCAAGAATCCAACTAGACTTTCCACTAAGCGTTAAACCCTTATGACCATTTTTTGCTACTAAAATATTTTCTAAACCATGCAAGTCACTAAAAATTTGCTTTGAAAAATTCATAACAATAACATCAGTCATATTGCCCTGAAAGAACCTTGAAACAACGACTGCTTGTTCAGGATAATTATTCTCATCTTTCTTTGTATAAATATACTGTGTTAATGCGGCACCACCCTTTATCTCTAATAATTTCTGACAAGAATAGGGTATCAATTTATCGTAAGTTACAAAACATAAATATGTAACAATAAAACTTAAAACTAAAACAGGAGCAAGTATTCTATGAAAAGACATTCCAACAGCTCTAAAAATAGTAAGTTCAGAATCTTTACTTAATTTATCAAAAGTAAAAAGAGAACCTAATAACAAACCTACAGGGAAAGCTTTTCCTAAAATTTTAGGTAACTCATACACCAAAACCAAAACCCCTGTTTTAGCAGTATATTCATGAGCTAAAACTTTTTTTATGGTATTTAAAAGCATTTCAGGGGCAATCCAAACAATTGTAAACAACAATATTGCAACAATCGTTGTTATAAGAACCTGCATAAAAATATATCTGTCATATACAGTAAAAAGTTTTTTCATATTATAGTTTAAAATCCTTTCCTAAGTAAAATTCCTTAGCAACAGGATCATTTGCAACATCAGTACTCTTACCTTGAATTTTTATCTTACCATCAAAAATCACATACGCTCTATCTGTAATAGATAAAGTTGCCTTAGGATTGTGATCAGTAATCAAAACCCCCAATCCTTTATCTTCAGAAATCTTTCTTATATTATCCTTAATCTCACCAATAGCAATTGGATCGATTCCTGCAAATGGTTCATCTAATAACATAAAATCAGGACTTGCAGCTAGAGCCCTTGCAATTTCTACACGGCGTCTTTCTCCCCCTGACAAAGCTACTGCCGGAGATTTTCTCAATTTCATAACCCCGAATTCAGTTAAAAGTTCCTCTAACTTCATCTTTTTTTCATTAACAGTTAACTTATCATTCATTTCTAAAACCAAATTAATATTTTCTTCAACTGTTAACTTTCTAAAAATAGAGTTTTCTTGTGGTAAATAACCAATACCTGCTTTTGCACGCAAATTCATCGGCCAATAAGTAATTTCTTTATCATCAATATAAACCGAACCTTTATTAGGCTTTACTAAACCTACAATCATATAAAAAGTAGTAGTTTTACCCGCACCATTTGGCCCAAGTAAACAAACAACCTCTCCTTTATTCATATAAAAAGAAATATCGTTTACTACACTTCTATCACCATATATTTTTATTAAATTATTTGCTTTAATCTCCATTACAGCTCCCCGCATAAATTCCTAAAAATATGATACAACAAAAGCAAGAGTTAATAAATTGTAAAGTTTTGTAAATATAAATATAAAAAATATCAATTATTAAAAACAAAACAACTTTATTTATATGTAAGGTAAAAAAAGGTTAGTTTAACGAACTTCGTAGGAGGTAATTATGTCATACTTATCTGGCATAACAGGAATAGGTTACAATCCATATATGAATCCGATAGGATTAACAAGACTAAGTGATTATAGTTCATATGGTTCATATTATTCTCCTATGAATGCAATGAACGGTATGGGAATGTATAATCCTATGATGATGGGAATGTATTATCCGGCATTTATGGGACAAATGAATCAAGCTTATCAAGATATTGAAAAAGCTCAATTATCTCACAGTAGTGCTGTTCACGATATAATGTTACAAAATAAAACCAATGCTATGAATTCTCATGACAGAGCAATTTTTGAGCAAGCAATGATTGATACTGGTATCGAAAGCAAAGTCAGAACATTGCATGACAAAATTGTAGAAGGCGATCAAGACGGAATTTGTGAAGAATATGATAAATTAAAACAATTAATTTTTACAAAATACAGCGATTATTTCAAATCAAATAGCAGTAAAATGAATGTTGAAGATGCTGTTAACAAATTCATTGAAGAATTATATACCCAACAAATATCTCCAAAAGTAGGAGCACAAGTTGATCTTAGAGGAGATATCAGAAAATATGGTGAAACCGCATTTATGCATGGATTCAACAAAGAATTCTTAGGAAAAAAAGAATACCATGATAAATACACAGAAGAAACTTTGAGTTATTTATATGGAACAACAGTTGACAATAAAGCTGGTAAGGATCGTATAGAAAAAGTGGGTGGTTATGTAGGAAAAGGCACAGAAGCATTAGCAGCTGGTGCAGCTGGTTATGGAGCAGGACTTTTAGCTTCTGGAATAACAAGTTTAGCAACTAATAGCAGTGTTAAGTGTGGACGTTGGGGTAAAATTGCAGCATTAGCAGCTATGGCAGGTGATATTTGCTGGCAATTAACAAGAGAATAATACAAATTCCCCTTCAAAATATGTGTGTAACGTCTGAGATAATCTCAGACGTTTTGATTTTATAAAAAAATCTTGACATTTAATATTGATATCTTATTATAATAAGTGTGACGCGATGGGGCGTCGCCAAGTGGTAAGGCAGCTGGTTTTGGTCCAGCCATCTCGGAGGTTCGAATCCTTCCGCCCCAGTTTTTTAAAAGACTTCCTTTTAGGAAGTCTTGTTTAGCATTTATATAAATTATAATAAAAGGAAGGGTTCGAACCGGAGAAGGAGGTTCGAATCACGCGAGGGAGCTAAGGCTGAAGAGTTTTGCAAGAGATGAAATCTCGAAGCACAACTCGAAATGCCGTTACACGCGACCGAGCAAGAGCTTCCGCCCCAGTTTTTTAAAAGACTTCCGTTCGGGAAGTCTTTTTTTATAATTTTATAAATTTTTAAGAATATATAAATTTCAAATATCAAATCTTTCTTTTTTATTTTTAGTTTTTTTTACAATTTTTCCTATTTCTATATCATGCTTCAGATAATTCTTTGTAAAAAATCTGTCAAATTTATTATATAAATCCACCTTCATCTTAAGAATTTTATTATTTCCGCACACTACTGATATTTCTTTATTACTTATAGAAACATCCACAACCTCTCCTATTTTACTATTTTCATAAATATTATCTTGAACGTCTGCAAATTTTACTGCTAAGGGTGTACCATTATTATAAAAATAAGCTTTTCCCCAAGGATTAATAGCCCTTATTAAAGCTTCATTTTCTTCCGCACTCTTTTCGAAATCAAGTTCTAATCCGCTTGGATAAGAATAATAACTGGCTTTATCTTCCCTTTGTTGAAGCGGAATAATAATATCTTCCCTTAATGCTTTTAAAAGTTCACAAACTACCCCTCTTGCTGTGAGTACAGTACGTTCTTTTAGAGTTTTTCCTGTATCAGAAGGATAAATTTTTACTTCTTCTTGAGCAAGTATTGCTCCTGTATCAAAACCTTCATCTACGAGATGAAAAGTTACTCCACTTGTCTGTTCCCTATTTTTAATAGTCCAAAAATAAGGATTTGGACCTCGGTATGTTGGCAAAAGTGATGGATGAGCATTGATTGTTGCAATTTTGGGTAAATCGTAAATTTCCTTCTTTATTTTCTCACCCCAAGAACCGATTAACATTATATCGGGATTAAGTATTAAAAGTTTTTTCTTAAACTCTTTAGAATTAACGCTATTTGCATAAATTTCAGGAAGATTATAACTTTTTATATAATTATAATCCAATGAAGGATTTAAAATATCTTTTATTTTTCTAATAATAGAAGGATATTTTCGCATCTCATTTCTAAAAACACCGACTATTTCACAATTTGCATCCAAAGCTCCTGCGATTAAATTTGTAAACATTTCTCCATAGCCGACTATTACAACTTTAAGCATTCATCTATATCCTTTTTTATTTGATTTTTAAGCTCTTCTAAATTTTGAAATTTTTTCTCATCACGAATTTTTTTTATTATTTCAAACCGAACTTTCTCACCATACAAATCACCATCAAAACCAATAATATGAGCCTCAGCAACTGGTTTAATAATATTATTAACAGTAGGTCGCATGCCCCAATTCAAAAGTCCAGAATATTCATTATATTTTATAAAATAAACACCATATGGAAGCTGTAGAATATTTTGAGGATACTCTATATTAGCTGTTGGAAAATCAAGCGTTCTACCTATTTTAGCACCTTCTTGAACAACATTCTCAATAAAGAAGTTTGTTCCTAATAGACGATTCGCTCTTTCCATATTACCAACTTGTATTAGATTTTTAATAAGAGTAGAACTTACTATTTCTCCATTATCTTCAATAGAAGGAATACAAAAATATTCATAATTATATTTTTTCTGCAATTTTTCTAACAGCTCAGGGTTTCCAATTTTATTAGCCCCAAAAGTATGATTAAAACCTGTATAAATTGCTTTTGGCGAAAATTTTTCTACAATAAATCTTACATAATCCTCTGCAGCCATGCCTGCTATTTGGCTAAAATCAAATTCTAAAATCTCATTAACACCTAAATCCTTAATTTTATTTAGCGAATATTCCCTCGGATAAATATATTTATAAGGTTTCTTAAAGTATATCGCAGGAGATTCTTTAAAAGTAATAAGTATTGTTTTTCCAGCTTTTACAGCAGACTGAATAAGCTCCTTATGAGCAATATGTATTCCATCAAAAAAACCTAAAACTAAATTAGTATTCATTATTATGCAATAGTATTAAGCTTTTCGCCTAAAATCTGTTTATGACAAAAATTTTGCCATTCATTAATGTTATCAAAAATCTGAGGTAATTTTTCCACTGTATTAGACTTTTTAATAGTGTAAGGAGTTAAAGAATTAAATGAAGTATCCCCAATAGGCTCATTGCTTCTGCTATTATAAAATGGCATATTATTACTTAAGTTATAGCCTTTATTATGATTAACAGAAATTGTAGAAACTTGCATAGTCACCCCTTTTATCTTTTACTGAGATGGCAAAAGAAAGTCTATTTCGCCTTACGAAAAAATTTTATCATATTATAAAATTTTATGCAATAAGTTTGTCAGGTAATTTTTTATTATTAAATTACATATTTGTTTATGGTAGAATTTAGTTAATAGAATTGAATTAGGGGAATTATTTATTATGAAAATGTCAAAATTATTTGTACAAACACTAAGAGAATTTCCGTCAGATGCGGAAGTTATTTCACATAAAATGCTAGTAAGAGCAGGATACATAAGAAAACTTACCTCTGGGGTTTATAATTATTTACCCCTAATGTGGCGAGTACTTAAAAAAGTTGAAAATATCGTTAGAGAAGAAATGGACAAAGCTGGAGCTCAAGAATTACTCATGCCATTTGTTCAACCTAAAGAACTTTGGGAAGAATCAGGCAGATGGGAAGTTTACGGAAAAGAACTTATGAGATTGAAAGACAGACACAATCGTGAAATGTGTCTTGGACCTACTCATGAAGAAATAATTACATCAATAGCTCGTGATGGTTTAAAATCTTACAAACAATTGCCTGTAAATTTATACCAAATCCAATCAAAATTTAGAGATGAAGTCCGTCCTCGTTTTGGACTTTTAAGAGGTCGTGAATTTATAATGAAAGATGCTTATTCTTTTGATACTTCTGAAGAAGGACTAAAAAAAGAATACGAAAATATGGCAAAAGCTTATAGCAGAATATTTAAACGTTGTGGACTTAATACAAAAATGGTTCAATCAGATTCAGGGGCAATCGGTGGAAGTGTAAGCCATGAATTTATGGTAATTACTGATACTGATGCCGGAGAAAATGATGTATTCTACTGCGATAGCTGTGATTATTCAGCTAATTCAAACCATGCTATTTCTAATTTACCGGAAGCTAATATTGTAGGAAAATATGAAAAAGCTGAGATTATAGATACTCCTGATACTCATTCAATAGAAGAATTATCAGATTTCTTAAAAATACCTTCTACAATAATTGTAAAAACTCTTGTATATATTGTTGATAAAAAACCTGTATTAGCTTTAATAAGAGCAGATAAACAAGTAGAAGAAACCAAACTTATGAATGCTGTAGGCGGAGTTGATATTAGAATTGCAACAGCTGGCGAAATCGAAGAAATGATGGGTGTAAACGGATTTGATGCAGCTAAAGGTTTTATCGGACCAAATGGTTTAAAAGAATATAACGGGTATCCTGTTACAATTATTGCTGATAATACCGTTAAAGAAATGAAAAATTTCGTAATTGGAATTAACCAAGAAGATAAACACGGAGTTGGCTATAATTGGGGTAGTGAAGTTAAACTACCTGAAATTGTTACCGATATAAGACTGGTAGAAGCTGGAGAATTATGTCCACAATGTGGCAAACCTCTAAAAGTAACAAGAGGTATTGAAGTTGGTAATATTTTCCAATTAGGAACAAAATATTCAAAGCCAATGAATGCAGTATTTACTGATGTTGATGGGAAAACAAAACCTTATGTAATGGGTTGTTACGGTATCGGTATTTCAAGAACTGCTGCAGCTGCTGTTGAAGCTCATTATGATGAATTCGGTATCAAATGGCCTTTAGCAATTGCACCATACCATGCAATAGTAATTCCAGTAAGCACAAAAGATGAATTACAAATGAAAGTTGCAAATGATATCTACGAAACTCTTAAAAAGCATGGAGTAGAAGTCGTAATAGATGATAGAGATGAACGTCCTGGTGTTAAATTCAAAGATGCAGAACTAATAGGTTTCTCTTACATAATCACAGTAGGAAAATCAATTAATGAAGGTCTAGTAGAATTCAAAACAAGAGAAACAAATGAAAAATCTCAAATGAAACCTGAAGATGCGGCCGAAATTGTCGTAACTGCAGTTCATAATATAAAATAATGTTAGAGATTAAAGGAGTTCGACTAAATGACATCATCATATACATCAAAAAAGAAGCAACAAGCGGAAGATTTATCACAATTAATGCCTCAAAATATTGATGCAGAAGAAGCAATTTTAGGTGCAATTTTGGTTAACCCAACTTGTATGAATAAAATTGTAGAGCATTTGAGACCGGAATCTTTCTATAAACCTGCTCACAGATATGTATATGAAGCAATGCTCCAACTCTATAACGGAGAAGACAAAATCGATATCGTATCAGTATCTGATGTCCTTAATATCAATCAAAAACTTGAATTGGTTGGAGGACGTGCATTTATCAACGATTTAAGTTATAAAACTATTACTACAACTAACGTTGAATATTATTCAAGAATAGTCCAAGAAAAAGCTATTAAACGCTCGTTAATAAATGCAGGATCTGAAATTGTATCATCAGGATATGACTTAAATCCCATTGAAGAATCATTAGAACTTGCGGAAAAATTAATATTTGATATCGCTTCTCAAAAAGCGTCAAAGTCACTTACCCCAATCAAAGATTTAGTATATGATACATATGCAAAAATCGAAGAACGTTATAATAACAAAGGCACTCTAACTGGTGTACCTACTAGTTTTTATGACTTAGATACAATGATGAACGGACTTCAAAAATCAGATTTGATTATTTTAGCAGCTCGCCCTGCGATGGGTAAAACCGCATTTGCTCTAAACATTGCACAAAATGTCGCACTAAGAGCAAATACTCCGGTTGCAATATTCTCATTAGAAATGTCAAAGGAACAGCTTGTACAACGTCTTTTATGTTCAGAAGCTGAAGTTGATACTCAAAGACTAAAAACAGGTAATATGCAAGCTAAGGACTGGGAAAAACTAGCAGTCGCTATGAACAGCTATTCAGAAGCTCCTATTTATATTGATGACACCGCAGGTTGTAACATTACAGATTTAAGAGCTAAATGTAGAAGATTAGCGATGGCTGAAAAGAATTTAGGACTGATTGTAATTGACTATTTACAATTAATTGAAGGCTCCGGCAGAGAAGATAGAATGCAGCAGATTTCTAGTATTTCAAGAGGTCTTAAAATATTAGCTAAGGAATTGAATGTTCCGATTATTGCACTATCTCAATTATCACGTGCGGTAGAAAGTAGAACAGATAAACGACCTATGTTATCTGACTTAAGAGAATCTGGCTCTATCGAACAAGATGCCGATATCGTTATGTTTATCTACCGTGATGAATATTATAAAAATGCAAATGATGAAGAAGAACAAGCAGAAAAGGCTGCTAATAAAGGCGAAGCTGAAATCATTATTGCAAAACACAGAAACGGCCCTGTTGGAACTGTTAAACTTCTATTCCAAGGAAGCATCACCAAATTTAAAAACCCTATTAAAACAGATGTATTCTAATACCTAAAGCAATCAATTTCATGATCATCTACAACACCAATTGCTTGTAAATATGAATATATTATTACGGTTCCTACATATTTCATACCACGTTTTTTTAAATCTTTTGATATAATATCCGAAAGCTCTGTACTTACCGGAATATTATTTGTATTATTTTTAACGACTTTTTTATTTGTAAATGACCAAATATAATTAGAAAAAGAACCAAATTCTCTTTGAATTAAAATAAATATCTTAGCATTATTTATGCTTGCATTTATTTTTCCACGACTTCTTATAATTTTCTCATTATTTAATAATTCATTTATCTTCTCTTCTTTATAATTAACAACTTTTAATACATCAAAATTATCAAAAGCCTCCCTAAAAGCTTCACGTTTTTTTAAAACAGTAATCCAAGCTAAACCAGCCTGAAAAGACTCTAAAACAAGAAGTTCAAACAAATCTCTATCATCATATTTAGGAACTCCCCATTCCTCATCATGATATTTTACATAAATATCTGATTTTAAATCTACCCAACTACATCTTTTCTTCATCTTCAGGCAACTCATCTAATATAAATTTACCTAACCTGCCTTCTCTAAAATCCTTAAGAACATATATCGCAGTTCTTTCTGTATCAGGAGATTCAGATTTTATAACCCAATTTCTCTTTAAAGCAATTTCTTCTAAAGTTAAATTTTCAACTTTATAATACTCACACAAATAATCATTACACATCTTTGAAAGCATATCCAACAAAGCTTTTGCAACAGGTTCAGGAGAATATGCATTTTCAGATACTGAACTTACAAACGCTAACTTTACAGCTTGTAATTGATCATCTTGTTTAGTCGGAATTATCCCAGGAGTATCTAATAATTCAAGTTTAGGATTAATCCTTACCCACTGTTGTTGACGAGTAACACCGGCTTTTGCACCAATTTTTGTTTTGGATGATTTTGTTAATTTATTTATAACACTTGATTTCCCAACATTTGGCATTCCAACAACCATTGCTCTAGCCGGACGTCTTAAAAGACCTTTTGCCATCAAAGCCTGTATTTTAGGCTCACTTAATTCCACTGCAGTTCTAACTACTTGAGCTAAATCTTTATTCCCTTTAGCTTCTGTTACAATAACAGGGCATTGAGTAGTCTTTTTTAAGTAACTCACCCAAGCTTTTAATTCATCTCTATCTACCAAATCAGCCTTATTCAACAAAAGAAGCCTTGGTTTTTCTCCCAAAAGCTTCTTTATGTTTGAATAACTACTACTCAAAGGTAATCTGCTATCACGTACCTCAATTATCACATCAACCAAATTCAATTTATCTTTAAGCTGACGTTCAGCTTTGGCAATATGCCCTGGGTACCAGTGAATATGCAAGCTTAATTACCTCTTATCTTTTTTCAATTTTTTCCTTAATACGAGTTGCTTTACCAGAACGTTCTCTTAAGTAATATAATTTAGCACGTTTTACATCACCACGTCTTTGAACAGTAATTTTTTCAATACGAGGAGAGTGTACTAAGAATACACGTTCTACACCAACACCTTGGAATACTTTTCTTACGGTAATTGTTTTATTAATACCTGAACCGTGTTCAGCAATAATAGTACCTTCGTAAGCTTGTAATCTTTCTTTGTTACCTTCAACGATTTTTACAGAAACTCTTACAGTATCACCAGGATTCATTTCTGGTAATTCTCTTGTTGTATATTCTGCTTCTAAATTTTTAATAATAGGATTCATTTTGCTATTCCCTTTATATTTTGACTACGTATACATTTAAATCAATCATAAATAAAACATAATCTAATTACAAGTAAAGATTTCTATTTTTTAAAATTTTGTAAAGTTTTTTTTACTTTTGTAACATTTTTTTTTAAAATTAACAAAAAATAAGTTTCACAAATTTTAAAATCCCTGTAAAAGAGAAAGGTTTTATTTTGAATCCGATTTCAGGTAATAAAGTAACTTTATCAAAAGTAATAACATCAATGACAAAAGCTGACGCTATGGCACCGATTGCAGCACTAGAAGCTACTGTTGTTGCAGGAAGAACTTACCAAGCTTACCATCGTGGCGGTATTGATGAAGCTAGAGAACGTTTTATTGAGGAATCTTCAGGATCAATTGTTTGGCTTTGCGGGGTCGGGGCAATGAATGCTCTTGGGGATAAATTAGTTAATAAAATTCTAAAAACTACTAAGAATTTTGATGTTGGAACAGATAAAGCTTTAAGAACTCCTTTTGAAAACTTCATGAAAAAAGTTGCTCCTAAAGGATTCAATGCAAAACAAGTTGCTTTAATTAAAGGAGCAAAAGTACTTACCAGTGTCATTATTACAAACTTGTTTATAGGTTTTGTTGTTCCTAAATTCAATCAAGGACTTACAAAAAAACTAAAAAAACAAAGAGATGAATTAGAACGACTAAAGGCTCAACATAATCCTTCATTTAAAGGTGCTGGAATAAACGCGATAAATGTTTTCACAAATGCAATTGAAAATACAAACACTGGCAAATTATTATCTAGTGATGCAGGTATTGCAGGCGGAAGAATGTACAATGCTCGTACAAAAGAAGAACGTAGAGAAATTGCAATTCGTGATATCGGTTCAATTTATTTCTATATGTGGGCTCAAGGACACGTTAGAAATCTTCTTAACCTTGCTCAAACCGGAAATTCTACAAGATTGAACCCTGCTACTGCTGAAACATTAAATAAACATCTTTTAAATTATATTAAAGATAACAAAATGAATGTTGATGATTTTAAAAATGCGGTTTTAGGTAAAAATATCGAACTTCCTAAGGAAATAAACTTTGAAACAACTAAGCCTTCTGCTTTTGATAAATTATTTAAAAGAAAACCTCTTGAAGTAATCAAATTAAGCGAAGCTGAAAAACATATAACAGATTCTAAGATTCTTGAAAGAGCAAGAGAAATGGCGAAATTACAACCTGAAAGAATAGGAGAAGCTGTATTAACAAAACAACAATTAATCGATGCTTTTAACGTTGCTGAAATAAATGACCCTAAACTTTTAGATAAAGTCTTTACAGATTTTACTAAAGGTGCTAATAAAGATGAGTTCAAATATGTATCAAATAAAAGTCTTTATAATCTAAAAGATGAAATGATAAAATATGTCGAATATCTTTGCAAACAATCTAAAGATGGAAAAATTGATAAAGCATTAATTGAAAAAGTACAGAAGAAAAACTTAATATATAATGGAATAAATTTCGCCGCAGGTTTTTCTGTTGCAGCAATATTCTTATCTTATGTCATTCCAAAAATTCAGTACTATGTTACAAAGAAAACAACTGGTGTAGACGCCTTCCCTGGGCTTTATGATTACAGCAAAGACAAACAGAAAACAAAGTAAAATAAATTGTTACATTTATTTACCCTAAAGAACATCTTTTTATAATATGATTAAAATAACGGTCGAAATTAACATTAAGCATAAAGCTTATTCGATATTGTATAAAAAATAGAAGGAGGAAAAATGGAAGGTTTAATGAGCTTGATACATTCGCATGCAATTCCTGTATCAGCTACTATTCTTCTTGTAGCATATGTTTTTATTGCTACTGAAAAAATACCTAAAGTTACTGTAGCCTTAATTGGTGCAGCTTTAACATTAATTTTAGGTTTATTAGGTCAAGACAAATTAGTTAATGGAGTATTTGACCACGGTTATTTTATTAATTTCGTTGATTTCAATGTAATCTTTTTACTTGTTTCAATGATGATTATTGTAAGCATTGCAACAAAAAGTGGAATGTTCAATTGGATAGCTAATGAAATGCTAAAAATGACAAAGGGACAACCTAAGCTGATATTAATATCACTAGCATTTTTCACAGCTATTGTATCAGCTTTTTTAGATAATGTTACAACAGTTATCTTAATCATGCCTGTAACATTTGTTATCGCAAAAGAATTAGATATAAACCCTATCCCATTCTTAATCACAGAAATTTTAGCATCAAATATCGGTGGAACTGCAACATTAATTGGAGACCCTCCAAATATTATTATCGGAAGTGCTGCCGGACTTTCTTTTATGGATTTCATTAAAGAATTAACAGGCATTGTTTTTGCAATATTAGTTGTAAATGTAGGGATACTTACATTTATTTTCAGAAAACAGCTTATAGCAGATGCTGATAAAATGGCAAAAGTTGCTAACTTAGATAACTCAAATACAATCACTGACAAAGCTCTTATGATTAGATCAGGTCTTGTATTAGGTCTTGTTATCTTGGGCTTTATGTTACACGATATTACTCATATCCAAACTTGTGTAACAGCTATGGCCGGTGCAGCTTTCTTATTGTTATTTGAAAAACCTCACCACATATTTAATGAAGTTGAATGGAACACTATTTTCTTCTTCATCGGTTTATTCATAATTATTGGTGGTCTAGAACACGCCGGCGGTATTAAATTAATGTCTGAATGGCTATTAAATGTAACTAACGGTTCTCAAAAAGCAACTGCAATGATTATTTTATGGGCTTCAGGTATTTTATCAGGTATTATTGATAATATTCCGTATACCGCAACTATGTCACCATTATTAGTAGAAGTTCAAAAAGTTATGGGCGGAGATTACACTTTCCCTCTTTGGTGGTGCTTATCTCTAGGTGCTTGCTTAGGCGGAAATATGACAATTATCGGTGCCGCTGCTAATGTTATTGTTTCAGAAACTGCAGCTTCTACCGGTCATCCTATCAAATTTATGTACTTCTTAAAATATGGTGTACTTGTTACTGCAACAGCATTAATAATGAGTACTGCTTATATTTGGTTTAGATTTTTAACATAATAAATTATAACAATAATTAAAAAGGGCCTAAGACATTCAAGTTTTAGGCTCTTTTATTGACATCAAATTTTATTATTGTTAGAATATATTTTTCAAAAGAGGAGATTTATATGAAATATTCAACAGATGGTACTCAATATCATATTGGATTAAAAGAAGGTGATGTTGGAGAATATGTCATTCTTCCTGGAGATCCTAAAAGATGCGAAAAAATTGCTGCATATTTTGATGATGCAAAACTTGTTGCAGACAGAAGAGAATTTACAACTTACACAGGATATTTAAACGGAGTTAAAGTTAGCGTAACTTCAACAGGAATTGGCGGACCTTCTGCCGCAATTGCACTGGAAGAATTAGTAAAAGTTGGTGCAAAAAAATTCATAAGAGTTGGAACTTGCGGAGGAATGGATTTAAACGTTAAAAGTGGTGATTTAGTAATCGCAACAGGTGCTATCAGAATGGAAGGAACTACAAAGGAATATGCTCCAATCGAATTTCCTGCAGTAGCTGATTATGAAATAGTAACTTCTTTAATTAATGCTGCAAAAAAACTCAATCAAAATTACCATGTTGGAGTTGTTCAATGTAAAGATTCGTTTTATGGTCAACACAACCCTAGTTTAATGCCGGTAAATTACGAACTTGAAAACAAATGGAATGCTTGGTTAAAACTAGGTTGTTTAGCTTCTGAAATGGAATCTGCAGCATTATTTATTGTGGGTAGTTATTTAAAAGTTCAAGTAGGTTCTATCTTTTTAGTTGTTGCTAATCAAGAAAGAGAAAAACAAAATCTTGAAAACCCTGTTGTACACGACACAGATTCAGCAATAAAAACTGCGGTTGAAGCTATTAAACTACTAATTGCTTGACTTTTATAATAAATTAATTTATACTTTCCTTGTATCGATATATCGATACAAGGAATTTTAATTATGAAAACATTAAACATTAATCTAAATAGAAATTGGTGGCGTGGGTTAGTATAACTACCCTATATTTTGCAACTTTCTTTTAGATTTTATTTAGGGTAGTTAAACCGAGCGGTTTTGTTACTCTAAAATTTAAATGTTTTAAAATTTGTAAACAAAAACGCTCAAAAAAAAGCAAGTTTTTAGATTTACAAGTTTTAAAGGAACAGAATTATGACGTCAAACAATAACAAAATATTAATAGACACATTACCAAAATCTCTACGTCCTGCAGCTAAATTCGTAAGACATAAAGAACAAGCATCCGGACTTTCTACGACGAGATTTATACAAGATGCAACAACTTGTCTTATTCCAAAAGTTGTTTTTTCAAGAAGCTTAGCCGATTTAACCGAAAATACTTTTTTAGAAACAACTGAAGAAGCTTTAATCTATTTTGTGCCTACAATTTTAGGAGAAAGAGTTGCAAGAAAAATATTTTCTAAAAATTTACCAAACAACTTAAAAAAAGAAGTTGCAACAAAGGGAGTTGATTTAATCGAAAAAGCTAAATATAACCCTATAACTAAAAATAACAACAAAAAAACACTTCCTGTAAAAGCTGCAATAGCACTTGCTGCAATGGCAATTCCTCTTACAGAATTTTCTCTAAACTACATCAAAAATTTAATGACTTTAAAAATATTTAACAAAAGTGATTTTAAAAATATAGCTTCTTTAGAAAATAATAAAGAGGACAAAGCTCATCAAGAAAAAGTTAGAAAAAGTGCAAAAAATCATATAAAACTAGCTGCAGGTTTATATGCAGGTTGCTTAGGCCTTGCAACATTACTTGCTACAAAAGGAAAGAATTCAAAAATTTTACAAAATATTTCTGAATTTATTGTTGCTCCCGGTAGTAAATTATTTAAAAAGAATAAAAAAGCAAAAAATTTCTTCAATAAATATTTATGCATGGATTTTAATAATCAAAATGGGAAATTATGTCTAAGTAAAGGACAACTAACAACTTGTGTACTAGTAGGCGGTGCCGGATATTTTGGAGCGTCCGCGGATAGAGGAAAAGAAAACCTAAAAGAAACAGCAACAAGATTTCCATTAGTTGCTTTATACGTGATTACAGGTAGTGAATTTGTAGAACACGCTTTCAAAAAAATCCTTAGTAAAATGGGTAAATGTAAAGACACTATTGATAAAGATTTAAATGTACCAAAATTTGATGACTTAGGTAATCTCGCAGAAAAATTTGCTAAAAAAAGAAAAACTAATATTCAAGACGAATATAAATCTTTAGTAAAACAAAAAGTTCTAATTACAGGGCTTCCATACATCTTTTCTATTGGAATTATGGGATTTTTCGTTGCAGGGATGACCAATTACTTTACTAAAAAAAGATATGAAAACTCTCTTAAAAAACAAAATCTTTAAGAATATACAAAAGGCGGACCATTTTTAATTTCAAATAAAATATTATCCGCAATAATTTTCAAATCTTCTTTTGATTTACCATCTTGTTTTTGTTTAAAAAATTCATCACACAAAGGTTCTATCGCTGACTCTTTTTTCGCTTTGAAGTTGCGAAGTTCAGTTGAAACTAATCTTTTTTGCAAATCTAATTCTATTTCAGCATTATATTTCTTTACCTGAACCTCTTTTATCGCTTCTACCACAGATTTACCACCATAAGCTAAAGCTGAAACTCCCGCAATCCCAAAAAACAAATTTTTAAATTGCGGATTTCTAGGATTCATAAGCCAATCATAGAAAAATGATAAATAATCATTAACATGAGAAAAATATGTAATTTTATTTCTTCCAGAACCACCGATTGCCGCATTTACTTTCTCTGTTGCCTGATTCATACTTTCACTCAAATAATTAATAAATTCTTTTTTTTCAACATCTTTAAGATTCATTTTGTCTACATAATTTTTTATATCACTAGGAGTTGCATAAATTGATTCCAACATATTTTCAATCAGATGTTTATAAGCCTCCTTTCCTGATAAAATTTCTCCAAAATGACCTTGAATATTATCTAAATTTTTACCATTATTAAAATCTTCAATAACCTTATCAATACCCAATCTTGTATTTTTAATACTATTTTTTATATATTCATCACTTTTTCTAATATTTTTTACAGCATAATATCCTAAACCTAAAATTGATAACAAAGCAACACTTCCTAATATTAGCAATTTTAATTTATCAGACTTATCATTCCCCTTATGATCTTTCTCACCTTTAAACGATAATTCTTTAGAAAGAAGATCCGCTTTTGAAGATAACATACTTCTGATTATCTGAATTTTTCCTGAAAAAGACTGAGTTTCAACTTCTATCAAATTTTCTTGAAGATTTTTCTGAATATCCGCCTCTTGTTTTTTTACCCAAACTTCTTTAAAACCATCTATAAAAATTTTCCCCATAAAAGCCATAGAACCGAGAGTTATAACTCCTAAAGATGCCAAAATAGTTTTTCTATTAGGTGATTGAATCATACTAAAAATACTTTGATGAATTTCATCATTAATACAATGATTTCTTGTAATTCCCGGAAGCAAATACTCTTTAGTTGATTCTAATTTACCCTTAGAAAACTTTTTTATCATTGCCGTAAAACCACCTAAAAGCCCCATAAATCCAACCGTACCTATAATTAAAGGAATTAATGGATTCCTTTTTTTATCTTCTTTTTCATAAATTTTTACGGGTAAATCAATTTGTGAATTCGAAATTATTAACGTATCAATCGTTTCATTCAAAGGAGTAAATCTACTTGTTTCACTATCAAAACTTCCGGCTTTTACCCCATCCATAAGAGGATCTTTCACAAAAGAATTTACAATAACACCTTCTTGAACATTTGCATCATTCCTCTTTTGCGTTTTTGTCATATTTTTTCTATGTATATTAGAATCAAGATCTTGATTTATCTTCTGAATCATCTTTTTTCTTTCGATTTAATATTTTATTTATTACTGTTTTTAAATTAAAAAGCTTTTTATCCTCATCAATTTTAGTTTCGTCATCTTGTGTATTATTACGCTTAAAAATCTTAAAAAGACCTTCAAACTTAGATTTAATAACACTAACTAGCTCACTGATTTTTTTCTGAACAAAAGCTTTTGCTTCTCCAAAAATAGCAGTTAATTTATCTTGTATATCAATAAATTTCTGTTTAATTTGTGATAATTTATCTTGAACATTAGAAATAATATTAGGGATATTTCTAATCATTCTCAATATTGGAACGACGATATTATTAATTGTATAACCAACAGGAGCCAAAAGAAAGTTATTTGATATTTTATTTACAAATTCACCCATTTTCTGAATCATTTTATCAAGATTCGCTTGAAATTGTAAAATGGCTTCGGCTCTTTGTTGAAGATTTTTTTCATGATTTTCCAGCCTAATAGCTCTTGCTTTCATCATTGCCCCAATCATTGCACATTGATGATAACTCATCTCACCTGCTTTTTGAGGACGCTCTCCTACCCTCATTGAACCTCCGCCCATATTGGAACATATAGGACACGCACTTGGTGGAAGCCCGTGAGGACAAAGCCCTGCATTTGTTTTATTTACTTGTGTTACTGCGTTTGACAAAATAAAAACTTCCTTTGCTAAATATTTCCGCAGCATTAGAAGCCAAATGTAAAATCGTGAATCGCAATTTTTACATATTTTAGAGCATTCTGACTTTAACAGCTGCGGCACAGTCTTGGAATTTCACCAATGTTTCCTCGTATTTGATTTTCTTTATAATAACATAAATATCCTTTAAGATAGATACTTATTTTGCTTTTATACTATAATTAACTTATGCGAAATTTTTATATTAGAGATATTTTAAACATTGCAACCCCTATAATTCTTGGCAATTTAGGGTTTATTCTAATTGGCGTAGGTGATGTTGTTGTTGCCGGAAGACATTCTACAGATACTCTTGCTGCGATTAGTATTGCAACTGCTATTATAAATTGTATTATGATGTTTGGAATAGGTATATTATCAAGTATTTCTGCGATTTTATCTAATTATAGAGGAGAAGGTAAAAATGCTGAAAAATATTTCTATCCGTCTTTAAAATTTGCACTAATTCTATCTCTAATAAGTTCTTTGCTAATATTTGGTTTTATGCCTTTAATTGATAAATTAGGGCTGGAAACAAAACTTATCCCTGCGATAAAAGATTATTTCTGGATAACTGCTCTTTCAACATTTGGAGCTTATATTCATTGTATGGCAAAAGAATTCCTACAAGCCTTTGAAATAGTAGTTTTTCCTAATATATTAACTGTATTTTGTATTTTCGTAAATGTTGCACTAAACATAATTTTTGTATTCGGATTTGGCCCTATACCTTCTATGGGAGCTATTGGTCTTGCAATTGCAAGTCTTTTAACACGATATTTTATGGGTTTTGTACTTATTTGGTACTGTTTTAAAAAAGTTAATATTGAACATCATAAAGATAAAAACTATTACAAAGACTTAATAAAAGTCGGAATGCCCGCTTCCCTTGCTGTTATGATAGAATTTATAGGATTTAATGCTATTACAATTATAATGGGAAGAGTTTCCGGAATTTATGCAGCAGCTCATAACATCGTATGCACAATAACAAGTGTTTCTTTTATGATTCCTTTAGCCATTTCTAACGCTACAGCTGTAAAAGTAGGTTTTGCAAATGGTGCAAGATATTTTAAATCTCTTAAAAACTATTCTAAAACAGGAATTTGGCTTTCTGTTTCATTTATGGCGATTTCAGCTATTTTTGTAGCAATATTTTCAGAAAATATCGTAAAATTATTTACTCTGGATAAAACTCTAATCACAGTTTGTATTCCAATAGTCTACTCACTTTGCTTCTTTCAAGTGTTTGACGGACTACAAGTTGCATTAGCAGGAATTTTCAAAGGAATTAAATACACAAAAATGGTTATGGTTGCCAATTTTATAGGATATTGGCTTATCTCTATTCCTTTTGGAAGTTATTTAGCTTTTACTAAAAAACTAAACCTACTAGGTTTCTGGTATGGACTTATTGTTTCTGCTATAGTCTTATGTACAATAATGCTAATTACATTGATTAGAAAATTTAATTTCTTAGAAAAAGATTTTAATAAGGATTAATAAAATGCCACATTTTTTCATAAAAACAGAAAATATTCAAAATAATTCTATTAAAATAAATGATATAGAAAATTATAGACATATTGCAAAATCTTTACGTTCAAGAATTGGCGAAAAATTACTTTTAATAGACGAAAATCAAATCCAATATGAAACAATTATTACTGATATAAATTCTAATGAAATTATTTGTAAAATAGAAAAAAGTTACCCATCAAAAAGAGATTTAGAATTTGATTTATATCTAGCACAAACACCTCTAAGAAGTGACGCTCAACTAACCATAATAGAAAAAGCTACAGAAATTGGTGTAAGAGCTGTTTATCCGATAATTACAGACAATTGTGCCCTAAATAAATCAATACTTAATAAAAAGCACGAAAAATGGCAAAAAGTTATGCTTGAAGCATCTAAACAATGTGAAAGAGCTAAAATTCCAACTTGCTACGAACCTTGTACTTTAGAAAAAGTGCTAAATAATAATTTTGATAAAATAATAGTTTTTGGTGAACGCTCAACTGAAATATCTTTAAAACATTATTTAACCCAAAACCCTATAAAAAAATCAGAAAAAATTCTTATAATAATAGGCCCCGAAGGTGGTTTTTCTCAAAAAGAATTTAAATTTTTCAAAGAAAAAAATTTACCTATAATAACTTTGGGAGATTTAATTTTAAAGGCTGAAACAGCAGTAATTATGGGATTAGGATGTATTGTATATGAATATCAAGGATGATTTTATTCTAAAAGAAATTAATGAAGGCTATCTTGTTGGAGGAGCTGTTAGAGATTTTCTAATGAATAAAACTACTCCTGATAGAGATATTGCTATAAAAAATGCTGAAGATTTTGCACATAAAATAGCTGAAAAATTTGATGGAACTTTTATAGAACTAGATAATATAAATAAAATTTATAGAGTAGTTTTAAAAGATAAAGAAAATTTTTTAGATATTTCTGAAATTCAAGGAAATTCTATAGAGGAAGATTTAAAACGACGAGATTTTACTATTAACGCAATTGCTTACGACCTTAAAAACCTTAATTTTATTGATATAACTAATGGTATTCAAGATATAAAAAACAAACAACTTAGATTTATAAAAGAGGAAAATTTTATTGATGATCCGTTGAGAATTCTAAGAGCTTTTAGATTTTATGCAACTACAGGCTTTGAGATGGATAATGATTTAAAAAATGCTCTCAATAGGTACTCTCACCTTGCCCTAAATCCTGCAAAAGAAAGAATTCATTACGAATTAATGAAATTATTTGGAGGAAATTACACTTCTAAAGCTCTAATGGAATTAGATAAAATCGGTTTATTAGAAAAAATTTTCCCTTGTGTTTTAGAGATGAAAAAAGTTCCTAAAAACACTCATCATCACTTGGACTTATTTAATCATTTAATAGAAAGTGTAAGACAAGTTGAATTAGAATACTTAAACTCAAATGATAAAATAAAAAAACATATAGATAAGGTTGATTTCGGAGGGTTTCCAAGAATAAATCATCTAAAACTTGCAACCTTCTTACACGATATAGGTAAATTCTCTACTTGGACTGTAGAAGAAACCGGAAGACATCGCTTCATCGGCCACGACAATCAAGGTGCAAAACTTGTAAAACCATTACTAAAAGAACTAAAATTTTCAAAAAAACAAATAGAATATATTTCTAAAATGATAAAATATCATATATATCCATCAAGTGTTATAGCGTCTCCAGACTTAAACGAAAAAATAATGATGAGATATATAAGAAAAATGGATAATGATGTAATTGATAATATAATTCTAGCTAAAGCTGATAGATTATCCGCCAAAGGACCTGCAATTACCGAAGAAATAATAAATTCAAATTTAAATGGACTAAACAAATTACTGAATTTCTACTTTGAAAAAATAGAAACATTAGAACCTCTGCCAAAATTACTTGACGGAAATGAAATTGTTGATATACTAAATATTAAACCTTCTCCTGTATTAGGGAAAATTATTAAAGCTTTAAATGAAGCTCAATTAAATGATATCGTCGTAACAAAACAAGATGCAATAAATTATGTAAAGGTTATCTATAATGAAATATCCACTATCAACAATTAATTTTAAAGGTCAACCTCCTAATTATCAAAAAATAGATAATTTTATCTCAAGATCAGCACAACCCCAAAAAGAAGATTTTGAATGGTTAAAATCTCAAGGTGTTACTGATATAATTAACTTTCGAACATTTACTACAGACCGACCAAAATTTGATGAAGAAACAATTGTAAAAAAACAAGGAATGACTTATCATAATATTCCATCAAACTCTCGATACCCGGAAGAATCAAAAGTTTTTCAATTTTTAGATTTAATAAAAAAAATTTCTTCACAAAATAAAAAAGTTCATATTCATTGTATGCACGGAGCTGATAGGACAGGTCTATATTCTTTTATTTATAAATCCATAAAAGGAATAGGAACAATGCAAGAAAATGAAGCGGAATGGATTAAATATGGATTAAAACAGGATAAATATCCAAATCTAATGAATTGGGGAAAAGCTTTTCTTGAAAAAATCAAAACTCTGAAATAAAAAAAACGGTCATTTCTAAAAGAAACGACCGTTTTTTATCAAATAAATATCTTATTTAATATTAGAATAAGTCCAAGCATCAAATGTTGGAGTTTCTGAAATATTTAATTCTTTCTTCTTTTCTCCTGCTGAGCAATCGTCATGTGCAATTGGAGCATATAATCTGTTATAATACTCAATTACCATTCTATCAGAATTGAAGTAAGCTTCAGAAGTTCTAATAGCTTGTCTCATCATTCTAGCCCATTCTTGTTTATTATTATAATATGTAGGGATAATTTGATTTTCAATAATATCCATTACACATTCATGATCTTTCCAGTGTCTTTCTTCCCAAGGCATATCATCATCTAAACCTGGATATTCAACTGTATAACCGTTAATTCCATTGAATGTACCTTCAACAGTCCATCCATCAAATATTGATAAGTGGATAGCTCCGTTAGCGTTAGCTGACATACCTGAAGTACCTGATGCTTCGAATGGTCTTAATGGAGTATTTAACCAAACATCTGTACCACGTTTTAACATACCTGATAATTGTAATTCATATCCTGGTAATACTACAACATTCTTTAATGTATGAGAACGATTCAACAATTTATTGAACATTTCTTTACCCATAACATCATCTGGGTGGAATTTACCAGCAAAGATAATTTGAATTTTGTTTTCTTCAAGTAATTTATTGATTCTATCTTTATCCATCAAGATTAACCAAGCACGTTTGTAATCAGCAAATCTTCTTGCCCAAGTGATTGTTAATACATCTGGATCAAATCTCTTACCAGCAACGTTAGCTACATACTTGAATAATTCTTCTTTCATTTCTCTTTTTGCAGCTAATAATTCATCAAATGATTTATCACCATTCATTCTTTCATCTTGCCAATAATGTAAGTTTACAGCATTGGTGATAGCTCTAATAGGGCATCTTCCATCAACCCATTCCCACATTTTATTAGCAACTAAACCGTGTAATTGAGAAACAGCATTTGCGATTCTTGACATTCTTAAAGCAGCTACTGTTAAAGAGAAGTTTTCACCACCTAATTGAATAGCTCTTTCTCTTGAAGCACCAGCAAAGAATCCACCTTCTAATAATGTATCAACCCAGTGAACTTCATTACCAGCAGCAACTGGAGTGTGAGTTGTAAATACAGTTTTTCTTCTTACTTCATCTAAATTACCATTATACTGTCTTAATAATTCAAATGCAGCCGGAAGTGCGTGACCTTCGTTCATATGGATAACATCGAAATTGTATCCTGCAGCTTGAAGAACTCTTACACCTGCAATACCTAAAACTGTTTCTTGAGCAATTCTTATTCTGTCATTTCCATCATAAAGTTTGTGTGAAATGCTCTTAGCCCAATCACTGTTTCCATCAATATCTGTTGTTAATAAATATACAGGACAAGTGCCAAATAATTCCGGATTTACTTTGAAAGCTTTAACTTTTACTTTTTCACCAAAAGTATCTACATCCACTACAATTCCTGTATCTTCTAAGTAATCATAATATTTTCTAATATATGCTACTTCAACGTTGCCTGAATGGTCGATTCTTTGATCATAATAACCGTATGACCATAACATTGTCACACCTACCATTGGCATTTGTAAATAACCAGCAGATAACATATGAGAACCTGCCAAAAATCCTAAACCACCTGAATATGTGCTTAGTGATTGATCCATTGCTATTTCCATTGAGAAATACGCTACGTTTGGTAATGTCATAATTCTTATACCTTTTCTTTAATGTGTACTACTAAAGGACTAATCGTCCATGCAAATTTATACCAACAACATACAATATAATCAATCTTTTTTCTAAAATTTTTATATATTTATTAAACAAATATTGCTATAAATCAAGCATAATAACAATTATACAAATATTAAGTTTTGTTACAAAATAATACTTTAGAATTAGTTAAATGTAATTATTACACTTAATGCTAGCAAATTTTATTTTTATATGGTTTTATAAAAATATGAAAATTACAAATTTACAATCATTGCCTTTTAAAAGTACATTTACTGTTGATACAGGTTCTGCAACATCTAAACCGCAAATATTTACACTTGGAGCATTAATGGGCTCCGGTTGGATTTACAATGCTAATACAACTTTCAATAGAATAAAAAATTCCGGTGTTTATACAAGAATTGATATTAGGGTAAAAGATAATAAAGACGATAATTTTGAAGCGGTTTTGAAGAAAAACAAAATCAAATATGAAAAACAATTAGATACAACTTTTGAAAGAATTGTTTAATTTAAACATAATTTAAAATCAAAGATAAGTCTTTTTCTTTAATAATAATATTAGCTTCTTTTTCTAATATTGGTTTTCCGCAAAAAGAAACTCGTTTATCTGCATATTGGAACATACTTAAATCATTTGCTCCATCACCTATAACAAGAATATTTTCTCGAGTTATTCCTAGAAGTTTTTGTATTGTTAGCAACATTTGCCCTTTTGAGTTATTAAACATCATTTCACCCCCAACCATGCCTGTCAATATTCCATCTTTGGAGTGAAGTATGTTTGAAAATTCTCCGTCTAGTCCTAGTTTTTTAGCAAATGAAACTGTTGCATTTTTAAACCCACCAGAAAAACATACAACTTTATAACCTCTATTTTTAAGTTCTTTAATTGTTTCTTCTGCGCCATTCATTAGAGGTAAATTTTCACAAATTTGATTAACAGTATCGACTTTGAGTCCACGAAGAAGAGAAACACGCTTTTGTAGACTTTCAAAAAAGTCTAATTCTCCTTGCATAGCTCTTGTTGTAATATCTTTTACTTTTTCTTCAATTCCAACTTCACGTGCAAGAAATTCAATTGTTTCTCCATCCATTAAAGTAGAATCAAAGTCAAAAACTGCTAATTTCATAAATATTCCTTATGCTGAAAGACTAACATACTTAGGATCGTGAACGCCATCTATTTGAGCGATTCCTGATAGAGTTTTTTCATTAACTTCGGAATCAATGTTGATAACCATTATAGATTCTGTTTCGTGTTTGTCGTTCTTTTGAACAACGTTCATTGAGCCAATATTTATGTTATTTTCACCAATAACTTGTGCAACTTTTGCAATCATAGACGGTTTATTAACGTGTGGAACAAGTAACATATGTTTTTCAGGTCTAATACTTGTTTCATAATCATTAATTTTAACAATTCTAGGAATATCTTTTGCAACCAGTGCTCCTGCAACAGTTGTTGTTCCTTTATCAGTTGTTAATTTAATAGTTAATAAGCCAGCAAAATTACATTTAACTTTTGAACGACTTGAAATTATATCAATACCTCTTTTCTTAGCAAGAACTGGAGCATTTACATAATTAACTCCTTCAAGCATTGATGATAATGCACCTTTTAAAACTGCAACTTCTAGAGGTTGAATATCTAATTCTGCTAAATCTCCTTGCGCTGTAATTTCAATAGTATTAATCATTCCTCCTGTAACTTGCATTGCAAGTTCTCCAGAGTTTTCTGCAATTTGCATATAATCTTTTACAGGCTCTAATTTATCTGGTCTCAAAGATGGAATGTTAACTGCAGATGATGCTGAACCTCCAGATAACACTTCTTTTATTTGTTCTGCAACATCTATTGCTACATTAATTTGAGCTTCTTTAGTACTTGCTCCTAAGTGAGGAGTTAATACAATATTTCCTTCACAATGAATTAGTGGACAGTCTTGAATATTTGGTTCGTTTTCATAAACATCAATAGCTGCTGCTGCAACTTGTCCTGATTCAATTGCATCCTTAAGGTCTTGTTCGTTTATAATACCACCTCTTGCGCAGTTTACTAAGCGAACACCTTTTTTCATTTTTGCCATTGTATCTTTGTTAATCATATTAACAGTGTCTTTTGTTTTAGGAACGTGTACTGTAATAAAATCACATTTAGGCCAAAATTCATCTAGGTTTTGAACATACTCACCACCCATTTTTTCAACAACTTCTTTTGATGTAAATGGATCAAATATAACTAACTTCATTCCAAGAGCAAGAGCTACTTCAGCAACATGTGAACCGATTTTACCTAATCCAATAACACCTAGTGTCTTGCTAAATAGTTCGCAACCTGTGAATTTTGCTCTATCCCATTTACCTTCTTTGGTAGAAGTTGCTGCAGGTGCGATATTTCGTGCCATTGCAAGCATTAAAGCTATTGTATGTTCTGCTGCTGCCATAGTATTACCGTCAGGAGAGTTAACAACAATAATACCTTTTTGAGTTGCGGCATCTAAATCAATGTTATCAACTCCAACGCCTGCTCTACCTATAATTTTTAAATTATTCCCTGCTTCAATAATTTTTGGAGTTACTTTTGTTTGGCTTCTAACCATTAAAGCATCGTATTGAGGAATAATTTTTACTAATTCATCTTCGCTCATTGTTGGCAGAAAATCTACTTCTGCAACATCAGCGATAATATTACCTGCTGATTCATTTATTTTATCTGTAACTAAAACCTTCATTATATCTCCTTTAACTCATTAATAATAGTTTGGACACCTTTACCCACTTCAAATTTATGTCCAAGCTTAACTAATGTTGCTTCTAATGCTCCAACTGCTGCGATTAAATCTCTATCGCATACAAAACCTAAAGTACCCATTCTAAAGATTTTGTCTTTAAGTTTATTTTGGCCATTTGCAACTACGATATCAAAATCCTGTTTCATAGTACTTCTGATATCCGGTACAGAGATCCCATCAGGTGGTAGTATTGATGTAATTGAAAGACTTGCATTCTTATCATCTTTCACTAAAAGCTCTAAGTTAATTGCTCTTAACGCTTTTCTTAAAGCCATAGCGTGACGTTTATGTCGAGCATTCATATTATCAATACCTTCTTCTTTAATCATTTTTAAAGCTTGATTAAGTCCTACAATTAAATTAACTGCAGGAGTAAATGGAGTTGTGTCTCCTTCTACTGCTTTTTTATGTGCAGCCCAGTCAAAATAGAAACTAGGGTGCTTACATTGTTCATATACTTTCCAAGCTCTTTCGTTTGCTGTTAAAAATGCTAATCCTGGTGGAATCATAAATCCTTTTTGAGATCCTGATACAAGAACATCAATACCCCATTCATCAGGTTTGCAAGGCATAGCACAAACTGATGTAACACCGTCTACAACAGATATAGCTCCGTGTTCTCTTATAATTGAACATAAAGTTTTAACATCATTAGCTGCACCTGTTGAAGTTTCACTATGGGTAAGAGTTACGATTTTAATTTTCTTGTCTGTATCTTCTGCAAGTCTTTTTCTTAAAACTTCCGGATCTATAACTTCACCAGCTTCAACTTCTATTTTTTCAACGTTAGCACCTCTTGATTCTGCAATTTTAGCCCAACGATTACCAAAATTACCAAGAGATAGACATAAAACGTTATCGCCTTCATTTACAAGGTTTTCTAGTGCTGCACACATAGCACCTGTTCCGCTTGATGTGAACATGAAGACATCATTTTTTGTTTGGAAAACATATTTTAAATTTTCATAAACTTCTTTTAATATGGAGGAGAATTCGGATGATCTATGTCCAATAGGGTGTTTTGCTATTTCCATCATCACTGATTCTGGTACTGGTGTAGGACCTGGAATCATTAAAAAAGTTTTGTCTTTCATGTTTTTTCTCCTCCCTTACAATATATTTATTGTGACATATTTTATAAAATAAAGATATATTGTTAAGAAAGTTAATATAAAATAATCTCATCTAGACTATTAAGAGAAAACTCCGATGTTTTTAATAAATCATCTTTTTCGATTTGCCCTGTTGCAACTAAAATAGTTCTATTAACCCCAGCATTTTTTGCAGCAATATAATCCATTGGAGCATCTCCAACCATTATTGAAGTTTCAGCTTTTGAATTAATCTTCTCTAAAGCTAATTTAACAGGAATTCCGCTTTCCTTAGTTTCTTTGGTACTTTCTCTACCTATTGCAACATCAAATAAATTTTCCCAACCAAAATGCTTTATCGTTAATTCTGTTGATTCTATTGAATCAGAAGTTACAATTCCTGTTTTTACACCTAAAGATTTTATTTTTTTTATAAACTCAATCGCTTCCGGTATTGGTTTTGTATACTCAGATAAATTTTTATAAAATTCTTTACTTACCCTGTCAAAAATTTCTTCTACTTGTTTTTCAGAAGCATTTGCTCCTAAAACATTTAAATCTTCTGTATAAATTTCGATTATTTTAGGACGAGAATATAGAGCTGTAATGCCGTCTTTCAACATTTTCCCTGTTTTTCTATCATACCCAAGACTTAAACATAATGATTCAAAAACATCTTCATTAAGTTGAAAAACTTTTATACATTCTAAAGAACGCATTTCACTCATTTTGCCCCAAAAATAATGCAAATCAATAAATGTACCATCTTTATCAAACAAAACAGTATCTATATTTTCGATTTCCCAATCCGAAGTTTTTAAATTAATCATTCATATTCCTTAAAGATATATCTATTAAATTCTTAGCAATTTTAACAGCCTCGTCAAAAGCTTGCTTATTTTCAAACAAATCTTCTTTTAAAAGATAATCTCTAATAATTTTTCTTGCATAAGATCCAACAGCTAAACAATGTGGTTTTACACCACACATTTTAGTCAATTCTGTAGATTTCGTATTTGTCCCACCTGACATCATAATATATGCAGGAAGATTTGCGTTTTGGAATAATTGAGCTGTTGCAACTGCTTGAAGAGTTGTTCCATATTCATCATTACTACCACTCATTGCAATACCATCAGCCTGAATAATAGTTGTATAGGGTTTTCTTATAGAAATTAATCTTTTAACTCTTTCAACAAGTTTTTTATCTCCAAGTTCTGACCTATCAATTGAAATACAAAGCATTCCATCAAACATTTCATTTATTTGAAGCCACTTTTCATTAACATCTTTTTCATCTTCAGAAATTGCATGAAACTCAATACAATCAATCCCTTTTGCAATTAACTTAGGCAAAACTTCTCTATAATCTTGAAGTTGACTTACCATTTCAATAGCACCTTTTGGACAAACTTTAGCACATTGAGTACATCCTAAACAACGTTCTTTCTTTACTTTGTATTTATCTAATTCAATAATTGCATCGTGAGGACAAATTGATTTACATTTCCCACATTTTACACACTTTTCTTGATCAATTACAGCTTTTGTAATATGAGGATCTCCATCAATACCAACACTTACACATAAATACCTATCTTCATTTATTCCTGCTCTTTCTAAACCTCTTTTTGCAGCATCTACAATTTCAGGTTTTGCACATAAATCAAAAAACATACATCCTGCTAGAGAATAAACAGTTACAAGCTTTTCAACCTCTATTACATCCTCATTACCGGCTCCGCAAACTAATTTAAAACATTGTCTTTTATCCAAAAAATCTTTTAACATACTATACAATCCCCTGACTTCTCATTGCTTTAGCTAATTTTTGAAAAGCTGCAATATTAGCCCCTGCAACATAATTTCCACTACAACCATATTTTTCTGCTGCATTTTTACAAGAATTAAAAATATTAACCATAATTCTATCTAACTTTTCTTCTACTTCTTCAAAAGTATAATAGAATCTCATACTATTTTGAGACATTTCTATCGCAGAAGTTGCAACACCTCCTGCATTTGCAGCTTTTGCGGGAGCTACTAATACATTAGTAGCTAAAAAATATTCAGTAGCTTCAGCCGTACAAGGCATATTTGCACCCTCTCCAATTGCTAATACACCATTTTCTACAAGTTTTTTAGCGGAAATTAGAGAAACTTCATTTTGCGTTGCACAAGGAAGTGCTATATCTGTTTTTATCGTCCAAATTGGAGAATCTTCTCCATTATTTTCAATGTATTCAGCATCTTTATGAACTCTTAAATATTCTTTAATTCTTCCTCTTTCAACTTCTTTAATTTGTTTAATCAAATCCAAATCAATTCCATTTTTATCATAAATACAACCATTAGAATCACTCATTGCAACTACTTTTGCCCCATATTCTTGAGCTTTTTCGCACGCATAGATTGCAACATTACCGGAACCTGATATTGTAACAATTTTTCCACAAATACAATTTTTATGAGCTTTTAGCATTTCTCTCATGAAGAATATTAATCCATACCCTGTAGCTTCTTTTCTTGCTAAAGAACCTCCATAAGAAATATCTTTTCCTGTTAAAACACCACCTTCATAAGCATTTCTTATGCGTTTATATTGTCCGAATAAATATCCGATTTCTCTTGCTCCAACGCCAATATCACCTGCCGGAACATCAACATCCTGACCTATATGTCGATATAATTCAGTCATAAAACTTTGACAAAATCTCATAATTTCATTATCAGATTTTCCTTTAGGGTCAAAATCACTTCCACCTTTTCCTCCACCTATTGGTAAACCTGTTAATGCGTTTTTAAATATTTGTTCAAAAGCCAAAAATTTCATAATACTTTGATTTACACTAGGATGAAATCTCAAACCGCCCTTATATGGACCTATTAATGAACTAAATTGAACTCTAAAACCTCTATTAACTTGAACTTGACCATTATCATCAACCCAAGGAACTCTAAAAGTTATTATTCTTTCCGGTTCGACCATTCTTTCTAATAAAGCGATTTTTTCATAATCATCGTGTGCTTCAATAACGGGTTCAAGGGTCGTTAAAACTTCTTTTACTGCTTGAATATATTCTTTTTCACTACAATTTTTACTCTCAGTTTCTTCTAATACTTTTTTTAAATATTCATTCATACAAAAGACCCTTTCTCGTTTACCTGTTTTTTTATTTTTTTATACAACGAGAAAAAATGAAATTCAATCATATTTTACGAAATCTAAACATCTTTTGGAGATGTTAAAAAACCTTGTTTAAAAGGAACTTCTTTATTAACAAACCCTGTCCTTACAATATTCCTTCCAAATTTTTTTTCTAATTTATCTAAACTCTTACCAAGATTTTCTTTCTGTAATCTTTTTTCTTCATTATCAAATAATAAAAGCTGTTCATTTTTAGTAGAATTAAAATCTTCCAAAACAATTCCAACACTTCTGTAAAGAATATTAGGGGAATACATTTTTTCTAATAATTGAAAAGCATATTTAGAAACTTCAAATTCAAAATCCGTTGGAACTTCTAAAGAAATTTTTTCATAATTAGTTCTAAAATCTTTTGTTTTTAAAAATACTCCAATTAAAGAGGTCTTAGAATTAATTTTTCTAAGCCTTGAACAAACTTCATGAATATGAATAGAAAGTTCATTTTTCAAAAAATTTAAATCAGAAGTAAACTCTAAAAACGATTTACTATCACTAAGAGATTTAGGTAATTCAATCTCATTTGAAACTTTAGAAACAATATTTCCTAGAAGTTCAGACTTAATAATAAGCCCATTTTTACCAAACCTTGATTTTATCCATAAATCATCTTTTTCAATTAAATCCAAAGCCTTTCTAACACCTAAGCCTTTTAATTTTATTCCTAATTTTCTTCCAATACCCCAAATCTCTTGAATATCAGTAATTGAAAGAAACTCTTTTATTTTAGAATTGCCTACTAAACAAATTCTCTCTCTTGTTGATTTAGCTTTATCAGAAGCTAACTTAGCTAAAGTTTTTGATCTACTAACCCCGATTGAAACAGGAATTCCTGTTTCTTCCAGGATTTTCCTTTGCAAATCTTTTACCAAATTATAATAATTTTTTTTATAAAGTTTAGTAAGCCCCGTTAAATCAACAAAAGCTTCGTCAATAGAATAAACTTCAACATTAGGGCTAAACTCTTTTAAAATTTTCATCACTTTATTAGATATAAGAGTATAAACATAATGATTAGCTGATAAATAAATACATTCAGGATATTTTTCAACAGCTTGAAAAAGAGGAATCCCCATTGGAACACCTAATAATTTCGCTTCTCTTGATCTTGATATTACACAACCCCTTTCTCCGGAAACTACACTTAATGGCAGTTTTTGAAACTCAGTATTAACAACTCTTTCACAAGATACAAAAAAACTATCACAATCTATCAAAGCTATATATTTTTGCAAAGACATAATTATTCAAATACCAGCTCAACTTTTTTTTCTTTCCAATCATAAACTTTTTTTTGCGGATAAATCTCCATCAAAAGCCCTTGTTTATAACGATTTACATACCACCTATGGAATTTTAAAGCTCTTTTTACATCTGTAGTCCTAAATTTTTCTATTCGTTTTCCGGCTTTTATTTCTACCAGTTTATAAAGAGCTTCAATATTTTCACCTGTTTTTATATCTAACATAACTAAAGTTTAGCATATTTTTAAACAAAAAGGGAGAAAATTTTCTCCCTTATAGAATCTATATTTTTATTAATAAATATTTACTATTTTTTAAAGCTAAAACTTTATGCTCTTTATCTTTTTTAAACATTAATATCTCACCTTTATCCAGTTTAAATTTTTCTGCATCAAAATGTATTTCAATTTCACCATCCAAAACATAAACAGCAGCATCTGATTTAGAAGTATGAGTATCAATGATTTCTTCTTTTCGCATGGCAATAATGCTTATGGAATGCTCATCATCTCCCATTAATAATTTTCTTTCAAGAGCCTTACCATCTAATTCTACAATTTCTTTCGCTTTCATTACATTATAAAACATAAAACGTTCTCCTTTCGTCTTTACATTAATTCAATATAAAAACTATTTTTCATTGTTAAAAAATCTATGATAATATAATGATTTAAAAACTTGTATTATAATAATTGGTATAAGAAAGGAGCGATTATGCAACAAACAATTAATGTTTTAGAAAATATAAACTCACCAGAAGATTTAAAAAAGTTAAATCTAAACGAGATGAATGAACTTGCAAGAGAAATAAGAGAATGTATTATAAAAAAAGTTGATACAATTGGAGGGCACTTAGGACCAAATTTAGGAATTGTAGAAGCTACTATTGCTATGCACTATGTATTTAATTCTCCTGTTGATAAAATAGTATTTGATGTATCTCATCAATGCTATCCGCATAAAATTCTAACAGGAAGAAAAGAAGGTTTTATTAACCCTGACTTATATTTAAAATACACAGGCTACACTGCACCGGAAGAAAGTGAACATGATATGTTTAAAATTGGACATACTTCAACTTCCGTTAGCTTAGCAACTGGTCTTGCTAAAGCAAGAGATATTAAAGGTGAAAAAGAAAATATAATCGCTCTAATCGGAGATGGATCTCTAAGCGGAGGTGAAGCTTTTGAAGGTTTGGATAATGCTGCGACTTTAAACAGTAATATTATTATAGTAGTTAATGACAATGACATGTCTATTGCAGTAAACCAAGGCGGATTATATGCCAATCTTAAATATTTACGTGATACAAACGGAGAAGGCGAATGCAATTTCTTCAAAACTTTAGGTTTTGACTACTACTATGTAAATGATGGAAACAACATTCAAAAACTGATTGAAACTTTTGAAAAAGTTAAAGATATCAATCACCCTGTAGTTGTTCATATAACAACTCTTAAAGGAAAAGGTTGTAATTTAGCAGAACAAAATAAAGAAATGTTCCACTGGATTATGCCAAATACGATAAAGAATTTTGGTCAACCTGCATCTAAAATAGAAGACTATGCAACAACAACAGCAGATTTTATTCTAAGAAAAAAAGAGGAAGGAATGCCAATTGTTGCAATATCTCCTGCAACTCCAGCTGTTACAGGCTTCACTCAAGAATTTAGAGAAAAAATGGGACAAAATTATGTCGATGTAGGTATTGCAGAAGAACATGCAATGGCTTTTGCATCAGGCTTAGCTAAAAATGGAGCAAGACCGGTATTAGGTGTTATGAGCTCATTTGTACAAAGAGCTTATGACCAAATCTCACAAGACTTGGCTCTTAATAACAACCCGGCGACTATTTTGGTATTTTGGGGAGCAATATCAGGAGCAGATGCAACACATTTGACTTGCTTTGATATTCCTTTAATTAGCAATATTCCAAATGTAGTCTATTTAGCACCTACAAATAAAGAAGAATACTTGAAAATGCTTGAATGGTCTACTAGCCAAAATGAACATACAGTATTTATTAGAGTTCCAGCCGGAAAACTAATTAGCTCAAATAATAAGGATAACACGGATTATTCAATTTTAAATAAATATCAAGTAGCTGAAAAAGGTTCTAAAATTGCGATATTGGGCTTAGGAAATTTCTTCTATTTAGCAAAAGATGTCAAAGAAAAATTAAAACAAGAATTAAATATCGATGCTACGCTAATCAATCCTAAATTCATAAGCGGAATTGATAAAGAATTGTTGAATAGCTTAAAATATGATCACAAAATAGTTATTACACTGGAAGATGGAATTTTAAACGGTGGATTTGGAGAAAAAATTGCTAGCTATTATGGCAATTCTGATATGAAAGTCTTGAACTATGGGGCAGAAAAAGATTTCCCTGATAGAGTACCGCTAGATGTTCTTTATCAAAGATATCGATTAACACAGGAATTAATTTTAGAAGATGTAAAAGCTTGCCTATAATGGGCAAGCTTTTTTATATTAGATTTGAGTTAACTTTTTTACTCGTACTCTTAAATCTTCCAACTATTTAGGTATTCTTCTTGTTCTGCTGTCAAGGTATCAATTTTTATTCCCATTGAATCTAGTTTTATTTTTGCAATTTCTATATCAACTGATTCAGGAAGTGTATGTAGTTTATTTTCTAATTTTCCTTTATTTTTTACAATAAATTCTATACCTAGAGCTTGGTTAGCAAAACTCATATCCATTACTGACGCTGGATGACCTTCTGCTGCGACTAGATTAACTAATCTACCTTCTGCTAGAACATAAACAGATTTACCATTTGTTAATTTATATTCATCTAAAAATGGTCTGATACGTTTAATTTCAACAGTATGAGCTTTTAGGTCAGGTACATTTACTTCGTGATCAAAATGTCCTGCGTTACATAAGAATGCTCCATCTTTCATTGTTAAAATATGTTGAACATCAACTACGTGTTTATCTCCTGTTACTGTTAAGAAGATATCTCCTTCTAAAGCAGCTTGAGCTATTGGCATAACTCTATAGCCTTCCATCGCTGCCTCTAAAGCTTTTAGAGGATCAACTTCACATACGATAACATTAGCACCTAATGCTTTTGCTCTTAATGCACAGCCTCTTCCACACCAACCGTATCCTGATATTACGACAGTTTTTCCTGCTATAAGAATATTAGCCGCTCTCATTATTCCATCCATTGCACTTTGACCTGTTCCATAGCGATTATCATATAAGTGTTTTGTTAAGCTTGTATTTACACCTAATGCTGGGAATTTGAGTTCACCTTGGTTTTCTAATGCTTGTAAACGGATAATACCTGTTGTAGTTTCTTCTGTTGATCCGATTACGTGTGATGCAAGTTCTGGTCTTTCTGCATGCAATGTTGCTACTAAATCACAACCATCATCTATTATAATATCAGGATTGTGATCTAAAGCTAATCTTGCGTGTTCTTTGTAAGTTTCAACAGATTCTCCTGCATATCCTAAAACTGGGATATCCCAATATTTTACTAAGGCTGCTGCTACATCATCTTGAGTTGAAAGTGGATTTGATGCTATCAATACAGCGTCAGCTCCTCCATCTTTCATTACGGTACATAATGCTGCTGTTTCTTTTGTTACGTGAACGCATGCTGATAATTTTAAACCTGCAAAAGGTTTTTCTCTTAAAAAGCGTTCTCTAATTTTTCTTAATACGGGCATATCTTTCATAGCCCATTCTATATTGTTTTTGCCCTGTTCAGCTAAATTAATATCCTTTATATCAGGTTTTATTGCTGTAGAATTCATACTAATCCTTTCTATTCTTTTAAATTCGCAACACTTACTGTATACATTTTATCATCAACATAAACAACAGCCCATCTTAATGGATTTATGTTGAGTTTTGTTAACTCTTCTTCAATATATTCTACAGATGGGTTATGGTTGTTTGGTATTTTTACTAATTCTGAAATAACTTTCATTCTATTCTACCGTTACTGATTTTGCTAGATTTCTTGGCTGATCTACGTCTTTGCCTAAAAATTCTGCTATATAGTAGGCTATTAATTGCAATGGTACTATAGCTAGTGCCGGAGATAGTATCTCTGAAATTTCAGGGATTCTTATTATGTAGTCAAAAAGTTCATTTAATTTTTCATCTTCTGAATCTGTTAATGCTATCATTCTTGCATTTCTAGCTTTCGCTTCTTCTGAGTTTGATAAAATTTTATCGTAAACTTTTCCTGACATTAATATTGATAATACCGGCATTGTTTCATCTAACATGGCAATCGGACCATGTTTTAATTCTCCTGCTGTATAGCCTGTGGCATTTATATAGCTTATTTCCTTTAGCTTTAAGGCTCCTTCTAGTGCTGTTGGGAAGTTTATTCCTCTTGCGATAAATATAAAATCCTTTGAGCTAGAAAAAGCCTTTGAACATTTTTGAATGTCCTCTTTATGTGCAAGAATTTTTTCAATTTTTTGAGGTAGTACAATTAGCTCATGTTTTAAACTTGATAAATCTTCCGTTTTCATACTTTCTTTTATTTCTGCAATGTAAATTGCGATTAAATAAAAAGATATTAATTGAGCCATATAAGATTTTGTCGCTGCTACTGATACTTCAATTCCAGCATTTACAGGCACTAAACTGTCTGCTTCTCTTGCCATTGTTGAATCCGGTCTATTTGTAATGATTAAAATATGTGAGCCTTTACTTTTAGCTTGTCTTACCGCTGTAATTGTATCTGCAGTTTCTCCTGATTGTGATACACCTATTACTAAAGTGTTTTTATCAGTAATGGTTTTTCTATAAATATATTCGCTTGAAGGTTCTACATCTACCGCTATTCCACAAAAATCTTCTATTATATATTTACCTACCATTGCTGCATGTAAAGATGTTCCACAGGCAACAATTTGAATTCTATTTAGATTTTTTATTTTTTCTTTATCTAATGTAACCTCATTTAATGTTATATTTTCGTCCATTGCTCTTAATTTTCCTGATAGAACATTTCTTACAACATCAGGTTGCTCATGGATTTCCTTAAGCATAAAATGTTTATAACCCATTTTACTTAACGCTACAGGCTCCCAAGGTAAAGTTTCAATTTTAGGAGATATAGAGTTATTTTCAATATCAATTAATCTCATTGAATCAGGAGTTAATGTAACTATTTGATTATCATCTAAGTAAAATGCTTGTTTTGTGTATTGAATTATTGCTGGAACATCAGATGCTACATAATATTCATTTTCACCTATTCCAACAAGAAGTGGAGCATTTCTGCGGGTTGCGACTATTGTATTTTTTACGTCTTGATGAATTACGCAAAGTGCATATGCTCCTTCAATTTCTTTTGTGGCTAATCTTACAGCTTCAGTTAAATCTTGGGTTTGTGCAAATTTTGAAGCTACCAAATGTGCAACTGTTTCTGTATCTGTTTGAGAACGAAATGTACATCCATTTTTTTCAAGTTTTTCTCTTAGTTCTTTATAGTTTTCTATAATACCATTATGAACTACTGCAACTCTGCCACAATTACAAGAATGAGGGTGGGCATTAGCTACTGTTGGTGCTCCATGAGTTGCCCAGCGTATGTGACCTATACCAATTGTTGATTTTGATATTTCACTGTAATTTCTATCAACTATATCTTTTAAATTTTGAAGTTTACCAGCAGCTTTAAATAATTCTACTTTGTTATCAATATTTAAAGCGATACCAGAGGAATCATAACCTCTATATTCTAAGCTTGTTAAACCTTCTAATAAAATGTCTACAGCTTTATTTTTTCCAATGTACCCAACTATTCCGCACATATTTTAATACCCTCGTTTACTATAAAACTCCTTTAGTTAAAATAATTTATCCTAACTATTCTCATATTAACATAAATATTTTTATTTCTTATTAAGATTTTTTAAAGAATTTTTTTATTCTATCAATACCGGCGATACCTGCCGTTAGTAATGTAATTCCTCCAAAAATTTTAAAATACATTGATTTATTAAATTCATTTTTTTTCTGCTCCTTTTTTGCTCCTTCATAAATATCAGAATTAATTGCATAAATTTTTTTATTAGCTTCTTCATTCGAAAATAATTTATGTTTAGGGATTTTTGTCGGAGCTTCTGCTACTATATTCTGTGTTTTTTTTACTTTTGTATCAATAGAATAATGTGCTTCTAACATTTTAGAATAATTCTCCATATCTTAGTAATTTATGTAGCCGACTTTTCGGTAAATACATCATTCCTGTTTGAGCTGGTATATCAGGAACATTTTTTTTCAAACACTCCTCCATATATTCATTTGCAAGGGGTGACGTAAACCTGAATCCCAGTTTATAGAAAAATAATGCTGGGGACGACTCTTTTGCTATAGGCGTCGAAAAGGTCACTATTCTCCCTTGAGCTTTTTGATCAAACATTACTTTTTCAGCTAAATTTTTTATAGCTTCTGAACCTAATCCACAACGAGCTTTGGGTGATTGTATATAGTCTATAATATAACAATTCTTAAGGTATTTAATCTTATGTTTTACAGGAACTATTATTTGCCCCGAACTAAAGAAGTTTGAATCAACCTCTCGTTTTACATTGACAGTTTCTTCTACCTCATCGACATAGTCATCGTCTATTTCTCCGACTATAACTATATTGTCACTCCTTTTTATTTTTTTTGTTCTTAACGTTGCTTTTTGCCCTATGACAGGGGTTTTAAATCCCAGAATTGCCGGCATGCTCATGCCACTTAATGAAGGTGTGGCTTTTGCTACCGACATCTGTGGACGCATTGTGTCCATAGACGTAATATTATTAATCATACCTACCTAACCTATTTTTATCTAACCTTACTTATATAAAGTTTTCTTTTTGCAAAAAATTGCTAAAAAGATTTATATTTGGATAAATATGTTTACAAAACTTTACAATAACTTCTCGCTAAATGTCTATTGAAAAGAAATTTTTTTATTGGTAGAATATCACCTGTGAACTTAATAAAAATTTACTTAATATTTCTTAATATAAAGATGTATGGGTGTTAATTTTTTTTATGTGTGTTTTTTATTATATATAGAAAAGTTATGTGTGTAAGGAGTAATCTATGAAGATTAATGCAATCAATCCAAATTATGCACCTTTAAGGGCAAAGAATTTGAGAGAAACTACAAGTGTGGAATCATCTGTTATTAATGTACCTAAAAATATGTCGATGATCTCTTTTAGATCAGGAAACCCTAGACATATTGCCCATGTTGTTGCAGAAGAGCCTCTGTTCGGATTCAATGGCGGTGGTGTCGGTACTGTTGTTAATGACTATAACTTTTTGGATAAAGATGTAGATAAAATCGTAAAAATTATTCCTTTATATAATCAACAGGTAGAATATAAAAAGAATGTTGATCCTAAAACAGGAGATGTAAATCATCCTATTCCACAAAATGTAAAGGTAAGAACTATTCCTAATAACTTACCTGAGGGGCATCCTTTTAAAGGGAAAGAAGGTACTCCATTTATAACGGCAAAAGAAATTGATAATTCTACTGATATAGTAAAATTGTTAGACAAAGAAAAGGATAGTATATTTTTATTGGATGAAGTAAAATCCTCTAATATGAACTGGGGTTTTGAGGATAATGTTCCTATAAAAATGTATAAAGCTCAAAAAAGTGAAGCTTTGCAAAAAGCAATGAATAAACGTGCTATGAGCAAAGAATTACAAGATAAATTGGAATTTGTTTTTACATATGTAGATTCTACGGCTAGTATGCCAAAACAATATTCTGATGGACTTAGTTATGCAACTGCAACAGGTTCAGATTTGGAAAAAAGATTTGCATCAGGGTGGCAAGGTCAGGGTTACGCAAAATATGATAAGGCTACTGTTGAATTACTTCCTGGTTTGAAAGAAAAATATAATATTGATCCAAAATATTTATTATGTTCTGACGGACAATCAATGTTTACAATGCACTATGCCGCACAAAAAAATGCCGCTGGTGACAGCTACTGGCTTGATAAGTTTCTAGGCGGTGTAGGTCATAACATGAATGCCGGATATGACCAGCCTATGGGAGCTAGACAAGCTATAGTTAATTTAGGTGCTACTAAACAAGATTTAGAAAAACTGTTAAATAGCAAAGAATATATGGAAGCCTTGAAACTTGGTCGAGAAGAAGACTTTTTAAGGGAAACTGTATTGAAAGACTTTGTAAGACCAAAAAGTGGAATGAATGCTTTTAATGTTGCGATTCATTATGCAAAAGAAGGCTATGTTCCAATGCTGTCTACTGTATCTGAAGGTTACCATGATTCATTAATTACAAATGATTTGGTATCTAAAATGTATGAAGATTTGGTTGAATTAGATAAATTAGGCAGGTTTAAAGGTATTACAAACCCATTGATGGATCCAAATGTTTCTCCATTTAAAAAAGAAATTTTACAGCCGGGTTATAGAGATGATGTAAAATTAAAGTTAGCTGACGGAACAGAAACTGTTGTAAAAAAATTCCAAGTATTTGATCCTAATAAAACAGATCTTAAAACAGTAAGAGAAGTGAAAAGACAAAACAAGATTAATTTGCTTGAAAGATTTGATAAAAAATACTTAAATGCTCAATATTTTAATGCAAAAAATAATGAATGGGAAAAAGCTGATAGCGGAAGAATGCAAATTTTGACAGGTGCATCTGGAAGAAAAGCTAAAATTTATGGCTCTATTAATGATGAATATCTTTCTAAACTCAAAAAAGGTGAAGACGTTAAATTCATTGTAAGCTGGGGACGTGGCGATTTCCAAAAAGGTATGGATACCGTAATTGATTCTTTCGAAAAATATGCTAAAAAAGATCCTAATGCAATCCTTATTTTCGGCGGAGATATGCAATATGAACCTCAAACTGTTGAAAAATTCCAATTATTCAGTTCTAAGCCTGAATTAAAAGGTAGAATGTTAATGATGGATGGATGGACTCCTGGTAAAGACTTTGCTATGGCTGGTGATGTAGCACTTCTGCCATCAAGATTTGCACCTTGTGAGTTGACAGATTTAGAAGCTAAAAAATGTCTATGTACACCTATTGTTCCAAATGTTCAAGGTATGGCACAAAAGAATTTTGATCCGTCAGTTGCTGCTGAAACAAAGCTAATGGATGCATATAAAGGAAAACATGAATATTTTATGTCAGAAAAAGTTGCACTAGAAGCGGCTAATGAAGATACTAAAAAAGCCTTTAACGATGTAAAGAATAAAATTGTTAGTGATATTAAAAAACGTTATAAAGGTCAAGTAAACGAAGAAATTCCTGAAGCATTATTGAAATCAACACTTGAGGGTGATGATAAGTATAATAAGGCTCTTCGTAAATTAAGAGATTCTGTAATTTCAGATGAAATGGCTGAGTGCTTGGAAAGAGCATTAATAACAGATAGAAATAACAAAAATGCTGAGACAATTCTTGCAAACCAAATAAAAGCTGATACAACTTGGTTTGGAAACGGTTGGTTAAGTAAGACAAACAAATCTGCAGGACAACTTTATTTCGACTATCATTTCAATAATAAAGGAAAAAATATTTCTTCTAATGAATTAATAAAGCTTCATTTTCCTAATGCTAACGGGTCTATAGTTGAAAAGACAAGAAGTGTTATGAATTTCGGTGGTAGAAAAGGTAAGATGGCTGCCGGTGTTACAATTGTAACCGCCGCTTTAGCAGGATTAGGATATCTAGGGTACAAATCTGGATTACTTTCTCCTAAGTTTGAAGAAGAAAAGAAAAATGGATCACTTTCTCGAGTTGGATAAGTTGATTATAGTAAAAAATAAAAGCTTGCACATAAAAATGCAAGCTTTTATTTTTTATTTTTTTATTAATCACTGAACGTTTTGAATGTTTTTTCAACGTTGTCTTTGATAACTTTTTTAACCGCATCCATTTCTGTTGCAAGTGCATTTTGTTCGGTGTCTAATTGTTTTAATCTTAGTTCAAGCGTTCTATCTTCTTGTTGAATAATTGAAGTTTGTGCATTTATATCTGCAATAGTTTTTTCATATTGTTCTTTTTTGTACATATATTCATTCATTGCATCTTGATATGCATCTTCATCTGTTACAGTCTCTACATTTAGAGAATAAACAACGCTATCGTCATCAAATTTAACTGAAGTAAATCTGCCATTACCATCTGTTTCAAGTAATGCATTACTTGTTTCTTCAATTTTTGTTTTTACATATGTGGCGTTGTAGTATGCTAATTTCTCTTGAATATCTATTGGTTTATCGTATTCATATTGAGTTTGCATGCTATTATATAAATCTTTTTCAGTTGTGAAATAAGTTTTGCCTTGTAAATCAAATGTATAAATGCCTTCGCCATTATATACAAGGTTTCCGTCGTTATCAAAACTTAAATATTCGCTAATAGAACTATCAGAACAGTCTTTAAGAATTTGAGCAAGTTCTGCTGCTTGATCTTCTGTAAGTTCTGTAAGCTTTGTTAGTTTTGAATTTCCAACATAAGATGGAACATAAACTGTTGAGTAATCTTTTGGTTCTGAAATTTCGTCTTCTAAAAAGAAATGCCAAGTTCCGTTTGCATCTTGATAACCATAGACTCCATCTGTTGTTAAAACGCCATCAGCCTGTGCCATTCCTTTTGCGGTTTCAAAATCTCTTAGAGCATTTTCTAACTTTTTATCTTGAGTATAATCTCCTATAGCAGAATATGTTTTACTTTCTCCATCTGCTGTTGTTATTGTATATGTATTGTCGTTTGCATTATATGTTACTGTTGGGTTTTGATCTTTGAAATCATTTATGCTAAGCTCTCCCTTGGTTTGAACTTGAGGGTTTTCTAATAATTTTTTAGAGCCGGTATAGATATCAGCGTAATAATAACGATTTACAACGTAATTGTAGTTTGGATCCGCACTTGATAATTGTTCCCAACTTTCAATTACAGATTCGTTTTCTCCATCAGTATAAGAGTATTGTATTTCTGTATAGTCAGTTGTTTTTGGAGCATTTGGAACTTCTAGGGCAAGTAGTTGATTGAATAAATTAGCACTTTGATTTGCAAGGGCGGTTCTTGCTTGGTTTATCTGTTGACCTTCCCATTCAGTATTTGTTTTTCGTGCTGTAAGTGCTAGATATCTTGCTTGTGATGCTGCCATTCCCATGTTGGAATATCTCCTATGTTACATTCTTTATTTAATTTTATTTTAAATAAAGTCAATACTAATAGACGGATTTAATGATTTTTTCTTTAAAAACACTATAAAATCTCATCTATTTATAGTAATATTTTTATTAAAAAATAATAGTTGTAAAACATTTTGTTTGTTTATATAATGTTTAGGACAAAGTAGGAAAAGGTAATAATGAAAGATATAATAGTTCAAAAATTTGGGGGAACATCTGTTGCTGATACAGATAAAATAAAAAATGTTGCTAAAGCTATTATAAGAGAAAAAAATCTTGGAAATGACGTAGTAGTCGTAGTTTCTGCAATGGGACATACTACGGATTATTTGGTTAAAATGGCAAAGGAAATTTCTGAGAATCCTTCTTCTAGAGAGATGGATATGCTTTTATCTACCGGAGAAGGCGTTTCTATTGCTTTATTAGCAATGGCTTTACAAGCTCAAGGATGTCCTGCTGTTAGTATGAATGCTATTCAAGTTGGTATTATGACTGAAAAAGTTCATTCTAAAGCTAGAATTATTAATATTAAAACTAATAAAATAAGAAGACATCTTGATAAAGGTGAAGTAGTTGTGGTTGCCGGTTTTCAAGGTGTGACTGAAGATTTGGAAATAACAACTTTAGGTCGTGGAGGTTCTGATACTTCTGCAGTTGCTCTTGCAGGAGCTTTAAATGCTAAAAGATGTGATATTTATACTGATGTAGAAGGTGTTTATACTACTGATCCTAGGGTTGTTCCTACTGCATCAAGACTTGAAGAAATTTCGTATGAAGAAATGCTTGAATTAGCACGTGTTGGGGCTAATGTTCTTCATCCAAGAGCTGTTGAAACAGCTAAACAATATAAAGTACCTCTTAGAGTTAGAAGTACTTTTAAGTTAGAGAATTTAGGAACTTTAATATTAGGAGTTAACGAAATGGAATTACATAAACCTGTAACAGGTGTTGCATCTGATTTATCACAATTAAGAATTGTTGTTTGTGATGTAAAAGATAACCCAGGAACTGCTGCGGTTTTATTTAATGGTTTGGCTAAAGAAAATATTTCTGTTGATATGATTATTCAGTCATATGCCAGAAAAGCTTTGAATACAAATGATATTGCCTTTACAATTGATAAAGGCGATTTAGATAAAGCGATGGAAGTTATAGAAAAAGTTAAGCAAGAACTTGATTTTAGTAATGTATTTGTAGATGATAAAATTGCTAAAATTTCAATTGTTGGTGCTGGCATGATTGACCGTCCTGGTATAGCTGCTACGATGTTTAAAACTTTAGCTGATTTAGGTATAAATATAAAGATGATTTCAACAAGTGAAATTAAAATAAGTTGTATTGTTGCCGAAGATAAAGCTAAAGAAGCCGTTATTGGGTTGCATAAAATCTTTCATTTAGATTGTGATGAAATTGCTGATGTTAAAGGTGATTTACCTGATTTAGATTAAGATGAACAATATTTACCTATTTAGCGTTATATAAATAGAGAGGTTTTAAATGAAAAAAATATTATTATCATTAGTTCTAATGGTTTTCTTTTCAGCTATGGCTTTTGCTGATGATAAGCAAGAAGTTTTGAACTTTTTTAATTCATATGTAAATGCAGCTAATACTTATAGTCCAACTGTAGCAAATATGTATTCTTCAAATGCAAAGATAATAAGACAGGTTGTAAAGCCTGATGGAACCACTGTAAATGTTGATACTGATACTGCAACTTACATTAAACAAATGAAAATAGGTCAAGCCGGAGCGAAACTTAGAAATTACAAAAATAATTATTCTAATATTGTAGTAACAGATTTAGGTAATGGTAAATATAAAGTTTCTTCTTTAAGACAGCCAAGCGGTGAAAGTTATAAATTAAAAACTTATATGATTGTTCAAAAACAAGCTAATGGAAAGTGGCAGATTGTAGAAGAAATGATGCAAACTAAAGTTCAGACCTTTTTAAAATACGCTAAAAATAATTAAAAGCTTTTTAGTTTATAGGGATAATTAAATAAAAAAATAAGTAATAAGATGATTAAAAAACTTGTTAATTATAGATATTTGGTCATTAAAGTAATAATAAGTTTGAATTTTAGCAATCAATTTCTATCGAATTTAGTATTTCAAAAATTCCTTCTGCATATGTTGGATGAGCAAAACACATAGATTTTATTTCTTTTATTGATAAATTTTCTTTTATAGCAATTAGGAAAATGTGGATTAAGCTTGATGCTTCTTTTGATATAATACTTGCTCCGCAGATTTCATCTTTTTTAGTAATAATTTTTATAAATCCATCAGTAGAGTCATCACACCAAGATTTCCCAAGAGCTGTTATTGGCATAAGAGTTGATTTACAATTCTCACCACAGTCTTTTTCTTGAATTCCTACCCAAGCGATTTCAGGCTCTCCATATATTATTGATGGAACTAAGTCTTTATCAAAAGGTAACCCTAAAGCTAGTGATTTTGCTTGACTAATTGCATAATGAGCTAGTTTGATTTCATTGCAAGCATCACCCAAAATACATTCGCATTTGATATTTTGTGTATTAGCTTCTCTTCCTGCAGCAATAAGTACTAAATCGGGAGAAATTATTTCTCCATTTGATAGTATTACTGCTTTATTTTCAATATTTTGAATTGAAGTTTTAGTATAGAATTTGATTTTTTTCTGTTTAAAAATTCTTTCAATTCTTTTAGAAATATCAATATCTGCAAGCGGAATTAAATGTTCAGCGAGTTCTATAATTGTAACTTCTACTCCAAAGTTTGAAAATATTCTTGCCCATTCAACTCCAATTGCACCTGAACCTACAATTAAAATAGATTTTGGCAGTTTGTTTAAACTAAGTAAGTTATCAGAATTTAAAATAAATTCGTTGTCGAACTCAATTCCTTTTATTTGTTTAGGTTTTGAGCCTGTTGCGAGGATTATTTTATCTACTTTATATTCATTATCTCCTGCTAAAATAGTTGTATTATCTTTTATACAAGCTTCGTTATAAACTATTTTTACGCCAGAATTTTTAACTGCAAGTTCTAAAGATTTTCTTATTTTTTCAACGGTTTTATCTTTTTTTTCTATAATTTTTGAAAAATCAAATTCTTCAGTATTGATTTTTATTCCGAACTCTTCTAATTTTTTAGAATCTGCAAATTGTTGAGAAAAATGTAAAAGTGATTTTGTTGGAATACATCCTCTATTAAGACAAGTACCTCCTAACAAATCCTTTTCAAATAGTATTACAGATTTACCTTGTTTTGCTAAAAATATCCCTGCACTATATCCAGCAGGACCTCCACCTATTATTCCATAATCATATTTTACCATATGACTATTTTAGCATAATTTTTTATATTTTCATGCCATTGCTAGGCTGAGGTCTGTTGTTCAAATATTTCTTTTGCATATCTGATGCCATACTATTTCTTACAACTGGAGTTATTATATTGGAAGAAAGTATGCTAGCACCAATGGTGCCGCCTGTTGTAATTATATTTTTATATGCATAATAAGATTCTTTTGGAAATAAATGATCTTGTTTTATTACTTCGTCTAAATCAAGAGATAATTTTCCAACTTTATCTCCATAAAGATGTTTATTTTTATTTAAGTAATCTCGAACTTTTTGAGGTGCAAATTTACCTGTAGAAGCTAATTTTGAGATTATTTTTTTTGTACATTGTGTAACTAGGAAAAAAGAACCGATATTAACAACTGCATCTAAAAATTCTTGTGGAACAAGGAAACTTTTTTGTTCTTTAGATATTTTGGGGTTAACTAAAACAGCTCCAATTTGAGCAAGAGATGATAAAGCCCATCCTAGCGTTCCTGTTACGACAAGCATTGTAGCAGTATTTTTTTTGAAATTTTGGTAAACCCATTCAAGTCCTCTTTGTAAAGGTGAGTTATTCATTTTTACCCTCCTTTACTTTTTGTTTTGAATTAATTTTATCTTTAAAGAAATTCGTTAATATTATTGTTAGTGGTGCATCTAGCACAAAATTGGTTATACACATTGCACCAAGAGCTATAGACATTGAAAGAGCACTTCTATAGTTTTTAAGAAATTTTTCATTCGCTGAGATTTCTGATAAATATTTTTTAGGTATTAATGCTTTACTGTATTTTGATTTTCCATTTATATTTGTCATTGAAGTAATTAATTTATACAAAGGTCCTCTAACAACAAACATGCCAACACCTGTTCCTGCAAGAATTTTTGCAACTGTACGACATACAGAAACTTTACGAGTTTCTTCATCAACTTTATGGTTGCAGCCGTCTATAATAGGTTGTGTTACTAATGCAGTCGCTCCTAAAATTCCTCTATTTACGTCAGGCCTGGAACTCCAGTTGTCTATACGATTCCATTTATCAAGTTTTTTTGCTGATTCTTTTGACGTGTGTTCTGGTAGAATATCTATGATAAACTGCCCAATGCCTTTCTTGGCAGAGTTGAAACGTTTTCCTTCCATTGAAATATTGTTTTGTTGTATGGGTTGTATATTCATATTTCGACACTTCTTCCATTCCCTTTAAAACATGTAAATCACAAAAATTGCTTTTAATGGGAATAATGTTAAGAAATTTTTACAAAAGAAAAAGCTATGAACTTTTTATCGTGCATAGCTGTTGATTAGGGATATGTGTATCGTCGTTTTTTAAGGAGTATAGTTATATGTTAACAGTATCTTTTTAAAATAAAATCATTAGAATGAAGGATATTTGTAATAAAACTTAATAAATTTATAAAAATAATGAGAGAGCATGTGGATGTAAATATTTGTAAATTTTATTTAACAAATACTAAAGTTAAAAAAAAATATGCCGATAAGAATATTACAAGGCGAACAGATTATCGGAAAGGACAAAAGGATATGTTGAAGAAGATTACAACCCCAAGCAATAATACATTTACCGGAGTTGAATTTATATTAAGAGGGGCTAAAAAACGAAGGACAATGGCAGTATCGAACGCAGTTGCTGTTAATGCCGAAAGTGGTATTCAAATTAAACTACAAGCTGTGAAGTAGTGGTATAAACAATTGACTTAAAAGAAATGTTTTTCGGTCAATATTATATTTCCCCCTGTCTGTATTAAGATAGTTGAGAGTATAAATTTTAATCCTGAATAAATTTCAGGATTTTTATTTTGAAAAATAAAAAGTTTGTGTTAGAATGGACTTATGCACTGAGGAGACGTGGCCGAGTTGGCTTAAGGCGGCACCCTGCTAAGGTGTTGTATGGGGCAACCTGTACCGAGAGTTCGAATCTCTCCGTCTCCGAATTTAAAGCCTCTTAAGGGGGCTCTTTTATTGAATTTATTAAAGTTGTTGTAATTATTGTAATTGTATTTTAATGTCCAGTTCGTTGTCTATAGAATAAATTGTCGGTTGGGCATACTTGCCCAACAACTCTAAACATTAGCCGTCGGAAGTTCTGTGATGCATTGTTTTTAAACTGGACTGAACAGGACTTTATTAGGACTTT
>CASFYV010000004.1 GCA_949298985.1 uncultured bacterium | reverse complement strand
CTTTCACAGACCATTTAATGTCACAAAAAGTTCTTCACAATCCTTATTGCACAAAAAAAAACTCGAATGCAATAATTTTTGACTATACTGTATATAAATTCTAATTGTCTACTCAATTCATTGATATCCTTACTGTTATCCCTCGGAATTACTGCCATGGATACTGCCATGAAAATCCAGGATAAGAAAAAGGCATATGAGCTTTTTGTATTATTTTGCATTTGTCATAAACTTAGTAATATATAAATATTTTTTTTTTTTAATACCATTTTTTTGTACATTTTGACCTTAGAAATTTGATATACACGATCATGAAACTGGATTAGAGTTTTCATCTAGCAAGTCAGAAAAAAAAATTAATCATAAACTATTCAAAATTTTGAATAAAAATGTAACCACTACTGCCACGAAGGTCAAATTTTGAATTCTCTATCGTTTTCTGACACCTATCGTGGCAGTAGTGGTTACATATATTTGAATACTTTTACTGCCACGATAGCGAGGCCATGGCAGTAGTGGTTACTAATATTGTCAATTTTTTTGAATACTTTATGCAGAAAACTGACACGTGGCTAAAAACAATTGATATGTTGCTAAAAAAATTGACACATGGCTAAAAAAAATTGACACATGGCTGTCAAATATATATATATAAAATGTTATTTTTATAAATTATTGATGAAACAAAAAACTCTTTTTGATTTTACTGAACTAAATAAATATCGAAAAAAAGCGACAACCAATGATCTAATTAAACTTCCAAAAAATACTATTAACACCAATCTTGAAATGTTAAATGTATTCCTTCCTTTTGATCCATTAAAATTAAATAATCCACGACAATCACACTGTGATATTCCACTTGGTTGGAGTGTGTGTCGTGGATATGTTTATATAAGCCGCAATGAAGCAGATATTTTGATACGATCTCCACCAACAGACTCTTGGCATGAAGATGCAGCAAAAAGGTGGGGATCAAAACTTGTTTATCGCTGTCCATCAAGGAGAATGATTATCAAAAATGGACAAAATATAATTCAAAGATGTTGCTTTTGTACAAGAAGATCACGCATAGCAAATCATACACAACACTGCTGGATGGTAGAACCAGAATATGATTGGATGACCAACCAAGATGAGATCATTAAAAATCTCATAATTTCTGCGAGTGAAAGATATTCTGCAAGAGTGCAAGCAGCATTAGCTCAGATAGTTGGGAGACTTGATATTTCTGCAGCTAATGCTGCATCAGAAGCAATGTCTAGTTTTTTATACGAAATTATTGATATTGCATATGCAGCACAAAAATATGCAAATAAGCATGATATAATGCTCAATCCAAATGATATACTTTACACTTATTCAGATAAAATTATTACAGAAGAAATAATAAAACAAGCACAAAAAGAACGTTTATTCATATTACAAGATTTAAAAAATGTCAAGTATGCCAATATAAAAATAGATGCTGGAACAGTATTGTGTACTCATTGTACTAATGCAATTCTTGATTCTCCTTTATGTAACTCTAGATATATTATTGATTTGTCTGAAAACCAAAATTGGAATACTCAAGATTATGAAATATTTATTACAAAATTACTTACACACCTACAAAACCAAAATATTACTATATGTAGTCTAATACATGATAACTTACCAGCTCAATCAATTGCTGTTAAAAATGTTTTAAACCATTTCAAACATTTGAAAATTCTGGATATTCCATGTTTTAATCACATGATAAATTTAGTAATATCCAATATAATAAAGATCAATGAAGATATATCTCAATGTATACAAAATATCTTTGAATTTCAAAAAATATTATCGAAAATTGGTTATAAAATACCAACTATTCCTGTAACACGCTGGTGCTACATGGTTGAAACATTAGGCTATATCTTAAAAAACAAGAATGAAATTGCCCAAATTATTGCAGAAAATGAAGATGCTTTTGAAGATTTTCCATGTTGGAACTCTTTTTTATCGCATTTAATGATATTATATAAAATATTAAGCCCTTTGCATTCTTTATCATTAGCATATGAACGAAATAATTTTACACTTCCAAAAATTTTATCAAGTTATTTGTGGATACAAGATCAATGGAAAATTGCACTTAGTAAAATTCAAAATGAAAGTCAACATGAATATTATAATAGTTTATTGAATATAGTTGTTTCTTATTTTTTTGCTAGAGTGTTCAATAATGTATATGAAGATGTATGCGCTTCTTTTCTTTTATCCTTTGAAGGTGCTTCTTTGGTTGATTCTCTACAGCAGAACAACACTAATCAAATAAATAATGAAATAAATAAATTGTTTGAACAAATAAATATTCCAAATCCAAATCAATTTATAGAGATCAATCAAGAAATACTCATTACTGAAGAAAATCAGGAATCTAAAGAGATAAATGAGAAGTTGAAAGAGATTGAAATTTTGGAAAAATTGACAGCCAAGTTTGATCTCTTTGAAAGTGAAGCTTTATCACATACTCAGAATATTAAAGATTACTATAACAATTTGTTAAATGTTCCAATCGACAGAAAACTATCTTATGATTTTCTTTTAGGTAATTCACTGGATCTATCAATAAATTCACTGACCCAATTAAATTCAGAACAAAGCCGAGAATATTATCAAGAAAAAATTCTATCATTTTTATGTAAAAAAACACAATCACAAAGAAACTGGGAAGCAATAAAAATTCAGTCATTCTTAAGTGAGGATTTCCATGATATGCGTGATTTTGCGACCCTTGCAATGCAATATCAATATGCTGGAGTAAGCGAAAGCGCAGTTGAAAGAATGATTTCAGAACAACGCCAGATACTAGGGACATCAATGACTAGAATAAGTGTCGATGTTCTTTCTGCAAGGTTGACGTTACGGGGAAAACATCCAATTCGTAAAACTAATGATTTCATTTTCAATTTTCAAAATTTATAATATTATTGAAAAATTATCTGTTTTATAAACTAATTGTAAAAGCATAAATTCTTTTTAAAATCATTGCTTATTTGTTATAATAACAAAATCTTATAATAGTTGAAACATGTTTGTGAAATAATTATATCAATTATTAATCAAAAGATCCAAATATCATATAATTCACCATTAAATGCACCAACCAATTTTTTTGTTATGCATTACTTTAAATTACCATATAAAAAAACAAGAAGAAATCATATTTTATATGAAAACAAAATCGAATCTAGAGTTATTTTTATATAACATGTCATGACCAAATAACAATAGAAAGTCCTTTGAATACTTTTACTGCCACGAAAACAGGTGGTTGGCAGTAATTCCGAGGCGTAAATTACCATATAAAAAAACAAGAAGAAATCATATTTTATATGAAAACAAAATCGAATCTAGAGTTATTTTTATATAACATG
>CASFYV010000003.1 GCA_949298985.1 uncultured bacterium | reverse complement strand
TTCCTATATAACTTGTCATCATTTTTTCAAACTCTTCTTGAAATTCAAGGAAGAATCTTTCAATAACTTTTGCTCTTGCATTATATGGTTTTGCAAAAACTGATTTTATTCCAAGTTTTGCATAAATTCCATTAAATCCTGCTTCATCAAAATCTATATTTTGGAAATATTTTGCTTTAAATGCTTTTCCGTTATCTTGATAGACTACTTTAGGAATCAAGCCTAGATTTAAAATAGAATTTCTTAATGCACTTGCTATGCATTGAGTATTTTCACTCATCATAATTTCATATCCGACTAATGCTGTTGATTTCCAATCTAAAAAGCCGACCAAAGTTGCTCTGGTCGGCTTCCCTGTAAATGGATTGCTTATTTGAAAATTAAGAACATGTCCGTCAGCTATCAAAACCTCTCCTACTTCTATTTTAGAAATATCTCGTTCTATATACGGTTCAATTTTATCGTGATATGCTTTTTCACCTTCTCTAAATAAAATCCACTTTGAATAATTGTTTTTCTTAAAATTCTCTGCAAATCTTCTGAATGTTAGATTACAAGGAATATTTTCATATCCTCGCTTTTCAAGAATATGTTTTGTTAAATTTATAGCTTTTCCGATACTAAATTTATTCGGGTGTAACAAATATTTCAAAAATATCCGTTTCATTTCATCATTCAAAATCGTATTATATTCACCTTGTTGATTAGTTTTGCGTTTTTGTAATAGCCCATCTGTTCCATAATTTTCAAACATCTTAACCCAACGATGAAGTGTACCTATAGAAATTGAACCAACAAACTTATATATTGGGGGCAAATACATTCCACTGTTATATAAATCTAAAAATACTGAATCAGCCTCTTTTTTAGTCGAATATTTTTTACGAATATTATACAAGGCAGTTACTATATCCACTCTTGCAAGTGCTGTTAATCTTGCATTTTCTGATACAAAATTCACCTTGTTTTCAATCGGAACAATTGCTGTTGTTTTTAATTCTTCTTCATCTAATCTATCTTGTATATCCGGCTCTAATGAAGAATAAAGGATTTCATACGATTTCCCGCCTCTAACGCCAATTTCTCTTGCGATATACTTACCCTGGTTAATTGCAAGTCTTATTGAACGTGTACTTTTTAAGCCTTTTAATTCTGCGATTTTGTTAATATTTATATATTCGTCCATACATACAGATTAACTCTGAAGTCGGAAAGGTGTTCCTTTTTTCCTTCTTTTGTATCATTAGGACATAATTTTATTCAATAGAGGAACCGAACTTTATTTACTTAAAATGTCGAATATAATCGTTGTATGTGTACAGATAAAAATACAAAAGATATTAATTATTATTAGGTTTGGAATCAATATCAGTAGTTTCTATTTTAAAGATTACCGGTCTTAATCCATCGTTGCAACTTACAATAGCAACTCCTTTTTCTTTAATCCAATCTCCATAATAAAAAACATCTTCAATTCCATGAGAAAGTGCAAATACATATTGATAAATAGCTTTCCACGCTTCATTACAAAAACCTTCGGGACATTCCCAATCTGCGTAGAATTCTTGTCCTTCTTTTAACATTGGACAAGCTGTTAAACCATCTACACCATATTGTTGTGAAAGTTCTTTATCAAAGTGTTTTTTCAAAACTGTAATTTTGCATTTTTTCATATTGCTATACTCCTTAATAATAATATTATATTCAAAATTTAGAAATCTATAAATAATTGGGGGTATTTTTATACCCCCCCCTAAATATTTTTATTAACAAAGCTCTCCGTCACCAAAGCCGTATTGTTCTAAGGAATTTGCTTTTGCTTGTATGCAAATAAATTGGAACTCATTATCTGAAGTATTTTCAATAGTTCTTGCTACTTGCGGAGCTACTTTTACAACTGAACCTTCTTTTACAATAATATCCTGTCCATCAATTATCATTTTACCTTCGCCTTTTAAAATAATATAAACTTCTTCATTTTGTTTATGCTTGTGGTTAAAAGGAACTTTAAAGCCTTTGGGAACAGTGTTTAAAGAGATTTCACAACTGGTTAATTCCAATGCATCATGCAAAAATGCTTTTCCGTTTTCTAATTTAATTAAGTCTTCTAGTTTTCCTAATTCTGCTTTTTTGTAATTTGTCATAATTTTCTCCTTTTTAGTTTGATATCTAACTATTTATCTAAAATTTTTTTATATCATTTTTTTTAGAATCACATCTAAAAGTTGAACTTCTTTGTTTGTGAGGTTTTTGAATAACATTTTATTTAAATCTTTTGAAATTTTTTCAAATATCGGTTTAAAGTCTTCACTTTTTGAGGTTAACATAATGTATGTAATTCTGCTATCTTCAGTGGATTTTTCACGTTTTACAAATCCTAATCTTTCAAGTTTTGCAACAAGTATAGTGACAGTCGGTTTACTACGATGAATTTTATCTGCAATTTCTTTCATCGTTAATTTGTCGTGTTGATATAACATTGCAAGAATATCGCCATGGCTTGGTGCAAGGTCAGTTATCCCCATTGAATTTAATTCTTGTAGGATAAATTTGTTACCTTTTTCGTGAATTTTTGAAATTAGTGATAGTATTTGTTTCATGAAAATCCTTTGTATTACAAAACAATTATAGTTAGATATCTAACTATTGTCAAGATTTATTTTTTTTGTTTAGTGATGTATTTTAATAAAAATTTTTATTCTAATCTTATGTTCATTATGTGAATGGGGAGAGAAGCATAAAATTTAAAACTTTTTATAGTAACCGGACTTTATTTACTTAAAATGTCAAATAATCGTTTTATCCGTACAATTTAGATTATGAGGGCGAAATAGGCTATAACATTGATTTTAAAATAGAAAATTTAAGACAATTATTGGACAGTAATCGGACAATGATGACCAGTAAAAGACCATTTTGTAACATGTAAAACGATTACTTCCGACCGCCAAAGTTCAAACACAAAGCCAACTTTGCCGAATAATCTTTTTATGCGTTCAGATAAAATGTCCCGTTAAATTACAACATTAATGTAATTTAACATACAGAACAGGATTAAATTAACTATGAGATGGAGATTAGAAATATAAAGAATATTCACTTGTATCAAC
>CASFYV010000002.1 GCA_949298985.1 uncultured bacterium | reverse complement strand
CGACCATTTGTCTACGTGCGGGGGTGGGGTAAACATAAATTCAGGAGTTTGATTTTGAGGGTGACTTGGAATTTACATTTTCGCTTGTAGTCTTAACTTATGTCACCCGACCATTTGTCTACGTGCGTAGCACCTATTGAGTTGCCATTTCCATTGCAGATTGTAGCAAATCTTTGTTTGACTTAATCAAAGCATTAACAAGTTCCATTTGAACCTTAGCCTGTTGATAATCAGACATATTCGCTTTGAAATCGGTATTTGCCTGTTCTAATAGCCCAGAACGAATTTCTCCGCGTCCAACGACTGGTTTTCCTGATTCAGGAGTTTCAACAAAAACACCTTCTTTAACTTCATACAATCCATTCGGATTATGAAAGTTTGCCGTTGCTATTTTATATAAAGGTACAGAACGATTACCACCATCGGCTTTACCATAAATAGTACCATCATTTTTTATTTCATATTCATCATATTTACCTAAAAATTTACCATTATTAGGATCAATCCAAAGCTTTATATTCGTAGTAGGTACGCTCAAAGCTCCGCCTTTTAATGCAGTTTCTTCATATAAATCAGCACTAATAGATTTAGTTCCTGACATTATTTCACCTTTATCATTCAAAATATATCCTTGAACTGTAGCACCATTTTTTGCTTTATACACACCTTCTGAATCAAATGTAAATTCACCTAAACGAGTATAAGAAACATTTCCTTCAGGAGTTCTTAATACAAAATAACCTGTACCTTCAAAAAACAAGTTTTCATTAGAAGTCCCCGGAATAGATTTTCCCTGTCCAAGATTTTTTACATTATTATCGATAACAGCACCACCAAGGAAAGTTTTAAATGTAACTTTATTTTCTCTATACCCCGGAGTATAAACATTTGTTAAGTTTTCTGCTAACACATCCATCCATTGAACAGTGGCTTTTTGTGTGTTAATTGCCGTTGTGTATAAATCATTCATCTTTGCGGCCCTTCTTTCTATTATCTTTGTCTTCTTGTCTTTGCTTTCTTTGATTTAATTCATCATATTGAATATTATTTTCATCAAATCGTTGTTTTAAAAGAGGTAAATTTTCTTTTAAATAAGCTTCTGCAATTTGTGAACTTGGAAGAAAATCTGCAGAAATCTTTCCTTCCTTACTTACTTTTATAATGACAGAAATATTATTGTCAAAATCTATTCTTATAGGTTGATTATCCTTCATAGATTTAGCTAACATATCAGCTAAAGTTTTAGAAACCTGAGCCGACTTTTGAGTTTGTTTTACATTTTCAGACATATCTACAGAGCCATTTTGAACCAACTTTGAAAACAAATCTACATCAGCTTCATTCATTATTAAGTTATCATATTTTACAACCGTTTCTACAGTCACATTAGATTTTTTATCAACTTTTTTTATCCCTTCGCTATCAGATACCGTTTTCACTTTTGAGGCAAAAGGATTTCTATTTTCACTAACTTTGTCTTCTTCTTTAAGAACATCTTCACTCAAAATCTTATTTCTATTAGCAATAGCAATATTTTCAGTCATAGTAGAAAGAATAGCTTGTTCTTCCAACAAATCTTTCTCATTTAACAACAATTGACCATTTTCTTTACTAGAATTCATAAACTCATTAAAAGGTTTACCGTCGCTATTAAAATTCATATTCAAATTCATATTCAAATTCATCTGAGCATCTTGTTTATCTTGAATATTAAAATCATTATTTATCAAACTATTATCCTCTTTCTTATTAGAAATATCGGAATTTAAAATGTCATCCTTTAAAGAATTTTCAATATTTTCGTCTTTTTGATTTAGATGTTGAATTTTTTCGACTGTTTCTTTTAATCCTGAAATAACATCATCAATAGGCTTTTCTTCATCTTCCTCTGAAATAGTTTCTTCTTTATCTACTTCTTTTTCGTCAACCTTATTTTTTTTATCTTCTTCAACTCTTTTAGAATCTTCTTCTTTTTTGCTAACATCTCTACCAGAATTCAATTCTTCTGCAAAAGAAGTTCCATTTACACTGTCCTTTCTGGAATTAGAACGAACATTTGAAGAATTATTTACCTTATTTACATCTATAGATTTATTTTCAATATTCATTTTCATTTTCCATTTCTATACTTTTCAATTCTTCTTCTAACTCTTCAGCTTGTTCTCTTGATTGAATAAAAAACCTTTGAACACCAATTTCAGAAAATTGCTTTAACTCTATCGCTTTTTGTTCTTCTAAATAAGCTTCCTTTTGTTTTTCTTTGTGTTTTTCAACAACCTTTACGGCTTGTTCTAACTTAACTAACTTTTGTTTTTCTCCTTCAAGAATATTTAACAATCTTTGCAACTCTTGATTAAGAATATCAGCTTTATCCCAGAGATGATGTAAATATTTATCATAATATTCCATCATCCTAAAATCAGCTGTTTTTTTATTCAAAATTGTCTGTTGGATTTCTGCTTCATTTTGTCTAATTTTTTCCTCTTGTATATATACCTCTTGCTGAGCTTTTTGAACAACTAATAACTGTTCTTCTTTTTTCCTTATTCTGAAATCTAAAACTTTCTGCAATCTGTAAACAAAGGGCATGATATATATTCTCTCGATGTGTATTTTGACAGATTTTAACCTAAATTAACACATCTATTTAGATGATTAATTACAAATTTTAAAAAGTCAAAATGAATAAATTATACCTAAGAAGTATTTACTTAAACAAAAACATGAGTTAAAATATATAAGTAGATATTAAAAGAAAGTGTGTGTGAGAAGATGATTCAGCCTGTTAGTGCCTTATCCCCTAAGGTATCATATAGGGGAAGTAATTATGCCAATGGAAACCCAATTAACCGAAGAATGGAACGTAGACTTGCCATCCTAAATGCCGGAGGAATTTCAACAGTTGTAGGAGCTTTAACAACGGCAATTGCAAGAAGTTATACCGCATCTTGGAAAAGTGCAGGCTTATTTGGTTTAGGAGCCGGAGCTATTACAATGCTCTTTATATGTCCTAGATTCTTGTATAAATCAGGAGTGAAAGCTTATAAAAAAGAAAAGGAACTTGATGTTTTCACAAAAGAAAAAGAAATTCAAACAAGACTCCTTAAAGATGTACAAGAAGCTATCGATAATAATCCTGAAAATTTAAATACAAAACTGGATAATTACTCAAAAACGCAACATACGGAGATAAAATTTAATCCATAGGAGTATTTTTACCAAGCCCAAAGCCTTCTCTTGCAACAGTTAATAAACCATAGGCAGCTAATCCCCAAGCACCTACTTTAGCAAGAGTACCCTTTGTTGCAAGTGCTAATGAAGATAAAGAAACCGGTATAATATTATCTCCTAAAGAACTTATAAAACCTGAAATAAACCCTTTTACAGATCCATAAACAGGTACAATTGAATTGTCTGTTCTAAAACTTGCAACTTTATTTTGAATAGCATTATTTACCTGACTTTCTGTATTTAGAGTTCTAGTCCCAGAATGCACTCTTTGCAAATAATTAGCAGTAACCATTTGTGATTGACGTTTTGAATTAGCTTTAGCAAGAGAATAGGCGTCATACACCGCCAAACTCATTCCGGCAATACCGGCTGTCTTACATACTATGTTTGCAAAAGTTCCCATTATTTTTGTTCCTTAGGATTATCTTCTTTTACCGCAGGATTTGGAATATTTTTTATCTCACTTCCTGCTGACATTTTTAACAAAATATCCGCAGCCTGTAAAACATCTTCTTTATCAGCACTTGGATTAGTTTGTATTGTTTGTAATAATTTAATCGTATAATCATTTCCACTAGCTAATCCTGAATTAAAAGCACTCAAAGAAGCTATTCTTATAACTTTAGACGGATCTTGCATCATTTTATTCAATAAAGCATTTAACGCAGCATCATCATAACGACTCTTGTCTTCATCCAACCTTGTTAAAATTTCCTTTGAAGCCATAAGTCTAATTTCGTCATTAGGATTATTCAAATAATTTTCTAATGATTTAATATATTCATCTGTCAAAGCAACAACTCTTTGCTCTTTAGAATTTTCTTTTTCTGCATTTATTGCAGCATTTCTTGCATCCAAATCGCTAATTATATTTTGGGATTTAGTCATATCTTCTTCTTGAGGAGCTTTTACAGGATATTCTTTTTGAATATAATCATTTTCTTCCACAGGTAAACTATTCAATTTATCTGCCAAACCCATCTTATCAGAAACACCATCTTTATTTGCTGTAATTCCTTGTGAAAAATTATCCTTAGGCATTGAATTATTTAACTTTTCTAAATCTTTAGCTATCTTATCAATATTTTCATTATTACCGTTTGCTTGTACATTATAATTATTCAAATAATATTGAGGAGGGTAAACAGGTAACTGTTTTTGATTTTGACTATTTTGAACACCATTTTGTAATTCAGAAAGATTGTTATAATTATTATTTTGCGGATTCAAATTTGGAGTTTGCAGATAATCAGCATAAGGAACAGCATTAAAAGCTTGAGCTTGTGGATTTGTAGCATAAGGATTATACATACAATACCCTTCATTATTTCTATTTTGACCAACATTTACAGCGGGATTGGAAATTTGAATAGTCACTCCAGAATAATTTGGTTGAGGATTAAACATAGGATTTGTCATAACTTAATCTACCTTCTTTACACAATCACTTAGTAATATAAAGTTACAAAGACACAAAAAATTGCCTAGTTTAAAAATATTATTACAAAATATTTACAAAACAAATTAACTCTATAGTTTCATTTTTCACATACTCCAATAAGAAAATATAAACTTTAACAAATTTTATATAAATCCTCTAAATATATGATGGGAGGCATGGAAAAATCGTGTAGAGTATAAGAGGTACAAATAGTACTGTCTTGGTGAGGTAGATAAAATTGAAGAAATTCAAGTTTCGACTGCAAGTAATGTTAGACTTGCGTGAAAAAGAACTTGAGCAAAGACAAATGGAAATGGCAAAAATAGTTGCAGCATTAAATGAGCAACAAGCAAAACTTCAAAATATCTTTCTTGCTCAAGAAAATAATACAAAACAATTAGAGGCTCTCTATTCTTCAGGAGAACTCAACATAATGCAAATTGAAAATCACAAAAGTTATTCTATAAAATTAGTAACAGATGCTAATAACCAAGAAAGAATAATTAATAACACCAAATCAATTCTTGCATACAAACAAAAAGAAGTAAAAGAAGCTTATCAAAAAGTTGAAATATTAAAAAAATTAAAAGAAAAACAAGAAAAAGAATATTATAAAAATTTTCTAGCACTTGAAACTAAAGAAATTGATGACATAACTTCAGCGAGGTTTAAAATAAACTAAAATGGCTCAAGCTTTATTAAATACAATTAGCAATTCTCAAGTTTTATCAGAAAAAAATGTAAATAAAAATTTTTACTCTGATAATAAAAATAATTTTGAAACTCTCTTTGAAAAAACAAAGAGTAATTTATCAGAAAAAAAATCAGAAAATAATATCACAAACAAAAACAACAGCGAAGCTAACAAAAATTTAAAAAACGATACAAAAGAAAAGTATACAAATAAAGAAGAAAATACTGACTCAAATTCAGAAAATAATCTTATTGAAGAAATTCAAAATACAATCGCAGAAATTATCCCAGAAAACAGTAACGATACAGAAAACGAAAATCTAACAACGGAAGAAAATACAGATATGAATATCACAAATACAGAAGAAAACACTACCATTATTAATAATATTATCAACACCACACAAACAATGATAAATGGTATAAACATCAATACTAACGAAAATACTAGTGGCACACAAGAAACAAGTACAAAAATATCCACAGAAGAAGATAATGATTTAAATATAACATTAAACGGAAAAAATTTAAGTACACAGCTTGAAAACATTGATTCAAAAAAGACAACAACAGAAGAAATTACAAACAACGTAGCTAATTTAAGTAAAAAAGAAACAACCATAACAGAAGAAGATAATGGAAAAAATATAGAAGAAATTGTAGATGAAGAAGTTTTAAAAGATTTAAAAATAGAAAATATTGAAACCGAAACATCAAGTAATAACTCATCAGAAAACTCAGATTTAATGCAAAATCAAACTCCAGAAGAGCAAGGCATAAAAGCAATGTTTCAAACAGAAGGAGATTTTGCAGATATTAAAGTTGATACTACATTAAAAACAACACAAAATATTCAAACCAATAAAACAAATACAACAACCGATATTGGACCAAGTAAAATCGTAGAACAAATTTCAAAACAATTAGAAGGATTACATAATAATTCAAAAGTAAATATTGTCCTGAATCCTGAATCATTAGGAAAAGTTTCAGTTCAATTGATTAATACAAAAGAAGGTTTATCTGCTCAATTTACAGTCGCTACTCAAGACGCAAGAAATCTAATAATGAAAGGTCTTGATGGACTTAAAGACACATTAATGGCTCACGGAGTAAGTGTTGACAATGTAACCGTAAAAATGAATGAAACTCAAGAAAGTAATTATCAAGCAGACTGGACAGAACAAGAAGGATCCAGAGGCGGTAACAAAGAACAACAATCTAAAAGAGAAGAAGAAAACAAACAAAAATTTGCAGAAACAATGTTTACAATAGAAAATCAAGAAAATGGTAAAGTATAGAATTGGAGAAAATTATGAGTGTAATATCAAATGAAATCGCAAGTTTACAAAACATGACAGCATATAATAAAACAACTACTGACACCACACAAAAAACAACAGAAAATGACAGTAATATGTTCTTAACTCTTATGCTAGAACAATTAAAAAGCCAAGATCCAACGCAACCAACCGATAATACAGAATGGCTATCACAATTAGCACAATATTCATCTTTAGAACAAATGACACAAATGAATGAAGGCTTAGAAGGTTGTATGAACTATATTGCAGCACTATATAGTGATATGGTAGCAAATGCAGAAGTTACTCAAACACTTTCAATGATAGGAAAAGAAGTTACTCTATCAATAGAAGATCCTGAAAACAAAGATAAAACAATAGAAATAACCGGAACCGTAACAGAAGCAAGTTTTGAAGATGGAACAGGAAAAGTCAAAGTTAACGGAGAATACTATTCTATTGCCAACATAATCTCAATTAGAGAAAAAGGCGAAAGTGGCTCAGCAGAAGATAACAATACAACTACAGCACAAAATAAATAAATATATTGGGAGGAAATAATGTCACAAGCACTTTACACATCAAGCACCGGAATAAATGCCGGCCAACAGCAAATCAATGTAGTAGCAAACAACGTTGCTAACATCAATACAACAGCATATAAAGCTGCAAATATGACTTTTGAAACACTTTATTCGAATACAATCTCATACGGTAGTGCAGCAACAAAAGACGGAGGCGGGACAAATCCTAAACAAATCGGTCTTGGTGTAAAAATAGGTGGAATTACAAGAGATTTTTCTTCAGGAAGCTTTATAAATACAGGTAGAGATATGGATTTAATGATCTCTGGTAATGGCTACTTTGTAGTACAAGATGCGGAAGGGAAATTATATTATACAAGAGATGGTATATTTACCACAGATTCTGATGGCAATATAGTAAACCAATCAGGCATGAAAGTCGTAGCTGCAAAAACTCCTTACTCAAATGCAAGTTCCGGTGAAACTGTTAAAGTACCAAAAAATTTAAGTGCAACAATTAGTGGAGATCCTGATATAGGAAATAAAAAAATCAGTGAACTAAACAATGCAAGCATTACAACAGGCAATGTATCTGTAACTATAGATGACCAAGATATAACACTAACCGTACCTGAAGGTGATCCGACAATTAATGAAATTATTGCATCATTTAATCAAACACTTCAAGATGAAGGAATTGTCGACGTAGAATTTTCCGTTGCAAATGGTTGTATCTCGTATACAGAAGGTGCAGATATAACATTTAATCCTTCTGAAAGTAATTTTATCGGTCAAACAGGTCTTAGCAACGGTAATGTCTCTAAGCAATTAAACCAAACAGTTCTATTACAAGAAATGGTTAACTATAATGACCAAAACGGAATTACGCTAAAATCTACTACAGTAGATGAAAACGGTATTATTGCCGCTACATACAGTGACGGCTCTATCCTAACACAATATGTTGACGGCAATCACGCAGTACAATGGAAATATATAACACCAGAAGGAGTTACTGTAACAGGGGCTGATGTACAAGCAGAAGGATCTTCTATCGAAAATTCTAACTTTGTAATCGAACTTGCAACAATGGTAAATGAAGAAGGTCTTGTTTCTATTAATAACAACCTTTGGGAATGGGCAGCTGACGTTGGTGAAGTCTACTATGGTATGGCAGGAGAAGTTTCTTTTGGAGCTATTGAAGCAGGCGGATACGAAGGTTCTAACGTTGACGTTGCTGCTGAACTTACAAACATGATATCAGCACAAAGAATGATTCAAATGAACTCTAGAGTGTTCTCTACTGCTAGCAGTGTTATGGAAACATTAAGCTACTTAGGACAATAATAAATAGTAACTCGTAATTTTACTATATTCTTATGTTCAAGTAACTTAAAAAGGCATGCCTTTTTAAGAAAAAAATAAAAATTTTTGTCAAATTCTTAACAAAACATTGATAACTTAACAAAACTTAATATTTTAGACATGGTCGAAATCCATGCAAATCATGGGTTTCGGCATGTTCTAAAAATCAGGAAAAGTTGTTACAAATACACTCTTGTACAAGGCATGTTTTCTGTTATATAATAAAATAGAGGTTGAGAGAGGAAATGTTGATACCAACTAAAGACTGGGGAGAGGATTTAAAAATAAATGCTCAAGCGGTTAAAGCAAATCTTCAAGAAATTCAACAATCAATCGCACATTCAAAAATAAAAATAATCGCAGTTACGAAATATTTCGGACGAGATGGCATTATAAAGGGATATGAAGCAGGAATTAGGGATTTTGGCGAATCTAGAGCAAATGATGCAATAGAAAAAATAGTGTCTTTGCCGGAAGAAATAAAAGAAAATTCCACATTCCACTTTATAGGACATTTGCAATCAAACAAAGTTTCAAAAGTTGTACAACATTTTGACGTTATACATTCTGTTGATTCATTAAAATTAGCAAAAACAATTTCCCAAGTTGCTTGTAATTTAAATAAAAGAGAGAGAATTTTATTACAAGTAAACAATGCAGGTGAAACTCAAAAGTTTGGATATTCAAAAGAAAATTTGTTAAATGAATTTCAAGAAATTTTAAAGCTAGAAAATCTTGATATTATAGGATTAATGAATATCGGACCACTAGAGGCGGAACCAAAAGAACTGAGACACTTATTTCGAGACATTAGAACATTCAGAGATTTATTAGAAAAAAGATATGAAACAAAATTACCTGAATTATCAATGGGAATGAGTAATGATTATGAAATAGCGATTAAAGAAGGTGCAACAATAATTAGAATTGGTAGAAAATTATTTAAGTAAAAGTATATTGGAGGAGAAATGGCATTATCAGAAGGATTAAAAGGGTTTGTAAACTTTTTCACAAAAAGTTTTAATGATGAAAGTGATGAAGGAGCTTTCATGGATTTAGTAGATCGTGAAGACGATTACGCAACAGATGGACAATTAGCATTGGACACTATGTATGGAACTAGAGTAAGTAGCAGACCTGAACGTTCTTTTGAAAGAGAATCAAAAGTTGTTTCACACCCTAACTCATACAAATCAGGTGAAGTTACAGTTATTGAGCCACGTTCTTTCTCAGAAGCAGCTCAAATTGTTAAAAAATTAATTGACAAGAAAACAGTTATTTTACATCTTGATTTATTAGACAAAGAACAATCTCAAAGAACAATTGACTTTGTATGCGGTGCAGCTCACGCTCTAAACGGTACTGCTCAAAAAATTAGTGATATGGTATTCATTTTCACACCAAGCAACGTTTCTTTATCAGTTGAAAATGGTACTGTTCAAAATAAATTTGCAGAATCTTTATGGAATAAACCTCTATAAGATTAAAAGACTTGATAATTAAAGGTTTACAAAAGCCTCGTTTATGAAGTATGAAAAACTTAAAATAATATATTGATTTGTGATAGTTGGATTTTCAGGGTGCATTTGCACCCTTTTTATTATAAAAAAATTAAATATTTACCTGAGGTTTATCTTGTTTAATAAGGTTATCAAATTGTTTTGAAAAATCATAATCAGTCAATTCTATTGAAGGTAAATTAAATTCTTCTGCTAATTTCTTAACCTTTATATCATAATTTATAGCTAAAGTTTTAACCCCGGACTTAACTCCAACAACATTTGCATGAAATCTCATTGCTACTAAGTATTCCAATGTTGAAATTTTATTAAAAACATCATTAATGGAAAGATTACCAAAAACCTCAACATTAACCAAACCTTTTTTATTTAAAATTCTCTTAAAATCTTCACAAACACTTAAATCTAAGCTATCTTGAAAAGAAAAAATTTGAATTTTTTTGTCAGAAAAATTCTTAACAATCTCATTTGCTAAAGCACTTAAAAATTTATCAGAAAGAGTTGGAAATCTTCTTAATTGAATACCCACAATCCCTTTTTGTTGTTTTTTAGGTAAATCAATTTCCAAAATAGGATCTTTTACTAAATTAGCGTCAATCCCCCAACCATTCAATAATTTCAAAGATTTATCATCTCTAACAGAAATCTTATAACAATTTTTTAAAGCTAATTTAGTTAAAAATTTTCCAACTGTTGAATTAATAGGCCCAATGCCTTGAGAAAAAATTACAACTTTCTTTCTCAAAATAATTCCTAAATAAATAATCCCCAAATAATAAAATAAACTTTTTTTACTTGTTACATCTTGTAAAAGACTTCCTCCTCCTGAAATTAAAACATCAGAATTAATTAAAGGTTTAAAAAATTCCAGCATTTTACAAGAATCAACACCATATAAAGAAGAAGTTTTCTCCGGATTAGAAGAAATTAAAGTAATAAATCTTTCATCTTTACCACTTAATACAATCTCATATTCATTATCAAAAACTCCGGAACGAATTTTATCGACTAAAGCCTTTGCAATAGCTTCATCACCAAAATTATCAAACCCAATATAACCTGATACTAAATATTTTGTCACTAAACATTCTCCATAACAGCATTAAGATAAGGTATCGCCTGAATTGCACCATAATTTTGAGTTTGGAGCCCAGAAACAACTGATGCAAATCTTGTTGCTTCAAAAGGAGTATAACCTTTAGAAAGAGCTGTTAAAAACCCTCCATTAAAAACATCACCGGAAGCTGTTGTATCAATAGCTTTTTGAGTATTATAAAATTCTCTAAAATTAATTTCTCCACGATACCCTGTATAATAACCATTATCAATATGAGATTTTATAACGACTATTTTAACACCTCTATCCCACATATAATTCATAATTTTATCTATTGAATCAATTTCATACAATCTTTGAGCATCATTTTTCAAACTAACAAAAATAACATCTGTATATCCAATAATTTCTTCAAAATATTCTTTGGTATCAGTAGAATTCATAAAACAAGAAGTATAATTTGGATCATACGCTGTTAATACATCGTTTTCTCTTGCCAGTTTAAAACTTTCTCTAACAAGCTCTCTTGCACTTGCACTAATAGATTGAACAACACCAGTAGAATATATTAATTTAATATTTTTAATAAAATCCCCTGATAAATCTTGTACAGACAATTTAGTGGCTGCTGTCTTTCGTTTATAATAAAGAACTTCTTTATTACCCTGACAATTAGAAACAATATACATTCCATTTTGCTCATCATTGATTTTAATCAATGAGGTATCAATATTTTCCTTATTCAAACTAGACAAAATAAACTGGCTAAAACCATCGTTTCCAACTTGAGTAAGATAAGCAACTCTTCCATCCATTCTGGCAATCGTAACAGCAGTAGTCACAGTATCCCCACCGAAATATTTATTAAGAGTAGAAGTATCGGCTAAAGTACCATTAGCACAAAGTTCAATAAGACACTCCCCAATTATAGCAATATCTATTTTTTGCTCCATTCAGTATAATCCTTTATTTCCGACAAAATTTCCTTAGTTCTTTCAGTAATTTCTTTAGGCGTAAAACCTTGAAAGAAATCTCTACCTACCCCAACAGCAGTAGCACCTGCTTTTATATAAGTAATTGCTTCACTTAATTTAATATTACCCATTGGCATTAAATTAAGAAAAGGCATTTGTCTTAAAATATCTTCTATATACTGAACCCCTCCCATTGCTTCAGTTGGAAACAATTTTATAAGAGGAATTCTTGATTTCCAAGCATTATATGCTTCATTAGCAGTAGAAGCTCCTGCAATAAAAGGAACTCTCTTATTTTTAGAAATTTTAACCATATTCATCTGAAAAATCGGAGAAGAGAATAATTTAGCCCCACTTTCAAAAGCTGCATCAGCTTGAAGAGAAGTTATAATTCCTCCGGCACAAACATTTGCAAACTTTGAAACTTCAGAAATAGCACCGTATATTGAAGGATTTTCTACATTTATCTCAAGAACCCTAATACCTCCATCAACCAAAGCTTTTGCAATTTCTACGGTTTGTTCTGCATCTTTACATCTTACAATCGGATATATTTTATCCTCTCCTATCATTTGAATATAATTTTCACTCATTTATGTCTATCCTTTTTCCATAATTTATAATATTATAATAATATGAACAAAATTAAATTTGCACTCTCTAGTATTATTGTCCTACTTGTATACATTTTTGTCTACTTTGTAACATATAATTTTGTAGAACCTAGAGCTTATGATTTTATGGTTAAAAATGTTTTAACCGAAAAATTACCATTTGATAATAAAAAACAAATATACGGTAGTGGCGATATAGTTTTAGTAGTAATTGATGCAAAAACTGTTGAAAAATACCGTTGGCCGTGGAAAAGAGAACTTAATTGCAAAATTTTTGAATACTTCAACCAATATACCAAAGCGAAAGTTATAGTTCACGATTCATTAATATCATCAGTAGACAAAGAAGATATTAATTCTGATAAGAAATATTTTGACACTTTGAATAAATTCAATAATTTAGTCGTAGGCTTTATGCCAAACATAAAACCTTGGGAAAACATTCAAAGAGGAGAAGTTTACGACAAAAGATTTAGTGAAAAATTTTCTATCAACGTAAAAAATGAATATAAAAAAATTCCATATCTATATTCCAGTGTACTTACATTTCCTGTAATGTACTTTAATTCTGTAAAAAAAGTCGGCTCAGTTTCTATATTACCCGGATTTATTAATGGTAAATTAACAAAATATTCTATAGATGAAGTATACAGAAATCAAGAATATATTATTCCATATAAAGGTAATTTTTACCCGTCACTAGCATTAGGAGCATTTTTAGTTTATCAAAATAATCCTGAAATAATTGTTTCTGAAAATTATATAAAAATACCCAAATTAAACTATTATATTAAACAGAGAACTTCCAAATTCCAATCTATTGTACCAATAAAATATTATAAACTTTGGAACGGTTATTCTCATCCAATGGTTTCTGCCATAGACATAATGGATTCTTACGATAGCCTTAAAAATGGTAAAAAACCTATCATAAATCCTGAAACATTTAAAGATAAAATTATTGTTATTGGTGCCAATGTTCCTGCCGGAGCAGGATTAAACGACAATAAAAACACTCCTATTACAACAAACCATCCTGGAGTTGATATACAAGCTACCGCAATTGATAACATTATTCATAATGATTTTTTAAAAATTGTTCCTGATTTTATTAACTTCTTTTTAATAATACTCGGCATAAGCCTTACCTATATTTTTATACGACTTTATGATTTAGCTAAGTCAACAATTTTAACAACAACTCTTTTAATAGCTTATTTAACACTCGCGACATTATGCTTCTACTTTGGCATAATAATTAATGTCATAACACCAATTACAATGTTCATAATAACTACTATTTTGGGCTATACTCATAAATTTATACTTGAAAATAGAAGTAAAGAAAAAGTAAAATCTGCAATGGGTAAATATATGTCTGAAGATGTTATGAAAAGAGTTATTTCTAATATAGATAATCTTGGACTTGGCGGAAAAAAAGCCAATGTAACAGTTTTATTTTCAGACATAAGAGGATTTACTGCTATGTCAGAAACAATGTCAGCACAACAAGTTTCTGAAATTTTAAATGAATACTTTACAGAAATGGAACCCATAATAACCAAATACAATGGTATAATCAATAAATTCATTGGCGATGCTGTAATGGCAATATTTGGAGAACCTATTCAAGACAAAAATCACGCACAAAACGCAGTAAGATGCGGATATGAAATGCTTTTAAAAGTAAAAGAATTACAAAAAAAATGGGTAACTGAAGGAAAACCAAAAATTGAAATTGGTATAGGAATTAATACAGGAGATGTTTTTGTTGGAAATATCGGTTCTGTAAACAGAATGGAATATACCGTTATTGGTGATACAGTAAATCTTGCAAGCAGACTCGAAAGTTACAACAAGATCTACAAAACCAAAATGCTTATAAGTTCTTCAACATACAAGGAAGTTAAAGGTTTTGTCGATTCAATAAAAATCTCTGATGTTGAAATCAGAGGAAAATCTCATAAAATGGACATCTACGAAATACTAAAAGTAGATCAATAATTGTAAATTTTTGTTAACAATATTAGCCAGTCGGTCAAATTGTCATTAAAAAAATACTTTACATGACTATAAGTGTTAAAAATGTGTGAAGAAAAATAATGACGTTTGTGTTTAATACCCCAATAATAAATAGTATTAACGTACCTAAAATTAATTTTAGGTCAAATACTGCAAAACCTTACATCGATAAAGATTTTCGCAAAGATTCGTTTAACACAAATCCTCTATATGATAATTTCACAGATAAGACAAAATTATTACAAATAGCAAAATCAAATCCCGAAATCATTAAAATTTTAAAAGAAAATAAAATTCCTTTAGTAATCAATATCCAAGAATTAGAAAAATTAAAAAAAGAACATCTTTTAGATACAAGAATTACAGCTGCAAAAATATATTCAGCATTACCACAAGAGTTAAAAAAAGAAGTTAATTTAATGGATTTACAACAAGCAGCAATGTTACACGATTACGGCAAAGTCCTAATTCCTGAAAAAATATTAAATAAAACAGGTAAATTAACAGAGGACGAGAAAAAAATTATGAACTTGCATTCAGAATTAGGTTATGAATTGCTAAAAACCCAAGGTGTCAATGAAAATGTTTTAAATTTAATAAAATACCACCATCAAACTCCATCTGGAGATGGATATCCTAAAATTAATAATAATTTTGAATATACAACAACATCTCAAATATTAAGTACGGCAGATAAATATACAGCTCTTCGAGAAAAACGCAGTTATAAGGATTCAATGAGTAAAGAAGACGCCCTTAACGTTATTTCAAAAGATTTAGAAAACGGCTTAATTTCAGAAGACATATTTCTTGCATTAAAGAAAATTGCATAAATTATCTTTCAAAACAAGAAACAAAATGATAAATCTCCTTTTCTGCAAGTTCAGGAACTTTCATATCACATATTCCTGACTTAAAACAATCACAACGAGGATGAAATTTACATCCAAAGATATCTTCCTGAATACTTGGAGGAGCTCCTTCTATAGTTTTTAACTTCAAATTTGGATTTATTGACGGTAATGAATTCAATAAAGCTTCAGAATAAGGATGAATTGGTTTTTTAAAAAATATATCAGAAGGAGCTTTTTCTACAATGTAACCTGAATACATTACAGAAATATTATCAGCATAATTACTAACTAAAGCCAAATCATGAGAAATTAATAAAATCGTAGTCTTAAACTCTTTTTTTATTTCATCCAATAAATCCATAATCTGTTTTTGTATAGTAACATCTAAAGCAGTTGTTGGCTCATCTGCAATAATTAATTCAGCCCTGCAAGCTAATGCCATTGCGATTATAATTCTTTGTTTCATTCCTCCTGAAAGTTCATGAGGATAATAATTTAATTTATTATCTATATCCGGTATACTAACTAAATCTAAAACTTCTTTCGCTTTTCTCAAAGCTTGTCTTTCACTTACTTTAGAATGAATTTTAATAGCTTCAACCAATTGATTTTTTACTGTATACAAAGGATTTAAAGAAGTCATCGGATCCTGTGGAATAAGAGCAATTTTATTGCCTCTTAAGCTCCTCATATCTTTTTCCCTTAAATCTAATAAATTTTGTTTATTAAATAAAATTTGTCCATTTTTAATAAAAGCAGTCTTTGGAATAAGTCGCAAAATAGACATTGCTGTCATTGATTTTCCACACCCGGATTCTCCCACCAAAGCGTGTAATTCTCCATATTTTAAATTCAAACTAATATCATATAATATCTGATATTTACCAATAAACAAATCTAAATTTTTAATTTCTAAAAGATTTTCCATATAAGTTATTCTATAATATTTTAACTATTTTGAAAATCAGATAACAAGACTAAAATAAACTCTCAATAGCCTTTTTATAATTATCACTACCGTAAATATAACTCCCTGCAACTAAAGAATTTGCCCCTAAAGAAGTACAAATTTTGGCAGTAAGATTATTAATCCCACCATCAACTTGTATAATCAAATTATTTTTAGCTTTTTCTTTAATAAAAGGTATTTTCATAGCACAATCGTGCATAAAAATTTGTCCGCCAAAACCTGGTTCAACAGTCATTACCAAAACTAAATCTAAACAATCCAAAAATTCAAAGATAGTTTCTGATGGTGTTTGAGGCTTTATTGACAAACCAACTTTTACATTAAAACTTTTTATCAAATTAATAACCTCATAAACGTGTTTTGAATCCCTACAAGCTTCAAAATGAAAAGTTAAAATATCAGCACCTGCTTTTGCAAAAGGTTCTATATATTTTTCAGGATTTTCTATCATTAGATGAGTATCTAAAACTAAATCCGTAGCTTTCCTTAAAGATTTTACAACCGGAACTCCAATAGAAATATTCGGAACAAAATGTCCATCCATAACATCTACATGAACCCAAGATGCTCCAGCTTCTCTAACCGCTTCAACTTCACAACCTAACTTAGTAAAATCTGCGGATAATATTGAAGGTGAAATAATAACCTTTTCCATAGCAAGACTATTTTACCACACTAGTATTGTTTTAAAAAGAGTAATGTATTATAATTATAAAGAATTTTACACAAAATAAGGATAATAATATGACTGATATTGACGCAATTGTTAAATATTTTGAAAAATTACAAAAAATAATTCTACACGATTCTGATTTAAATTTTGGCAATAAAAAATTTATTAAAAAGGCCAAACTAGATGATATTTTATGTTGCATCATTGCAAAATTACCAGATGAATACAAAAAATCAAAAATTGAAAAATACAGATCAATATCTTTATTTAAAAACCTATATAATCAACTTCGACAAAAGTTTTTTCTTTTGCCAAGTCATTATATGATAAATGTAAATGAAGTAAATTTAGCTCTTACACAAATAAAAAAAACTATTATCCAAGATATTGAATCAATTGAAAGAAGTCATCTAATGGATTAAAAACAATCATTGACTTTTATTAATTAGTTATTGTACAATTCTATTAACTATCATAAAAATGGAGTACAAAATGAATTCACAACAAGATGTTATATATGGTTTAATGAACGAACTTGAAGATACTTTAGACAAAGGCTTTTCTTTATTGGCTTGCGGTTTTACAATAGTAAAAAAAGAAAACGTTACGAACATCTTGGATAAGCTCTACGCTGCATTACCTGATGAAATCAAAGAAGCTCGTTCTTTATTAAGAAGAAAAGATGAATTACAATATGAGGCTCAACAGAGAGCTGAAAAAATAATAGCTGATGCTCAAGCTGAAGCAAATAGACTATTAAGCGAATCTGATTTATTAAGAGCGGTTCAAAGAGAGGCTGAAAAAATTAAAGAACAAGTAATCACTGATTGCGAAGAAATTAAAAGAAAGGCGTTGGATGAAGCTGAAGCAATTAGAGCTCAAGCAAATGATGAAGCCACAAGAACAAAAGATGGTGCTACTGTTTATGCAGAACAAGTTCTTGTTAATATAGAACAAAACTTATGTCAATTACAGGAAGTTGTGAAAAATGGTCAACTTCAACTTGAAAGAAGAAGAGCAGAAACTGATGAACAAGTCCCTGCAAGATATTAATCAATAAAAATAACATTTATAAATAAGTAAAAAAGCCTTAGTGAAAACTAAGGCTTTTTTACTAACGAACAAATTTAACCTCTTTTAACAACGTGAGCTATTAATTCTCCATAACTATTAACAGTTCCATTAGTTTCTTTTATTTCATAAGAAATTTCATCATCAGCAGCTTTTTCTTTTTTTGCAAAAGCTTCTGCTGATTCCAAATCCTTAAATTCACCTGCCATATCCGGTTCAAAATATGATGGCTTATCAATATAAACTTGATACATAAAAACCTCCTTTATGCTAAATATTTTTGTAAAGTTTCTTTATCAAAAACTTCTATACTATCTTTTGAATGAATAAATATTAAACAAGAAATTAAGGTCTTAAAAGATTGAAAATCATCAAACGCTAATTTTTGCCTTAAATCTGTCATATTATTAGCCATAAACTCTGTAATAACAGTTTTATCATTATAAAATAATTCAGACAAAAACTCAAAAGCATCACGAGTTTTAACCCCCTCTAAATAAATCAAATCCGGAGATTGAAATTCTACATAACGTAGAGCTTTATCCATATTAAAACCTATATTTTCATTCAACTCACACTGATTAACTCCTTTTAACTCATATTTTGCAATAGATTCAATAGTCATAATATTTTTATTTGTCATTGTAGCTTCCATTAATAATGAATAAATGATATGAGTTTTACCACTAAGAGGTGAACCACAAACTAAAATTATTCCGGGAGTTTTTAAAGCTTGATTTATAATAACCTTTTGTTTTTCATCATCTATAATTTTATCTAAAGCCATAGGTGGCCTATAAATTTTCAAAGAAATTCTTTCTCCCATAATAGTTGGGAAAGAAGAAACTGATGCTATTAAAATAGTATTTTCAACTTTAAAACATAATTTTCCAAGTTGAGGAATTTCACAAACAGATGCATCTAAACCTGAAAGTGTCTTTAATTTTGACACAAAAGCAGTATTTAAAATAGCAGGAACAACTCCTTTATCATAGGCCTCTCCATTTTTTTTGAAAATAACTTTCAAACCATCTTCTACTTGCTCAAAATTAAGTTCATGAACATTCTCAACAATAGCTTGTTTCAAAATCGCTCTTATAACGTGTTGAATATGTTCTTCTCCAACTTCTTCAGTATGTAATTCTTCTGTCCAATCAAAATCTTCTTCTGTATCACCTGTAAAAGTAATACTATCAACAGTATCAGCTACTTTATAATATTCATCTATTTTCTTAATAATACTTAATTCAGAAGCAATTACCGGTTCAATCGAACATTCAGCAGATTCAATAACCTTATCAATAGCAAACAAATCTAAAGGATCCGCCATTGCGACAGTCAAAACATCTTCTATTTTAAATAAAGGAATAATTTTATATCTTCTTGCATCAGCAAAGGTTACATACTTAAAACACTTTTCATCCGGTTCATAATCTTCAAGATTAACATATGGAATATGCAGTTTACCCTCTAAAAATTTTAATAAAGTTTCTTCAGCTAAAATCCCTGAATTTATAAGAGCTTGACCAATATTTATTCTTTGAACATTTGCTAATTCTTCAGCTTTTTCTAACGTTTCGTAAGAAACGATACCATCTCTTACAAGTTCATATTTTAATTTTTCTAAAGTTTTATTTGTAATTGTTTCCATTATACTAACCTTTTGACAAAGTATATATTCTAATTTTCACCTAAATATTCCTGAACCTTACTAACAATCTGATCCAACTCAAAAGGTTTCGTAATATATTCATTAACCCCAGTTTCTTCGCCAATCATTTTATCTTCTAATTGAGAACGAGCCGTAACCATAATTATAGGAATGTCTTTATATTTAGCATCATATTTTAAAAGCCTGCTAATTTTATACCCATTAATCTTTGGCATCATAACATCCAAAATAATTAAGTCAGGCATAATTTCTTTTGCAAGCTTCAAGCCATCTTCACCGTTAAAAGCTGTATAACAAGCGTACCCTGAAACTTCCAAGACAAACTTAAGACTTTCAACAATATCTTGCTCATCATCAACTATAAGAATCTTTTTCATGCCTGTCTCCTTCAATCTCATATGAATACATTATATCACATTCACCATACAAATTCTTATTTTGCTCAACCACAGACTCAATTTTCTTTTTCAAAAATTCTGCAGAAGGTTTATCTCCGTCTACCAAAATAAGTGATAACGTTGTCATATTACCGTCTTTTTCTATCAAAGAATTTGTCATATAAGTCTTATTCAACAAATTATTTTCACGTAATAAATTTTCTATTACACTTTCAGTAGATTTAATTTTAATAACAGCAATAGTCGAATTGTTAGCTCTAGCTCTTTGAAGCAACTGTTTTTTTATCATCATAAAATTACTTTTATCATTTGCAATCGGAATAACAAAATAAAACCTAGAGCCTTTATTTATTTCACTATCACACCAAATAGCACCATTATGAGATTCCATCAATTGTCTTGCAATTGGCAACCCCAAACCGGAACCTCCAACTTTTCTTGAAAGCGAATTCTCTATTTGAGCAAACTTATCAAAAACATGATTTAAGTCTTTTCTTTCAATTCCAATACCGTGATCTTCGACACAAACTTGCAAATAATTCCCTTGAAGCCTTTTAATATCTTCTTCAAAACAATTATCATATTGTAATTCTCTTGCATTAACTATCTTTGAAGAAATTTCGATTTCACCTGCATCTGGAGTAAATTTAATAGCATTAGAAACTAAATTTGTTAAAACTTGTTCAAGCCTGTTAGAATCAGCATAAATTTCAACATCTTCTCCTGACGGTATATACCTAATTGTTAAATTCTTTTCTTTTGCGACTTCTGACAAATTATTTTTTACATACTCAATAACAGGTTCAATATGAATTAACTCAAATTTAAAATCCATTTTTCCTGCTTCAATTTTAGAAATATCCAACAAATCATTAATAATACCGGAAAGCCTTATAGCATTTCTTTTTCCCATAGAAACAAATTTTTCAATATTTTCACTCATCTCTCCAGCCTTACCGCTTAAAATAATATCCATTGCATTTTTGATAGCCGTAAGAGGAGTTCTTAATTCATGAGAAACTATTGAAATAAATTCGGACTTTAAACGTTCAAGCTTTTCTAATTTTCTATTTGTTGCCTTCAACTCCTGAGTAAAAGAAGCACTCTGCAAAGGTATAGCAACTTGTTGAACAAGAGTTTGAAAACAAGTAGCATCTTCTGTCGTAAAAGGTTTTTCTCTATAGATTTCAGTAAAACCAAAAAACTCTTCATTCAACATAATCGGAGCAAACATATTATCATAGCGTAAAACTGAAAAATCATATTCTTGTATATTATGCTTAATATTTTTTTCAATCTTTAAATTCCCAATTTTGATATCAAAAGGCGGATCACTTAAAAGAGATTTATAACTTAAAATAGCTCTAAGCTTTAAAGCCTCCAGAAGCCTATCAGAAATTTTATTTACAGAATTAATTATCAGCACGGGTTCTCTTTCAGAACGAAACATTAAAGTACAAGCAAGCTCAAAGTTCAAAGATTTTTCAATCCCTTCAACCATAATCTTTAAAAGCTTATCCTTATCTAAAGAACCTGCTAATTGAGAACTTGTATTATAAAGAACATTTAACTGATACAAACTTCTAGCCAGTTCTTGATTAGATTTTGCCATCTTTAATAAAGAATGCCTTGTTTTTAAGCTTGAATCTACGGTTGCAGAAAGTAAATTCTTATCAATTGGAGTTTTTATAAAAAGATTTGCATTATGCATCACATCTTTATTATGTTCTACTTTTCCTAAAACCAACAATATCACAACAGGATATTGTTTAATTTTTCTGCACAAAGGTTTTAAATCAATTGACTTTATATCACCATCAACAATTACAATATCAGGTTCTTCAACTTTTAACACATCAAAAATAAGTGTTTGATCAACTGATACAATAACTTCATCAGAAGAAAAAACTTCTCTTACTAAAGCCTCTTTTTCACTATCCTCACTAATCAACAAAAACTTCGTCATAAAAAAATAATACCACAAACTAAAGATATTATAATAATGAATAATAATTTCAATAATCAACAACTCTTCCTAAGCTTATCAAACTCATAGGTTGGACTTTCTAAAATGCACCCCTAAAACAGAACAATAGCTGTAGGTTGGGTGAAAACCAACAGAAAAATATTATCAAATTTATAGTCGGGTTAAAACCCAACCAATTTAATGAAACCCTCGAAACTCACTCAAAAGAAGTAAAAGAGGCTCTAAGAAATCAAGCTAAAAACCTTAGCAATATTGAGGCAATTGGAACCCGCAAAAGTCGCTTGAATACTAAAATATAGCACCCATAACGAAGGCTCTAAAAAGTTAAATGTCGATGGCGGGACTTGTCTTGACCTGTTCGCGTTAAACGTGTCTTCGGATTTTGCTTCAAAGAATTTTATTCTTTTCGCAAAACTCCTTCGCACTCTGCTCACAGGTCGCTGAACCCTTAAAAGCTTCGCTTTGGG
>CASFYV010000001.1 GCA_949298985.1 uncultured bacterium | reverse complement strand
TGAAGGTACATATCCTTCAGTAATCATTGATTTTGAGTAAGATAAAGCTTTTTTTATACCTAAACCGTAAGCGGTACCCCATTCTTTTGAATCATATTGTGTATATTCATTAAGAGCTTCAGAAATGTTTTTTGAATTATGAGGAGAACCTTCAAAAATAAGATAAGCATCTTCGGATACTCTTATTATCTTAATTTTATCCTCTGGATCCAATCTTCCACAGATTTCTTTTATAAATTTCTTTTGTTTGCTTAAATCTTCTTGATTTGAAGCTGATGCATCCACCACAAAAATAACTGAAGCTGGCTTAAATTCGTCTATTTTTATATTTTTACAACAACTTATAATACCAAACAAAATAAAAAATAACAATGTAAAAATTATTAATAATTTTTTAATTCTTCTATTCATACATCACCTTCCAATAAAACATTTTACTTTAGTTAATATTATCTGTAACTCATATAATCAAATGATTCTTTCTGCATTTATAAAAGCATTGATTTATGATTACATTCTTAATCCAACACAAAAATCCTTTAAAAATTTTATAGGAACTGCAATTATTTTGCTTTATCATGCAAGTTTATAAGATACACAAAATTACCATCTTCTCCTTTTATCGTATATGCTTGAGTTGGAATTAAATTTATAGTTTGCCCATTGGCATTTGAACAGCTCATTTTTTTATATTCGTACTTTTACATGTTATGCCAAAATATTTGTGGAGATATTTTATAACTTCCTATTTTAATGTTACAATATAAATTTTTCTTTTTTCTACAAAGTTTGAAATGGTTCTAATTCTTTTTGTGTTTCATAAAAAATATCTTGTGGCGATCTATAAGTGTCAATCTGTTTATAATCCTGTTTGATTGTAACTGTATATCTGTTTTTCGCTAGCATAATCATAAATTTCCTCTCTGATGAGTTCAACCAGATCGTTTTCTCTTAATAGTCCCATTTGTAATCCCATAAACACAGCATCGATTTCTGTATAAATTTCTCCAAGAAAACAATACAAACGCCATTTTGCATTCTTGTGATTGAAAGAGATAAGCCCATTTTTCTTGCAATTTGTTTATTCTTATTTCCTTTTGCAATAAGCCTTAGAATTTGATGTCTTCTATCTGTCATTGTTGCCCGATTTTTGTACATATTTCCCCTTTCAACACGCTCAATAGATTACAATTTAACCATTTTGTAAAATATTGAATAAAATAATCTCTAAAGCGATTATATCATCAATATTTCAAGATTTTTTAATGTATTTTAAATATAATGCAACTACTCTGATAGAAAGACTTTTGCACTATAAAATGAAGTTGTTGTAACTATAATCAATTTGATCTTGCTCAATCCCAATATATCTAAATGTTATTTGTGAACTGGAATGATTAAAAATCTTTTGCAGGATTACTACATCTTTAAATTGTTGGTAATGATGATATCAGTACAAATCAATCTGGTCGTTAAATTACAATAAAAGCTAGTAGGTTGGAGGCTACCCCAACCTACAAACTCCTGATGGAAGAGTTATATATTTACTAAAATCTTGATTTATATAGTCTGAATGTGGTTTAAATTCATCATCTAGATAAATTCCATCAGGTAAGTAATAACGGGTTTCTCCCAAGTGGGGATTTAAACACCCTATAAAATCATTCATATTTACATAATTTATTATCCCAGATGCATTACCTCCTGTCGGCATCGAT